>CAVUOR010000012.1:0-335779 GCA_963743145.1 uncultured Actinomycetota bacterium | reverse complement strand
AATCGCGATAGTGTTTGGGTCTGCTGCACCGATAGGTGACAGTTTCTTCACGCGGCCTGACTGGCCGCTGTGGTCATGATTGCTTCGAATTCGATCGGGGTCGATCAGCCGAGGGCGCGCTGGCGCCGGCGGCGGTGGTAGGTGCGTTCGATCCAGGTGACGATGGCGATCCGTAGCTGCTCGCGGGTGTGCCAGCGGCGGCGGTTCAGGACGTTTTTCTGCAGCAGGCTAAAGAAGCTCTCCATGGCTGCGTTGTCGCTGGCGGCCCCCACCCGGCCCATGGACCCGACCATGTCGCAGCGGCCGAGGGCGTGGACAAATCGGCGGCTTCGAAATTGACTGCCCCTGTCCGTGTGCAGAATGCAGCCGGCGACGTCGCCGCGGCGTGCGACCGCACTGGCCAGCGCCGTGGTGGCCAGTCGTGACTTCATCCGAGAGTCGATCGAGTAGCCGACGATGCGGTTGGAGAACACGTCTTTGATCGCGCACAGATAGAGCTTGCCTTCACCGGTGCGATGCTCGGTAATGTCGGCTAGCCACAACTGATTTGGTGCCTCAGCGGTGAAATGGCGACCGACCAGATCATCGTGGACCGATGGGCCGACTTTGCCGTTCTTGCCCCGCTTGCGCTTGCCGAACACACTCCACCAGCCGTTGTCCGCACAGATCCGCCACGCGGTGCGCTCGGCCATCGACTCGCCGGCGTCGTCGGCCTCGGCGACCAGGAAGCGGTAGCCGAACTCCGGGTCGTCGCGGTGCGCGTCGAACAAGGCGTTGGCGCGGTAGGCCTCGGCCAGCTCGGCGCCGGTGATCGGGTTGGCCAGCCAGCGGTAGTAGGGCTGGCGGGCGAGCTTGAGCACCCGGCACGTCACCGCCACGGGGATCCCGTCAGCGGCGAGCTCTTTCACGAGCGGGTAAAGCCTTTTCCCGGGAGATTGGACTGCGACAAATACGCCGCCGCCCGCCGTAGCACCTCATTCTCCTGCTCCAACAACCGGTTTCGGCGACGCAACTCGCGCAGCTCAGCCGATTCCCCGGTCGTCTTGCCCGGTACAGCACCGTCGTCGATATCGACCTGACGAATCCACTTCCTCAACGTCATCGGGTGCACCCCGAAATCGGCGGCGATCTGCTCGATCGTCACACCGTCCTCGCGGTTACGGGCGACCCGCACAACGTCCTCGCGAAAGTCCTTCGGATACGGCCTTGCCATGGTGACATCCTTCCAGCCCACCCGACTGGGCAAGCGATCTCAGGTGTCACCTATTCGTGCAGCAGACCCTTTCGCGTATTCCCGATATCGGGCCTCGTCTCCTTCAGCACATGCGAGCAGTGCACGCAGCCGCAGCAGCGGCAGCTCGTGCAGCACGAACCCATCGTCGGTGGGGACCGCAGCCAACCGGTCGACCGCCGCACCGGCTTCGGCCAGATCCTTGGTCTCGCCGCTGCGCAGCAACAGCTCCACGAACTCCCCCACTGCCATGCCCAAGAGGAACATTCCGCCGGCCGTGTACAACCCGTCAACCACTGTGCGGGACAATTCAATTGCGCCGTCCAGATCACCGTCGCGCGCTGTACGACGGGCGAAGTACGTGTCGATTGCCGGCAGCATTGTCATGCTCAGTCGTTGCTGAGTGCACAGCTCCCGGACAGCGACCAATTGCGCGAACCCCTGCTCGCTCTCGGCTCCACCGTTATGGATAAGCACCAGGCCCCGGGTGTAGCGCGCGAAGCCGACGCTGAAGTTGTCACCGGACTCCTCGGCGATCCGTAACGCCTCCGCGGTGTCCTCAAGCGACCGGTCGTCCAGGGTGATGGCTCCGAACTGCACTGGCACGTATTTGTAGGTGATCGCCATGACGTAGCTGATCGCGTCGGCTTGGCGTGCCATCGCGACTGCCTTATTAGCATCTTCCCGCCAACCAGCCATCCCCAGGCAACACTTGATGACACCGCGCATCGACATTGCCAGCGCCAACGGTGACCCGACCACCAGGCTTCCGCGCGCCGGGAGAACTTCGCGTTCGGCCGCAATGGTGTGCCGCACGACGCGCACGTCGACGCGGTCATCTTCAGCGTCTAACCCCGTGGTAAAACAGCGGTCACAGCCCCATTCGACCAGTGCTCGGCAACCCCGGCCCTGCTGCCTGCGGCCCGAGCCGAGCCCAAGCATAGGGCCCCAGAACCGAAGATGTGAAAGTTGATGGCTCCTACAGGATGATGTGCTGGTGTTCGGGCTCGTCGTAATCGTCGCACTGTTTGCCACCGTGATCGTGGGCACGGTAATAGGCCGCCGCTATCGGGTGGGCCCCCCAGTCTTGCTCATACTGCTCGGCGCACTGCTGGGTTTGATCCCGCGGGTCGGCGGCGTTCGGCTCGACGGAGAGATGGTGCTGCTGTTGTTCTTGCCGGCGATTCTGTATTGGGAAGGTCTGAACACCAGCTTTCGCGAGATCCGTAAGAACCTACGCGTCATCGTTTTTCTCAGTGTGGGCCTGGTGATCGCCACTGCGGTAGCGGTGACCTGGACGGCACGGGCGCTCGGAATGGAATCCCACGCGGCTTCGGTCCTTGGTGCCGTGCTCTCCCCCACCGACGCCGCCGCCGTGGCCGGCCTGGCCAAACAGTTACCCCGCCGCGCAGTGACCGTGTTGAGAGCGGAGAGCATCATCAACGACGGGACCGCACTGGTGCTCTTCGCCGTCAGCGTCTCGGTTGCGGTTGGCGGCGCCCCAGTCGGCCCGGCCGCGTTGACGGCCCGTTTTGTCGGCTCTTACCTCGGTGGCATCTGCGCCGGGCTGCTGGTCGGCATCGCGGTGACCCAGGTGCGCCGCCGGATCGACGCGCCGCAGGAGGAGGGGGCTCTGAGCCTGCTGACGCCGTTCGCCGCGTTCTTGCTCGCCCAAACCATTCACTGCAGCGGCGTGGTCGCGGTTCTGGTCTCGGCACTCATGCTCGCCTACGCCTCGCCGTACGTCATCCGGGCCCGCTCAAGGATTCTGACATTTAACTTCTGGGATCTCTCGACATTCCTGATCAACGGCTCGCTATGGGTGTTCGTCGGCGTGCAAATGCCCAACGCGGTGCGCGGTATTGCAGGCGTCGACGGCGGCATCCGCCACGCGGCAGTAGTGGCCCTTGCCGTCACCGGCGTCATCGTGGCGACGCGATTTGCCTGCATTGAAGTAATCACCGCTTTGCTTCGCATCGTGGACCGGCGCGCCATACAGCGCACCCGTCGCGTCGACTGGCGCCAGCGCGTGGTGTCCGGCTGGGGCGGATTCCGCGGCGCCGTGTCGCTTGCCGCGGCATTGGCGGTCCCGTTGACTACGCGCAGCGGCGCACCGTTTCCGGACCGCAACCTGATCATCTTCGTGGTGTGCATCGTGATTCTGGTGACCGTCCTCATCCAAGGAAGCACGCTGCCCGACGTCGTTCGATGGGCTCGGATGCCCGAAGACACAGGTCACGCTGACGAACTGCAACTGGCTCGCTGTCGCGGCGCCCAAGCTGCCCTGGAAGCCCTGCCAGTGGTCGCCGGTGAGGTCGGCATCGGCGAGGACCTGTTGAGCCGCCTGCGAAAGGAGTACGAGGAACACGCGGCACTCGTCGAAGCCGGCGGCGACGCTGGCGGTTCTAACGACGTGGCTGAGCGGAATGAGCTGCTGAGGCGGGTTCGGCTCGGCGTACTGGAACACAAGCGCCGAGCCATTACCGAACTTCGAGACCAAAATCGCATCGACGACATTGTCCTGCGTGAGCTGCAGTCGGCAATGGACCTCGAGGAGGTGCGACTTCTCGACCCTGCCGACACCGGGTGACGACGCAAACGGCCTTACCGCGTCGGCACTTTGGCGGCGATCTGGTTGGCGATGTCGACGGCTGAGTTCTGCGGGTTGGGGCTGCAGGTGTTGACGTCGACGATCACATTGTTCTTGATCGCCAGCGCCCGACCGCAGGCCCAACCGCCCTGCCGGGGATTCTGTTGCGTTGCAACCGTGCTCAGTGTCGCGTTGCTATCCGCTATCGGCCCGACGGTCCACTCCGTTCCGGACTGGATGTGGGTGTATTGGTGGCAGGTCGGCCAACGCAGGCCCGACGCGACGAAGAAGAATTTGGCTAGCTTGGCGGTGGGAAACAGCACCACCGCCTGCTCGGCGTAATGCTTGAAGTTATCGCCATCGTTGAGTGCCTGATCACGCACGGCGGTGAAGCCACTGTTGGCGTAGACCTGGGCTTGCGCGGAGCCGTCGATGGCCAGGCACTCCTTCGGCTGCATTGTCGCGCTGTCGTCCGACATCGCGTCGTGCTTTCGGGTGACCGCCATATCCTTCGCGCCCATGATGGGGTTGATCTGCTCAGGGCTGAGCAGCAACGCATCGAGCTCACGCTCCACGACGGGACGCGGAATCAGCGATCTGGTGGCGGTCGTCGTCGACGTGGAACTGGCTTGGTTGCTGCCGCCGCAACCAGCGCTGAGGATGCAGATGCCGACAACGGCGAATGCGGCCGTGCAATGGCGCATCTCTTCATCCTCACCCCGGCCGTAAGCCCGACCGATCACCGCGGCGCAATGGCCCTACGGTGTTGCCGAGTGCGCCAAGCGTACCGCGGGTTTCGTCGGGCATTACCAAGGAATTAACCCAAATTTAGACTCCGCTCAGTGATTCCAAATAGTGCGGACGAGGGTTTGCGGAATACACCCGGGGCACAGTGTGTAAAGGCAAGCCGTCGTGATAGCCGGCGGATCGCCAAAGGCGCCCCGGCAAACCAGCGAATTCAGTAGCGTCGAATCGTGTCTCTTCGACGGGAAAGCCCCATTCGCGGGCGGCGGCTGCGGCTCGACGAGGCGCTGGTCGAGCGTGCGCTGATGAGTCCGGCCGGCTACCAATTCCTACTCAAGGTGGCACCGCGTATCGACAAGGTGGTGATTCCTCGGACACACGGGCGGCTGAGCTCGGCCGGAATCGACCGGGTGGGGCTTGTCACGACCACAGGAGCGAAGTCCGGATTGCCACGCACCCAACCGCTGGTACTGATCGACGACTCGGACGGGCTGCTTGCGATCGGGTCCAACTATGGTCGGCCGCCGCACCCAGCGTGGAGCATTAACCTGCTGGCGCAACCCGAATGCACGGTCGAGTTCAAAGGTCGGCCCGCCCAGTACCGAGCCGAACTGCTGAGCGGGGACGCCCGCGCCTCGGCATGGGCCGTGGCCACCGACTTCTACGCCGGCTACGAGCGCTATCGGGTCAGCTGCGCACCCCGCGAGATCAGGGTCTTTCGGCTGCGGCCCGTCGCGGCCTAAGTGAGCTTCTCGGCTTCTCCCGTCCTCGGAGTTCATGGCTTGTTCAGCCAACCGTCGGTGTCAGATCGTTGACCGCACACGAGCACCGGTTCTGCTGGCTATATGCGTGTCGTACAGGTCGCCAACTTCTACGGACCTCGGTCGGGCGGCCTTCGCACCGCCGTGGACCGGCTGGGCGCGGAATACAGTGCCGTCGGGCACGAGGTGTTTCTGATCGTCCCGGGCCGGCGTGGCGCGCACACCCGGCTGTCGACCGGTGTGATGCGAATCACCGTGCCTGCCAGATTGATTCCGTTCACCGGCGGTTACCGTGCGGTGTTGCCGGCGCCCGTGCGTGCGCTGCTGCAAGCGCTGCAGCCGGACACCTTGGAGGTCTCCGACCGGCTCACGCTGAGGTCACTAGGCCGCTGGGGTCGCGAACACGGCGCCACCACGGTGATGATCTCCCACGAACGCCTTGATCGCCTTGCAGGCCAAGTACTTCCGCGCCGAACCGCGCGAAGGTTCGCCGACTTCGCCAACCGGCGCACCGCCGCCAACTACGACACCGTGGTGTGCACGACCGGGTTTGCCCGCGAAGAATTCGATCGCATCGGCGCGACGAACACCGTGACCGTCCCGCTGGGCGTCGACCTGGAGACGTTCCATCCGTGCCGGCGTTCCGGCCTGGTACGACAGCGTTGGGCTGCGCCGACGCAGATCCTGCTGGTGCACTGCGGCCGCCTGTCAGTAGAAAAACGGGCCGACCGCAGCATCGACGCGGTTGCCGCATTGTGCGGCGCCGGTGTCGAGGTCCGACTTGTCATCGTGGGTGACGGCCCGCTGCGGGCCAGGTTGCAGCGGCAGGCCGCTGGGCTGCCGATCGAGTTCACCGGATTCATTTCCGATCGGCACGCCGTAGCCGAGCTGCTGGCTTCCGCCGATGTCGCGCTGGCGCCAGGACCGCACGAAACCTTCGGCCTGGCCGCGCTGGAATCGCTGGCATGCGGGACGCCGGCGGTGGTATCCCGCACGTCGGCGCTGGGAGAGATCATCACGGCAGATTGCGGCGCCTTAGCCGACAATGACCCAGTGGCCATCTCCCGAGCGGTCAGCGCAATTGTCAGCCTGCCCGAGAGCCACCGCCGGGCCAGCGCGAGGCGCCGCGCCGAGATGTTCACGTGGCAGCGGGCAGCGGTCGGCATGCTGACAACTCTTGGGGCCGCATCAGCGGCCGACGAGTGCGGCGGTTCTCAACACACTGCATAGCGTTACGGTTTGGCAGGCCCAACCTGGCCGGTGAGCGGATTCACCTGTACCGTCATCGAACCCGGCTGTCCCCCCGGCTTCACCTGCCCGCGCTGCTGCGCCGCTTGGGCAAGCGCGTTGATCACCGGGTTGTCCTTCAACAGCTGACGCCGCTCTTCGTCGGACAGCTCGTAGAACGCCCACAGTCCCCACGCGGCGGGCCGAACATACAGCGTGACTTTCTGGTGTCGACGTTTGTTTTGCGACAGCACCGCAGGAATGGGTACCACCCGATCCAGCGTCGCGGAACTGACTAGTTCCTGCGAGATCTTCTCTACATCCGCCGAGTCTTGGAGCTCGTAGACCAACGATTGATGTGGTGTATGGGCTGGGCCCTGGAGGGCGAGGAACCACGCCATCCGCGTCTCCTTCGGTCGTCGTTATCAGCGAACTGTAAAGGACGCGTTGCCCTCAGCGGCCAGAAGAATCCGGAAACGCCGCAGTGCTTGCGGGCGCTCCCCGTGCAACAACAACCGGCATGGACGTCGTCGCATCGGTGCGCAGGATGGTGTGCACCACCTCGATGAGGTCTTCGACAGGCATCAGCTTGCCGGGCATGCAACCACGCGACGACCACAGCGGGACAGCTTGCATGGCGAGCTCCATGTCCCAGTCGACGTTCATTCCGGTTTGGCCGTCGCCCTCCCCGCCGGCGCACTCTCCGACGATCAAGCACGTGAAGCCGATCTCCGGGTGTTCGGCTCGCCACGCATCGACGAGTCTTTCGAGCGCAGCCTTGCTGACGCCGTACGCGCCGAGGCCCGGCCAGGGTGGCCCGAAAGTGCCTGCGTCAGAGGAGAGGTAGACCGCCTTGCCCGCTGAGGCCGTCAGGTGCGGCACTGCCGCTGCCGTCACCAGCGCCGCGCCGGTCACGTTGGTGTCGAAGATGCGTCGCCAGGTTTGGGCATCAGTGTCGACCATGCGGACCAGTGGGCCTACCGCAGGTGTGTAGACCAGGTTGTCGATGCCGCCGAGAGCGTCCGCGGCCGCATGAATGGCCGATCGGCACGATCCCTCGTCGGTGACGTCACATTCGATGGCGATCGCGCCCGGGCCGGCCTCTTGCGCCGCAGCCTCAATGCGGGCGCGACGTCTGGCGAGCAGCGCGACCTGATCGCCGCGCTGGACCAGGCCAACACCAATGCAACGCCCGAGACCGCTTGAGGCGCCAACCACCACAGTCCTTGACATATCTGCCCTCTCTTGTAACGAGCCCGCTGCAGCCACAGCGTATCGGCCACCACCCGGCCGACTCACTCCCGCCCTGCGGAGCAGCGAGAACTCGAAGACTTGGACCTCGATTCCGGAAGCTTAGAAATTGCCTCCGGATAGTCGGCCACCAGTGGATTTGTGAGTTTAGACACACCTGCGGTGGGCTAATCCCGCTGGCAACGTGTGTGGGCGCCCCCACGCCGGTACGTCGAATCCGGGAGTGTGATCACTTGGGTATGACTTCTCAAGTCGTCGCTGAACTGGACCGCGACGACCGTGAGTACGACCAGTTGCTAAACACCCTCACCCAAGTCTCCGCACGTCTGGATGTCTTACAAACGGCCGTCGGCGAGCTGTGCCAACTCTGCGAAAAGGACGACGTCCACGGCGAACAAGTCCTCGAGTTGCTGCACAAGCACGGCGCAGTCAGCAACGCCGCTCACGCGCAGTTCCACGCCGCATAGCTGCAGCTCATAGCGTCGGTGCCCACCGCGAGGTGTGGGCATGACCGTCCGCCCCAGTACGGTGAGCAGATGAAGTATGTGGGCGTAGACGGCATTGGAGAAGTCAGCCGGATCGGGCTGGGCACCTGGCAGTTCGGCTCGCGGGAGTGGGGCTACGGAGACAGCTATGCCACGGGTGCCGCCCGCGACATCGTTGGTCGCGCCCGTGCCCTGGGTGTGACGCTGTTCGACACCGCAGAGGTGTACGGACTGGGGAAAAGTGAACGCATCCTCGGTGAGGCGCTCGGCGATGAGCGCACCAAGGTAGCAGTGGCTACCAAAATCATGCCGATTGCGCCGTTCCCGCCGGTCATCAGGCAGCGCGAGCGCGCCAGCGCGCGGCGACTGCAGCTAGACCACATCCCGCTCTACCAAATTCACCAGCCCAACCCGGTAGTTCCCGATTCGGTGATCATGCCGGGCTTGCGCAGCCTGCTCGACAGCGGCGCTATCGGCGCCGCCGGTGTGTCGAACTATTCGCTGTCGCGTTGGCAGAAGGCCGATGCTGCGCTCGGACGGCCGGTCATCAGCAACCAAGTGCACTTCTCACTCGCCCATCCAGCTGCCCTCGACGACCTCGTTCCGTTCGCCGAGCGCGAGAAGCGCATCGTGATTGCCTACAGCCCCTTGGCACAAGGACTGCTAGGCGGCAAATACGGCGTCGATAACCGGCCCGGTGGCGTTCGCGCAATAAACCCGCTGTTCGGCACCGAAAACCTGCGCCGGATCGAGCCGCTGCTGCAGACTTTGCGCGATGTCGCCAAGGATGTCGACGCCAAGCCGGCGCAGGTGGCACTGGCCTGGCTGATCAGCCTGCCGAGCGTGGTCGCCATTCCGGGGGCGTCCAGTGTTGAGCAGCTCGAGTTCAATGTGGCCGCCGCCGAAATCGAGTTGAGCGCGGATTCCCGCGACGCGCTGACCGGTGCGGCCCGCGCGTTCCGACCGGTACCGACGAGGCGCTTCCTCGCCGACACCGTCCGCGAGCGGCTCGGCCGCCACTGATCTGCCGGGTGACGGCACTGAGCGGTGTTTTTTGGGGCGTGCATCGGTGACTTATTTGGTGTCGGTGACGACGACGATCTGACGGATGAAGGTGTTTTCCACGGCGGAGTGAAGGAGAAAATCGGCGACGTTTGCGCGGGATGCTGAGGGGAGGATCGGCAGTTTTGTGACATTCTCGAGCACGGTAGCGGTGTATCGGGTGCTGTCCCGGTTGTTCAACGCCCCAGGGTATTCGAGGGTCCATTTCAGATCGCTCGCAGTCAAGAGAACTTCCGACGCGGCTTTGTCGGCGTATTTTTTGCGCAGCGCTGTGCGGAAGATCAGGCCAGCCAGAAATGATGCCTTGGCAAGAGAGTCGCCGACTCCGAACGCGGAGACGACGACGAAGCGATCGACCCCTGACGTTTTCGCAGAAGCGATGACGGCACGGATGGTGTCTGTGATCAACGTGGGGGTTTCGCGGACGTTTTTCACTCCGAGCGTGCTGATGACCGCGTCGTGGCCCTGGGCTGCCGTCGCGATCACGGCGGCGTCGGTGACGTCGCCCCTGACGATTTGAGCGCGAGAGTCAACGTTGGCGTCGGCCCGCCGAACGAGGGCGGTGACCTGGTGTCCCTGGTCGAGTGCCTTTTTGACGAAGGGCACGCCGGTGCGGCCGGTTGCTCCAAGGACAAGAAACTTCATAATATTTCACTTTCTGTTGAGGGATGAATGGGCGTGCTGGTGAATGGGGGTTTTGGGCCTGCATCGTGGCAACCACCCGTCCATCGCCGGAGAATCGTAAGAATTATTGACGATAATAGTCAACTAAGCTGACTAATGTCAAGGCGGAGTCGAAGCCTGCTGGCGCCCGCAGGCCCCTGGCGGCTCGGGCGAACGGGAAACGGGGGCGGAAGGCTCAGCGCGGCCGGGTTTACCGCTCGTAGGGGTCGGTGATCTCTCGGAGTTGATCCAGGATCTGGTGCAACAACGTGAAGTTGCGGGTGCCCAGGTAGGCCTTCCACTCCGAGAGGATCTCGTCGAGTGTCACCTTGGCCACCTCGCGCGCCCGCCGGCCACGTTGCTCGATCACGATCAATCGGGCGCGGCCATCCGTGGGATCGGGGACCCGGCGGACATAGCCCAAGCGTTCCAGTTGATCGACCAGCACGCCGGCGCTCTGCTTGCTCACTTGCGCCTGGTCCGCGAGGTCCGTGAGGCGCGAACCGTCCTGGGCGATGCGTTGAAACACCCGGCACTGGGCGAGGGTCCAGTCGTCGAATCCGGCGTCCTGGATGGCCCGGAAAATCCGGTCCTCGGTGTACCGGTACGGGATGAACAACGACACCCCTAGATCAACCCGCTGCTGGTCGTCCATGCCGCTCTTGGCTCCATTCGCCCACTCTGATCCCACGGGATTCACCCTCCTACGCCAATGCTGCCGAGCCAGATCGCCGCAGACCCGACCGCGGCGGCGCGTGCGCAGCGCTGCGCAAGCGCCATCTGGCCACAGCGAATTCGTACTTCTTGCTGGTGTCAACGGTACTGCTGTATGACTACGGTAGTAAAGATATCTTACTAGTGTGGCTGGTTGGAGGGTCGCATGACAAGGGGACCTGCCAATTCGCACCCAATGCAAAGGTGCCGGAGATTATTGGTAACCCCGCGTATTCGTTTTCCGGCACTCTCGATTACGAAGAGCCAGTTAAGGCCGCGACTCCTCCGGAGTCCAAGCCGGCGGCTGCCCGGGCTGACCGGGGAATAGATAGTCGACGAATGCTGCAGCGGTGGGTTGTGGTTCGTGGTTGGCCAAGCCTGGTCGCTCGTTGGCCTCGATGAAGGCGTACTCCGTGCCGGTGACGTCGGGCACGAGCAGGTCGATGCCCGTCACCCGGATACCGATCGCCTCAGCGGCGGCCACCGCAACCTCGCAGAGTTCCGGGTTCACCTCGGGCGTGACATCGTGGATCGTGCCGCCTTGGTGCAGGTTGGCAGTGCGGCGAACGCGCAGCCGAGTTCCTTGCGGCAAGACGTCGTCCAACATCCAGCCGGCTTCCGCCACAGTCGCCTGAGTTACCTCGTCGAGCGGAATTCGTGACTCACCGCCGGTGGCTGCGGAACGCCGTCTGCTCTCGGCCACGATCAAGTCCCGCACGGTGTGCTCGCCGGTGCCGAGGATTTCTGGGGGCACCCTCAGCGCGGCGGCCACAACCCGACCGTCAATCACCACCAGCCGGAGGTCGGAGCCCATCACCCGCTGCTCGATGAGTACCTCGGGGTGCTGCGCTCGCGCCCGTGCCAGAGCGGCGTCGAGCTCGTCAGGACCCTGTTCGACGGTGATACCCACGGTGATGCCTTTGCCTTGCTCTCCGCGAGTCGGTTTCACGACAACCTCGCCGACCTCTTTCAGGAAGCCGAAGTCGTCGTGGTCGAAGGTGGCCAGCCGGGCACGAGGCACGGTGATGCCGGCCTCGGAGACCAGGCGTCGAGTCAAGCGTTTGTCGTCGCATCGGCACATGGCGATCGCGGAGGTGAACTCGGAGAGCGCTTCACGGGTGATAACGCTGCGCCCCCCATGGGTCAGCCGCATCTCGCCGGTTTCGGCGTCCAAGACCTCGACCCGGATGCCGCGGCGCATCGCCTCGTCGGCAATGATCCGGGCATAAGGATTGAGGTCGTCGACGGTCTCCGATGGCGGCGTGAACAGCGGCTCATTGATCGCGTTCTTGCGTTTGATCGCAAGCACCGGAACACGGCGAAAACCGAGCTTCTCGTACAGCGAGATTGCCGCCGCATTGTCGTGCGCGACCGACAGGTCCATGTAGGCGCGGCCCCTGCTACGAAAGTGCTCGGCCAGCGTGCGGGTCAACGCGACGCCTATGCCCGGGAGTGCGGCGGCAGGGTCGACCGCCAAGGTCCACAGGCTGGATCCATGCTCTGGGTCTTTGAAGAGCAACTGATGGTCGACACCCGTCACGGTGCCCACCACAGCGCCATCGTTGTCACGTACCGCGATCAAGTAGGTCACCGCGTCAGCATGTTGGTGGTTGTCCCAGATGGTCTCGATCGGTGCCGGAACCATCCCGCAGCGCACAAAAACTCGGTTCATAGCGTCGGCATCGGCTGGCTCGTTCAGCGTCCGCACTGTCACACCGATCGGCGACGGAGCCGGGCTTTCCTCGGCTGAGCCACTGGTGAAGCGCAGCCGATAAGTGTGGCTCGGGTCGATGAAGAGCTCAGTCGGTGCTCCGGCCACCACAACGTGCGATTCGCGCGCGTAGATGCAGATGTCGCGCCGTCCCGGCGCTTCCCTTCGCAGGGCCTCGGCCAGCGTGCCGGCATCGGCAAAGGTTTGGCCGAATATCAGTCGGCCCCAACCTAATTCGAGCTCCACATCTTTGGCCATCGCATCCACTAGGTGCGGCGGCGACGCGTCGTGCAAGCCCAGCGTGATTGCCTCGGGATGGTCCTCTGAAGGATCGATGGCGGTCATGCCATCGGCCCCGGTGCGTCGTTGCCCAGCCGCCACGGCGATTCCCACGTCATAGCCATGTTGTCTACCCAATCCAGCAGGTCGTCTACCAAGATCACTGTCGTAGTCGAGGCCAACAGCCAGAGTGCCCCAGTGAACCGTAATCCGGCGCCTCCGGCCGGTGCGCCAAGCATAGTTACTTTCCTCTGAGCGTGGCGCTGCGCGGTGGCGCCAGGTCACTGACCCGCAGGCCTACCGCTTGAAGCGTCCTGCGAACCCACGCAGCGGAAGGTCGGCGCTGGTGATGAGTCCAGGGCGCGCGGCCACCACCGACTTGATCGCACTGAGGGCGGGCATCCCGGTCACGGTCATGCCGATGGAGGCGAAGTTCTCCGGGTTGGACAGGTCCACGCCCGGCTTGGGGAAGATCATGTGCTTGTTGTAGACGCACGGGTCACCGGTGATCTGAGTGATGTAGCAGCCCTTGATGTTCCAGCTCGGGTCGGTGTGCGGGGTCATCTGCCACTCCAGGTGTGTCTCAACCCGTGGGACCCCGTCCACGATGCCTTGGTACTTGATGTAATTGCCGCCCAGCGAGCCCTTGGGCAGCGTGTACCAGCCCAGATCGATGTCCTTGGTGCACGCGCCCAACTCATAGCTGAACTTGACCTCGTCGAGAGGCAGATCGAAGCAGTCGGCCATCATCAGCACGCTGTCGGCGAAGACGCGAGTGTACTTCTCGAGTTTTGTCGGTATTTCCGGATCGTCCACCGGCAGGCCATAACCGACCTCGATCCAGGTGTCCTTGGAGTGATGGCATGACACATCCACCGACTCGATGGTGGTGATGTTTTCGATCTCTGCGACGTCAGCCGAACACACCACGCCCAGAATCTGATTTAGCCCCGGGTTCATTCCGGTGCCATAGAAGGTTGCGCCGCCCTTCTCACAAGCCTCGGCCAACAGCTGGGTCACTGGCTTGCCCGACGGGTGCGGGTGATTGCGGTCGCGATGCCAGCCGGTGATCCAGTCCGCGGTGGTGACGATATTGATCCCCGCCTCAAGCACTTTGACGTAAAGATCCTCATCAGGGAACACCCCGTGAAAAGTCAGCACATCCGGCTTGGCCGCGATGATCTCCTCGATGCTGCCAGTTGCCTTCACCCCATTGGGGGCAAGTCCGGCCAACTCACCGGTGTCCTTGCCGATCTTTTCCGGCGAGTAGCAGTGCACACCAATGAGCTCGAGGTCAGGCTGTTCGGCGATCCGTTTGATCATCTCCGAACCGACATTGCCAGTGGCAACTTGGAACACGCGGATTGCTCCCGCGGGTGCATTCATTCGGTCCAGCCCTTCTGCGATGAGGCATCGACTTCGGCGGCACTGCCACCGATGCCGTCAGGATAGAACTGCTTGGCCCACTTACGGATTGCGGTGAACCCCTCGTACTCGGCGGCCGCAAGTGCGGGCGGGTCGGAGTAGCGCTGATGCCCCCAAATGTGGACGTCCTGCTCGAACTGCCGGATCACTTCTTGTCCGAACTCTCGCGCCTTGGTCTCGGCTCGCGCCGGATCCTTGCCTGGTGTCCGGCCGATGTAGACCATGAACCGCACGTCGGAGGTGGACTCGTCGACCGGGGTGATCGCGGAGATGGTGCGGTTGTCGACCATGCCCCAACTCTTGGTCACCGCAATTCCCAGACCGCCGTTGATGGCCTCCACTCGGCTTTCGATGTCCTCGATCTTCTGATTGTCGTCGCCTTCGAAAGTGATGGTGAAGTCGACAAAGGACACCGGCTTGTCGAAGTCGTGACGGGTGAACACCGGCACGATCGGGGTGTTGTGCACGTACTTGAAATGGGCGAAATCCACGCCGTTTTCGAGCACGTACTGCGGGTGCAATTCGAGGCGCTCCCGATACAACCGCTGCTGCGGGTAGTAGTCGTCGGCACTGCTGCCGTCATTGAATCCGGCGAATGTGTCCGGCGCCTCAAAGTACGGTTCACGACCATCGACGTCGTGCCAGATGTAGACCGATTCGTTGCGTTCTACCACCGGATAGGTGCGGATCCGCCGGCCTCGATTAGGACGCTCCTGATACGGGATACGGACGTTGCGGCCCTGCTGGCTCCACTGCCAGCCGTGAAACGGGCACTGCAATACCTCGCCGACGACCTTGCCGCCGAAACCCAGGTGCGCGCCGAGGTGTTCACAGTAGCCGTTCATCACGGTGAGCTCGCCGGACTCGGCCCGCCAGGCGACCATCTCCTGGTCGAAGTACTTCATCGCGTGGACGTCGCCGATGTCGATCTCGTCGGACCAGGCAACTTGGAACCAGCCGGTCGGTTTCATCGACAGCGGCGGTTTAGCCATGTCAGCTCGTCCTTCCTGCGATCTCGCGGCGCCGCCAGGAATCATAGTGCGCTCAACGAAAAAATCCTAGTGGGTACTATGAAACTCTGGCAGAGCGGCTAACATCCAGGGAATGACCCAAGCGGAAGTGCACCAACGGCGCAGCAATAAGCGCGGACTGGCCACTCGCCAGACGATGCTGGATGCAGCGGTGCGCTCGCTGGCCTCCGGCGACCCGAGCGCGGTGTCGGCAACCCGAATTGCCAAGGAGAGCGGCGCTACCTGGGGCGCGGTCCAGTATCAGTTCGGCGACGTCGACGGGTTCTGGGCGGCCGTGCTGCACCGAACCGCAGAGCGTCGTGACGCGACGTTCTCGGCATGGACCAACGTCGAGCCGGATGCCTCCTTGCGTGAGCGTGTTGGTGCGATCATTGACACCCTGTACCACGGCTTGGCGTCGGAAGATTCCCGCGCAATCGAGAATCTGCGGGCGGCGCTCCCGCGAGACCACCACGAGCTGGAACGCCTCTATCCGCGGACCGCTGCCGAACTGTTCTCGTGGGGTAGGAGCTGGCAGGAAACCTGCCAACGCGCCTTCGCCGGACTTGATGTCGACCCGCTGCGAGTTCGCGAGGTGGCCGCCCTCATCCCGGGGGCGATGCGTGGGCTTGTCTCCGAGCGGCAGCTCGGCTCTTACGCCGACCTCGATGAAGCCCGGCGAGGTCTCACCAACGCACTGGCCGGCTACCTGGAGAGTGCGGGTCAGCCGCCTGCCGTGTAGGAGCGTGCCCCGGCGCCGGCGAGCGCGCCGCCGGCGACGATCAAGTACTCGTCGCGAATAGGTCGGCCGGAGAAGTAAGCATTCGAGGATCTCTCTGGTCCCCGCTGCGTAGCGCGCCTGCGCGGACAGCGACGAGCCCGAGATGTGCGGAGTCATTCCCTGATACGGCATCGTGCGCCACGGATGATCCGCCGGTGCGGGCTGGGGATACCACACGTCGCCGGCGTATCCGGCGAGCTGACCGCTTTGCAGCGCCCGCACCACCGCCTCGCGGTCGCAGATGAGCGCCCGCGCCGTGTTGATCAGATATGCGCCACGTTTCATGGTCGAGATCAGCTCGTTGTTGAACAGCCCACGAGTCTCTCGATGCAATGGCGCGTTGATCGTGACCACGTCGAGGTGGGGCACCATCTCCTGCACCGTGGGGTGGTAGGTGGCGTTCAGCTGCTCCTCGACCTCGGCCGGCAGCCGGTGCTTGTCGGTGTAGTGCAGATGAACATCGAACGGCGCCAACCGCCGCAGCACGGCCAGGCCGATCCGGCCGGCGGCGACGGTGCCCACCTGCATTCCCTCGAGGTCGTAGGAGCGCTCCACGCAATCGGCGATATTCCAGCCGCCCCTGGTGACCCACTCATGAGACGGGCAGGTAGTTGCGGACCTGGGACAGAATCATCATCACCACGTGCTCGGCGACGCTGATGCTGTTGCAGTAGGTGACTTCGGCGACGGTGATGCCGGCTTTGATGGCGGCGTCCAGATCGACGTGGTCAGAACCGATTCCGGCAGTCAACGCGAGCTTGAGCTTCGGCGCCCGAGCGATGCGCTCGGCGGTGAGGTAGGCAGGCCAGAACGGCTGTGAGATGACGATCTCTGCGTCGGGCAGATGCCGATCCAATTCCGAATTTTCGCCATCCTTGTCGGAGGTGACGACCAATTCGTGCCCCAGACCTTCCAGGTATGGACGTAGACCAAGCTCACCCGAGACGCTGCCCAACAGTGTTCCGGGGGTGAAGTCGATCGCCGATGGAGTGGGCAGCGTTTGGCCGTCCGGATAGTGGTCGAGACGAGGCAGATCGTCGCGCGGGTAAGTGCTCGGATAGCCGTCGACCGGGTCGTCGTAGAGCACGCAAACTACTTTGGCCATGACTGGTATTCCTTTCTGTTACAGCGGAAGTCGGCTCAACTTTTCCCACTGATAGGGATTGGCTATGGCTTTGTTCCTCTGACATCTGCGGGACGTGCTGATCGAGACGGAAGGTTGTCGGATGGAGCACGCTGGCCCCGTTCTGGTGTGGCACTTCGAGCGTATGAAAGTCGTTGTGTCAGCGATGATTAATGACAGCCACGTCATCGGAGAATCCTCACGTTGTCGACACGCTCGACGCTAGCAACCGACCAACGCGAAGGGCAAGATGTTTGGACTTTGAGATCTCCGATGGTTTGATAGCCAGAAGCTATTAGGCGAGCTCGGAGGCACTGATGCCAGGTGAAGTGATGATTCAGCAGTTGGAGTACCTGAGTGCACTCGCGCGCGAGCGCCACTTTGGTCGGGCCGCCACAGCCTCCCACGTAAGTCAGCCGACACTCTCCGCCGCGATTCGCAAACTCGAACACGAACTCGACGCCGTGATCGTCTTACGCGGTCATCGGTTCGAAGGTTTCACCCCAGAGGGAGAACGCGTCGTCACCTGGGCGCGCCGGATCCTGGCCGAGCGCGACGAGCTCCTTGCCGATATCGCACGGGTGCGCGGTGGCCTCACCGCGACAGCACGCATCGGAGCAATTCCGACTGCGGTGCCCGCCAGTCCTCTGGTGACCGGCCGGTTCTTGGCCCGCTACCCAGGCGCGACGGTACGAGTCGAGGCGTTGTCCTCGCGCGAAATCGCCAGGAGGTTAGCCGATTTCGAGCTCGACGCCGGCCTTACCTACCTCGACGACGAAACACCTCCGGGCACCCGCCACGTCAAGCTGTACCAAGAGCGCTATTACCTGGCGGCACCGGCGACACATCCACTGATGGAGCAGTCTGAGGTGCGATGGGCACAGGCGGCCAAACTCCCCCTGTGCGCGCTCACCACCGCGATGCGAAATCGCCGAATCATAGAGACCAACACCGCAGCTGATGGAGCTCAGTTGGTCCCAGTCGTCGAAGCCAACACCATCGCCGCACTGTATGCACACCTGGCGAGCCTGCAGCTGGCCAGCATTGTCGCGCATACCTGGCTGCACGCGTTCGGGGTGCCAGAAGGCTTGGCAGTCCGGCCGATGGTTCAACTCGAACCCGGGCCGTGGGTCGGCCTGATCGTCCTCGATCGCAAACCCAGCTCAATCGTCGCCGAAGCCCTCTTAACCGCGGCAACTGACCCGCAAGTGGCCCAAACCCTGGCAGAACCGGGACCAACGTCGCCAAGATGATGGCCCGGCGGCACCCTACCTAAGGCGCTGGTGGGCAACTGACGAGAAGCATGTTTGCGGCGTCAGATCGTCGACAACCTCACGATTCTCGGCTTGGTCGGCTCACTCGGATCGGTCACCATTGTTCCAATGCCGTCAGTTGTCGTCCTCGCGCGGCCCTCCCAATACTCCGGCCTCCAGCAGGGCGTCGATATCGGCGCCAGCGAACCCGAGCTCGCGCATGACCTCCGCACTATGTTGACCAATCACCGGAGCGGGTCGAAGCAGTCCAGCTCGTTCACCACCGAACCGCACCGCTGGATTGGCTTGATGAATTCGACCAAGGACGGGATGGTCGAACTCGTCGACATGACCGCCGGCTGCGATCTGAGGATGGGCCACGAGCTCGTCAAGCGCCACCACGGGTGCCGCCGGTATGTCCAGCGAGCGCAGCAACTCCACCGCGGAGGCTGTTGACATTGACGAGAACCGCCGGGCGGCTTCCCGCATAACCGACGCCCCAGCGCTCACCGGTCCGCCGTCGGGAAGCTTGTCGGCGTCCTCGACACCAAGCCCTATCGCCAGCCGCTTCATCCGTGCCGCCGTAACCAGAATGAAAGCCAGGTGGCCATCTTGGGTCCTGGTCAGCCTGAAAGATTTTGCAACCGTCGACTCCCCCTGTTCGGCACCGACCACGGTGTTTGCGATCATGCCATCAGGCCACATGAATGCGGTTGCCACATTGAGCATCTGGATCTCAAGCTGCTGCCCTTCGCCGGTCTTGGCGCGCTGAAACAGCGCAGCGGTGATGCTCTGAGCAGCGCTGAGTCCTGTTGTCTTGTCCACGATCCCGTGCCGAACCATGCTCGGTTGGTCGCTGTCGACACCCTGCAGCGCCACCATCCCCGACAATGCCTGGACCACGTGGTCGTAGGCCGGCTGATTGCCGTAGGGTCCGGCGCTGCCGAACCCATTGATGGCCACATAAATGAGTCGAGGGCGCCCACGCCGGACCGTTTGTGCATCGAGGCCGAAGGTTTCATCCAATCCAGGCCGGAAATTGTGAATCATGACGTCGGCCGAATCAAGCAGCGCTTCGACCACAGGTCTACTGCGAGGATCGGTGAGATCGAGGGCAATGGATCGCTTGGACCTATTGAGGTTAGCGAAATAAGTTGAAACATCGCGATTTCGCATGCCGATGAACCGGATGATGTCGCCAGTGAGCGGCTCGACCTTGACGACGTCAGCTCCTTGATCTCCAAGGATCATCGTTGCGAGCGGTCCTGACATATTCGCCGTGAAGTCGATAATACGGACTCCCGACAGCGGTCCTGTGGTCAAGATCGCGCCTCAGCGTTGAGCTCAAAATCCATGTTGTTCCTCGTGAAATAAGCTGCTGACCGCGGTGGCCTCTACTGCCGTCAACGTTCACCCTAGCTTCGCCTGGCACCGAAACCGCCGATGCACACTGACGTGAATCACCATCGAATGCAGAGCTGCGTACGTCGCGACCACCGATCGGCAGAACAGGACGACTGAGCAATCAGGCAGTTCAAGTTCATCAAGTAGCGCCGGCCGCTGCCACAATCCTGGGTCGGCGAAACTATTTGACCGTCGTGCTGGTGCCGGTGACCGCAGTCAAGACTTGGCCGACCTCCTCAGCGGGATCGTTCATCACCGCGTAATCGGTCTGGTCGCGGATCTCGGCGAAGTGGTCAGCCACTTCTTCAATGGACAAATCCCGATTGAAATATCCCTTGGTTCTGCCGATGAAGAACCGCGAAACCTGACCTCCCCCCGCGGTATAGATCTCGCCGGACACCGGGCAGTTTTCGTGCGCGAGGAAGGCCACTGCCGGTGAGACCAACGCGGGAGCAAGCATTTCGGTGAACATCTTGGTCAGTTGCTCTTTCACCTCCTCAGCCTGCGGCCCGAACTGTTCATCGGCTTCTGGCCCTTCCAGCGAATGGGCCAGCATTCGGGTATAGGCGATCGGGCTCACGGCGTTGGCCTTGATGTTGTGCGCGGCTCCTTCGGCCGCGACGACCCGTGTGAAGCCGATCAAACCCGTTTTCGCCGCGGCGTAGTTGCTCTTGTGCGGCGAGCCTAGGATTCCCGACGCCGAGCAGGTGCTGACCACCCGGCCATAGCCCTGCTCAAGCATGATCACAAATGCAGGCCTGGTCACGTTGAAAGCCCCCTTCAGGTGAACGTCGAGAACGGGCTCCAGCAGATCCATCGTCATCGCGTCAAAACGCTCGTCGCGTAGGATTCCGGCGTTGTTCACCACGATGTCGAGCCGTCCGAAGTTGTCCATCGCGGTCTTGACGAGCGCCGCACCGCCCTCAGGGGTGGCGACGCTGTTGACGTCGGCGACGGCCTCACCACCGCTGGCCTTGATCTCGCTGACCAACTGGTGGGCGGGACCAGCGTCCGAACCCTCACCGGTCACCGAACCGCCGACATCGTTGACGACCACCCGCGCTCCCCGCGCAGCCAGCAGTGTCGCGTGCGACTTGCCCAATCCCCCGCCGGCGCCGGTGACGATCGCAACTCTGCCGTCAAATCTCAGTTCGGCCATGACATGAACCTGCTCTCCGGATACTCGTGGGTTGCGGTCGAAGCCCTTCGCCGGCCGTCGTCGAGAGTCGATTCTGGCACTCATCACCGATGGCGCGATACGGGCGTGAAGTAGGCAACCGGCCGGGCCACGCTTATCCGTCAGGCGACGACTGACGCATCCAACAGGAATTAGCCGAATTCCAGCAGTGCGAAGGTTGGACGCAAGGGGCTGAGGGCGCGCATCCGGTAGGCGGCTGACATCAAGGTGTTGAACAGCAAGCCGCGGCCCGGCGGCACCTGCAGGTCGTGGGCGACCCGGATGCCCGGGACCGTGTTGACCAGATTCGCGGCCTCGCGGGGCGACATGGCAAACGGCATCGGCGGAAACTTGTAGTGCCGCGAGATCCGATGGCCGCGCCGGCCCAATTTGGCGACCCAGGCCGCAGGCATGTCGAAGAGCATCTGGCCGCCAGGGAATCTCTTCGCGCACTCGGCAATCAGCCCGCGTGCCAGTTCAGGTTGCAAGTACATCAGCAAGCCCTCGGCGGTGATGAACACTCCCTGCGACGGGTCAACGCGCTCGGTCCAGCTGTAATCCAGCGCAGATTGCGCGCACACCGAGATCCGTGGTGATTCCGGGAGCAGCTGCGCGCGAAGATCGACAACCGGCGGCAGATCCACAGTCAGCCAGCGGAATTGACGGTCGGAGATGGCGGCGTCCAGGCGCCAAAAGCTGGTCTGAAAACCCTCGGCCAATGCCACTACGGTGGCCGCCGGGTGGTCATTTAAATAGCGGCGAGTGTGGATGTCAAAAGTGATCGCCCGCAGCGCGAAGTCCTGGCGGGTTCGGCCGAACTTTGCGAAGTCGAAGTCGATCGAGTCGGCCAAAGTAATCGCCATCGGGTCGTCGATGATGGCGTCGGGCCGACGAGCCTCACAGGCGCGGGCATTCAGTGTGAGCAGGGCGGTCTCGGAAACACCGGCTAAGACGGCTTTTTTTCGGACAGGGTCGGCGGCCGCGCACATCGACAAGACACTAGCGCCTGCGGTACCTGGATGAAGACATTTGCCCTATCCCGGGCCGCTTCGGAACTCTTGATCTCATGGGCAGAAGGACGGCTTGCCATCACTGCGGCCCAGCTCGCGGACTGTCTGGTCGGACTGTACCGGCGAATCAACCTGTCCTAAACATTCAACCGAGCTCATACATACCTTAAGAGGACTGGCCGGTGTCAGCCGAGAGCAACGCCAACAACGTCTCGCGCAGCTCTCCGAATCGGTTCTCTCCCAGGACATCGCGCCAACGCTTCTCCACGGCGAGCGCGTTGGAGCGCATTACGCGCAATGCCTGGAGACCTCGGGGCGTGAGCTCGATGATCCGCGCGCGGGCGTCAGAGGGATGAGGCCCGCGAACGACATAGTCGTGCCGTTCCAGTGCGGCCACCGCCTGAGCCACCGCCTGCCGGGTGACCCTGAGCCGGTCAGCCAAATCTGATGCATGCAACCCGCCGGTCGCCAGCGGCACCAGGGCAACCGCTTGCGCGGGCCGGATCCCGTCGAGCCCGGCGGCCGCGAAAGCCGCCCTCAAGCGCGGCGCCCCCGATGCGGCCACCAGATTCACCAGTGCCGGCACCGTGGGCTCCCACTTGGCCTCTCGAACAGCTCGCATGGCCAACCAGTGTGCCACTTATCCAGAGATTGACAAGTTCCTTGTCAAAACTCGGCTCGGCTGCCACCATGGGGTCATGCGGTCTGGATACGTTCGGGCACTTGTCGTGTGTCTCCTCGGAGCCCTGGTCGTGGTCCTCGGCGGGTGCCTGGGCGGCGGCGGCGCTCTGGGAGCGCCGGGTTCTGAGTCGATCCCGGTCGGGCAGTCCACCCAGACCATCGACGTCGGCGGGGTCAGCCGAACCTTCCATCTGTACCGTCCACCCGGGCTGAGCGACGGTGCGCCGCTGGTCGTGATGCTGCACGGCGGCTTCGGAACCGGGGCGCAGGCCGAACGCTCCTACCACTGGGACAGCGAAGCCGACGCCGGGCATTTCCTGGTCGCCTACCCAGACGGACTCATGCGAGCCTGGAACGCCGGGTCATGCTGTGGCGAGCCGCAGCGCACCAATACCGACGACGTCGGCTCCATCACCGCCATGGTCGGCGCCATCGAGCAAGAGATCCCTATCGATCGGGCCCGCGTCTATGCAACCGGCATGTCGAACGGGGCCATGATGGCGCTTCGGTTGGGCTGTCAGACCGACACGTTCGCCGCGATCGCCCCCGTGGCAGGCACGCTGCTGACCGACTGTTCAGGCGCACGGCCGACATCGGTGCTGCAGATACATGGCACCGCCGACGACAGGGTGCCCTACAACGGCGGGCCAGGCAAGGCGTTCTCGGCCGACGGGAAGGCGCGCGTCGACGGCCCCTCTGTGGAGGCCGTCAACGCGACGTGGCGTGGGATCGATGGATGCGGACAACCCAACTCGACTACCGCCGGGGACGTGACGACCCAGACGGCCGGGTGCGCTGACGGGCGCACCGTGGAATTGATTTCGGTGGCGGGGGCGGGCCACCAGTGGCCCGGCGGTGACCCGAGCCCGCTCGCGCAATGGGTCGGCGACATCCCGGCACCGTCGACGGCGCTCAACGCTACCGACACCATCTGGCAGTTCTTCGCCGCGAACCATCGATAGAGCCTTGAGCCCTTCTAGCCGCTCGGCCTCATAGCGTGCCAACCACGCATGCAGTGTCTCGCGCGACACCCCGACCTTCTTGTGACCTGCGAAATCGACAGACCATCACCAATCACGGCCTAGCCACGGCTCGATTCGCCCTGGCAGTCCAAATCCCGCCTTTACGAGGAAGTTTCGCGGGTCGGGTTCGTTTCAGGTTCGCGTCGACGCCGATCTTTCGGCACGGTGGCCTCCAAGAGATCGTCAACGGTCACTACACCCAGCACGTGGTCGTATGCGTCGACCACCGGAATGGTGACCAGGTTGTAATCGGCCATCAGCAAGGCGATATCGGCCACACCAGCTTCCGGGGTCACGCGGACCGGGTCCAAGTCGGCCACTTGCACCACCGGCGTATCAGGGGCCGACTGCAGCAGCCCAATCACCGATACCACGCCGACCAGCTCATCGTCCTCATTGACAACATGGATGTTCAGCAGCGCCTCGGGCTGCAACGTGCTTGACTCGGCCAGAACCGAAACTGCCTGCGCAGCAGTGGCATCCGTTGAGCAGGAAGCCACATCAACGCTCATCAACCCACCGGCGGTAGCAGGGTTGAAACCCATCAGGGTGACCACCTTGGTGCGCTGGCCCGCAGGCAGCAGCTCGAGCACCCGGCCATGACGAGATTGACGCAGCCCCAAGATGGCGTCGGCCGCATCGTCAGCCCGCATTCGGGCCAACACCCCGGCGACATCGTCGTCACTCATATTGTCGAGCAGCGCGTTGGCCTTATCAGGGTCGAGTTCCTCGAAAACGTCGGCTTCCAGTTCGGGGTCACCGTGAATGCGATCGAGAATCTCGCCGCCTTCCCACTTGTCGGCGTCTTCGAGCAAGTCAGCGATCTGCGCCGCTTTGAGCCTGCCAAAACGCCATCTGGCGCGGCGCTCAAGACTGCTCTGCTGGTGCCCGATCAGCGGTTCGAATGATTTCCAGTCTCGGCTGGCGTGGCCGCCGCCGGGCTTTACCGCCCCGAACAGCCGCGCCGGACCGCGAGTATCGAGGCGCGCCAGCACCCAGTCCGTCCCGGTGTCTTCCAGCTCGACGTCGTATGCACGCACCAACTCTGCGGCCAACACATCGATCAGCCGGTGATCGAGCAAATCGGCGCGCAGCAGCACCTCGCCGGGCCGGCGCTCAAACGCACTCAGGTTGACGTTGTTCTGCGACAACAGAACCTGGCCGTGCGCCCACTCACGGATCTGCTCCCACGACACATACGCCCGGTTGCCGCCGATACCTGCGACCAGCCCCGTCACCGGCGGGTAGGCGTCACCCCCCAAACGCACCACCACGTCCTCGACCTTGCCGATGGTGTCATCGGACCTGGCGATGACCGGCTGACCTAGAAGTCCGGACAAACGAATCACTGGCGGTGCCGTCGACGCGGAACCGGCAACCTCAGACGAAGCGGCATCACTCATCACGACCCTTTCCACGAACAGACCGGCGACCATCGACAGCGCCACAACCCCATAACAACAGGTGGAGGTAAACAACGCGCAACGCAATTCGGCCCAAAGGGCAGGCAATCGGGAAGATCCACGACCACGTGTGAGGTGTATCAGTCGTCGTGGTCTGCAAGAACACGGTAGACGGTCGGACAAATCTTGCCGGTCCTGGTCGGGCTGCGCGGCGCAATCAGCGGATGCTCGATGCTGGCGATCTTCGACAAAGGCAACGCCATCGCGCTCTACCACACGAAGCGACTGACGTCACCCGGTCAGCGAATTATGTTGTACGCCAACAGATGCGAGGGTTACGCGCTACTAGGGAATTGGCAACGCATCACCGTCCATGGCTTCCCGAACCAGGCGCCGGGCACAGGTCTCCGCTATGCAGCAGTAACGAAATGAGCCGCTTCGTCGGTGGCCCTGCTCATCATCGGACTCCACTCCCTCCTCTACGGCAGCAGGACAACGTGGCCCCCGGACGGGTCCGGCGCGGACTGAGTGCCACCACTGCTGGTGCCACCCCCGTCGATGCCACCGCCTATGCCACCCTTTCCTTGGCCCCCCTGCGACCCCTCAGAGGGCGGGGGGATCACCTCGGGCGGCGGTGGCGGGGGCTTCTGCACCGGCGAGGGCGTCTGCTTGGGCCTGGGTGCCACCTGCACGGGCGGCGGCGCAAAGTGAATCACGTCCGGCACGTCCGGCAACTGCGGTGGCGGTGACGGCACGTTGAGGCCCGCGAGAATCACGCGACCACCGTGGTGGTAGGCCGCTCCAGCGCGTCCAGGGCAGAAGGTCTGCGTCGACACCCGCACGAACGCCTGCATGGTGCGCAGGTACTGATCGAACGGGTGGCCCGGGTCCTCGGCATAGGCATGGTGAGCCAACTCCTCGGCTGCTTCCCCCGGAGACATTCCAGCACCGAGGACATCGCACACGTCGTGGCCGTGAGCGATCACGCTCGGAATGCCGTCATGGGCCGGGATACCCGCCGCGGCCAGCGCGGATAAGAACTGGTCGTCGCTTCCGTCGGCAAGCGCTACGGGGGCCAACGCCAATCCGGCGCCGGTCAGCAACGCGGCTACGAGTGACTTCATGATTTCTCCTGCTGCAAAGCCGCAGGCCGCTTGACCGGTGTACGCGCCGTTCCAAATCGCGACCGCGCTGCTGGGAACTGCACAGGACTGAATTGACATTTGCCACCTACTCGGCCATAGGTGGTCTGCCGGCATTAGAGCCGTCTGTGACCTCGTCTTTTTGGTGAAATTCTGAGCGCGGGCGCGATTCATCGTTGCGGTAACGATGTGTCGACCGCCTTGCTCTGCCTGTTTTACTCAGCGCGATTTATTGTGATAATAGAAGCTTGAGTTTACCTGTGATTAGTCTGTGATTTTCCTGTCGTTTATATTTAGTTTACTGTTTGGACATCTTGCTGGGAAGCCACGAGGGATGTGCGCGCCGTCGCCTCACCTGCTCTCATTGCGCACCCATTGCCAAAGGCCGGTTGGTGCGATCCTTTCGCCGACCAAATCGGGTGAAGTATCCGGTAGAAGTTCATTTCGGTTGACTCCCTTCGCCTTTCACTGCCATATAGATCGGTTGGTTACTCGGTAAGACAGCGGGAGCGGTTCTCCGGTTCATTCGTGTTCTCTTTGCAGCTGGGGAGCGAAACCCGTCACAGTGGCTACTTGTGCGTTCGTCTACTTGAGCGGCCGGCGATCCTTGAACTTCGTCGGCACCATGAAGCACCGGAACAGCTCACGCGAGGAGCTACTGACTGAGCCGAAACTGCTGTCGGACTGGGCGGTCGGGGCAGGGATGATGGATGCCGCCATCGATGTCACCGACGACGATCTGGCCGCCGCGATCGAGCTGCGGGAAGCCAACCCGCGACCAACGGATTATAGAGTCCCTATCGAACGCCCCGGCGACTAGGCGAGATGGTTCGCTACGACGCATCAAGTCGCCTGGAAGGCAACGAATCTGCCCGTTGCCAGCACGGTTCCGGTACGGCTTGGGTACGGCTAGTAATCGCCCCCAGGCGCCAGGGTGACGCCGGGGCGAACTGCGGCGCGCCCCGTTAGGTAGCCACGGCTGGTGCGGCGCGGCGCGTCGGTAGGCATGGGCGACGGATGGAACTGCTCGTGCGGTACGTCTGCCGGGTGAAGTTGACCAATGACGTTGCGACATTCGCCGCTTCCTTCCCGATACCGGCTGAAACGATGCGGTCGGCCCGCGCGGACTGCCACGATGGAGTCCGTGCGCGCGTTCGCCTGCCCCGTCTGCCGGGGCTTCGTCCCATTCGAGTCGCGGCGCTGCCCGAATTGCTTGGCAGAGTTTGGATTGCATGTCCCTAGCCGCACTATGGTCGCGACCTCGTCGGGCGCCGCGGTTATCGACGGCCAGATTTGGATTGCATGCACAAAGGGGGCCAGCCTCGGCTGCAACTGGTTGGTGCCTCAAGAACAGGAACTGGGCGGTCAGCAGGGACGATGTCTGGCGGATTCCTTGATCCGCCGCGAGCCCGACGCCGACGACACCGTTGCAGTGGAAAAGCTGGTGTCCACCGGGATCGCCCTGCGGCGGTTGATTTGTCAACTCATTGACATCGGCTTGCCGGTCGACCCGTTCTGGCGGAAAGACGGAGGGCTTGCGTTTGATCTGCTGTCCAGTTACAGCGGCGCTGGACGTGTGGTGATCGGGCACGCCGGCGGGGTAATCACGATCGATCTGGTCGAGTCGCTGGACGCCTACCGTGAGTCGCTTCGGGTCCACCTCGGTGAGGCCTACCGCACCATGCTGGGTCATTTCCGCCACGAGGTCGGCCACTATTACCAGAACATTCTGGTGGAAACCGATCCGGGAGCCGCGCGCTACCTTGACGAGTGCCGCGAGATCTTCGGCGATGAGCGCGCCGATTATCAAGACGAGATCGCACGACACTACAAATTCGGTGCGCCGGCGAACTGGGGTGACTTCTACATTTCCGAGTACGCAACGATGCACCCCTGGGAGGATTTTGCCGAGTGCTTCGCCCACTATCTGCACATCACTGGCACCATCGACACCGCCCGGGAGTCTGGACTGATCTTGCATGCCGACGGGGTCCGTTTCTCGGTTCCGCGGGACGTCGTTCCGCTCCCTTCCTACGAGGACGCCCCGATCGAGCGGCTGCTGGAGGACTGGAAGTGGTTGTCGCTGTGCTTCAATCGGGTGAACACTGCCATGGGTAAGAATCCGCTTTACCCGTTCGACATCCCGCAGGCGGTGGTCCGCAAGCTGGCGTTCGTACACAAAGTGATCCGCGAGACGGCTCGCACAGCGGCGGCTGGTCACTAGTACCCGGAAGCGACGAGCGCGGGCAGGCCGAGACAAGGTGCAGCAAGGAGAGTCAGATGTGTCGGTGGGTTGCATACCTGGGCGGCCCGATCGCGCCCAGAGAGCTGCTATATGACCCGGAGCGCTCACTTATCGAGCAGAGCCGTAGGCACGCGCCGAACATGGAGATTCCCAACGGGGACGGCACAGGGCTGGGCTGGTATGAGCACCGTGCCGAACCGGCGCTGTTTCGCAGCATCACCCCGGCGTGGGGCGACGAGAATCTTTTGGAACTGGCCACCGAGGTCCGCACCCGACTGTTTCTTGCCCATGTTCGCGCGGGGACTGGGACACCTGTGCAGCAGACCAACTGTCACCCGTTTCGCTACCGCAACTGGCTGTTTGTGCATAACGGACACATCGGCGGATATCAGCGGTTGCGCCGCGATCTGCTGTTCGCTGTGCGCCCCGACCTGTTCGGCAACATAGCGGGGTCTACCGATTCGGAGCTGATGTTTCACCTCGCACTCACCTTCGGTCTCACGGATGATCCGATCGCGGGGATCGCACGGATGGCAGGTTTCGTCGAAACGGCCGCCGCGGCGGCCGGCGTGGGTGAACCCGCACTGCAGATGACGATCGGGGTCAGCGACGGCGTGCGCCTGTACGCCGCACGTTATGCGAGTGGACCGGAAGTGAACACGCTATTTGTGAGCGAAGATCCGGAGTCAGTGCGCATGCTCTACCCCGACAACGAGCGGCTGATGCACTTCGGTGATCATGCCCGGGTGGTGGTTTCTGAGCCGTTGACCCATCTGCCCGGTGTGTGGCGGGAAGTGCCCGCCGGGACCGCACTGATTATCGGCGAGGCCATCGAAGAGCGACCGTTCCAGCCGATTTGAGTGACCGAACTGCGTCTGGCGTGCGGTTTTTCAGGTTGTGGGGCTCTGAAGTGGGGCGGGCGGGGCTCGAACCCGCGACCAACGGATTATGAGTCCCTTTTCGGCGGCTCCGCGACCAGGGGAATAGTTAGCTGAAGCACTCCATAACTCCTGTAAGACAGCCCTTTTGCGCGTTGCCGGTAAGGGCGCGGTACGGCTCTGGTACGCCCTAAATACGCACCCCCGGTCGCCGGGACGACGCCGGGATGAACGGGTTTGCTAAGCCGGGGCGGGCGACACGCCTTGAACTTGGCTGACCGCTTCCGCGACTCATCACCGGATCGGACTGCGATAAGGATGTCTGTCGAGTTTTCCAGCCTCCTACCTCACTCGGAGAATTATCGTCACTGCGTGAGGCGTCGAACGGTGCTAACGCTCCCAGTGCTGCTGGCGGCAGGCCCTGCATTGACCAAGACACCCCGCGCCGCCGCAGAGCAAAGCCGATGGTCGCCTGATCGCGCCAACCACTGGTATCAGGCGCAAGGTTGGCCCGTCGGCGCCAACTACATCACCTCGAACGCCATCAACCAGCTCGAGATGTTTCAGGCCGACACCTTTGACCCCCGGCGCATCGATACCGAGCTCGGCTGGGCCCAGTTACACGGGCTCAACACGGTGCGGGTCTTCCTCCACGATCAGCTTTGGGCCCAAGACCATCGAGGCTTCCAAAGCCGTCTCGCGCAGTTTGTCGCCATTGCGGCCCGCCACCGCATCAAACCAATCTTTGTCTTCTTCGACTCATGTTGGGATCCGTTCCCCAAACCGGGACGGCAGCGCGCCCCGAAGCCTGGGGTCCACAACTCCGGTTGGGTGCAAAGCCCGGGCGCTGAACACCTCGATGACCTCGACTACCGTCGCACTCTGCTCGACTATGTCACGGGCGTGTTGAACCAATTCCGCACGGATGATCGCGTTTTAGGTTGGGACCTGTGGAATGAGCCCGACAATCCCGCGCGCGCGTATCGCAAAGTCGAAAGGAAAGACAAGCTGGAACGTGTCGCCGACCTGCTCTCGCTGGCTTTCGGGTGGGCGCGTTCGGTTGATCCGAGTCAACCGTTAACGAGTGGCGTGTGGGATGGCGAGTGGGGAGATCCCCAGCGGCGCAGCGAAATCGCGAATATCCAACTGGACAACTCCGATGTGGTCACCTTCCACTGCTATGACGAACCAGCAGGCTTCGAGGCCCGCATCGCCGAACTGTCCCCATTGGGGAGGCCCATCCTCTGCACCGAGTACCTGGCTCGGACGCTGGGCAGTACCGTTGACGGGGTCCTGCCAGTTGCGAAGCGGCACAACGTTGGCGCGATCAATTGGGGTTTGGTCGCTGGTAAGACCCAGACCTACTTTCCATGGGACTCCTGGGATCACCCGTACACGACAGCTCCGAAGCTCTGGTTTCAAGACCTGGTCCAACCCGATGGACGGCCCTACCGGGACACCGAAATTCAAACGATCAGCAGGCTGACCAGGCTCTGACGCCACGGCTATCACCGCTCGTTACAATTGTTAAGCCACGCCCCCCTCTTCATGAGGTGAGTGTCCATCGCTCAAACACTTTCGTTGTGCTCGGCTTGCCGGATAGCTCGATAGATAGTGTCGCGAACATCGCCAAATGACTTGGCTATCGCTGGCACCGGTTCACCGGCAGCATATTACTTCAGCACGTCTTCGAACCTTTTTGCGCGAGGTCGGCCCCGTGGGTGATCGCGCGCCCGGAGCGCTTCGCGTGCTGTCGCGCGCCGTTCGCGACCCAGTTTCAACTCCCAGCGGCCAGTTGCCCAAAGGTCAGGGCGCTTAGCACGCCATGACACGTTCTACGGATGGTCGCGGCCGGATTTCGGTCCGAATACATGGCCGGCTTTTAAGCCCCTAACGCGACAATTTGCTAATTCGATGAAGGCGTTCGATTGTAGGTGTGATACTCGCGTTCGTTGACTTCGCCCCAAGTTGGGTATCAATTAAGGATTGAGGCACGCATGATTAGTTTTCGACGACTCGCTACCGTTGTGATTTTCTCGGCTGGATCTGTAGTCGCCTTCGCAGGCTCCGCGTCGGCGGAGGACCTCGACGGCGCCTACACCGCCACAGCTTCGAGCGACGGCAGTCCCGACTACATATTGACATTCACCCCGTGCGGCTCCGGATGCGCCCGCATGACCACTAGCAAAGGTACGAGTTCAGACGTGCATCTTGCCGATGGCACATGGACGGTCGATCCATTTAAAAGCACCGGCACCTGTGACGATGGCACCACTACTACCGACGATACGCACCATATGACGATCAACGCCGAGACGCTGGCGGGCACAACTTTCGTCACCTACGCCGTTGCATGCCCCGAGGACCCGCCTGACGGTATGACAATTCACTTCCAACTGGCAAAGACGGGCTAGACCGAAAACCGAGTCCCACCCTCGATAAGCCGCAGACTTTGAGGGCACCGGCGCCACCCGGCGTTGAGCAAGCTCGAATACCAGCCGACCAACTGTAAGCGACGAGGTGATCCGGCGGTGGCATCGGGGTTATGGTCACCGCATGAGCCCCAAACGGCGGCCATGCCTGCCAGAAAGGCGATGTCGCCGAGTTCAGCTCATAACAACTCAAGGGCGTCGGTCATGACGACGAGGGTTTCGGGACGAGGGCTACGACAGGAATGATGCGCGAGGTTTTGCGCTGGTAGTCCGCGAAGCCCGGGTACCGCTCGGCCTGGACGGCGTATTTGGTATCGCGTTCGCGTCTGGCTAGCTCGATGGCGTGCACCTCGATGTAATCGTCGCCGACTTCGATGCCTGCATCTGGGTGGGCGAGTAGGTTCCAGTACCAGGCGGGGTTGTGGTCGGCGCCGGCCGCGGAGGCGAACACGAGGTAGCGGTCCTCGTCTGCCATGTACATCATTGGATTGATGCGTTCTTCGCCGCTCCGCGCTCCGATGCTGTGTAGCAACAACACTGGCGCACCCTCGAATTGGCCGCCGAGCCGGCCGTGGTTGGCGCAGAACTCTTCGATGTTTCGGCGGTTAAAGTCGTCGTCAGTCACGATGCCTCCTGGGATGTTTCGGCTAATGTCGGGTGGTCGGTGTAGAGATTCATTGGACGGGCGCGTCAGCGACGACGACGTTTGCACCTTCGGCGGCCAAGGACAAGGCATGCGCGCGCCCTTGCCCGCCTGCTCCTCCGCTGATGAACGCGACCCAGCCATCCAGCGAAGCCATGGATAGCCAGCTTGACTCTAAGCGGGGTCGGTGAAGACTGGTCGCTCCCCCGACATTCCGGCCACAACGGCAGCGATCTGATTGGGCTTGCCGATCAGCCCGACTTGCAGCTCGGATTCGCGTATCAGGGCAGCGGCGGCGTCGTCACTGACCCATGTCTCGTCGTAGAGGCGCTTGGCAGCACGGACGGCGTCAGGAGACTTCTGCGCGATCTCGTCTGCGAGCGCCAGCGCCGAGGCCAGCGGGTCGTCACTGTTTCGAGTGACTAACCCGAGCGCCAGAGCGTCGCTCCCCGAAACGATGCGGCCGCTGAAAGTCAACTCCTTCGCAATGTCGATAGGTACAAGTCGCGGGAGTGTCTGCGTAATGCCCATGTCGGGCACGAGGCGCCCCACTTGATCTCCATGATGGACAGCTTCGCGTCCGGCGCGGCGATCCGGATGTCGGCGCCCAGTGCGATCTGTAGACCGCCGCCGAAGCAATTCCCTTGAACCGCTGCGATGACCGGCGCCGGCACCAAGGACCAGTCGTAGGCCACACGCTGAGCGAAGTTGGCCAGCCGGTCGCCGTCGCGTTCCAGCAGGATGCCGGTGCCACCCTGTCCTGACATGAAGCTTGCAATGTCCAGACCTGAGCAGAAGCTCTTCCCTTCGCCGTGCAGGACCACCGCGCGAACCGAAGTGTCTTCTGCCAGTTGCCCTGCGGCATTCATCAAGCCCTCGAACATGGCTTGGTCAAGCGCATTGTGCTTATCGGCGCGCACCATCGTCACCGTTGCCACGCCGCCGGCCTATCTGCACACGAACTCTGTCCTCGCTCACGCGTGGTAACTTACCGTGACGCCGAACCTGACCAAACCGCGTATCTGCAATGGCGAGAATCTGGGACACCAGCGAGGCGTCCGGTGCAGCACGTTCCGGCGCGACGACTAACCGAGGCTCTTGGCGAAGCCACAGAGGTCGCGCACACTGGCCGCGAAAACGTCGGGCATCGCGCCCGCGAAGCATCAGGTCGCCCCCGTGACATGTGCCCGCGACCAACCGGCCCACAGCAGGCACACCCGCACGCAACAGACGGCGGTAGTAATCCAGCCCTTCGTCGCGCATCGGGTCGAGTTCGTTCACCGAAATCACGTGTGGGGGTAAACCTTTCAGGTCTTCGCCGCTCGCGACGCCGGCAAAACAGGTGGGATCGTTCGAGTTCTGATCTTGCGGGTCGTAAATCGAACCCAACAGCTCCGCTTGCTGAAGGCTGATGAAGTAACCGTCGCATTCCCGCAGCGAAGGCAACTCATCGGGAGCCTCGTGCCACCGGTTTGAGATATACGGGCACTGCGCATAGAAGCCCGCGATTTCGTCCAGCCACCCTTCGCGTTTGGCTTTGTGCCCCACAGTCAGAGTGAGATTTCCGCCACCGGACTCGCCGGCAACGATCAGATGGCCGACGCCAAGTTCAGCGCAATTCGCCGCAACCCAACGAACGCCAGCCGCGCAGTCGTTCAAGCCGGCGGGAAACGGGTGCGGACCGAGCTTTCCTCCGGAATTACGGAACTCAACGCCGATGACGACAAGGCCGGTGGCCGCCAAGTGCTCACGCAGCCGCGCGTACGTGGCATCGGCCGCGCTGGCGATGGCCATGCCGCCACCGTGCAGATGCACAATGGCCGGCAACGGACCATCAACGTCGGGGCGGCTGACGTACAGGGTTACGTCGTTTCCGTCTTCGCCGGTGATCGTTGTCGTAGTACTCGTCACACCGTTCGCGTCCGGAATGCCCGCCGAGAAAAGACCGAGGACGGCGCCCATCCCCTCCTCGCACATCGCGGCATACGCAAGCCGTTCCTCGAGCGGCGCATCGATTGTCAGCGGCACCGTTGGCGCATTGCTGTCGAGACCCACCTGTGCAAGAGCTTCGACCATTCGCGGGTCCGCCCGAGGGTCAGTTCTGAGACAACAATCCGGATCAGCGAGACGACCGTTGGCCATTTTGCGACTTTAGCGCGGCCGCTTAGGCTCGAAACAAAGTGTCAACCATCAGCCGCGGTCTGCAAAGACCGGGGAGCTTCATGGCTTGCGGGGCCCAACCCGACGAACGGCTTCGCGATTCGCAGTCCTCGTCAGCTAACCAAATCGACCGGTAAGTAACTGCGCCAAGAAGAAATTGAGCTGCTCAAGCAGTTTCGCCTGTGACTCTGTTCGGCCACGCTTAACTCCCTCATCTAGGGAGTGTCAAGCATCAGCCGAGACACTGTCAGGCATCACCCGAAACCAAAACGTCAAGCATCAGCCGAGGTAATACAGGTTCTCGGTGGGGCGGGCGGGGCTCGAACCCGCGACCAACGGATTATGAGTCCGCGGCTCTAACCAACTGAGCTACCGCCCCTTGGATCAACTAACTGCAGATATCGTCTCAAGTCTTACAGTCGCAGTTCGCGGCGGGGACGGCAGCGACCCTAGACGATATGGGGGTGGGCTGGGGCCTCACTCACATGTGAACGTGGGTTGCCGACAGGAATGTGGTCCTGGCCGGTAGAGCCACAAGATGTGGGAGGCCCCAGTGAAGAATCAGCGTACGAGTGTTGGATTGGATGTGCACGCACGATCGGTTGTCGCGTGCGGTTTGGATGGTGACACCGGTGAGGTGTTCGAGCGTCGGTTGATCCCTGATCACGGTGAGATCCGGGAGTGGATCGCGTCGTTGCCGGGTCCGGTGGCGGTGGTCTATGAGGCCGGGCCGTCTGGGTTCGGGTTAGCGCGGTTCCTGATGGCGGCGGGGATCGACTGTGTAGTGGCCGCGCCGTCGAAGTTGCAGCGGCCATCGGGGGATCGCGTCAAAACCGATGTTCGCGACGCCCGTCACCTGGCCCGGCTACTGCATCTGAATGAGATTGCGGTAGTGACGGTTCCCTCGGTGGAGCAAGAGGCCGCCCGTGACTTGGTTCGGGCTCGCGAGGACTGTCGCGGGGATTTGATGGCGACGCGGCACCGACTGTCGAAGTTGCTGCTGCGGCACGGGATGTGTACTACGGGGGCGAAGCCTGGAGCAAGAAGCACGAACTGTGGTTGCGGACTCACCGGTTCGACACCCTTGGGCTGCAGCTGGCTTACGACGCAGCGTTTGATGCGATGCTGGCCACCGTTGATCGTCGTGATCGCCTCGACAAGGCTATCGCTGAGATGGCAGCTGATTCGGCATTCACTCCGTTAGTGACCCGACTGGGGTGCGTACGGGGCGTCTCGACGTTGACGGCGTTCGGGTTGGCCACCGAGATCGGCGACTGGAACCGGCTGACAGGCCGCTCGATCGGCGCCTACCTGGGGTTGGTACCCACCGAGTACTCATCGGGTTCGAGCCGCTCTCAGGGTGGGATTACCAAGACCGGCAACAGTCACGCCCGTCGACTGTTGATCGAAGCGGCCTGGCATCACCGTCCGCCGTATCGACCCGGGAGACATCTGCGGCACCGTTGGGAGACAGCGTCGCCGGCGGCACGGGCGCGCGGGCAGGCAGCTAACCGACGCCTACATGCCCGGTGGGTACGTTTCGATGAGCGCAAGAAACGCTCGGTAGTCGCCAACGCCGCCATCGCACGCGAACTCGCCGGATGGTGCTGGTCGTTAGCGGTCCTCGACGACTGAGCACCTATAACTGTCCAGATGAGTTCAACGAGGTATCGGCAAGCGTCTGGGAGTGACCCGCGTCCGTTTTATGAGCAATCATGTTGCAGCGCAACTGATAACGCTCGGCCCTAGACCAGCGGCCCACTCCGACTCGAAAGTCCCGTCCTGCGGCAACCAACCCGCGCATATCAGACTGACCCGCGTCGACAAGACACGCTCGACGCCCCCGCGCACTCACTTGGTCAACGAAGCGGCGGCCGCAACGACGGTTGTGGCCGCCGCTTCACCCTGCCCACTTGACACAATTCCTCCCATATCAGAACAGGCTTGGCAGTATCTCGATCAAGAAGTTGGCGCCTCGAGCGGACGTGTCGAGCGAGTCACCGAAGATTGCGGCAAGGTCGAAACTACCGGGGTCGGTAAAGCTCGAGCCGGCGAGCGCGTAGCTTTCCGTGCCCACGACCAGGGCGACGTCGTTATTGCCGAGAAGGGAGTCGTAACCGTTGGCGCCGGCAATGTCGTAGTTGCCGAAGACGGACGCGAAGTCACCGTTGCCTACTCCGGATGCGGCGGTGCTCAAATCGCCGTTTTCAAAAGCTTGGTCGAACCAACCTTCGGTCGCAGAAGCCACGCCGTAGCTGCCGTTTGCGGAGGCCAAGTCGAGGTAGCCGGGGGTGTCCAAATAGCCACCGGAAAAGACGGTGCTGTTGGCGCCGTTGGCGAAGCCGGCGTCAAGGTCGCCGAGGCCGACCTGGGCCGAGCTGTCGGCGCCGTAGGCGGAGGCCAAATCGAGGTAGCCGTCGGTGGCACTGGCGTCGCTACCCGCCCCGTCCGCGATCGCGATGTTCCCGAAGCTCGAAGTGGCCGTGGCAGTGCCTTCGTGGATCAAGGAGATCCCGTCGATCGACAGGGCGAAGTTATTCGGATCGAAATCGACCACGTCGGCCGATGCCACCGCCGGCGTCGAGGCCATCGCGGCAACCGCAGCTCCAAGTCCCAGCCCTGCCGCCATCACGCCCAACCGACCAATGCCACGAGCAGTCACCATTACCCCCCTTATCAGAAAAGTCCCTGTGAATATCTTAGCCTAATCTAAGCATCCTATTACCTGTAATCGCCGGGCCTCGCCCCATCTACCTGAACGCTTCCTTCCGCCAGGCCCTCAGCGTGGTGAAGCGCAGTCGGTACTTCGTCGGCTTAAAAAAGGAGACGCGCGTCGAGATCCACAGCCGCGCACCGCATCTATGGGCGACGCCAATATTTCATGCGGTGACGAGTCACAGATACAGCGGTTAGCTGAACACTGTCTGACCGTCGGTGTCGAGCAGATACCGCTCGGTGCCTTGCTCCACCCGCGGGGCATCTCCGCCCAACGCCACCGCGACCTTGTTGCTGGCGTTGCGCATGACGTCGAAGGTCAGCTCGACGGCCTCGTCGTCAGAGAAGTGCGCGCGCATCCCAGCGGCAATGCCGCGGTCGATATGGCGCGGCGACCAGATCAGCGTGTCCACATACCGCAGTGCCGCCTTTTGGCGTTCGGTCAGCAGCGCCGACGCCTCGAAGTGCTCGATGTCGCCGTAGAGCGTCTCCGACCCGCCAGCGTCCAGCGCGGTGGTCTCGCGCAGCGACTTGCACAATCGGCAGTTGTGTTGAGTCGCGCCGCGCAGCCGGACCACCTCGGACGTCAGCGCATCGAGCCCTCGCAGCCGGGCGACGGTTGGCAGAAAGCCATTGAAGACGGCGTCGGAGGGATCGGTGGTGTGATCCCACACGATCGGACCGCTTGCCCACCCCAACTGCTGTTGACCGAATCCGAGCGCCTCCAGCCCGGCGCGCACCCGCGGAACGAAGTCGGCGATATACATCTGCACCACGACGCCAAACGTGCTGTCCCCCAGCGCCGCAAACAATTCCGATCGCTGCTCGACGCCGATCATCGACACGTCTGCGCTGAACTGCTCGGCGAACGACGCGATCACCGCCTCGGCATCCGATCCTGGCTCGTCCACCTTGACCGCACACGGCAATGCGGGCAGCGACAGCGTCTTCGCGCACACCCGTCGCACAAGGCCAGTGATGCGGCCGTCGCCGGGCGACAACGCAACCAGCCGGGTCAGCTCGCAGGAGTCGAAGTCACGCACCCACGCATTATGTCGCCTGGCTCACCGACGACATGTGAAAGTCGGGAATCCGCAGCGACGGCATCGCCGTCCGGGTGACCCAATCGCCCCACTCTCGCGGCAACGTCCGCTCGCTGACGCCAGCCTCGGTGCACCGGCGGAGCAGATCCAGCGGGCTCTCGTTGAACCGGAAGTTGTTGACCGCCGCGGTCACCTCACCGTCTTCGACCAGGTAGACGCCGTCGCGGGTCAGCCCGGTCAGCAGCAGCGTCGTGGGTTCGACCTCGCGGATATACCACAGCGTGGTCAGCAGCAGCCCGTGTTCGGTCGCCGCGATCATGTCGACCATGTCGGCGCTGCCGCCGGTCATCACGACGTTGTCGGCGGCCACCGCGACGGGGGCCTCGAACTCGGTGGCCGCGGCCCGCGGGTAGGCAAGCGCGTTGATCACCCCGTCGCGGATCCAGTCCACCCGGTCGATAGCCATGCCGTTGTCGAAAACCGACACCGTCTCCGACGAAGTGGCGGTCGCCACAAATGGCGTACACCGCAAACCGGGCGCGGTCGGATCCGAATACAGCGTCAGCGGCAGCTCAGTCAGCCGCTCCCCCACTCGGGTTCCGCCGTCGAGCGAAGACAATGCGCTGCGGCCCTCCTGCGCGCCGCGACCCGCCATCGACCAGGCCAGGTAGACCATCATGTCGGCCACCGCGGACGGCGGCAGGATGGTCTCATAGCGTCCCGCGGGCAGCTCGACGCTACGGTTGGCCCAGCCCAGCCGCGTCGCCAACTGTTCGAGCATCAACTCCGTTGGCACATCAGCGAAATCGGGCGTGCCCACCGCCACCCACGCGCTGGCAGCGTCGCGTTTGGCGTTAATCTCCACCGAACCGGTGGGCAGCGTGTAGCGGCGGCGCAGCCCGCCCGATGTCGCCAGATACACCGTCTCCAACGCGTGCCGCGCAAAGCCGTACACCTGGTCGCTGCCGCGGAACGCGCGACCCAGCCCCCGAGCGACGTCGGCGAACACCTCGGGGCCAGTGCCCGGCGTCGGAGCATCCCAGTCGGCCGGGGAACTGTTGCCGCTCAGCAGTGGCGCGGCGTCGCGCGCCACCAGCGCCGAGATAGCGGCCGCCTGGGAAGCCGCCACCAATCCCTCGATTACCGACGGGTCTACCTCGGACGACGTCAGCGAACCCACTCGCGCGGTATTGCCCTGACGCACAATGGAAATCACGGTGGTGCTGCGCGCAGTCGACACGCCGTTAGTGGTCATCGAGCTATTCGCCCACCGCAGCGACGCCGCTAGGCGGTCGGTGACCAGCACGATCGTTTCATCGGCGTGTCCACGCCGCGCGGCGGCTTTCAGCGCGATGTCGACAACCTGCTGCGCGCTGATCATTGGCCGGCCTCGATGCGGGTGTTGAGCACGTTGACACCGCGAAACAGCGCCGACGGACAGCCATGGCTGACCGCGGCCACTTGACCGGGCTGGGCCTTGCCGCAGTTGTAAGCTCCGCCCAGCCGCCAGGTCGACGGGCCGCCGACGGCTTCCATCGAATTCCAGAAATCGGTGGTGGTGGCCTGATAGGCCACATCGCGCAGCTGACCGTCGACGCGGCCGTTGTGGATGCGGTAGAACCGCTGGCCGGTGAACTGGAAGTTGTAGCGCTGCATGTCGATTGACCAGGATCGGTCGCCGACGATGTAGATGCCGTCATCGACACGGGAGATCAGCTGGTCGGTGCTCAGGTCCTCCCCGCTGGGCTGCAGCGAGACGTTGGCCATCCGCTGGATCGGCACATGATGCGGCGAGTCGGCGTATGAGCAGCCGTTGGAGCGCGGCTGGCCCAGCCGCGGCGCGAATACCCGGTCCAATTGATAGCCGACGAATATCCCGTCGCGCACCAGATCCCAGCTCTGAGCAGCCACCCCTTCGTCGTCGTAACCGACGGTGGCCAAACCGAATTGGACGGTCCGGTCGGCTGTCACGTTCATCACCGGCGAGCCGTAGCGCAAGCTGCCGAGCTTGTCGGGGGTGGCGAACGACGTGCCGGCGTAGGCGGCCTCGTAGCCGATGGCGCGGTCGTATTCGGTAGCGTGCCCGATGGATTCGTGAATGGTCAACCAGAGGTTCGTTGGGTCGATCACCAGGTCTGTCGGGCCCGGCATCACACTGGGCGCCTTGATCTTTTCGGCCAGCTGCGACGGCAACTGCGCCAGCTCGTCGGTCCAGTTCCAGACATCGTCGCCAGCCACCCCCTCCCAGCCGCGGCCCATCGGCGGCGCCAGCGTGCGCATCGAGTCAAACCCGCACCCGCCGGTGTCGATCGTGATCGCCTCCAGAACGGGCATCATCCGCACTCGCTGTTGGGTGATCGACGAGCCGAAGGTGTCGGCGTAGAACGTCTGCTCCTTGACGGCGTTCAGGCCGGCCGACACGTGATCCACCCCGTCGGCGGCCATCAGCCTGCCGGAGTATTCCCCGAGCACGGCGACCTTGTCGGCGGTGGTCACAGCGAACGGGTCGATCCGGTAGCTGGACACCCAGGTGGCGTCGGTGTACACCGGCTCGGGCGCCAGCTCGACCGGGTCGGTGTTCAGCCCGGCCAGCGCGGTAGCCACTGAGACCGCCCGTCGAGCAGTATCGGCCGCGACCGTCGGCGACAACTCGGCGTGTGAAGCGAAGCCCCAGGTGCCATCGACAACCACCCGGACCGCCACGCCCAGCTCACGACTGATCGCCGCGGTTTCCAACTCGCCGTCGCGCAGCTGGACGATTTCGGTGGTGAGCCGGTGAATCCGCAGGTCGGCGTGGCTGGCACCGGCTTGCTTTGCCGCCGAGAGCGCCGCGTCGGCCAGCTCATGGCGCGGCAGACTCAGAAAGTCGGCATCGATCCCCCGGTTCGGTGTCACAGCTCAACCGTAACGACCGGCTTTAATACCTTCATGGCTGCGATGCGCCGGTCGACCGCGCTGGGGTATGCGCTGCTTGCTCCCAGCCTGTTCGGGGTGGTTACTTTCCTGCTGCTGCCGATCTTCGTAGTGCTGTGGCTAAGCCTGCACCGCTGGGATCTGCTGGGGCCGATCCAATATGTCGGAGGCCAGAATTGGCGCTCGGTGCTCACCGATTCGGCGTTCGGCAACTCGCTGCTGGTGACGTTGGTGTTCGTGGCGATGGTGGTTCCGACCCAAACCGTGCTCGGGCTGGCGGTGGCGGCGTTGCTGGCGCGCGATCTGCCCGGCAGCGGGATGTTCCGCACGCTCTACGTGCTGCCGTGGATCTCTACCCCGCTGGCCATCGCAGTGTTGTGGCGCTGGATCCTGGCGCCCACCGACGGTGCGGTTGCCACCGTGCTCGGACATCACATCGAATGGCTCACCGATCCCGGTCTGGCGCTGCCGGTGGTTTCGGCGGTCATCGTGTGGACCAACGTCGGGTATGTCGCGCTGTTCTTCCTCGCCGGCATTCTGGCCATCCCGGCCGATGTCCAATCCGCAGCACGCACCGACGGGGCCACCGGATGGCAGCGGTTCTGGCGCATCACGTTGCCGATGCTGCGGCCTACCATGTTTTTCGTGCTGGTCACCGGAGTCGTCAGCGCAGCACAGGTTTTCGACACCGTCTACGCACTGACGGGCGGCGGACCCGAAGGCCGCACGGATTTGGTCGCACATCGCATCTATGCCGAGGCGTTTGGGGCAGCAGCGATCGGCCGCGCGTCAGTGATGGCCGTGGTGTTGTTCGTCATCCTGGTCAGCGTCACCGTTTTCCAGCATCTGTATTTTCGTCGGCGGGTCAGCTATGACGTCATCTAGATGGCTTTCCGCGGTGGTGGTTTACACCGCCCTGGCGCTGGGTGCGCTGATTACGCTGGCGCCGTTCACGCTCGGCTTGCTGACCTCATTCACGTCCGCGCACCAGTTCGCGACGCGTGGACCGTTGGCCTGGCCGCGGCCAGCGACGCTCGCTAACTACACCAATTTGGGCGGCACGGGGTTCGGTCGGGCGCTCGCGGTGACGGCGTTGATGACGGCAGTCATTCTCGTTATGCAGTTGACCTGTTCGGTGTTCGCCGCGTACGCGTTTGCGCGCTTGGATTTCCCGGGCCGGGACGTGCTGTTCTGGGTGTACATCGCGACGTTGATGGTGCCTGGCTCGGTGACGGTAGTGCCGCTGTATTTGATGATGGCCGAAGTCGGGTTGCGTAACACGTTCTGGGCGTTGGTGTTGCCTTTTGTGTTCGGCTCACCGTATGGGATTTTTCTGCTGCGCCAGCACTTCCGCGCGATCCCTGACGACCTGATCCATGCCGCACGCCTCGACGGCGCCAACACTTTGGACGTAATCGTGCATGTGGTGGTGCCGTCTAGTAGACCGGTGCTGGCGACGCTCGCGCTGATCACCGTGGTGGCACAATGGCACCACTTCATGTGGCCGCTAATAATCACCAGTGGCAGCAAGTGGCAGGTGCTAACGGTGGCGACCGCCGCGCTGCAGTCCCAGTACAACGCCCAGTGGACCCTGGTTATAGCCGCAACAACCGTCGCCATCGTGCCTCTGCTCGTGCTCTTCGTGGTTTTCCAACGACACATCGTCCGTTCGATCGTCGTCACGGGGCTCAAATGAGCCGGTCGCACATCGAGATTGCGTCTAGGGCTGTAATTTTGGCTGATTCACGACCATCACTGCAATCTCGGCGCGAGAGAGTCATCTGATGCGGCCCCGGTTCTCCACGCTAGCCGCGCTGGCGGTCGTGCTAGTGGCTGCCTTGCTGGCCGCGACGGCGGTGCTGTTGGACATCTCGGCCAGGCCGAGCGGCGGCAAAACCGTGGTGAGCGTCCGGCTTTGGGACCAGCACGTGGCCGCTGCGTATCGGCAGTCGTTCGCGGCCTTCAGCCGGGCTCATCCCGACATCGAAGTGCGCACCGACGTGGTCTCCTACTCCACCTACTTCAACACGCTACGCACCGATGTCGCAGGCGGTAGCGCCGACGACATCTTTTGGATCTCCAACGCCTATCTCGCTGGATACGCCGACAGCAGCCGGCTGATGGACATCGGGAAAACGCTGGGTACCGGGGCCGCATCTGCGTGGGAGCCGGCAGTGGTTGAACAGTTCACCCGCGGCGGAAAGCTGTGGGCTGTTCCGCAACTGACCGACGCCGGCATCGCGTTGTATTACAACGCCGATCTGCTCGCCGCCGCAGGTGTCGATCCCGCGGTGTTGGCGACACTGCGATGGAGCCCCGACAGCAGCGACACGCTGCGCCCGCTGCTGGCCCGGCTCACGGTTGACGCCGACGGACGCACAGCGGCCACAGCGAGTTTCGACCCCGGACGAGTCCGGCAGTGGGCTTACAACGCGGCAAACGACGCGCAGGGCATCTACCTGAACTACATCGGGTCGGCCGGCGGCGTCTTTCAGACCGGAGATCACTTTGCGTTTGACAACCCCGGCGCCATCGAGGCGTTCAGCTACCTGGTCAAGCTGATCAACAACGATCATGTCGCGCCACCGGCCTCGGACACCAACGACAACAGTGATTTCTCCCGCAACCAATTCCTGGCAGGCAACATGGCGCTGTTCCAGTCGGGCACTTACAACCTGGCCGCAGTGGCCCAGCAGGCGGACTTCCGCTGGGGTGTGGCGATGCTGCCCGCCGGCCCCAAAGGTAGGGTTAGCGTAACCAACGGCATTGCCGCAGCTGGCAATTCGGCGTCTTCGCACCCGGACGCAGTGCGGCAGGTACTGGCCTGGATGGGCAGCGACGAAGGCAACAAATACGTGGGCCGGCACGGCAGCGCCATTCCGGCGGTGCAGTCGGCCCAGTCGGTGTACTTCGATTATTGGGCACGCAAGGGCGTCGACGTCTTGCCATTCTTCGCGGTGCTGACCGGACCACGCATCGCCGCGCCCGGCGGAGCCGGCTTCGGCGCCGGAAATCAGGCGCTCAAACCGTACTTCGACGAAATGTTCCTCGGCCGCAGCGATGTCGCGACCACCCTGCGCCAGGCGCAGGAGGCGGCCAACGCCGCCAGGCGCCGCTAGTGGCCCAACGGCACCTCGAGCGCTATCGCCACGACACACACCGCCGCGGTGATCGACAGTGCCAGCCAGTCGGCCAGTTTCGGCCGTGCCGGCGCAGCCGAGATCTGACCGGTACCACCCCGCGCAGTGATCGCATCACCCATCTCGTCGGCGCGCCGCAATGTCACGGTAATGGCCGCGGCGAACAGGTCGATCAGTTCCAACGCACGACGCTTGTGACGAGCCCTGCGAGTATGCGCTACCGGTTTGGGCCGCAACCGCCGCGCCGCGTAGAGCACCCGAAATTCCTCGATCAGCATCGGGAATGCCCGCAACGCAAGCGCTAAAGCGACAGCCCACTCGTCGACCGGGATCCGCAAAAATCGTAGTGGTCGACCCAAAGTAGCTACCGCCGGGGCTATTTCGCCAACATTGGTGGTCCACGACACCATCGCTCCCAGTCCCAGCAACACGATCGACAACGTGGTGATGCGCAGGAAATTCAACAGGCCGCCCAATCCGAGTGGCACCCCGGCTAATTCGACCACTGGACTACCGCCGGCGAACGCCGCAGTGATGCCGCCGAAGGCAATCAATATCCACAGCCAGCGCGGTACTGACGGAAGCGCGCCTCGTGGAATGTGCGCGATCCGGACCGCCGTCAGCACCAGAGCCGCCACCAGCCCGATGGCGATCCACCCTGGATAGAAAGTCAGCAACACCGAAATGCCGAAGACCACCAGTAGTTTGGTGCCGGCCCACAGGTCGTGGACTGCCGACGTACCGGGCACCGGACGTAGCAGCACCACCGCACGATTTGGCCGGCGGGTTGGGCGTTCATCCGATGACGCCGTAGTCATCACAGGCCTCCGGCCGTTGCCGAAACCGGTTCCAGCACACCGTCACGTAGATGAAGGGTGCGCGGGCACAGCTCCTCCAACCCGGTGAAGTCGTGTGAGATGACGATGACCGTCAGACCCTTCTCGCGGCGCAGTTCCTCGAGTAGCCGCAGCAGGCCGCGCTGGGTGGCAGCGTCCAGCCCCGCCAGCGGCTCGTCAAGGATCAATGCTCGCGGTGAGCGCGCCAGCAGGCCGGCCAGTACTAACCGTCGCATCTGACCGCCGCTGAGTTGGTCGATGCGACGCTTCGCCAGCGTGCTGTCCAGTCCTACAACGGCCAGCGCGGTCGTCACGCGGTCGTGGTCTTTGGGTGAAAAACCGGCCGCCGAGGCCACTTCCAAGTCGACCCGGCTGCGCATCAGCTGCAGCCGCGCCGCCTGGAACGACAACGCCACCGCCCCGACCTGCTCATGGGCGGGGCGGCCGTCAAGCAGACAGGTTCCCGTGGTCGGCACCGTCAGCCCAGCCATGATCCACGCCAGCGTCGACTTACCTGAGCCATTGCCACCGTGGATCAGTAAGCCATCCCCTTGATGCACCACGAAGCTGAGATCGTGGAGCGCGGTCTTCGCCCACGGGGTACCGCTGGCGTATTCGTGCCCAACGCCGACGAGTTCGAGCACCGGGGCGCCCGAGTCGTGGCCCATCGCGGGGGTTGCTGCCGGCGCAGCGGTGGTTTCCACCATGTCGGTGTTGTCCCCGGAATCGCTGAGATTGATTGTGCGGTCAGCAGAATCAGCTTCGTTGTTGTAGTGCGTGATGTGAACCAGCGCCGTACGGTGCCGTTGCTTCAGGTTCGCTAGCACTCCCAGTAGCGCGTCCCGTCCCTGCTGGTCAACCATGCTGGTGACCTCGTCAGCGATGAGCAGCGCCGGCTCTCGCGCCAGCGCTGCGGCTACCGCCAGTCGTTGCAATTCACCGCCTGACAGGCTGCCGGTGTCGCGTTCCGCGTGCGCGTCGAGACCGACCTCGCTGAGCAACCGACCGACGTCGATGGTGGTCCCGGGCGATAGACCCCACACCACGTCGTCGGCCACGCGCGTGCCCAGCACCTGGCTCTCCGGATGCTGCATGACCACTGCGGTGCCACCCAGTCGACCGAGCCCCACCGCCCCGAGGCGTTCGACGGTGCCCGACGTCGGCGCCCGGCCGGCCAGCATCAGCATGAGTGTGGTTTTGCCTGATCCGTTGGCGCCGGTGACAGCGACGTGTTCGCCAACCCGCACGTCCAGACTGACCGGCCGCAGTGCGTCGTGATCGGAGCCCGGGTAGCGGAATCGCACCTGCTCCAAGCGGACCGGTACCGGGGCTATCGGCGGACCCTCGACCGGTGCGTCCAGTTTGTGGACATCGGGGATGCCGCGCAACCGCTCCAGCACGCGCGACAGCGCCCACCAGCCGATCAAGGACACGACCATGACCGAAACGATGCCGTGGGCGAGCATTAGCCACGGCCAATAATGCAGCGCCTCGGCGAGGAACCACTTAAGACGGTCGGCGGCCAGTTCAAGCCCGGACCCGATGGGCCTGCTGAACGGGAAGCGGTGTTCAATCGCGAAGCGCCCGATCCCCGTCAAGACGGCCGAAGTCCCATCGACGTTGGCGGTGATGGCCGCGAAGATCAGGTGCCGGAGGCGCGCCAGTGCCGCCAAGGCGGCAACCGAAACCGCGCCCAGAACTGCCCCCGCGACGAAGGAGGCGACGAGCACGGTGCGGGTACCGTGGCGCCTGCGTTTGACGATTCCGGTCAGGCCGCCGATATAAGCGCTGTGGACAACAGCCATCAAACCGCCGAGACCGGCAATCAGAAAGGCGATTACCCCGGCCGCGATCACTGCGGCGATCAGCACACGAATCCGATACCGGTAGGCCAGCAGCCCCATCGGGACCATGCCCAGCAGCGCCAATCCGCCCGCAAACGGGACGACGACAGCGATGATCGCGGTCGCCGCGCACAGTGCCGCCATGACCGACGACTGCGCGAGTTCGCCGGGTCGCAGCGATCCAGTGCCTCGGGGGGTGCTCACCGGGCGAGTCGCGCTCATTTCATTGATTCTGCCAGTTTTCACGGGGTGTCCCCCGCGCGCACGCGGGCGCGGGTCACTTCAATTTCCAGCATCGAAAATCCCCGCTTTGTGGTCTAGATAGCCTAGCTATGCAACTATAGACTTATGACGTCATCCGCCACAGCCGATCGTGGCGCGGCCGAGCAGGCCAGCGCCGGTCTGGGCGCGGATCTGCTCGCCGTGGTCGCCCGGCTCAACCGTTATGCCACCCAGCGCATCCAGATGCAGTTGCCGGCCGCGCAGGCCCGATTGTTGTCGACCATCGAAGCCCACGGTGAGGCACGGATCTGTGATCTGGCCGCCGTGGACCACTGTTCACAGCCGACGATGACCACGCAGGTGCGACGCCTCGAAGAAGCAGGGCTGGTCGCCCGGGCCATCGACCCCTGCGACGCTCGCGCGGTTCGCATCCGGATCACTCCCGAGGGTGTGCGCACAATCAGCCGCGTCCGGGCCGACCGGGCCGCGGTGATCGAGCCGCAACTCGCGAGGTTGGCGCCCGCGGACCGCCAGACATTGGTGGACGCCGTCGCGGTGCTGCGCCAACTTCTCGACGATTCCGCACCGGCCCCACGCCCCGCCGCAGCTCGATAGCGACCGGCCGCTGGCGCCGTGGCCAGCGCTGATGTCGCGAAGATGCCGAAGCGGACAATGCGGCGGGCCTCGTCGAGGAGTCTCGGCGCATGATGGCGGGTAGACAAAGCTCACTCGACGCTCACTCGACGCTCACTCGACCCACATGACTGGCGCGGAAGGTGGTGGCTATGCCGACGGAGGCGTTCGCTTCCCCACTGATTGTCTGGTTCGGACCTCACCGGTACACATTTCCCGTCGGCCGGGACGTGACGATCGGCCGCGACAGCCGAGCCGATATCCGCCTCGACGGTGTGGGTACCTCCGCTTCGCCCACCCATGCGGTGCTGCATCACAACGGCAGGCAGTGGATCGCCGTCGATCGGAGCGAAGACGGGATTTACGTCGACGGCGTGCGGATGTCCACGGTCTTCATCCATGACGGTCGGGCGATCACTCTCGGCGACCCGCAGCACGGGCCCCGGTTGGTGTTCCAACTCGGCGTCCCGCCACCCCCGCCACCAAGGTTTCCGCCACCCCCGCCGCCCAGAGGTGCACCGCCCCCACGGCTGCAGCCCACGCCACCGCCCCTACCACCCGTTGTGCATCGCCAACCCGACCGCCCAGTTTGGCGGCCGGCTGCGCACCCCCCACCGCAGTTCGATCAGCCCAAACGATCGCCGGTCCCGCCTCCTCCCGTCCCGCCGACGCAGCGGGCACCTCAACCGGTAGGCCCTGCGGTAAGGCAACCGCCGCCGATTCATCCGATTCACCCGCCCGCACCGCCGCAACCACCACCGGCACCACCACCAGCGGCCGCCTCGCCCACCTCGCTGGGTCCGGCCCCACCTCCCTGGCCGCCCTCGGCGCCGACGGCGCAAGCTCAGTCGCAACCTGAGTCAGCATGGCCATCGATCCAGCGCAAGCGCCCCGCATTGGTCGAGCGGCTGACCGGGGCGATGCAAAAGCTTCGACCGCAGCGGCCCGAACCTCGCCCGCACCAGGCCCCACCGGCCGTGCCGGTCACTCCGCCGTCCGAACCCCGGCCGCACGAGGCGACCCCCACCACTCAACTGCGCCGGCCGGATACCCCGGATACTCCAGAGACCAGCGTCGTCGAAGCCCCGCCACCGCGCCCGACTGGCAAGGCCGCTCCGCTGGAGGCACGTCAGTTGCGGCTCACCGTCGACGGCGAGCAGGCGCTCGCGGCCCTGTCCTTCACCGCCATGCCGGGAAAATTGACCGCCGTCGTCGGGCTCTCGGAAGCGAGCACATCCGCGCTGGTTGACGTGCTGGGTGGCGCGGTTCAACCCGGCGTCGGCACAGTCCGTTTCGACGGTGACGACGTCGCGGCCGATCACTTGCGGCCACACATCGGAATGGTGCCGCGCTATGACCTTCTGCATCCTGCGCTCACCGTCGAACAAGCGTTGAGCTACGCCGCCCAATTACGTCTACCGCCCGGTATTTCCGCTGACAACCGTCGCCAGATCGTGCACTCGGCACTCGACGAAATGAAGTTGGGCCCGTTGCGCACCATACAGCTCAGCAACCTCACGGTTGAGCAGCGTAAGCGCGCGTCGGTGGCCGTGGAACTGCTGACCAGTCCGTCACTGCTGGTCCTCGACCAGCCGACTACCGGATTCGACCCGGAAGCGGAACGAGAGATGGCGGCGACGTTGCGGCGATTCGCCGACGAGGGACGCGTCGTTGTGGTGGCAACCACATCGCCAGCCGACCTTGAGATGTACGACCAGGTGTTGCTGCTCACCGCCACCGGCACCCCGGCGTTCGCCGGGGCGCCTGCGCAGATCGGCGATGAGCTGGGCACGACCGACTGGGCGGAGATCTTCGCGCGGGTCAACGCGGACCCGTATGCGGCGCACGACGCGTATCTGGCCCGCCAGCCGGAGACCCCGCCTGTCGACCCAACACCGCAGGCTCCCGCTGAGGAACCAGCCCCGGCAGCGCGGCTGAGCCTGTGGCGCCAGATCGTCGTCGCCGCCCGTCGACAGGGCTGGCTGATGGTTGGTGACCAGCGGTATTTCATCTTCCTGACCATCTTGCCGGTGCTGTTTGGCGCGATCACGCTGCTATTGCCTGGCCATGCCGGCTTGGGCCCGGCCAACCCCTACGGATCCAGCCCCGACGAAGCCGTCGAGATCCTCGCGGTGCTCAACATCGGCGCCGTCGTCATGGGTACGGCGCTGGGCATCCGCGATCTCTTCGGCGAAAAGCGCATCTTCCGCCGCGAACAAGCCAACGGTCTGTCGGCGTCGGCGTTTCTGGCCGGCAAGATCATCGTCTACAGCCTGGCCGCCATCATCCAGACCGGCATCATCACCACCACCGCCGTTGTCGGCAAAGGCGCCCCCACCCACGGCGGTGTCCTACTCGGCGGTTCCACTTTCGGAGCCGCCATCGAGCTATTCGTGACGCTCGCCGCCACCGCGATCGTCTCGGCAATGGTCGCGCTGGCGTTGTCCGAACTGGCGACGTACTCCGAGCAAATCCTGCTCGCGGCCGTGCTGATCGTGCTGATCTCAGTAGTGTTTGCCGGCGCGATGTTCCCCCTGGCCGGCAAGTTCGGTCTGGAGCAGGTCTCCTGGCTGGTCCCGGCCAGGTGGGGTTTTGCCGCGGGGGCGTCCACCGTCGACGTGCACGCAGTCAACCTGCTGGCGTCGACTGACGATTCGTGGAAACACACGGCGGGCCGGTGGCTGTTCGACATGGGGATGCTGCTCGCTTTCGGCGTGGTCGCCACCGGGTGGCTGCGCTGGCGGCTGCGGCGACCGGCACGCCAGCGCACACCCTTGACCAACTCAATGCTGTTGTCGGCTAACGACAATCGTGAAGCTAGAGATACCGCCTGACCCGTCGGCAATAAGCCTCGTACTCCTCGCCGTAATGCCGCCGCATGAACTCTTCCTCGCGCAATACCTGACGGTGGAGAAGCCAGGTACCGGCAAACAGGTAGACCAACGGAACCCAGTTGGGAAACACCAAGAATTGGCCCGCCAAAACAAGAAAGAACCCGACGTAAATCGGATTGCGGCTCCACGCAAAGATTCCGGTGGTCACCAGCTGGTCGGGATGGTCGGCGTCGATGCCAACCCGGAAGCTTCTGCCGAAGGAAATCAGGCTCGCCAGCAACACGAGCACGCCCGCAAAACACAGCGCGACCCCAATCCAGGCCAACGCTTGGACGTGAAAGAGCCTGTCGCCGTTAACAAGCGGCCAGCCGAACGCGGCCGCAAATACGGTGTAGAAGTAGAACAATGCAACCGGCGGAATGAGAAAGTCCGTCTTGTCAATGCTGCCGAAATGCATTGCGCGTGTGCCTGTCCTGCTCAGCACTAAGACTCTGGTCAGCACCGTGCCGATCAGCAGCACAATCGTCGCAGCGGCTAGATATCCTGGCACGGCTGTCCTATCCGATCGCTCCGTTCACCTCGCGCCAAAGCGCTTCGTAGCACTTGGTTGCGGTGCTGTTTGGGGCGAACGCCGTTACCGGCGCTCGATATTCAGCCATCTGCTCGATGATCGATAGCGCCGGAATGGCCGTGCTCAGGATTCCCGGTCGTTCCGCCGGCAGCTGTTCCACGAGGTCCCGGTGCAGCCGCTTGCGCGCGTCCACCATCGAAAAGAAGGCGCACACCTGCGGTCGGCGACCGTCGAACTCGCTGACAAAGCTGGATAATTGATCGAACGTGCGCACCGACAGCGTCGCCGGGATCATCGGCACCAGTAGCGTATCGACCGCATGCAAGACGTTCTCCGACAACAACGAAATGCTCGGTGGACAGTCGAGGAAGACCACGTCGTATTCGCCGTCGAACGGTTTCAGCAGCTGGCGAATCCGGCGGGTCGGGCGCTTCATCTCGTCCAGCTGCAAATCCATATTGCGGTAACTGAAATCGGCCGGCAGCAAGTCAAGCCCGTCGAAATCGGTGGCTTTGATCGCGTCGTCAAGCGACCGCGTGCCTTCCACTAGCGCACGGCTACCGCCCTTGACTTTGGCCCGCACCCGAAACAGGTACGTTGCCGCGCCCTGCGGGTCGAGATCCCACAACAGCGCGTTGTATCCGCTGCGCGCAGCCAGATGCGCGAGGTTGACCGCGGCGGAGGTTTTGCCGACGCCGCCCTTGATGTTGTACGTCGCGTAAATCTTCATCGCCGCACCAGCGCCTTCATCCGGGCACGATTCTCATCGGCCAGAAATGGCTGCAGCCGTCCCACCAGCGCCCCCCGTGCGCCCAGCTGGTGCGCATCGAGTTGCGCAGCCAATTCTCCCATCGCCAACACGGTTGCCGGCGGCGCGGCGCCCTGTTCCATCATCGCTGCCGCGAATTCGCGGACCGCTTCACGCTGGACTTCGCCGTCCTGGAAGTCGCCAAGCGTCTCCTGCAGCGCCTTGAGTTCTTTGATCACCGGGCGATACGCCGCATCGGCGCACACTGCTCGAAATACCTCGAGCAAATAGCGCAATTCCTTGCAGCGCTTGCGCAGTTCATGCACCTGCTCGCTCGGGGAGTCGGCAGCGACACGTTTGCCGCGCCGCACGACTTTCCGAAACGCCCGCTCGATACGCTGCCGGGCCAATGCCGCGATCGTTGGGCCGCCGTCGCCATCCGCGGCCACCTGCGCTAGCTCAGTGCGCCAGTCGCTCATCAGTTGCTCGAAACGCGCAGACCGCAGCCCGCGCACTAGGCGGCGGCGTTCGGCACCGCGATGCCGGACCAAAAACGACCGGAACGGGTCGAGGTCGCGTGGATCGGCCGATGTCAGCCTGGCGGCCATGTTGTCGAGCTCGAGGAGATACACGTCTAGATCGCGCACCGGCGTGGTCAGGTCACCGAGCCATTTGAATTCCGGCTGGAACCGCTCCGCCATATTCGCGGGCAGCACATCACCGGCGAGCTTGAGAATCGAACGGGTGCGCCGTACCGCTACCCGCAAGTCGTGCAGGAATTCGCTGTCGATTGCTGCAATCGTGCCCGGCACGTTTTCGTCGATGACCGCTGCAAACCGCGCGAGCATGTTCGCCACGGCCACCGGCGCAGGCGTATCCGACCGCAGCTGCTCGGCAAAATCCTGGCCATCCTCGCCGGGATTGCGACTCGCAGCCGTCAGCGCGTCGTCGTAGGGCGTCTTTGTCGCCGCGGTCAGTCCATCGACGCGGGCCAGCAAACGCGCGATGCGATCAGCGTCCACCTCATAACCGCGTAGCGGCTGGACCTGCAGTCGGCTGGTGCCATCATCGGCGCTTTCGGTCAGCAGGCGGGCAACAGTTTTTTCGTCGGCGTTGAGTACCCGGCTCTCGCGGACAGCACGGCGCACGGTGACGACCGATAGCAAGGCCCGCGGCGCAACCATCGGAACCAGCGCGTCGCGCAACCGCCCCGCCGGCAGGTCGTGCAGCGTTGCCGGCCATTTCCTCGCCCGAGGGCCTTGCAACCGGCTGCCGTCCGGAAGCTGCATGATCAGCGGACCGTCATCGATGTACTCGAGGGAGACCCCCGCCGAGTGCAGGCGCCAATCGAAGGTATCCAGCCAGGTATGTGAGACTGCTCTCTCCGGTCCGGCCGCCAGCGCGAATGTCGGCTGCAGAGCAGCAGCGACGTCGTCAACCTCAACCGCGCCCTGCTTGTTGAAGACGCGGGAAAACCTGCCCATGGACTACCTTCCCTTGGCCGCATGGCAGCGACCGCGCGACAGACTATAGCCACCTTTGGTTAACGGAATGTTCATCTCGCTGCGGGGTCGCCAAAGTGTCGGCCGAACTCGCGGAGCTTACCCCGGCGCTTCGGGCGTCGGGTTACCGTCAGTTATGACCACCACTGCGGAACATTTGCGCAACTCGCTGGACGGCCGTTGGCGCGACGTGAAGAACCAGATGCGGGAGCGGTTGACCGACGAGGTCTTCCGGCCGCACTACACCCCGAACACGGTCATCGCCCGGACCAAGGTGGCGGAGCAAATGGCGATCATGGCTGCCGCAGGCGCAGCCGACGACGGCTTCCGCAAGGAGCACGGCGGCAACGGCAACGTCGGGGCGGCGATCACGATGATCGAGATGCTCGCCATGTCGGATCTATCCCTGATGGTCAAAGCTGGCGTGCAGTGGGGCCTGTTCGGCGGCGCCGTGGAGAATCTGGGCACCGAACGCCACCACGAGGCGTACGTGAAAAAGATCATCAACCTCGAGCTGCGCGGCTGTTTCGCGATGACCGAGACCGGGCACGGCAGCGATGTCCAGGCCTTGGAGACGACCGCTATCTACGACGCCGCGACCCAGGAGTTCGTCATCCACTCGGCCACTCCGACCGCGCGCAAGGACTACATCGGCGGTGCCGCCGAAACCGCCACTATCGCAGCGGTATTCGCACAGCTGATCACCACCGAGGATGGCGAACCGGTCAATCATGGCGTGCACTGCTTTATGGTGCCGATCCGCGACGCCGACGGAAACGACCTGCCCCGCGTGACGACGTCGGACTGTCAGTACAAGGGCGGATTGCCAGGAGTGGACAACGGTCGCATCGTGTTCGACCACGTTCGCGTCCCGCGGGTGAACCTGCTGAACAAGTACGGCGATGTCGCGGAGGACGGCACCTACAGCTCGCCGATCGAGAACCCCAACCGCCGTTTCTTCACCATGATCGGCACCCTGATCCGCGGGCGGATCAGCGTCGGTGGCAGTGCAGGCAACGCGGCACGCGTGGCGCTGGACATTGCCACCCGATATGCGTTGCAGCGCAGGCAATTCAGCGCACCCGACGATGATGGCGAAGTGCTGATCATGGATTATCTGGTGCATCAGCGCCGGTTGTTCCCGTTGATCGCGAAGTCCTACGCGTTGCAGTTCGCCCAGAACGAGCTGGTGGCCAAGTGCCACGATCTGCAAACGGCCGACGCCCCCGACGCCGAAGAGCAGCGCGAGCTGGAGTCGCGGGCCGCGGGTCTAAAAGCGGCCAACACCTGGCATGCGTCCCAGGCCATCCAGGAAGCGCGGGAGGCGTGCGGAGGGGCGGGCTACATGGCCGACAACCGGTTGATCGCGTTACGAGCCGACACCGACGTGTTCACCACCTTCGAGGGCGACAACCATGTGCTGACGCAATTGGTGGCCAAGGAGTTGCTGACCGCTTACGCCGACGACATCAAGAGCATGAGCCCGGTGGAATGGGTGCGGTTCGCGGCCAACTTTGCCGGTGAGCGAGTGCTGAAACGCACTGCCGCCGAGACGATCATTCAGACCATCGTTGACGCCCGACAGGACAACGAAGAAGAAGGTAGCTTGTTCAACCGCGGCACCCAGATCAAGATGTTCGAAGACCGCGAGGAATACATGATCGCCTCGGTGGCGCGGCGTCTACAGGGCAAGTCCAAAGAGATGTCGGCGTTCGATGCCTTCAATGCCGTGCAGGATCACGTCCTGCATGCCGCACTGGCCCATATCGACCGGGTGGTGCTGGAAGCATTTGTCGGGGGAATCGACGCGTGCGAGGACGAGGAGGCACGCGAAGTGCTCGGCCTGGTCTGCGACCTGTACGCGCTGTCGGTGATCGAAGACGACAAAGCGTGGTACGTCGAGCATCGTTATCTGTCCACCGAGCGCGCCAAGGCAGTCACTCGCGGTATCAACGACCGGTGCCGGCTGCTGCGGCCATATGCCGAAACCCTGGTCGACGGGTTCGGGATCCCCGAGCCGCTGCGATACGCCGAGATGCTGCACCCGGAGAACCTGCCCGGGTGATCTACTGGTTCGGGATCGGGCCGCTCGCTTCGAGCTTTCCGCCCGAGCCGATCCGATACTGCGCCGTACCGATGCCGGTCGGACAGCACGGAGAATCGCCGGCGACCTGCCATTGGTACTGCACCTTGACCGTGTCATCGGTGGAGGACATGACCGTCGTATACGGCTTGGGATTAGCCGTAGGCGTCCCCAGCAGAACGTTGTGGTCGAAGAACAGCAACTGCTCGGCACTCGAGGCGGTCGCGTTGCCGGGTTTGACCTGTACCCAATACAGCCGACAGTTGTGGGTATGCCCACCCGCGGCCTCGATCCAGCCGGCGGCGGGCGCCGCGACCGGCAGAGTGGCGATGGCCGCGCGCACGCTATCCGCTGTCGGCCCGTCGGCATCGGTGCAGTTGTCCGGCTTTTGCGATGCCATGCCCGGCGGCTTCCAGCCGCAGGAGGCCACCATCAGACCGACACCCATCAGTACCGCGATTAGCCGGTGCACGCCGCAAGCTTAGTGAGAGCTGCCCAGCCACAGAGAATTTCGTGAAACTGCAGCAACTCGACAACGACATGACGTAGCCACCGGCTTACCTCTTCCACGAAATTTGCTCAAACACCTCACGCCGGGCCGCCGGGCGCGGCAGCTCCGGGCCGAGGAATTCTAGGATGAGCTGGAAAAAGTCGTCCTGCGCAATTGCCGGCTCCGGGATGCCCAGGGCGCTCATCGGGTTTGCTCGTTCTGCCGATAGTCGATACGGCTCATCGCGCTCCTCTGTCGTCAAGGGGAAAGCTTGGGCGCTACGCAGGTTTCTGTGCGTGCGGACGCGTGACCCAGTGCGGCGTCGACGCCACCAGTTTGCTGCACACACAGACCACGCCGAAAACGTACGCACTTGACGCTTCGGGGTGAGGGTTGCGATCAACCAGAAGAAACCTGACCAGCAGGAATTCACCCGGCGATCAGCCCAGGCGTTCTAAGCAATCCTCTAACTCAAGCTGAGCCGAACACGCCGGCTCAGCCGACGTTGGTGCCGCCCTCGGCGATCCGACGTACCGCGTTGAGCAAGACGTCGATTTCCTCAAACGTGTTGTAGAAGGCGAACGACGGGCGCACGGTCGCCTCGAGTCCCAGACGCCGCAGTGCCGGCTGGGCGCAGTGGTGGCCCGCGCGCACGGCGATACCTTCGACGTTGAGCGCCTTGCCCACCTCCAACGGATCGTGCCCGGCCAGCACGAACGACAAGACGCTGGCCTTCTCGGTTGCAGTGCCGACAAGGCGGACGCCGGGAATGTCCGCCAGCCGCGGCGTCGCGTACTCGAGCAAGGCGTGCTCATATGCCGCGATGCGCTCGATGCCCAACCGCTCTACGTAGCGCAACGCCTCGGCAAGCCCGACAGCGTCGGCGATGTTGCCGGTGCCGGCCTCGAACTTGGTCGGCGGCCCCTGATAGAGCGAACGTTCCGTCGTGACGTCGGCGATCATGTGGCCACCGCCCTGCCACGGCGGTGTCTCGGTGAGCGCTTCCTTGGTGCCGTACAGCGCGCCGATTCCGGTCGGACCGTAGATCTTGTGTCCGGAGAACACGAAGAAATCCGCGCCGAGTTCGGAGACGTTGACCGGCATGTGCTGGATGGACTGGGCGCCGTCGATCAGCACCCGCGCACCGTAGCGGTGACCCAACTCGACGACTTTGTCGACCGGGACCACGGTGCCTAGCGCATTGGAGACCTGGCTGGCGGCTACCAGCTTGGTCCGCGGGCCCAGCAGCTCCTCGAACTCCGACAGCAGCAGGTTGCCCGCGTCGTCGATCGGCGCCCACTTCAGGACCGCTCCCGTTTTCTGTGAAATCAGTTGCCAGGGAACGATATTGGCGTGGTGCTCCAGATGCGTGATGACGATCTCGTCGCCGGGCTGCAGGTGCTTGCCGCCCCAAGCGTGCGGCCACCAGGTTGATCGCCTCGGTGGTGCCGCGCACGAAGACGATGTCTTCGGCCGTTGGGGCGCCGATGAATTGGGCCACCGTGTCGCGGGCGTCCTCGTAGGCGTCGGTGGCCCGGGCCGCCAATTCGTGGGCGGCTCGGTGAATGTTGGAGTTCTCGTGGGCGTAGAAATGCGACAGCCGGTCGATGACCACTTGCGGCTTCTGGGTGGTCGCCGCGTTGTCGAACCAGATCAGCGGCTTTCCGTTGACGGTCTCCTTCAGGATCGGGAAGTCGGCCCGCACGGCGTTGACGTCGAACACCTCGTGTTCGTCCGGCAACTGTGGCACCGGGTCGGCTGCGGTCAGGAAGTAGTAGTTGTGGTCGTCGCCGGCCGGCGCATCCGGCGCGATTGCGCCGCCCGGGGGCGCATCGGACCAGACCAGGTCGACAACCGACGGCGCCTCGGGCAACCAGTACGGCGCCGAGCCACGGGGAGCCACCGGAACCGTCGGCACCGTTCCGGCCAACACACCGGGCACTGTCGGGATGATGCCCTCGGTCGGCACCGCGAAGGCAGCCAGGTCACCGGTGGGCAGGTAGGGATCGGCGACGCTGCCAGTGGTTTCGGCGGCCGACGGTGCAGCTGTGGTGTCGGGCACGTTGCCGCGGGGGGCGACCGGCACCGTTTGCGGTGGGGGTTCGGGTTCGGGAGACGTCGGAGCCGGGAGGTAGATATCCCCGGCACCTACCAGCGGAACCGGCGCGGGGTACAGATCCGCAGCGCCCGCCGCGGTCTGTCCGGCCGAAGCGGCCGCTGTCGTGTCCGGCACGTTGCCGCGCGGCGCGACCGGCGCCGACTGCGGCGGACTATCGAATCCCGGACGGACGCTGGCGGCATACAGCTGGTTGGCCAGCGCGGCGAGTTCCGCAGTGCTGATAGGCAAGTCGCTTTCGGCGTCTAACGCTCGGTACTCACTTGTAGGCATGGAATTGGTCTACAGCGACGTCGTCGAGCACGGCCAGCGCGTCGTCGGTGAGGACAGCCAACGACGTGTAGAGCGTGACCAGATATCTCGCGATCGCCGATTCGTTGATGCCGGTGAACCGCACCGACAGCCCCGGGGCTTGCTCGCCGACCAGGCCCGGCTGGAACAGGCCCACTACGCCCTGACGCTCTTCGCCGGTGCGTACCAGGATGAACTTGGTCTTGCCCTTCTCCACCGGCACCTTGTCCGACGGAATCAGCGGAATACCACGCCAGGTGATGAATTGCGCCCCGAACAAGCTGACGACCACCGGCGGCACTCCGCGATAGGTGGCCTCCCGGCCGAACGCCGCGATGCCCAGCGGGTTCGTCAGGAAGAAGCTCGGTGTCTTCCAGACCCTGGTGATCAGCGCGTCGAGGTCATCGGGCGTGGGGGCACCGCCCAGCGTTTGGATGGTCTGCTCGGGCGTCACCTGGGCGAGCAGACCATACTCGGGGCTGTTGACCAGTTCGAACTCTTGGCGCTCCTTGATTGTCTCGATGGTCAGCCGCAGCTGCTGGGCGATCTGATCGTGCGGGCTGGAGTAGAGGTCGGAGACCCGGGTGTGGATGTCCAGCAAGGTGGAGATCGTCCGCAGCGTGTACTCACGCGGGCTGGTCTCGTAGTCGACGTAGGTCTCCGGCAGCGGCTCTTCGGTACCGACGCCCTCGTCGGCGTGGATCGCGACCTGCTCCGGGTTGACCACCCGGTTGACCCGGTAGATGCCCGCTTCCACCGGCACCCAGCTGAGCAGATGCAGCAACCATCGCGGGGTGATCGTCGCCAGCTGCGGAACAGTCTTTGTTGCATTCGCGAGCTGCCGGGCACCGAGATCGCCGAGCGCCTGAGACTCGTTTTGAGCCGAGGTCATCGTGGTCCTTCCGTCATTTGCCGAATAATGGGGCGGGTCGGGCCAAATAGCGGCCGACGAGTGCGCCGCGTCGAGCCTAGGCAAGTGTAAAACTCATCGAGATTTTTTCAACGCGAGCGGTGCAAACGACCGAGACAGAGGCCCGGTCGAGATCATGCCCTATAGTGAAGCGCATGCAACAGGCTCCGCAGCTGCGCTTTGTCCGCTCGCGCTGGCTTGCCGTGGGCTGTTGTTGTTGTTGTTGATTTCCTGACGCCCATCTGACGTTCGAATCGTCGCGCGTTTATCCCGCAAGCGGGCGCTGCCAGACCTTGCGGCGAGACCAAACCGCGCGCGATTGCACTCTCTCAGGAAGATCAACCACCACCATGACCGTGTTATCCGCACCTGCGCTGACGCAGGTGACCACCCGAAGGCGCGTCGTCGTCGGACCCGCCACCGAACTCCCTCGGATGACCCGCTACCGGGGCGGGACCTACTCGCACACGGTGGACAGGATCGTGTTCGCCGATGGCACCACCGCGCGCACCGATTTGATCAGGCTCAATCCCAACCTGGACGCCTACTCGCTGGACTTCGGTGGGATCTCGCCACATCTTCCGTCGCGCTATCGGCTGGGGACCTGGTCGGCACTGCCCCACTTACGCGGTCGCGGACGCGAGGCCCAGATCGGCTGGATCCTGAGCCATTCCTTCCCGATCACCACCACCGCCGAATTGAGTCGGCGACTCCGCGCCGCCGGCTATCCGTTGGGGGCAGCCAACATCAGCGAGCACGAAGCCATCGCCGCGACCCAAGCCGCAATCTGGTACTTCACCAACGGACTGGCGCTGGACACCCAGCCGCTGAACGTTCCTGTCACGGTGAAGAGGGGTCCCGGGCCGGTCATCACCTACGAATTCGACGGCCAACCTCAACTCGGCGGCTACTCGGTGTGGACCACGTCGGCCGATCCCGTCAGCCTGCGATTGCAAAAGTCGGCCAACGGCGTTGACTGGCATGATGTTTCCGGCTCACAGCTGACCACCGATCCAGCTAGTTCAGTCAGCGGCCATTACCAACGCGCGCTGGGTGTGGGCAGCACATTGTCGTCGAGTAGCCACGGCCGCCGTGGCCGCGGCTTCCGCTTCTACCGACTTATCGCTGCGGCACCGAACGGAGCACCCAGGATCGGTCATGTCGCCTTCTGGCTAACCGGAACCCGGCACTACCGCAATGCAGACCGGGTAGTGCACCTCTACCACTACCTGCTCGCCGGGGCGAGCGCAGCCCTGCGCGAAGCCGGCCAACCACGACTCGTCGCCACCCATGCGGTCGCCGAAGGTGGCCTAGTGGGCCCATTCCGAGTTCGAATTCCCCTGAGCTTTAAGGCAACCGATGCTCACGCATTGGTCGACGCGAATGGCGCGGCGATCGATACGACGCTTCAACCGGGTACAGACTTCTACGTCCGACCGGCGCCGGGCACAACGACGACCACCTTGACCGCAACGACGGCGCACCACCACGCCAGCCGGGTGCTGACCGGAGTGGCGTTAGAGCCGCATCGATTCACTCCGGTAGCGCTGGCTGTACCCACTGACGTTGCAATCCACTTCGACATCGGCTGGGATTGCAGTTGTGAGTATCGCTGAAAACATCACCCAACTGATCGGAAACACACCCCTGGTCCGGTTGAACCGGGTCACCGACGGCGTAGACGCGGATGTTGTCGCCAAGCTGGAATCGTTCAATCCGGCAGCCAGCGTGAAGGACCGTCTTGGGGTGGCCCTGATCGATGCGGCCGAGGAAGCCGGCCTGATCAGACCGGACACCATCATCCTGGAGCCGACCAGCGGCAACACCGGCATCGCGCTCGCGCAGGTGGCTGCGGCACGCGGCTATCGACTTGTGCTGACCATGCCCGAAACGATGAGTGTCGAACGGCGGAAGTTGTTGCTCGCCTACGGCGCTGAACTCATCCTGACCCCGGGCGCCGAGGGCATGCCTGGCGCCATCGCCAAGGCCGAAGAACTAGCCAAGACCGACCAGCGCTATTTCGTGCCGCAGCAGTTCGAGAACCCGGCTAACCCGGCGATCCACCGCAAAACCACGGCCGAGGAGGTGTGGCGCGACACCGACGGCAAGATCGACATCTTCGTGTCCGGGGTCGGCACCGGCGGCACCATCACCGGTGTTGCTCAGGTCATCAAGGAACGCAAGCCCTCGGTGCAGTTCGTGGCTGTCGAGCCGGCCGCGTCTCCGGTGCTGTCTGGCGGCCAGAAGGGACCGCACCCGATCCAGGGCATCGGCGCCGGCTTCATCCCGCCGGTTCTTGACCTGGATCTGGTCGACGAGATCGTCACCGTCGGCAACGACGACGCCATCAACTTGGCGCGCCGCCTAGCCCGCGAAGAGGGACTGTTGACCGGCATCTCCTCGGGTGCGGCGGTGGTGGCCGCGCTGCAGGTGGCCCGGCGTCCGGAGAACGCCGGCAAACTCATCGTCGTCGTGCTCCCCGACTTCGGCGAACGGTATCTGAGCACGCCGCTGTTCGCGGATGCGACCGAGTAGCGCATGCTCGCGGCGATACGCCAGGACATCCGGGCAGCCAAGGAACGGGATCCGGCCGTCCCGACGACGCTGCAGGTCATTTTTGCCTACCCAGGCGTGCACGCCATCTGGGGTCATCGGATCAGCCACTGGTTGTGGAACCACGGTGCCCGGGTAGCCGCCCGGGTGTTTGCGGAGCTCACCCGCATTCTGACGGGCGTCGAGATCCACCCCGGCGCCATTCTCGGCGCCAGGTTGTTCATCGACCACGCAACGGGTGTCGTGATCGGGGAAACCGCCGAGGTCGGCGACGATGTCACGATCTATCACGGCGTCACGCTCGGCGGCACCGGCGCGGACACCGGCAAACGACACCCGACTATCGGTGACCGGGTGATTGTCGGCGCCGGAGCCAAGATCCTCGGCCCAATCAAGATTGGCGACGACAGCCGGATCGGCGCGAATGCCGTCGTGGTCAAGGAAGTCCCGTCGAGCTCTGTGGTGGTCGGGGTTCCCGGGCAGATCGTCAGCCGGCAGCGGCCGAACGCCGCCGACGACGACTCGATGATGCCCGACCTGGTGGGAGTCAGCCTGCAGTCCTTGCTCACCAGGGTGGCCAAACTAGAGGCTCAGGCCGACACCCCACAGACCGGCCGCGTCATCCGGCCACCCGAAGCCGGCGTCTGGCACGGCGAGGACTTCTCGATCTGAGCCGTTAGGCCGCGCTGGCGTCATGCCAGGCGCCGAACCCGCCCGCCAGGTCCGATACATCATTGAACCCCGAAGCCCGAAGGACGCTTGCGGCCGCCGCTGAGCGGTAGCCGCTGGCGCAGTAGACGACCACCGGCGCCGTCCGATCGAGACTGGCGATCGAATCACTGAGGGTCGGTAGCGGGATCTCCCGCGCTCCGGGAATGACGCCATCCTCCGTTTCACCGGGGTTGCGAACGTCCACCAGCTGTAAACCCGGCTCTGAACTAAGCGAATCGGCAAGCTGCGCTGCGGTCAAGCGTGTAGCGGTCTCGACGAGATCTGGGCGTTTTTTGAAAACTGCTGGCAAATCACGCAATTGACCAATCACGCGGTCAAACCCTACTCGGGCGAGGCGGGTCTTCGATTCACGCGTCAGCGCAACGTCGCCCACCAAGATGATGTCGCGATCGGGCGATAAGACGGTACCGACGCATTCCGCGAAGCGTCCCTTGAGGCCGACGTTGACGGCTCCGCGCAGATGACTCGACGCGTAAGCATCCTGCTCTCGGGTGTCCAGAAGAATGGCCCCCACATGCGCGTGTTTGTACACATCGTCGATGTCCAGCAGGGACGGCGGATTTCCATCGAGCAACGGACGCTGCTCACGATTGCGCAGCGAGTCGAACTCGAAGTAGCGCGGCTGCGGGGACTGACCCTCGGTCAGCGTGGCAACGAACTCGTCGACATCGGTTATCTGCAGTGCATAGTTGTCCCGGCGTTGCTCCCCGATGGTTGAACTGGTTTCGCTCGACAGCTGCTTGCCGCACGCCGACCCGGCCCCGTGGGCGGGAAAAACTCGGGTCGCGTCGGGCAGCTTCAGGAGTTTCTCGTGCAACGACCCGTACAGCGCCCGTGCCAATGTCGCCGCTGATAAGCCATCGTCCGCGAGCAGATCTGGACGCCCCACGTCGCCGACAAAAAGGGTGTCGCCGGTGAGTACCCCGTAGGGCACCTCATCGTCGGCGTGCTCGTAGACCACGATGCATATCGACTCGGGAGTGTGTCCCGGTGTCGCAAGAATCTCCAAGGTGACTTGGCCCAATGAGAGCCGCTGGCCGTCGTGCAACGGCTCGACCGCGAACTCAACCTCGGCGTCTTCGCCGTAGCTGATCACCGCGTCGGTGGCCGCCGCCAGCTCTAGGTGGCCGGTCAAGAAATCAGCATGGATGTGAGTTTCGATGACCCGCTCGACGCGCAAGCCATGCTCGGCGGCTTCGCTCAGGTACTCATCGATGTCGCGACGAGGGTCGACCACCACCGCCCGGCCGGTGGTCTCATCCCCTATCAGGTAAGACCCTTGCGACAAACACTCCAGATAGTGCTGCGTGAAGATCATCCTTTTCGCCTCCCCACCGTCTAGACAACCTTTCCACTGTCGCGCATCTGCCTAAGCACTGCCGCGCTGCCCACGACGGCTGGCGGACGACGACAGCCCGATCGCCCGGAACGACGTTAGTTTTCCCGGGGTTAACCTTCCTCACCGGCTTTAAATCACGCTGAGTCTGAAACTGGCCTCGGCGAGTCAGTATTGTTGTGGGTCGACTTCGTCGAATGACTGGATCCAACGATGCGGCGGGCGCGGGGAATTCGGCTCTCCGGCGCGATCGACGCCGAGTACCGACCAGCCCGCGGCGATGGCGGCATCGAGTTCGTCGGGATGATCGGACAAAAAGAGAATCCGGTCGGGGGCCAGGCCGATTGCGTCAGCGATCGTTTGGTAGGACGAGCTTTCGCGCTTGGGCCCGGCGGTGGTCAGATCGAACCAGCCGCTGATTAGCGACGCCAGCTCGCCGCCGCGAGCGTTCGCGAACCAATCCTGTTGATTGCGAACCGAACCCGACGAGAAAACGTGCAGCGCGATGCCCAAGTCGTGCCAGGCCGCCAGCGCGACCGGTACGTCGCCGAAGAATTCCCCGTGCAATACGCCGCGTCGGAAGCCTTCCGCGCAGATCTGTCCTTGCGCGGCTTTCAGCGGTTCGGCCTTGACGTCGGAATCCAGCCAGCCGCAGAGGATTTCCGCCACTTGGGCGGGGCTGGCGTCGGGTTGCCTGGCCAATGCCCGGGTTTCCGCGATCACTGGATCCGCGGCACCACCTGGATTGTCAGCCAGCCACTGCCCAAGATGCTGTTTGGTGTACTCGTAGAGCCCCTCACGCACCGAGCGGGTCGGGCTGGTGGTGCCCTCGATGTCGATGACGACCGCGGCGATCACGCCGCGACGAGCTGATCGAGCGTCGGGAAACGTTCACCGATGAGGTCGCCGGTGAAGTCGCCGATCCAGCCATCCTCTTCTTCGAAGAACCGCAGCGCCACGAAGTCGGGACGGGCGCCCATGTCAAACCAATGCCGGGTACCCGCCGGCACCGACAGTAGGTCGCCGCCCTCGCATACCACTGCCAGCACTTCCGGCGCGATATGCAGATAGAAGCAGCCGCGGCCGGCGACGAAGAACCGCACCTCGTCCTCGGCGTGGCGGTGCTCGGCAAGGAATTTCGAGCGGGCGGCGGTCGCCACGTCGTGCCAGCCGGGGTCTTTGTCGTCGGGCTGGAGCGCAGCGACGTCGATGTGCCGATAGCGCCCGTCACTGTTGAGCGCTTCGACAACGTCGGCATATTCAGCCAATATCTGGTCTGCCGGCCGATGTACGTCGAAGCCGGTCTTGGTCGGCCAACGGTCGAACGCGATATCCCGCTTGCTCAGTTCGGTGCCGATCAGGCCGGCATCGTCGGTACGCAGCCGCACCGCGACGGCGTCGCTTTCGGCCATCACCTGCAGCAGTGTCATCTCGGTCCCTCCCGGCCTGGTGAGATCTGGCTCAGATCCCGGTGGCCGCTCAGCGTGGCCAATTCGCACATCGCCTCCAGGCACTCCACCCGGTCGCGGGCCTGGCCGAGGTCGGCGCCCCAGGCGGTGATGCCGTGACCGGCGGTGAACATGATCGGCGGAGCGTCGGGGTGCTCGGCCAGGTAGTGCTCGATGTCTGCGGCGATGCGCGCGACGTCGGAGTGATTGGCGAAAACCGGGATGCTGATCGTGTCGGTCGCGCCCAATCCTTTGATCAGCTCGTAGCCACTGAACTGCAGCGCCTGCGACGCACCGATCGATTGGGTGGTCGCGTGCGGGGGGTGTACATGGACGACCGCGTCGGCGTTGGTGGCACGGTAGATGGCGGTGTGGATGGCGGTCTCCGCCGACGGGCGGCGGTTACCCGAAACCGGTTGGGAGTCAGCGACCTTCACCGTCACCATGTCGTCGGCGGTGAGCTCGCCCTTGGACAGTCCGCTACCGGTAATCACTGCATTCTCCCCGGCGCGCACCGAAATGTTGCCCGCAGTGCCCGGCATCCAACCGCGTGCATAAAGGCCGCGGGCGATGTCGGCGATCCGCCGCAACTCAAGGGTATTCACGTCGCCGACCGGTCCTACCGGGCCGTTCTCGGTGACGACCGCCGAGACCAGTTCCGGTGGGGTGACGTCGAAGGCGGGGTTGAAGACCGCGGTGCGCTCGGGGGCGGTGGCGACGCCGCCGACATGGGTGATCTCGACCGCGGCCCGCTCCTCCACCACAATCTCGCCTCCGCTCGCCGTAGCAAGGTCGCGAGTCGACTCGGGTGCGACGACCACGAACGGGATGCCGTGGCGGTGTGCCGCTAGCGCCAACGCGTAGGTGCCGATCTTGTTGGCCACCGAGCCGTCGGCGGTGATGCGGTCTGCGCCCACGATGACGCAGTCGACCTGCCCGGTGGCCATCGCCCACGCCGCGGCGGAGTCGATCGTCAGCCGATGCGGGATACCGGCCTCGGCCAGCTCCCAGGCAGTCAGCCGGGCCCCTTGCAGCAGCGGTCGCGTCTCGTCGACCAGAACGTCGGCGACCTTGCCGCGATCGTGCAGCACCCGCAGCGCGCCAATCGCGGTACCGAATGCCGTGGTTGCCAGCCGACCGGTGTTGCAGTGGGTGAGAATGCGCAGTGGTCGATCGGGACACAACTGCAGCACGAGATCCGCGGCGTGGGTGGCACAGCCTCGGTTGACGCGAGCATCCTCCGCCAGCATCTCCTGGGCCTCGGTGAGCACCGCGTCGGGGCCCTCGGGCAACTTGGCCAGCGCACGCTGCACACCCCAAGCCAAGTTCACCGCGGTGGGCCGCGCCGACGCGATCCGGGCCGCCTGCAGCTTGACCTTCTCGACATCGCCGGCGTATGCGAACGCCGCCAGCGCCACACCGAACGCTCCGGATACCCCGAGCGCGGGTGCACCCCGAATGGCCAGGGTCTTGATGGCGTCAATGAGCTCATCGACTGTGGTGATCCACAGTCGGCGCAACTCGCGCGGCAAAGCGCGCTGGTCGATGGCGACCAATGCGCCCTCGGCCCAGGTTATCGAGGTTTCGGATGGCGACCCAACTGCCGTCACAGGCCCAATCGAAACACATCGCTGGAACCCGGTGAACACCCTTTGGCTCGACCAGACCCGATACCAGGAAGCGGGCTCGACAGGACAATCGCGCCGATGTGGACGATGATGGACCGATGCGACTGCCCCTCCTGCTCGCCAGCGCCGCCGCCATTGTCGGCTTGGCCGTGCCGGCGCTGGCCGACCCCGACCCGAGCCCGGGCCCCGTCCCGGACGATCCTGCTGCTGATGCGCACTTTCTGGACACGCTGAACAAAGCGGGCATGACCTATCGGAGCGGGCCGGACGCCGTCGCGGCCGGCAGAATGGCCTGCAACATGATGATCTCGGGGCGATCGGAAATGGACGTCGTCAATGAGCTCTCCACGCGCAATCCCGGATTGAACAACGGCGGCGCCATGAAATTCGCAGCGCTGGCATCGAGCGCGTACTGCCCGGATTACTTGAATAAATCGAGCCAGCACACCACCCAGCCGCTTATCCCCGGTCTTGGTCCCCGACCACTAGGCCAGTGAGAACCCTGCTCCCCCGCCTGGACTCGAACCAGGAACCTATCGGTTAACAGCCGAACGCTCTGCCAATTGAGCTACAGGGGACTACCCGACCCTGTTGCGGATCGCGGGATGACTCTAGCGTACCGGCGCGCTGCCGCCCAACCGAACCGATCGTCCTCCGAGGGAGTCTCGCCCGTCTAGATAAGGCAGGATGGACACAAGAGCACCAAAGTCGGGAGGGATCGATTTGATCCGGTATGTCGTCATGCTGGGACTGGGTTATGTGCTGGGCGCGAAGGCCGGGCGTCGCCGCTACGAGCAGATCGTCGGCACCTACCGCGCTATGACCAGTAGCCCCGCGGCCAAGTCGGTCATCGAGGCGGGCCGGCGCAAGATCGCGAATCGGGTATCCCCCGACGCGCGCATGGTGACGTTGACCGAGATCGACGACGAGACCACTGTGGTCGAGCCACAAAAACCGCGCCGTGACGATCGCGAGCGCGGCGAAGCCGGGCGCCGCGGGTCGTCACAGAGGTTCAGAGCCACCTGATCGCGGGGTGCTCAGGCGGTGAGATCATCGCCGCTGGCCTGCTCGAGCAGGCTGCGCCGATAGGCCTCCATCGCCACCAAGTCGCCGAACAGGGCGTGATACTCATCGCCCTGCTCCACCGGTGACATGCGCTGCAGCTTGGACTTGACCTCCGCGATCTGTCGACCGACCCAGACCTCTTGCAGACGAGCCAGTACCCCGGCGATGTAGCGCGGCAGCTTGTCGTCGTCGTCGACTCGGATGGTCTCAACGCCGAGTTCGCTGATCAGCCCGGCGGCCGCCGGCGACGGCGCCTTTTGCCGCACCGCATCGAGCCACTCCGCCCCGCCGATGCCGGTCCCGGTGCCGCCGGCCGCCTCGATAGCCCTGCACACCGCGGCGTAGCCGGGATGGGTGAAACTTTCGGCGGTCAACGCGTCGAACACCGGCCCGGCCAGCGCCGGGTACTGCAACGCCGACTTGAGTGCCTCGCGCTGCGGCCACAGCGTGGGGTCGCGGCGGGTCGGGACGTATGGCGGCGGGTTCTGGCGCTCCGGTACCGGCTTGCGCCGCCGCGGTACGACGGGGTTTGCCTCGGCTCTGGCTAGTCGGGTGCTTGGCCTCTTCGCGCACTCGGCCGATGACCTGTGCGACATCCGGCCAGCCGACCCAGCCCGCGAGTTGGCGGGCGTACTCGTCGCGCAGCGTGGGATCTTTGATCTGAGCAACTATCGGGACGCAACGACGCAGTGCGGCCACTCGGCCCTCGGCGTTGTCCAAGTCCATCTCGATGAGCGTCGCGCGAATCGCAAACTCGAACAACGGGGTTCGCCGCGCCACCAAATCTCGCAGCGCGCCGTCGCCGGAGGCCAGACGTAGATCGCAGGGGTCCATGCCGTCGGCGGCGACCGCGACGAAGGACTGGCCCGCCAGATGCTGTTCGCCGGCGAACGCCTTGAGGGCGGCTGCCTGGCCCGCTTCGTCCCCGTCGAACACGTAGATCAGTTCACCGCGAAAGAAGTTGTCGTCCATCATCAATCGGCGCAGCATCGCCAGGTGCTCGTCGCCGAATGCGGTGCCGCAGGATGCGACCGCCGTCGACACACCGGCCAAATGCATTGCCATCACGTCGGTGTAGCCCTCGACGACGACGGCTTGATGCCCCTTGGCGATGTCGCGTTTGGCCAGGTCGATTCCGAACAACACCGACGACTTCTTGTACAGCGTTGTCTCGGGGGTATTGACGTACTTGGCTTCCATCGGATCGTCGTCGAATAGCCGTCGCGCCCCGAACCCGATCACCTCTCCGGCCGATGTGCGGATCGGCCATAGCAACCTGCGGTGGAACCGGTCCATCGGGCCGCGACGACCTTCGCGCGACAGGCCCGCGGCCTCCAGCTCCTTGAATTCAAAACCCTTGCGCAGCAGATGTTTTGTCAGCGAGTCCCACCCCGACGGCGCGAAACCGCAGCCGAAGTGACGGGCGGCGTCGCCATCGAAGTTGCGCTCGGTCAGGTACTGGCGCGCCGGTTGGGCCTCCGGGGATTCCAGCGCAGCCGCGTAGAACGCCAAGGCCTCGGCATTGGCTGCGATGAGCCGGCTGCGACTGCCACGGTCACGCTGCACACTGGTGGCCGCGCCGGTGTAGCTGATCGTGTGCCCGATCCGGTCGGCGAGCAGTTCGACGGCCTCGACGAAGCTGACGTGTTCGATCTTCTGGACGAACGCGTAGACGTCACCACCTTCGCCGCAGCCAAAGCAGTGGAAGTGACCGTGGTTGGGCCGCACATGAAACGACGGCGACTTCTCGTCGTGAAATGGGCAGAGGCCTTTGAGTGAGTCCGCGCCGGCGCGACGCAGTTGGACGTAGTCGCCGACGACCTCCTCGATGCGGACCCGTTCGCGGATGGCGGCGATATCGCGATCGGATATGCGGCCGGCCATCGGCTCAGTGTAGAGCCGCCGCCCGACGACGATGCCCCGAAGATGACTGGTCTGGCGCTAACCCGTACCGATCACGCCGCACGCGAAGCGCTTCTCGGCATCGGGACTCTGTTCCGCGGCGTGCACCATGAGGGCTGTCTTGCTACCCGCGAGCAGGTCGTCCCTGGTGAAAGCGTCGGTGGTGGTCACCAGGTAAGCGGCGCCGTCCTTGCGCACCTGAAGCGACGACAGGTCACCGCTGGGGGGCTCCCCGGTGTGCCCGGGCGCCTGATAGTGCATGCCCGCGGACATAAAGTCGCCGGGTGGACCGCCCATCGGGTCAACCGAGTTGGGCTCGCATTTCCCGATTGCGTGGATATGCAGTCCGTGGAAGCCCGGCGACAGGATGCCATTCGCGGTCGTCTTCACCGTGACGGTGGCATAACCGTTGGCGAACTCGAAGGTGGCGGTGGCGACGGACCGGCCGTCGGCGGTGTGCAGTTGGGCGCTCAGTGTTTGGGCGCCGGATGAAACGCTCGACGAGGCCGGCGTGGTGCTCGCGGGCTGGTGCTGGCTGCAACCGCTGATCGCGACAACAGCCGACGAAAACATGGCGACAACAACAATGGTGGTGGGCTTGACCATGAACCTAGCAGCCTACTCAGGCGCCGGTGGTTTCGATGCGCTCCAGGCGTCCCTCGGTGAACGAAGCGATCTGGTCGACGATGACCCGCAGTCGCTCGCCGTCGTCGGCGGCGGTGTTGAATGCCGGCACGAACACCGGATCGAGGGTTCTGGGCGCTCCGGCCAGCAGCCAGTGCGCCACCCGATGGATTCGTTCCCGCTGCGACCGCTGACGCTCTTGGTGTCGCGGATCGGACATGATGAACTGCAACGCCAGGGTCTTGAGCACCGCAACCTCGGCGCGAACCACCTCGGGCACCTGCAGGTCGACATGGTAGCGGACGAGGGATCCCGGACCAGCGCTCGCCCGGGTGGCTGCGATCGCAGCCGAGACAAACCGACCCACCAGCTCGCTGGTGAGCCGCTTGAGCGCGACCGAGGCCGACAGCGTGGCGTCGTACTTGCCGACCGCCGCAACCACCGGCAGCCCGGACAGCCGATGCGCGGCCGCGACCAGGTCGGTGGCACGCACCCGGGCGAAGTCGCGCTCGCCGACCTTGGCCAGCGCGGCGGCGTCATCATCGTCGGCGAGTACCCGTAAGTCGATCCGGCCGGCGATGACGCCGTCCTCCACGTCATGCACCGAATAGGCGACGTCGTCGGCCCAGTCCATCACCTGGGCTTCCAGGCAGGCCCGATCTGCGGGTGCGCGTTCACGCACCCAGGCGGCGGCGTCCCGGTCGAAGTCGTAAAAGCCGAACTTGCGTCGGTCCCGGCCCCGCGTCCACGGATATTTGGTGACCGCGTCCAAACCCGCCCGGGTCAGGTTCAGTCCAACGCTATGTCCTTGCTGATCAAGGACTTTGGGCTCCAAGCTGGTCAGGATCCGGAAGTTCTGCGCATTACCCTCGAATCCGCCGTGGGCCGCGGCTAGCTCATCGAGCGCCTGCTCCCCGTTGTGCCCATACGGCGGGTGCCCGATGTCATGGGCCAAACCGGCCATATCGACCAGGTCGGGGTCGCAGCCCAGCCCGATCGCCATCCCCCGCCCGATCTGGGCGACTTCCAGCGAATGCGTCAGCCGGGTGCGCGGAGTGTCGCTTTCCCTTGGTCCGACAACCTGAGTCTTATCAGCCAGACGGCGCAGCGCGGCGCTGTGCAGAACCCTGGCGCGGTCCCGGGCGAAGTCGGTGCGGTGCTGGCCCTCGGCATCGGGTAGGCCCGCGGTCTTCGGCGCTTCGGGCACCACCCGCTGGCGGTCGAAATCGTCATAGGGGTCTTGCTGAATCATCGACCCACAGTCTGCCAGCAGCACTTGGCTATGCCGCGGAGCGGATTAGATTATCGAGCATGAGCAAAGTCCGCTCGCTCGCCGTACTCATGGCGATGCTGATCACCGCGCTACTGGTGGCGCCGTCGGCCACCGCCCAGCCACCCTTCCGGCTGTCCAACTACATCACCGACAACGCGGGGGCGTTGAACGATTCGAGCCGCGCCGCGATCCAGTCGGCCACCGGCAAGCTCTACTCCGACCGCCGAGTCCAGCTGTGGGTGGTTTTCGTCGACAGCTTCTCTGGGCAGCCGGCAGTGACCTGGGCGCAGAGCACGCGGGCCGCAAGCGACTTGGGCGACTTCGATGCGCTGCTCGCCGTTGCCACCGTCGACCGCTCCTACGCGTTCCTGGTACCCAATCGGGTGCAGACCATCAGCGCGAGCCAGGTCGATGACCTGCGTCGCAATCAGATCGAACCCGCGCTGCGCCGCAGCGACTGGAGCGGCGCCGCAGTCGCGGCGGCCAACGGGCTCGACCAGCCGCAGGGCTCGTCATCGTGGGCGCCGCTGCTGATCGCGCTCGGCGTGATCGCGGTGGTGGTGCTGGCTTTGCTCGTGGTCATGCGGTACCGGCGCCGTCGGCGGCGCGCAGCCGAACTGGCTGCCGCGCAACGGGTCGACGCCACCGACCCGGATGCGCTGGCGGCGTTGTCGCTGGGTGCCCTCGACGATCTGTCACGTTGGAAAGTCGTCGACGTCGACAACGCGGTGCGCACCAGCGCCAACGAGCTGGCGCTGACCATCGAGGAGTTCGGTGAACAGCGGACCGAGGCGTTCACTCGTGCGGTGAACAACGCCAAAGCCGCTCTGTCGCAGGCGTTTACCATCCGCCAACAGCTTGACGACGCGATACCCGAGACGCGAGCGCAGCGGCGCGAGCTGTTGACCCAGGTGATCGTCGCGGCGGCGCGGGCCGATCGTGAGCTGGAATCGCAGCGGGAAGCCTTCGAGCAGATGCGCGACCTGGTGGTCAACGCACCAGAGCGCCTCGACGCCCTGACTCAACAGATCGTCGAGCTGACGGCACGCATCGCCCCAGCCGAGCAACGAATGACCGAGCTGCACAACGAATTCGATACTTCGGCGCTGACGTCGGTGGCCACCAATGTCGCGACAGCCAAGGACCGGCTGTCATTCGCCGACCAAAATCTCACCCACGCGCGTGATCTGGCGGCTAAGCCGGTCAGCGGTGAGCAGAGTGGTCTGGTGGACGCGGTACAAGCCGCCGAGTCGTCGCTGGGGCAAGCGCGTGCGTTGCTCGACGCGGTGGACAGCGCCGCCAACGACATCCGCCACGCGGTCGCTACCCTGCCGTCGCTGATCGCCAATGTCCAGGCCGGGATCGAGCACGCCGACGCGCAGTTGCAGCAGGCCCAGAAAACCAAGGCGCCGCACATCCGCGATTTGGCCGGTGCCCGCCAGTCCGCGGTCAAAGCGCTTGAGGCTGCGCGCGCAGGCGGTTCGGCCGATCCGCTCGGCGCGTTCAGCGAATTGACCCAAGCGGACGCCGACTTGAATCGGCTCCTCGCCACCGTCGCCGAAGAGCAGGCCACCGCCGAGCGACTCAACCACACCCTCGAGCAAGCATTGTTCACGGCGCAGTCGCGGATTCACGCGGTGTCCGAATACATCGACACCCGTCGCGGCAGTATCGGGCCCGAGGCGCGGACCCGTCTGGCCGAGGCGAGCCGGCACCTGGAGGCCGCCTCGGACAAACAGTCGACCGACGTGAGTCAAGCCATCACCCATGCCAATACCGCGGCGACACTGGCCGCTGAGGCTCAGTCGCTGGCCAACGACGATGTCCGGTCCGCCCAGCTCGCCTATACCGGACGTTACGGCGGCGGCAATCAGATGGGCGCGATGATGGGCGGCATCATCATCGGCGACATGCTCGGCGGAGGAGGTTTCGGCGGCGGCTTCGGCGGCGGCTGGGGCCCAACGTCGTTCGGTGGTTCGTCGGGTTCCTCCGACGGAGGCTTCATGGGCGGCGGTGGGCGGTTCTGAGGCACAGTGCGGCAAAGACCTTTTCGGCCTTTTCGACGGCCCGGGGTGACACCGGACAAGGGAAGGCGCGACAGCTCACCACGCCCTAGTGAGCTGCCGCGCCGGGTCTTGAAAGGCTAGGAGTCTTATCGTCCGCGTCAATAATGATATTGGTCGTATGAGTAATAATGCATGAAGATCGCGAAAATTCTTCGGCAGTTTTGATGCCGCAGCCGAAGCGACCGTCTCGGCGGGCTAGCAGGCCCGCAGCCGCGGCCCCAAGTAATCGGCCACCGCGTCGATGCCCACCCGCTCCTGCGTCATCGCGTCGCGCTCGCGGATGGTGACGGCGTGATCGTCGAGTGAGTCGAAATCCACCGTCACGCAATACGGGGTGCCGATCTCATCCTGGCGCCGGTAGCGTCGCCCGATCGCGCCCGCGTCGTCGAACTCGACGTTCCAGTATTTGCGTAACTCGGTGGCCAGGTCGCGGGCCTTCGGGCTCAGATCGGCGTGCCGGGAAAGTGGCAGCACCGCGGCTTTGACCGGCGCAAGCCGAGGATCCAGCCGCAACACCGTGCGCTTGTCCAGCCCGCCCTTGGCGTTGGGTGCCTCATCCTCGTGGTAGGCGTCGACCAAAAACGCCATGAACGACCGCGTCAGCCCCGCCGCCGGTTCGATCACATAGGGCACATACCGAGTGTCGGTGCCCTGGTCATAGAAGGACAGGTCGACACCGGAATGCTTTGAGTGGGTGGAGAGGTCGAAGTCGGTCCGGTTGGCGACACCCTCGAGTTCGCCCCACGGGTTGCCCGCGAAGCCGAACTTGTACTCGATGTCGACCGTGCGGTCGGAGTAGTGCGACAGCTTCTCCTTGGGGTGTTCGTACAGCCGGAGGTTCTCGCGGTCGATACCGAGATCGGTGTACCAGGCCAATCGGGTGTCGATCCAGTACTGGTGCCACTGAGTTGCGGTCGCGGGTTCGACGAAGAACTCCATCTCCATCTGTTCGAACTCGCGGGTGCGGAAGATGAAGTTGCCCGGGGTGATCTCGTTGCGGAAGCTCTTGCCGATTTGGCCGATACCGAACGGAGGCTTGCGGCGCGCGGTGGTGACCACGTTGGCGAAGTTGACGAAAATCCCCTGCGCGGTCTCCGGCCGCAGATAGTGCAGGCCCTCCTCGGTCTCGATCGGACCGAGATGGGTCTTGAGCATCATGTTGAACTCGCGCGGCTCGGTCCACTGGCCCTTGGTGCCGCAGTCGGGGCAGACGATCTCGGTCATCGGCACCGAATCGGGATCGGCGATCCCCTTCTTCGCCGCGTAGGCCTCTTGCATGTGGTCTTGGCGGTGCCGGTGGTGGCAGCTCAGGCACTCCACCAACGGGTCGTGAAACACCTCGACGTGCCCGGAGGCAACCCACACCTCGCGCGGCAGGATGATCGAGGAGTCCAGGCCGACGACGTCGTCGCGGCTGGTGACGACCGCGCGCCACCACTGCCGTTTGATGTTCTCCTTGAGTTCCACCCCCAGCGGCCCGTAGTCCCATGCCGATTTTGTGCCGCCGTAAATCTCGCCCGACGGATAGACCAGACCGCGCCGTTTAGCGAGGTTGACAACGGTGTCGATGACGGACGCCACGAGGTGGTGCACTCCTGTCTTTCGATGCGGGGACGATCTGCCGGCCATCAGCCGGTGAGCACACGTCATCGTAGCGACCGACCACGGGCTCTTTGACATGCGTGATTATGCATGTGACAGTGGAAGTGCCGGCAATGTTTCCCAGCGATTCCCAGAGATCCCGTAGCCCGGCCCGAAAGTGGTGGTGATGTCCCCCGCAACATCCACCGAGCCCGACGGCGATATCGGCTCCGGTTTGGTGGAAGGTCACGAGCACGGCGATTCTGACTTCGCTGAGCTCCCTGCGCCACCGCCGCGAGAAATTCTCGAGGCCGCCGGTGAGCTGCTACGCGCGCTAGCCGCGCCGGTGCGGATTGCCATTGTGCTGCAGTTGCGCGAATCGCAGCGCTGCGTGCACGAGCTGGTCGATGTGCTGGGCGTGCCGCAGCCGCTGGTGAGCCAGCACCTGAAGATCCTCAAGGCCGCGGGTGTGGTCTCCGGGGAGCGGTCCGGTCGTGAAGTGCTCTACCGGCTGGTCGACCACCACTTGGCGCATATCGTGATCGACGCCGTCGCGCACGCCAGCGAGGACAACCAGTGACCGGCCCGACCGTGCGGTCTACCCGGCAGCGCGCGGCGATCTCGATGTTGCTGGACACTCTCGACGAGTTTCGCTCGGCCCAGGAGCTGCACGACGAATTGCGGCGGCGCGGCGAGAACATCGGCCTCACCACCGTCTACCGGACGTTGCAGTCGATGGCTACCGCGGGCCTGCTCGACACGCTGCGCACCGACACCGGAGAATCGGTCTACCGGCGCTGTTCAGAACACCATCATCACCATCTGGTGTGCCGCAGCTGCGGGTCGACCGTCGAGGTTGGCGACCACGAGGTCGAAACGTGGGCTGCCGAGGTCGCCGCCAGACATGGGTTCTCCGATGTCAGCCACACCATCGAGATCTTCGGAATCTGCTCGGACTGTCAGCCCTAACTGCCGAGATCGACGCTAGCGCGGCATTTCCTCTGCCGGCGTTACCCCGTTAGCGTGCTGCGAATCTCGGCGCCCGTGTCGAGCACCATCAGAATCAGCGTGCGCAGCGCGTCGTCGCTCAGGCCACCGCCCGGAAAGTTGTAGCGCAGCATCACGTCTCCGGTTTTGCCCGAGTTGCGCTTGGCGGGCGTTTCGCTGGCCTTCTCCACCAGCGCCACCGATCCCAGCTGAGTGCTGTGCGCCTGCTCAGCCACCTTGTCACGAATCTTTTTGGTCAACACCAGATCCCACGCCAAAATCTGGGTCAGTGACACCAGGTCGAGATCTTCGGTGATGGTCACCACCCGCAACGACGCGATGGTGCCGGCGTGACGCACGGTCAGCGCACCGTCGGGTTCCTCCTCGACGGGTAGCACCTCGCCGAGCACGGTGAGCAACCGCTCCTGCAATGAAGGCATCAGGCCGTCCCGAATCGTCGATGCCGCGACGCGTATTCCTCGCAGGCCGCCCACAGATCGCGACGATCGTAGTCGGGCCAGAGTTTGTCTTGGAAGATGTACTCGGCATAGGCCGCCTGCCACAACATGAAATTGCTGGTCCGCTGCTCGCCCGAGGTCCGCAGTAACAGATCTACGTCGGGAATATCGGGCCGGTGCAGGTGGCGGGAAACAGTCGCCTCGGTGACCCGCTCGGGATTCAGCCTGCCCGCGGCGGCCTCACGCGCGATTTCCCTTGCAGCCTCAGCAATTTCGGTGCGACCGCCATAGTTGACGCAGTAGTTCACCGTGATGACGTCGTTGTTTCTGGTCATTTCCTCCGCGATCGCCAGCTCGTTGATGACGCTGCGCCACAGGCGTGGACGCGAGCCCACCCACCGGATCTTCACGCCCATTTCCTTGAGGTTTTCCCGACGGCGTCGCACCACGTCGCGGTTAAACCCCATCAGGAAACGGACTTCTTCGGCGGAGCGCTTCCAGTTCTCCGTGGAGAAGGCATAGAGGCTCAGCCACTTGATGCCTATTTCTATTGCGCCACAGGCGATGTCGATGACTACCGCCTCGCCCATCTTGTGGCCTTCGACCCGGGTCAGTCCGCGCTGAGTGGCCCAGCGTCCGTTGCCGTCCATGACAATGGCGACATGGTTGGGCAGCTGGTCGGCGGCGATCCGCGGCGCGGCCGCCTTGGAGATGTGCTGCGGGGGGCGGCGCGGGCCGCCATCCGGTGACGGCGGCAACTTCGGAAACACCACTGGCCACGTCGACTTGTCGGGAAACGTCGGGTAGTCGTCGGGCGCGGGAGGGAGCTGCGGGAAGTCGGGGGCCCTCCGTTTGCGCTCAGCCCTCCGCTCTGAGCGGCTCACCCGGCTCGTCCCCATGCGGCACATCCTGCCTGACCAGAGCTATGCGACGGTCGGCGAGGCCCGAAAGGCTTGGGTAGCCATGATCGACCCGGCCTGTCCGCTCGACCAGCGGCAACGTTCGCAGCTGTCGCTCCAGATGCCATTGCAGGTGGGCGGCCACCAATCCGCTGGCCTGGCTGCGGGCCGACTGCGGTGCGGCCTGCGCGGCTTCCCAATCGCCGTCGCGCAGCGCTGACATCAGATCCAGCACGCCCAACGGCGGTGTCGTCGCACCGGCCGGGCGGCAGTACCCACAGACGCTGCCGCCTGCGGCGATGTGAAATGCCCGATGCGGGCCCGGTGTGCCGCAGCGGGCGCAATCGGTCAGCGCCGGGGCCCACCCGGCGATGCTCATGGCGCGCAGCAGATAGGCGTCCAGCACCAGCTCGCGAGGTCGGCGACCATCGGCCACCGCCCGCAGCGCACCGACCGTGAGTTGGTGCAATACCGGGGCCGGCGCCCGTTCCTCACCGGCGAGGCGCTCGGCGGTTTCCAGCATCGCGCACGCGCAGGTGTATCGGCCGTAGTCGCTGACGATGTCGGTGGCGAACGCGTCAAGCGAGACGACCTGGGTGACGATGTCCAGATTGCGGCCAGGGTGCAGCTGCACGTCGATATGCGCGAACGGCTCCAGTCGTGCGCCGAACTTGCTGCGGGTACGACGCACACCCTTGGCCACCGCGCGGACCAGTCCATGGTCACGGGTGAGCAGGGTGACGATCCGGTCGGCTTCGCCGAGCTTGTGCTGGCGCAGCACCACCGCACGGTCCCGGTACAGCCGCATGGATACCAGTTTGTCACCGAGCTGCGACGGCACCTCGAGCACGCGCCGATAATGTCGATACCGATGAAGGACGCCGCTACCCCCCGTTTTCCCACCCTGACCGACCAGCTCTACCAGCTGGCCAGCGGTGAGGTGACCTCCGATGAGCTGGTCCGCCGCTCACTGCACGCCATCGACCTCAGCCAGTCGACGCTGAACGCCTTTCGCGTGGTGCTCACTAAGACGGCGCTGGCCGACGCTACCGCGGCCGACGTGCGGCGCGCCAACGGTGACCCGGCGCCGCTGCTGGGTGTCCCGATCGCGGTCAAGGACGACGTCGACATCGCTGGCGTACCAACCGCGTTCGGCACGTCCGGATACGTTCAGCCCGCCACCCAGGACGCCGAGGTGGTGCGCCGGCTGAAGGTAGCCGGCGCGGTGATCGTCGGCAAGACCAACGCGTGCGAACTGGGCCAGTGGCCCTTCACCAGCGGACCCGGATTCGGGCACACCCACAACCCATGGTCGCGTCGACACACCCCGGGCGGGTCCTCGGGAGGCAGCGCGGCAGCGGTGGCTGCCGGTCTGGTCACCGCCGCGATCGGATCCGACGGGGCGGGCAGTGTCCGCATCCCGGCGGCCTGGACGCATCTCGTGGGCATCAAACCGCAGCGGGGCCGCATCTCGACATGGCCGTTGCCGGAGGCGTTCAACGGCATCACGGTCAACGGCGTGCTGGCCCGTACAGTCGCCGATGCGGCGCTGGTGCTCGATGCCGCGTCCGGCAATGCCGACGGTGATCTGCATAAGCCGCGCCCGGTGACGTTGTCCGACCACGTCGGCACCGCTCCTGGGCCGTTGCGCATCGCGATGTCAACCCGGTTTCCGTTCACCGGCTTTCCCGCCCGCCTGCATCCCGAGATCAAGGCGGCGGTCGAATCGATGGGCGATCAACTGCGACTGCTCGGCCACAGCGTGGTCTCCGGCAACCCGGATTACGGGCTGCGGCTGTCGTGGAACTTTCTATCGCGTTCCACGTCTGGGCTGCTCGAGTGGGTCGAGCGGTTGGGCGACGGCGTGGAGCTGGACCGACGCACGATGTCCAATATGCGGATGGGGAGGGTGCTCTCGGAGTCGATACTGCGCGCTGCCCGTGCGCACGAGGCCGCCGATCAGCACCGGGTCGGTTCGATTTTCCGCATCGTGGACGTCGTGCTGGCGCCGACCACCGCGCAACCGCCGCCGCCACTGCACGCTTTCGACAAGTTGGGTGGTTTGGGTACCGATCGGGTGATGATCGCCGCCTGCCCGGTGACCTGGCCGTGGAATGTCTTGGGATGGCCGTCGATCAACGTCCCGGCCGGGTTTACCTCCGCGGGCCTGCCGATTGGCGTGCAGCTGATGGGACCGGCCAACAGCGAGCCGCTGCTGGTCTCGCTGGCCGCCGAATTGGAGGCGGTCAGCGGCTGGTCCGCCAAGCAGCCGGAGGTTTGGTGGAATACCGGCAGGGATACTCCTCCGGTCTCCAGCGGGCCGGCGTTGCGGTAAAGGAGGTCTGTGGGGGATGGGCTATTGGACGTCTACCGCAGGCAGTGGCCGCGCATCGGGGCCGTCATCGCCTTAGCACTCGGTGGCCTTATCACGCTGGCGAGTGGGCGGCTCAGCAAGACCGGCTGCTTCGGCGCTGAACTTGTTGGCGTTGCTGGCCCATCAATACGAGGAGTACGTTACGACCCCGGCTACTTCCCGCAGTTCAACCGCGGCTTGTTCAGAAAGCGACAGCCCGCGCCGACTATCCGCTGAATCCGCAGACGGCGATGGTGATCAACACCGCGTTGGCCTATCCGTTCTATATTGGCCCGTTGTCTTCGGCGGGCCCGAATGGCTGACTTGGCAGCGGTCTTACTTCGGCTTGGACCAGCGATTGCCCCGGATTGTTCTGCCGCGCCGTTCCGGGGCCTCCTACGGTCCGGGATTTCTGACCGCACTGCTCTTCCACGTGCCGATCGGTATCGCCTCGTCGAAAGCGCTCAGCGGGGAAGACCCGATCAGTGCCCGGGACTCGGCCAGTGGCCTGGGTTGTGCGGTGGCCAGTACGGTGGGCGGTTTCGGTGCTACCCAACCTTGCGATGCGCGACAGAACAGCCCCTGCGAGTTCACCGCGGCCCAAATGGGCCCGTACGACGTCGCGCCGACGGCGGCGATCAGTGCTTCGAAGTAGAAGCCAGGGCTGTGGTCGCGCGTGATTTCACAGCCACACTTCTAGCTCGCGGGTAAAGCCAAGCCGACCAAGCTGTTTGGGGTCGCGCTGCCAGTTCTTGGCGACCTTGACGCGCAGCTCGAGGTACACCTTGGTGCCCAGCAGTTTCTCGATCTGGCTGCGCGCGGCGGTGCCCACTTCTCGCAGCCGTGCGCCACCCTTGCCGATCACGATGCCCTTCTGGCTGTCGCGCTCGACGTAGAGAACGGCGTGCACGTCGATCAGGTCGTCGCGCCCCTCTCGTGGATTGACCTCGTCGATAACCACTGCCAGTGATGCGGCAGCTCGTCGTGCACGCCCTCCAAGGCAGCCTCCCGGATGAACTCGGACATCAGAACCTCCTCGGGTTCATCGGTCAGCTCACCGTCGGGGTAATACGCCGGCCCGGGCGGCAACGCTGCGGCCAGTACATCGATCAGCACGTCGATCTGCTCACCGGTGGCCGCCGAAACCGGAACGATCTCAGCTTGACGGCCGTCGGTGAGTCCGACGCAGCTCGGCCGGCCGCGGCCAACTGCGCGGCCAGCTTGTCCTTGGGCACCTTGTCGATCTTGGTGACGACGACAATCAGTGTTGTTGTGGGCGCGACGGAACGGATCTGCTCGACAATCCACCTGTCCCGGGCCGACCGACTCGTCAGCGGGTATGCACAGTGCGACCGCGTCTACTTGCGCGTAGGTGTCGCGAACCAAGTCGTTGAGCCGCTTGCCCAGCAGGGTGCGTCGGCCGAGTGCGAGTCCGGGAGTGTCGACCAGGATCGATCTGAAAGTCTTTGCGATGCACAATGCCGCGAATCGTGTGCCGGGTGGTCTGCGGACGGCTCGACGTGATCGCCACCTTCGAGCCGACCAGCGCATTGGTCAGCGTCGATTTCCCAGTGTTCGGCCGCCCGACGAGACAGACGAAGCCGGAGTGGAATTCGGTCATGGCAGGACGTTGCCTGCGCCGTCGGTGATGAAAACGCCGCCTTCACTGATATTTCGCCGACCGCCGCGATGCCGACGTCCTGGCCGGCCGCCACCAGCACCGCGGCTTCCAGACCGGCGCAGCCGCTGGACACCGCCGCGGCGACCGCCGCTTGCAGCGCGGTCAGCCGCAGCGCGGACAGATCCACCGGCGCGCCAGCGTAGGTGCGGCCGTCGAGGTCGCGCACCGCGGCGCCGCGCGGACCTCGGCACGCGCCATCGCCGCGCGGGCCAGCACTACCAGCTTGGCGTCCTCAGCGTCGAGCGCTCAGCCGTCATAGTTGACCTCCTGACCATCGTCGTCGGCGCGGCTCAGCAACACGGTGCCGATCCGGACCCGACCGCGGTGGTCGGCGCCGCCCTCGGCATGCAGCCGCAGTCCGTGTGATATCACCTCTGCGCCTGGCAGCGGGACGCGGCCCAGCTCCAGGGCCAACAGGCCACCGACCGTGTCGACGTCGAGGCCCTCGTCGAATTCCACACCGTAGAGTTCGCCAACATCCTCGATCGGTAGTCGCGCCGATACCCGGAATCGGTTTTCACCCAGGTCTTCTACCGGCGCAACCTCGGCCGCGTCGTACTCGTCGGCGATCTCACCGACGATCTCCTCGAGCACATCCTCGATCGTCACCAGCCCGGCTATCGCACCGTACTCGTCGACCAGCAACGCCATGTGGTTGCGGTCGCGCTGCATTTCTCGCAGCAGCGAGTCCAAAGGCTTGGAGTCCGGCACGAACACCGCCGGACGCATCACCTGCGCCACGCTGGTGTCCCGTCCACCGTTCGTCGAAGAATAAGTCTGTTGGACAAGATCTTTCAGATATACCACGCCGACGATATCGTCGACATTTTCGCCGATCACCGGGATACGGGAGTGCCCGCTTCGCACCGCCAGCGACGTCGCTTGGCCCGCCGATTTGTCGCTTTCGATCCAGATCATCTCGGTGCGCGGCACCATGACCTCGCGCGCCGGGGTATCGCCGAGTTCGAACACCGACTGGATCATCCGGCGCTCGTCGGCGGCGACCACCCCACGCTGCTGGGCCAGATCGACGACTTCGCGCAACTCGATTTCGGAGGCGAACGGCCCGTTACGGAATCCCCGCCCAGGGGTCAGCATGTTCCCCAGCACCACCAACAGTCGGCTGATCGGGGTAAGCAAGACCGAGATCACTTGCAGCGGTAACGCTGCCACTAATGAAATGCTGTAGGCGTTCTGGCGGCCAAGGGTTCGCGGACCGACGCCAATAACGACGAAACTGATCACCACCATGATCGCGACAGCAGCGATGAGCCCCCAACCGTGGCCCAGGTTGCGGCGGAGATGAACCACCAGTAGCGCAGTTGCGCTGATCTCGCAGATGATCCGCAGCAGTACCACCAAGTTGATGTAGCGTGGCCGGTCGGCCATTACCTTGGCCAGCCGCGCTGCGCCCGGCCGCTCGTCACGGACCAGTTCGTGCACCCGCGCCACTGACACTGTGCTGATCGCGGCGTCGATCGCCGCGAACAAGCCGCCCAGACCGATCAGCACGATCGCGCCGAACACCGGGGCTAACCCGTTCAATTGTCGAAATACCTTGATTTGTCTAGGAGGTGCTGGTCTCTCTCGCTCTGTCGATCGTGGCGATAGGCCTCGACTTGGTCGGCGACCCACTCCTCGAGCAGACTGCGCTGCAGGGCGAACATCTCTTTTTCCTCGTCCGCCTCGCCGTGGTCGTAGCCGAGTAGATGCAGTACTCCATGGATTGTCAGCAACGCCAACTCATGGCCCAACGAATGACCGGCGGCGGCGGCCTGCCCGGCGGCAAATTCGGGGCATAGCACGATGTCGCCGAGCATCGCCGGCCCCGGCTCCGGAGCGTCGGGGCGGCCACCCGGCTCGAGCTCGTCCATCGGAAAGCTCATCACGTCGGTCGGTCCGGGCATGTCCATCCAACGCATGTGCAGGTCCGCCATCGCCGCGGTGTCCAACAGCACCATCGACAATTCGGCGGCCGGATTGACTTCCATCCTGGCAATGACGAACCTTGCGACGCTGATCAATTCGGATTCGGAGACGTCAATTCCCGATTCGTTGGCGACCTCGATACTCACGGCACGGTCACCGGCGGCTGCGGGTACTCGACGCCCGCCGCGCTGCCCGGTTCATGGTCAGACCGGGTTCCTCGTATCTTGCGTAGGCGTCCACGATTTCAGCGACCAGCCGATGACGGACCACGTCAGCACTGGTCAACTCGGCAATGTGGATGTCGTCAATGTCCTCGAGTATCTCGACCGCGGCGCGCAGTCCCGACCTGGCACCACCTGGCAGATCGATCTGCGTGATGTCGCCAGTGACAACGGCTTTGGAGCCGAACCCCAATCGGGTGAGGAACATCTTCATCTGCTCGCCGGTGGTGTTCTGTGCCTCGTCGAGAATGATGAACGCGTCATTGAGGCTTCTTCCGCGCATGTATGCCAGCGGCGCGACCTCGATGACACCCGACGCCATCAGCTTTGGGATCAGTTCGGGATCCATCATGTCGTGCAGCGCGTCGTAAAGCGGACGCAGGTACGGATCGATCTTCTCGCTCAGAGTGCCGGGCAGAAAGCCAAGCCGCTCACCGGCTTCCACCGCCGGTCGGGTCAGGATGATGCGAGTGACCTGTTTGCGCTGGAGCGCGTTGACCGCCTTGGCCATCGCAAGGTAGGTCTTGCCCGTGCCCGCCGGGCCGATCCCAAACACGATGGTGTGAGCATCGATAGCGTCGACATAGCGCTTCTGGTTGAGGGTTTTGGGACGAATCGTCTTGCCGCGACGGGACAAGATGTCCAGAGTCAGCACCTCGGCCGGCGACTCGTTGCCGGTGCCGACCAGCATGGCCACACTGTGGCGCACCACCTCTGGAGTCAACGGTTGGCCGCTGTCGACGATAGCGATGAGTTCGGAGATCACTCGTTCGGCGAGTGCGACGTCGGCGGGCTCACCGGAGAGGGTCAACGCGTTGCCGCGGACATGCAAGTCTGCGGCCAGAATGCGTTCGAGTGCGCGCAAGTTTTCGTCAGCGGAACCGAGCAGGCCCACGACGAGGTCGGGCGGAACATCGATGCTGCTGCGAACCAGAGATGTCGACGAATCAGCAGCGTTGGTCTCGCGGGGCGTCACGTGGCTCCTGATGCCTGCTTTCTGCGGTGTGGCCGTGGTTTGCTCGGACGGTTCAGTCTACCGCGAGGCGGTCAACGGACCCAATGGTTAGCCGCTGTGCGACCCCAAGTTCCGCGGCGTCGAGATCGACAGCAGTGCGGAAAAGTCACCGAAAAACGCGCTCACGTCAATCTCGACGCGCGTGTGGCGTGCTTTTCACGGGTCGGCGTCCTAGCCGGGCGGCGCCCATCGCGGCGTCAACACGCCCAACCCGCCCAACGCGACCGCAGCCGCGGTCGAAGTGCGCAAAACGGTCGGGCCCAGCCGGACTGCCACGGCGCCGGCTCCGGTCAACGCCTCGAGCTCATCGGGGGCAATCCCGCCCTCCGGGCCGACCACCAACATCACCGACTTCGCTTGTGCCAGGCTCAGATCCGTCAGCCGACCGGTCGCTGACTCGTGTAGTGCCAGCGCCACACCGCCCGACCCCACCTCGTCGCTTATCCGCTGGGCCAGCACGGCGGTGGACAGCACGCCGTCAACCGACGGGATATGCGCGCGACGGGATTGCTGTGCCGCCGCGCGAGCGACCGCCCGCCAGCGCCGCAGGCCCTTGTCGATGCGGGCCCCTTCCCAACGGGCCACACAACGCGCGGCCTGCCACGCCACCAACGCATCGGCGCCGGCTTCGGTGGCCAGCTCGATCGCCAGCTCCGCGCGCTCGGCCTTGGGCAGCGCCTGGTATGACCGTGACCGGCGGCTGTGGGCGCGGTTCCTGCCAGCGGTCCAACACCCGGGCCCGCAGCCCGTCGCGGCCGGTCTGCTCGACCACGCAGTGGGCCAGACCCCCGCCGCCGTCGCCGAGCACCAGCTGCTCCCCACGGCGGATGCGCCGCACGGTGGCGGCGTGGAACCCGTCGTCACCCTCGACGACGGCCAGCTCACCGGTCTCGGGCAGCGCGTCGATATAGAACAGGCCGGGCATCGGCAGCGGGTCAGCGCCCCGTAAAGGTCTCGCGCAGCCGGCTGAACAACCCGCCGGTGGCGCCGGTGTGTGTCGACCGGACTTCGGCCGCGTCACGGCTGCGGCGGCTCTTGAACTCGCGGAGCAGTTCGCTGTCGCGGTGGTCGAGTCGATCTGGCACCACCACGTCGACATGCACGTGCAGGTCACCACGCACCCCAGAACGCAAGTGCGGCATCCCGTGGCCACGCCGGGTCGTCACCGACCCGGGCTGGGTTCCTGCCGGGATGGCGACCTCGGTGAGGCCATCGAGAATCCCGTCCAACGTCACCGTCGTACCCAGGGCCGCATCCACCATCGGCACCGAGATCGTGCAGTGCAAATCATCGCCGTCGCGCACGAAGATGTCGTGGGGCTGTTCATGGACCTCGACGTACAGGTCGCCCGCCGATCCTCCCCCCGGCCCGACCTCGCCTTGAGCAGCGAGTCGGACCCGCATGCCGTTGCCAACACCGGCGGGGATCTTCACAGTGATCTCCCGGCGTGCCCGCACCCGTCCGTCGCCGCCGCATTGGTAGCACGGGTCGAGGATGACTTCGCCGACACCTCGACAGGTCGGGCACGGTCGCGCCGTCATCACCTGACCGAGCAACGACCGCTGCACAGTTTGCACTTCCCCGCGACCACCACAGGTGTCGCAGGCGACCGGTGCCGAATTGCCGTTGGTGCCGCGGCCCTGACACCGGTCACACAGCACCGCGGTGTCCACGGTGACCTGCTTGCTGACCCCTGTTGCGCATTCGGTGAGATCCAGCCGCATCCGCAGCAGCGAGTCCGAGCCGGGGCGGACCCGTCCGATCGGCCCGCGCGAAGTCGAGCCCCCGCCGAAGAACGCCTCGAATACATCACCCAACCCACCAAAGCCGCCGAAACCATTGGCGGCTGACGCCGCGTTCGCCAACGGGTCACCGCCCATGTCGACGATGCGTCGCTTCTCCGGGTCGGAAAGCACCTCGTAGGCGACGCTGATCTCCTTGAATTTCGCCTGGGCGACCTCGTCGGGGTTGATATCGGGATGCAGCTCACGCGCCAGCTTGCGATAGGCGCGTTTGATCTCCGAATCGCTCGCGTTTTGGCTCACGCCGAGCAGTCCGTAATAGTCGCGTGCCACGCCTAACCTTTCTTAAGCCTTCTCTAGGCCTTTTCCAGGCCGCGTCACCACGGCCGTCCCCAGATTCTGCAACGAGTACGCGTTCATCGCCCACCCAGCACTTCGCCGATATACAAAGCAACCGCAGCGACACTAGCGATAGTTCCCGGATAGTCCATTCGGGTGGGCCCGAGCACACCCATGCCGCCATAGACGGTGTCGATGGTGCCGTAGGTGGTGGACACTACCGATGTACCCGCCATCTGCTCGGCCTCGGTTTCGTGGCCGATACGCACCGTCACTTTGCCGGCTTCCTGCTGGGCGGCCAGCAGGCGCAGCACCACCACCTGCTCCTCGAGTGCCTCCAGCACCGACCGCAGCGAACCGCCGAAGTCGGCGGTGTTGCGGGTCAAATTGGCCGTGCCGCCCAGCAGCAAACGCTCTTCGGTGTGCTCGACCAGCGACTCGAGCAGCACCGTCGCCGAGCGCCCGACGGCGTCGCTGAGGCTGGCGGACTGCCCGCCCCGGCCGTCGAGCTGTGCGGCAAGATCGGCGACCGCGATCGACGCCGCCGAGAGCCTCTTGCCTTCTAATGCTTGAGCGAGCATCTCCCGCAACTGAGACAGTTGGTGGTCATCGATGACATCGCCAAGCTCGACGATGCGCTGGTCGACCCGGCCGGAGTCGGTGATGACGACCATCAGCAGCCGGGCGGGGTTCAGCGCGATGACTTCCAGGTGCCGCACCGTCGACGTGGACAGCGTCGGGTACTGCACCACCGCCACCTGCCGGGTCAGCTGCGCCAGCAGCCGCACGGCGCGGCGCAGCACATCGTCGAGGTCGACACCGGATTCCAGGAAACTCAGAATGGCCCGTCGCTCGACCACCGACAGCGGCTTGACGTCGTCGAGGCGGTCGACGAATTCGCGGTAGCCCTTCTCGGTCGGAATCCGTCCGGAGCTGGTGTGCGGCTGGGCGATGTAGCCCTCGGCCTCCAGCACCGCCATGTCGTTACGGACCGTGGCGGACGAGACGCCGAGGTTGTGCCGTTCCACCAGCGACTTCGAGCCGATTGGTTCCTTGGTGGCGACGAAGTCGGCGACGATGGCGCGCAGCACCTCAAAGCGACGATCGTCGGCACTAGACATTCCAGTCCATCCCAATCCGCCTTTCTACCGGGTCCATTTTACGGTGATCACCAGCGGCTACCGCTGCACGCACCCACAGCCCACCGGTCATTTCCAGGCGCTAGCCGATGGCGCGCCTTCCCCCACGAGTGGGTGGGGTCCCCGCGGAGCTGGGGAGGGCCCCCACCCCCGCAAGCGGGGGGGACCCCCCTCGGCCGTTCCGGCCCGCATCGTCACCGCGCTAGCCTGTCCAGCATGCCCACGTCGAGCCGCGGCTACGCACCGGAAACAGGCTGCGGATGATCTTCAAGGGCGTGCGGGAGGGCAAGCCGTATCCCGAACACGGCCTGTCCTACCGGGACTGGTCGCGCATTCCTCCGCGGCAGATCCGACTCGACGAGTTGGTCACCACCACGACCGTGCTGCAGCTGGATCGCCTGCTGTCGGAGGATTCAACCTTTTACGGCGACCTTTTCCCGCACGCGGTGAAGTGGAAGGGCATCCTCTACCTGGAAGACGGCTTGCATCGCGCGGTGCGCGCGGCACTGCGAAACCGCACCGTGCTGCATGCGCGTCTGCTCGATTTGGACGATGTGGACGCGGTCACCCAGCAGGTTTAGCGGCGATCGCAAGAACAGCGCTCGGTCACGTTCTCGCGGCGGCCGGTGTCGAAGTAGGTGAGACCGTCGCAAGAGTTTTCAGGAGGACCGCCATGCCACGACTTGCCGGAGTGTCTGACCGCGACGCCGGACTCGGCGCAAAGATCGCTTACTTCTTCACCAAGCGGCGCTTCAAGCAGATGACCGGACTGGAGACCGCGACGATGCTCGAGCCGCTGCGGATGTATGCGTATATCCCCAAGCTGCTCAACGCATATGGCCGGTTGGAAATGGCGGAGTCGAAAATGGACATCCTCAGTCGCCCGACATCGCGCGCTCGCCGAGCTCAAGTCAGCGACAACGGTGCGCTGCGAATACTGCATCGACCTCGGTTCGCAGATCGCGCGCGGCTGGGGGCTCACCGACGAGGAACTGCTGGCGCTGTCCGACTACCAGAACGCCACCTGCTTCTCCGACCTCGACAAACTCATCCTCGAGTACGCCGCCGCGATCAGCCGCACACCGGTCCACGTCAGCGACGAGCTATTCGAGGGTCTGCGTGCGCATTTTGACAATGCTCAACTCGTCGGATTGACCCACATCATCACGCTCGGCAATCTTCGGGGCCGGTTCAACCTTGCGTTGGGCATCGGGGCCTCGGGTTTCAGTGACGGCAGGGTATGTGCGCTGCCGGACGCCGGTGGACGGTGACGGGCAACCTAGACGACATAGCCCTGGCCGTACGTTTCCAGGCGGCCCGGCCGCATCTGGGAGCCGTGGCCTATCGCATGCTGGGCTCGGTCGACGACGCAGAGGACGCCGTGCAGGAGGCCTGGCTGCGGCTGACCGGCGGCGACCGCCAGGATGCCGGTGAGATCGCCAACCTCGATGCCTGGCTGACCACTGTGGTGGCTCGGATCTGCCTCAACACGTTGCGCACCCGCCGGGCGCGGCGCCCCGAAGAACTCGTCGCACGAGTGCCGGACCCGATCGTCGATGGGGTGGGCGAAGTTGATCCCGAGCACCAGGCAATGCTGGCCGACGCGGTGGGATTGGCGCTGTTCGTGGTGCTGGACACCTTGCCGCCGGCGGAGCGGCTGGCGTTCGTGCTGCACGACGTATTTGCCGTGCCGTTCGAGCAGATTGCGCCGATCGTCGAGCGGTCCCCGGAGACTACCCGCAAGCTGGCCAGCCGGGCACGGCGCCGCATCCACGATGCCGCGCCCAACCCGGACACTGACCTGGCGGCCCAGCAGGCCGTCGTCGACGCCTTCTTCGCCGCCGGGCGTGCGGGTGATCTCGACCGGCTGGTCGCCGTGCTGGACCCCGACGTGTCATTGCGCGGCGACTTTGGCCCCGGCCCGGCCGGGCTGCGCTCGGTGCGCGGAGCATCCGCCGTGGCCGGGCTGGCCAGAGGCTACGCGGCGCCGGAACGCGCGGTCCACCCCGCCATTGTCAACGGCGCGGCCGGCGCGGTGATCTTCGTCGCCGACCGAGCGACCGCCGTCATGGGCTTTGTGGTCCGCGATGGACGGATCGCTGCGATCGACGTGCTGGCCGATCCCGACCGCATCGCGCGGATCGACTTGAGCGCGGTGACTGGCTAGCCGGGTCAGGGGGTGGCCGAAGCCGCCTGCACCAGTGCGATCGCGGAGTCGTGCTGCATCACCCAGGTGCCACCTTGATCGATGAACGCGAGGTTCTTGGTAACCGGGCCGGCGAACTTGGGACCCGTAATGGCGACGTCAGCGCTGACCGCGTTCGGAGCGACCGGCTGAATATTCGTGACGTTGAACTGCTCCGGGAAGTCCCCGTCCCGGTAGGCCTTCCTCAGATCGTGGTCGGCCACATGGCCCTCGTCGTCACTGATGCCGTTCTCGACCAGGCCGAACTTCGTCTGGTACGACACGCCAGGATCGGTGACCTGAGTGCACAGGCTGGCCAGCTGGTCCGGGCTCGGCAGAGGTGGCGCGCCCGGCGGGGGTGGCGGCGGCGGGTCCTGCGCAAATGGCAAGCCCAATGCGACGGGCTGCACGGCCCGGTCGCTGGACGACGCGCCGACGGCCGCGAGCGTCAGGCCAGCGGCGGCGGCGCCAATTGCGGCAACGGCTGCCGCCCCGGTGGCGAGCAATTTCACGGTCATGACTGTCCCCTTCGACTCAGACTTCGACATCGGTGTCATTCTGCTTGTCACGGCGTCGTCTGTGGCGACGTCAATACGGGCGTGGTCGTATCACTGGTTGTCTCAACATACCCGGTGGGCGCCCGGACCGAACCGTCATGCTTAGCCAGCAGGATTCGCCACTCGGTGGCGTCCTGCTGCTGGCGCCAGAATTCGCTGAAACGTCCGCCCGCGGTGAGCAACGCATCGACCGGGCCGTCCTCGACCACCCGACCGTCGTCGAGAAAGAGCACCCGGTCGGCATGCCGAATGCTGGCCAACCGGTGGGCGACGATCACCCGGGTGCGCGATTGCGGATCCGCCGTGAGCGCATCGACCACGGCCGCCTCGTTCTCGGTATCCAGAGCGCTGGTGGCCTCGTCTACCAGCAGTATCGGCGCGGGCTTGAGCAAAGCGCGCGCGATACTGACCCGTTGCCGTTCACCGCCCGACAGCGCGGAGCCGGCTTCGCCGACGACCGTCTCGACACCATCGGGCAGCCTGTCGGTGAGCTCGTCGACCCGCGCCAGTCCTACCGCCCGGGTGAACTGATCGTCGCTGGCAGCGGGGTCTCCGGCGAACACGTTCTCGCGGACTGTTCCGTGGAAAAGATACGGGTGCTGGAACACCACGCTGCTTGCGCCGCGCCGAGCTTCGGCATTGAGCGTGTCGGCGTCGACGCCGTCAAACCGGACACGGCCGCGGGTCGGTTGGTACAAGCCGGCGATCAGCGCCAGGATGGTGCTCTTGCCTGAGCCCGACGGTCCGACGATCGCCGTCGTGGTTCCTGGCTGCAGCGAGAAACTGACCCCGTCGAGCACGGGTCTAGTTGCGCCGTCGTAGCCGAACGCGACGTCGTCGAACTCGATTCGCGGAGCCCCGGCGTGGGCGCGCAGCGTTTCGGTGCCGGCGTCCATGACCGGCGCGGTGAGCACGGCACGAATGCGGTCGAGCGTGGCGCGGGTGCTCTCCAGAGCCGGCGCCAGCTCGCTGATGGTGGTGAATGGCTCGAGATAGCGGGCGATGACAACGATCAGGGCGATCGCCTCCGGCACAGTCAGCGTGCCCGTTACCGTCAGCGCGGCGGTGGCACCCGCCAGCAGGATGAGAGCCAGCTGGCTGGCCAGGCTGAACAGCAGCTGCCCGGGAATCTGCATGAGCAGTAATCGCATGGTCGCGCCGTGCTGCGCGGCCAGCGCCTGGCCGACCAGGCTTCTCGCCGGCTCGACACGCCGCGCGGCCCGCAACGCCTGCTGGGTCCGGGCGAATTCGATGATCCGCTCGGTAAGCGCGCTGTTGGCCGCGCCGGCAGCGACGTCAGCGCGACGCGCCAGCCGTGCGGAGGCCCACAACGCCCCCAGCAGCAGCGGCACGCCGCCCATCGCCGCCGCGCCGAGCTGCCAGGAGATCGGCAACAGGGCCAGCGCAATGGCTGCCGGCAGCAAGATTGCGGTGAGCAGCGGTGTCAGCAAGTTCACCACCAGGCCGACGAGTTCCGGGCCCGTCGCCGCGATCGCCTGCCGTGCCGTCGCGGTGTTGTCGGCGCTAAACCAGTCCAACCGAACATCGGGGAGTTGATGAGCAACGTCATGCTGGGTGTGGTCGAGCACGGCGAAACCCAGATCGAAACCGATTCGCGCGGTGGCGGTGTCGATCACCCATCCGGTCACCGTCGCCGCGGTCAGCCAGCCCAGCCACATCAGCGCCCGCTGCGGCGCATCGGCGAACAGCGCCCCCACCAGTGGAACCAGCAGCACCGTGGCCGATGCCCGCACGACGACCGAAACCAGCGCGAGCACGGCGTAGCCGACCACCTTGCCACGGCGATCCTGTGGTACCAGGCCTATCCAGGTTCGGATCATCGCGCCGCCTCCGTTGCAGCCGTGACGGCGACCGGGTCGTGATGGCCGCTTTCCCACAGCCGCCGATAACGCCCGTCGGCGGCCAGCAGCTCCTCGTGGGTGCCGCGTTCTGCGACCCGTCCGTGATCGAGCACGACGATCTGGTCAGCTCCGACGACGGTGTGCAATCGATGGGCGATCACCAGCACGGTGCGCTCCCGGGTCAGCCGATTGAGCGCTTGTTGCACCAGGTATTCCGATTCCGGATCGGCAAACGCCGTGGCCTCGTCGAGGATCAAGACCGGGGTGTCCGCGAGGATCGCACGGGCGATGGTGAGTCGTTGCCGTTCCCCGCCGGAAAGCCCGCTGCCGGCCCCCAGCACGGTGTCGTAGCCATCCGGCAGTCGCAGAATCCGATCGTGAATTTGGGCGTCGCAGGCGGCGGCCTGGATTTGCGCGACGGTGGCGTCGGGCACCGCCAGCGCGATGTTGTCAGCGACACTGCCGTGCACAAGCTGAGTTTCCTGCAGGACGAATCCGACTCTGGTGTAGAGATCGTCGGCGGTCAACGACCGAATATCTTGTGCCCCGACGCATATCGAGCCGTGTTGGACATCATGGAATCGGGCCAGCAGCGCGGCCAGCGTCGACTTTCCAGATCCCGACGGGCCAACCAGCGCGGTAACCGTGCCCGGCCGCAGCGTCAGCGAGACGTCGTGGATGACCGGAACGCCCGGGCGGTAGCCGAAGCTGACGTGGTCGAACACCACGGTCCCGGGCGCGTTGCCAATGGGCGTTTCGTGCACGTGTTCACGCACGCCGAGTTCGGCCTCATCGAGCGCGATCTGCAGGCGGCGGGCGGCCAACAAGCCGGCGCGGATGCCACCGAGCCCGTAGGCAATGCCGAGCAGTCGGGCGCCGAATGTAGTGCCCAGCAACAAGAACGGCAGCAAGTTCACCGGGTCCATCCGGTTGGTGACGACCAGCAAGGTGCCAGCCCCGGCGATCAGCCACAGAAATGTCGAGGGACGGGTGGCCAAGTCCATCAGGGTCTTCTTGCCCGCGAGCGGACGCTGCCAGTCGACGAGGAATCCGACGTACTCGTCCAGGCTCCGCCGAAAAGTCGATGCGGCGGCTCCGCCGAAGACACGAATCACCGGTTGACCCTCGAGATAAGCGCCGGCTTCACCGCTCATCTTCTCGGCCCAACGCTGCGATTGTGGGATGCGCGGCCCGGACTGAATCGTGATCGCCGACGTCAGCACCAGATAGAACAGCACCGGTACGAACAAGACCAACGCAACCCGCCAATCGACGGCGAACAGATAGACCAGCACTGCCACCGGCGCGACAACTGCGGCCACCGCATCCGGGATGGCATGGGTAACCAGGTAATGCAGCGCCAACGTGTCGTCGGAGATCAATTGCTTAATCGAGCCCGAGCCACGGGCGGTGAACCAGCCCAGCGGCAACCGCGACAGCTTGCTCAGCAATCGTGAGCGCAACTCGCTGGCGAACCGCGCGTCGACGACGTGCAGCCACAGCGTAAGGGCCGCGCCGACAACGGTGCCCGCCCCCAGCACGCTCACGGCCGCGATTCCGACCGTCCACAATCGTGACGCCTCGGCGCCGACCACCAGTAGGCGAGCTAACTCGACCAATAAGACGAAGGGCGCCAGCTGCAGCAGCGTTATCACGGCCTGCAGTGCACCAGAGACGATCAGCGGCCAGCGCAGCGGCGCGAGCAGACGGCCTGCGGCCTGCGCACGCCAACTGCCGCGAGCTGACATCGTGGCAGGCTCGGCGACTGGCGCAGGCTGTGCCGCAACGGCTTCCGCTTGGCTAGCAGGCTGCGCCACGGTGTCGATAGCGTCGCTGACATTAGGTTCGCCACCGCGGCGGGTTCCCATCGCGCGCCCGGCGCTCCAATAGGCCTGGGCGTGTAGCTCGGACTTGGGGAACCCGAATTCGTCACGCAGCCGTGCTCGAACGTGCTTGAGCGTCGTGGCCTCCGGTGTCGCCCACGCGTACCAGTCCGACCAGTCCCGGTTCTCGATCGCCGCGGCGAGCGATTTCTCGTCGCGGCGGCTCACCCAGTGCACCTGCAGCCGAGGATGCTGCGCGATCGGGATCAGTGTGTCATTGTCGTCGTGTTGCTCGAGATACATCTCGATCGGGACATCCTCGGGGACGACACCGATGATCCCGTTCATCCCGGGGATCGACGCGGAGTCGCCGATCAGCAGGTAGCCGGCCGGCTGCTCGCCGGGCACATCGAAGCGCGACGAACCCATCAACGACATGACGGCGATCGTCGCGCCAGGTTCCACGCTGCGCGCCCACAGCGACGCCGGGCCCGCCGCGTCGTGCAGCACCACGTCGACCGCGAAGCGGCCGGCGGTAACGTCGGCCTCAGAAATCGTGTAGGCGCGCTGGAACTCAGAATTAGAGCCGTCCGGATCAGGGAACCAAAACCGCAACCACGCGGCCGGTTCGGCCTGCGCGTCTTCGAACAGGGTTGGTGATTGCATCCGTATCCGGACGAAATGCGGTGCGATTCGGACGTTTTCGACCACCGTCGCGGTGTGATCGCGAGCGCCGAAGCCCCGCAACATCGCGCCCTGGAATCCGCGTGCCATCAGCGGCTCACCGCTTCGCGAAGGCTCCTGGGCCGTATGTCGGTCCACTGCTCCTCGACGTACTCCAAGCACTCCGTACGACTGGCTTCGCCGAATACCTTCCGCCAGCCCGCCGGAACGTCGACGAAGGTCGGCCACAGGCTGTGTTGGTCTTCGTCGTTGACCAACACCAGGAAACTGCCGGTCTCGTCATCGAAGGGATTGGTGCTCATCATTTCTCCTGGTCGAGGGATTGGCGCGGGGTCCCAACTCGGCACCCAACACCCGATCGGACAGCAGTCCCAGACAGCTGAGGTTGGGGAAGCCGGGACCCTGGTTGAGTCCGGCGAGGTTGGGCAAGAACAACTTCGGTGCGACGTCGACGACGGCGAGGTCGTGTCCGATTGCCTCCTGCAGCCGATCCCCGGTCAGCGCACCACTTAACCCCAGCTCGAGCAGGTCAAGCGCGTCCTGGCTGAACAACGTGGTGAACCACAGCGGGTCGGCACCTGATCCGTCGATGACCAGGTCGAAGCCGTGCACTGTCTCCAGGTTTTCGCTGCCCCGATTGGTGGACAGCGTCAACCGGATCTGCTCGTCGCGACCCACCGCATGAGCAACCCGTCCACGCAGATGGCGGATACGGTCGTCGGCCAGCAAGGCGTCCTGCACGTTCGCAGAGAACACCCCTCGGTCGGTACGGGCGATCGCGTCCCGCCGTTCGTCCAGCGTCAGTGCCGTCCAATCGGTGGGGTCGGAGAACAGCGCGTTCTCGAAGAAGCTTTCGCCGCGGGTGAACAGCGTCACCTGCGGTGAGATCACCGTGATAGTCGAAACCCGGTGCCGGAAGAGCTCGTTGAGCATCGCCGCGGTAGTCTCGCCGCCGCCGATGACCGCCACCCGCTCGGCGCTGATCCGTTCGTGCTGGCCGGCGCGATGCCAGAACTGCGCGATCGAGAGCACCCGCGGATTGCCGGGCAACAGCGAACGTTCCGCCTGGCCCGGCCCGGTGATCATCAAACCGTCCGCGTGCACGGTGGTTTCGTCGGTGTGCAGCGCCCAGCGGTCACCGTCGACGGCGAGACGGTCGACGTCGCCGTAAACCACTGTCATGCCGATCTGCTCGGCTACCCAGCGCAAGTACTGGCTCCACCGCCGGTGCGTGGGCGCCGGTCGGCCGCGATCGATCCATTGGGCGAACTGGCCGGTGCCGATCAGATAGGACTGCCAGCTGTAGCGGGTCATCCGCTCATCGAGTTCGGCGTTGCGGCGTGGCACCAACGACGAGCGGTACGGGAAGCCGACGTCTTTTTCCGGACTTGTTCCCAGCCGTTGCGCACCGTCGGTCCAGCCGCCACTGGCCAGCCAGTTGGCACCTACCCCGATCCGCTCTACGGCGACCACCCCGGGTGCGTCGACACCCATCTCGCCCAGCACGAACGCCTTGGCCGCCACGGCCACCGCCTTCACCCCCGCGCCAAGTACCGCAAGTGTGGTCATGCCACCATCTCCTTGAGCCCTTGCGCCCAAAGCGCCTGCAATGCGGTGATATTCGAATCACTCAAAATGTCAGGCAGCCCTCGCCACTGGGTCACCAGGACCTGGTGATCAGTGGTTCCCAGCACGGTTGCCACGATGCTCAGCTCGTAGCGCACTGCCAGCTCGGGCTCGGGTACCGGCGACACACCGGACAGCAGGCCGCGGTCGAGCCAGAGACCGCTGGCGCCACCACCATCAGCACGGCCCAGGTAGTTCAGCAACAACTGCGGTTCGGGCAAGTCGGCGAGTTGCCCCGAGGTGTCGGGCCGCAGATGCCGAAGCATCCCATAGTCGATTCCGTCCCCGGGGATTGCCGACAATCGCTGCGCTACTTGCCGGGGGTCTTCGGTGTCCACCCGCAAGGGGTAGATCGCGCTCAACAGACCCACTGTCTCGGTGGTGTCGATGAGTTGTCCTTTGGTTGCTCCGTTTCCGTCGAACAGCGCATCGGCGCGCCCATGGGTCTCCAATGCGAGCAATGGTGACGGGGTCGGCTGACCTCGACCCAGCCGCCACCGCGTGACCATCCGCGCTGCCGCGGCGATCAGCATCTCGAATATCGGCACACCTGACTTCAGCAGTCGGCCGGTGGTGTCCAGGTCAAGCATCGTCGTTCGGACCAGCAGATCGCCGGCGCGGTCGCGGTTCGGGTTCAATCGTCGCGCCCCCAGCTCGGGATCGTCGCCGGCGAGCTGCGATGCCCAGAACGGGGCGCTGTCAAGGGATTCCGCGCGAGTCGTCAACAGCTCGCTCCAACGGCGATAGCTGGTGTGCTCGCGAATCGGCGCCGGCGACTTTCCGGTAACGAGCGCATGCAGGGCCGCGTCCAGTTCGCCGAGAACCACCTGCCAGGACACCGGATCCATCGCCAACACGTGAGCGGCCAGCACAAGCACGCTTTGACCGATCGGTGGGCGCAGCCACGCGGCGGCCAGCAGCCGTCCGTGTTCGGGGTCGAGGCTGTCGATCGCCTGCTCGGTGGACGCGCCGACGGCCGTCTGCAGGTCGTCGGACACCGAGACCTCGGTGAGGAAGTCGCCCTGCCGGTGCGGAAGCAGGTTCATGGAGGCGCGGTCCAACCGGGTGCGCAGGACCTCGTGGCCGTCGACGATAATCGCCAACGCCAACCGCAGATGCTCTGCTGTCACGCCGTCTGGGAGCCGGATCGCTTCGGCCTGCGCCAGCCTGCGGGGCTCGCCGTACTCGTAGAGCCAATGCGCGTTGGCCAACAGGGGTATCGGGCCGCTCTCGGGAGTCACGTCGGGTGCGAACCCGGCGGCGTCAAAGTCGACCGCGGCCGCGAGTTCTCGGATACTGCCGCATTCCAGCACCAACCGCGCGCGCAGCGCGATACCGCGCCGACGAGCAGCCTGCACCACCGAGAGCGCCGCGATGCTGTCCAGCCCGAGCTCCAGCAGGTCGGCATTGACGTCGACGCGCGGAATCTTGAGCATCTCCGCGAGCAACTCGGTGAACGCCGATTCGGTAGGCGTGGCGGGTTCGGAGTCACCGGGCTCGCTGCCAGCCAGCCCGACCGCTAAATCCGCAGCGGCCAAAGCGTTTTCATCCAGCTTGCCGTTAGGGGTCAGTGGTATTTCGTCGACGATGACGATGCGCTGCGGGATCATGTACCGCGGCAGCCGGGAGGTCAGCGCGCGACGCAGCTCAGCCGTGGACGGCTGCATACTCGCCGGATCGGTTGCCGCGACGTAGGCGGTCAGCCGCGCAACTCCTTGCCGCTCGTGCACCACGACACCCGCACGCCGGATGCCCGGATGGGATTCGAGCACCGCGGCGATCTCGCCGGGTTCGACGCGGTGGCCGCGGATTTTCACCTGGGCATCCGCGCGTCCCACGTACTGGAGCGAGCCGTCGGGCTGGCGCCGCACCAGGTCGCCGGTGCGGTACATCCGCTCGCCGGCGACGAACGGATCGGCGACAAAGCGGCGGCCGGTCTCCGCCGGTCGGCCCAGGTAGCCGCGGGCCAGTTGGGTGCCGGCCAGATACAGCTCACCGGTTGCTCCGCACGGCACCGGGCGTAATCCGGAGTCCAGCACGTAGCCGCGGGTATGTCGGGTCGGCCGCCCGATCGAGGGCTCGTCGTGCTCGGCGATGGTAGCCACCACCGCCTCGACCGTGGCTTCGGTGGGGCCGTAGCAGTTGAAGGCCGTCATCGATGTGCGGGCGCATTCGTCGCGGATGAGCGCCCACGCCGCGCTGCCAACCGATTCGCCCCCCAGCGCCAGCACGGCGAGCGGCACTTCGGTCAGTAAGCCAAATGCCTTGAGCTGGGCAAACATCGACGGGGTGGTGTCGATCATGTCGATGCGCTGCTCAGCGATGACCAGAACCAGCGCCTCGGCGTCGGTCTGGGTCTGCTCGTCGACGACGTGCACGGCATGACCGTCCAGCAGCGCAACCAGGGGCTGCCAGGCGGCATCGAATGCAAAGGACCATCCATGCGCGATCCGCAGCGGCCGACCCAACCTCGCGGCCGCGGGGCGCAGCACGCTGGCCAGATGGTCGTCGGCGTAGGCACCCACTGCGGCGTGAGTTCCGATGACACCCTTGGGTTCTCCCGTGGTTCCTGACGTGAAGACGACGTAGGCGGCCTGCTCGGGCGTCGCGTCGACCGGGCGATACTCGCTAGCCTGGTCTTCGGCCGCGTCGACAAGCTGGTGGAGCAGCTGCTCGTCGACGACGATCGTCGCACCACTCTGGCGCAGGATCGAGTCCACCCGTTCTGGGGGCATTCCGGGTTCCAGAGGTACACACATCGCGCCAGCCTTAAGCACAGCCAGCATCGCGACGATGTATTGAGGACTGCGTAAAAGCTTGATTGCGACCGGGCTTTCGGCACCGGATCCGCGATCTCTTAGCATATCGGCAAGCCCACTCGCCAGTCGGTCAGCCGCGGTGTCCAGCTCGCGGTAGCTCAGTGTGCCGTTAGCCCAACTGACCGCGAGGTGGTCGGGCATCCGCTGGGCGACCGCGGCGAACCGCGCGTGAATGCTGAGCGCCGGCGGTGGTGTCGCCGCGTCGTCGGAACGCAGTGGCGCCGCTTCGTCGTCGAGCAGGACGCTGACCTCACGCAGCGGGCGCTCCCACTTCTGCAGCAGCCGCTCGGCGGTGGCCAGTACCCGGCGACCCAGTGTCTCGGCGGTCGTAGCGCCCAGCGCGCCGTCGATCACTTCCACCTGCAGAACCATGTCACGCTCAGCTATGTGGGCTGCGAGCACGACAGGAAAATGTGTCAGGCTCTCCAGTGCAGCGGGCCGGAAGGTCAGTCCGGCACTGATTAATTCGGCGCCAGCAGCCATTCCGTTCAGCGGGAGGTTCTCGTAAACGAGCAAGGTGTCGAACATTTCGCCGACACCGCCCAGCGCCCGCAGTTGGGCGTGTCCGAGATAGCTGTGTTCGCGCAGCATCGCGGCGTCACGCTGCACGGCACGGCATTGCTCACCGACACCGACCGCGGCGTCGAGCCGCACCCGCAGCGGCACGGTGTTGATGAAGAGGCCGATCATGGTTTCGACGCCGGCCAACTCGGCCGGCCTGCCCGAGACGGTTACCCCGAACACCACATCGTCGCAATCTGTCAGCCGCGACAGCACCAGCGCCCAGGCCATCTGCAGCAGTGTGTTGACGGTCACGCCGCGCGAGCGTGCACCGTCGATCAGCCATGCGGTGGCCTGGGCATCGATGCGCAGTTCGGTGCGCCGCGGGAGGCTGGTGGAGCCCACCCGTGCACCGCTCAGGGCTGCCGCCAACAACGTCGGCCCAGGCAGGTCTGCCAGATGCTGACGCCAGACCCGCTGGCTGAGGGCCTGGTCGCGGCTCGCTAGCCAGCCGATGAAATCGCGGTATGGCCGTGGGGGCACGGGTAGCGCAGCGAGATCGCCGCCGGCCTGGTACAAGGTCATCATCTCGTTGACGAAGACCGGCAACGACCACCCGTCGATCACGATGTGGTGGGCGGTAATCACCAACCGCCACTGTCCGCCGGGCAATTCGATGAGCAGGAAGCGAATCGCGGGTGTGTGTTCGAAGTCGAACGGTCGGAGACGCTCGGCGGCCTCTAGGGTCTCGATGTCCTCGGGTGAGGCAGTGACGTGCCTCCAGGGCAGGTCAACGCGCGACGGCACGATCTGCACCGGCCGCGGGATCCCGCGGTTGAAGAAGCTGGCCCGCAGGTTCGGGTGGCGCGTCAACATCTTCGCCGCACAGTCGCGGAGCAGGTCGGCGTCCAGCGCGCCGGCAATGTCTGCCGCCATCCCGATCACGTACGGATCATCAGCCGGTTCGTCGTCGGCAGAATCGGCGAGACCCGAAAGCATCGTCAGCGAATACAAGCCCTCTTGCGAGCGGGCTGAGCGCCATGACGTCCTCGATGTCGGGCGCGATACCAGGAGCAGAGCCGGTTTCGGTGGCTGTCATGACGCACCGTCGCGCGAGGTTGACCAAAGCCGGGTCACGGCAGCCAGATCGGCGGCTGACAACCCCGAGGTGCTCATCGGCTCGAAGCTGGTGTCGGTGGGCTCGCTGCCCTGGTCGATCAGCGAAGCATCCTCGCGCAGTGAATCCACAGCGGCGGCCAGCTGCTGCACCGTCGGGTGCTCAAACACCATGCGCGGGTTGATCGCCAGACCGGCCGCTCGTGCCCGCGCGGCCAGCTGCACCGACAGAATGCTGTCACCTCCGAGGGTGAAGAAGTCGTCGAAGCGGCCGACTTCGGAGGTCGACAGCAGGTCGGCGAAAACGGTGGCCAACGCGCGTTCGGTGTCGGTGCGCGGAGGTTCGGTCTGCCCGCTGGTGCTGACCGCCGGTCGCGGCAGCCCGGGCCGGTTCAGTTTTCCTGATTCGGTTTTAGGCAGCGCTTCGAGCACGGTCAGCGACGACGGCATCATGTACCCGGGTAGCGTCGCGGCGACTGCGGCCCGCACCGACCCCGCGAATGCTGCCTGCTGCGCCTCATCGGTAATCGACCGTTGCGGCACAACATATCCGGCCAACGTGGTGCTGCCGTGCACCTCCCAGGTGCGAGCTGCCGCGGCGCCGACGCCGTCGGCCGCTGCCAGCGCGGCCTCGACCTCGGCCAACTCGACTCGGAAGCCGCGAACCTTGACCTGGTGATCGGCACGACCAACGAATTCGAGTTGGCCGTCCTCGGACCAGCGGGCCAGGTCGCCGCTACGATATAGCCGCGCACCCGGCGTGGTCGCGTAAGGATTGGGTACGAATCGTGTCGCGGTCAGACCGGGCCGCTTCCAGTAACCCCGGGCCAGTTGGTCGCCGGCGTAATACAACTCGCCCACCACACCGACCGGAACCGGGCGCAAGGCATCATCGAGCAGATACGCGTCGGCTCCGGCCACCGGCTTACCAACCAGCGGGGTCGGCAAGCTCAGCCGCCCTCGTGCTACTGCGCCGGAGGTCTCGGTGGAGCCGATGTTGTTCAGCAGTTCGACGTCAGCTTCAGCGCCGTCGGCGCACACCGACATCAGCCGTTGTAATAGCGAGGTGCTCACCGGTTCTCCACCGCAGACCAGCCGAGACAGTGCACGCACCGCACCTGGCCTACTGTCCACCAGCGCGGAAACCAAACTGGGCACCGCGGTCACCTGCGCGACCGAGTGGCGTTGCATCAGTGCCCCCAACGCTTCGGGGTCGCGGTGCTCGGCATCGTCGGCCAGAATCATGGTGGCCCCCGCCGCCAGGCCGGCCAACATCTCCATCGCGCCCTCGAGGAACGTGATCGAGGCCTGTGCCAACCGAATGTCATCGGCCCGCTGAGGGTAATGCCGCAGCTGCCAATTCAACCGGGCAGCCATTGACCGATGGGTGCCCACCGCTCCCTTGGGCTTCCCGGTCGACCCAGACGTGAAAACCAGGAACATCGGGTCATCGGGATGGGGCCCCGGCAACGTCTGGGGCTGCGGGCCGAGAATGTCTGGGCCCTCAACCGCGGCGCGCACCTCGGGATCATCCAGTGAAAGAAGCTTGACCCCAGGTGTTTCCGGCATAGCGTCGACGGCCTCAGCGGTAGCTACCACGACCCGCGGCTCGACGTCGTCGAGCATGAATTGCTTACGTGCCATCGGGTAACCGGGATCGATCGGGAAGTAGGCAGCACCCACTTTCATGATGGCAACCAGCGCTACAACCAGATCGATGCTGCGCCGCGTCGAGAGCCCGACCATCGAACCCGGCCCCACCCGGTGACGGGCGAGCAGCGCCGCCAGGTTGTCCGAACGACGATGCAGCGCGGGGTAATCGATCTGGTCTTGGCCACACCGCACCGCAATGCGGTCGGCCCCCCATTGCCGGGTGGGCTCCAGCAACTCGGGAATGGTGCGTGGCCGATCGGGCGCCGGCTGATCGCCACAACTCCAGGTGTCCAGAATCCGGTGCTGCTCTTCGGCATCGATCAACGCAACATCGCGCAAGGTCTGATCGACGTTGTCGGCGAATGCAGTGACCACCTGGGTCAGCCACCCGGCCAACCGCTCGATGGTGGATCGACGGTACAGCTCGGTGCGGAAGATGATGTTGGCCTTGTAACCGGTGTCTCCGGAGCCATCGGTGCCGAAGAAGTTGACGCTCAGATCGGCGTGTGCCATGTCGAAGGGTGGTTCTACGGTGGTGCACACGGTGTCCTGCCCCCCGGCCCTGCCGGATCGATCACCCGGGTAGCGGGCAGATGGTCGCGGACGTGCACGACAACCTGGAACAGCGGGTTGCGCGACAGCGAACGCACCGGGTTCACGCTGTCGACGACTCGGTCGAACGGCAGGTCTTGGTGTGTGTAGGCGGCCAACGCCATTTCCCGGACCCGGTTGCACACCTCACGCAGCGTCGGGTTGCCGTGCAAGTCGTTGCGCAATACCAAGATGTTCACGAAAAAGCCGATCAGTTGGTCTAATTCGGCTTCGGTGCGACCTGCGACCGGGGTACCCAGCGGGATGTCGACTCCCCCGCCGGCCTTGTGCAGCGCCACGGCGACGGCGGCTTGCAGCAGCATGAACTCAGTTACGCCCAGTTCGCGGCACCGTTCGGCGAGCTTGGTGCGGGTAGCGGATTCGATAACGAATTCGACGGATTCACCATCTCCGCTGGGCACCGGCGGCCGGGGAAAGTCCGGCCGCAACCCGGTGTCCTCCGGCAGCCCTTCCAGCTGCCGAATCCAGTACTCTCGCTGCGCACCGGCGACCGATGACTCCTGACCGGATGCGCCCGAAAGAAATGCACTCTGCCACGCCGCGTAGTCGGCGTACTGCACCGGAAGCGGTGCCCAGGACGGAGTCTTGCCGGCCCGACGCGCGCGGTAGGCGGTCATCACGTCTGCGAACAGCACTCCGGCCGACCAATGATCGGCCGCAATGTGATGCACCACCAACGACAACACCTGCTCGGAAACCTGCTCCTGGTCCGTATTTGCGATGCGCAGCAGCGCGACCCGAATCGGCGATTCGCGATCCAACTCAAAGCAATGCCGACGCTCGATGGCGAGTGCAGATTGCAGCCAGGCCTGATTTGCACCGGTGGCACGGCGCACCGGAATCTCGCCGACCGGGGCCACCACCTGATACGGAACACCGTCGACTTCGAGGTAGCTGGTGCGCAGGATTTCGTGCCGGGTGACGACGTCGCCCACGGCGTCGATCAGCGCCCCGACGTCCCACGGGCCGGTCAGCCGCGCTGCGAACGGAATGTTGTTGACCGGGCTGGGTCCGTCGACCTTGTAGGCGAACCAGGTGCGCAGTTGTGAAGCCGACAACGGCTGGGGTACGTCGTGGGCGGTCGCGATCAACTTGGGGCGCGATGGCGCGGACTGGCCACAACGCAACTGGTCGACCCGCTCCGCCAGCCGGCCGACCGTTGCCGATTCAAAAACATCCCGGATGCCAACTTCGACATCGCATTCCGACCGGATTGCGGTAACGAGCTTGGTGGCCAGCAGCGAGTGCCCGCCCAGGTCGAAGAACGAGTCGTCGACACCCACCCGACCATGGCCCAGCAGCTCGGAAAACAGCCCGGCGATCCGGCGTTCGGTTACCGTGGCCGGGTCGCGGTATTCGGCGTTCGCCGCGATCTGTGGCTCTGGCAGGGAAGCCCGATCGATCTTGCCGTGCGTGGTGATCGGGATCTCGTCGAGCACCACGTAGGCCGCCGGAACCATGTAGTCCGGCAGCGCCGCTACCACCCGGGCACGGATCCGGTCGAGGTCGACCGTTTCGCAGCCCGCGCCATCGGCCGGCGTCAGATAGCCCACCAGACTCTTACCGACCTGCGGCAGGGCGGGCAGGTCAGTGGCCACCACGACCGCCTGACCCACACTGGGATCAACCGAGATGGCGGCCGCCACCTCGCCCAACTCGATGCGGAAGCCGCGGATCTTGACCTGCTCGTCGGCGCGACCGACGAACTCGATATCACCGTCTGCGTTGCGCCGTGCCAAATCACCCGACCGGTACAACCGCCCACCCGTGGTGAACGGATCGGCGATGAAGCGTTCGGCGGTCAGGCCCGGCCGCTGATGATAGCCGTGCGCGACATGTGTTCCACCGATGTAGATTTCGCCGATCACCCCCGCCGGTACCGGCTGCAACGCGTCGTCCAGGAGATGGATCTGGGTGTTAATCTTTGGCCGGCCGATCGGCACCGTCCGGGCGCCCTGGGCGCCTTCCACGGGATAGCTGGTGGCATTGACCACGGTTTCGGTCGGACCGTAGAAGTTGTAAAGCAAGGCATCGAAAGTAGCGTGGAACTTATCGGCGATCTCGCCCGGCAGCGGCTCTCCGCCGATGGGTACTCGGCGCAGCGTGCGCCACTGGTTGACACCGGGCAGCGAGAGGAAGAGCCCCAGCAGCGACGGGACGAAATGCATCGAGGTGATGCCTTCCCGCTGCAACAGCTCAGTCAGGTATCCAATGTCACGTAGCCCGTCTGGCCGCGGAATCACCAGCCGTGCACCACAAATCAGTGTCCCGAAGATCTCGCCGATGGAGACGTCGAAGCTCGGCGACGCCACTTGCAGCAGCCGGTCGGTTTCGTCGACCCGATACTCGTCGCCGAACCAGACGAAGTACTCGGCGATCGGTGCGTGCGGAACCGGAACACCCTTGGGCAGCCCGGTCGAACCCGAGGTGTAGATCAGGTAGGCGGTGTTGTCCGGGCGCAACGAGCGGACCAGGTCATCCACGGTCGGGTCGGCGGCCGAGTAGCCCGCCAAACCGGTGACCGGCTCGCGGAGAACCAAATTGGCTGCCGCGTCCTCAAGGATGAAGGCCAGTCGATCCTCGGGGTAGGTTGGGTCGATCGGCAGGTACACCGCGCCGGCTTTCAGAATGCCCAGCGCTGTGATGACCAGTTCGGGTGACTTGTCGAGCAGCACCGCGACTCGGTCCTCGGTGCCGATGCCCTGCTCGATCAGCCAGTGCGCCAACCGGTTTGCTTCGTCATTGATCTCGCGATAGCTGTAATGGCGGCCTTCATAGACCACGGCGACCGCACCCGGTGACTGGGCCGCCCGCTGACTGACCAATGCGGGCAGCGTGGCGGCTGGAGTCGTGAAGTGGTCGCCGGACGACACGGCGCGCAGCCAGTTGGCGTCTGCCTCGCTCATCAGTCCGCAGGCCGACAGGGTGGTATCGGGGTGGGCCAGCGCGTTGCCCAACAGGACGCCATAGTGCCGCAGCAACTGGTCCACCAGCGCGCGATCCAGCACCTCGACCAGGTACTCGGCTTCGATCACTGCTGTCGTCCCTGTCAGTTCGATCATCAGGCTGAGCGGCAGCTGGCTGAAGTGACCGCGCAGCTCGGCACGCTCGCATCGCACGCCGGGCGGGCAGAAGCCGCCGCCGTCGGGCTCTCGTAGTCCAAAGCTGATCCTGGTCATTCGCTCGGCGCCGTGCCTGCGGTCCGGATTGGAGGCGCGGACAAGCCATTCCAAGTCGACGCGGGAGTGGGCGAAGGCGCCGATGGCGTTATCGCGGGTCTGCACCAAAAGTTCCCGGAATGTCTGCCGCGGCTGCGGCTGCATTCGCATCACCAGGGTGTTGCCGTAGTAGCCGATGGCGTCCTCGGTGCCGGCGCCGCGGTTCAGCACCGGCGTTGCGACTAGGAAGTCGCTTGCGTGGGTGTAGCGGTGCACCAGGGCGGCGAATGCGGCCATCAACACCATGTACGGGGTGGCGCCGGTCTCCTTGGCGAGGGCCGCGGCGCGCTCAACGGTGGCCGCCGGCAACCGCGTCACCGCGCGCTGTGCACGCCAGGTGCTCGGCACGGCCGAGCCGTTAGGTCCCGGAAGCTCAAGCGGCTCCGGCAGATCCGTGATCAGCGAGCGCCAATAGGCCAGGTCTTCATCAAGGCTGCAGGCAGGGTTGGCCGGTGCAGCGACGGGTGTCGGCGCGGGGCTGCCGTCTGGATCGCTGTAGGCGCGGCTCAGGTCGGTAAAGAACGGCGCCCACGACCCGTCGTCCCAGGCGATGTGGTGTGCGGTGAGCAATAGCATCAACTCGTCGGCGTCCACCCGCACCGCCGTGATCCGCAGCGGCGAATCCTTCGTCAAGTCGAACGGCCGCCGAAACTCGCGTTGCGCGAGCACTTCCAGCCTTAGCCGGCGCGCCTGTTCGCCGAGCTCGGACAGGTCGTGCTCGACCCAGCCGGGTCGCAGATGATCGCTGACCACCGCCTGCGGATCGCCGCCCTTGTCGATCTGGTAGACCGTGCGCAATACCGGGTGCCGCAACGCGACGGCTCCCACGGCGCGGCGCAACCGTGCGACATCAACGCTGCCGGTGAGCCGGTACGACACACAGATGTTGAGCAGCGCGCTGTCGGGGTCGACCGACTGGACGAACCACATCCGTCGTTGCCCATCGGACATTGGCGGAGCTTTCTGCGCTGGCTCGTCCGCAGCCGTGTCCACGGCGACGTCGGGCCGGGCTAGGCCGTGCTCGGCGATCCTGCGGCGCAACAACTCCAGGCGTTGTTCATCGAGCCGGGTCGCGGAGTCCGTGATGTCAGTCACGCGTGGATTCCAACCTTCCTAGCCGCCGGTCCTTCTACCCGACTGCTCGAGCCGGAGCGAACGGCTTCAATCAGTTCGTTGACGGTGATTCCACCGAGCATCTGCGCCACCGGGGCCGAGCAACCCACCGTCCGGCGTAGCCGCTTGCGCAGATCGAGCGCCAGCAGGGAATCCAAACCGAGGTCGATCAGCGACGCACGCGGGTCGATCAATGCAGGATCGCCCAATTGCAGCGTCGCGGCCAGCTGGGTGCAGACCACGTCGGCAATCGGTCTCGCCGCGGAGTCGCCGACGTCCGATGTGTTTTCGACGTCTGGCGGGGCATCGAATGGCAATGGAATCGACTGGCTTTCGAAGAACACCCGAAGCCGGTCGTAGTCTGCCGCGAAAATCAGCGGATCGTCGGTATAGCTGCCCAGACTGGCGTCCAGAGCCAACTCGGATTCCATCGCGATCAGACCGGAGCGCTCGGTGCGGGCGAGCTCAGCGGCCTCGACGACTCCGGCATCGCTGCCACAATCCCCATCGCAGCGCCGTGCAGTCCAGCCCCTTGGCACGCAGTTGGGCGGCCAATACGTCGAGCAGCCGGTTGGACGCCGCGTATGCGGCATGACCGTGACCGCCCCACACCCCGAACACCGACGAGCAGGCCAAGATTCGGCATTCTGGCCGTAGCGGCCAGACCTCGGCCATCAGCGCCAACCCTGCTACTTTCGCCGCGCACACTGCCGCCACATCCGCGCCGTTCAGTTCGGCACGCCGACGAGGGGTGGCGATGCCCGCGGTGTGGATGAGCAGCGACGTACCGGAGCCGCCGTAGCGGGCGGCCACGGCCGACAACACGTTCCGGTCAGTGATATCGCACAGCGGGGCGTGCACCTCGGTGTCGTGCCGCGCAGTCAGCTGAGCCAGCATCGCGGGGTCTGGGCCATTGCGGCTCAACAGGGTAACCGTCCGTGCGCCGTTCTCGATGCAGTGCTGCGCATACCGCAGGCCGATGGCCCCACTGCCGCCGGTGATCACCACGTTCTCCAACGTGGCCGTGTCCAGCGGTCGCTTGGCTGCGGCAGCACGGCGGAATGTGCGGAAATAGGATCGTGGGACACCACCACCGTCGGCACGAAGCGCCATGACACCGGCATCACCGAGCAATGCGTCGACAACAGCGGACGCAGTCCGCGCATGCACATCTCGTGACGGTAGGTCCAGGTTTCCGAATGTCTGGTCACCGAATTCGAAGCCAACGCTGCGGTGCATCGCGGCCAGCGCCGCCTGGGCGGGCATGACGTCCCCATCGTCCGGCTGAGCCCGTTCCCCCCCGGCGGTCAGCAACCAGACCGCTCGGCAGTGCGAACCGACGATCGCGGCGTAGTCGGGCAGGCCTACGTCGGGGCGGCCAACGATCTGTTCGACCGCGGCCGTCACGTCGCGCTGCTCGAGCGCGGGCGCGATCACCGCCACGATGTCCGCCTCGAGTTGGGGGCACGGTGTCGCAGCCGCGATGTGCCACAACGGCGTCGATCAGTCGCTGCGCCAGCACCCCCGTGGTATCGCCGACGATCGCGATGCCGCCGTGTCCCGTTGGCGGCGGTTGGCGACGGCGCTTGCTGCCAATCCTCGACGGCGATCGTGAGAGCACTCTTCGGGTCAGCTGCAGTGTGAGCCCAGGGTTCCGGCGCAGCCCACAGGTGGACCGCCCGCATCGGCGCATTCGGAAACCCGCGCAACGGCGGTTGGATACCCGCGGGGATCGCATCGGCCCATTGGTGGCCGGGATCCGCGGTGGCGACGGTGGCGATATTCGCCGACAGCACATCGGTGGTGGGCCCGTCGCGATGCCCCGAGCCGACGATCACCGCCGACTCGTCGTCGACCAGTTCGACCAGCGGGTACAACAACGACGGGTGTGCGGACAGCTCGACGAACGTGTCGGCGCCGCAGGCTTGGGCGGCTGCTACCGCGCGGTCAAAACGCGCTGTGCTACAGAGGCTTTCATACCAGTAGTCGAAGAAGTCCGTGTCGCTGCTCACCTCGGCACCAAAGGTCGAGCCGACGAATCTCACCGGCCCGTCCTGGAATACCGACCTGGGTAACAGCGTGGCCAGGTCGGTGCGTAGCGGCCTCAGGACGCTGGTGTGGCCCGGGTAATCCACGGACAGTTGGTGGGTGAACATGCCACGTTGTCGCGCCAGCTGCACGGCTGCGAGCACTGCGTCGTGGTCACCGGAGACCACCGTGGTCGACGGTCCGTTGACCGCCGAAACCTCCAGCCAGCCTGCCGTCGCGTCGATCAGGGCCTTGGCCGCGTCGACGCCTGCACCGAGCACCGCCATGGCGTAGTGACCCGTCAACCGGTCGACGACCGTGGCGCGTGCGCCGACCAGGGCGACCGCATCGGGCAACGTGGTCTTTGCGGCCACATACGCCGCCGCGACTTCGCCGAGACTATGCCCGATGGTGATATCAGGAAGGACTCCGCATAGCCGCCACTGTTGGGCCAGACTGACCGCGTGGGTGAACTGTGCTCCCTGAACCTGGGTCTGCGACCAGTTTTGCGTCACCTCGCCCAACAGGTAGGGCAGCGGCGAGGGCAGCCCGGCAGCGGCGAACGCCTGCGCGCATCGGTCGGCCTCCGCCCGGTATGCCGGCAACCGCTGGTAGGCCTCGGCTCCCATTGATTCCCATTGGTTGCCCTGCCCGGGAAACACGAATGCGACATGCAGGCCACCGCTTTTCGAGGATCGGGCGACCAGCGGGTGCTCGTCGCCGTGCGCCAGCGCGGACAGGCCGGCGACCAGTTCGGCGCGGTCCGCCGCCCGCACCAGCGCACGGTGCCGCCGCACCCGCCGTAGCCGCAGCAGGGTGGAGGCGACTGCAGCAGTTGGATCGTTGTCCTCCCCGGCCCGGTCCAAGTACTCCAGAATCGCCCGGGCATCCTGTCCGATCAGCTTTTCGTCATGCGCCGATAGCAAGACCGGCATACGGCCGTCCGGCAGCGGATGCGCGAACATCAGGCGACCTCGGGAAGGGAGACGATCACGTGCGCATTGGTGCCAGCGATCCCGAATGCCGAGGTGGCCGCGATCCGTTGTCCACCGACCGCGGACCACGGTGTCAAGGCCTTTGCCAGGCGCAAACCCTGGCCTTCCCAGTCGATCTCATGACTTGCTTCCGCCGCGTGCAGGGTGGGCGGTATAGCAGCGTGCTCGGCGGCGACCAGGATCTTGGCCAGACCCAGCGCTCCGCCGGCAGCCAGGGCGTGGCCCACGTTGGATTTCACCGAACCCAGCAGCGCGCCGCGCCCGGGTGCGGTGGCGCCGTAGGTTTGCGCTAGCGACCGCAGCTCAGTGCGGTCGCCCAGCTTGGTGCCGGTACCGTGCCCCTCCACCATGCCAACCTCTCCGGGCTCGATCCCGGCCTGGGTAATGGCACGGCGGAACAGCCGGATCTGCGCGTCACCGCTGGGTGCGCTGAGACCGACACTGCGGCCGTCCTGGTTGACCGCAGTAGCGCGGACCTCTGCCACAATCTGCCGACCCGCACGCTCCGCCGCCGACTTACGTTGCAGCACAAACATCGCCGCGCCCTCGGCCCAGACCGTTCCGCTGGCCTGCGCACTGTAGGGACGGCAGTGGCCGTCATCGGAAAGGGCGTGTTGTTTCGAGAATTCGACGAAGAACCCCGGCGAGCCCAGCACGTTGACTCCGCCGGCCAACGCCAAGTCGCAGTCGCCGCTCTGTAGGGCGCGCGCGGCGACATGGAACGCCGCCAGCGCCGACGCGCACGATGAGTCGATGGTGAGCGCTGGGCCGGTCAGCCCCAGCGTGTAGGCGATCCGACCGGATATCACGCTGAGCGCGGTTCCCGCCAGCAGATGACCGCTGTGCGAGGAGAAATTGGCCATCTGGGGCCCGTATCCGGTGGCGGAGGCACCGATGTAGCAACCCACGTCATGCCCGGCCAGATCATCGGGATTGATCCCGCTGTTCTCCAGGGCACGCCATGACACCCGAAGCGCGACCCGCTGCTGCGGGTCCATGGCGACAGCCTCACGCGGCGAGATCCCAAAGAATTCCGGGTCGAATGTCGTTGCACCAGTGAGAAATCCACCACAGTCGTTGATCTCCTTGAAGCCGCTGCGCCGTGACCCCGCGAGCAGCTCGCGGATCGGCCAACCGCGGTCGGTCGGAAACGGACTCAACGCCTCACGGCCCTGAGACAACAGCTCCCAGTACCCCGCGGCGGTGTCGATGCCGCCAGGCGCTTCGAGGGCCATGCCGACGATCACCACTGGCTCGGCGGCACCGAACGTGTCGTCAGACATCGGCATTCACCCGCGCGGCGACATCGTCGATGTGCTCGTTCAGATAGAAATGCCCCCCGTCGTACAGAAACAACTCGAAGACACCCGCGGTGTGGTTTTCCCACAGCCGCAAAGCCTCGGCATCGACGCGGTGATCATCGCGTGCGCCGAGTACGTGGATGTCAGCACGAATGCGCACACCCGGAGCACAGTCATAACGGTTGACCGCTTGGTAATCCGCTCGCACCGCAGTAGTCAGCAGCTCCGCGAACTCCTCGTCGGCAAGTAGTGCGGGATCAGTGCCGCCCAGATCGGCGATGTCGGCCAGCATTTCGTCGTCGCTGGTTGGTAGATCGGGCATGGCGGAGACGGTGCAGGGCGCCGGACCGGCGGACACCCACAGCCGCTGCACTGCAACATCGCGGGATTGGGCGATCCGGGCGAACTCGAAAGCCACCACAGCTCCCATGCTGTGGCCGAATAGCCGCAGCGGAGCCACCCGACGCCAAGGGCCGGCCTCGAACAAGCCGAGAGCAAGGTGGTGAACGGTGTCGGGGGCGGGATCGCTCAGCCGGTCTGCGCGCTGTGGATACTGCACGATGTAGGTGTCCCCGCCTGCGGCCAGAGCCGCCGCCAACTCGCGGTAGCTTGCGGCGGCTGCTCCGGCGTGCGGGAACACCACCGTCGCGCCAGAGCGCCGCGCGCCGTTGCGCTGCGGCACCCGCTTGATCCAAGGTGCGAAAGTCGTCGGCGCCGCCATCAGCTTATTGACAGTCATTGCACCGCTTCATGTTTAGCAATTGCCGACACTACGTCGTGGGTATCCATATGGATAACCTCCAGATATAGTTCGGCAATCTCATCGAGGCGCCTCGGGTCGTGTTCACGACGGCCAAGCAAGCTGGCAAGCGCCGAAACGGTTCGGGTGGCGAAGATGTCGGCAACGATCGCGTCCGGGGTGTCCAGCCATGCCCGCATCCGCGCGACGACCTGAGTCGCCAGCACCGAATCCCCGCCGAGGGCGAAGAAGTCGTCGTCAGCACCGACTGACTCCACGCCGAGCACATCGCCCACGATTGCGGTGAGTGCGGCCTCCAACGATGTCGACGGGACTCGGTGGTCGGACCTCGGCGAAGTGGCGGTCGCGGCCGCTAACTCGCCCGCGACCGCGCGCCGGTCGATCTTGCCGCCGAGGGTGAACGGGATCTGGTCGACGAGTGACACATGACGCGGGATCATGTGCGCGGGAACATATTCGGTCACGGCCTCCCGTACCCCCGCCGCGGTCAGTTGGGCATCATCAGCTCGAACGGCAGCAGCCAGAACGTCGGCGTCGCCGGACGTCGGCACCAGGGCCGCGACTGCTGTTGCCACACCGGGTACCTGCCGCAGTGCCGCCTCAACCTCGCCGAGCTCGACACGGTAGCCACTGACTTTAATGCGGTCGTCGGCGCGTCCGACGAACTCCAATGTGCCGTCAGGCAAGTACCTCGCCAGATCGCCGGTGCGGTACCACGTCCTGCCGTCGTGCACGACGAAACGCTCGGCAGTGAGATCGGGTCGCCCGCGATAGCCCCGCGCGAGCCCGCGCCCGGACACCCACAGCTCCCCGACCACCCAATCGGGGCAGTCGCCGACCAAGTCGTTGACCACTCGGCAGGCATTGTTAGGCAGCGGAATTCCATAGGGCAGCGCGGTCCAGTCCGCCGGCAGCTCGTTCAGCTCGCCGATCTCGAAAATAGTGTTGTGCACTGCGGTTTCGGTCGCACCGCCCAGACCGGCGAAGCGCAGGTTGGGCGCGTCGGCTCGCAGCCGGCGAGCCACCTCGGGCCGCACCCAATCACCGCCGGTGGGAACAACCCGAACCGACGACAGTCTTCCCGCTGAGTTCTTCGTGACCTCAACCAGCATCTCCAGCCAGCCCGGCATGAAGTGCAACACGGTGACTTGGTGGGTTTCGATGAGCCGGGCCCACGCGTCGGGATCGCGGCGCTGGGCTTCGTCGACCACCACGATCGCCCCACCGGTGCGCAAGGTGACGAAAATATCCATCACCGAGATGTCGCCTTCCAGCGTTGACAGCGCCAAACAGCGGTCGCCTGCGCCGATCTCGAAGTGCCGGCCGATGAATTCGACAGTGTTCATTGCCGCGTCGTGTGTGACCTCGACGCCCTTGGGTTCCCCGGTAGAGCCCGAGGTGAACAACACGTAGGCCAGCTCGGCGGGATCGGCGGGATGGATGATCGCGGGCGCGATGTCAGCGTCGGTGGCCGCGCCGCCGAGCGCATCGGCGATCGTGAGGACGGGGACCGGTAACGAGAGCTGCTGCCCGCCGCACACCAGGGCCAGGCTCGCCTCACCGGTCTGCAGGATGCGCTCCGCGCGGTCGCGGGGTTGATCGACGCCGATCGGCAGATAGACAGCACCCGCTGCCAGGATCCCCAATAGCGCCGGCACCTGTTCGGCAGTCTTCGGGCCCATCACGGCGACGGTGTCGCCGGAGCCGATCCCGTTCGCGCGCAATGCCGCAGCCAACTTCAACGCCTGGTCGCGCAGCTGCCCGTAGCTGAGATCACCGGAACTCGCAAACACGGCCGGCGCGTCCGGCTGCTGTCGAGCAAGGCGGAAGAAGCCGTCGTGCAACGCCTCTTCGCTGGCAGCGGCGCGGTGGCCGTTGACGAGGTCACGCACCGTGCGCTGCGCCGGCGGCAGCTCCGGCGGACCGGCGGCATCCCACGCGTCATCAGCAGAGGCAAGCCGCAACAGTTCGTCGATATGGTGGGCAAACATCGCGTCGATGACACCCGAAGGGAACACGTCCTCCCGGACGTCCCAATTCACCAAAACGCCGCCGTCGAACTCGGTGACCTGTGCGTCGAGCGAGACCTGAGGCCCTTGCGAGATGATCCAGCCGGGCGTGCCGAACGCTTCGGTGACATCGGCGCTGAACAGCTCACCGAGCCCAAGCGCGCTGGTGAACACCACTGGAGCCAGGACCGGGGCGCCGCGGTAGCGGCCAAGGTCACGTAGCACCGACAGGCCGGGATAGTTGGAGTGCGCTGCGGCGGTCCGCATGGCGTCTTGCACGACGTGGGTTCGCGACGCCGCGCTGCCGGTGCCAGTGAGGTCGATGTCGAGCAGCAGCGACGAGGTGAAGTCGCCGACCAGCCTGTCCACATCGGGATGCAGGGCTTCACGGCCAAACAGCGGCACGTTCAGCAGGAACCGGGAACTGCTGGACCAGCACGCCAACGTGTAGGCGAACGCCGCCGCGAACATCATCGCAGGGGTGACACCGCGGGACCGGGCGCTGGCGAACAGCGCATCCCGGGTTGGCGCATCGAGCCACCGCCAGCGCCGAGTGCTGTTGCGAGAAAGAAGTTTTCGGCTCGCAGTCGGCAGCTTGGGCGGGTCCGGGAGTTCGGGAAGACGCTGCGCCCACCAGTCCCGGTCAGCTTCGCGGACGGGCTGCGGCTCGGATTCCCGCCGCACCATCTCGCGGCGGTATTCCCGGATAGGTGTAGCGCAATTCCGGCAGCGGTCGACCCTTATAGAGCACCGCCAAGTCGGCCATCAGGGTGCGATAGCTCATCGCGTCAGCGGCTTGCATGTCCAAGTCGACGTGCAGGCGCGAGCGCTCGCCGGGCAGCAGGGACAGCGTCAGCTCCAGGACCTGTCCGTCAAGTTGCTGGTGGGACTTGGCTTCCCGAAGGCCGGCCAGCCGCTCATCGACCACATTTGCGGCAAGGCCTCGAAGATCGCGAACGGTGATCGGATAGTTGGGGCGTTCCTGAGCCGGATCGATCCGCTGGGTGCCATCGGACAAAAACTGCACCCGCAACATCGGATGCCGCATCGCCAAGTCGGTAGCCGCAGCGCACAGTCGGTCGGGATCGATTTCCCCGCCGTCGAACTCGACATAAAGATGCCCTGCCACACCACCGAGCGGTTGGGTGTCGTGACCGCCGACCCACATTGCGTGCTGCATCGGGGCGAGCGGAAATGCGTCTTCGAGTGGCCTGGCAGTCGCTACCGCGGCGGCCGCGTTGACCGGTTTCAGCGCGTTCACCTCGGCCGCGGACACCAGCAGCGACCACGCCTCGATCGTCGGCGCGACGGCGAGCGCGGCGAAGTCCACGGCGATACCGCGGCGACGCCACCGACCCGCGAGCGCCATCATCCGAATCGAATCGAGACCTTGGCTGATGAGGTTGCCGTCGGGGTCGACAGCATCGGCGCTGACGCCGAGTAATTCGGCGACCTCCGCGCGGATGGCACCTGGGCTGCCAGCGACGGAAGCCCCAACCCCATCAGTTACCACATCAACCCTCCTACTAGTTAGTGGAGGCTAGCCTAAATTTCTGGCTACTTTACTTCCGGGGTCCTTGGGACGCTAGGGTCTGCTCTGGGCGCTGGTTGCTCATCATGATTTTCAAAGGTGCCGGCCGGCCGATTAGCCGCCGCAGACCTCTATCCCCTCACTTCCCGCGACGCCAAATTAGCCCCCTACGAATCTGTACGAAGAATTTGCCACCTATACCAACCTGAAAGACTTCAGCGATGCCCTGCTGTCTCCGCCGCTCGGCGTCGTTTTCGGGCTGTCCCAAGACCTCGACGGGATTGCAACCGACCTGTCGTCCGGGAACATCGACCAGGCGCTAACCGACATTGGCAACCTGCCCTCCGACCTGACCGGCGACGTCCTCAACGGCTACGTCGACCCCTACAGCAACGGTGAAGCATTCGCCGGCCTGCTCGCTAGCGGCGGCGTGCTTGATGAGCTGCTGGTGACGTTCCCCGAGCAGCTTGCTACGGCACTGGATGAGTCGACGGCGCCGGAATCGGCGGCGGCCGTGACGACAGCGCTGCCCGACCTCCTCAGCGGGCTGCTCTAGCCTGTAAGCAACCGACGCGGTGGGCTGGGCCGGACATGTCCGTCCACCCACCCCGTCGCAGAGGGAATGGGATGCCATCAGCTGATCTGGCAGGCTTTGTGCCGTTTCCGCCAGACCGCGCGGCGCGCTACCGGGCCGCCGGTTACTGGACCGGCCGGACGGTGGATTCGATCCTGTCCGAAGCCGCTCGGCAGTGGCCGGATCGCCCTGCGGTGCTCGACGCGGGCGGGACGCTCCACCCACCGCAACGTCTGAGCTACGCCGAGCTCGACGAGCGTGCACACCGCGCAGCGGCCGCGTTGACGCAGCTGGGCATCTCCCCCGGCGACCGAGTATTGCTGCAACTGCCGAATGGCTGCGAGTTCGCGGTGGCGTTGTTCGCGCTGCTGCGCGCCGGCGCGATCCCGGTGATGTGCCTGCCGGGTCATCGGGCCGCCGAGTTGGGCCATTTCGCCGCCGTCAGCCAGGCCAACGCTCTGCTGATCCCTGATACCGCAAACGGATTCGACTACCGCCTGATGGCGAAGGGACTACTGCACGATCATCCCGGGCTGCGCCATGTCATCGTCGACGGCGACCCCGGTCCACTTGTGTCGTGGTCGCAGGTGTGCGCGGATCCAGGGCCGCCGCCCACATCGCCACGTCAGATTCCGGTTCCCCGGCACTGCTGCTGGTCTCCGGCGGCACGACCGGCCTACCCAAGCTCATCCCCCGCACCCACGACGACTATGTCTACAACGCCACCGCGAGCGCCGAAGTCTGTGGGCTGACCGGCGACGATATCTACCTGGTGGTGTTGCCGGCCGCACACAACTTCCCATTGGCCTGCCCCGGCCTGCTCGGTGCGATGACGGTCGGCGCTACCACCGTTTTCACCACCGACCCCAGCCCCGAGGCAGCCTTCGCCGCCATCGAACGCCACGGTGTCACCATCACGGCGTTGGTTCCGGCATTGGCCAACCTGTGGGCCCAGGCCACGGACTGGGAGCCGGTGACGCCAACCTCGTTGCGGCTGTTGCAAGTTGGCGGCGCGAAACTGGAGGCCGATGAAGCCCGCCGGATCCGCGAAACGTTGACGCCGGGCCTGCAGCAGGTATTCGGAATGGCCGAAGGGCTGCTGTGCTACACCCGACCGGGCGATCCGCCGGAACTGATCGAGAAAACCCAGGGCCGGCCACTGTCGGCCGACGACGAACTACGCATCGTCGACGAGGACGGGCGGCCGGTCCCGGCGGGCGCGGAGGGCGAGTTGCTGGTGCGGGGCCCCTACACGTTGAACGGCTACTTCCGCGCCGAGAGCGACAACGCGCGCTGCTTCGATCCAGATGGCTTCTACCGCAGCGGCGACCTGGTCCGCCGGCACGCCGACGGCTACCTGGAGGTCACCGGCCGGGTGAAAGACGTCATCCACCGTGGCGGCGAGACCATCGCCGCAGGGGACCTCGAAGAACACCTGCGTGCGCATCCGGCGATCTCGTCAGTGGCAGCGGTAGCGCTGCCGGACCCGTATCTCGGTGAAAAGATCTGCGTCGCAGTTGTTTTCGCGGGCAGCCCAATGACGTTGTCGGAGTTGAACGACTACCTCGACCAGCGTGGCGTGGCCACCCATGCTCGGCCGGATGTGCTGACCGAGATGGCTGCGTTGCCTACCACCGCGGTCGGCAAGGTCGACAAGAAGGCGATCGCCCGGCAACTCCAGCATTGATGCGGCGACGGACCAGCTGACAAAAGGCGATCGGCGAAACAGCATTTGCGTAGGGTAGGACAGCATGCACCGTCGCCGTCGCGAGGCCTTCCGCTGGGGTTTAGCCGGGTCGGCATTTCAGTCAGAAGGCGATATGCCCCGCTGTAATTGGGGGGTTTATCTTTCTGACGGAAAGCATCCCAAGCTTGAGCCCTACCGCGACTCGATCGACTTCCGCCATCGGTATCGCGAAGACATCGTGCTTGCGAAAGACCTTGGCGCCAATGTATTCCGGTTTGGAGTCAACTGGGCACGGGTCGAGCCCACGCCGGGTGCGATCGACGAAGAAGCATGGGTGCTCTACCGAGACGTCGTTTCAGCGATAGTCGACGCCGGAATGGAGCCGATGCCCACACTGGACCATTTTGTCTACCCAGAGTGGATCTTTGATAGGGGCGGCTGGCTGAATCCGTCAACAGTCGACTTCTTCACAAAATATGTCGAGGTAGCCATTGACCAGATCGGCGCATTCTGCCCGTGGTGGCTGATCGTCAACGAGCCCTCCATCAGCATTCTATTGGAGACCAAGATGCGCGACTTGGCCCCCGAGCAGGGCCTTGAGATGGCCGCAAACCTCGTCGACGCACACACGCGCAGTTACGAATTGATCAAAGCAACCCACAAAGATGCCCAGCGTGTCGAGCAATGAGGCCACCGGAAACCTGCCGTTGCCGGTGCGAACATATGCTGACGCACTGTTTCTCGATCAGGTGGCCGCAGACCACCTCGACTTCATCGGGCTGGACGTCTACTACCCCGACCTCACCGCGGAAGGCATGGCCCAGATAGACAGCGGTGCACACTGGCTCGTACCGCAACCTCCAGACGGGATCGGCCCTATCGCCGAGTACTACACAAACAAGTACCCTGGGTTACCCGTCTTCATCATCGAGACCGGCATGCCCACCGACAACGGCGGCCCCCGCCCTGACGGACTCACCCGTAGTCAGCACCTGCTCAACGCGGTCGACTCGATCCATCACGCCCGCCAACGCGGAATCCCGCTGATTGGAATGCTCTACTGGAGTCTCACCGACAACTACGAGTGGGGCAGTTACCGGCCCCGATTCGGTCTCTACTCCGTCGACGTCGTTGGCGATCCCACACTCACTCGAGTCCCGACCGACGCGGTCGAAACCTTTAAAACCGTTATTGAATCGACCAATTGGTGATGCCACGTTATCGCGCAAGGGCCACTGAAGGGGGCGTCAGTCCTCCGTGTCGACGACCAGCACCTCGGTCGTTGCCCGCCGCCTGACGATCTGCGGAACCGACCCGAGCAGTCGACCGACCACCGAGTTCAAACCCACGCTGCCAACCACCAGCAGATCGGCTCCAGTCTCATCCGCCAGCGCAATGAGCGCATCGGCGGGAGCGCCTTCAACGAGGCGTTCTTCGACGTCGGCTGCGCCCGCCTCCCGGGCCCTCGCGGCAGCATCACGCAGCAAGTCGTAGACCGGTGCCTCGCCTTCGGTGCGGTAGTCCTCTCCTTGGGGTTGATCGGGGTCTGGACCGCTACGGCTGGGCCTTTCTGACTGCACCGATGCCACGACCAACTTCGCCTTCGCCTCGGCGGCAATCGCGGCGGCCTTATCAACCGCGCGCAGCGACGTGTCTGACCCGTCGGTTCCAACAACGATAACGCGGTAGTCCGGCATGAACGGCCCTTTCAGTGAACAGTTGTTCCCACCCTATACGGAATACAACTGTTCACTCAACCAGTGCGGTGCGCGACCGCGCAAGCGGCTCCGACCTTGGGCGATCCGATCTATCTCAGGTGATGTCACCTGGCGCGACGGAGTACGGTCGTCCGCCAACGGGCTTAGGCCGCCGTAAGACTTTCTTGCACCGTGTTCGGCTTCATCGACACCGCGCTTTAAATCAAAACATTTTGCGACGGAATCGACTGGTAGAGGCGCAAGCTGCAGTTATGCAGCGATGGGCGCGCGAGGGGATTTCAATTCAGTCTCGCGAATCGAATCAGCCCACCGACGCTACCAACACAACAACGAGCGGCTAGGAGTTGTGCAGCAATGGATTTCGCGATTTTGCCACCGGAAGTCAACTCCGGGCGAATGTATGACGGGCCCGGGTCAGGGCCGATGCTGGCCGCCGCAGCGGCCTGGGACGGGCTTGCTACCGAGTTACACACAGCAGCAGCCTCATACGGATCAGTGATCTCAGAGCTGAGCGCCGGGCCCTGGCTTGGCGCCGCATCGGCGGCGATGACGACCGCGGTCGAACCCTATGTGGCGTGGATGAGCTCCACCGCCACCCAGGCCGAGCAGACAGCCATGCAAGCCAGAGCGGCGGCGGCGGCCTATGAGGTGACGTTCGCGGCAATGGTGCCCCCGCCGGTGATCGCGGCCAACCGCGCCCTGTTGCAGGCGCTGGTGGCGACCAATCTATTGGGGCAAAACACTCCGGCAATCGCAGCCACCGAGACCCACTACGGCGAGATGTGGGCACAAGATGCCACGGCGATGTACGGCTACGCGGGCGCCTCGGCGTCCGCGACAACGCTGACTCCGTTCACTCCGGCACCGCAGACCACGAACGGGACATCGGCCCCGGCGAGCACGGCGGCGTCCCAGCTGACCTCCACGGCCCTGCAGGGGCTCACATCGACGGCGGCGACCACCGCGACGCCTGCATCGGCGCTGTCTACGTTGTCGGACCTGGCGGGAATCATTCTGTTCTTGCCGGGTTTGGCCCAGGCCGGGCTGACGCCATTGAATACCACCGGTTTATTTACCGACTTAACGTTCGACGACGCGGAAACCCAGGTTGAGGCGAAGTTGGACCACACCGAAGACAATATCTTGAGGACGTTCCAGGCCAACAATTTTCGTTTGCCCGAAGGCGTCGTCGTTGAGAGCGGGTTGACGCGGCCGGTGATGGCGTTGGGCCCGGCGGAGGTCCCTTCGGTGACGGCGGGTCTGGGTCGGGCGGGCTCGCTCGGAGGGTTGTCGGTGCCGCCAGGCTGGACCGTGGCGGCACCAGAGCTCAGGCTTGCCGCGATGACGCTACCGGCCACCAGCATCGGCGCCGCCCCAGAAGCCTTTGCAGCCAGCCCCGGAAGCCTCTTCAGTGAGATGACCCTGGCAAACATGGCCGGCCGCGCTATCAGCGGCACTCCGACTCCGGGACGACGTCAGGAGCGCATAGGGTCCATTCCCTGCGCTCGTCCTCTATCAACGCCAAGTTCGCCGAGCGGCCACATGACCGCAATGGCCGCCAACGTCCACGAGTTCGCTGAAGCGTTAGTCACACTCGGCAGCCTCCGCGACTCCGGGCTCCTGACCGATGAAGAATTCAGCAAGGAAAAGGAACGCCTCCTCGCCCGCTGAATCTCGAAGCGATCGAGGCGACAACCCAAGTGAGAATGTGACACCGAGCTTGGAACCTACACGTCGAGCGCAAATTCCCAAACGCCACGTCAACATTGCCATTGACTAATGTCACCATTCGTTGTTGACTGAGTCGCATGACGGACGCTGTGCCAGCGACGGCGAAGGCAAGGTGAGCATGCTTGGGCGGTTGCGCAGGTCGAACAAGGTGAGCCACAACGCGCGTGCGGTGGTCACCGGGGCGGGCAGCGGGATCGGGGCGGCGTTCGCCATCGAACTGGCCCGCCGCGGCGGTCGGGTGGTCTGCAGCGACATCGATGAAACCGCCGCCAAGAAAACGGTGAGTGAAATCATCGACCACGGCGGTGAGGCCGTTGTGATCCCTTGCGACGTATCAAAATTCGACGACGTCCGCGAACTGGCCGCTCAATCCGAATCGTGGTTCGGCGCTACACCCACGCTGGTAATCAACAATGCCGGCGTCGGCTCTGGCGGTGCCCACATCGGCGAACTGCCGTTGGACGACTGGCGCTGGGCGCTGGGCATCAACTTGTGGGGACCTATCCACGGCTGTCATGTGTTCGCCCCGATCCTGCGGTCGGCCGAAACGTCCGATGTCCCCCGGGGCATCATCAACGTCGCGTCGGCTGCCGCGTTCGCGGCCGCTCCGGGGATGGCCGCCTACAACGTCAGCAAGGCGGGCGTGTTGTCGCTCTCGGAGACATTGGCCGCCGAATTGGCTGGCAGCGGAGTCAAAGTCACGGCGCTCTGCCCGACGTTCGTCGAGACCAACATCGTGGACTCCGGCCGCATCTCGGCCGAGGCGACTCGGCTCGCGACACAAATGACCCGCTGGATCGGATTTTCGGCGGACAAGGTCGCGCGCATCTGCCTGGACACCCACGACCGCGGCGAACTGTATTGCATGCCGCAAATCGACGCCAAGATCGGCTGGAACATCAAACGTTTCGCTCCTGGCACTTACACCCGCGTGGCGGGCTTGGCGTCCCGGGCCGGCCTGCTCTAACCGCACTAATAAGGAGGATCCGGTGGCCGTCGATATGGAAACGATGCTGGCCAAGATCAAGGATCGTCAGTGGGCCCTTGCCGATATCGATTGGGCTGCACCGGGCGCCGAGACCATCGACGACGAATTCCGGCCGAAGTTGAAGGCCTTCATGGCCGATCTGTGCTGGATCGAGAACATTGGTGCTCGCGGATTTTCGGCATTGGCCAAAAAGGCGCCCAATGCGACGCTGGCCGAGATCTACCGGTATTTCCACGCCGAAGAGCAACGCCACGCCAATGCGGAGCTGGCGTTGATGAAGCGCTGGTGCATGCTGGACGACGGCGAAATGCCGGAGCCGAACGTGAACATCCGGCTGGCCATGCAATGGCTGGACACCTTCGCCGACGGTATGTCGTTGTCGATCCTGGGCACCGTTATCCCGATGCTCGAGGTGGCATTGGACGGGGCGCTGCTGAAGTTCTTGCTCGACGAGGTCGACGATCCAGTCTGCCATCAGGTCTTCGAAAAGATCAACAATGACGAATCACGGCACCTTGCAGTTGATTTCGAGGTCCTTAACATGATCGGCCACGCGAAGGCCCGGAAACTGGCCATCGACTTCGTCGGCAACGTCGCCTCGCCGGGACTGATCATCGGGGCGTTGATGTATCTGCCGCTGCTCAACCGGGTGCGCAACGAGCTTGACGACATGGGCATGGAGCCCGAGCGGCTCTACAACGCGGTCAAGCGGTTCAAGCAGCTCGGCGACCGGGGCGAACACACCTGGCGGGTGCCCACCTATCAAGTCCTCAAACGACACGCCGCGATGGTGGTCAACCCTCGTCATCCGTACCACCTGCTTGCCAATTCCATGGTGTGGCTGTCGGATCGCTACCCCAGGCCACTGCTGCGGCCAGTGCCGAGCTGGTTCAAAGAACTGACCTACCAGCCTGCGGCATGATCATGGCGAATGCACACACCTACGCGACGCTGATCGTCGGAGCCGGCTTCAGCGGGCTCGGCGCCGCGATCAAGTTGGCGCAAGACGATATCGCGGACATCGTCATTCTGGAGCGCAGCGACCGGGTGGGCGGAACCTGGCGGGACACCAGCTATCCGGGTGCCAGCTGTGACATCCCCTCGCTGCTCTACTCGTTTTCGTTCGTCAAGAATCCGACGTGGTCGCGAACCTACTCCCCCGCCGAGGAAATCCGCAGACACATCGAGGAGATGGCCACCCGATTCGACATCCGCCGCCACATCCGGTTCGGCCAAGAGGTCACCGGGCTGGCGTTCGACGACGACGGCGGCGTGTGGACGGCAACCACGGCCACCGGCAAGCGGTTTCGGGCCCGCACCGTCGTACTGGCGTCCGGCCCACTGCCTGACTCCAGCTTCCCGGACATCCGCGGCATCGATTCCTACCGCGGGCACAAGATCCACAGCGCCCGGTGGGACCACGACTACGACTTCGCCGGTAAGCGGGTCGCGGTCATCGGCACGGGTGCCAGCGCCATCCAGATCGTCCCCGAACTGGTCAAGCATGCCGAGTTCGTCAAGGTTTTTCAACGCACCCCCGGCTGGGTGCTGCCCCGCTTGGACATCGCCACTCCAGCTGCTGTGCAAACGGCATTCACCAAAGTGCCTGCGGTTCAACAGCTTGCACGCCAAGCTCTGTTCTGGGGGCATGAGGCCAGCGCCACGGCGCTGGTCTGGAATACTCCGTTGACTTCGTTGGTCACCCGGCTGGGCCGCCTGCACCTGCGCCAGCAAGTCAAAGACCCGTGGCTGCGCCGCCAGCTGACTCCTGACTTCACCCCGGGCTGTAAACGCATGCTGGTTTCCAGCGACTACTACCCGGCCCTGCAGCGCGAGAACTGCAAGCTGATCGACTGGCCGATAGCGACATTGAGCCCGGTCGGCATCCGCACCAGTGACGGTGTCGAACACCACCTGGACTGCATTGTGTTCGCCACCGGTTACGACGTGCATTTGACTGGTCCGCCGTTTCCGGTCACTGGGCTCGGCGGACGCTCGCTGAGCGCCGAATGGGCCTACGGGGCACAGGCTTACAAGAGTGCCAGCGCGCACGGGTATCCGAATCTGTTCTTCATGACCGGTCCCAATTCCGGGCCGGGCCATAATTCGCTGCTGGTCTATATCGAGGGCCAGCTCGACTATGCCGTGCGCGGTATCTCCACGATCCTCGACAACGACTTGCGTTACCTAGACGTTCGTCAGCACGTCCAACGCCGCTACAACGAGCGCATCCAGCGGCGGCTGGCCAAGACGACGTGGATGTCCGGTTGCCGCAGCTGGTATCTCACCAAGGACGGTTTCAACGCTGCGATGTACCCCGGGTTCGCCACCCAGTACCTTCGACAGATGCGGGACTTCCGGTTTGCCGACTACCAGGCGATCGCCTGAGCCTGCCTGAACGATGGCTCCCGACCGACCGCCACGAGCCGAGTCCGGCACCATCGCCGGTGTCTTGGCCAACCTGCGGCGCGCGCCCAAGCGCGTTCGGCGGCACTCGCGCGAGGTCATCGAAAACGCTGTGTCGCAGCTTTTCGACGCGGCGGTCCGCCACCCACACGGTGCTGCAGTCTCCGGGGAATACCGGATCGACGACCTGGCCCGGCTGGCCGGCACCACCACCCGCAACATCCGTGTTTACCGCGATCGCGGTCTGTTGCCGCCACCGTTGCGGGTCGGGCGGATCGCGCTCTTCAACGACACCCATCTGACCCGGTTGCGGCTGATCACGTCGATGCTCGACCGCGGATACAACATCGCGCATGTCCGAGAAATGCTCAGCGCCTGGGAAGAGGGAAAGGATCTCGGCGACGTCCTCGGACTGGAAACCGCGATCGTTGGCAGCTGGACCACCGAGAAGTCTGCGACCATGCCGCTGGCCGAGGCGCAACGACTCATCGACGACGCCAAGGCGTTCGACCGCCTGGTGCGCCTGCAGGTGATCCGCGTCAACGGCCCAGCAAGCCACCATCGCCCGTCCCAAGCTGATCGACGCGTTCAACGAGATCCGCGGCTACGGCATGAGCATGGACAAGCTCATCGACCTGCACGAGCAGATCGTCCCGCTGGTCGACCAAATCAGCGAGATGCTGGTTCGCGCCGGCGCCGAACACGTCATCGACCGGATCAAACCGCGTGAAGCCCTGCCTGCCGACACCGAAATCGCCGAACTGATCACCATGCTGATCCGGTTTCGCACCCAGGCCGTCTCATCCGTCACCGCGACCCTCGCGTCGTCGATCGAGTCGACCATTGAGTCGATGGTGAGCAGCATCCTGGCCGATTATTTAGAGCGCTCGCCGGACGCCGAAGTCCACTAACGCGTACGGCGGCGTGCAACCAGGTAGGGCGCCAGCGTAGTCAGCTTCTCGCAGGTCTCCTCGAATTCGCGATCAGGATCCGAGGCGCCGATGATGCCCGCCCCGGCCCGCAGCCAGGTCCGGCCGTCGCGTTCATAGGCTGTCCGCAGCGTTAGCGCTGCGTCCAATCCGCCGTCAGCCGAAAACATCACTACCGCACCGGAATACAACTCGCGTGGGCTTTCATCGAGGCGCAGGATGGCGTCCACGCCGGCCGCCTTGGGGATGCCCGAAGCGGTGACCGCGGGAAACAGCGCCTCCAGCGCGTCCATCCGATCCTTCGACGGGTCCAGTCGACCAGTGACAGTCGAGCCGAGGTGCTGCACGCTGCCGCGCTCCCGCACCGCCATGAAATCAATGACCGCTGCGCTACCGGGTTCGGCAACCTCGGTGATCTCGCGCAGCGAGCTACGCACCGACATGGCATGCTCGACAATCTCTTTGCTGTCCGATTCCAGCTCGTCGCGGGCTTGGCGGTCGCGCGCCGCGCCGCGGCCCAGCGCCCGGGTGCCGGCCAGCGGTTCGGTGACCACGACGCCGTCGTCGTGTACCGCTGCTACCACTTCCGGGCTGTAGCCCAGGGCCCGAAACCCACCGAGCCGCAATAGGAAAGACCGCGACGGGGTGTTGTGCTGCCGCGCCAGGCGATAGGTCGACGGGAAGTCCAGCGCGAACGGCACGTCGAGGCAGCGGGACAGGATTACTTTGTGGTAGCGGCCGGCGGCGATCTCGTCGATGGCCGCGCCCACCCGCCCGCGGTAATCGGTGGTGTCGACGCCGACGTCAATGGCGGATGCCGACGTCGCGGCCGGCAGACTCTCGGCGAGCAGCCGACCCACCATTTCGCGATGGCGGTCCTCGGCGTCGTATAGCCGAACGGTGTGATCGGTGATCACGATGCGGGTTCGAGGCAAGAACACCCGTGCCAACGGGGCTTGCGGCGCCAGGCGCTCCTGCAGGCCGAAGCGGTAAGCGCCGAATTCGAAGGTGATCCAGCCGAAGGCCTGCTCGGTTTCCAGCAGCAGCCGGTCGACGGCCTCGCCAAGTACTGGTCCCGGCCGGCCGGACCATGTCTGACGTTGCGTCACACCGTCGCGGATGATGCGCAACTCGTCGCGGTCCAACTCGACCATGGCCAGCGCCCCGACGGCCAGCACCCATTGACCGTCGTGCTCGTAGAGCAGGTATTCGTCGTCGTCGCGCTCGGGCAAGGCCGCAGCCAACGCAGCCGCCAGATCCGCCGGGGCGATTTCGGTCGGCAAGGGGAATGACAGTGTCGGGGCGCCCACCGCGCTTGTTTTGACACCGACATCGGTCACGCTTAGTAAATGTAGCCTAACCTATGAAGCTGCGGGGGTGTCCGTCGACGAATGCCAAACTCGGTGGTTGCGGTGGGCGCCCACCAGCAGTTTTGGTAGCCGTGACCGTTGCTCCGTTGTCATTGCACGTTTTCAAACCGTTCACGTCCCAGTCCCACAATGATCTGATTCCGCAGCGGGTCGATCGTACGATCAGGCCAGGCCGCACTCCGGCGAGAGGACAGCATCGTGTTCATCATCCGGCTCCTTAACGGAGAAGAGGTCCACGGAGCAGAGGGCGACCAGCTGACCATCAATCAAGAGACCGGCGTGCTCAGCGTTTCCCGGGTCGACGGGTTCGAGGAAGTCACGACGCACTATTCGCCGTCGGCGTGGGCGTCAGTGACACAACGGGTCAAGGAGCCCGTGATGCGGCCTTCATTGGTTGGCAACAAGAAGTAAAAAGTCGATTCCGCTACGGTAAACAGTCAGAAAACTCGGCATTACGAATACCTTGTCGCTGTCACTTTCCCAGGGCTTTCCCAGCGCTTTCCCAGCGCGTAGGGATGCTTTCCGCAGCGAGAGGCGGCGCCCCAGGGTTAGGGTCAAGGAACTCGTAGGCTCCGTACGCCGGTCACGAATCCTCAACTAGCCGTAGGCATCTAGGGAGACTGCAATGCTCCTGGAATTTTGGGAGAACTTCCAGCACAACCTTTTCAAGCCGCTGTTGTTGTTCTTCTATCTTGGCTTCCTCATCCCAATTCTGAAGGTGCAGTTCGAGTTTCCCTATGTGATCTATCAGGGCGTCACAATGTACTTGTTGCTGGCCATCGGCTGGCACGGCGGTGAAGAGCTCGCCACGATCCACATTGCGAGCATCGGCAACATCGTCGGATTCATCGTCCTGGGATTCCTGCTCAACTTCCTGATAGGTTTTCTCGCCTACTTCCTGCTGACCCGCATGACGAAGATGCGGCGGATCGACAGGGCGACGGTCGCCGGCTATTACGGGTCGGACTCGGCGGGGACATTCGCAACGTGCGTGGGCGTCCTTGCGACCGTGGGGATGGCCTTCGACGGTTTCATGTCGGTGATGTTGGCTGTCATGGAGATGCCTGGCTGCCTGGTGGCGCTGTATTTGGCGGCGCGGCTGCGGGACAAGGGGATGGACACGTTGGGGAACATGCCGGGCGAGCACGGCTACACGAAGCCGGCGAGAGTGGGGCCCGGTGCGGCCAGCCAGCCGGCTCGTGGGCAGCGTCTCGATACCGAAAGCGAACTGGCGATCGAGCAGGAGGCGGCGATCGCCCTGGAACTCCAGGGGTATCGCGGTGACGGCGCCGACGAGGATGACACAAAGGCACGCGTGGGCACGGTCAAGCTGCTGCGAGAAGTCTTGCTCAACCCGGGCCTCTATCTGCTTTTCGGTGGCATCGTCATCGGCCTGGTCAGTCGATTGCAGGGGCCAAAGGTCGTGCACGACACCGACCATGTCTTTGTGGCCGCCTTCCAGGGCGTGCTGTGTCTGTTCCTGCTCGAGATGGGGATGACGGCCTCCCGCCGACTGAAGGACCTGAAGAGCGCGGGCCCCGGATTCATCGTCTTCGGTCTAGTAGCGCCAAACTTATTCGCGACTATCGGGATTCTCGTCGCTCACGCCTACGCTCATCTCACGCACGCTCAGTTCCCGCCGGGAACTTATATCCTGTTCGCGATACTCTGCGGCGCTGCGTCATACATCGCTGTGCCCGCGGTCCAGCGTCTGGCGATCCCCGAGGCGAGCCCGACCCTGCCACTGGCCGCTTCACTGGGGTTGACGTTCTCATACAACGTCACGATCGGGATCCCGGTTTACATCGAGATCTCGCGGGCCGTCACGCATTGGTTCCCGTTCACCTGATGCAAGAACGTCTCGTTCAGCAGCGGCTGAACTCGACGGGCAGCGCCGCCGGGGATCTAAACGCCATGCCCGTAACATGCGGCGTCGGAGCGTTCGCGTCCAACCGCAGATCCGGCAACCGGTCCACGAGCGCGTCGATCGCGACGGTCGCCTCCATCCGCGCCAGGTGCATGCCCAGGCAAAGGTGCGGGCCACCGCCGAACGTCAGGTGCGCGATGTTCTTGCGGGCGGGATCGAAGCGATCCGGGTCGGCGTAACGCGTGGGGTCGCGGTTGGCGGCCGCGACGCTGACGCTGACGTTCGTTCCGGCTGGAATCGCGACGCCGCCGAGTTCGCAATCGCGGGCCGCCACCCGCATGACCGTGGTGATCGGCGGCTCCCAGCGCAGCGCCTCCTCGAAGGCGCCGCGCAGCATGTTGCGATCGGCCTGCAGCGCATCGAGCTGGGCCGGCTCGGTGAGCAGGGCGACCAGCAGGTTGCCCGATGCGCGATACGTCGTCTCCACGCCGGCAGGCAAGATCAGCAGCAGGAACGCGAAGATCTCGTCGTCGGTGAGCCGCGAACCGTCGACCTCAGACTCCGAAAGCATGCTGATCAGGTCGTCTTGTGGGTGACGCCGACGCTCGGCCAGGATCTCTTTGAAGTACGCCTTCAGCACAGCAGACGCCGCAATCCCGCAGTCCCAGTTGTAGACCACGTTGAGCAACTCGATCGACAGCCGTTGGAATCGCAGGTAGTCCTGCCGCGGTAGACCCATGATCCGCGCGATGACCTGCACCGGGAACGCGAAGGTGAAATCGCGGGCCAGCTCGGCGTGCCCTCGCGATGCGAACCCGTCGATGAGTTCGTGAACCACCACCTCCACCAACTCACTGCGCCAGCGGTCTAGCAGCGCGGCGCGGAACGACGGGGACACCAGGGCCCTACTGGCCCGATGGTCGGCGCCTTCAAGTTCGAGCATGGTCCTACCCATGACCGGGCCCATGAGTTGAGAGTAGATCGACGAGGAAAACATGTCTGGGTGGGTGAGCGCGGTCTGGCACTCGTCGTATCCAAGCACGGTCACTCCAGCGGATCCCAGTGTCTGGCTGGTGGTTTCGCTAAACGGGCTGCCGACCATTACCCGGCGCTGCGAGCGTGCCTCGCGTAGCCGCTCGTGCACGTTTTCAACCTGCATCAGCAGCCCGCCCTGCAGCTCGGCCGGGTCAAATTCGCCGCTGGCCGGATTTGGGTCCGGGCTCACGCGACCGGCACCGTGTGAGTGTCGCGGCCGGAGCGCAGCACCGTGCCGGGCAGCGCGCCGGTGGCGACGCCGTCGCGGCACACTTCGACGCCGCCGACCAGCACCGAAGTGATGCCGCGGGCGTCGGCGACTAACCGTGGCGCACCGGCGGGCAAGTCGTAGCGGGTGCGCTCCGGCCCGTGGTCGACGGTGGCCGGATCGAACAACACCAAGTCGGCGTGCCAGCCCGGCGTGATCCGGCCACGTTCGGCCAGCCCGTAGAGCCGGGCTGGCACATCGGTGAGTAGTCGCACTGCTTCCTCGAGCGTCACTACCTGGTGTTCGCGGACACCATGGCCGAGTAGCGATGTCGTGTAAATGGCGCCGCACATCATGTCGAGATGGGCACCGGCGTCCGAGCCGCCGATGACGGCGTGCGGCGAGCGCCACACCTCCGCGCGCAGCCGCCAATCGGCGGCGTCGTCGCCGAACGGCGCCGGCGTGAGTCCGGTGCGCAATTCGTCGGCGATCACGATGTCGAGCAGGGTGTCGAACGGCTGATGACTGCGTGCGGCGGCGACCTCACCGACGCGGCGGCCGGTCGCATCGGCGTTCTGCGGGGCGAAGGTCTCCACGATGATCAGCCGCTCCCAATTCGCCAGGCCGCGCAGCATGCCGGCCTCTTTCGACTGGGCGCCCTCGTTCAGCCTGCGGCGTACATCCGGATCGGCGAGCGCGGCCAACCGTTCGGGCACCGGCAGGTGCATGGTGTCGCGCCAGCCGGGCAGCCCGTCGAGCACGAAGCCGCTCAGGAACGACAGCCGGATCTTCATGGCCTGTGGCAGGGTCAGCGCGACGACCCGACCGCCGCGTTCGGCGGCGACCTCGGAGGCGCGCAGCTGTCCCTTGTGCCCGGCCGGGTTGGCCGCCGAGACGCCCAGCAGATTCCAATTGAGCGGGCGGTTGGCGGCCACCGACATGTCGGCGAGCAGGGTGATTTCGTCGTCGGTGAAGCCTTGCAGGCAGCCGGGGATGATCGCCTCGAGAGTGGTGCCGGGATGCGCACGGACTCCAGTCGCCAATGCCAGCAGCTCGTCGCGGGACGCGCTGCGGGACGGCACCGGCTGGCCCGATCCGTCGTTGTGGGTCTGCGACTGCGACGTGGAGAGCCCGAGCGCCCCGTCGGCCAACGCCTCATGCAGTAGCCCGACCATTTGCTCGATCTGTGCGGGGGTTGGCCGCCCGCCGACGGCGTCGTCACCCATTGCCGCCAGCCGAAGCGCCGAATGCCCAACCAGGAAACCAGCATTGACGGCGATGCGACCGTCAAACCGTTTCAGCCAGTCACCGAACGACGCCCATTGCCAGTCGAGCCCAGCCCGCAACGCTTCAAGCGGCATGCCCTCGACCCGCGCGAGCATCCGGGTGAGGTAGTCCTGTTGGTCAGCGGTCACCGGCGCGAGCGTGAACCCGCAATTGCCTCCGAAGACGGTGGTGACGCCGTGCTGCACCGACGGACTCGCTGTCGGATCCCAGAACAGCTGGGCGTCATAGTGGGTGTGCAGGTCGACGAAACCGGGCGCCAGCGCCTGCCCTTGTGCGTCAACGGTTTTCGCGGCAGAGTCCTCGATGTCACCAACCGCGACGATCCGCCCGTCGCTGATACCGACATCGCCGTGGCGGCCCGGTGCGCCCGTGCCGTCAATGATCTCGGCATCCCGGATGAGCAAGTCGAGCATGAGAGTCTCCTACGCTGTGGTTAGCCACTCCTCGTCCGGCAGCGGATGGCGAAAGAGTTCCGCGGCGTTGCGATGGGTGATCCGGGCGGCTTGCTGTGCGGACAGGCCTGCCACATTGCGCGCGACGACCTGCTGGGTGTCCGGCCAGGTGGAATCTGCGTGCGGATAGTCACTTTCGACGAGAATGCGGTCGGCTCCGATCGCGTCCAGAGCGCTGAACGCCGAGGGGTCGTCGATCGAGCAGAACCAGAAGTTGCGCCGCAGCACCTCGCTGGGCAGTAGATCACCCTTCCAGGCCCCACCCTCACGCCCCGACGCGGAGTGCGCAAGTACGAAGTCGGCGCGGTCGGCCAGCATCGCCGCCCAGCCGAGACCGCCCTCAGCCAGGGTGATGTTGAGCCGCGGGAAGCGCACCGGGATGCCCGACCACAACATGTCGGCGCAGGCGACCAGGCCGTTGACCGGAAATAACGTGGTGATGGTCTCGAACGGGGTGTCCGGTGCCGGAATCGGCGCCCACTGGGCAGATCCGGTGTGCAGGCACACGACGGTGTCCGTCTCCTCGCAGGCGGCGAAGAACGGGTCCCACACCCCGCAGTGCAGGCTGGGCAGCCCGCACTGGGCGGGCAGCTCCGGGAAGCTCACTGCCTTGAAACCACGCGCCGCGTTGCGGCGCAGCTCCTCGGTCGCCAGTTTCGGGTCCGCCAGCCACGGCAGCTGCAACGGGATGATCCGATCCGGGAAGCTGCCGGCCCACACCTCCAGATGCCAGTCGTTCCAAGCCCGCAGCACAGCCAGCCCGAGCTCTGGGTCGTCGCTCTTCCAGAACACGGTCCCGGAGAACCCGGCGATCAACGACGGGAAGTTCAGCGACGCCCAGATCCCGGCCAGGTCCATGTCGGCGATCCGGGCCTTGATATCCCAGCAGCCGCGGCGCATCTCGTCGAAGCGGGCGGCCTCCATGCTCCACTCCTCCGTCGGCCGGCCGACCACCGCATTGAGACCAATGTTGGGATAGTCGCGATCCTCGTAACGCCATACCTGGCGGCCGTCGTCGGTCTCCACAATCCGCGGCGCCCGGTCGGTCAGCCCGGCTGGAAGCCGGCCGTCGAACATCTCCGGCGGCTCGATGACGTGGTCGTCGACGGAGATCAAGACGTGCTGTCGCTCACGGGGAGCGGGGTCCGGCAGCAGCGCCATACCTGACGACTATCGTCGGTTTTCGGCCGCTGTCAATGCAATCAATGCACGCTTGACCAAAGGTCGCGCGACGTTGCCTCGAAGTAGACGAGCTACGGGAATCTCAAAACCCTGTGGTGGTACTGATGGAGCTGGTATCGCCGGGCAGCGTGGATCGATCGGTTCACGTCCGTATGACGCCACGAGAGATGAGGATTTTGCGTATTTCCGAATACCTCGTTTGGCTCTCGTGATACTCGTAGGCCTTGACAACAGCGACCCAGTCATCGCCGCGATTGATCGCAAACTCGGCAGCCGCGGCGAGTGCTAGGTAGAACGTCGTTGCGACATCATCGGACCAAATGATCCATACTCCGTGGTCGGTTTGGCAGAGGGCGCCGATCGACGCGAAGAAGCTGTTAAGCGCACCGTTGGCCCAGTCTGGATCCAAGAAGTACAAGAGATACGGGAACTCTGCATACAAATTTCGTAAGAAGGCAGCAATCGACGGATTTAGGTAGGGATGACTCTCCGGTACCTCTGCGAAGGTCAGGACAATCGATCCGCGCGAGTCTCTGGCCACTTCGGGACTAGCACCAACATCGACCAGAACATTGCGCACCGCACTGATGTCCTCAACGCGCCACTCACTCGCCGGGACATTGATGCGCCGCAGCGTCATTGCGCGACCCACGATTCGTGCGCCCACTCATGAGCCATCAACCGAGGAGCACCTTCAGCCAGACAACGTGATCGCGCCTTCGGGGCAGTTCTGCTCGGCGTCCGCGGCCCGCGCCTCGAGCTCTCCGGAGACGTTCTCGATGAGCACGATCGCGTGCCCAACCTCGTCGGCATCAAAGACGTCCGGCGCCAACGTGTAGCAGCGCCCGTGCCCCTCACACCGGTCTGCATTCACACAGACACGGCTCACGTCGCCACCGGGAAAATCAACGGCAGTGACTCCACCGACCTCAGCGCGGCCGTGTAGGTCAGCTCCGTGCCGGGCTTGATCTCGTAATCGGGAATGCGCCGATGGAATTCGCGCAACGCCACCCGCAGCTCCATGCGGGCCAGGTGTGAACCGAGGCAGCGGTGCGGACCACCGCCGAAAGCCCGGTGCCGGTTCGGGTTACGGCTGAAGTTCACCAGCTCCGGTTCGGGGAACTCCGCCGGGTCGGTGTTCGCCGCGCCCAGTAACGGGCTAACCCGCTCCCCCTTGCTGATTGGGCAGCCGCCAACCTCGAGGTCTTGCATGGCGACTCGCGCGACGCCGGGTACCGGTGTCTCCCAGCGCAACAACTCCTCGATGGCACTCGGCAGGATCTCGGGTTGCTCGACGAGCTGATGACGATGCTCGGGGTGTCGCGCCAGATAAACGAAGAAGCAGTCGAGTGAGTCGGTCACCGTATCGAGCCCGGCAATCAGAAAGAGGAAGCAGATGTCGAGCAGTTCCTCGCGGGATAACGGTTGCCCAGCGATGGTCGCATCAATCATCGCCGACAGCACGTCGTCACGGGGGCTCGTGATGTGGTCGTCGATGGCGCGCTCGAAGTAGTCGTAGATCTGTTGCGCCACCGGCGCCGAGGCCTCGTGCCGTTCGTCCCAGCCGGTGGCGCCCTCCGGGCGGATCACACCGTCCTTCCACTCCAGAAATTGGTCCAGGTCTTCCAGCGGCAGGCCGAGCAGCTGCAGAAACACCGTGCACGGCAGGGGTACAGCAAACTCTTCATGAAAGTCGCATTCGCCGCGATCGGCGAACCGATCGATCATCTCGTTCACCAGCTCGGCGACGCGGGGTTCGCGTCGGGCCATCTCCCGCGGGGTGAACAGCGGATCGAGGATGCGGCGGTACTTCGCATGCTCGGGCGGGTCGATTTGCAGCGGAATCAGCGGCCGCACGTTACCCAAATCGACGGCGTCCATGTTCGACGAGAACAACTCGGTGTGCTTGAGCGCCATCTCGATATCAGCCAGCCGGCTGAGCACGACCGTCTGCGGCGCCCGGAAGACCGGGGTTGACTCACGCAACGCCTTGTACATCGGTTGCGGCTCCGCGAGACCCGCCACCGCATGGTCGACAAACCCGTCAGTATCTGTCATGTCGGTTAGCCTGACACCAAACGTCAGCGTTTGGGCGACGATCGCCAGTTATTACGGGGCCGGGTGCCGCACGAACGTCCGCGGCTGAGTGAACCCCCGGATCCCGTCGACACCGAGCTCGCGGCCAAGGCCCGATTGCCCGACACCGCCGAACGGCAGCCGCGGGTCTTGGGCGGCCATGCCGTGACAGTTGACGCTGACCGTGCCGGCAACCAGCTGGGCAGCGACGTCGTCGGCCAGCGCGTCATCACCGGTCCAGATCGACGCGGTGAGGCCGAAGTCGCCCGCGTTGGCCGCGGTGACCGCATCGTCGAGATTCCGATAGCCGAAAATCGGCAGCACCGGACCGAACTGCTCCTCGGTGGCCAACGGTGCATCGTCGGACAGGCCGGTGACAACGGTCGGCAGCACGAAGTGTCCGCCGGCGTCGACGTCGTCCTCGCGGATGACTCCGGCGGTTCGGACCGTCGCGCCGCGCGCCTGGGCGTCGGCGACCAGCGCGGTTACCCGGTCACGCCCGGCGGCGGTGTGCATCGGCCCGAGGGTGACCTCGTCGGCCAGCCCGTCGCCGACCACCTCGCGTCGGCAGCGCGCCAGAATCGCGTCGGCCAGTTCGTCGACGATGTCGGCCGGCGCGTACAACCGTTTGATCGCCATGCACACCTGACCGCAGGTGGTGTACGTGGCGATCACCAGCCGCTCGACGAGCTCGTCGGTGACGCTCATATCGGGAGCGATGATCGCGGCGTCGTTGCCGCCGAGTTCGAGCAGCACCGGGGTCAGCCGCGGCGCCGCCGCCGCCATCACGGCGCGTCCGGTGGCCACGCCGCCGGTCAGCGAGATGACGTCGATGCCGGGGTGGGTGATCAGTGCCTGGGCCAGTTCGCTGCCCGGGCCGGCGAGCACGTTGACCACGCCGGGTGGCAGTGCCGCGGCCAACGCCGCGCCGAGCTGCAGCGCGGCCAGCGGACAGGTCGGCGGCACCTTGACCACTGCGGTGTTGCCGGCGGCCAGCGCCGACGACAGCTTGGTCATGGTCAGCGCCAGTGGCCAGTTGAACGGCAGCACCAGCGCCGCCACGCCGTACGGCTCTCGCTGCAGCCGGGGGTAGGCCGACTGCGGGTCGATCCGTTCGGGCGCCAGCGCCTGCTCGGCGATCGCTCCGAGGATGGCGGGCAGCGCGGGAGCGGTGTCGATTTCGAAGCGCGCCTCGGCAAGCACTTTGCCGTGCTCGCGGGTGTACAACTGCGCTGCGTCGCTGGCGGCGAGCTGGCCGGCCGCCGTGGTGGCGGCCGCGTTGAGCGCCGCGACCCGCTCGGCGACGTCCAGTGCGCGCCACCCCGCCGCGGCCCGCCGCGCCGCCTGTACCGCGGCGTCGAGTTGGTAAGGGGCGGCGGCCGGCGCATATCCGACGATCTCGGCCGGTCGGGCCGGGTTGTGCACCGGATAGCTCGCGGCAGCACCGGGCTGCGGCTGGCCGCCGATGGTGAGGGTCGTGGAGGTCGCAGGTGTCTCAGCGGATGTTGCGGTCATAGTCCTGCCTCCTTGACCTGGAGAGATCGCCCCGCCATGGTAAGTCGTTATGACGCCGATCACAGGAGTGTTGAGGTGAAGGGGGTGGTGCTGCGGCAGGTCGGGCAACCCACCGCGGTGGAGGAGCTGACGCTGCGGCCCATTGGCCGGCACGAGGTCCGGGTTCAGCTGGCCGCCAGCGGCGTATGCCACAGCGACCTGTCGTTGCGCGACGGATCGATACCGACGCTGCTGCCATGCACACTCGGTCACGAGGGCGCCGGGATCATCACTGAGGCGGGCGACGACGTCACCAATGTCAGGTCAGGTCAGCATGTCGTGCTGACGTGGCTGGTGGCATGCCGGTCCTGCCCGCATTGTCTGCGCGGCGAGTCTCAGCTGTGCGTGCATGCCTACGACCATGCTTACGGCGATCCATACGCCGACAGCGCCGGCCCGGTGTGGCCGGGATTGGGAGTCGGGTCGCTGGCCGAAGAGACACTGCTGCCGGCGGCGGCAGTGGTCCCGGTCGACGAGTCGCTGCCACTGGACCAGGCCGCGCTGCTGGGCTGCGGCGTCACCACCGGGGTAGGCGCAGTAGTGCACACCGCAGCCGTCCGCCCAGGCGAAAGCGTGCTGGTAATCGGTTGCGGCGGTGTGGGTCTGGCCGCAATCCAGGGCGCGCGGCTGGCCGGCGCGGCGCCGATCATCGCTGCTGACCGGGTGGCCGCGCAGCTCCCGGCCGCGGCAGCCAACGGCGCCACTGAGACGATCGATGCCAGTGAGGTCGATCTCGTCGCCGCCGTGCGTGAGCTCACCGGCGGCGCCGGGGTTGATCACGGCATCGAAGTCGTCGGCAAGCCCGCTACGATTCTCGCGGCTTACGGCGCCACCCGCAGTGGCGGCAAGGTCACGTTGGTGGGTGCCGCCGGAATCCAGGAGACGGTGACGTTCTCCGCGCTGTCGTTGATGGCCGAAGGCAAGACCATCCGGGGCAGCGTCTACGGCGCCAGCGACCCGGTGCGCGATATCCCGGTGCTGGCCGAACTCGCCCGCCGCGGCAGGCTGGATCTCGAGGCGCTAGTGACGCGGCGCATCGGGATCGACGACGTCGAGCAGGCGTTCTCCGACATGGCTGCTGGCCACGGCGCACGCAGCGTCGTGTGCTTCGACACAACGCCGTAAGTATTTGAAATGCCTGTGCCGCAAGCATATGACGTCTGCGACTTTCTCCTTGAAGCCCTATTATTCGGCTAGCGCAACCAGCGGCGGCGGGAGTGCCGTGGTCTTCCAGAGAAAAGGAGTCCCAACATGAAGACGAGAGTATTGATGGCCACGGTCGGTGGTGCAGCGGCAGCCTTGGCCGCTGGTGTTATGTGGACCGCACCATCGGCCTCGGCTAGTAGCGACTTTTGCGATTCGCTTCCCCCCGCGCAAGTTCATGATTGCAACTGCGGCGCTGACAACGTCCCAGGTACTCAGGAATATCAGCAGTGCCTGCATGGAACTGCGGCAGTGCCCGGACCGGCCAGCTCACCGCCACCCGCGCCACCCCCCTAATCTCTACCGCGCTTGGCTCGCCACCGGTGCGGCGAACCGCGAGCGCGCGTCCGTTCCAGGCTTGCTAGCACCCGATGAGTTGACTGTTCTTTAGCTAGCCGGTGCCACCACTTACTCAAGACTTTTTGGACCGGCACCAGCTCAACATCGGCGACAGAAGCGGGACCATCGGTTACGTTCCCATCCGGAGACGGCCATAAGCCCGAACGGCGGTGACCGACAGCGACCTAGTGGGTGATCATCGACACCACTTGCGCAAATGGGTATCCGCGTCGGACTTAGCACTACCGCTGCCGAAGCCCGGAAATTTCCACCTAAACACCTGGCTAGAGTCAGTGGAGTCATGTATAGTCGAACGTATGTTCGATACCCTAGCGTTGGTCGACCCGGCTTGCGAGGAATCGTTGCTGATCGATCACATTGCCGAGCTGGAACGGGTCAAATCCGCCGCAGCGGCGGGCCAGGCTCGAGCGGCGGCCGCGCTGGATGCTGCGCGACGGTCTGCAGAAGCCGCCGCCGGCGTGCCGGCCGCGAGTCGAGGTCGAGGGGTGGCCAGCGAAATCGCCCTGGCCCGAAGGGACTCACCAGCCCGCGGCGGTCGGCATCTGGGCTTCGCTAAGGCGCTGGTAAACGAGATGCCGCATACATTGGCCGCTTTGGAGCAAGGCCAGCTGTCGGAGTGGCGAGCCACCCTTATCGTGCGGGAAAGCGCCTGTCTAGACATCGAAGACCGGCAAGCGCTGGACGCCGAGCTGTGCGGCGATCCCGCCGGCCTGGACGGGATGGGGGATGCCCGAGTGGCCGCCGCAGCCAGGTCGATTGCCTACCGACTGGACCCGCACGCCGTCGTCGAAAGGGCCGCCAAAGCCGAAACCGAGCGCACGGTATCCATCCGGCCTGCCCCCGACACCATGACCTGGTTGACCGCGCTGCTGCCCGTCGCCCAAGGCGTATCGGTGTATGCGGCACTTCGCCGTACGGCCGACACCACATTTGACGGCCGGTCTCGCGGCCAGGTCATGGCCGACACTCTGGTCGAACGCGTCACTGGTCGAAGCGCAGCTACGCCGACACCGATCGCAGTCAATCTCGTTCTGTCGGATCGCACTCTGCTGAGCAGCGACACCACCCCGGCGGACATCTGCGGCTACGGCCCAATTCCCGCCGAAGTCGCCCGCGGGTTGGTGATGGCCGCGGGCACGGACTCGCGGTCACGTGCGACGCTGCGCCGGATCTACACTCATCCAGAATCCGGCGCGCTGGTGGCGATGGAGTCACGGGCCCGGCGCTTTCCGCGCGGGCTGGCCACATTCATCGGGCTGCGCGATCAACGATGTCGTACGCCCTACTGCGATGCGCCAATCCGACACCGCGACCATGCCACACCGCATGCCCGCGGCGGGCCAACCGCAGTTGCTAACGGGCTGGGATCCTGCGAACGCTGCAACTACGTCAAAGAGGCCCCCGGCTGGCGGGTCAGCGCGGACATTGACGAAACCGGCAGACACACAGCCGAGTTCACCACCCCCACCGGCGAGCACTACCGTTCGGCGGCACCGCCACGAGCGCCGACAGTGACGATCAGTGAACTCGAAGTCAGGGTTGGCATCGCGTTGATGCGACACGCTGCTTAACCCAGCAGCGTGCGGACGACGCCGTCAGCCAGCAGCCGCCCGCGGTCGGTGAGCACCAGGCGGTCACCCTCGGGTGTCAGCAAGCCGTCCTCGACGGCGACCGCGGCGCGCTCGCGCTCAGCGGCATCCAGTAGATCCAGTGGCAGACCCTGGCGCAGCCGGATCCGCAGCAACACGTCCTCGGTGTGCCGGTCGCCAGCATCGAGCTGCTCGAAACCGGCGACCGGCAACGTCGCGGCTGCCAAGGCCTGTGCATAAGCGTTGGGGTGCTTGACATTCCACCAACGGGTCGAGCCGACATAACTGTGCGCCCCCGGTCCGGCGCCCCACCACTGGCCACTGTCCCAGTAGCCGAGGTTGTGTCGGCACTGCCCGCCGGCGACGGCTCCAGTTGGACACCTCGTACCACTCGAACCCGGCCGCCGTCAGCTGCTCGTCCACCAGCTCGTAGCGATGTGCGAGCACATCATCGTCGGGAGCAGCGATCTCGCCGCTGCGAACCCGTCGAGCCAACGCGGTGCCGTCCTCGACCACCAGGGCGTAGGCGGACACGTGATCGACACCGGCGCCGATGGCGGCTTCCACCGAGCTACGCAGGTCGTCGTCGGATTCGCCTGGGGTGCCGTAGATCAGGTCCAGGCTGACATGTTCGAAGCCCGCCGCCGACGCCTCGCCGGCCGCGGCCACCGAGCGACCCGGCGAGTGCACACGGTCGAGGGTGGCCAGCACCCGCGGTGCCACCGACTGCATGCCCAGCGAGATCCGGTTGTACCCGGCCGACCGCAGCGCCGCGAACATCTCCGGCCAGGTCGATTCGGGGTTGGCTTCGGTCGTGACCTCAACATCGGAGGCCAGCTCGAAATTGTCGCGCACCGACTGCAGCACAGCAGAAAGGCGCTCACCGCCCAGCAGCGACGGGGTTCCGCCTCCGACGAACACGGTCTGCACGGTCGGTGTGCCCAGCCGCGCGGCCGCCAGCTCAAGTTCGGTCCGCAGCACCAGCAGCCATGCGTCGGGGTTGACCCCGCCCAATTCGGCCGGGGTGTAGGTGTTGAAGTCGCAGTAGCCGCAGCGGGTTATGCAGAACGGCACGTGCACGTAGATCCCGAACGGCCCGCCTGGGCTCAGGTGCACGTCGGGCAGTTCGGCCGTCATGTCATGCCAATATTCCCGAGTCAGGGCACAACCTCCACCGCTGGCGACCAGGCAAAGCCGCTTTCTCGGACCAAAACTGCAGTTCAGCGAACCACGCCGGGTCTCGGAATAGACGCGGAAGAAGACCAGCGGCGTCCAGCCAACTCTCGGGGATGTTTGCGCCACGTCCCAGGGTCGACGCGTAGTTTTGCTCACAGTGAGAAAAATTCAACCCTGGTAGAGCACGGTCCACGACATCCATGGCACAATGGCCGAGTGACCGCCGCCGCCCGCCCCAGCCAGTTCCGCATCGCGCTGGTGGCTCGTCGGCACGTCGATTTCAAGCGTGTCTGCAGCTGTCGCTGTCTGCCTTGATGTCGTAGACCCGCCCACCTGTAACTCCAGCTGGCCGCCGGATCTGCGCCGCCGGGACAGCAACCGGTGACTTGCGCGGTCCAAGCCGGCTACTCCGAAAAGGAGACTGTCGAATGACGTCCCCCCGCCCCGCCAAAGGCCGCAGCGAAGGTCAGTGGGCGCTTGGTTACCGCGAGCCGCTGAACCCCAACGAGCAATTCAAAAAGGATGACGACGCGCTCAACGTGCGCGACCGCATCGTCAACCAGTACGCCAAGACCGGCTTCGACAGCATCGACAAGAACGACCTGCGTGGCCGAATGCGCTGGGCCGGGCTCTACACCCAGCGTGAACAGGGTTACGACGGCAGCTGGACCGGCGACGAGAACATCGACCTGCTCGAGGCCAGATACTTCATGATGCGGGTGCGCTGCGACGGCGGGGCACTGTCCACGGCGGCGCTGCGTACGCTCGGCCAGATTTCCACCGAGTTCGCCCGGGACACCGCCGACATCTCCGACCGGGAAAACGTTCAGTACCACTGGATCGAGATCGAGAAGGTTCCCGAGATCTGGGAGCGACTGGCCGCAGTAGGGCTGCAGACCACCGAGGCATGCGGCGACTGCCCACGGGTGGTGCTGGGTTCCCCGCTGGCCGGTGAGTCGGTCGACGAGGTCCTCGACCCGACCTGGGCCATCGAGGAGATCGTCCGCCGCTACATCGGCAGCCCGGAGTTTTCCAACTTGCCGCGTAAGTACAAGACCGCAATCTCGGGTCTGCAGGACGTCGCGCATGAAATCAACGACGTCGCGTTCATCGGCGTCAACCACCCCGAGCACGGACCCGGCCTGGATCTGTGGGTAGGCGGCGGACTGTCCACCAACCCGATGCTGGCCCAACGGGTTGGCGCGTGGGTGCCGCTGGAAGAGGTACCCGACGTCTGGGAAGCCGTCACTTCGGTGTTCCGTGACTACGGCTATCGGCGGCTGCGGTCGAAGGCCCGGCTGAAGTTCCTGATCAAGGACTGGGGCATCGAGAAGTTCCGCGAGGTACTCGAAACCGAATACCTCAAGCGCAAACTCATCGACGGTCCGGCCCCCGAACCCGTGAAGCACCCGATCGACCATGTCGGCGTGCAACGGCTCAAGAATGGACTCAACGCGGTCGGCGTGGCACCGATCGCCGGCCGGGTGTCGGGCACCATCCTGTCTGCGGTCGCCGATCTGGCCGAGCGCGCCGGGTCGCAGCGGATCCGCTTCACTCCGTACCAGAAGCTGGTCATCCTGGACGTTCCCGACGACAAGCTCGACGAGCTGGTCGCAGGTTTAGACGGCCTGGGGCTGCCGTCGCGGCCCTCGCATTGGCGCCGAAACCTCATGGCCTGCACTGGTATTGAATACTGCAAGCTGTCGTTCGCCGAGACGCGTGTACGTTCACAGGCGCTGGTGCCCGAGCTGGAGCGTCGGCTCGAGGACATCAACGCCCAACTGGACGTGCCGATCACGGTCAACATCAACGGCTGCCCCAACTCGTGTGCCCGCATCCAGATTGCCGACATCGGTTTCAAGGGCCAGATGGTCGATGACGGCCACGGCGGCTCGGTCGAGGGATTCCAAGTGCACCTGGGCGGCAGCCTGGGCCTCGACAGTGGTTTCGGACGAAAACTACGCCAGCACAAGGTCACCAGCGACGAGCTCGGCGATTACATCGACCGTGTGGTGCGTAACTTCATGAAGCAACGTAACGGCGGCGAGCGCTTCGCGACGTGGGCGCTGCGTGCCGAGGAGGCGGATCTGCGATGAGCGAGAAGGCGAACGGTTTGACGGAAGCAGAACTACGGGAGCTGGCAACACGAGGCGCCGCGGAGCTCGAAGGTGCCAACGCCGCCGACTTGTTGCACTGGACCGACGAGCATTTCGGCGGCATCAGGGGCCCTCGACCCTCGGCGACGTGCAATTACGTCGTAGCCTCGAATATGCAGGACGCGGTGCTGGTCGACCTCGCGGCGAAGGTGCGACCGGGTGTGCCAGTACTGTTCTTGGACACTGGATATCACTTTGTGGAGACGATCGGCACCCGTGACGCCGTCGAAGCGGTCTACGACATTCGGGTGCTCAATGTCACGCCCGAGCACACCGTCGCAGAGCAGGACCAACTGCTGGGCAAGGACCTGTTCGCCCGCCAGCCCAACGAGTGCTGCCGGCTACGCAAAGTCGCCCCGTTGTCCAAGGCGCTGCGCGGCTACTCCGCGTGGGTGACCGGCCTGCGCCGGGTCGAGGCACCGACTCGGGCCAACGCCCCGCTGGTCAGTTACGACGAGGCGTTCGGACTCGTGAAGATCAACCCACTGGCCGCGTGGACCGACGAGGATATGCAGACCTACATCGACGAAAATGATGTGCTCGTCAATCCGCTTGTCTACGAAGGTTATCCGTCGATCGGTTGCGCGCCTTGCACCGCGAGGGTGGCCGAGGGTGCCGATCCGCGCAGCGGGCGTTGGCAGGGGCTGTCCAAGACCGAATGCGGGCTGCACGCCTCGTGACCACCCTTGTGCTGGCCGCGCACGGCAGCGCGGATCCACGGTCGGCGGCCAATGCACGGGCCGTCGCCGCTCGGCTTCGCCGCATGCGGCCGGGCCTCGACGTGCGTGTCGCGTTCTGCGAGCTGAATGCGCCCCGCCTGGTCGACGTGCTCACGCCGGGTGCGGTAGTCACCCCGTTGCTGCTGGCCGACGCCTACCACGCCCGCATCGACATTCCCCGACAGATCGCCAGCCACAATGTCGCCGTGCGACAGGCCGACGTGCTCGGCGAGGACGACCGGCTGGTGTCCGTGCTTCACGAACGGCTGGCCGAGCTGGGTGTCAGCACGCTCGACCCTGAACTGGGCGTGGTGGTGGCGGCGATCGGTTCGACGCATGCGGTGGCTAACGCGCGCACCGCCGGTGTCGCCCGCAAGCTGATGGCAGGGAGCCGATGGTCAGGCGCGACGACGGCGTTCGCCACCGGTTGCGGGCCGTCGCCGGCCGAGGCCGCCGAGCGGCTGCGGCGGCGCGGTGCACGCCGCGTGGTGATCGCGCCGTGGTTCCTGGCACCTGGGCGCTTGACTGATCGGGTGGCCAAATACGCTGCAGCGGAGGAGATTCCGATGGCAGCGCCGCTGGGCGCACACCGACTGGTGGCCGAGACGGTGCTGGATCGTTTCGATGCGGCGGCAGCCGAGCGCATCGCCGCCTAAGCGCATCAGCCTCGACATCGGCGATCGTCCACCGTCGAAAGAGACACGAATGGCCAAACTCCGTGTCCAGCCTTTCGAGGATATTGGCGACCCAGCGATCCTCTTGATACAGATCAAGATGGAATCCGCATTTTCCAGTCCGCGGCGCGATCCGCGCATGAAAGCGGTGAGGCAACATTTGAATGCGATGGCCTGTTCCGACAGCACCCACCCTGCGCGTAATGACGCGCCCGTCATTAAGCCGAACCGAGCTTGGCCCCATCCTTGTCTGCGTCGGCCCCAGCGTCGCTGGGCGGCAATGCTTCTTCGGGAATCGGCGGTACCCGAGTGGCGCGCACGTAGACGGTTTCCCCCTCCTTCAGACCCAGCGCCTCGGTATCGCCCCGGGTGATTTGCGCGATAAATGGTCGGCCGGTAGCGGCGTTGGTCAGCTCCACCCGCACCTCGAATCCGAGCATCACCAAGCGGTCGATGGTGGCGCGGACGACGCCGGTGGACTCGCCGGTGCCATCGTCGGCGGCGATCTTCATGTCGGGTCTGCGTCCGACCCGGATGTCGTGCGGACGAACCAGGGTTCCGTTCAGCGAGGACACCGCGCCCAGAAAGGACATCACGAAGGCGTTCGCCGGAGTGTCGTACACGTCGGTCGGGGATCCCACCTGCTCGATGCGGCCGGCGCGCAGCACGGCAATCCGGTCGGCCACATCGAGCGCCTCAGCCTGATCGTGGGTGACCAGCACCGTGGTGACATGCACTTCGTCGTGCAGCCGACGCAGCCAGGCCCGCAGATCCTCGCGGACCTTGGCGTCCAGCGCACCGAATGGCTCGTCGAGCAGCAGCACTTGCGGGTCGACCGCCAGCGCGCGTGCCAGCGCCATCCGCTGGCGCTGACCGCCGGAGAGCTGGCTCGGGTAACGAGTGTGGAAACCGCTGAGCCCCACCACTTCCAGCAGATGGTCGACCTTCTCGGTGATTTCGGCCTTGGGTCGCCGGCGGATCTTCAGACCGAAGGCGACGTTGTCCCGGACGGTCAAATGCTTGAAGGCCGCGTAGTGCTGGAAGACGAAGCCGATATCGCGCCGCTGCGGAGGTACCCGGGTGACATCGCGGCCGTTGATCGTGATGGTCCCGCTGTCCGGCTGATCGAGTCCGGCGATCGCGCGTAACAGCGTCGACTTCCCTGAACCGCTGGGTCCCAGCAATGCCGTTAATGATCCGGCGGGCACGTCGAAATCGACATTGTCCAACGCGGCGAAATCACCGTAGTGCTTGTTTGCGCCCCGCACGACGATCGCGTTCGTCACGTTTGAGCCTCCTCCTCGTCACGCTTGCTTGGTGGCTCGGTTACGGCGAGCATCGAGAATCACCTGAACGACCAGGACCAGTACGGACACCGCCATCAACAGCGTCGAAAGGGCGTAGGCGCCGTACTCAGCGCCCCGGTTGTAGCGGTCGGCTACCAGCAGCGTCAGCGTCTGGGATTGTCCGGGCAAGTTCGACGACACCATGATGACCGCGCCGTATTCACCGAGCGTACGAGCGATGGTCAACACGATCCCGTAGGTGAGGCCCCACCGGATTGACGGCAGCGTGATTCGCCAAAACGTCTGCCACCAATTGGAACCCAGCGTTGCTGCCGCCTGCTCCTGCTCGGTACCCACTTCGTGAAGCACCGGCTCAACCTCGCGCACCACGAACGGCAGCGTGGCGAAGACGCTGGCGAGCACGATGCCGGGTAAGCCGAAGATGATCTTGAACCCAAAGTCTTTCTCGACGAAGCCCAGCAGTCCTGCCGATCCCCACAACACGATCAACGCCACGCCGACAACGACCGGCGAGACCGCGAACGGCAGATCGATGATCGCCTGCAGCACCCCCTTGCCGCGGAACCGGTTGCGCGCCAGCATCAGTGCGGTCGGGACACCGAAGACCACGTTGAGCGGCACCACTATCGCCACCACCAGCAACGACAAGTTCAGCGCCGACACCGCCGCCGGGGTGCTGACCCACGCGAAGAACTGGCCGAAACCGGGTGCGAAAGTCCGCCACAAGATCAGCCCAACGGGGACTACCAGCAGCACCAACACATAAGCCAACGCAAGGAAGCGGATGAGATAGCGGACCGGGGCCGAAGTCGTCATGCGCCGCTCCTTCCCCCACAAGTGGGCGATACCCCCAGCCGCGCAGCGGCGAGGGGGCGTACCCCCACCGGCGAGGGGGCGTACCCCCACTGCATCGTCGACGGCGCGGTCGTCATGTGGACAACTCCTCGCGTCTAGCCGCGCGCGATCCGACCATGCGCAAAACGAACAACACGACAAACGAGATAACCAGCAGAACAATGGATATCGCAGCGGCGCCGGTACGGTCGTCGTTTTCGATCAAGGTCCGGATCCACTGTGAGGACACCTCGGTTTTGCCGGGCACCGCCCCACCGATCAGCACCACCGATCCGAATTCACCGATGGCTCGCGCAAACGTTAGCCCCGCACCGGTCAATAAAACCGGAGTCAGTGAGGGCAGCACCACAGTTGTGAAGATTGTCGCGTTCTTGGCGCCCAGCGAAGCGGCGGCTTCCTCGGTCTCGCGGTCGATTTCAAGCAGCACTGGCTGGACGGCTCGCACCACGAAGGGCAACGTGACGAAGGCCAGCGCTATCCCCACACCCCATGCTGTGTGCTGCAAGTGCAGGCCGACCGGGCTGTTGGTCCCGTACAGAGCCAGCATCACCAGGCTGGCGACAATCGTCGGCAACGCGAAAGGCAGATCAATGACGACGTCGATGAGGCGCTTGCCGGGGAAGTCGTCGCGTACCAGCACCCATGCGACCAGCAGGCCGAAAATCATGTTGAGAACTGTGACGCCGGCTGAGATGGTCAGGGTCACCCGGAAAGACTCAAGCGCGGCATTCGAGGTGACCGCGAGCCAAAACGCCCGCCAGCCGCCGCTGGCAGACTGCCAGCCGATCGCGGCCAACGGCAGCAGCACGATCACCGAAAGCCACACCATCGCTACGCCGACCCGCAATGACGTGCCGCCACCAAAACCCCTGCGAACCAGCGCGCCACCGCCGCGGGTGGGGCGGGTCACCGTGGCCCCGGGCGTCAGTGCCGTCGTCATCCGGTGGCCTGCATGTAGATCCTGGTGATGCTGCCGGACTTCTTGTCGAACAGTTGCGCATCGGCGGTGTCCCAGCCGCCAAGGTCCGCGATCGTCCACAGCTTGACCGGCATCGGGAACTGTCCGCGGAAGTCAGCGGCGACGGCCGGATCAACCGGCCGGAATCCGGCTGCTGCCCAAAGCTTCTGCGCCTGGGCGGTGTATTGGAAGTTTTTGAACGCGGTGGCAGCGTCTAGGTGGGCGCTGCCGGTCACCACCGCCAGAGGATTTTCGATCTTGAACGTCTGTGACGGGTGGACCACAGCTACCGGTTTGCCTTGGCGTTGCGCGAGGATCGCTTCATTCTCGTAGCTGATCAGGACATCACCGCTGCCTTGGACGAACACATCGGTGGCTTCGCGCCCCGATGCGGGGCGCAGTTTGACGTGCTGGCCCACCAGCTTGTTGATGAAGTCGATGCCCGCTTGCGGATTGCGGCCGCCGCCGCTCTTGATGGCGTACGGGGCAAGCAAATTCCACTTCGCAGAGCCTGAACTGAGCGGGCTGGGCGTGATGACCTCCACGCCAGGTCGCAGCAGGTCGTCCCAGTCCTTGATGTTCTTGGGATTTCCGGGTCGCACCACCAGGGTCACTACCGATCCAAACGGGATACCTTTGGTGGCGTCCTTGTCCCAATCACTGGAAACCTTGCCGGCCTTGACCAGTCGGGCGATATCGGGCTCGACAGAGAAGTTGACGAGATCGACGGGCTTGCCGTCGACGACGCCGCGTGACTGGTCACCGGAGGCGCCATACGAGGTGATCACCTGCACGCCCTTGCCTTCTTGTGAGGTGTTGAAGGCCGGAATCACCTTGCTCCAGCCGGGTTCCGGTGCCGAATAGGCGACCAGCGTGATGCTCGTGTGCGTGTTGGTCGGTCCGCCACCGCCGACGACGTCGCTGGCGCCGCCGTGGCACGCCGCGATGACGCTGGCGGCAATGGTCAACCCGAGAGCATGCCGCCATCGTGCGGCACCCCTCACGACGTCGAGCAATGATCGACCTTTCGGTGGCGGGCTTACCAGACAACTCGTCTCGTCCCGTCGCTACGGAGATGGGAGAGTCGGCAGTTGCCGAAATCCACCGACGCCCGACCGCGCGCGGGTAGGAGGTCAGCGACAACAGTGCACGTCAGCCACAGCGCAATCGCCCACGGCAATGAGCGCCAAAACGTGGCACTCTCGGTTGCCAGAGCCTGCGCGCATGGCGGAAGCCTAACAGAAGCGGCGACGCTCGCAGCGCGGCCCGATGCAGGTCAGTGGCTCAACAACCAGGCGACGATCACCAACACCACCAAGATGACCAGTACCAACGTCACCTGCGACCGCGGCATTCCGGTATTTCTGGTCATCAGGGTTCTTCGTCGCCGTGACGAACGCGCCTCATCAGCCGGATACCCCGCCCCAGCAGCGCGTCCAGCACAACCGCGATCAAGTAGGCCAACGCCAGCACCACCGGCATCACCACGATGGTCTGCAAGACGAACCCCAGCCCGGACAGCCACAACTCGACGCCGTCCCACCAACTGAGGATCCTGTCCATCGGGCTCACCCTATTCCGCGCTGACAGTGAAACCAACATGCCAGGATCAGCCCATGCCCTCGATACCCGATGAGTGCAGCTGTGTCATTGGCGGCGGTGGCCCGGCCGGCATGATGCTCGGGTTGCTACTGGCCCGTGCCGGCATCGATGTCGCGGTGATGGAGAAGCACGCCGATTTCTTGCGCGATTTCCGCGGCGACACGGTGCACGCGAGCACGCTGCGTCTGCTCGACGAGCTCGGCCTGCAGCAGCAGTTCGTCGAAATTCCGCATCGGCTCATCGAATCGGCCCGAATGCAGGTGCAGGGTGTGGCGATCGACTTCGACTTCGGTCGTATCCCCGGCGCACACAAACACATCGCGCTGGTGCCACAGTGGGACTTCCTGGAGATGCTGGCCACCGCCGCCGAAACCGAGCCCAGCTTCCGATTGCTGCGCAACGCCGAGGTCATCGGCGTGCTCCGGGAAGCTAAACGAGTGATCGGGGTGACCTATCGCGGCCCGGACGGGCAAACCCGGGAGATGCGCGCTCCGCTGACGGTTGCCTGTGACGGCCGCTCGTCGACGCTGCGCGCGGCCGCGGGTCTGGTCCCACGCGGCTTCGGCGCGCCGATGGACGTGTGGTGGTTTCGGTTGCCACGCCGCGCCGACGACCCGCCGGGGCTGGCCGGCGTGCTCGACTCCGGCCGGGCCACGATCACGATCGACCGTGGCGACTACTACCAAATCGCCTACATCATTCCCAAAGGATCCGACGCCGAAATGCGGGCGCAAGGCATCGAAGCGCTGCATCGCAAACTGGTGAGCATGGTGCCCTGGCTAGCCGACCGGGTCGGCACATTGAAATCCTTCGACGACGTGAAACTGCTTGACGTGGAAGTCAATCGGCTGCATCGGTGGTATTCCGACGGGCTGTTGTGCATTGGCGACGCGGCGCACGCGATGTCGCCGGTCGGCGGTGTCGGTATCAACCTGGCCGTCGCCGATGCGGTTGCAGCCGCCCGAATCCTGGCCGGACCATTGCGGACCGGGCAGGTTTCCGCACGGTACTTGGCACGGGTTCAGGTGCGCCGCTGGATCCCCGCGGCGATTCTGCAAGCGCTGCAACGGATGATCCACGCCAACCTGATCACGCCCGCCGTAGCCGGTGACGGCGCGAGCCATAAGCCACCGGCAGGGTTGCGTCGGGTAGCCGGCACGCCGTTGTTGCGACAACTGGCCGGATACCTGGTGGCAATCGGTCCGCTCTCCGAGCACGTACCCAAGTACGCCCAGCGCTAGACGCCAGGTAGGTCGGCGGATCATGATGTCGGAATGGTTCTTCACGCGCAGCCTGCCGATAAGGCCGCGAAGGAGGCCGAGTCCGCTACGTTAACCGTCGCACCACCGGCGGCGTTTCCCTCGACCGGTACATCGCGGAACCCGTTCCCCCCGATTGCCGATTACGCGTTTCTGTCCGACTGCGAGACGACCTGCCTGATTTCGCCGGCGGGCTCGGTGGAGTGGCTGTGCGTACCGCGCCCGGATTCGCCGAGTGTGTTCGGCGCGATCCTGGACCGCAGCGCCGGTCATTTCCGGCTGGGGCCCTATGGCGTGTCGGTGCCGTCAGCGCGACGCTACTTGCCTGGCAGCCTGATCATGGAGACCACCTGGCAGACCCACACCGGCTGGCTGATCGTGCGCGACGCGCTGGTGATGGGGCCTTGGCATGACATCGAACGACGGTCACACACGCATCGCCGCACCCCGATGGATTGGGACGCCGAGCACATCCTGCTGCGCACCATACGGTGCGTCAGCGGAACCATCGAACTGCTGATGAGCTGTGAGCCGGCGTTCGACTACCACCGGATCAGCGCCACCTGGGAATACTCGGCCGACGGCTACGGCGAAGCCATTGCCGTGGCCCACAAAGATCCCGACACCAATCCGGCCCTGCGGTTGACCACCAACCTGCGGATCGGTTTGGAGGGCAGAGAAGCACGTGCGCGCACCCGAATGAAAGAAGGCGACAACGCCTTCGTCGCCTTGAGTTGGTCCAAGCACCCGGCGCCGCAGACCTTCGAAGAGGCCGCCGACAAAATGTGGAACACCGCCGAGTGTTGGCGCCAGTGGATCAATATCGGCGACTTTCCCGACCACCCGTGGCGGGCCTATCTACAACGCAGCGCACTCACCCTGAAAGGCTTGACGTATTCGCCCACCGGGGCGCTCTTGGCTGCCAGCACCACCTCGCTTCCCGAAACGCCACAGGGCGAACGGAACTGGGACTACCGCTATGCCTGGGTGCGCGACTCGACGTTCGCGCTGTGGGGGCTGTACACCCTGGGGCTCGACCGCGAAGCCGACGATTTCTTCTCGTTCATCGCCGACGTGTCTGGCGCCAACAACGGCGAAAGCCAACCGCTGCAGGTGATGTACGGCGTCGGCGGGGAACGCCGGCTTGTCGAAGAGGAATTACCCCATCTGTCCGGCTACGACCATGCCAGCCCAGTGCGCATCGGCAACGGAGCTTATAACCAGGACCAGCACGACATCTGGGGCGCCATCCTCGATTCGTTCTACCTGCACGCCAAGTCACGTGAGCAGGTTCCGGGCACACTGTGGCCGGTGCTAAAGAAGCAGGTGGAAGAGGCCATCAAGCATTGGCGTGAGCCCGACCGCGGGATCTGGGAGGTGCGTGGGGAACCGCAGCACTTCACGTCGTCGAAGATCATGTGCTGGGTGGCGGCCGACCGCGGAGCGAAACTGGCCGAGCGACAAGGTGAGAAGCACTACGCACAGCAGTGGCGCACGGTTGCCGAGGAGATCAAAGCCGACATCCTGGACCACGGAGTGAACTCTCGGGGGGTGTTCACCCAGCGCTACGGCAGCGACGCGCTGGACGCCTCGCTGCTGCAAGTGGTGCTGACTCGGTTCTTGCCATCGGACGACCCGCGGGTGCGGGCAACCGTGCTTGCCATTGCCGACGAACTCACCGAACAGGGTCTGGTGCTGCGGTACCGCGTCGAGGAGACCGACGACGGACTCATCGGCGAGGAAGGCACATTCACCATCTGCTCGTTCTGGCTGGTGTCTGCTCTCGTCGAGATCGGCGAGGTGAGCCGGGCCAAACATCTGTGTGAGCGGCTGCTGTCGTTCGCTAGCCCGCTGCATCTCTACGCCGAGGAGATCGAGCCGGCCACGGGCCGGCATCTGGGGAACTTCCCGCAGGCCTTCACCCATCTGGCGCTGATCAACGCCGTGGTGCACGTGATCCGGGCCGAGGAAGAAGCCGACAGTACCGGGGTCTTCCAACCCGCCAACGCGCCCGTGTAAAACCGGTCAGCTCAACGCGCTGACGTTATCCATCATCGCGTGAGCGATGTCGACGCCGCTGGTGACCGGGTTGGCCGAACCCGGATCGGACGGGCGCCGATCGCCAAAGAACACCACCTCGACCTCTACGAGGCAATTCAGCCGGACACCGATCGCACGCGCCTGTGGAGTGGGCCGAAGCGGCGGCATGTTGGGCAATACCGAAGTCGCGGTATTAGTAGCCGCGACAACGGTATTGGTAATGCGGATGTCGCCGATGACGCTCGTCGTGCTTATCGGGCCGGTTTGTTCCGTTGTCGTCGCGCCGTTGCATTGCTGCCACTGTTCGGAGAATTTCGTGAACAGCGCCTCGGCTTGCGCGGCCGCGGGCAACGTGACCACACCCTCCATAACGCTGATTACTTGCGCCGGATCGCCGTCGTTCCACCACGACTCCAAGGCGACATCTTTGACCTCGGCTGAGTCGTAGACGCTTTTCTGCAGCATCGCCGTGACGCCCAGGCAAGGGGCAGCCGTAATCTGACTGGAGAGCTTGTCAGGGCCGCCGAACTCGGGCGGCATCCGGCCCACGAAGGGCTGGCCGAGCATCCTCGACAGTGCGACGTCGTCGAGAGGCACCTGCCTGACGGTGTCGCCGGTGAGCGGTCGCGGCTTCAGATTCGGCGCCGGTTTCGCCGTGCCATCGATAACCCCACCACAGGCCACCGCCAACACGGCGACCACTACCAACGTCGTCGCCGATCCAACCCGTCGCATGGTTACTTTCTACCTGTTGCCGCCGCGGCATCCCGTCAGCTCAGATTGCTGACCTTATCCATCATTCGATGCGCGAGGTCGACGGCGGTGCTGTCGGGATGGTGATCGAAGAAGAAGGCGACATCAACTTCCATAAGGCAATTCACCCGAGATACCGATGGCCCGGGCGCTGGTGATCGTATAGGAGGATTCCACGGTGGCGGCGAGCACGGAGTCGGCGGCTCGCACATCGCTGATGGCGGCCGTTGGACCACCGCCGGTCGGGAAGTGTGCAGTGACCGTCGCGCCGTCGCATCGCTGCCATTCCTGGGTGAACGTCGCGAAGAGTGCCTCGGCGGCGACCGCCGTGGGCAGCGCCACCACCGACTCCGATACGGAGATCACCTTTACGCCTCGGACGCCAACAGTCCACCAGCTTTCCTGCGCGACGTTGCTGATATCGGCGGTCCCGTAGCTGCCTTTGTCCAGCGGGAAAACCACTCCCGCGCATCCACTCGGTGACGCGTCCAAGCCGAAAAGAAGATCACGACCTCCGAAACGCGGAGGGAGCTCGGCCCTGCGCTTGAAGCGCTGGCCGATTATTTTCGAAAGCTCGGAATCGTCAAGCAGCACTTGCCCGACGGTTTGTCCGGTGAGCGGGCGTGGTGCCAGCCCGCGCGCCGGCCGGACAGTACCGTCCACCACCCGGGTACACGCCGCGGCAAGGAGTATCACCAACAGCGGGAACACGATCCGCCCGAAACGCACGACGGGACACTACTTTTTGGGTTTGTCGCCGGCCGCGTCCGCAGACAGCGCAGCGACGAAGGCTTCCTGCGGCACGTCAACCCGCCCGATGGTCTTCATCCGTTTCTTGCCTTCCTTCTGCTTTTCCAGCAGTTTGCGCTTGCGGGTGATGTCACCGCCGTAACACTTCGACAACACGTCCTTACGGATCGCGCGGATGTTCTCCCGCGCAATAATTTTGGATCCGATCGCCGCTTGCACCGGCACCTCGAACTGCTGACGCGGAATCAGCTCTTTGAGCTTGGTGGTCATCTTGTTGCCGTAGGCCGCGGCGCCATCCTTATGCACAATCGCGCTGAACGCGTCGACGGCCTCACCCTGAAGCAAGATGTCGACCTTGACCAGCGCGGCCTCCTGCTCACCGGCTTCCTCATAATCCAGGCTGGCGTAGCCGCGGGTGCGCGATTTCAGCGAGTCGAAGAAGTCGAAGATGATCTCGCCCAGCGGCATGGTGTAGCGCAGTTCGACACGTTCGGGTGACAGGTAGTCCATCCCGCCGAGTTCACCGCGCCGCGATTGGCACAGTTCCATGATCGTGCCGATGAATTCGCTGGGCGCGATGATGGTGGTTTTGACGACGGGCTCGTAGACGGCGGCGATCTTGCCCGACGGCCAGTCCGACGGGTTGGTCACTCGAACCTCTGTGCCGTCGTCTTTCACCACCCGGTAGACGACGTTGGGTGCGGTCGAAATCAGGTCGAGGTCGAACTCGCGCTCTAGGCGCTCGCGGGAGATCTCCATGTGCAGCAGACCCAAAAACCCGCAGCGGAACCCGAAGCCCAACGCCACCGACGTCTCCGGCTCGTAGGTAAGCGCGGCGTCGTTGAGCTGCAGCCGCTCCAGCGCGTCGCGCAGGTTGGGGTATTCGGAGCCGTCGACGGGATACAAACCCGAATACACCATCGGCTTGGGTTCCCGGTAGCCGGTCAGTGCCTCGGTGGCGCCGTGGCGCGCGGTCGTGACGGTGTCGCCGACCTTGGACTGGCGGACATCCTTCACACCGGTGATCAGGTAACCGACCTCCCCCACACCCAGGCCGTCGCTGGGCTTCGGCTCTGGTGAAACGATGCCGACCTCCAGCAACTCGTGAGTGGCGCCGGTGGACATCATCGCGATGCGCTCGCGCGGGGTGATCTTGCCGTCGATGACGCGGACATAGGTGACCACGCCGCGGTAGATGTCGTAGACCGAGTCGAAGATCATGGCGCGGGTAGGCGCTTGTCGGGTCTCCTGTGGGCGGCGGCACCTTGCTGCACGACTTCGTCGAGCAGCTCGGCACGCCCTCGCCGGTCTTGCCGGACACCCGCAGCACGTCGTCGGGTTCGCAGCCGATGATGTGGGCGATCTCGGCGGCGTATCGCTCGGGGTCGGCGGCGGGCAGGTCGATCTTGTTGAGCACCGGGATGACCGCCAGGTCGCGGTCCAGCGCCAGGTAGAGGTTGGCCAGCGTCTGGGCCTCGATGCCTTGCGCGGCGTCGACCAGCAGCACCGCGCCCTCGCAGGCGGCCAGGGCTCGCGACACCTCATAGGTGAAGTCGACATGGCCCGGGGTGTCGATCAAATGCAGGACGTGATCGGTGTCGCCCACCCGCCAGGGCAGCCGCACGTTCTGCGCCTTGATCGTGATCCCGCGTTCGCGCTCGATGTCCATCCGGTCGAGGTACTGGGCGCGCATCGACCGCTCGTCGACCACCCCGGTGAGCTGCAGCATCCGATCGGCCAGCGTCGACTTGCCGTGGTCGATGTGGGCGATGATGCAGAAATTCCGAATCTGCGCCGGCGCCGTGAAGGTTGTGTCGGCGAAACTACTGATGGGAATCTCCTGGTGACGGGCGGCCAAGCGGCGGATGCTTCCGCGCTCTGAGCTAGATCCAGGGTATCCAGGCAGCCTCGCGGAGGCACAATCGCGGCGGGCGGACTTATGCTGCGAACATGGCGTCACAGTGGAGGACGTTGCAGCGGTTGGCGGAAAACCTCGCGTACCTGGCTTCCAGCGAGGCGCCGAGATTGATCCGGCAACTGCAGCGGTCGCCGACTGTGCAGCGAGGAATCAAGATCGGCATCGACGTGATCGTCGGCAGCACTTCCGAACCGCCATCGGAGATCACCGCAGGTCGGCCGGTGACCAACATCAGCGCGCCCACCGCGCATCGGGCCCGCAAGGTGGTCTACTCCCCCGACTTGGACGGTCGGGCCGACCCCGGCGAAATCGTGTGGACATGGGTGACCTACCAGGACGACCCCAGCCGCGGCAAGGACCGCCCGGTGCTGGTCGTGGGCCGCGACCGCCACACCCTGCTCGGGCTGATGATGTCCAGCCAGGAGAAACACGCCGCCGACCGGAACTGGGTGGGAATCGGCAGCGGCAGCTGGGATGAGGCTGGCAGACCCAGTTGGGTGCGGCTGGACCGGGTGCTTGACGTCCCCGAAGAGGGCATCCGCCGCGAGGGCGCAATCCTGGAACCCGCGACCTTCGACATCGTGGCTGCCCGCCTGCGCAGCGACTACTCCTGGAGCTGAGTGGGAGGTTGGGCCGGCGTCGAATGTGGGGTTGATGCACGTCTTGAGCGGTCAGCACGTGTCATAAGCCCACATTCGCCGGTAAGCAAGATCAGCCCTGGGTGATGTAGGACTGCAGCTGCTCGTGCTCGGCCTCCAGCTCCTCCATCCGCGTTTTCACGACGTCACCGATGCTGACGATGCCGATCAACTCTCCGTTTTCGACTACCGGTACATGGCGCACCCGGTTTTCGGTCATCAGCATGGTCAGGCTGTCCACGGTGTCGGACTTGGTACACGTCGAGACCACCGCCGTCATGATTTTCGACACCGGCTTCGAGAGCACCGAGGCCCCCTGGGCGTGCAGCTGGCGCACGACGTCACGCTCGGAAACGATGCCGGCAACACCGTCGGCTCCGACCACCACCATGGCACCGATGTTGTGGCTGGCGAGCCCCTCGAGCAGCTCAGTCACCGTGGCGTCGGGGGCGATCGTCACCACCGAGCCGCCCTTGCCCCGCAACACGTCTGCAATCCGCATCGAAGCCTCCCAACCATTGTGATCCGGTTCACACCAGGCTACGGCGAGATCGGTCATCGTGAAAGCCGCTTGTCAAAACCTGGTCAACGTCCAGGTCAGGACCACGGCTGCAAGGCGAAGAGGCCAGTCGCTGGCACGGCGGTGCGCAATCGCAGTCGAGCGCGGCATCGGGTCGCGCGGTAATTACAGAGAAGCGTTGTGAGCCAGTTGAATTAGCAAATCGAATAAAGCCGGTCAGGATCTGTGGCATACCTGAAGTCATGATCGAGATCACGCTGCTCGGTACCGGCAGCCCTATCCCCGACCCGAACCGGGCCGGACCGGCCACCCTGGTGCGGGCCGGTGGCCAGCTGTTGCTGGTGGACTGCGGACGCGGCGTGTTGCAACGCGCAGCGGCGGTCGGCCTGGGCGCCAATGGTTTATCGGCGCTGCTGCTCACCCACCTGCACAGTGACCACATCGCCGACCTCGGCGACCTGCTGATCACCCGCTGGGTCACCACGTTCGCACCCGATCCCGCGCCGCTGCCGATCATCGGACCACCGGGAACTGCCACGGTGGTCGAGGCAACATTGAAGGCCTTCGGCCCCGACATCAGCTACCGCATTGCTCACCACGACGATCTGACCGCCCCGCCAGCGGTCGAGGTGCACGAATACACCCAGGGCCCAGTGTGGGACTGCGACGGCGTGTCAATCCGGGTGGCACCCACCGACCACCGGCCGGTCGCGCCGACCATCGGATTCCGGATCGAAGCTGCTGGCGCCTCAGTCGTGCTCGCAGGCGACACCATCCCGTGTGAGAGCCTCGATGAACTGGCCGCTCACGCAGACGCTCTGGTGCACACCGTCATCCGCAAGGAGCTCATATCTCTGCTGCCACAACAGCGGGTCAAGGACATCTGTGATTACCACTCGTCGGTGCAAGAGGCGGCCGCCACTGCGAGGCGTGCCGGCGTGGGCACGTTGGTGCTGACCCACTATGTGCCAGGTATCGCGCCCGGCCAAGAGGAGCAGTGGCGTGCGCTGGCCGCTGCCGAGTTCGACGGGTGGATCGAACTCGGCGACGACCTGCACCGGGTCGAGGTGGAACCACGCGGCTGAGGCTCACCCGATTTCGTTGCGCCGGAGAGGTAACCGCGCGCCGGCCACCAGCAGCCACACCAACGCCGAAACCCTTGCCGCCGGCAACATTGGTCCCAGCATCGGCCAGATCAGCACCAGCGTGGTCAATTCCGAAAGGGCGGCGATCGCCAACCCGGCCAAGGCCAGCGGTCGCGGTAACAGTCCAAGGATGAGGCAGGGCATCGCCATGGCCGCGACAAGAATGCCAAGTGCCACGATGTGCCCCGGGCCGCCGACCAGAAATACCAGAAAATACAGCGCCCGAACCACTGCGGTGTCGCCGCTGATCTCGGGTCGCGAGAGAGTCCAGCCCACTAAACCTGTCAGACCCAAGGCGCCGGCGGCCAAGATTCCGCCGGCCAAAGCGATCGTCGCCGCCGGGGCGGCAACCCCGAGCTGGCGCAACCTGGCACTGGCTGTCGCCGCGTAGACGGCCAGCGGCACCGACGAGGCGAACACTGCCACCGCCACAATCTGAACCGCAACCGGCTGGGCGCGGACGTATTGCTGGACCGCGGCGACCGGTCCGTATGGCAGCGGCATCACGCCGCCGAGCCCGACTCCGATCGCCAAGCCACCGAAAAGCAGCGCAATGCAGATCGAGGCGACGAGCGCCAGCCCCGGCCCGCCATGCCGCCGATCAGCTGCTACGACATCTCCGGGCGAATCGTCCATAGCGTGAACGATAGGACGGTTTGCCAGTCGACTTTCGCCGTCGCCCGGAAACTACGCCAACCGGGTGATTTCGACCAGGACGTCCAGGTCAGTGGCGCCCTGTCCAGAGTAAATGCCCTTTAGCGGGGACACATCAGAGTAGTCCCGGCCGGCGCCCACACTGATGTACTGCTCGGTGATCTTGCTGTCGTTGGTCGGGTCGAGTTCCCACCAGCTCCCGGTCCATGCCTGGATCCAGGAATGACTCTGCCCCTCGACGGTCTTTCCAATCGTCGCGTCACGGTCGGGGTGGTGATAACCCGACACATAACGTGCGGGAATACCCATGCTGCGCAGAATAATTAGTGACAAATGCACGAAATCCTGACAGACGCCTTTGCCCTCACGCAATGCGTCCAACCCCGACGAATGGACACCGGTGGTGCCGCGAACATAGTCCAGTTCACTGCGTACCCACTCCGCAGCCGCGACGACGGCTTCGGCAGGTTCGTGATACTTGGCGATCCGCTTACCCACAGCCGCAACACGTTTGCTTGCGGGCGTGTGCTCGGTGGGCCGAAGCACCTCGTCGAACTGATCGACCACCGATTCGATCCGCATGTCGGCCCAGCCGAGCTTTTCTGTCGGAGGTTCCGGTCGATCGGTCTCCACAACGGACGACGACGTCACGGTCAGTTCGGTGTGCGGCGCATGCAGGTCGAATGCCGTCACCGCAGTGCCCCAGTAGTCGATGTACCGGTATGACCGTGTGGCCGGTACGGTTTCGACACGGTTGAGAATGACGTTTTGCCGTGAGTCCGATCGCGGCGTGAGTCGGGCTTCGTTGTAGGAGGCCGTCGCCGGCGAAGGATAAGCGTATCCGGTGGCGTGCAGAACCCGCATCCGCCACATCAGCTCTTCCCCTTCCCCTGCCTCGCCGGCAGCGGCTCACGCCGGCCGGCATCCGACCAGGCGACCCACGGTACGGCGTGGAAGTACTGTACTGCCAACGCTTCTCCGACGTCATAGCACGACTTCTGCAAAGCGGCCAGCCGCATCTCTAGCGATTCAAGCAGCACGCCCGGTCGGATGAATTCGAGTTCACTGCGGGCTCTACCGAGCAGCCGTTGAGCTTCAGCGGTGGAACCGACCCGACTGTGCGAGCGATGGAGCAGTTCGTCGAGGTTGTGCTCAGCCATCTTCAACGAGTAGAAGACCGACCGTGGAAATAGGCGATCGAGCAGGATGAACTCGACCACTCGGTTAGCGTCCAACACCCCGCGATAGGTGCGCAGATAGGTATCGTGTGCGCCCGCGGAGCGCAGCACGGTCACCCACGCCGGAGATGATGCGCTGTCCCCCACCCGCGACAACAACATCCGCACCGTCATGTCCACCCGCTCGATCGCGCGGCCCAGCATCATGAAGCGATACCCGTCGTCGCGTGACAGCGTCGAGTCGGCGAGCCCGGCGAACATCGCGGCGCGGCCCTCGATGAACGATAAGAATTCATGCGGCCCTAGGCGTTTGGCGGCACGTTCGCGCTCACCCAACGCGTTGAAGGTGGTGTTGAGGCACTCCCAGGTCTCCGTGGACGTCACCTCCCGGGCAGACCTCGCATTTTCCCGCGCGGCTGAGATCGCGTCGACGATGGAGCAGCCGCCTGCGGTGTCGCGGCGAAATGCCACCAGGTCAGTCAGCGACCAGACGTCCAATTGGGTGTCCGGCGCCTCAATGTCCAACACGTACAACAGCACTCGGGAAGTGTGGTCGGGGTCGACGCTGGAATCCTCCAGCAGTTGGTGCACAGTTACGTCGAGGATGCGAGCCGTGTCGTCGGCGCGTTCGACGTAACGACCGATCCAGTACAGCGCTTCGGCGTTGCGGGCCAGCATCAGCAGATCACCATCTGCTGCTCTTGCTGTTGACCCGGCTGCTGCTGCTGTTCCTGCCCCGGGCGCGCCTGCGACTGTTTCTGCTGCTGGGCCGGCTTGTCGCCGTCCGCTTCGCCGTTCGACGTAACCGGCTTCGGCAATGCCCGCACGATCTGGGCGGCACCGAGCTCGCGGTCGGCCACCGAGGCACGCGGCGCCAGCACCCAGGTGTCCTTGGACCCGCCGCCCTGGCTGGAGTTGACCACCCGCGATCCCTCGACCAGTGCCACCCGGGTCAGGCCGCCGGGCAGCACCCAGACGTCGTCGCCGTCGTTGACCGCGAACGGCCGCAGGTCGACGTAACGGGGCGCCAGCTTGTCGTCGACCTGGGTCGGGACGGTAGACAGTTGCATCATCGGCTGCGCGATCCAACCGCGGGGGTGGTCGCGGATTTTCTTGCTGATGACGGACAGTTCTTTACCGGACGCCTCCGGCCCGAAGACAATGCCGTAGCCGCCGGACCCTTCGACCGGTTTGATCACCAATTCGCTGATCCGATCCAACACTTCTTCGCGCTCGTCATCCAGCCAGCAGCGGTAGGTGTCCACATTGGCGAGCAACGGTTTTTCGCCGAGGTAGTACTCGATGATGGTCGGCACGTAGGTGTAGACGAGTTTATCGTCGCCCACCCCGTTGCCGACGGCGCTGGAGATGACCACGTTGCCCGCCCGAGCGGCGTTGAGCACGCCGGCGACGCCGAGCACGGAGTCGGGACGGAACTGCATGGGGTCGAGATACGCGTCGTCGATGCGCCGGTAGATGACATCGACCTGGCGCTCGCCTTCGGTGGTGCGCATATACACCTGGTTGTCGCGGCAGAACAGATCCCGTCCTTCGACGAGCTCAACACCCATCTGACGGGCCAGCAGCGAATGTTCGAAATATGCGGAGTTGAACACCCCGGGAGTCAGCACCACAACGGTCGGGTCGGCTTCGTTGGTGGCTGCGGAGTTGCGCAGCGCGCGCAACAGGTGCGCCGCGTAGTCGTCGACCGTGCGTACCCGGTGAGTGGCGAAGAGGTTCGGGAAGACCCGCGCCATGGTCCGCCGGTTTTCCACCACGTACGACACTCCGGAAGGCGACCGAAGGTTGTCCTCAAGCACCCGGAAGTTGCCGCGCTCGTCACGGATCAGGTCGATACCGGCGACGTGGATACGCACCCCGTTGGGCGGGACGATCCCGGCGGCCTGTCGGTAGAAGTGCTCGCAAGAGGTCACCAGCCGACGCGGGATGACGCCGTCATGCAGAATCTGCTGCTCGCCGTAGACATCGTCGAGGTAACACTCCAGGGCCTTGACGCGCTGTTTGATGCCGCGCTCCAACCGTGTCCACTCAGCGGCCGAGATCACCCGCGGGACCAGGTCCAGCGGAAACGGCCGTTCCTTGCCGGACAGTGAAAACGTGATGCCCTGGTCGCTGAATGCACGGCTCAGCGCCTCGGCTCGCGCCTCGAGCTCGGAGGCATCCGACGGCGCGAGCTCAGCGTAAATGCCCTTGTAGGGGCCGCGCACATTGGCCTGCCCGTCGAACATCTCATCGAAGGCATCCGCGTAATTGCCCCTCGCGGTGTAGCCGTCGAAGATGCGCTCGTATTGGGTTGATAACTGTGACTGGCTGCGCGGTTGCCGCTTCGTCTCAGCGGCCAGGGTTCTTGTGGCCATTGTCCCATGCTGCAACACATGCGCCATTTCCGCAGGCCCGGCCCCTCCACTTTGGGAGATTCGGTAGCGGACTGATACCCTGAACAGTCGCCGCCCAGGCGCTGATGCGCTGCGGCAGACCTTGAAGACCACAAGCCGCTGAGATTTGCGAGGGAAATAAACGCGTGGCAAACATCAAGTCGCAGCAAAAGCGCATCCGCACCAATGAGCGCGCCCGACTGCGCAACAAGTCGGTGAAGTCGTCACTTCGCACGGCTGTCCGCGCGTTCCGCGAAGCCGCCGCCGCGGGCGAAAAAGAAAAAGCCGCCGAGCTGCTGGTATCCACCAGCCGCAAGCTCGACAAGGCTGCCAGCAAGGGCGTCATCCACAAGAACCAGGCGGCAAACAAGAAGTCGGCGTTGGCACACGCCCTCCACAAGCTCTGAGCTAATGCCGGCGGGCTAGCGCCCCCGGCCCGCATCATCACCGGCCGCTAGTTCAGCGACCTTTTTCACCGCTGCTTCCAGCGCGTAATCGGCATCAGCGGCCGCGCCCTTGACGTCGGCGTTTAACGCAGCCACCAATCTCATCGCGGTGGCCACCATCTCGCGCGACCAGCGCCGGGCCTGTTTCTGCGCCTTCTGCACCCGCCATGGTGGCATCCCAAGCTCAGCGGCCAGACGGTAAGGGTCACCAGAGACCGACCCCACCCGACCGATGCTGTGCACGGCCTCGGCCAAAGCGTCGGCCAACACCACGTGCGGCTCGCCGCGCATCATCGCCCACCGCAGGCTCTCGACCGCCCCTTCGACATCGCCGACCACCGCCTTGTCGGCGATGTCGAAGCCCTTCACCTCGGCCTTGCCGCTGTGGTAGCGCCGCACCGCATCGGCATCGACGCTGCCGCCAGTATCGGCAACCAATTGTGAACAGGCCGAAGCGAGTTCGCGTACATCGGAGCCGACGGCATCCAGCAGGGCAGTGACCGTGTCGTCGTCGACCTTGACTCGCAGCGCGCGAAATTCCTTGCGGACGAAGTCAGAGCGTTCGCCGGCCTTGGCGATCCGCGCACACGGGTGTACCTGCGCGCCCAGCGCGCGCAGCTGGCTGGCCAACGCCTTGGCGCGGCCGCCGCCGGAATGCACGACCACGAGTTCAGTGCCTGACGGGATGTCCGCGGCCGCATGGGCGATCAACTCGGCGGCTTCCTTGCCTGCCTCACCGGCGGCTTCCAGCACGACGACACGCTCGTCTGCGAACAGCGACGGGCTCAATAATTCGGCCAGCTCGTAGACACCGACCTCACCGGCCCGCACCCGAGTGACCGGGACGTCGTCGGTACCAGCGCGCTGCCGCGCCGCCCGCAGCACCCCCGCGACAGCGCGCTCGACCAGCAACTCCTCTTCTCCCAAGACCAGATGCAACCCGGAAACCTGCTGGCTCACCGTTCGATCGTGTCACGTGCGCCCGACAGACCCGCCGGCCCCTATCACCAGACCCGACAACGACCAGGCGACCAGCCCGGCGATCGCCACCGCCAGTCCCGCTCGAAACCATCGCCACCGCCACAGCACCACCACCAGCACCGACGCCGCGCCAACCACCAAGACACCGGGCCACCCGGACGGCACCGGCACCGTGGCGGCGGGCACGCCGGCTGCCCAATGCGCGACCCGCAGCAGCCACCACAGTTCGGGACCGGTGAACCGGATCAGCAGGTGTGCCCCGGCCGGCCAGAACAAACACAGTGCCGCTGCCGCACTGCCCAGCACGGTGATCGGCGCGATCAGCGCCGCCACCGCGAAATTAGCTCCAGCGGCCACCAGGCTCAGCTGACCCGAAATGCCGGCGATCAGCGGAGCCGTCACCAACTGCGCAGCCCACGCCACGCAGGCGGCATCCGCCAGCGGCTTAGGACAACCCGCTGCCACCAGACGCCGCGACCATACCGGCGCGAGGACCACCAGGGCGGCCGTCGCCACTACGGACAACGCGAAACCCACTTCGACGGCCAGCTGAGGAGCGACGACCATCAACAGCAGCACCGTGCCCGCCAAAGCCGGAATCGCTTGCCGCCGACGCGCAGACAACACACCCAACAGGGCTATCGCGCCCATCACCGCCGCGCGCAGCACACTGGCGGTGGGCTGCACCACGATCACAAACACCACTAACGCGGCACCAGCCAACCCCACCGCCCCGCGCGGACCGATCAGCCGGGCCGAGAACAGCACCGCGCCGCACACAATCGTGACATTGGCCCCGGATACCGCGGTGAGGTGCGTTAAACCTGCGGCACGAAATTCTCGGCTGGTCACCGCGGTGACCGTCGAGGTGTCACCGAGGACCAGCCCGGGCAGCATCGCCGCTTGGTCTGCCGGAAGCACCTGACGAGCTGTTTCAGCGAACCCAACGCGGACGGCATGCGCAGCCCGATACACCGGTCCGACATGACCCATCGTCGGCTGACCAATCGCAGTCACTACCGCCACCGTTAGGTCATGGCGCGAGGGGCGGGTAATCCGCGCACGGAAGCGCAACTGCTGACCGACCATTACCCCGCTGAAGTCGCGCACCGGTGCGAAAACCACGACGCGGCCGGAGATCTTGTCGTCTCCCAGTTCCTGCAGGCTGGCGCGGAACATCAGCCGGCCCGAACGCCCTGAGCCCACCGACAGCGCGCTTTCGCTGGGCGTGAGCGCCACCTGCGCAGCCGTCCCGAACGCCGCTGTGATGGGGTGGCAAGCCACTGCGTTGGCGCGCAACGCGATCGCGAACCCAAACCCCGCCCCCACAACGCCGACGGCCACTAGGCCGACCCCGATGGCCCGCATTCGTGACGCCCGATCTCCGGCGCGCCACAGCGCAGCGCCGCACAGGCCTCCTGATGCACACACCGCCCCTACGATGTGGCCGATCGGCCAGATGATTCCCGCTGCGGTAACTGCCCAACCGGTCAACGCGGCTGGCACCAGACGCGCATCGAGGCGCGCCGCTGTGGAGTCGCCGCCGCCCGGCTGCTGCACCGGTCTCAGACACGGACCAGCGGGCGCAGCTTTTCCAAACGCGCCGGCCCGATGCCGTCAACCTCGGCGAGCTGATCGACGCTGGTGAATTTGCCGTTGGCTTGCCGCCAGGCCACGATGGCGGCCGCCGTCACCGGCCCGACCCCGGGCAGGGTGTCCAGCTGCTGCTCGGTCGCGGTGTTCAAGTTGATCACCTCAGCCCGTCCGGGTCTGGCCGGCCCGGGCGTCTTGCCGGGTGTGGGGGCGGGCGAACCGGAACTCACCGAGCTGCCCAACACGCTCGGTTGTCCTTTGGCAGGCGCGATCCCCACGACGATCTGCTCGCCGTCATCGACCTGGCGGGCCATATTCAGCCCAATGGTGTCGGCGCCATCCATCGTGCCGCCCGCCGCCTTCAGCGCGTCGGCGATACGCGCACCGGGCGCCAGAGTGACCAGGCCGGGCGTGTGCACCAGACCCACCACACTCACCACCACCGGCTGGCTCGGCCCGGTCGACGTGCTTGGACTCGGCCCGCGGTGGCCCGATGACGCCTGCTCAACAGGTGGAAGTTTTGCAGACACCACCGGCGCGGGCGCATCACGCATCAACGTGAAGATGGTGACCAGTACCGCGATCGCGGCGATCGCGGCCAATGCGATGGCGCCGGCGCGGCCCGGGTCGGCCCGCACCTTCGCGAGCCAGCCGGCACCGTCGTGCGTCGAGCCGTCCGGAAGCCACCGTGGCAGTAGAGAATTCGGGTCAGCGTCGGGATCGGTGCCGTCGGCGTCGGGGTCCGGTTCAGCCCCGAGGCGTCTGTGCAGCCGCTCGGCGGGCAGTTCTGTTCGCATCCGCCGACCGTAGGTGTGCTGACCGTCGCATCAGCGCCGTCGCGCAGCCTCGCTGGACCGGCTGTGGATGGACTGTCGACTGTGCACAATCGCTATGAGGCCAGCCGCTGGACTTGGCCACCGGCGATACGGATAGCGTGCAGGGCAGGACCGTCCGATCCAACAGAGGAGACTGCCATGCAACTGGCGCTCACGCCGGATGAAGCCGCGTTCCGTGACGAGCTGCGCACCTTTTACACCACCAAGATCCCGGCAGAGACCCGCGAGAAGGTTCGCCAGGGGTCAACCCTCGATCGCGACGACTTCGTCATCAGCCACCAGACGCTCAATGAGCACGGGCTGGCGGTGCCCAACTGGCCCGTCGAATGGGGCGGAAAGGACTGGACGCCTGCTCAGCACCAGATTTGGCTCGACGAGATGCAGCTGGCCTCCGTCCCGGAACCGCTGAACTTCAACGCCAAGATGGTCGGGCCGGTGATCGCCGAGTTCGGCTCCCAGGAGATCAAGCAGCGATTCCTGCCGCCGACGGCCAACCTCGACATCTGGTGGTGCCAGGGGTTCTCCGAGCCCGAAGCCGGCTCGGACTTGGCGTCGCTGCGTACCACCGCCCTGCGTGATGGCGACAGCTATGTCGTCAACGGGCAGAAGACCTGGACGACATTGGGTCAATGGGCGGAATGGATTTTCTGTCTGGTGCGCACCGACCCACAAGCGCCCAAAAAGCAGGCTGGTATCTCGTTTCTGCTCATAGATCTCGATACCCCGGGGATCACGATGCGGCCGATCAAGTTGATCGACGGCAGCTATGAGGTCAACGAGGTGTTCTTCGAGGACGTCCGGGTGCCCGCCGATCAGCTTGTCGGAGAAGAGAATCAAGGCTGGACATACGCCAAGTTCCTATTGGGCAACGAGCGGACCGGCATCGCGGGAGTGGGCCGCACCAAGGTTCGTCTCGCCGAGGTCAAACACTGTGCCGCCGACACCGGCATGCTCGACGATCCTCTGTTCGCCGCCCGGCTCGCCGAAGCCGAAAACGACTTGCTGGCATTGGAACTCACCCAAATGAGGGTCGCGTCCGGCTCGTCGGACGGTAAGCCCAATCCAGCGTCGTCGGTGCTCAAACTGCGCGGCAGCCAGTTGCAGCAGACCGCCACCGAATTGCTCGTCGAAGTGGCCGGGCCGGATGCCCTGCCGTTCGATGCCGGCGACGACATCGCCTCACCGGGATGGGCGCAAGGCAGTGCGCCGCATTACCTGAATTACCGCAAGACATCCATCTACGGCGGCAGCAACGAAATACAGCGCACCATCATCGCGTCAACCATTCTCGGCTTGTAGCGAAGAGGAACGGGAGGTAAGGCCATGGACTTTCAGCTGAGCGACGAGCAGGTGCTGCTCCGCGACACCACCCGCGAATTGCTGTCCCGCAGCTATGACCCGGAGAGCCGCAACAAGACCGTCGGCACCGACCTGGGCTGGAGCCGCGAGGTGTGGAGTCAGCTGGCCGACATCGGCATTCTCGGGCTGGGCTTCGATCCGGATGAGGCAGGACAGATTGAGGTGATGGTCGTTCTCACCGAAGTCGGGCGCCGACTTGCACCCGAACCCGTCGTGAATGCCGCGCTGGGACCGGGGGCGATCATCGCCGAAGCGGGTAGCGACACCCAGAGACAGCTGCTCGACGAAGTCGCCGGGGGGCAGCGGCTGCTGGCGTTCGCGCACCTCGAACCCGGGATGCGGGCGGCGTCTAACGATGGCGTCGCGACGACCGCTGTACAGCAAGGTGATTCGTGGCTGCTCAGCGGACGGAAGAACCCGGTTCTCGCCGGCGACTGCGCCGATACTTTAGTGGTCAGCGCGGGCTTGCCCGACGGCGGAATCGGGTTGTTCCTGGTCGACGGTGAAGCCGTTACCCGGCACCCGTACCGCACATTCGACGGCCAGCGCGGCGCACAGATCGACCTGAACCAGGTGCCGGGCGAGCCGCTCGGGGAGGCGGTGGACGCGTCGGCCGCAATCCGCCACGGCGTCGTTCGCGTCCAATCCGCGCTGTGCGCCGAAGCGGTCGGTGCCATGGAAGAGGCGCTTCGGTTGACAACCGAATACCTCAAGACGCGCAAGCAGTTCGGAGTCACCCTGAACACCTTCCAGACCCTGACTCAGCGCGCCGCCGATATGTACGTTTCACTCGAATTGGCCCGCAGTATGAACCTCTACGCCGCGATGTCGATCGCCGATGGCAATCTCGATCCGCTCATCGCGGCGCGGGCCAAGCTGCAGATCGGCCAGTCGGGACGGCACATCGGCCAGGAGGCGATCCAGCTGCACGGCGGCATCGGGATGACCGCGGAATACCCCGTCGGCCACTACGCGGCGCGGCTGACCGCGATCGACCGCACCCTCGGTTCTGCCCAGGACCAGTTGCATGTGCTGATCGATCAGGTCGGTGACTACGAGATCGTGACCTTGTAGGTCGGCAGAATCCACATGGCCGAACTCTCCGACGAGGTCGCCCAATTCTTGTCGGCGGGCACCCGCACCGGGATGCTGGGTTACGTTGCGCCGGACGGTCGGCCGTTGGTCGCTCCGGTGTGGTTCATCGTCGACAACGGCGAGCTGGTGTTCAACACCGGCCGTGAAACCGCGAAAGGCCGTGCGCTGAAAAAGGATTCGCGTGTTGTCATCTGCGTCGACGACCCGCATCCGCCGTACTCGTTCGTCCAAGTTCAGGGAATAGCGTCCGTACACGACGGCGCCGAGGACCTACTCGAGATCGCTACTCGGATCGGTGGGCGCTACATGGGCGCACATCGCGCCAAGGAATTCGGCCACCGCAACGCGGTACCTGGCGAGCTGGTGGTGCGGGTCCGGCCGACCAAGGTCAACTCGGCCTTCAATATCGCCGACTGACCAGCACCAGCATCAACTCGGCTCAGGCGCCGCAGCGGATTCCTCGCTCGCCTCCGGCTCTCCGATGGCCTCTGAGCTCTCCTCGGACGCAGCAACGGCTTCCAAGGTCGCCTCAGGCGCAGGAACCGGATCCGAACTCTGCTCAGGCGCTGCACCGGATTCCGGCTCGCCCGACGGTGATTCCGAATCGGGCAGCTGAGCTGCCAGATACTCGTCGAGCCCCCCGATCGTCGGATAGTCGAATACGGCAGTGGCATTGATCGTGAATGCGCCTCCGAACTGGCTGTGCAACCGGTTGCGAAGTTCGACCGCCATCAGTGAATCCGTACCCAGGTCCAAGAACCGACTCGTTGCGGCGGGCGGTTGCGTGAGCCGCAAGAAACCCTGCACTTCGCGCTGCAGGAATTCGGTAATGAAACCAGCGCGCTGCGGCACTGGTATCTCCTGCAGTTGCCGGAGCAACTCACTGTCGCCGGTCGCCTCCGTGACAGCACTCGGCAACACGAGGTCGAGAATCGGTGGACGGGAACTGCCCAACACCTTCGCGGCACGCTGCCAGTTGGCCTTGATGACAGTTGCTTGCCCAGTTCCACTGGCGACGACCTCGGCTAGGGCGCTGAGGGCAGCCGAGGGTTCCAACGGAACCAGGCCTTGCGCACTGATATTGGCGCGCGCGGCCTCTGACGAGGCCATACCCCCCTGGGCCCAGGGACCAAAGTTGACCCCGGTCGCCGGCAAGCCTTGCGCCTTTCTTTCCGCGACCAGCCCGTCGAGCAGCGCATTGGCAGTCGAGTAGTTGGCCTGGCCGGGTGGACCGAGCAAGCTGGACACCGAGGAGGACACGATGAAGAAGTCAAGATCGTCGTTCTTCGTCAACCGGTCTAAATGGCAGGCACCGAACGCCTTGGGCACCAGCGTCGTTCGGAAGCGCTCCAGGCTCTGCTGTGACAGCAGCGCATCATCGAGCACACCCGCCAGATGCGCCACTCCCGCGAGCGGCGGCAACTCCGCGCGGATCCGCTCCAGCAGGTTCGCAACTTCGGCCTCGTCGCCGACATCGGCTGCGAAGGTGTGGATGCGGCACCGGTAACGCTCAGTGATGTCTTCGATTGCCCGTTGGACCTCCGTGTCGGGCGCACGTCGGCTGGTCAGCACGATGTCACCGGCACCGAGCTGGGCCAGATAGGACGCCGTGTGCAGGCCGATCGCACCAAGGCCACCGGTGATCAGGTAGCTCCGATCACCACGCGGCTGTAGCCGACTCGGCACTTGCAGCACGATCTTGCCGATATGCCGCGCTTGCTGCATCCGGCGAAACGCCGTCTTCGCCTCGGTCAGCGGGTAGATCTCGCGGGACAGTGACCTGGCCGGGCTCGACCTCGGGGGGGTGCTGGGCATCATCAGCGGTGCCGAACGCGTCGAGCCGGCCACCTTACAACGTTTCGTTGATCGGTTTGCTCACTTCAATTTTCGGGACGATATGATGCGTCCCTCATATAGCCTGTTGGTCAAATACAAAGTGCCGCAATCCCCCACGCTGCGGATCGTCGACTGCGACACAAACCGCGAGTGCCCGGACGGCTTGGTCGGCGAGATCTGGTTACATGGCGCCAACGTCGCCGACGGCTACTGGCACAAACCGCCGGAGGAGCAGCACAGCTTCAGCGCAACGCTCGTCGACCCTTCGCCGGGCACACCTGACGGCCCCTGGCTGAGAACCGGCGACCAGGGTTTCATCTCCGAGGGTGAGCTATTCATTGTCGGCCGCATCAAGGATCTGCTGATCATCCATGGGCGTAATCACTACCCCGAGGACATCGAGGCGACGGTCCAAGAGATCACACGTGGTCGGGTCGCGGCGATATCGGTCCCACTGAATAGCACCGAGAAGCTGGTCACCGTCATCGAGCTCAAGGAGCGAAGCAATTCCAACGAGGAGGCGATGCACTGGCTCACCCGCGTCACAAGCGACGTCACCTCCGCGATATCCAATGCGCACGGCTTGAATATCGGGGACCTCGTTCTGGTACCGCCCGGCTCAATTCCCACCACGACGAGCGGCAAGATCCAACGCGCCGCCTGTATCGAGCAGTACCGCCAGGACCAATTCATCCGGTTGGACGCCTAAGCCGGCCGGTCGGCGGCGCCCAGAATCACCAATGTTGATCACTGTCCTGGTAATGGCCTTTGCGGTCAGTGTCGAACCGTTCCGCATCGGTATGACTGTGCTCATGCTGAACAGGCCCAGACCGGTGCTGCAACTGCTCGCGTTTTTGTCTGGCGGTTTCGCAATGGGAATGACGGTGGGTCTGGTGGTCTTATTCATGTTTCGACGCAGACTGCTGGGGTCGACCTACTTCACTTTGCCGAAGGTTCAGATTTTGATCGGGTTCCTGGCGCTAGTGGTCGCCCTAGTCGTGGCCGTGGACGTTCCGGGCCGGTTGGGCTCGCGCCCGGCAAGTTTGACGAGGCCGGCCCAACGATTGCTGAGCGGGCATTCGCTGTCAGCCGCGGGAATCGCCGGTCTGGGCATCGCGTTGCCCTCGGCCGATTATCTTGCCGCGCTAGCCGTCATCCTGGCCTCAGGCGCGGCAGCCCTGACGCAAGTCGCGGTGCTGTTGATGTTTAACGTCGTGGCCTTCGCGCTGGTCGAGATTCCGCTGCTGGCCCATCTACTGGCGCCCAAGGCAACCGCCAGGTCGATGACAGCGCTGCACAACTGGATTCGATCGCGTCGCCGCCTCGAAGTTGCCGTCGTGCTGGCCGCGGCCGGCTGTGTGTTCCTCGCGGTCGGCATGGCCGGGCTCTGAATCTTAGGACGCCCGGCTCGCGTGCACGTGGGTCGGGTTGAACATAATGAGTCCAATCGCGCCAGCAAAGGAGCACCGATGAGCACAATCAGCGCAGACTCTCCGTTGCGGGTGATCCAGTGGACCACCGGGAACATCGGAAGACGATCACTACACGCGATCATCGGCAGACCCGACATGGAGCTGGTCGGGGTCTATGCGCACGGGCAGGACAAAGTCGGCGTGGACGCCGCCGAGCTTTCCGGCTGGCCGGAGCCCACCGGCGTGACGGCCACCAACGACATCGATGCGCTGCTGGCACTTCGACCCGACGCCTGTTGCTATAACCCGTTGTGGCCCAGTGTCGACGAGTTGGTGCGACTACTCGAATCGGGGGTCAACGTGTGCTCGAGCGCAGCCTGGATCACCGGTGGTAAGCAAAACCCGCAGGACCGGCAGCGCATTGCCGACGCGTGTCAACGGGGCGGGTCGACGATCTTCGGCAGCGGTGCACACCCGGGAATGACGAACCTGGTCGGCATGGCGCTCAGCGGGTCCTGCGAACGAGTCGACGAGATCCGCATCACCGAATCGGTGGACTGCTCGACCTACGAATCCGCGGAGACTCAGACCGCGATGGGTTTCTCGCAGGACCCGGATACGCCGGGGCTGGCCGAGAATGTGCGACGCGAAAGCGAGGTCTTCGCCGAGTCGGCCGCGATGATGGCCGACGCTATCGGAGCCACGCTGGACAAGATCACCTTCGACGTCACCTTCACGGCCGCCACCGCCGATAGTGACCTGGGGTTTATGAAGATCCCGGCCGGCACCGTCGGCGGCGTCTACGGCTACCACCGCGGCTGGGTCGGTGACCGCAACGTCGTCAGCGTCGGATTCAACTGGATCATGGGCAGTCACGTCGAGCCGCCGAAGCCTCTTGAGCATGGCCACGTCATTCAGGTGTTCGGCCTACCTAACATGCGCACGGTGATTCATTGCCTTCCGCCCAAGGATTGGACCGAGCCGGGATTCATGGGCCTGGGCATGATCTACACCGCGATGCCGGTCACCAACGCGGTGCCGGCGGTGGTCGCGGCCAGCCCGGGGATCGTGACGTTGGCCGACCTGCCGCCGGTCACCGGGCGCGCGGCAGCGCAGCCGTAAACGCCCGGACAGATGAACAGGACCTAGGGGAACGCGGACGTGCCCTACCGTCTAGCATAGTTAGCCGAGCGAAGGTTCTATTCATCGGCGATGATGACGGATGGACACCAGCTGATCCGGCAGAGCTACGACGTCAACGGTGGCGGGCGGAATGGATCTGCGGCTTGATCTGTCCGCGGAGAAGACGGTGGACGGGCCGGCGAGAGGAGACCGAGTGAGAGCGATTTCGATTGGCGGTTTGCTCAGGCGCTTGTGGATACCGTTGCTTCTGATTGTCGTCCTGTCGATCTCCGGGCTCGTGGTGATGCGCCTGCACAAGGTGTTCGGCTCGCAGGACCTGAATGCGAACGCGGGAGCCGGGATCAAGATCGTTCAGTTCAACCCGAAAGTCGTGAAGTACGAGATCGACGGGCCGCCCGGCAGCACCGCGAACATCAACTACTGGGACGCCGACGCCAACACGCACCAGGTCAACCGGGCGCCGCTGCCATGGTCCTACACCCTTTCCACCACCCTGCCCGCGGTCAGCGCCAACATCATGGCCCAAACCGACGGCAACCACATCGGTTGCCGCATCACCGTCGACGGCGTCCTTCGTGAGCATCAGAGTATGAACGGCCACAATGCGCAGACCTTCTGCCTGGTGAAGTCCGCATGACCCGCCCCGGCGACGATGCAGACCGAAGCGATGGAGAGCGACGCTTAGACACGGCCAGCACCACGACACCCGAGCCCAGCCACCCCCACCGGCCGTTCATCCCGCACTTCATCCGCATCTTCGCAATTCCCATCATCCTGGGCTGGGTCGCGCTGACCGTCATCGTCAATGTCGCCGTACCGACCCTGGAAGTCGTCGGCGAAAACCATTCAGCGCCGATGGCTCCCCTGGACGCGCCGTCGATGAAGGCGATGATGCGGATGGGACACAACTTCAAGGAGTTCAATTCCAACAGCACGGTGATGGTTGTGGTGGAAGGCCAGCACCCACTCGGCGCCGCCGCGCACCGCTACTACGACGACATCGTCCGTAAGCTGCGGCAGGACCCTGAGCACGTCCAGCATATTCAGGACTTCTGGGGGGACAGGTTCACGGCGGCGGGCGCGCAGAGCGCCGACGCGAAGGCCGCCTACGTCCAGGTCAACATCGCCGGTAACCAGGGCACCACTCAGGCGAACGAATCAGTCGAGGCCGTCCGCAAAGTTGTCGACAACGAACCCGCGCCGCCTGGCGTCAAGGCTTATGTGACCGGCCCGGCGGCGCTATCCGACGACATGCACGTCATCGGCAACGCCAGCCTGGCCAAGATCACCATGTTCACCTTGGGCGCGATCGCGATCATGCTGCTGCTGGTCTACCGATCGATTGTCACCACGCTGATCCAGTTGTTCATGACGTTTGTCGCGCTGGCATGTGCGCGAGGAATCGTCGCAGTGCTGGGCTACAACAACGCGTTCGGGCTTACCACCTTCGCCGCGAACATCCTGACGATGCTGGCGATCGCCGCCGGGACGGACTACGGGATCTTCCTCATCGGCCGATACCAGGAAGCGCGTGCGGCCGGTGCAGACCGGGAGACCGCCTACTACACGACATTTCGTGGAGTCGCGCCCGTTGTGCTGGGTTCGGGGCTTGACGATCGCCGGCGCGACGTACTGTCTGAGCTTCGCGCGCCTGCCCTGGTTCAACACCATGGGCCCACCGGTGGCCATCGGCATGATCGTCGTGGTGGCGGCTGGCCTTACCCTGGGCCCGGCGGTGGTTTTCATCGGCAGCCGGTTCGGGCTGTTCGAGAAGAACAGGCAGTCCCGCGGCCGGCTGTGGCGAAGGGTCGGCACAGCGGTTGTACGTTGGCCCGCACCGATTTTCGCGGTGAGCGCGGCGGTCGTCCTGGTCGGCATGGTCGCATTGCCCGGGCTTTAAGACGAGTTACAACGACCGCCACTACCTACCCGAGTCGGCGCCGTCCAACGTCGGGTATGCCGCGGCCGATCGGCACTTCTCCGAGGCCCGGATGAATCCGGACATGCTGATGATCGAGGCCGACCACGACATGCGCAATCCGGCCGACATGCTGGTGTTGGACAAGGTCGCCAAGAACGAGATCCGCACAGTCGGCATCGCGATGGTCCAGGACATCACCAGACCCTTGGGGATTCCGATTCAGCACAGCTCGATTCCCTTTCAGAACAGCATTCAAGGCCAGACGACCATGCAGAACATGGACTTTCTGAAAGACAGAATGAAAGACATGCTGAAGATGGCCGACGAGATGCAGATCATGATCGACGTGACGGAACGCCAGGCGAAGGTCACCCATGACCTGGCGAGCGCCGCGCTCGACAGCGCCAAGACCACCGAGGAAACATCGCAGATCACCGACAGCCTGCGTGACCATATCGCGGATTTCGACGACTTCTACCGGCCGATCCGCAGCTACTTCTACTGGGACAAGCACTGTTTCGATATTCCGATCTGCTGGTCGTTCCGGTCGTTGTTCGACTCGATCGACGGCTTCGACCAACTCGCCGAGAAGTTCCACGTCCTCTCCGGCGACATCGGGCGCACCGCGGCAGCCTCCCACGAGCTGGAACAGCTGATCCCGATCATGCTCGAAACGTTGAAAACGACACACGGTCTCACGCTGACGATGTACGCCACCTTCAGCGCGATGATCAACCAGATGGAGGCGATGAGCAACACGTCGATCGTCATGGGGCAAAGCTTCGATAAAGCGCAGAACGACGACATGTTCTACCTGCCGCCCGGAGGCGTTCGGCAACCCGGAATTCATTCGCGGCGTAAAGATGTTCTTCTCCCCCGACGGAAAGTCGGTGCGGTTCTTCATCACTCACCAGGGTGATCCGATGACGCCCGAGGGCATCGCCCGGGTGTCCGCGGAGCGGACCGCCGCCCAGGAGGCACTCAAACAGTCTTCGCTGTCCGACGCCAAGGTCTATCTCGGCGGGACCGCGGCGACCTTCCGCGACATGGCCGACGGCGAGAAGTATGACCTGATGATCGCCGTGGTTTCGGCGCTGACGCTGATCTTCATGATCATGCTGCTGCTCACCCGCAGCGTGGTGGCAGCACTGGTCATCGTCGGGACCGCAAGCAGCTCGATCGCCGCGTCCTTCGGATTGTCGGTGCTGATTTGGCAGGACTTGTTCGGCATGAAAATTCACTGGATCGTCGCGGCGCTTTCGGTGATCATTCTGTTGGCCGTCGGTTCCGACTACAACCTGCTGCTGGTCTCCCGGTTCAGAGAAGAAATCCACGCCGGACTCAAGACCGGATACATCCGGTCGATGGCCGGCACCGGCGCGGTGGTGACATCGGCGGGTCTGGTGTTCGCCTTCACCATGGCGGCGATGCTGGGCAGCGAGCTGACAGTGCTGGGCCAGTTCGGTTCGACGGTCTGCATCGGGCTGGTGCTCGACACCCTGGTGGTGCGCACGCTGTTCATGCCCTCCCTGGCGACCATGCTGGGTCGCTGGTTCTGGTGGCCGCAGGTTGTCCACCCCCGCGGTGACTACGCCAAACCGAAGCCACGGCCCGCACCCGCCGAACAGGACAACACCGCGCCGCTGGCGGTTCAGAGATCGTGATCTAGTCCGGCACTTCGCCGGCCACCTCGACACACACCGCGAGCGCGCCGGCGCCGACGTGCAAAGCCAGCACCGGGCCCAAGTCGGTCACGATCGCCGGCTCACCCGCAGGCAACCGCTCAACCAGCGCAGCGACCACCTCGGCGGCGCCGTCGGGGTTGGCGACGTGATGCACCGCGATCGCGGCCGAATGCTCTCCGACGACCTCACACACCCGGTCGATCATCACCGCAACGGCCTTGCTGGCGGTGCGCACCCGTTGTGCCAGAACGAGTTTCCCGTCATCGATGCGCAGCAGCGGCTTGAGCGACAGCTTGGTTCCCAGCCAGGCGCCGGCACCGCCGATACGCCCGCTTCGGCGCAGGTTGTCCAGCTGGTGCACGACGATGAAACCGTGGTTGCGCGTCACCGCCGCGGCCGCGGCTTGTGCAACCGTGTCCAGATCGGCACCACTGGCCGCGGACCGCGCGGCGGCCAGTGCGATAAAACCGGTATTCATGGCCGCCGACTTCGAATCGACGACCCGCACCGCCGGGCCGATCTCACCCGCAATGGTCTCGGCGGCGCCAACGGTTCCCGACAATGCGGCCGAAATGTGCACGGCCACTACCCCGTCGCCGCAGCTGTCTTCCAACGCTTGCCGATATACATCGCTCAGTTCTGCTGGTGTCGCCGCAGCAGTGGTGGCCTGTCCGTAGTCGTGGATGTTGCCCGGAACCTCGTCTACACCGTCACGTAGGTCGGTGTCGTCGAGCAAGACGTGCAAAGGGACCTGACGTATCGCCCACTGCTGGCGCAGCTCCTCGGGAAGGCGCGCCGACGAGTCGGTGACTACCACGACAGGCATGAACTCAGCCGCGCAGATTCTCGTTGGGCACACCGGCTTCGGCTAACGCCTTGATCATCAGTTCGGCGACCGCCTGATGAGCTTCGAAGTTCCAGTGGATCCCGTCAGGGTTGCCACGACCGCTGATAACGTATTCGCCGACCGCGGATTTCAGGTCGACCAGCGGGATGTCGTGCTGTTGAGCCCATTGGGTGATAGCCGCGACCGTGCCGGCCCGGCCGTGATGAGCATGTCCGTACGTCGGGGCGATGTGCACCGACGGCAGCGACGCCACGATCGGGATGCCGGGTCGATTGAAATCGATTGCGTTGCGGGTCTGTTCGAGGTATTCAGCGGACAGGTGCGGCGGCAGTGCGGCTCTGGCCACCGGCGACAGTCTCGGCTGCGCCCACCCGTAGCCGTCGCGTACCCACCGCCGCAGCCACGGCGGGCGCACATAGCGGATGAGTTCGCGCAACGCGGTCGGCAACGGCGACGGCAGCGAATCCATTCCGCCCGTTGCGAAGATCACCGCACCGGCCCGCGGCAGCGCGGCCCATGCCCGTGGGTCCTGAGTGGCCGCCCACCAGACATCGCGACACGTCCAGCCGATGCGGCCGATCAGCTCTAGATCCCAACCCAGCTGCGTGGCAACGATGTTGGGCCAGATACGTGCATCGTCTGCGGGTAGCCCACCGGTCGGTCCGTAGTAGGCCAGTGAATCGGCGAAGACTAGCAGTGCCGGACGGGACGGTTGCTCAGAGGACATCGCCAGCGACCTGTGCCGAAGCGTTCCACACGTCGAGGCGCCACCGAATGTCGTCGACGTGGTCGGTATCCGAACCTTCCGAACCTACCGAATGCCCGGACAACTGCGTCCAACTGGCATTGCCCATGCCGCCCAGCGCGGGCCAGTTGGCCACCGGCAGCCGCAGCAACGCCGCGGCCAGAGCCGCGATCAGGCCGCCGTGCGCGACCAGAACCACTGGGCGGGCCGGCTCGCTGAACTGTCCGCGGCACCCCATTCGGGTTCACCGCTGACCAGCTCAGCGATCAACGGCAGGCTGCGGGCGGCCACGTCGACCCTGCTTTCCCCGCCGTGCGGCGCCCAGGTGGCATCCTCGCGCCAGGCCAGTCGGGCGCCCGGCGCGGCGGCGTCGATCTGGGCATGCGTCATGCCTTGCCAGTCACCCAGGTGGGTCTCGCGTAACCGGTTATCGACCCGCACTGGCAGGCCGGTACGTTCTCCCAGCGCGGCCGCGGTGTCGTAGGCACGCCGCAGATCCGACGACACGACCAGCAGTGGCTGGCGTTTGGCCAGCGCCTCGGCGGCGGCGACCGCCTGGGCGCGGCCCAGCTCAGTGAGGTCGGTGTCCAGCTGGCCCTGCATCCGGCTGCCGAGATTGAAATCGGTTTGCCCGTGCCGCAGCATCACCAAGCGACGCGTTTTCACGGCCGACTCGCTGAGTTCTCGGGTTTGTCGGATAAATCGACCGCCACTATCGGGCAGTCACGCCAGAGCCGATCCAGCGCATAGAAGTTGCGTTCGTCTTGATGCTGGATGTGCACGACGATGTCGAGATAGTCCAGCAACGTCCAGCGGCCTTCGCGGGCGCCCTCGCGGCGCGCAGGCTTGTATCCGGCTTGGCGCATCTTCTCCTCGACCTCGTCGACAATGGCGTTGACCTGTCGCTCGTTGGACGCCGAGGCGATGACAAAGCAATCGGTAATGACCAGCTGACCCGAAACATCGATGACGACGACATCGTCCGCGAGCTTCGATGCGGCCGCGCGCGCGGCGACAGTAGCCATCTCGATCGCCTCCGAAGTGGCCGTCACTGCTCATCCCGGGGTTTGCGGTAGAGCTCGCGTTTGGAGATGTACTGCAACACGCCGTCGGGCATCAGATACCAGAGTGGGCGTCCTTCTGCGGCGCGCCGACGGCAGTCGGTGGACGAAATTGCCAGCGCGGGGATTTCGACCAAGGTCAACGCATCATCAGGCAACCCGTCGAGCACGCCGGTGAGGTGTTCGCGGCCCAGTTCGTAGCCGGGCCGGCTGACCCCGACGAACCGCGCCATCGCGAACATTTGCTCCAGGTCCTGCCACGACAGGATGGAGGCGAGCGCGTCGGCGCCGGTGATGAAGTACAGGTCGGAATCGGGGTTGACGGTGTGCAGATCTCGCAAGGTGTCCTTGGTGTAGGTGGGTCCGCCACGGTCGATGTCGACCCGGCTCACCGAGAAGCGAGGATTGGCCGCAGTGGCGATGACAGTCATCAGGTAGCGGTCTTCGCCGGCGCTGACCTGGCGGCCCTTCAGCCAGGGCTGACCGGTCGGCACAAAAACCACTTCGTCCAGGTCGAACAGGTCAGCCACTTCGCTGGCCGCGACAAGGTGGCCGTTATGGATGGGATCGAATGTCCCACCCATCACTCCCAGCCGCCGCTTTTGCATGGTTTGCCAGCTTACTGGAGAGGCTCATAGAACCTGCTTCCCGCGAGCGTCACGCCAGCGTGACGGCGGTGGCCCAGCGTCGCGCTGGCGTGACGCTCGAAAGCGGGTGGGGGTCCCGCCCTCTGTGGGCGTGCCCCCAGCTCGACGCCATCCTCAGACCGGCAGCAGCTGGTCGATCACCGCCGCCAGCTGCTTGGCGGACCGGCATTCGTGCATGGTGATCACCTCTTGGTAGCGCACCACCGCCGAGTCACCGCTGCCCCACAGGTGTTTGGGCTCCGGGTTGAGCCAGTGCGCGTGCCGGCTGGCGTTCACCATGTGCGCCAGCACCTTGGTGGCCGGGTCGCGGTAGTTGGTGCGGCCGTCACCGAGCACCAGCAACGAGCTGCGCGGTGACAGCACGTTGTGGAACTGCTCGGTGAATGAGATGAACGCGTTGCCGTAATCACTGTGGCCGTCGCGGGTGTAGACACCGGCTTCCCGAGTGATCCGCTGGATCGCCACGGCCAGGTCTGCGTCGGGCCCAAACATGTGGGTCACCTCGTCGGCGGTGTCGATGAAGGCAAAAACCCGAACGCGGGAAAACTGTTGACGCAACGCGTGCACCAACAACAGCGTGAAGTGGCTGAACCCGGCGACCGACCCGGACACATCGCACAACACCACCAGCTCGGGGCGCGCCGGCCGCGGCTTGCGCAGCACGAGGTCGATCGGGACGCCGCCGGTAGACATCGACTTGCGGAGTGTCTTTCGCAGGTCGATTGCGCCGGCGCGGGCACGGCGCCGACGAGCGGCCAACCGGGTGGCCAGGGTGCGGGCCAGCGGCTGCACCACTCGCCGCATCGCCCGCAGCTGCTCACCTGAGGCGCGCAGGAATTCGACGTTCTCGGATAGCTGTGGGATACCGTACATCTGGACGTGGTCGCGGCCCAGCTGCTCGGCGGTGCGCCGCTTGGTCTCGGCGTCGACCATTTTGCGCAGCTGGGTGATCCGCTGCGCAGCTAGTGCTTTGGCGATCTGCTCCTGAGTCGGTGTGGGCTCGTCGCCGTAGGGAGCAAGCAGACCGGCCAGCAGCTTGCCCTCCAACTCGTCCAGCGCCATCGCCTTGAGCGCCTGGTACGACGAGTACGATGGGCCGCGGCTGGAGTTGTATTTGCCGTAGGCGTCGACGATTTGGGCGATCATCGCCACCAGCCGCTCATCCATGTCGGCGAGGTCGGCGTTGGCGGTGAGCAGATCCAGCAGCATTTGTCGCATCGCCTCGACGTCGTCTGGCGGCAACTGGACATCGGGATCGGCCTCAGCCTCTTCGGTGACCACCGCCCGCGCGCCCAGCGCGGCCGGCCACCACAGGTCGAACATCGCGTCGTAGGTTTCACGATGCTCGGGTCGGCGCAACACCGCGCATGCCAGTCCTTCGCGCAGCACCTCCCGGTCACCAAGACCGAGGACCGCCATCACCTTGCCGGCATCAACCGTTTCCGATGGGCCAACCGAAATACCTTGCCCACGAAGTGCTTCGACGAACCCCACCAGGTGACCCGGCAGACCGTGCGGGGCCAACGGCTGGCTGGGGCGGACGCGGCGGAGGGCCATCGGTGCGCCTCAGTTCAGCCGGAGTTCGCCGGTGGCACGTTGCTGATCGGATTGATGCTTGAGCACGACGCCCAACGTGGCGGCGATGGTCGCGTCGTCGATGGTGTCCAAGCCTAGAGCCAGCACCGTGCGCCCCCAGTCGATGGTCTCGGCCACCGACGGCAGCTTCTTGAGTTGCATTCCGCGTAGCACTCCGATGATGCGCACCAGCTCCTCGGCGATGTGTCCGGGCAGTTCCGGGACGCGGGACAACAGGATCCGACGTTCCAGCTCAGGGCTAGGGAAATCGATGTGCAGAAACAGGCAACGCCGTTTGAGCGCCTCGGACAGCTCGCGGGTGGCGTTGGAGGTGAGCACCACGAATGGTGCCCGCTCGGCGGTGATGGTGCCCAACTCGGGGACGGTCACGGCAAAGTCCGAGAGCACTTCCAGGAGCAGACCCTCGATTTCGATGTCGGCCTTGTCGGTTTCGTCGACCAGCAGCACGGTGGGCTCGGTGCGCCGGATGGCGGTCAGCAGCGGGCGCGAGAGCAGGAACTCCTCAGTGAACACGTCGGTCTTGGTCTGGTCCCAGTCGTCGGACCCGGCCTGGATACGAAGTATCTGCTTGGCGTGGTTCCATTCGTAGAGCGCGCGGGCCTCGTCGACCCCTTCGTAGCACTGCAGCCGGACCAGACCGGATCCGGTGGCCTGCGCGACGGCGCGGGCCAGCTCAGTCTTGCCGACCCCGGCCGGGCCTTCCACCAGCAGCGGCTTGCCGAGCCGGTCGGCGAGGAAAACGGCGGTCGCGGTGGCGGTATCGGGCAGGTAGCCGGTTTCGGCCAGCCGCCGACCGACGTCGTCGATATCGGCGAACAGCGGCACGGGCCGCGCAGGCACACTCACTTTTGAGATTCTCCCTCAGCAATGTCAGGCCGGGCGGATCTGGCCGTCTCCCCAGGCGATCCACTTGGTCGAGGTCAATTCCGGCAGTCCCATCGGGCCACGGGCGTGCAGCTTCTGGGTGGAGATGCCGATCTCGGCGCCGAACCCGAACTGTTCACCGTCGGTAAAGGATGTCGAGGCGTTGACCATCACCGCGGCCGAATCGACACCGTCGGTAAATCGTTGGGCGGCAGCCATGTTGGTGGTCACGATGGCCTCGGTATGTCCGGTGCCGTATTCGTTGATGTGGGCAATTGCCGCGTCGACACCGTCGACAACCGCGACCGCGATCTCCATCGCCAAGTATTCGCGGCGCAGGTGGGCCTCGTCGGGATCGAGGTGCACGGTGACGCCGGCGTCTTGCAGAGCAGCGACCAGCCGCGGGATAGCCTCCGCGGCGATCGCGGTGTCGACCAGCAGCGTCTCGGCGGCGTTGCACACGCTGGGGCGACGGGTCTTGGAGTTCAGCAGGATCCGTTCGGCCATCTCCAGGTCGGCGGCGTCGTGCACGTAGACGTGGCAATTGCCGACACCGGTCTCGATGGTCGGCACATGCGCGTCGCGGACCACCGCTTCGATCAGGCCTGCTCCCCCGCGCGGGATCACCACGTCGACCAAGCCGCGGGCCTGGATCAGGTGGGTGACAGTCGAGCGGTCGGCGGCCGAGAGCAGCTGGACGGCGTCGGCCGGCAGGTCCTCGCTGACCAGCGCGGCACGCAACACCGAGACCAGCGCCTCGTTGGACTTGGCCGCCGATGCGCTCCCACGAAGCAGCGCGGCGTTGCCGGACTTGAGCGCCAAACCGAACGCGTCCACGGTGACGTTCGGCCGGCCCTCATAGACCATCCCGATCACGCCGAGCGGAACCCGCTGCTGACGCAGATGCAGCCCATTGGGCAGCGTGCAGCCACGTAACACCTCACCGACCGGGTCAGGCAGGCCGGCGACCTGGCGCAACCCGGCGGCAATTCCGTCGACGCGCTGCGGGTTCAGCGCCAAGCGGTCGAGCATCGCGGTCGGCGTGCCGGCCGCCCGCGCCGCGTCGAGATCTTCGCGGTTGGCCGCCAGCACCTGGTCGGTGTGCGCCACGATCGCCTCCGCGGCGACATCCAGCGCGTGGTCTTTGGCGACGGTCGGCAATGAGGCCAGCACGCGGGCGGCGACTCGGGCCCGGCGCGCGGCGTCGTGCACCTGCTGGCGCAAGTCGGGAGCCGACGGGGCATGCACACTCATCAACCCAGGGTAACGAGCTTGCTCCGGCCGCGTTGAGACGGCCCTCGTCGGCGTCGGGACACAAGCGCGCGGCAACCCGGGATTTGCTGGTTTGGCGCGCAGCGCGGTGCGCTAGATCGCGGCTGAGATCTCTTTGAGTATTGCTACTCCGGCCTTGTCGGCGACAATGTTCGGCTTGCCTTTGTTCCAGTAGCTGTTGAGCAGCACTGCTATGCCCAGTGGCTCTTGGTCGGGAGTGGCCATGGTCATACCGATCCAAGACGAGCAGCCACCCAAGGATGTCAGGCCGTTCTTCCAGACGATCCGCGGCGGGCCGGGGGCGACCTGCCAGGCCAGGCCCATATCCGCTGGTGCTTTCTGGGATTCGCCACACTGGTCGAGCGACAGCGGGGAGGACTGGGTCGTCGAGGCCAGCGCTTTCATCAGCGGTGTTGATCCGTTGGCCGCGCCCAGCTGCGCCAGCAGCCAGGTATGCATGTCCGTGGCCGACGATTTGATATCCGATGCCGCGCTGGCGGACACCATCCGACCGCCGTCGGGATATGCCTGCGCCACCGGAGCACCGCTGGGCACGTTCGTCACGGTGTCGGGCATGTTCAGCGGCCCAGTGATCTGGCTCTGTAGCAGAGCCGAATATGCCTGTGGCGGTGAAGGATTCCCCCCGGCTGCGCAGCTGTACGCCGATGCAGTGGTGAAACCCAGTGTGATGAATGCCATGTCCGAATAGCGCCAGCAACTGCCCGGTTGCGGACCGCTGTGGGTCCGCCAAAAGCTCAGCAAGTCGGGCGGCGGGGCCGACGGGCTGGTTTGGAACAGGCCGACGCCGTCTTGCGGACCATCAGATTCACGGGGCAGGGCGGAGGTGTGCTGGGCGAGCATTCGCGGCGTGATCTGCTGCATCGTCTGGCTGAGATTGCCAGTGCCGCCTAGGTATCCGGAAAGGTAGCGCTGCAGGCCCACGTCCCAATCAAAGCAGCCCGGATTTGTCACCACCCCGTTGGCGAACAGCGCGGTGGTGAAGGTCTTGGTGACCGAACCGATGGCGAAAAGTGTTCTCGGGGTGGGCGGGGTCTGGTCGGCCACCGTGCCGAACATGTAATACGGATTGAATTGGTGATTCGGATACGCGAAAGCAACCGCGAGCCCGTAATTCGCACCGGGCTGGCTGGTCTTGGAGTGAAGGTCATTGAGCAGCGCGTGGGCCTGATTGCCGATGATCCGGTCCACATCAGCCTGGGTCAGCCTGATCGGCCGGGTGGGCGCATCGATCAACAGCGGGGTGGCGGTTTCGATTTGCTCGGGCGCCGTGGCCGGCCCGCACGCCACAGCCGGGCCACCGAACCCGAGGACTCCCACACCGGCGGCGAGCCTCCCGAACTGTCGCCGCGACATGCCGCTCATCTGCTGGCCTTCCCCACTCCCGCCCGGCTGCACGAGGGTCGAGGTGGCTGCACCCCGGCCGTGGGTAAGTGTTTGCTCGAGATGACCCCTTGGGCACGCAGCTTAGGCTGTGACCGCTGCCGTGGTTGCGGTATCGACGAGTCGGGCTGTCGCTGCGGCCAAAGCCGGTCGAGGAGGTCAGACCGGCACGAAATCACCGGCGAACCATGCGGTGGTCACCGTGTGCGTCTGAGGCGGCGGAAAGTCGGCCGTCGGGGATCCGAGTGGGCCGACTTTGACCGTCCACACCGGCATCGAGCGGTCGATCGCAGCAGTGGCGCCCTGGCTGGGCTGCACGAGGACGGCGAGGTTTGAGTTGGGTGGACCGCAACCGTAGGCCCCGACATAACCGTCTTGACGTCCGCCCCAGGCACCGCCGTTGCGCAAGCGGCACCGGGTGTTGTCGTCGAGAAGCAGCGCAAAGGGTTGTGGTTGGGCAACGGGCTGAACATTCGGCAGTTGATCGGGGTAGCTCACCCGATGAAGCTCCATATCCCAAGGATCGTCCACGCACAGCAGGGATCCCGGCGTTGACGGCCAGCACACGTCAGCGCTGGCGGCGCTCGGCGAGCAAGAGTAGATGTCGTCGGCCACCGCGGCCGGAGACGGTGTGGTGCAGTCGACGACGTCATTGACGTTGCCCTGCGAAGGCGCTTCTTGATAGCCGTTGATCGGCTCGCCGTTCGGGCCGACCGGCACCAGCGTGATCACTTGAGTGGCCGGTGGTTCTGCGCCGACGAATCCGGCTAGCCCGACTGCAGCAACTGAGGCGAAACCGATCGAGGCGGCCACGCGCAACGCATTCGCCGCCAATGTCGCAATTCTGGACCCGTGCATTGAACCTCCGCGCTCCGTGCTGCATACGCTGCCCCTAAAGGGTATGGCCGTCGCGAGCCGCACTTGGGCGAAAACGATGCAAATAGGCACTCCCCACGCGGTTTGTTTCGGACAAACGAAGTGTCAGCGCAGTGGTCCTTCGACTGCTTTCGGAACGACGCCATAGCTCGCCGGCATTTCACTCTCTGCGATTCTGCTTACTGGCACCGATTTTGGCCAAAACCAGCGCGAGAACGTCCTTTGCGCTGGTAGTTTCATCGCGAACGGACGTCCACCTCAGGTGCCGCGAAGACGTTGGCTGAGATGACGGTGGCAGCCGGGGGGCGGCGGTCCCGTTCGACATCCGCGGGACTTGCCGGTCCTGCCCACATAGGAAGTTGCTATGACCCGCCTGATTCTCGACTTGACCAAGCCGTATCGCTGGGTCATCGCCATCATTTTGGCCGCCATGCTGGTACAGCTGGCGATGAGCCTGGCCGGCCCGTGGCCACTGAAGATCATCCTCGATAACGTCGTCGTATCCAAACAGCCTCCTCCGTCGTGGATGAAAGACCTGCTAGGGCTGTTGGGCGGGGGCGACAATAGAGCCCACATTGCGGAATTGGCGGCGATCTTATTTGTCCTGATCGCCATTCTGAATGGCGTGGCGTCGTACATCGCCAACTACTTCACCGAGACGGTGGGCCAGTGGGTTGCCTACGATCTGCGCACTCGGACCTACCACCACCTGCAGCGGCTTTCACTCAGTTACTACGATACCCACCAGGTTGGCGCAATTGTCAGCACTATTGATGACGACGTTGACACCATCCAGGACTTTGCCTCCAGTTCCGTCACCGACATGATTATGGACGCATTCACCATCGTGGGCATGCTGGCGCTGATGTTTCTGATGAGGTGGGACTTCGCGCTAATCGCACTTGCGGTGACGCCTTTCCTGCTGTTCTTCGTGTCGCGGGTCAGGAAAGCCGTGAAAAAAGCCACCCACGAAGTGCGACGCCGCCAGGCCGAGATCATCAGCACGGTTCAGCAGGGACTGGAGGCGGTCCGGGTCGTGCAAGCCTACGAGCGGGAGGACCTGCAGGAGGCCGAACTGAGTCGGGTCGGCAAACAGACGATCGAGGCGGCGCTGCGGGCCCGCCGGATCAAGGCGCTGCTCGCACCGACGGTCGCCATCGTGGTCGCGTTGTGCACCGGTTTGGTGCTGTGGCGCGGTACATCGCTGGTATTGGGCCATGTCATGCCGGTCGGCACCCTCACTGTCTTCCTGGCGTATATGGCCATGTTCTTCAAGCCGGTACAGGACCTCGCCACCATGACCAACGCGATCGCCCAGACGTCGGTGGGAGTGGAGCGGGTGCGGGCAATTCTTGATGCCGACACCGTCATTCCGGAGCGCCCCGATGGTGTCGAGCCGGATTCATTGCGCGGCGAGATCGAATTCGAGCACGTGTCGTTTGGTTACGACGACGAAGAACCGGTATTGCGCGATGTCTGTTTCACGATCGAGCCCGGTCAACTGGTCGGATTCGTCGGCCCCACCGGCAGCGGTAAGTCCACCGTCGTGAGCCTTATCCCCCGGTTTTACGACGGAAGCGCGGGCAGCATCAAAATCGACGGCGTGGACGTCCGAGACTACAAGCTTCACGAACTGCGCAAGCACATTGGCTTCGTCCTGCAGGAGACCGTGCTGTTCCGCGGAACCATCCGCGAGAACATCGCGTATGGCAATCCCCGCGCGACTGAAGACGAAATCATTCAGGCGGCGAAACTGGCCAACGCGCACGAGTTCATCACGCGCATGCCACATGGTTATGACAGCACGGTCGGTGAGCGAGGGCTGACGCTGTCCGGCGGCCAGCGGCAACGAATCGGCATTGCCCGCGCCATCATTCGCGACAACCCGATCCTGATTCTCGACGAGCCGACCGCCGCGCTTGACACCGAAGCCGAGCAGCTGGTGGTCGAGGCCCTCGAACGCTTAATGAAGGGCCGAACGGTAATCACCATCGCGCACCGGCTGAGCACCATCCGCGACGCCGACACCATCATCGTCCTCAAAGACGGTGTGGTCGCAGAGAACGGCACCCACGAGCAGTTACTGGCGCTGGGCGGGGTCTATGCTGGGCTGCATCGCATCCAGTACGAGGAAACCTCGGCCTAGGTCTCGCTACCGGACAGCCCCGCTGGAGGTTATATGTCCCGCTCGATCATCGTTCTCCCCGACGACTCCGCCCGGCCTGTGCTCGACGCCATCAACGGGGCAACGAAGTCGCTGCGAATCAAGATGTTCGTGTTCTCTGATCCGGAGTTGTTGGAAGCGGTGATCGCGGCGAAACAGCGCGGTGTCAAGGTTCAGGTCATGCTGAATCCCGCCCGGCGCAGCGGTGAAGAAGACAACAACGAGTCCCGCGCCCAGCTGACCGAAGGGGGCATCGAGGTTCTCGACAGCAGTCCCGCTTTCGAGATCACCCATGAGAAGTCCATGGTGGTGGATGACTCGCACGCCTTCGTCAAGTCGTTGAACTGGGCAACCGAAAACTTCACCGAGACCCGAGACTATGCCGTAGTGACCTCACACGACGCCGAGGTGAAGGAGATCATCGACTGTTTTGAGGCCGATTGGAGCCGGCAGGGCTTTACTCCTAAAACGGGGTCACAACTGATCTGGTGTCCCACCAACGGTCGGGATCGAATCGCGGAATTCATCGACGAAGCAAGGCATTTCTTGTTCATTCAGAATGAGCGCTATCAGGACACCATCATCATCGAGCACCTGGTGCGGGCCTCGCGTCGAGGTGTGAAGGTCCATGTCATGGCTCGCCCGCCGCATACCCTCAAGAAGGACAAGCTCATTGAGGGAGTCGGCGGCCTGCGTATTTTGGACGACGTCGGAGTCAAGATCCACAAGCTCAAGCACCTCAAACTGCACGCCAAAATGATTCTGGCCGATGGCGTCCGGGGTATCGTCGGGTCGATCAACCTGGCCCCCGGCAGCTTCGATACCCGCCGTGAGCTCGCTATCGAGCTCGGCGACAACGACTGCACCGAACGCTTGCACAAGGTGGCCCAGCATGACTGGGAGAATTCCCGTCCGCTCGATTTGACTGACCGTGGGCTGCTCGCCGACCTCGAAAAGCGCTATGCGGATAGCGCCGAGCTACTGGCTCTGGAAGATCACCACCACAAGCACCACTAGGCGCTCAGTCCGCTAACGGCTTGCGTCCCCATACGGATTGGGTCAACTGGGTCCGGTAAGTGAAGGTTGGGTCCTCATAGGCTTGCCGCATCTTGCGTACCTCGCTTTCGCTGAGGACGCCGCGGTCGATAACCGCATCGTCGATCCGCTGCCAGGTTTTGATCCACATGTATGAGAACGGGTCGCCGCCGTGCACAACACGGGCGATGCCCTCGTTGCCCAATTCCACCAGCCCGAGTGCCTCCATGTACCGCAGCAAGACCTTGCCGAACCGGAAATCGGCAATGTTTGTCGCGGAAGCGAACTCAACACGTTTGCGATAGCACACGTCGAACAGTTGAGACAGCGGATGATCGGGATCGACCGCTCCCGCGACGTCGTTGTCGGGATCCGCGGCGACCAGCCAACCGCCCGGACGCAGTGCGTTGGTCATGCGCCGCAGCGCATCTGCGGGATCATCCAAGTGCATCAGCACAAACCGGCAGTGGACCAGGTCGTAGGACTCGAGTTCAACGTCGTCGACGGTGATGTCGCACTGGCGTACATCGACATTGGGCAGGCACAGATCACCGAGGTACCTCGGGTCGATGTCTGCGGCGGTCACGTGACCGGTTGGGCCGACGCGCTCAGCCAGCCAGCGCACCATCCCACCCGCGCCCGCACCGACTTCCAGGCAGCGCCATCCCGGACCGGTGCCGATAGCGTCGAGGTAGCGGCGAGTATGCGGATCGCACTCTTCCTCCAGCAGCCGCAGTCGAGCGAGTTCGTCTCGCGCATCAGCATCTGCGGCGAAGTAGTGGCCGCCTACCGGCACGGCAATCCCACATCCTCTCCGCCGGCCACGCTTAGGACCCCGGGCTACCGGCACGCTCGGGGAGATCTGGCCCAGGATGTTTCCTTTCGCCGGTCTTCAATGACGCGGCCCAGCTCCTGCAGCAGTAAAGGTGACCGCATCACGAGATCCTCGATGTGGTCGCGATCGAGCTCAAGGGCAGTGACCTCTTCCAGTGCGTACGCCGACGAGAGACTTGGCTGACGGGTCAGTGTGGTCAGCCCCAGGAATGAACCTGATTCCAAGGCGCTGAGTGACAGGACAGAACCGTCTTCGGCGGTGGTAGTGAGCCGCACGGAGCCGCTGATCAAAAATGTCATCGCAGTGGGCACTTCCCCGGCGAATTGGACAACCTCGTCGGTGCCGAATCGAACGATTCTCGCGTGCGGGGTCAGGGACTGTTGATCGGTGAGGCTCAACCGCAATGCCGGTGCCACGACCGTTCGCATCGCCGCCTGCACCCGGGCCGGCGTGGAGAAGTCGTCCTCGGCGCCGTCCAGGTGGAGACCCTCACGCCGCGCCGCGTACCAGATCCACCGCAGGAAGGTCGTTCGCGCCAGGCCGTCATCGGCGGGCGACTTCAACCCGATGGTGAGGCGGTACTCACCGCTACCGGCGGCCACCGCGGTCGGTGTGCTACCGCCCTTGCATTGCGGCAGCGTGCTGGCCACCCGCGACAGCAGATTTCGCACCCGGTCGGGCGGATCGGCAGGAGAGAATGTGGTCGTTATCGCCAATTGGTGCAAGCCGGGCGGGCGGCTGAGATTCGTGAACGAGGTAGATGCGAGTACCGAATTTGGGGTGATCTGCAATCCGAGGTCGGTTTGGATATGAACCGCGCGCCAGTTCGCTTCCACGACGCGTCCGCGCGCCGACGGGGTGTCGAGCCAGTCGCCGATCCGGAAGGGTTGCTCGAACAACATGAACAGGCCCGACACGATTTGGCCGACGGAATTTTGCAGCATCAGGCCGATGACCACCGACGTGACGCCGAACGCGGTGAACAGGCCAGCGACACGCACTCCCCAGACGTAGGAGAAGATGAGCGTCAGTCCAACGGCGATCAGCAAAAGCCTTGTCACGTCCCGAAATATGGTCGGGACACGCTCGCGCCAAGAGCCCTGCGGCGCCCCTTCGAACATCGTGGCGTTCAGCCCGGACAACACCAGCACCAGCACGAGGAAGCCGAACACCGTGGCGAGCACCCGCACCGAGGTGAACTGGGCCGGAACCTGGGCTACTTTGACCAACAGCACCAACAACGCTGTCAGCGGTACCACATAGCTGCGCAGCAGGTTGACTGGTCGGGCCAGAGCGCTCCGCCTCCGAGCGAGCGCATGGTGCAACTCGGTGAGACCAATCAGTATGACCGGTAGTCCGAGAGTTAGGCCGACGGCCCAATAAAACCAGTCTGCGTCAACGATTTTCACTTGCGCTCCGCCAATCGCCAGATCGGTTGCTCCGAGCCACCCACCGTGATGCTGCCCGCGGGCGTGAACTGTCGGATATCCCGCATCACGTCATATACCTGCGAGGTGACGTAGATCCCCGACTCCGTTGCACCGCTGCGCATCTGGTGAGCTAAATTGACCGCGGCGCCCCACATGTCGTAAATGACACTGGTTCGGCCGATGAGTCCACTAATGACATTACCGGTGTTAACGCCAGCTCGAATGCTGAGGTTCTGGCCGGTCCGGCTATTGAATCGCTCGATGATCCGTTGCATCTCAACGGCGAAGTCGATGGTTCGAGGCACGCTGTCCAGCCGGGGAACATTCAACCCGCAGCTGGCGAGGTAACCATTGTGCACGGTGCGAATCGGCTCAACACCAAGGGTTTCCGCCGCCGAGTCGAGTTCGCGGATCAGCTCGTCGACCATCCCCACCAGTTCGTTACCGGATAGCTCGTTGGAGATCTCGTCGAGACCGGCAATGTCGGCGAAGATGACGGCGACGTCCTGGTGCTCTTGCGCGATGGTCTGTTCGCCTTCGCGGTAGCGCCGCACGACCGACTCGGGCATCAACGACAGCAGCAGACGGTCGTTTTCTTGGCGTTGTTCGGTGAGCAGTTCTTCTTTGATCGCCAGATTGCGGCTCATCTCGTTGAAAGCCGCGGTGAGATCACCGACCTCGTCACGCGTCGTCACCGGTATTGTGATGTCGTAATTTCCTGAGCTGATCTCCTGCGCGCCCTCTTGGAGCCGCCGGACGGGCCGTATGAATAGCTGCGCAATGAGCATCGCGGTCATGCAGATCATGAAAACCAATGCCGCGGTGGTCAATACCAGTGTCCGAGTGAACGACCCGATCCGGTCGTAGGCTTCGGCGCTGTCCCTGGTCGCCAAGATCGACCAACGCAAATCCGAATTCGGCACGTTCAACGGGGCGTAGGCCGCGAGTTCCTTGTCTCCTAAGTAGCCGGTATCGATAACCGTTCCGGCCTCCCCCCGTTGCGCGGCACGAACAGCTGCCGTCGCCACCGGCTGGACCAGCGTTGTGCCACGCCATCTGATCGCCTGGTCCACGATGTCGGGCGGGGTCCCCGCTGCCTCGGCCTCGCGCCGGTACTGATCGGGGTCCTGCAGAAACAACCGCGAATCCGAACGCATCAGGCTGTCCGGACCGGCCAAATACGTCTCCGCGGTCTCCCCCATGCCGGCAGCTTTCCAGTGCTTGTCGGCAGTCATGATCCGGTTGACCTTCGAGATCGGCAACGGCAACGCCAACACCCCCGCCGTCTTGCCGGCCGAAATGATCGGCGACACCAGCCATGCGATGGGTACCCCAAGTGCAGGCTGGAACGACTGGAAGTCGGTGATCCACACGAAGTCCACCGAGTCGGCAGCCATCGCCTTTTCATAGGCCCCGCGCAAGTTGGACTCGCGGTACGGACCGGTCAGGATGTTGGTGCCCAGCACTGGACCTTTGTTCACGCTGTAGACGAGGTTGCCCCGAGTGTCGAGCAGCATGGCGTCCCGGTATTCGAAGCGGGTCGCTATCTCGCGAAAGTAGTTGTTGAAACGGGCATTTGCAGCCGTCCACGCGCTGCCGTCACCCGCATCGACGGGCGGGGCTGAGACGCCGTACGACGGTACGGTGTAGTGGATTTGAAGATATTTCTCCGCATTGTTGTTGGGCAACACTGCGTTGATACTCAGCTCATCGCCGGTTGCCCGCTAGATCGGTTTGATCAGCTTGTCGTTGTAGAAAGTCACCAACGACTGCTGTTGGCCAGGCTCGATAGGCACGTCGGCCAGTTGGTCGAAGCCGTCGGTGAACGCCTGGACCGCCTCGACAGCGGTCGACCCGCTGCTGTACACGATCAGCGAGTTGGTCAGGTCCGCGAACAGCATCTCCATTGCCCGCTTCTGTCCCTCACGCAGCTGAACCATGCGTTCAGCGGCGGCAGGCAACAGGGCGTGACGGCCGGAGACGTACTCGACGACGCAGATCACCGCCAACGACGCAAGGCTGGACACCAGCAGCATCACCATGATCTTGGACTGGATGCTGAACCGGGCCAGCGCCCGCACGCGACGCCTACCCTTGCCGGCCGGAACCGTTTGGTCTTGCGGTACCGGATCAGTTGAGCGCGGCGACGTCAATCGGCTTCCTTTCGCTGACGGAGAAGCGCAGATCACGCAGCAGCGTAACGCGAATGGCCTGCTCAAACCGGATTTGCCGAAAACCGTTATCAACGCGCCGTTGTGCAAGCGGTGGCGACTCCATACCGTCGGCGAGATGACGCGGGTTTGCGTGGTGGGCAGCGTGAATATGGACATGGGATTCGATGTCGACACAATGCCGCGGCCCGGCGAGACCGTACTGGCGACGGCGGCCCGGTCGACGCCTGGCGGAAAAGGCGCCAACCAGGCAGTGGCCGCGGCACGGGCCGGAGCGCGGGTGCAGTTCGTTGGCGCCGTGGGCGACGACCCGACGGCGGCGGCGCTGCGCGAGCACCTGACCGCCAACGGAGTGGGCACCGACGGGCTCATCACGCTGTCCGGGCCCAGCGGCAGTGCAGTCGTCGTGGTCGACTCCACCGGTGAGAACATCATCGTCGTCGCACAAGGCGCCAATGGACACCTGGCCCTGGACTCTGCGCCGCTGCGCGAGCTCGTCGCCGACTGCGATGTGCTGTTGCTGCAGTTGGAGATTCCGATCACGACGGCGATAGCAGCTGCCCGCGAAGCCCATTCGGCCGGAGTGACCGTCATCGTCAACGCGTCACCGTCCATCGGCGATCCAGGCGAGCTTGCCGAGCTGGCCAAGCTGACGGATGTGCTGGTCGTCAACGAAGCCGAAGCCGCGCACTGGGTTTGGCCGGTCCCCCATCGGGTGATCACCCGCGGCGCCCGCGGGGCTAGCTACACCGGTGACGGTGAGGAGTTCACGGTGGCGCCACCGGCTGTGCAGGCGGTCGACACGTCCGGCGCCGGCGACGTGTTCGCCGGCGTGCTGGCCGCTAGTTGGTCCACCGATTGTGAGCACGCACTGCGCCGGGCCTGTGCCGCCGGCGCGCTGGCGACGTTAGTGCCCGGCGCCGGGGACTGCGCACCGTTTGCCGAGGCGATCGACGAAGCGACGCTGCCGGACTGATGGAATACAGGGTAGAAATCGATCGCGTCGCAAAGGAGAGCCGCAATGCCGCCAACCCCTGCAGGCCCGCCAGACAATGCCAGTCCACGGCCGCCCGACGGTGATTGGCTGGGAACGCCCTACCTGACTTTTCGCCGCGAGGGGCCGTTCGCGATCGTGACGCTGGACCGCCCGCAAGCCCGCAACGCCATGACACCGGCGATGTACTTCGGCATCCGCTATGCGGTCTCGCGGGTTAACGCCGACGCCGATCTGGCGGGGCTGCTCATCACCGGGACCGGCGACGTGTTCGCGCCGGGCGGCGACCTGGGCGGCGGCGGAACCGACAACTGGATGGACTTCGGATCGGCGCTGTCGATGGATGTGACACCGTTCGACACGCTGCGCAAGTCGGCCAAGCCGGTGGTGTCCGCGGTCAACGGTCTATGTCAGGGCGGCGGGCTGCAGATCGCGATGTGTAGCGACGTCGCGGTGGTCAGCGAGCGGGCGACCTTTCGCGTTCCGGAGCTGTACCGCGGTATCGCCGACACCTACTACAGCCAAATGCTGGCGCGCATCGTGGGCCCGATCCGCACCCGCGATCTGATGCTGACCGGGCGGACGCTGACGGCATCGGAGGCCGTTGAGTGGGGCATGGTCGCGCGGATGGTGCCGCACGACGAGCTAATGACTGCCGCCCGCGAAGTGCTGGCGCAATGTTGTCGCACCGCGCCCGGAGCCCGGCGAGTCGTCAAGTCCAGCCTGGATAACTACCTGGGGCTCTACGACCGCATCGGTATGGAGGCCAGCATCGAGAGCGCCGAGGCCATCGAGGGATTCGTGGCGTTCCGGGAACGCCGGTCCCCGAACTGGGTGCATCCTGACCTCCGCGTCGACGGCCGGTTGTGACGATGTCGCCTATGGTGGCGTCGGTGATCGCGCTGGCGTTGCTCGCGGTGTTCGGCCTGCTCGGATTTGCCTGGCGCGCTTGGCTTTAGCATCGGCGAACACCATTGCGAGGTCGACGAGCAACTCTTGGTAACAGTCGTTGGTCATGCTCAACTCGGCGCGCGAGCCTGACGAGCCCGCAAGCCAGGTGGCTGTATCGGTCAGAACGGTGACGACCATATCGAGGTCAGGGATGATGGTCAGGAAGTTTCCGCCGAAGCCAATCGCGGAGTAGCAGCCGTCCGTGATCCCGCTGTCGATGAGCTCCTCTGAAGGTCCTGCTACCCACCAGCAGTAGCCGTATGTGCCAAGCAACCCGGCCTGATGCTCCGTGCGCGACACTGGGGCGGTGCTGCGTGTAATCCATTCCGGTGACAGCAATTGACGGCGATTCCAGATTCCGCGTTGGAGATAAAGCTGCCCGATCAGACTGATATCTCGAGCAGACAAATGAAACGTGTAGTTCGGGAACCGAAGGGTGCCACCGAGGATATCGGCCCGGTACTGGTACGACCCATGTTCATAAACGTCCCAATCGACCATGCCCAGTGGGCTGGCTAGGTCGTGGTCGAAGGCGACGAACAAGCTCCGGCCGATGATGCGTTCATAGATGTTTCCCAGAACGTTGAGATCCCAATTGTTGTAGCACCAGAAGGTGCCGGGCGGGTGCGATCCTCTTGCTGGGCGCCCCAGCGCGACACCGTCGTCGTTAGACAGGTAGACACCGGACCGTGCGGCCAGAAGATCTTCGACCCTGGCTGACTTTCCTTGTCGGTGAGGCGAGGTGTGTCATCGATGTCCAGCTCTCCCAACGTCGCATTGAGATCGATCTCGCCTCGGTCGTAGGCCTGTCCGAAAAGCGCGCTCATCATCGACTTCCGCATGGAGTGAATATGAACGGGGCACGATACGTCACCGACCTCGATGACGGTTTGCCCCGCCTGGTGCACCAGCACGGCCGTGACGTCGAACCGTTGCAACCGCTGTTCGATAGCCGCTAGATCGGATGACTCGGGGTCACTTCGGCTGCGCACCACGGTTTGTAGCCTCTCGACGCACGTCATGAGCGATTGCCAAGCCGTCGCCGGTTTGGAGTTCGGTGGCGGTCTGGCTCATCAGCACGCGACTACGGTTGGGCGAGAGCAGGATCGATACGTGGTGATGGGGCGAACCCGCCACGAACGCAAGACGGTTGACGCGAAGCAGCGCCGACCCGATCGCCGTGTTGAGCAGACGCGCGTTGCGCGGACCCGCAATCTCCGCGGTGATCTCATGCTGCATCCGATCGATGACGACGCCGGCGGTGGAAAGCAGCTCGTAAAGGGGGGTGCGCCGCAGCGCTGAGGTGCGCAACGTGTCGGCGAGATGGGTTGGCAGCCAGGCTTCTGTGACCATCAGTGGCTCTTGGGTCCTGCGCTCGCGCCGCACCCGCACGATGTGCAGCATCGGCCCGGATACACCAAGCGCATCGGCGATCTGGTGCGGCGGGGTGCGGGTGTCGCGCTCGACCACATCGATGGACGTCTGGAATTGCGCCTGCCGCAGACCGTCCATATAGGAGCCGGTCGCTGCCGCAGTGTCGGAGATAGCACGTCGACTGACGAAAGACCCCACCCCTTGGCGGCGTTCGATGTAACCCTGATCGGCGAGGTCGGCCAGCGCTCGGCGAACCGTGATGCGCGAGACTCCGAACTGGTCGCACAGCGCTTGTTCGGTGGGCAGCGCGTCGCCGGGGGCCATCGCGCCACGCGCGATCTCGTCGTGTAATACCAGGAACAGCTGTCGATGCAACGGTACCCCGGCGCCGGCGGTCACCGGTCCCACCGCGCCGCTGGTCTCCTGCATGAGGACCAATGTTCGCACACTCCCTTGCCAGATCGAACGGCATTTGTTATAACTATATAACAAGCATACAACAGGGATGGAGGGCTGACAATGACTGCGGTAGCGCCGACCGCTGCCACCGATCCGGACGGGCCGACCGGACGGCTGGCCACCTGGGTGGCGGACCTAACGCTCGACGATGTGCCGCACGATGTCGTCGAACGGGCCAAACACCTGTTGCTCGACGGCATTGGTTGCGCCCTGATCGGTTCCCAACTGCCGTGGTCGCGGGTGGCCACCGGCGCAGTCCTGGATCTGGAGGGCACCGGCGACGTCGTGGTGATCGGCACCGGACAGTGCACCAGCGGCCCGGCAGCCGCAGTTCTCAACGGCACCTTCATTCAAGGCTTCGAGCTCGACGACTTCCACCCCATCGCCCCACTGCACAGCTGCTCGCTGGTGATTCCGGCGCTGCTGTCGACAGCAAGCGCGCAGTTGGGAGCCACCACCGGTGTGGACTTTATGCTCGGGGCAATCACCGGCTTCGAGGTCGGACCACGCGTCGGCTACACGTTGCACGGCACGCAGATGCTCGACCGCGGCTGGCATTCGGGGCCGGTCTTCGGCACGCACTCCGCGGCAATGGCATCCGGGAAACTGCGTGGGCTCACGCCGGCACAGTTGGAGGATGCCCTCGGGCTCGCGGGCACCCAGTCGGCGGGGTTGATGGCCGCACAGTACGAAGCGATGAGCAAGCGCATGCACCACGGGTTCGCCGCACGCAACGGCTTCTACGCCGCCGGGCTGGCCGCGGCGAACTACACCGGGATCAAGCGAGTCTTTGAACGCGAATACGGTGGATTCCTCAGCGTTTTCGGCGAGGGCCACAACCCCGACTCGTCGCTGTTGACCGAGCACCTCGGTGAACGATGGGAGACCAGCATCATCATGGTCAAGTCCTACGCGGTCATGGGTGGTTTGCACGGAGCCGTCGACGCGGCCCGGCAATTGCGGGACTCTGTTGTCCCCGCAGACATCTCGAAGATTGAGATCACAGTGGGCGAGACCATCTACAAGCACGGCTGGTGGGAGCCCGAGCGGCCGCTGACCGCGATCGGCGCCCAGATGAACATCGGTTATGCGACTGCGGCCGCGCTGCTCGACGGTACTGCTCTGCCCGAACAATTCACCCCGGCGCGTCTGGATGCCGACGACATCTGGTCGTTGATCGACGTCACCGACGTGCACCTCGACGAGTCGCTGGTTGACGCACCGCTGACCGAGCGCTTCCGCACCGACCTGGCGGTGACCACCCACGACGGCAGCGTGCACAAGGTCCGCGTCGTCGCACCGCACGGTGCGCCATGGGATCCGGTCACCAACGCCGAGCTCATCACCAAGTTCCATGCCCTGGCCGACCGCGTCACCGGTCGCGGCCGCGCCGACGCGATCCAACGGGCGGTGGTCGGTCTCGAGAACCTCGACGACCTCAGCGCGCTCGTCGATCTACTCGCCCCGCCGGTCGCCGGCACACTCGACTGAAAAGGACAACAGATGGCCACCACACCGGCCCGGCAAAAACTGCGGAACTTAATCGACCGCGGCGAACTCATCGTCGCTCCAGGCGTTTTCGATGGCATCACCGCCCATCTGGCTCGGCGCACAGGCCAGCCGGCGGCGTACATGACCGGGGCCGGCGTCGCGGCCTCCGGCTTCGGCCTGCCGGACATCGGGCTGGTCACCGCCACTGAAATGGCCGAGCGCGCTCGGATGCTGGTCGGTGTGCTCGACGACGTGCCGCTGATCGCCGATGCCGACACCGGCTACGGCGCACCGACGAACGCGGTGCGCACGGTCCGCCTTTATGAGCAGGCAGGCGTCGCCGCAATCCAATTGGAAGACCAGGCTTTCCCGAAACGCTGCGGACACCTGTCCGACAAGCACGTCGTCGACGCTGCGGAGTTCGAACAAACGTTGGCGGCCGCGCTGGATACTCGCAATGACGACAACCTGCTCGTCGTCGCCCGAACCGACGCCCGCGCCCCGCTCGGATTGGAAGCCGCGATCGAGCGGGCGAATCGATACGCCCACGCAGGTGCCGATGTCATCTTCGTCGAGGCCCCGCAGAGTATCGAGGAGATCGAACGCATTGCCCACGGCGTGGAAGCACCGCTGCTGATCAATCTGGTGCTCGGTGGTCTGACGCCGCTGGAATCGGCGAAGCGACTGCAGGAGTTGGGCTACGCCATTGCCATTCATCCCGGCAACCTGCTCGCCCGCGCGGTTCTCGGCATGCTGGAGGCCTTGTGTGAACTGAGTGACGGTGTCTCTCAAGTGGCGGACTACCTGCCCACCCGACCCGCAGAGTTTTTCAACCTGGTCGGGATGGCCGAATGGCTCGAGCTCGACGCCAAATACGCACGCAAGGAGGACAACTCATGGGCATGACCATCATCGAGAAGATCTTCGCGCGCAAGGCGGGCCTGGACACCGTGTCGGCCGGTGAGACCGTCGTCGTCGATGTCGACATGACCGTCTTGATCGATCTGCAGTTCGCCACGATGTGGATCGAGCCTCTGCGCATCCACGACCCCGACAAGCTGGCGATTGTCATGGACCACGCCGTGCCGGCTCCGACCATCAAAGACGCCGCGGGCGGGCCGCGGGCCCGAAAGTTCGCTGCCGCTTTCGGCATCGAACACTTCTACGACGTCGGCAGACACGGAATCTGCCACCAGGTCATCGCTGAGAACGGATTGGCCCGGCCCGGAGAAATCCTGGCCTGCACCGACTCTCACACCTGCGCGGCCGGTGCCTACAACACCGCCGCCCGTGGGCTGGGCCCCGCTGAGGTGTACTCGATCATGTGCACGGGCAGCACCTGGTTTCAGGTCGCGCCGACGGTCCGCTACGAACTCGAGGGCGTCAAACCCGAGGCGGTCAGCGGAAAGGACATCTTTTTGCACATCGCCAATGAGTACGGCGACGCCGCCAACCTGAACCTGGAGTTCGGTGGCCCCGGGCTGGCGAGCATCCCGATGCACGACCGTCGCACCATCGCCACCCAGGGTGCCGAGGTGTCCGCCGACTTCAGCACCTTCGAGCCCGACGATGTGCTGACGTCGTTCCTGCACGAGCGCGGCGTCACCGGATACGACGCTGCAGCGCCGGACTCCGAGGCGTGCTACCGCGAGGTGCGACCCGTGAACCTCGCCGCACTGGAACCCTACGTGGCCTGTCCGGGCACCGTAAGCCGCAACGGCCTGCCGGTGTCCGGGTTGGGCAGGCAGAAGATCGATCAGGCCTTCATCGGGTCGTGCGCCAACGGCCAACTCGAAGACCTAGAAATCGCCGCGGATGTGTTGCGCGGCAAGACTGTTGCCGCTGGCGTCCGGCTGCTCGTCACACCGGCGTCCCAAGCCGTCTATCGGGAGGCGATGCGGCTTGGCTACCTGCAGGACCTCGCCGACGCGGGTGCGGTGATCACCAACTCCACCTGCGGCGCATGCTTCGGCTACCACATGGGCGTAGTGGGACCTGGCGAAGTGTGTTTAACCTCGAGTACTCGCAACTTCACCGGTCGGATGGGCAGCCCTGAGGCGCAGATTTTCATGGCCTCACCGGCGACCGTCGCCGCATCGGCGATTACCGGCTACATCACCGACCCAAGGAGTGTGACCCCGTGACCCTCGCCATTACCGGCAAGGTTTGGGTGTTCGGCGACGACCTCAACACCGATGCCATGTACCCGGCCTTCGCGATGAAGATGGATCCTCCGGAGGCCGCCAAGCACATCTTCTACGAAGTGCGCCCCGGTTGGACCGACCAGGTCTCTGCCGGAGACATCGTGTTGGCGGGTAAGAACTTCGGGCTAGGATCGTCGCGCCCGGTCGCTGCGCTGTTCACCGAACTTGGTGTTGCCGGGCTAATCGCCGAGGAATTCAACTCGCTGTTCTTCCGAAACGCCGTCAACGCGGGACTACCCGCGATGACCATTCCCGACGCCACCACGGTGTTCAGCGAGGGCGACACCGGCAGCTTCGATCTCACGTCCGGCGACTGGCGTAACGAGACGACCGGGGCGAGTGGGTCGGTGCCCAAGCTGCCCGACCTGATCCTCGACATCATTTCCAGCGGCGGTGTACTGCCGCGACTGGCACAGCAGGGTTATCTGCCCGCGGAATTGGGTGACGTGTTACGGTCGAGCACCGTGGCGATCCGTGGCGCGGGCAGCGGCGCATGATCGCCATCGTCGGCAAGCTACTGCGCAATGTCCGCGCCGGCGAGCATCGAAGCCCACTTGCCGGTGCGGATTTCGCAGCCGCCCATGCCCTTACCGTCACCAGCACCGCCTTCACCGACGGAGGCGTGCTTCCGATAGCGAGCGCCGGAAAGGGCGTCGGCGACAACAGCTCACCACAGCTCCGCTGGACCGCGCCACCGCCAGAGACCCGGCAGCTGGTGCTGATCATCGACGACGTCGACGTTGCGTTTCCGCGCCCCCTGGTGCACACCGTCGCGGTGATCGAGCCCAGCATCCAAAGTATCGACGGCGGGGCATTACAGCCGGGGACGGCGGGATTGCGATTCACCCCGGGTGACCTACGAAATCGCGGGTATGCAGGCCCGCGTCCGACTCCCGGCCACGGGCCGCACCACTATCGCTTCCAGGTGTTCGCCATCGACGAGCCGATTTCCGATCGCGTCACCACGACCAAGGCGCTGCTCAAACAGATGGCCGGGCACGTGCTCGCCCGAGGCGTGTTGATCGGGACATACGAACGCGCATGATCGCGCCTAGCGGTGGCCGGTTCGTGACCGGGTTGACGGCGCAGCCGGCGTGTTCGCATTTCCTCAGAGTCCGGCCGCATGGGTAACCCGAGCGAAGCGACTGGCGGGATCGCAGGCTTCACGCACCGCGGCGACGTCATCGACGATGTCGACGTCAGTCAGGACCTCCACCGGATACACGTCAATACCGTTGTCATGCAATGCCTTCAATGTGAGCTCTCCCGTGTCGGGCTGGGACATGGGGACGCTGCGCAGGCATTCGGCCATCGCTGGCGTCTGTAGCCCGAGCACCCACCAACCACCATCGCACGCCAGTCCGAGCACAGCCTGCGCCTGCAGCAGCCGGCGTGCGCAACTGGCGAGAAGCGCATCGGTCACCTGCGGGGTGTCCATCCCGATTTGCAACACAGGTTGCCCGTCAGCTGCGTCGGCGTGCGCATTGGCGAGCCGGTCGGCGAAGTCGTCGCCGCGCTGGCCAATCACGGTGAAGGACTCAAGTCGACGACGAAGCTCGGCTGCGCCCGCGGCGGCGTCCAACTCGCCGGTGAGCGCTACCACCCGCGCCGCGACCGGCGTAGCGGCCACCGCGTCCAACGTGTCAAGCAGTGCCGCAGCGGCGATCTCGGCGGCGGCCCGGTCGCCGACAGTCGCGGCCAGCCGTGTCTTGGCCTTGCCGGGCTCGGGGGCCTTAGCAACCACCAGCAGGGTCACAGGGAAGGCATTCATGAAATCACCTTCCAGAAATCCAGAATCGCGATGATGCTGCCCCGAAGGGAACCGCTGACCTTTGACTTGCCACCCGTGCGGGGGCCGTAGCTGACTTCGAGCTCGACCACGTGCCAGCCGGCAGCTGCGGCGCGGACCAGCAGTTCAAGCGGATAGCCCGACCGTCGATCGACCACACCCAGATTCAGCAGCGCCTCGCGCCTGGCTACCCGCATAGGCGCGATGTCGTGCACCGCCAGGCCGTGGCGAGTGCGCAGCCGCCAGCTCATTACGACGGTGCCCACCCGGGCGACCCAAGGCCAGTGCAGCCCGGGCACCGGCCGCCGCCGGCCGATCACCAAGTCGGCCCCCTGGTCGAGTGCGGCAACCAACCGGGGCAGGTCGCCGGCATCCATCGAGCCATCGGCGTCGATGACCGCCACAATCTCAGTCGTCGCGCCGACCACCCCGGCGTGCACCGCTGAGCCGTATCCGGGCCGCGGTTCGACGACCACCTCAGCCCCATGATGGCGGGCCACCCCGGCGGTGTCGTCGGTGCTGTTGTTGTCGACCACCAACGCCCGATAGCCGGCGGGGACGGCCGCCAGCACCGCCGGCAACGACTCCTCCTCGTTGAGGCAGGGCAGCACCACAGTGACAAGATTGTCGGCGTCAGGCATGGCATCCGACACTAAGGCATCTTCTAGCGCAGCGGCGCGAACGCGAACTGACGCAGCCCCTGGCGTGGGTCGACAGCCGCGGTGAAACCCAGCACCTCGGCGGCCCGGGCGGGGTCGGCGACGATGTGGCGCACGTCGCCGCTGCGGTACTGCCCCGTGATGTCCGGGGACACCGCACCATCGCGGGCATCGCACAGCGCGGTGGCCACCTCGAGGATCGAGATGGGCCGCCCCGAGCAGACGTTGAGCGCGGTGAAGCCTTCACAGTCGGCCAAGGCGGCGACATTCGCGGCGCCTACGTCGTCGACGTGGACGAAGTCGCGCATCTGCCCCCCGTCTTCGTAAACCCTTGGTGGCTCCCCTTTTTCGATCGACGAGCGGAAGATCGCCGCCACCCCGGAATATGGGGTGTCGCGCGGCATTCCGGGACCGTAGACATTGTGGTAGCGCAATGCCACCACCGAACCTCCCGTCGATTCCGACCAGGCCAGCGCGTAGTGCTCCTGCGCGGTCTTGCTGGCCGCGTAAAGGCTGCGCGGACGCAGGGCGGCGTCCTCGTCGACTAGCCGCCACTGCAGCTCCTCGCCGCCGAGCGGGCAGCGGTGCTCGAAAACCCCGGCATCTAGGTCAACACGCCGCCGCGGTAGCGGATCGACCGGTCCGTGATCCGGGCAGGCGTAGCGGCCCTGCCCGTACACCACCATCGACGACGCCAGCACCAGACGCCGGATCCCGGCGGCGTACATCTGCGCCAGCAGGACAGTGGTGGCAAAGTCATTGTGGCCGCCGTAGGCCGGCGCGTCGGCGGCGTCCACCCCGGCTCCCACCATCGCGGCCTGGTGACACACTAGGTCGACACCGGCCAGCAGCGGCGCCAGCGCCTCACCGTCCCGGACGTCGGCGTGATGGCATCCCGGTGGCAACTGCGGGTTGTGTCCATGGGCTGCGGCCAGCAGGAAATCCACACCGACCACGTCGTGACCGGCGGCGCGCAGCGCCGCGCCCACTTTCGAACCGATGAAACCGGCCGCCCCGGTCAGCAATACCCTCACGGCGGCCCTATCCGTGAGCATCAGCTGCTTGACCGCTCGATGTTCCTTTCGGATCGGGTGAATACGTCGCTGACGCCGCGGTGGCGCTCAGCCTGGCGGTAGCAGGTCCGCCGTGATGATCTGCAAACCACTGCGGCCGTCGGGGTCACTGCCAGTCACCAACACGTCGCCCGAACGGGGATCGACGGCAACAGAATTAGGCTGTTGCACGGTCGGCACATCGCCAACTATCCGCGGCTTCGTCGCGTCCGAGATGTCGATCAGCCGCATGAGGTTGGACGCGGTCAGCGTGACGTACAGGCGACGGCGCGCTGCGTCATAGGCCAGCCCGTAGGGTTTGCCCGGAGCGTCGATCTTGGCGACCTGGGTGAGCTGCGGATCGATACGCTCAACGAAGACCGCGCCGCCGTCGGTGTCCGCGAAAGCCGCCAGATCGCCGGACATTGCCACCGCGTGGGTCAGTTTCACCCCGACCGGTCCGTGGGCCACCTGCCGGCGAGTCGACGCGTCGTACACCCACACCCCGTTTCCCTGCACGTCGGCCACCGAGGCGTAATCACCTACCGCCGCGACACCGCCTGGCTGCACCGGGCCGGCGGGAAGCGACGCGACCACCGCACCGCCACGCACGAACACCACGCCGCCGCCGAGCTCATTGGTGACGACGATCGTGGCATCGGCCGTTTGGGCTGCGTCGTGCGGTTGCCGGCCCACACCCGCCGCGGTCGACGTCACGCGGCCATCGGCGAGGATCAGCTCGCACAATTCGTTAGAGCCCTCCAGCGGCACCAGCACCGGCCCGTCCGGTCCGGCCAGGCTCAGGTGCCGGGCCGCTCCGACCGTCGGAACCGTCTGACGCACCGCACCGATGACGGCGTCGATCAACTCGACGCCGTCGGGGTTACGCACGGCGACCGCTCCGATTCCGGACGTTCCGACGACGATGCCTTCGGGTGCATTGCCGATCGGGACCACGCTGCCGGCCGGCGGCACGGCCGGCGCTCCGGCGGTCGCGGGCTCCGCCGCAGGTGTGGCGGCGTGGCAGGGACCGAGGTCGTCATAGGTGCGCGCGAGCCCGTATCGCTGGTGCAGCCGACGACCAGCAGACCGAGCGTCAGCAAGCACACCAGCCGCGGCGCGAGTTCACCACTCCACTGTGCCCGACCGCGCCTTCACGAAGTCGAAGCCCTACCAGTCGCGGCGCGTACATGCTGACCGATCACTATGCAATGCCCACGAGCATCAAGCCCACCCAATCGCGGAGCTCAGCGCGTAGCAGTCCACTCGGCGTCCGGCCGGAATGCCAGGGGTTTTGAAATCACTCCCTGGCAATCCTCACCGCAATCAGCACCGAATATCAATTAAATGCCCGATGGTGCGAATGGGTGGGTGGGTGATGGAGGTCTTCACATTGTATCCGGGCTAAGCCCCTTCTTCCGCCCCAAATCAGGCCAGGGCGCGAATGCGGCTGCGCGACGGACGGGTCGGGAGCGGCGATTGACGGCTGATACCTGCGAGGAGGCTGCAGTGAGGTCGGCGGACCTAATCTACCGGTCGGCCGCGTCGGGCGGCTCATGTTGGTCGCGTAATCAGCTCGGACACCGCCGTGAATTGCCGATGGCCCGCTGGATGGGGGGCCCGGAAACCACACCACAGGATCGGCTCGCCGACGAGCACGTACTCGGGCACTGCTCGTCGCGCCCGACCCTGGAGTCTGGGCTGCGGTCCCGGGCGATTCACCGCCTCCCTGCAGCAGCGCGGATTGCCCGCACTCGGGGTCGACAGTTCGGCCGTCGCGGTGGAGATGACACGTCGACGCGGGGGAACCGCGATTCGTCGCGACCTGTTCGCACCGTTGCCCGCCGAGGGCAGCTGGGAACAAATCCTGCTCACCGACGGCAACATCGGTATCGGCGGCAACCCGGTCCGGACATTGAGACGGGCTGCGGACCTCCTCGCGCACGGCGGCATCGTCATCGTCGAGATCGATCCCCCGGCCACCGCGTTCTGTTACGAACTGCTGCGCTGGGAAACCGAACAACACCTGGGCCATTGGTTTCCGTGGTCGCGCATGGGGTCCGGCGCGCTCGGCGTCATCGCACACGCTGCCGGGTTCATTGTGAACCATGTCGTCGAGATACACGACCGGGTGATTGCAGTGCTGACAGCTGCAAGACTGTGGTGGCGTGAATCGGTAGCCGACGAAGATACGCCCGTGCACACCCAGCGAAGTAAAGTCATGCCTCGATGACAGCCCCGAGCCCGCCACCGAATTCGTCGCGGGAATCTGCTGAAGCGCATCGTCACGACGATTCGCGCAGCCTCGGTAAGGCGGACGACGCGACCGAGGCGGCCTATGGGTTTCCCGCACCGTTGTGGCGTGCGCTGGAGCGCCACCGCCCGCCCGGGATGGGCCTGCTGCAGCGCTGGCGAAGCCCGTTGCGAGGGCCCTGGCTGACCTCGGTGTTCGGTTCGGTGCTGCTCGTCGGGCTGCCGGTGGTGATCCTGACCGGGCTGCTGTCCTACATCGCCTACGGTCCCCAATTCGGTCAGGCCATTCCGGTAAACGTCGGATGGCTCAAACTGCCCACCTTCGATTGGCCGAGCCGGCCTTCGTGGCTCTACCGCCTCACCCAAGGCGTGCACGTCGGGCTGGGTCTGATCATCATCCCGGTGGTGCTGGCCAAACTCTGGTCGGTCATGCCCCGGCTGTTCGCGTGGCCACCGCTGCGGTCGATCGCGCAGCTTGTGGAGCGGCTGTCGTTGCTGATGCTGGTGGGCGGGATCATCTTCGAGTTCGCCACCGGAGTGCTCAACATCCAGTACGACTACATCTTCGGATTCAGCTTCTACACCGCGCACTACTACGGGGCGTGGGTATTCATCGCCGGTTTCGTCATCCACGTGCTGATCAAATTGCCGAAGATGGTCACCGGCCTGCGCTCCCTGTCGTTTCGCACCGTGCTGCGCACCTCGCGCGCCGACACCCGTCCCGAACCGCCGGACGTCGACGGGCTGGTCGCCGCCGATCCCGCACCGCCGACGGTGAGTCGTCGCGGCGCGCTGGCGCTGGTCGGCGGCGGCGCATTGTTCGTCGCGGTGCTCACCGCCGGCCAGACGCTCGGCGGTGTCACCCGCCGTGCGGCGCTGCTGTTGCCGCGGGGACGTAGCCGCGGCGACGGCCCCAACGATTTCCAGGTCAACAGGACCGCTGCGGCTGCCGCGATCACGCCTACCGACATCGGCGCCAACTGGCGGCTCACCGTGCAGAGTCCATCGCGGCAGATGCTGCTGGACCGCGCCGCCCTCGAAGCGATGCCGCAGCACACCGCCGAACTGCCCATCGCCTGCGTCGAAGGATGGTCCACCACCCAGACCTGGAGCGGAGTCCGGCTCCGCGATCTGGCCGCCCTGGTCGGGATGCCCAACCCCGCCCGGGCCACCGTGCGCTCGCTGGAGCGCTTCGGTGGGTTCAATCATGCTGTCCTACAAGCCAATCAGGTGGGCCATCCCGATTCGCTGCTGGCCCTTCGCGTCAACGGCGTCGACTTGTCACCTGATCACGGCTATCCCGCGCGCATCATCGTGCCCGCGTTGCCGGGTGTGCACAACACCAAATGGGTGCGGTCCATCGAATTCGGACAGCACTGAGATGCGCGTGCTGATCGCCAAGTTCACCGCCTTCTACGGCAGTAATCCACTACACCTTCTGGGCACGATCGCCGCGTGGGCACTAGCGGGATATGTCGTGACCGTGCTCGGTCCGCACGCCCTGTGGAACCCCAAGGTGTGGTGGCAATCCATCGCGGTCTGGTTTCTCGCCGCCATCATCGCTCACGACCTTGTTTTGTTTCCCCTCTACGCCCTCGCCGACCGCTCCGTCACGGCTGCCCTTGCAGCCGTGCGGGACCGAAGGGCGGGGCCCCCACCGCGGGTGTCGGCGCTGAATTATCTTCGTGTCCCGACTCTGGCGACAGGGCTGACCCTGCTGCTGTTCTTTCCCGGAATCATCCAACAGGGACAAGTCAGCTACTTTGCGGCCACCGGGCAGAACCAACACCCCTTCTTTGGGCGCTGGCTGCTGCTGGTCGCCGCCCTTTACGGTTTCAGCGCGCTGGTCTACGCCGCACGGCTTGCCATCGCGGAGCGCCGCGGGAAAGACACCGACGCTCAACTCGATGCCGACGCTGACAACGCGAACACGCAAACGGAGTAGCCGTCCGCAGGCCGGCGCACTTGTCGTGGCGCGGCCCAGAGTACTGACCATAGGCTGCTATGTCTGAAGATCGGACGCCGCGAAGCCATCGCGGTGTCGCTGGGTGTCGCACTGGTAGTAGCGGCTTTCGTGGTGCCGCATCTGAGCCTGGGCATCGTCACCCCTTTGATCCACAGCACGCCGCAAGCAGATCCACGACTTCGCTGACACCGCACCGATTTTCGGCTGGTGGAAAGCCCATGTCGGCTGGGGCAGCATCGCGGCCGTCGCCATCGGTATCGCGGCTGTGCTGTGGGGCCCCAGCCTCGCGCAGCGATTGTCGTGGCGCGTCCTCACACTCGTCACCTGGGCGACGTCGTGCGGCTGGGCGTTTTCGCTGGCGATGATCGACGGCTGGAAGATCGGGTTCGCAGGGCGACTGGTCGCCCGACACGAGTATCTGCGTCAGGTACCGGCAGTGACCAATATCCCGGAGATGCTGCGGACCTTCTCGGGCCGCATCCTCGACTACCAGCCCAACTCGTGGATCACCCACGTGTCCGGCCATCCGCCCGGTGCACTGCTGACGTTCGTTTGGCTCGACCGCATCGGTCTGACCGACGGTGCGTGGGCGGGAGCGTTCTGCCTGGTGGTCGGATCGAGCGCAGCGACCGCCGTGATCGTCGCGGTGCGTGCCGTGTCCGATGAGCCGACCGCCCGGATGGCCGCACCGTTTGTCGCGGTCGCGCCGACCGCGATCTGGATTGCCGTCTCCGCGGATGCTTACTTCGCCGGCGTCGCCGCCTGGGGTATTGCCCTACTGGCGCTCGCAGCGAGCGGCACCGTGCGCTGGCCGATCCCCGTCGCGGCCGGTGCCGGGCTACTGCTCGGCTGGGCGATCTTCCTGAACTACGGGCTGTTGCTGATGGGGCTGCCCGCGCTGGCGGTGCTCGTCGCTGTGCGTAACCGTCGGGCGGCGCTGGCCGCCATGGCCGCCGCGGTGCCCGCGGCGTTGGCAGTGGTAGTGGCGTTCGCTCTGGCGGGGTTCTGGTGGTTCGACGGCTATACCCTTGTCCAGCAACGCTACTGGCAGGGCATCGCGATGAACCGGCCGTTCCAGTACTGGAGCTGGGCGAATCTGGCATCGGTCGCGTGCGCGATCGGTTTAGGCAGTGTCGCCGGATTGAGTCGGGTCTTTGATATCGCGGCGATCCGCCGGCGCTCCGGTCTGCATCTGCTGGTGCTGGCCGCAATGGCCGCAATCCTGTGCGCCGATCTGAGCATGCTCAGCAAAGCCGAAACCGAACGCATATGGCTGCCGTTCATGGTGTGGTTGACCGCGGCGCCAGCCCTGCTTCCCCCCTCAACCCACCGATGGTGGCTGGCCACTAACGTCATCGGCGCCCTCGCCATCAACCATTTCATCCTGACGAACTGGTAGCCGACGCTGTAATAGAGTGCTCGCATGGTGAGCACGGCGCGACCGCGGCTGGAGTCGGGTTCGTTTCGGTTCGACCGGGCGGAATAGGCGGGGCGGTAGGCGATGTGGAACCTCAGCCTCACGGCGCCATTGGTGTCCGGCATCCATCGGTCACGCCGTTCGGGTGAGCCCGCGACACGCCGCAGCGGTGAACGAGACGTGTATCCCGACTCACCCGGCACCTGTCGTCTGTAAGCGGAGGGCTGCGCTGAGGTCAACGACTCTGTCGGTAAGCGTACGGCGAAGCGCCGTATCCATCGACCTCGGCTGAGTAGGCTGAACAGATGCCGCAACGGGTGTTGCGTGAACGTCTGATCGATCTGGAAGTCCCACGCGAGGATGTGGCACACGGTCGGGCGCTGCGAAAGACCGTCCCACGGCGCGCTCTCGCACAGCTGACTCCCTCTCCGCGCACGGCAACGGAAATTCTTGTTGCTCAAAACACCAGCCGACTACCCGAACTCGTCCCGCTGCGTTTTGCCCGGATGCTCGCCGACCCATTTTCGTTCTACCGAGGTTCGGCAGCGGTGATGGCCGCCGACCTCGCTGCCAGCCCGTCGACTGGGATCGAAATCATGTGCTGCGGTGATGCTCACGTGTCGAATTTCGGCATGTACGCTGCTCCGCACCGCTCAATAGTCTTCGACCTGAATGATTTTGACGAGGCCGCTGTCGCACCCGCAGAGTGGGACGTAAAGCGCCTGATCACCAGCGCGATCATCGGGGGTCGCCATGCCGGGTACCCGAGCAAGGCCATCCGCCGTTGCGTCGAAGAGGCATTGGTGGGCTATCAAGCCAGTCTGCGGGCGATGCTCGAGGAAATGAGCGTTCTGGACCGCTACTACCTGCGGGTGGAACCAGAGCACTACACCGGGAAGCTATCTAAGGGATCGCAAGCTCTGATTCAGAAAACGATCTCCCGGGCGCGCACGAGAACGTCGGCGCGCGTCTTCAAACAGATCACCGAGATCGGGCCCGAGGGAACGCCGCGCCTGCGCGAATCACCGCCGGTTCTCCAGCACGTCGACGAGGAGATCGAAGCCCCCCGTGGTCGAGTCGATTGAGGAGTATCTGGCCGCAGTCCCGGCTGACGTGGCGCTGCTGCTGTCGCACTTCCGCGTCACCGATGTCGCGCTGCGAGTAGTTGGCGTCGGCAGCGTCGGTACTCGGTGTTACTTGGTCATTTTGGTCGGCCCCAACGACACACCAATGATCATGCAGATCAAAGAGGCCACTCGATCAGTGCTCGAAGAGTACGGCGGTTGGCGCCAGCCAGACACACTGACCGTGGCCGTTGAGGCTAAGGGCCAGGGCGTGCGCGTCATCGATGGCCAGCGAATTCTGCAGGCCATGTCGGATGTGTTCCTCGGAACAACCCGCAAGGACGGCCGCGACTACTACGTCCGCCAGTTCCACGACATGAAGGGCACCGTCGACACCGAAGGTATGTCGCCTTCTACATTCCGTGATTACGTCAGTGCTTGTGCGGTTCTGCTGGCACGGGCGCACTCGCAGAGCGCGAATGCATCGATCCTGCGGGGATACGTTGGCACCAGCGCCACCGTGCACGATGCGGTCGCCGCCTGGTCATACGAATACGCCGACAAGTCGCTCGACGACTATCACCAGCTACGTGCGGCAGCCGCGTCCGGCGACATCGAAGTCGCCGACGATCCCGCCCGATAGCAGAACTACTCCTCGGGAACCTCGCGTTCGATCTCGTCGAGCCACGCCTGCGCCGACATGTCCGAGGGGGCGCGCCAGTCCCCGCGCGGCGACAGCGCGCCGCCGTATGACACCTTGGGCCCGTTGGGCAGCGCCGAGCGCTTGAACTGGCTGAAAGAGTAAAACCGCTGCACGAAGATCTGCAGCCAGCGCCGAATCTCCTTGAGCGAGTAAAACGGTCGTTTATCCTCGGGGAATCCCGCCGGCCAGTTGCCCTGCTCAGGGTCGCTCCAAGCATGCCACGCCAGAAACGCGATCTTCGACGGCCGGAATCCGTAACGCAGCACATGGAACAGTGAAAAGTCCTGCAGAGCAAACGGGCCGACCTTCGCCTCGCTGCTCTGTAGTTCTTCCTCCTCGCCCGTTGGGATCAGCTCGGGAGTGATCTCGGTGTCCAGCACCGACTGCAGCACCTCGCACACCTGCGACTCGAATTGCCCAGACGAAATGACCCAGCGAATCAGATGTTGGATCAGCGTCTTTGGCACACCGGCATTGACATTGTAGTGCGACATTTGGTCACCGACCCCATATGTCGACCAGCCCAGCCCCAGCTCGGACAGGTCACCGGTGCCCAGCACGATTCCGCCGCGCTGGTTGGCGAGCCGGAATAGGTAGTCGGTGCGCAGGCCGGCCTGGACGTTCTCGAAGGTGACGTCGTAGACCTTGTCGCCGTGGGAGAACGGATGACCGATCTCCTTGAGCATCAGCTCTGCAGTGTCGCGGATATCGATTTCCTCGAACGTGACGCCCAGCGTGCGGGCCAACTCGACCGCATTGCGTTTGGTGTGCTCGCCGGTGGCGAAGCCGGGCAGCGTGAAAGCCAGAATGTCGCTGCGCGGCCGGTTTTCACGGTCCATCGCACGCGCCGTGACGATCAGCGCGTGCGTCGAGTCCAGCCCACCCGAGATCCCGATGACGACCTTCGGGTAGTTCAACGCCCGCAATCGCTGCTCGAGCCCGGCAACCTGAATGTTGTAGGCCTCGTAGCAGTCTTGCTGCAGCCGTTTCGGGTCGGCAGGCACGAACGGGAACCGCTCGATGTCGCGCAGCAGTCCGATATCACCGGACGGTGGGTCGAGGCGAAACCCGATTCGCCGGAACGACTCCGCCAGACTCCGGTGGTGGCGGCGGTTGTCGTCGAACGTCCCCATCCGCAGCCGTTCGGAGCGAAGCAGCTCGGTGTCGACGTCGGCGATGCTGCGTCGCTCTCCTTTGGGGAAGCGCTCGGATTGGGCCAGCAGGACACCGTTTTCCCAGATCATGGTCTGACCGTCCCAGGCCAGGTCGGTGGTCGACTCGCCCTCCCCCGCGGCGGCGTAGACATACGCGGCCAGGCAGCGCAGTGACGCCGAACGAGCGAGCAGGCTTCGATCTTCGGCACGCCCGATCGTGATCGGGCTGCCAGAAAGGTTGGCCAGCACTGTCGCGCCTGCCAGCGCCGCTTCCGCGCTCGGCGGAACCGGCACGAACATGTCCTCACAGATCTCGACGTGCAGCACGAAGTCGGGCAGGTCGGATGCGGCGAACAACAGGTCCGGCCCGAACGGCGCCTCCACGTCGCCGACGCGGATCATGCCGTGCTCATCGTCGCCGGGAGCGATCTGCCGGCGCTCGTAGAACTCCCGGTAGGTGGGCAGGTACGACTTGGGCGCCACCCCAAGCACAACACCGCGATGGATGACCACAGCGGTGTTGTAAATGCGGTGCCGGTAACGTAGCGGGGCGCCGACCACCAGCACCGGCAGCAGGTCGGTGGACGCGGCGACGACATCAAGCAGGGCGTCCTCGACGCCGTCGAGCAACACGTCTTGCAGCAGGATGTCCTCGATGGAGTACCCGGACAGCGTCAACTCCGGGAATACGGCCAGCGCGACACCGTCGTCGTGGCACTGACGGGCCAGCCGCAGCACCGACTCGGCATTGGCCGCCGGGTTGCCGATCGAGGCATGGTGAGTGCACGCGGCGACGCGGGCAAAGCCCTGGCTGTAGGCGTTGTAGAAATCCATCGCCCTTCCATTGTCGCCCAACCGGTGTCTCAGCTAGCCCCGTACCCTCGAATAAGTGACGGCCTGCGCAGAATCTCCGGAGCTTGTCACCCTGTTGGCCGGCCGCCGGGTCGCGGTGTTGACCGGTGCGGGAATTTCCACCGATTCGGGTATTCCGGACTACCGGGGTCCCGATTCACCGCCGAGCAATCCGATGACCATCCGCCAGTTCACCTCCGACCCGGTGTTTCGGCAGCGGTATTGGGCGCGCAACCAGGTCGGCTGGCGGCACATGGACGAAACTCCGCCCAACGCCGGGCACCGTGCCATCGCCGCACTGGAGCGCGACGGAGTGGTGACCGGTGTCATCACCCAGAACGTCGACCTTTTGCACACCAAGGCCGGCAGCGACAACGTGATCAATCTGCATGGCACCTACGCGCAGGTGATCTGCTTGTGCTGCGGCGAGTCCATCAGCCGCGCCGGTCTGGCCGAGAAACTCGATGCCCTCAATCCGGGATTCGTCGAACGGGCGGAGGCCGTCGGTGGGCTGGCGGTTGCTCCGGACGCCGACGCCATCGTCACCGAGACTGCGTGCTTCCGCTACCTGGACTGTCCATCGTGTGGTGGCATGCTCAAGCCCGATATCGTGTACTTCGGTGAGAGTGTGCCCAGAGCCGTTGTCGAACAATCATTTTCACTTATCGCGGCGTCTGACGCGCTGCTGGTCGCCGGTTCGTCGCTGGCGGTGTTCTCCGGCTACCGGTTCGTGCGCCACGCCGCATCGCTGCGCATCCCGGTGGCTATCGTCAATCGCGGGCCGACCCGGGGCGACAGCCTGGCCACCGTCAAGGTCGACGGCGGCTGCTCGGAGTTGCTGACCCTGCTGGCCGAGGAGCTCTCGCCGGTCCAATCGCCGAGTGTGGGGTTGTGTCACGGCATTCGCAGAAAAGCGTGACACAAGCCCACATTCGCGGGCAGAAATCAGAACGTGCAGGGCATGCTGCGGATGCCGTGGATGAAGTTGCCGGGCACGTAGGCTGGCTCACCTGCTTGGATGTCCGGCAGCTGACGCAGCAACTCGCCGAAGATCGCCCGCAGTTGCGCTCTGCCCACGTGGGCGCCCAGGCAGAAGTGCACGCCGCCACCGCCGAAACCGAGATGCGGGTTGGGGCTTCGGCTCAGATCCAAGCGCTCTGGATGCTCGAAGGCTTCGGTGTCCCAGTTGCCGGATGAGTAGAACATCACCACCTTCTCCCCGGCACGGATCATTTGGCCGTTGAGTTCGAAATCCGTTGCGGCGGTGCGGCGAAACGTCATCACCGGCGTGGCCCAGCGAATCAACTCCTCGATTGCTGGCCCGATGCGATTGTCGAAATCGTCTAGCAGCCAGGCACGTTGATCGGGATAGTCAGTCAGCGCCTTCAGCCCGTGGCTGATCGTCTGGCGGGTGGTGTCGTTGCCGGCCACGGTGAGCAGCACAAAGAACGCCGCGATGTCAGCGTCGGTCAGCCGGTCGCCGTCGACCTCTGCATTCACCAGACTGCTGAACAGGTCGTCACCCGGATGCTCGCGGCGCTCTGCGGCGAGCATCCCGGCTACCTGATGCACATACGTCTGCGCCTCGAATAACACCTCCAGCGGGTGGCGACCATTGAGGTACTCCGGGTCGCCCGACGAGACCATGGCATCCGCCGCATGCGCCAGGCGTTGCCGCTCTGACTCAGGGATGCCCACCATGTCCGACAGCGTGCGAATGGGCAGCTCCTTGGCACAGAGGTCGACAAAATCGGCACCGCTGCCTGCGGCTTTGAGCTCTTCCACGATGGTATTGGCGTTCGCCTTAATCGAATCCTCGATGCGCCTGACCTGCCGCGGAGTGAATGCGGCGCTGGCGAGTTTGCGAAGGTAGGTTTGCCGCGGCGGGTCCATGGCCAGGAAGGACTGCGCCGCTTCGAGGAGTTCCTCCGGAAAGTTCTCGAACATGACGCCCTTCCCGGACAGGAAAACCTCGTTGTTACGGCTGACCTCAGCGATGTCGGCGCGTCGGGTGATCGCCCAATAGCCAGGGTCATCAGGGTCGTTCATCGTGGCGTCTTCGACCGGCGGATGCCAGCTCACCGGACGCTCGGCCCGCAGCACCGCAAACGACCGTTCCCGCTCTTGGGCGCTCGTGGACCAAAAGCCGCGCGACGACAGGTCGATCGGGTCGTAGGCGCGGGCGGTGGCGGTCGTCGCTGTCATCGGTCCTCCATCGGCTATGACGTCGGTCACAAATCGGGATATATCCGACCTTATGTCTAGACATCATGTCTAGTCAAGATGTCGAGGTTTCGGCTACGCTCTGACCAGCGGTGCGAAAGGAGCAGCCATGCCGTCAGTCACCCGCAGGCCGCAAGCCAACCGGCAGGAGCGGCGTGAGCAGATCGAGCGTCGGCTGCTCGACGCCACCGAACGGCTGATGCGCGACGGCGCTAGCTTCACCGAACTCAGCGTGGATCGGCTCTCCACCGAGGCCGGGATTTCCCGTGCCAGCTTCTACATCTACTTCGAGGACAAGGGCGACCTGCTGCGCCGACTGGCCGGCCAGGTTTTCGCCGACCTCGCCGACGGCGCCGAACGCTGGTGGAGCGTGGCGTGGCGGCATAACCCCGAGGACGTCCGCGCCGCGATGACCGCCATCATTACCAGCTACCGACGCCACCAACCGGTGCTCGTCGCGCTGAACGAAATGGCGGGCTACGACCCGTTGGTGGCAGCGACTTACCGCGATCTGCTGACCGGAATCTCCGCGCGACTGACGCAGGTCATCGAGGACGGCCAGGCCGACGGCTCAATCCGCCGCGGACTGCCTGCAGCGACGACCGCCAGTGTGCTCAGCTGGATGGTCGAGCGGGCCTGTCAACAGAATCTGCCAACCCAACCGGCCAGCTACGACGTCGAATTAGCGGGTACTTTAACCGAAATCGTCTGGGGTGCCCTGTATCTCGTGCCGATAACGACGCCCTAAACGGCCACCAGATCGTCGGCATGCACAGCGGGGCGACGCAGCTCTGCCGGCAGCTCTGAGGTCGACCTGCCCAACATGGTGGCCAATTCGGCGGCGTCATAGGCAACCACACCGCGGGCCACCAGGGTCGCGTCCGGCCCATTCAAGTCGACAACGTCGCCGCCGTGAAAACGGCCGGACAGCCCGGTGATACCCGCGGGCAACAGTGAGCGGCGTTGGCCCAACACGGCGCGCACCGCACCCTCGTCCAGGGTCAGCGAACCGGCGGACTCTGCGGCATACCGCACCCAAAACCGCCGCGCCGACATCCGATTGGGCCGCGCGGCGAACACGGTGCCCACCGAGGCATCCGCCAGCGCGGTCGCCGCGTCGACAGCAGCGGCCAGCAGCACCGGTACGCCGGCGTCGGCGGCCAGCAGCGCCGACGACACCTTCGACGCCATCCCGCCGGTGCCCAGATGGCTGCTCTGTCCGGCAATGACGCCGTCGAGATCGGCCGGCCCGGACACTTCGGAAATGAAGCGAGTTCCAGGGACCTTGCGCGGGTCGGAATCGTAGAGCCCGTCGATATCGCTCAGCAGCACCAACGCGTCGGCGCCGACCAGGTGCGCCACTAGGGCCGAGAGCCGGTCGTTATCGCCGAACCGGATTTCGTTGGTGGCCACCGTGTCGTTTTCGTTGACGATCGGCACCGCGTGCAGCGCCCGCAGCCGGTCGAGGGTGCGCTGCGCGTTGGTGTGCTGCACCCGCATCGAAATGTCGTGCGCGCTGAGCAATACCTGCCCGACGCTGCGCTGGTAGCGAGCGAACGCGCTGCTCCAAGCGTTCACCAGCGCGACCTGTCCGACGCTGGCCGCGGCCTGTTTGGTGGCCAGGTCGGCCGGCCGCTTGGTCAGGCCGAGCGGCTCGATGCCGGCCGCGATCGCGCCGGAGGAGACGATGACGACGTCGGAGCCCGCTTTCATCCGCGCCTCGATGGCCTCGACGAGCCCGGCCAGCCTGCCGGCATCGAACATGCCGGTTGGAGTGGTCAACGCTGTGGTGCCGACCTTGACCACCACACTTCGGGCCGTGCGAATGGCCTCGCGGGCCGCTGTGCTCATGACTCGCTACCGTGCTCGCGGCGCCGGCGGCGGGCCGCCTTGCGTTCGTCGGCGCCGACCCGGTCGGTGCTGTCCAGACGTGCGTCGGTGCCCCGCCTCGTCATCACGGTGTCCACACCGGACGGCGTCTGCGGCTCCCAGTCGAAGGTGACCTCGCCGATGGTGACCGCGCATCCCGGCCGGGCACCCAGCCGCACCAGCTCGTCCTCCACGCCAAGGCGTGCCAACCGGTCGCCGAGGTAGCCGACCGCCTCGTCGTTGTCAAAATTGGTCTGGGCGATCCAGCGTTCGGGCCGCTGGCCGCGAACCATGAACCCGCCTTGCCCGTCGGACTCCACCGTGAATCCGGACTCGTCGACCGGTATCGGGCGGATCACCGGCCGCCGCGGCACCAGCACCGGCTGCGCGGCGTGATACTCCGACACCATGTCGGCGAGTGCAAATACCAACGGCTGCAGGCCGATACGCGCGACCGTCGACACAGCGAACACCGGCCAGCCACGCTCGGCGATTTCGTCGCGAACAAAATCAGCGAGCTCCCGGGCCTCCGGCACGTCGATCTTGTTGAGCACCACCGCGCGGGGCCGCTCGACAAGGTCGCCGAGAACGGAATCTCCTTGCAGCGTCGGCGTGTAGGCGGCCAGTTCGGCTTCCAGCGCGTCGATGTCGGACACCGGGTCGCGGCCCGGCTCGGCGGTGGCGCAGTCGACGACATGCACCAGCACGGCGCACCGCTCAATGTGCCGCAGAAACTCCAGGCCCAGACCGCGACCCTGCGACGCACCCGGGATCAGGCCAGGCACGTCGGCGACGGTGAAAGTTCGCTCCCCCGCCGAGACCACGCCGAGGTTGGGAGCCAGCGTGGTGAAGGGGTAGTCGGCGATCTTCGGCTTGGCCGCCGAGATCGCGGACACCAACGAGGATTTGCCGGCCGACGGAAACCCGATCAACCCGACGTCGGCAACCGTCTTGAGTTCGAGCGTCAGATCGCGGGATTCGCCCTTCTCGCCGAGCAGCGCGAAACCCGGCGCCTTACGGGCCCGCGACGCCAGCGCGGCGTTGCCGAGGCCACCGCGGCCTCCGGCGGCGGCTTCGAACCGGGTGCCGGCACCGACGAGGTCGGCGAGCAACCGACCGTCCTCGCCGACCACGACGGTCCCATCGGGGACTTTGACCTCCAGGTCGGCACCGGCGGCCCCGTCGCGGTTACCACCCATCCCCTGCTTGCCCGAAGCGGCGACGATATGCGGACGGAAGTGGAAGTCGAGCAGGGTGTGTACCTGCGGATCGACGACCAGCACAACGCTGCCGCCGCGGCCGCCGTTGCCGCCGTCAGGACCGCCGAGCGGCTTGAATTTTTCGCGATGGACCGAGGCGCAGCCGTTACCGCCGGAGCCCGCCCGGGTGTGGATGACGACGCGGTCGACAAACCGAGGCATCGGGGTTCCTCTTACTTTCCGCCCGGCGACGATGCGGGCCGTGGAGCGGCCCGAGGTCGGGCCCCCGCGCAGCCGGGGAGAGACGGGCAATCCATCACGAGACTGAAGCTAGCGCAGCTCCACGCTCGCGGCGCTCAGCCGGTCTCAGTCAGAGGTCGTCGCGGCCGAGACGATGCTAATCGTCTTGCGTCCGCGCTTGACGCCGAACTGCACGGCGCCGGCCGCTTTAGCGAACAACGTGTCGTCGCCACCGCGGCCGACGTTGACCCCTGGGTGGAAGTGCGTGCCGCGCTGGCGGACGATGATTTCGCCGGCCTTGACGATCTGGCCGCCGAACCGCTTGACGCCCAGCCGCTGAGCATTGGAATCACGACCGTTGCGTGAGCTGGAAGCGCCTTTTTTGTGTGCCATCTGTTCGTCGCCTCTGCTACTTGATGCCGGTGACCTTCAGGACCGTCAGTTGCTGACGGTGGCCCTGACGCTTGTGGTAGCCGGTCTTGTTCTTGAACTTGTGGATACGAATCTTGGGACCTTTGGTGTGCTCGAGCACCTCACCGGTCACCGCAACTTTGGCCAGCGCCGCGGCGTCGGTGGTGACGGTGGCGCCATCGACGACCAGCGCGGCCGGTAGCGACACCTTAGAGCCGGGCTCGGAGTCGAGCTTTTCGACCTTGACGACGTCACCCACGGCAACTTTGTACTGCTTGCCGCCGGTCTTGACGATTGCGTAGGTCGCCATGGTTACGTCTACCTCTGCTTCTGGTTCTCACGGGCGCCGCGCTACCAGGGTCCGCGGGCTGGTCTGGGAGTGTCCGCCAAAACCCGGTCAGCGGGCCCGGGGACAACTGGTCAAGGGTACGTGACCAGCGGCTAAAGGGTCAAACCGGGTCAATCCTCATGGGTCGGTGGACCGGCCGGTCGGGCCGCGGCCCGACGCCGGCGCGGTTGCGCAGAATGTCCTGCGGGCGCGACCACCACGGAGACATGCGATTCGCCCCCAGCCTGCACCGCTTCGTCGGAGTCATCGCCATCTGAGTCGTCGTCGAGGTCCTCATCGTCAAGGTCCTCGTCCTCATCGTCGTCGTCTTCGTCGTCGAGGTCCTCGTCGTCCAGGTCTTCGTCGTCGTCGAAGTCGACCTCATCGTCGTCGTCACTGTCGTCTTCGTCGCTGTCGTCGAAGTCGCCATCCTCCAGATCTTCTTCCGCGGCCTCTCGCGCGACTTGCTGTTGAATCCGTCCGTCGATCTCGGCGTCTTCCCGGTCTTGCCCGGCAGTTGGCTTCATCAATGGCTTCGTCGATGTCTCCGGTAGCCGCAGACTCGTCGATCTCACCGTCTTCGTCGTCATGGCGACCATTGGCCGCGGCCATCGCCTTGAACATCGGGTGCTCGCCGGGCGCATGAGCGGGCACTTTGGCCACCGCCGGCTCGTCGGACCGGCCCTTCTTGGAGCGCCGGCCCCGCCTGCCGCCCGACTCCGATTTGCGGCCGGCCGCCGGCGCGGAGTCGACGGGATCAGCGTGCAGCATGATTCCACGGCCGCTGCAGTGCGAGCAGGTCGTGGAGAACGCCTCGATCAGCCCGGTTCCCAGCCGCTTGCGGGTGAGCTGCACCAGCCCCAACGACGTCACTTCGGACACCTGATGACGGGTGCGGTCGCGCGCCAGTGCCTCGGTCAACCGGCGCAGCACCAGGTCCCGGTTGGACTCGAGCACCATGTCGATGAAGTCGATGACGACAATGCCGCCGACGTCGCGCAGCCGCAGCTGCCGCACGATCTCCTCGGCCGCTTCGAGATTGTTCTTGGTGACGGTCTGCTCGAGGTTGCCGCCGGACCCGGTGAACTTGCCGGTGTTGACGTCCACCACCGTCATCGCCTCAGTTCGATCGATGACCAGCGTGCCACCCGAGGGCAGCCAGACCTTGCGGTCCATTGCCTTGGCCAGCTGCTCGTCGATGCGGTGCACCGCGAAGACGTCAGGGCCCACCTGTCCCTCGGAAAGCTCTGCGGCTTCGTACTTGTTCAGCTTTGAAACAAGCTCGGGCGCAACTGAATTCACGTACTCGTTGATGGTGGTCCAGGCTTCCTCGCCGGAGACGATCAGCTCGGCGAAGTCCTCGTTGAACAAATCGCGAATGACCTTGACCAGGACGTCGGGCTCTTCGTAGAGCGCCACCGCGGCCCCGGCCGCCTTCTCCTTGGTTTCTGCTGCCTGCGCGGCGATCTGCGCCCACCGGTCCTGCAGCCGGTTGACGTCGGCGCGGATGTCCGTCTCTTTGACCCCTTCGGACGCGGTACGGATGATCACCCCGGCGTCGGATGGCACGACTTCGCGCAAGATTTCCTTGAGACGCTGCCGTTCGGTGTCGGGCAGCTTGCGGCTGATGCCGGTCGACGACGCGCCCGGCACGTAGACCAGGTAGCGACCGGCCAGTGACACCTGAGTGGTCAGCCGGGCGCCCTTGTGCCCGACCGGGTCCTTGCTGACCTGCACCACGACGTAGTCGCCGGGCTTGAGGGCCTGCTCGATCTTGCGGTTGGACCCGCCCAGGCCGGCAGCTTCCCAGTTGACCTCGCCGGCGTAGAGCACGCCGTTGCGGCCACGGCCGATGTCGACGAAGGCCGCCTCCATCGACGGCAGCACATTTTGCACGATGCCCAGATAGATATTGCCGACCAGTGAAGCAGAAGCGGCCGAGGTCACGAAGTGCTCGACGACGATGCCGTCTTCGAGCACGGCGATCTGCGTGTAACGGGTGCCCGGGTGAGGTGGTTCGGTGCGGACCTTGTCACGCACCACCATCACCCGCTGGACCGCCTCGCGGCGGGCCAGAAATTCGGCTTCGGTCAGGACGGGCGGTCGGCGCCGTCCCGCGTCGCGGCCGTCGCGGCGGCGCTGCCGTTTGGCTTCCAGCCGGGTCGAGCCGTCGATGCCCTGGATCTCGTTGCTGGCGGAGCCGCCGCTCCCATCGGTCTTGTCCCTGGCTCGCGGTGAGCGCTCGTGCACCACGGTGTTGGGCGGATCGTCAGGTGAGAGGCCGTCATCGCCGTCATCGCCGGAACCGGACTTGCGGCGGCGGCGGCGGCGCCGACGCTTGGTGTTGCCTTCGCCGGAGCCGTTGTCGTCCTCGCCGTTTTCGGAATCGTCGTCGTCGTCGGAGTCGTCGTCGGCGTCGTCAGCCGACGTAGCATCCGGCTTGTCCGATTTGCCGCCGTCGGGGCCGGCCTCGTCGCCCTTGTCGGCCCCGTTCTGCTCACCTCGGCCGCGGCCACGTCCGCGACGGCCACGGCGACGCCGCTTACTCGCCGGGCGGTCCGCCTGTTCGTCATCGCCGTCGAAGTCATCGTCGTCGTCGGAATCGGCGTCGTCGTCGCCGTCGTCTTGTTCGACGACTCTCTTGATCGGCTGTGGCGCGACAAAAAGCGGCATGTACTCGGGACGCTCAGTCGCCGTCTCCAGCATCAGCCGCGACTCCGGTTCATCGGCCGCAGCGGTCGCCTCGGTCGCGACGGCCGGCGCGCTGGCCAGCAGGTCGCGCACCCGGACCGCGTCCGCCCGGTCCACGGTGGAATGCGCGCTGCGGATCCGCCCGTCAAGCTCGGCTAGTGCGTCGAGCACCCGCTTGCTGGTGGTCCCGAGCGATCGCGCCAGCGAATGAACCCTCAGCCGATCGGGCAGGTCCTCGTGCTGCGACGAGTCTTCTGGAAGCTCTGAGGATGGGCCACCGTCTATCACGTATTCTCCTCAAGCCCCCGGGCGCGTCTAACGACGCGGCCACGCGAGGGCTTCGCTATGGGTCCGGGTCGCTTCTCCCGGACTTGTGATGGTCTCGCCCCGAGCGGCTCATTCGAGCGCACTCGTTGCCGGTTTTTGAATGATGGCTGGACAGTCGGCGCCGCATCGCGGTTCGCGGTGGTCGCGCTTGTCGAAGTCTTCATTCGGGCGTCGGAAGCCGGTTCGGCGACGTTCACCCGCCACTTAGTATCCCACACCGTCTAGCCGGCCCGGACCAAGTGCGCCGACCTCCCGGATACGGCCCCCGGGGGGCGCGTCAGCTGCCGGAGAACCAGAGCGCGATCTCACGCTCGGCCGACTCGGGCGAATCGGAGCCGTGCACCAGGTTGAACTGCGTTTCCAGCCCGAAATCGCCCCGGATGGTCCCCGGTGCGGCCTTCTCGACCGGATCGGTCGCACCGGCCAGTTGCCGCACCGCCGCGACGGCCCGCGGGCCTTCCACGATGGCCGCCACCAGCGGTCCTGACGTGATGAACTCCAGCAGGGATGCAAAAAACGGCTTGCCGTCATGCTCAGCATAGTGATCGCGAGCCAGCTCGTCGCTGACGATCCGCAGTTCCAGGGCAGCAACAATCAGCCCTTTGCGCTCGACGCGGCCGATGATCTCGCCCACCAACCGCCGCTCGACCCCGTCAGGCTTGATCAACAGGAGGGTCCGTTCGCTCACGGCGCACAGCGTACCCAACCGGCGACGCGCTACGGAGAACGCCGATCAGTCCGGCGGCCGTTGGCCCGGCAGCTGCCCGCGTCTTTCCCTGCGCAGAACTTCGGTTCGGAAATAGGCGATCAGCGCCCAGACTCCGGCGAACAGTAGCCCGATGACTCCCACCCCCGGGTAGATCAGGAAGCCCGCGATCGGTATCAATTGCGCGGCCAAGTCCACCCAGATTGCCCACGGCCGGCCCTGCAGCCCGGCGAGCACGACCAGCAGCGCGGCCAAACCCAGCAGGTATCCCAGTGCGGCCGGGGTCAACCCGCCACCGACCGTGCCGACCACCGGCAACGCCAGCAGTATCACGATCGCCTCCAGGATCAGCGTGCCCGCCGTCACCCCCCGGAAGCTTCTCCACGGATCGGGAGGCGGCCCGGCTACACCGTCGTCAGGGCGGGTCACGCCGGATCACGACCGAATAACGTGCGCGCGGCTCCGGCGGTGACCACCGAGCCGGTGATGACAATCCCGGTCCCCGAGAAGGCGTCCCCTCCGGCTTCTCCATCAGCAAAGGCGGCGTCAACCAACGCCGTCGCGGTATCGATGGCGTCCCGCAGGTTCTCGGCGGGGATCACCCGGTCGGGCCCGAACCACTGCTGGGCAGCCAACTCCAGCGACTCGACGTCGAGGGCTCGCGGTGATCCGTTGTGGGTAACCACAATCCGGTCGAAGGCCGGCTCCAGCGCGGCGAGGATGCCGCCGACATCCTTATCAGCCAGCACACTGACCACCCCGACCAGGAACCGGAAATCAAACTCCTCGTTCAGCGTGTGTGACAGCGCCGCGGCGCCCGCCGGATTGTGCGCGGCGTCGATGAACACCGTTGGCGCGCTGCGCATCCGCTCCAACCGGCCGGGACTGGTGACCGCGGCGAACCCGGCCCGAACTGCGTCGACATCGAGCTGACGCTGGGCGCCGGCACCGAAGAACGCCTCGACCGCGGCCAGCGCCACCACCGCGTTGTGCGCCTGATGCTCGCCATGCAGCGGCAGATACACGTCGGAGTACACCCCGCCGAGGCCCTGCAGCTGCAGGACCTGGCCGCCGATAGCGACCTGGCGGTCCAGCACCGCAAACTCCGAGTCCTCGCGGGCGACCGCGGCGTCGGCGTGCACCGTTTGTGCCAGCAGTACCTCCATCGCCTCGGGTACTTGACGGCCGATGACAGCGACGGTGTCAGGCGCGCCCTCGCGGGCCTTGGTGATGATGCCGGCCTTCTCACCGGCGATCCCGGCGATGTCGTCGCCGAGGTATTCGACGTGGTCGATGCTGATCGGGGTGATGACGGCGACCGGTGCGTTGACCACATTGGTGGCATCCCATCGGCCGCCCAGACCTACCTCGATCACCCCGACCTCGATCGGCGCATCGGCGAACGCCACAAAGGCCATGGCGGTGAGGACCTCGAACTTGCTCATCGCTGGGCCGCCGGTGGCTTGCGACTGCTGGTCGATCATCTGCACGAACGGCTCGAGTTCGGAGTAAGTGGCCACATACTGCGCCGGGCTGATCGGTTTTCCGTCGATCGCGATGCGCTCGACCGCTGACTGCAGATGCGGGCTGGTGGTCCGGCCGGTGCGCCGGTCAAAAGCGGTCAGCAGCGCGTCGACCATCCGCGCCACCGAGGTTTTGCCGTTGGTGCCAGCGACATGGATCGACGGGTAGCCGAGTTGGGGTGAGCCGAGCAGATCCATCAGCGCAGCGATGCGGGACAGGCTGGGTTCGATGCGGGTTTCCGGCCACCGTTGGTCGAGCAAATGCTCGACCTGCAGCAACGCCGCGATCTCATCGGGGGTCGGCACCACGTCGGTGGATCCCGAGTCGGGCGGCTCCAGGGTCACATCAGCCCCGTCAAAGCCCGGCCAACCTGGTCGTGATCCGGTCAGCTTCCTCGCGGGCTACTCGCTGACGCTCTCGTTGCTTGTCGACTACGGCCGCCGGTGCCTTGGACATGAAGTCGGCGTTGCCCAGTTTGACGGTGGTAGAGGCCAATTCCTTTTGCGCGGCGGCCAAATCCTTTTCCAGGCGCCGACGCTCGGCCTCGAGGTCGATGGTGCCCGACGTGTCGAGTTCGACGACGACGGTGTCAGCACCGAGCCGGACCTCCAGGGACGCCGAGGGACTGAACTCGGGACCCGGTGCGGTCAGCGAGGTCAAGGCCATCACCTGTGCGCTCAGCTGCCCAGCACCGGCCAACCGGGCCGGCACCTTTTGCCGATCGGCCAGACCCTGATCGCTGCGGAACCGGCGGACCTCGGTGACCAGATTCTGCATGTCCGTGATTCGTTGCGAGGCAAGCGGATCCAACGCTATACCAGACGGCTTGGGCCAGGTGGCGATCACCAACGACTCTTCGCGGGTCAACGCCCGCCACAGCGCCTCGGTGACGAACGGGATCACAGGATGCAACAGCCGCAGCAGAGTGTCCAGAACGGCCGCCAGCACGGCGGTGGTGCGTGAGAGGCCGTCGGCTAGCTGCGTCTTGGCCAGTTCGACATACCAGTCGCAAAATTCATCCCAGGTGAAGTGATAGAGGGCCTCGCAGGCGCGGCTGAATTCATATCCGTCCAAGGCCGAATCAACCTCGGCGCGAACTTCTTCCAGTCGTCCCAGAATCCAACGGTCGGCGTTGGTCAGCTCGCCGTGCTCCGGCAACGGGCCCAGTGCTGCGCCGTTGAGCAACGCGAATCGGGTGGCGTTGAACAGCTTGGTGATGAAGTTGCGTGACGCCCGAACATGGTCCTCGCCCAGGGTCAGGTCACCACCGGGACTGGCCCCGCGGGCGAGGGTGAACCGCAAGGCGTCAGCGCCGAACATGTCCACCCACTCCAGCGGGTCCACACCGTTGCCTTTGGATTTGCTCATCTTGCGACCGAACTCGTCGCGAATGAGCCCGTGCAGGAACACGTTGGTAAACGGCACCTGCGGTCCGCGGCGGCCTTCCAGCGTGATGGCGGCGTCGTCGCCGACGAAGGTGCCGAACATCATCATCCGGGCCACCCAGAAGAACAGAATGTCGTATCCAGTGACTAAAACCGTTGTCGGATAGAACTTCTCCAGTTCGGCAGTGTGCGACGGCCAGCCCAGAGTGGAAAAAGGCCACAGCGCAGAGGAAAACCAGGTGTCGAGAACGTCGTGATCCTGTTCCCAGCCCTCAGGCGGTGTCTCGTCCGGGCCGACGCACACTTGCTCGCCGTTGGGCCCGTACCAAATCGGAATCCGATGGCCCCACCACAGCTGTCGTGAGATACACCAGTCGTGCATATCGTCGACCCAGGCGAACCAGCGCGGCTCCAGACCAGCTGGATGAATCACGGTGTCGCCGTCGCGGACTGCGTCACCCGCGGCTTTGGCCAGCGACTCCACCCGCACCCACCACTGTAGGGACAGCCGCGGCTCTATCGGCTCGCCGCTGCGTTCGGAGTGCCCGACGCTGTGTAAATAGGGGCGCTTCTCTTCGACGATCCGGCCCTGCGCCGCAAGAGCTTCGCGCACGGCAACACGGGCCTCGAATCGGTCCATGCCGTCGAATTCCGTTCCGGTATCTGCGATACGGCCTTTCGCGTCCATCATCGACGGCATTGGTAGCTGATGTCGCAGCCCAATCTCGAAGTCGTTCGGGTCGTGGGCGGGGGTGACTTTGACTGCTCCGGTACCGAATTCGGGATCCACATGCTCGTCAGCCACCACCACCAGCTGGCGCTCGACAAATGGATGCGGCAAGCTGGTTCCGACCAGGTGGCGGTAGCGCTCGTCGCCGGGATGCACCGCGATCGCGGTATCACCGAGCATCGTCTCGACGCGGGTGGTGGCCACGACGATGTGCGGCTGGGCGTCGTCGAGCGAGCCGTATCGAAACGACACCAGTTCGCCTTCGACATCTTCGTACCTGACCTCAAGATCCGAGATCGCAGTCTCCAGCACCGGCGACCAGTTGACCAGCCGTTCGGCCTGGTAGATCAGCCCCGCGTCGTACAGACGCTTGAAGATCGTCCGCACGGCCCGCGACAACCCCTCGTCCATGGTGAACCGGTCGCGGCTCCAGTCCACGCTGTCACCGAGCCGACGCATCTGGCCAGCGATGGCTCCGCCGGAGTTTCGCTTCCAGTCCCACACCTTGTCGATGAACAGCTCGCGGCCGAAGTCCTCCTTGGTCTTGCCAGTCGACGGCGAGCTGCTTCTCCACGACGCTTTGCGTCGCGATGCCGGCGTGATCCATCCCCGGTTGCCACAACACTTCGAAGCCTTGCATCCGCTTACGGCGCGCCAACGCATCCATCAGCGTGTGTTCCAATGCATGGCCCATGTGCAAGTCGCCGGTCACGTTCGGCGGTGGCAGCACCATGGAGAAGCCGGGTTTGGCACTGGTCGGGTCAGCGGTGAAGTAACCGGCATCCACCCAGCTCTGATAGATGTCGTGCTCGACCGCGCCCGGATCCCACGACTTGGGCAGGGCTTCAACCCGCGTCTCAGCGGCAGGCTCGGGGCTGGCGGTCACCCGTCAATTCTAGAAAGCCCCAGTGATCCCAACACACCCCGCCCATCTGCGGCGGGGTGTCCGGTTACTTCTTGCCGAGCAATCCGCCGAGGATGTCGCCGGCCTTATTACCCAGAACATTGCCCAAGACGGTGCCCAGCGATTTGTTGCCGCCGGCCATCCCGCCAAGGATGCCGCCCAGCACATCGTTGAGGGCACCTCCAGAAGCGGCTTCCTGGGTGGCGGGCGCGTCCTTCTGGCCTAGTTGCTTTCCGATGTAGGCCAGCACGATCGGCGCCAGGATCGGCAACAGTTGCTTGAGCAGATCGCTGTTGCCTCCGGTGCCGCCGGCCAGCGCATTGGCGACTTGGTCGACGTCGTTGCCGCCGAAGATCTTCGCGACCTCCTGTTGGCCGTCCTTCTCGTCGACATGGTCAAGGTTCACCCCGCCGTCGAGCAGGCCGCTGGCGGCGTGATTGTCTGCCGCGGACTCGATCTTGCTGGCGTGATCGGGATCCTGCGCATTCTGGTGCAGCCCGCCGACCAGCACCGGCACCAGCAGCTGAACCGCTTTGTTCACGTCGGCTTCGTCGACGCCGATCTTGCTTGCGATATCACTCGTGGGAATCTGAGAGAGAAGATCTTCAAGGCCAGACATGGACCCGTCCACCTAACGTTACTGGGTTGGTGTGGTAACTCGGTGAAAACACTAGTCCGAGCCGTAGTCCTCCGACAGCCGTTCTTAAGAGCAGATTCAACTGAGCGTCAGCCGCGCGGTCTGCAGCGACACCCCGGCTGCCGGGAACCGCGCCAGCAGTGCGTCACCCATCGCGGCCGCGGGTGTCAGCACACCACGTAACTCCGAGAGCTCATCGCGGTCCAGCGCCAGCGCCAGACCGCTTTCCCCCAAGAGCACTGAGGTGGCCTGGTATCCGGGGTCGCCCTGCTGGGCGATGGTGGCGACATAACGGGCGCCGGTGGTCGTGGTGGTGTAGGTCTCGGCCTTGTAGTAACCATGCTCGCGCGCGGCTGCGCTGGGACCTGTGCCGGGTTTGGGCAGCACACGCTCCACCAGTCGGCGCGGCAGCAGCCGGAAGTAGCGGCTACCCAACCCGGACACCACGTTGCCGACCCCATTGGCGACGGCCGAGGCCACCGGCGCCCCAGCTGAGGATCCCAAACTCATGTGCTCGCTGTAACGGAATTGCCTGCCGTACACCCAGTCCTGTAATGCGTTGCTGCGTCGCACAATCCGGGTGTTGGTGAGCGCCATCGGGAATCCCGCGGTCCACAGACCGGTCAGTTCCGGCGCGATCTGGCGACCACGGCGCCACGGCAGGTCGGGTTGCGCGCCGAATTCGGGTTCTGCGCCGCGGTCGGGGCTCAGCGTGTAGGGGTCTGCCAACTGACGACGTGCGTCACGATCGGCGGAGACGGTCTGTAGCAATTCGACTGCCGACGCGATAGTGCCACCAGATAGCCCGCCGGAGACCGAACGAACCACGAAGTCGGTTTTGCCCAGGTCGCCGGCACCGTCTTCGCGTGCCCTGCGGTATAGCGCGTACACCGTGAGATCTGAGGGGATCGAGTCGAATCCGCACGCATGAACGATGCGGGCGCCGGTGTCGAGGGCCTGCTTGTGGTATAGGTCGATGCTGTCTCGAACGAACGGTGGTTCGCCGGTCAGGTCGGCATAATCGGTGCCCGCCGCCGCGCAGGCGGCGACCAGCGGCAGCCCGTAGCGGCTGTAGGGCCCGACCGTGGTGACCACCACCTGCGTTTGCGCGGCCATCGCATCCAGCGTCGATGGCGATGAGGCGTCCGCCACCAGAACCGGCCAAGTCTGCGCCGACTCACCCAGGGTTTCTCGGATCGCCAGCAGGCGTTCGGTCGACCGGCCGGCCAGCGCGATCCTGGCGCCCCCGCCGGCCCGGGCCAGGTATTCGGCGGTCAGCCGACCCACGAAGCCGGTTGCCCCATACAAGACGATGTCGTATTCGCGCGTTTCGGTCACGGGCGCGACGGTACTCCGAGCATCTCGGGCAATTCAGCGCTCTCCCCCAGCACGTGCTCGGCCAGGAAAGCGATCACCACCTGGTACCAGATTTTGGTGTGCTGCGGCGCGGCCACCCAGTGGCTCTCCGACGGGAAATACAGGAACCGGTGCGGACTTCTGCCGTCCTCGCCGGCCGGCAGCGCCGACTTGGCGAGCAGCTCGTACCACAGCCGCAGACCCTCGCCGATCGGCACCCGGTAGTCCTTGTCGCCGTGGATAACCAACATCGGGGTGCCAATCCGGCCGACGAACTGGTGCGGTGAGTTGGCGGCGGTCATCTCCGGCGTCATCTCACGGCGCCAGTAGTAGGCATGATCGGTTGTCGGACTGAATTGGTCCAGCGCCCATAGGCTGGCGTGGGTCACGATCGCGGCAAACCGGTTCGTATGGCCGGCCACCCAGTTGGCCATATAGCCGCCGAATGAGCCGCCCATCGCGGCGACCCGGGTCGCATCGATGCGCGGATGAGCACATGCCGCGTCGGTGGCGGCCATCAGATCGTCGAATGGCGGTCCGCCCCACGCTCCCCAACCACGCTGGATGAACTCCTGCCCGTAACCGGTCGACAGCGCCGGATCTGGCAGCAGCACCGCGTATCCCCGCGCGGCCAGCAGCCACGGGTTCCATCGCCATGACCAGCTGTTCCAACTGCCGCAACGGTCCACCATGGATCCACAGCACCAGTGGGGCCCGGGCACTGCATCTTCCGCGTCCTCCGGCAGCACCAACCACGATCGCACCACTGCCCCATCTGCCGCAGTCGTGGTGACATCAGTCAATGTTCCTGGCGGCGTCGGCAAGCCGACGCACGGCAGAACTGTGAGAGCGCCACCGGGATCGATCCGCACCGGATGCGGCGGTGCCGCATACGAGCTGCGCAAGGCATACAGCACACCGCCCGGCGCGGCGACGACATCGGTGTAGGCGAAGTCGTCGTCGGTGAGCTGCGTGACCGTCGATGTCGACAGCTCGACGAGGAATACCGGGGCCCGGCCGCCCTGATCGGCCGTGACAACCAGCGAATCGCCATCGCTCGACCAGGTTATCGAGGTCGGCCGGCGATCCCATGTTTCGGCCACCGATCGCGGTTGGTCGCCGAATCGCAGGTATTGCAGCGTCTTTCGCGGAGCAAGGTCTGGAGTGGTGATGGTTTCCCGGGCGAACGCGATCGCCGACCCGTCTGGCGAGATCGCGGGATGTTCGAGGTCGGCTTCCGGATCGTCAGCGATCACGCGGCGTTGCCCGGAAGCCAGGTCGACCCGCACCAGCACCGAGCGCTCGGTGGCTTCGGCACCCGGGATCCGCCAGGTCGTGACCAGGAATCGGCCGTCGGTACTGATATCGAATACGGCGTCATCGAATCCGGCTTCACGCAGTGCCCCGCCGGGCTGTGGAGTCAGATCACGCAGATCCGTCGCGTCGAACAGATGGGGTTCATCCGGGCCAAGGTCGCTTGTCCCAGAAGCGCACCGGATATCCGGAGTGCAGGATCGCATTGACGTTGTTGGCCTTGCGCAAATCGCGCAGTCGCCGGTCGTCTTCGACGTCGCGCGCCGACGGCAACAATGGCGCGCCGATGATCGTGGCGTCGGCGCCACGGGCAGTACGTACCACAGTGATCCCAGCGGGCATGCTCGACACTTCGATCGCCTCGCCGCCGTCTGCGGGCAGCCGCCACAGCGAGGCCGGTGGTTTGTCGGTGTCGTCGGTTGGTCGAGACGAGACGAACAGCAGATCGCCGTCGACGGTAAACGCCGACGAGAAGTCACCTTTCGAGCCACCGGTAAGTCGGCGTGCGGGTCTTTCGCCGGCAGGATCGACTTCCCAAATGGCGCCAACGTATTCGGTGCGTCTGTCGTTGAGCTCGGCCACGATGGTCACCACCCGCGACCCGTCCGCCGACACTGCTAGGCCCGAGACACGTGGCAGTGCTAGGTAGTCGTCGAGGTTGTCGAAGGCCGTCGCGGTCATCAGTCGTTGGTAACACAGCCGCGCGGCGGGCACGACGGCGCGTCTAGCCTAGAGTTTGATTTTCAAACTCTGGGCTGGCATGCTGACCCCTATGCCGGCTATCGCGCTGGCCGACCTTCCCGGCCGGCCCTGCCCCATTGCCGCCGCCCTCGAGCTGGTCGGCGAACGATGGGCACTGCTGATCGTCCGCGAACTGGCGCTGGGGAACAGCCGCTTCGAGGACATCGTTCGCGGCACCGGCGCCCCCAGAGACCGGGTGACAGCCCGCCTTAAGGCACTCGACGAGGCCGGGGTCATCCAGCGCATCCCGTATCGGGCGGCGCCGCCGCGGTTCGACTATCAGCTGACGGATGCCGGCCGCGCGCTGCTGCCGGTGCTGGATGCACTGCTGGCCTGGGGACTCGACCATGCGGTCGGTTCAGACGACCCGGACCGTAACCGCTACCGCTGGGCAGGGGCGAAGCAGCAAGCAGGGAGGGCACCATGACCACCGTTGGCGACAACACGGCAAACGCGCACTGGGGGCCGCCGCGCTCGCGAACAGTCACCTGGCACGACACCGGCGCCGGCGTCGCACAGGCTCTGACCATGGCCGGCATCGACTACCTCAAGGCGATGATCGCCGGCGAGCTGCCGCCACCCCCGATGGCCGCAGTCATGCAGTTCGATCTCATCGACGCGGAACCCGGCAAAGTCGTGCTCACCTGCCAGCCCGACGAGTCGGTGCACAACCCGAGCGGCGGCGTCCACGGCGGCCTGGTTTGCACGCTGCTGGATTCCGCCGCCGGCTTGGCAATGCACAGCACGCTGCCTGCCGGCAAGGGCTACACCTCCATCGAGATCAAGGTGAATTACCTCAAGCCGGTGCGGCTGGACAGCGGCCCGTTAACGACCACCGGGACGGTCGTGAAATCGGGATCGCGGGTCGGCTTCACCGAGGGTGTCATCACCAACGGATCCGGCGCGATCGTGGCGACCGCGACCAGCACCCTGCTGGTGCTCGACCTTTAGGTCCCCGCCGTGCATCGTCGCCGCTACGTTCAGGGCCATGCCGGCGTGCTGATCCTGGAGCCGCTGCTGACCCGGCATCTGGCGTCGGTGGCGGCACGGGCGGCGTTCGTGTTGCCCAGCGGCGTGTCAGACGGCTGACGGCGGCGGCGGGCTCAGAGATCCAGAGCCCGGCCACCGCCGTCAGTTTGGAGGCGTTGGTCAGCCGCGCCGACCGCAGACCGGCCAGGCACCGATGCCCTGGCGGTGCAAGACGTTCTCGGCCACCCGGATCTGCTCGTCACGGCTGGCGCCGTTGGCAGATCCCGAGCCACCGTTGGCCCGCCACGTGCTTGGGGTGAACTGCAGACCGCCGGAGTAGCCGTTGCCGGTGCTGATGCCCCAGTTGCCACCGGACTCACACCTGGCGATCGCGTCCCAGTTCACGCTGTAGGCCCTCTTGACCGGCGCTGGAGCCGGCTGCGGTGCGGGCGCATCGCCAACGGCAGGCTCAGCCGGCGGCGGAGGCGCGTCTGGCGCGGGTCCGGCATCCGGTGCGGGCGCATCGCCAACGGCAGGCTCAGCCGGCGGCGGAGGCGCGTCTGGCGCGGGTCCGGCATCCGGTGCGGGCGCATCGCCAACGGCAGGCTCAGCCGGCGGCGGAGGCGCGTCTGGCGCGGGTCCGGCATCCGGTGCGGGCGGGGCCGGGGGCGGCGGTGCATCGGGAGCCGGGGGCGGCGGTACATCGGGAGCCGGGGGCGGCGGTGCATCGGGGGCCGGAGGAAGGTCGACCGGCGGGGCGGGCGCATCCGGCGCGGGCGCAGCATCCGGAGCTGGCGCGTCCGGAGCAGGCGGCGCGTCGGGCGCCGGCGCAAATCCGACGGACTCGATCGCCGCATCATCGGCGAAGGCGATGGCGCTGGACAGGGAAAGCGGCGCCGTCGCGAGCACACCGGTGATTGCAGCCATCGTGAGCGTCTTGCGGACGTTCTTCAACATCGTTCCTTTCGCGGGTGCGCGCGCCGAAGCAACCCCAGCTATGCGGGCGGGCAGCTATGCCCAAGTGGGTTGGATGCTTCGAGACGTGCCGTCTCGTTTCGGCACGACAGCAAGGGCGTTGAGCCGCTATCCGGGCTCATGCCGGACGGCTAAGCGGCGGCATCGTCGCCGTCCGCAGCCCCCGCTCACACGCGGGTCCGTGGATTCGATTTTGTTTAGCCTTTTCTGGCCGAAAAGGACCGTACGAGACCGGGTCGCATTCGTCATCTCGCGACACGCCGCGATCTCGAATCTGTAACGGGTCGATCACGCCCACTCAGCTAATTGTCTTCCCAGGTCAACTGTGGCTTTTCCACACCCGTCATCCGTGTGGCGCGACGAGGTTATCGTGAGTCAAATCACGCAATTTTTGTGAGCTGCACCACGCATTTGCGGCGACGAGACCCACCCGTTGGGAGCGCTAACCGTCCATCCCCGCGCGCTGCGGACTTGTCCGGGTTATGAGGTTAGCCAGAACGGCCGTGCACACCCCAGGCCCGGATAGCCTTCGTCGCCGAGCGGGCACAGTTACAGATGCTTCAAAGATCAAGCAGTGGAATGCTTTTCAATTCACTCGCGTAGTCTGACGCCTCAGCCGCGCACAGAGCCATGAAGCCGGCCAACAGACCCGCGCCGGAGCGCAGTCCGGGACAGCTGTATCTTAAAATGCTGTCTATCAACGTATTTCGGCAGATAACCAGGCGAGCACACATCGCCGCACGCGATCCCGACCCTCGCGTCGGGTGCATTTGCCGACCATCATCCGACCGTCCCGCCAGACGGCGGGTTACAGCGACCCGGCGCTGCCCGCTACCAATCGCCGAGGCCTCAAATATGCGCTGTCGCAACACAATTCAGATGGAACTCTAGAGCTTGGATGACGTGCCATTCGTTATCAATCAAAATATTACACCGGCCATTTCACGATAATTAATCACAAGCATATCCAGCAACGCTCGATTACCTTTAAATTTCCGAGCAGATGAATCTTAAATTCGTTAATTACCGCGACAAGCGGCGTGAAACTAAATTGAATCCGCGTAAAAAGAAGGCGAATGCGTCAGCGCCCGGCCCGCAGCAGGGAACGCCGACCGGCCTCAGAGTCGGCTTTGACCAGCGGCGACCCGGCCAGCACGATTCGCTGCGCGTCGACCCGGTCGACCAACGCGCGTATGTTGCGCTCCCCAGCAGCCACCAGCGCATCGACCTGGCTGGCCAGCTCGGTGCGGTAGACCGCGGAGAGATAATGGTCGGCGCCGTCCCACGGCAATACGACGTCGGCATCTACTTCGGCGGCCCGGGCTTCGAGCACGTCGATCAAATCGGCGGATAACAGCGACGCGTCGACACTGCACACGAACGCCCGTTTCGCGCCGGCCTCGGCGGCCGCACGCAAGCCGCGTCCGATGGCGAGCAACGCGCCCAGTCCGCGCACATCGTCGCGCACCACTTGCGCCGGCAGTTCCGGCAGCCGTTGCCCCGGCGCCGCTACGACGAAGACCGGTTCGCAACGCTGCCCGACAACACTGACCACGTGTTCGACCATCGTGATGGGCAGATGCGAACCGGCTTCGGAGCCAACGAAATCAGCCGGGACCGGGCCCCGAAAAGGAAGGGTGGCTTTGTCTCGGCCCATCCGTAACGACGCGCCCCCAGCCAATATCACGCCGGCCAACGAAGCCGGCTGAGCCGCGGGTGTCATCTCAGCTGACGGTCCAGGTGTCGCGTCCGTGTAGCAGCGATTGCAACGCGGCGTGGTCGGACGGGGTCGACTCCCGCGCGGCGCGGACCTGGGCCCGAGCCGCGTCGTCGTACGTCGGCCGATTGACCTGACGGAAGATGCCCATCACCGTGTGCTCGAGGTTCTGCTGAGACAGTCGCGAGAGCGCGAACGCGTAGGCGGAGTCGGCGGCGTGCGCGTCGTGCACCACAATCTCATCGACGCTGACGTCGGCGGTCTTGGCGACTTCGAGTCCATAGCCGGACCGCACCACGCAGTACTCGCCGTTGGCGCCGAAGATGATCGGCTCACCTTGGCGGATGTTGATTACCCGCTCCTCGGCGCCCTCTTTACGCAGGGCGTCGAACGAGCCGTCGTTGAAGATCGGGCAGTCCTGCAGGATCTCGACCAGCGCGGAACCGCGATGCTCGGCCGCGGCACGCAGTACTTCGGAGAGGCCCTTTCGGTCGGAGTCCAGTGCGCGGCCGACGAAGCTCGCCTCGGCGCCAAGCGCCAGCGATACCGGGTTGAACGGCTGGTCGAGCGATCCCATTGGCGTCGACTTGGTGACCTTGCCGACCTCGGATGTCGGCGAGTACTGACCCTTGGTCAGGCCGTAGATCCGGTTGTTGAAAAGCAGGATGGTCAAGTTGATGTTGCGGCGCAGTGCGTGGATCAGATGGTTGCCACCGATCGATAGCGCGTCCCCGTCGCCGGTGACCACCCACACCGACAGGTCCTCACGCGCCAGCGCCAGGCCCGTCGCAATGGCCGGCGCACGGCCGTGGATCGAATGCAGGCCGTAGGTCTCCAGGTAGTACGGGAACCGACTCGAGCAACCGATGCCACTGACGAAGACGATGTTCTCGCGACGCAATCCTAACTCGGGCAAGAAGTTTCGGATCGTGTTGAGGATGACGTAATCGCCGCAACCGGGACACCAGCGGACTTCCTGGTCGCTGGTGAAGTCCTTGGCCTTCTGCGGTTGGTCGGTGGTGGGCACTGCGCTGTGCTTGGACAGCAGGTCCGTCAGACCGAGGTCTGTGCCCACCATGTTGCCGATCAGGTCAGTCATCCGTTAGCTCCCGCTCCGACCGTGGCCGCCGCCAGTCTGGCGACCATAGTCTTGTCTTGCTCAATCTCGGCTAGGGTCCCGCCGAGCGCGGCGCGGATAAGGCGCCCAATCTCGTCGGCCAGGAACGCGACACCCTGAACCTTGGTGACCGATTGCACGTCGACCAAATACTTGCCGCGCAGCAGCAGCGCCAGCTGACCCAAGTTCATCTCCGGCGCCACCACCTGCGGGTAACGCCGCAGCACCTCGCCCAGGTTGGCCGGGAATGGTCTGAGATACCGCAGATGGGCATGCGCGACCTTGACGCCGTTGCGCCTCGCACGGCGGCAGGCTTCGCCAATCGGGCCATAGGAGCTGCCCCACCCGATCAGCAGCAGCTCGGCATCTCCGGTCGGATCGTCGACCTCTAGATCGGGAACGGAGATGCCGTCGATCTTGGCCTGGCGCAACCGCACCATCAGGTCATGGTTGGCGGGCTCGTAGGAGATGTCGCCCGAGCCGTTGGCGGCTTCCAGCCCACCGATGCGGTGTTCGAGGCCCGGCGTGCCCGGGACGGCGAATTGCCGAGCGAGGGTTTCCGGATCGCGCGCATACGGCTGGAACGGCTCGTCCGGCTTGGCGAAGACGTGGTTGATGGCCGGCAGTGCGCTGACGTCGGGGACCCGCCACGGCTCCGAGCCGTTGGCAATTGCCCCGTCCGACAACACGATTACCGGGGTGTGGTAGGACACCGCGATGCGCACCGCCTCCAGGGCGGTCTCAAAGCAGTCGGATGGCGACCGCGGCGCCAACACTGCCACCGGCGATTCCCCGTTGCGACCGTATAGCGCTTGCAGTAGGTCAGCCTGCTCGGTTTTGGTCGGCAGGCCGGTCGAGGGCCCGCCCCGCTGCACGTCGATGACAAGCAAGGGCAGCTCAGTCATCACCGCCAGTCCAAGCGCTTCGGCCTTGAGCGACAGGCCGGGTCCCGATGTGCTGGTAACCCCGAGAGCACCACCGTAGGCGGCGCCCAGCGCAGCGCAAATCCCGCCGATCTCGTCTTCGGCCTGGAAGGTGATCACGTTGAAGTTCTTGTGCTTTGAGAGCTCGTGCAAGATGTCCGATGCCGGCGTGATCGGATAACTGCCGAGGACAACCTGAATGTCGGCCAGCTGACCGGCGGTGACGATGCCGTAGGCCAAGGCGGTATTGCCGGAGATCTGCCGATAATCACCTGCGGGCAGCTTGGCCGGCGAAACCTCGTAGGTGACGGCAAAGGCCTCGGTGGTTTCCCCGTAGTTCCAGCCCGCTTTCAGGGCCAGCACGTTGGCCTCGGCGACGTCCGGCTTGCGGCCGAACTTCTCCCTGATGAATTGCTCGCTGGTTTCGATCGGCCGTCCATACATCCACGACAACAAGCCCAGCGCGAACATGTTTTTGGCGCGCTGGCCGTCTTTCTTCGACGAGCCGATGGCCTCGACAGCCCCGAGCGTCAGCGTGGTCATCGGGACGGCTTCAACCTTGTAGTCGGACAGTTCGCCGGTTTCCAGCGGATTGTCCTGGTAGCCGACTTTGGCCAGGTTGCGCTTGGTGAACTCGTCGGAGTTGGCGATCACCAGCCCACCGATGGGCAGGTCGGTGATGTTGGCTTTCAGCGCCGCCGGGTTCATCGCGACCAACACGTCGGGTCGGTCACCGGCGGTGAGGATGTCATAGTCGGCGATCTGAATCTGGAACGACGAGACGCCCGGCAGCGTGCCCTGTGGCGCGCGGATCTCGGCCGGATAGTTCGGTTGGGTGGCCAGGTCATTACCGAAAAGCGCTGCCTCGGAAGTGAACCTGTCGCCGGTGAGCTGCATGCCATCGCCGGAATCGCCGGCGAAACGAATGACGACTTTTTCCAGCTTTTCCCGTTCGGGCAGCGCCCCGTTGGCTCGGTGTGAATCTGGGTGAGCTTCTGACTTGGCTCCGTTGTCGTTCGGACCCACGTCCCCGCCTTCCATCGCTGTTCACCGCATGGGGCACCTGCGGCTACCGGTGCGTATCGTCGGGGCGAACCCTCGGCGGAGTTTTATGTCACTGGCAGTACCGATTATGGCACTGTTCTTAGGATTCATTGCCGCCGATACACACCCACACGCTACCCCTACTTGGCCAAACCCCGAGGTCAGACACACGATGTCGGCAGCTGCAGAGAGAAAGTGTGGTTTTCGTCACTTTTGCTGGCGGACAAAGTCTAAGAATCGAAGTTACGCACCGGTAACATTTGCTAGCGGCTTCTCTAACCCTGCCCTCCCCCATTCGGGGGAGGCTGTATGGCCCGAGGAATCCTCCCGCTTCGCGGCGTTGGCCCTGGTTTCGGACGTGGCGAGCAACGAGAGCGCTAGGCCGCGCCCGCGGGGGCGCCCAGCCAGACAAACACCCGCTGTGGTAGCCGGCGCCCACCAATTATGGCGTCGGGCCAACGGCTTTCTGGACGCGCTGGATTTACTAAGCGCTCTTGTCGCGGCGCTCGGTGCGCGACGGTTTGCGCGGCACGATCGTCGGCAGCACGTTGTCTTGCACGGTCTCCTTGGTCACCACGACCTTGGCGACGTCGTCACGGCTGGGAATGTCGTACATCACCGGCAGCAGGACTTCTTCCATGATCGCGCGCAGCCCGCGGGCCCCGGTGCCGCGGTGAATCGCCTGCTCGGCGATCGCCTCCAGCGCATCCTGGCTGAATTCGAGCTCCACGTTGTCCATCTCGAAGAGCCGCGTGTACTGCTTCACCAGGGCGTTCTTCGGCTTGGACAGAATCTTGACCAGAGAATCCATGTCGAGGTTGGTCACCGAAGCGACCACCGGCAGCCGGCCGATGAATTCCGGTATCAACCCATACTTGATCAGGTCCTCGGGCATGACCTCGGCGAAGTGATCGGTGGTGTCGATTTCAGCCTTGGAACGCACCTCGGCACCGAAATCCCAACCCGCGCTTGCCGACCCGGTCGGAGACGATCTTCTCCAGACCGGCGAACGCACCGGCCACGATGAACAGCACGTTGGTCGTGTCGATCTGGATGAACTCCTGATGCGGGTGCTTGCGGCCGCCCTGCGGCGGCACCGACGCCTGGGTGCCCTCAAGGATCTTCAGCAGCGCCTGCTGCACCCCTTCGCCGGAGACGTCGCGGGTGATCGAGGGGTTTTCGCTCTTGCGGGCGATCTTGTCGACCTCGTCGATGTAGATGATGCCCGTCTCGGCGCGCTTGACGTCGTAGTCGGCGGCCTGAATTAGTTTAAGCAGAATGTTTTCCACGTCTTCGCCGACATAACCGGCCTCGGTCAGCGCGGTGGCGTCAGCGATCGCAAACGGGACGTTGAGCATCTTGGCCAGGGTCTGAGCCAGGTAGGTCTTGCCGCAGCCGGTAGGCCCCAGCATCAAGATGTTGGACTTTGTCAGCTCGACGGGTTCGCCTGACCGCGAATCGCGGCCCTTCTCTCCGGCCTGGATGCGCTTGTAGTGGTTGTAGACGGCGACGGCAAGTGTCCGCTTGGCAGTGTCCTGGCCGATGACATAGCCCTCCAGGAAATCCCGGATCTCGGCCGGCTTGGGCAGTTCGTCGAGTTTTACGTCGTCGGCGTCGGCGAGTTCTTCTTCGATGATCTCGTTGCACAGATCAATGCACTCATCGCAGATATATACGCCGGGCCCCGCAATTAGCTTCTTGACCTGCTTCTGGCTCTTTCCGCAGAACGAGCACTTCAGGAGGTCACCGCCGTCTCCGATGCGCGCCATGGTGCTGGGGGCCTACTTCCTGTTCACCGTTCGGATCGTGCTATGTCGCGTGTATTTTCCCGACGCTACCCGCTTGCTCTACAGCGATGCGACCGTTAGAGCCGAATAGCGTCGTTGATATTTATGTCTGTCCGCCTGAACATATCGCCTGAGGCGCCCCGACGCTTGCCGGAACGCGCCACCGTGTCCCTGGCGTGTCGCGGCTGTTATGCGACCGAGAGGCGACTGAGAGGCAAACGCGCTCGGCGACCCTACATTAGCTCTATGGGGTTCGCCCTGGGCGAGGATACCGCGTTGATCGCCGATGGGGGTCTGGCGACTGAACTCGAGGCGCGCGGCAACGATCTGTCTGATGCATTGTGGTCGGCGCGGCTGCTGGTAGACGCGCCGCAGGAGATCACCGCGGTGCATTCGGCGTTCTTCCGCGCCGGGGCGATGATCGCGACCACGGCTAGCTACCAGGCGTCCTTCGAGGCGTTTGCCACCCGCGGCATCAGCCGCGACGAGACAGTCCGGTTGCTTCGCCGCAGCGTCGAACTTGCCGACCGTGCACGCGACGAAGTGGGACCTGCGGGCCGTCGGGTGGCGGCCTCGATAGGGCCGTACGGCGCCGCACTCGCGGACGGCTCCGAGTACCGCGGACGTTATGGACTCAGCATTGCGCAGCTCGAAGATTGGCACCGGCCTCGGCTGGAGGTGCTGGCAGACGCCGGCGCGGATGTGCTGGCCTTGGAAACCATCCCCGACGTCGACGAGGCCGAGGCGTTGGTGAACGTGGTGCAGTCGCTCGGCGTGCCGGCTTGGCTCAGCTACACCATCGACGGCATGCATACCCGTGCCGGCCAGCCGCTGGCCGAAGCGTTCGCCGTGGTGGCCGGGGTACCGGAGATTGTCGCGGTCGGGGTCAATTGCTGCGCACCCGATGACGTGTTGCCGGCGATCGAATCGGCGCGAGAAACGGGCAAGCCGGTGATCGTGTATCCCAATAGCGGCCAGCACTGGGACGGCCGGGCCTGGGTCGGCGCATCGCGATTCTCGTCCCGGCTGGCCGGGCGGTGGGTGTCGGCGGGTGCGCGAGTGGTCGGCGGGTGTTGCCGGGTCCGGCCGGCCGATATCGCCGAGCTGGCAGACGCGCTCACCTAGCCGATCAGGCCGTGCTCGCCGAAAGCTTCCGGTACTCCAGCACGGTGTCGATGATCCCGTAGTCCTTAGCGTCTTCGGCGGTCAGGATCTTGTCGCGGTCGGTATCTTTGCGGATCGTCGCGGCGTCCTTGCCGGTGTGACGCGCCAAGGTGGTCTCCATCAGCGTGCGCATTCGCTCGATCTCGGCGGCCTGGATCTCCAGGTCGGAGAATTGCCCTTGAATCACCCCGGACAGCGACGGCTGGTGGATCAGCACCCGCGCGTTGGGCAGCGCCATCCGCTTGCCCGCTGTTCCGGCGGCCAACAGCACCGCCGCAGCCGAGGCGGCCTGCCCCAGGCACACGGTCTGGATGTCAGCGCGCACGTACTGCATGGTGTCGTAGATCGCCATCAGCGACGTGAACCCGCCGCCGGGCGAGTTGATGTACATGGTGATGTCGCGGTCGGGGTCCAACGACTCGAGCACCAGCAGCTGGGCCATGATGTCGTTGGCCGATGCGTCGTCGACCTGCACACCGAGGAAGATGATGCGCTCCTCGAACAGCTTGTTGTAGGGGTTCGACTCCTTGACACCCCAGCTGGAATGTTCGATGAACGACGGCAGGATGTAGCGCGCCTGCGGTTGAATTTCGGGGTTCATGATGGTGCGACTCCGTTGGTCTCGGCGCGGGTGATGATGTGGTCGACGAAGCCGTATTCCAGGGCTTCCGGAGCGGTGAACCAGCGGTCGCGATCCGAGTCCGCCACGATGCGCTCGATCGGCTGGCCGGTGAATTCGGCGTTGAGCCGGAACATCTCCTGCTTGATGACGGCGAACTGCTCGGCCTGAATCGCGATGTCGGCGGCGCTACCGGTGACCCCGCCCAGCGGCTGGTGCATCAGAATGCGGGCGTGCGGCAACGCGTAGCGCTTGCCCTTGGTGCCCGCGGCCAACAGGAACTGTCCCATCGATGCGGCCATGCCCATCCCATAGGTGGCGACGTCGCACGGCGCCAGCACCATGGTGTCGTAGATCGCCATGCCGGCGCTGATCGATCCGCCCGGGGAATTGATGTACAGCGCGATGTCCTTGTTGGAGTCTTCGGCCGCGAGCAGCAAGATCTGCGCGCAGAGCCGGTTGGCGATGTCGTCGTCCACCTGCGACCCCAGGAAAATGATGCGCTCGGAGAGCAAGCGCTCATAGACCGAGTCGACGAGGTTCAGACCCTGCGAACTAGCCCGCATTTCCGTCGCACGGCTCACAGTGGGTTACCTGCTTTCTCGAGTTCTGTATGCACCGACAGTAACCAACCGGGGCCTTCACGCACTCCCCGAAGGCCCCGCGTTCGCTCACAGCGTCACCTCGTGTCGTCCGACGACTCCTCGGACGCCGCGACAGCTTGGGTGGCTTCGGCTTGCTCACTGTCGCGATCGGTCTCCGCGGCCACTGAGGCCTCTGCGGTCTCCCCATCTTCCCCAGCAGCCGGTGTAGTGCGCTTGCCGAAGAACTCGGTGGTGTCGATCACGTTTCCGTCGGTGTCGGTGACTGCGGCCGCCTCGACCGCCACGCCGATGGTCAGCCCGCGGCGCACGTCGGCGAACATGGCCGGCAGCTGATTGTTCTGCTGCAGGTAGGAAAGCAACTGCTGCGGCTCGATGCCGTACTGCCGCGAGGCCAGCACCAACCGTTCGCTGAGGTCCTCCTGGCTGACCTGGATGTCGAGGTCGTCGCCCAGCGCATCCAGCAGCAACTGCGTCTTGACGGCCTTCTCGGCGTTCGAGCGGGTCTCGGCATCGAACTCTTCGCGCGACTTGCCCTGTTTGGCGAGCGCTTCGGCGAACTTGGCTTCGTCGTGGTCGAGGCTGTGCAGCGCGGTGTGGACGGTGTTGTCCACTTGGGCCTGCACGACTGCCTCCGGTAGCGGCATGTCGACCTGTTCGAGCAAGGCGTCCAGCGTGGCGATACGGATCTTCTCGGCCTGCTGGATCCGCTTGGTCCGCCGTACTTGCTCGGCCAGATTGGTTCGCAACTCGTCGATGGTGTCGAACTCGCTTGCCAGTTGCGCGAATTCGTCGTCGGGTTCGGGCAACTCGCGTTCTTTGATCGACCCGACGGTGACGGTGACCTCGACCTCCTCGCCAGCATGCGGACCGGCTGCCATCGTGGTGGTGAACGCGCGGCTCTCCCCGGCCGACAGGCCGACGATCGCATCGTCGAGACCGTCGACGAGCTGGCCGGAGCCGACCTCATGGGACAGGCCCTTGGTGGCCGCCTCGGGCACGTCTTCGCCGTCGATGGTGGCCGCGAGATCGATCGACACGAAGTCGCCGGTCGCGGCGGGGCGCTCGACCCCGGTCAGGGTGCCGAACCGGGCACGCAGCGACTGCAGTTCGGCGTCGACGTCCTCGTCGCTGACCTCGATCGGATCCACCGTGATCTTCAGCGCGCTCAAGTCGGGCAGCGTGATCTCAGGCCGCACGTCAACTTCGGCGGTGAATACCAGCTCTTGGCCGTATTCCTTTTTGGTGACCTCAATCTCAGGCTGGCCCAGCGGGCGCACGTCGGACTCGGTCACGGCTTGGCCGTAGCGGCTGGGCAGTGCCTCGTTGACGACTTGGTCGAGCATCGCCTCACGGCCGAAGCGCGCCTCCAGCAGCTTGGCCGGTGCCTTACCCGGACGGAAACCGGGCAGCCGCACCTGCTTGGCCAGCTCTTTGTAAGCCCGGTCGAAGTCAGGTTGCAGCTCCGTGAAAGGCACCTCTACGTTGATGCGAACCCGGGTGGGGCTCAACTGCTCGACGGTGCTCTTCACGGGTGCGCTCCTCGGTTGTACTGGCGTGCCGGTCGGGGTGACAGGATTTGAACCTGCGGCCTTCCGCTCCCAAAGCGGATGCGCTACCAAGCTGCGCTACACCCCGCGGTGACCTCGAAATCCTACGGCCCGGCCCCGCCGTCCTCGTAGTGGCCTCACAGTCAAGTCACGGGACAGCATCATTTGGATTTGATGTCGGCCGCGACGTACAGTCGCGCTCGACTAATACACGCGGGCGTAGCTCAATGGTAGAGCCCTAGTCTTCCAAACTAGCTACGCGGGTTCGATTCCCGTCGCCCGCTCCACCAAAGCCCCTGGTAGGGGTGTCACCGCAGGTCGAACGCTTATTCGAGACGTTGGGCATGTACCGCGTCCGTACCATGCGCCCCACCCAATCCGACACATGCTCGCGGCGAACCGCGTTGAGCGGGTAGTCGCCGAACACAGTATCTATGCGCAGATCCGCGAGCCGCGCATGGCGTTGCGTGCGCTTGCCGGCCGCGTCCCGCGGCAGTTGGCAAAACATGCGGCGTCGTTGTTGGGTCGGTCCCCGACATGGATAAGTGCGACGTGCTCGCGGCCAAGCTCGCCGACTGATCTTCACACCTGGCGGGCTGCGTATGCGCGCCGGCTTTTTAGTCGGGATACCGGACCGCCACCAGCTCGACCTGCTGTGGTCCCTGCGGCGTCTCGAATGTCACGACGTCCCCTGGCTGGTGGCCTGCCAGGGCGAGCCCCATCGGGCTGTCCGGCGCCAACGCGTGCTCGTCCACGACCGGCACGTCTCCGACGATCGCGACCACCCGCAGGTGAACGAGCTCCTCATCCGGGAAGCGCAGCGTCACCTCGGTGCCGTCCGGCAGCGCGCCCGGCACCTCGGACTCGGGTCGCCCACCGCGCAGATGCCAGTTGAGTTCGGCGATCCGGTCGTCGATCGCGGTCAGCTCGTCGGCGAGGCCAATCTGGTCCGCCGCATCGGCGTCGACGAGGTCGCCGACCGTATCCCGGATGCTGTCGAGGTCGGCCGCTACGCGCTCGCGCCGCCGCTTCAGTTTTTCCAGCTCGGCCTCGAGAAGGGCGAGCTCCTCCGGCGTCAGCGTCGCCGCCCGGCTGTGCTTGCTCACGACCCCGCGCCCGCGCTCGACCCCGGGTGGCGGATGGTGTCGCGCCGCAGCTGACGGTTGCTCTTGGGTTCACGCTCCGTCTTGTGCCGATCGATCTGAGTGATCAGGTCCCTCTTGGCTTCGGCGAGAGCCCGCATGAGATCCGGGTCGTATCCAACCGCCACGAGCGGCGGGCAGCCCGGCAGAAACGCGCGGAGCGTTACGCGCTGCTCTTTACCGCCGCGCTCGCGCACGGACACGTCGACTTCGACCTCGCTCGGGTCCCACCTGGCCAGGTGCGGACCCAGCGCGGACAGCTCTTCGAGGACCTGCTCGCGTTCCTGTTCCTTGAACCCGGCGCCCAGACGAAACGAGCGCTCATCGAGACGGTCCCGCCGCGCGTTGTCGGTGCTACTCATGCCTATGAGCATTAGGCATAAACGACGTGGACCGCTTCCCCTCCTCAGGCCCGATCTCAGGGCGGATCGTAGGCCTGCGAGGACATGGCGCACGGGTCAGGCCTTGGCCAGCTGCTTCTGCTTGTACAGGAGCGCCCACTCCTTGCGCGGCCGGATCGACACGTCGACATCGGTGGCCATCGCCCGCCCTGCGGGGCAACATGCTGCGGCAACACTGCAGCTGCATTCCTCGTGATCTCGAACACACGTGCAAAGGACTTTCCCGTACCCCGTCGGTACCCCGAACGTAGCCGTACCGCACCCGTACTGTGCCCGTACCGTAAGCGTGTGCCCGTCGCATCAAAGGCGCTGTCAGGCACAATTTTTGGAGTTGGCTAAGGTTGGGTGACCAGCCAGTCTCCCGAACCCATGTTCGGGCGCGTATTAGTCTTCCAAACTAGCTACGCGGGTTCGACTCCCGTCGCCGGCTCGCGTCGGGCACCCGAGACAAAGGCCGACTAGGCTAAGGAAGCTGAACAGACCGACAAAGCCGCGGCGGCCGTACAGGCAGCCGGAGGCCGTTCAAGCCGAGCCCGGGCGAGGCTGAGGAGGCCGACCAATTCAGCACACAGGCGCCATAGCCGACATCGACAACATGGATGTCCAGGGCTTGTGCACATCGCGCTTCGAGCGGGTACGCGAAGCGTTCGTGCAGAACTTTGCGCTGGGCAAAGAGGTGGGTGCAGCGGTCGCTGCCTGGGTGGATGGCGAGCTGGTCATCAACCTGTGGGCTGGTTCGGCCGACGCCGCCGGTAGCCGGCCGTGGCAGGTGGACACGCTGGCCACCGTGCTGTCCGGCACCAAGGGACTGACCAGTACTTGCGTCCATCAGCTCGCCGAGCGCGGTGAGCTTGACCTGAACGCGCCGGTGGCCCGCTACTGGCCCGAATTCGGCCAGTCCGGCAAGGAGGCCATCACCATCGCGATGGTGATGAGTCACCGGTCGGGGGTGATCGGGCCACGCCAGCGCCTGCACTGGCAGCAGGTCACCGACTGGGATTTGGTCTGCGAACGGTTGGCCACCGCCGATCCGTGGTGGGAGCCGGGCACCGCGCAGGGCTACCACATGACCACCTACGGTTTCATCCTCGGCGAGGTGTTCCGCCGCGTCACCGGCGGCACGGTCGGTCAATACCTGCGCACCGAGATCGCCGAGCCGCTGGGCGCGGAGGTGCACATCGGCTTGTCCCGCGACGAACAATGGCGCTGCGCCGATATGGTGGGGAAGCCGCACGCCCGCGACCTGCTGGCCGACGTCAGCGCTCCCGGCTATCCCACCACGCTGGGCGAACACCCCAAGGCGGGCCTGGCCATCTCGATGGGCTTCGCGTCGGACGACGAAGTCGGCTCCAACGACCTTGAATTGTGGCGCGAGATCGAGTTCCCGGGCACCAACGGCCAGGTCTCAGCGCTGGGACTGGCAACCTTCTACAACGCGCTGGCCCAGGAAAAGCTGCTCAGCCGGCAGCACATGGATTCGATCCGGGTGTCGCAGGGAGGCTTCGACATGGACCTGGTTCTGGGCCCGCGGGTAGCCGACCATGGTTGGGGTCTGGGTTACATGCTCAACCAGCGCTGCGTCAACGGACCCAACCCGGGGATCTTCGGCCATGGCGGCCTGGGCGGTTCCTTCGGTTTCGTCGACCTCGAGCACCGGATCGGTTACGCCTACGTGATGAATCGCTTCGACGCCACCAAGGCCAACGCCGACCCGCGCAGCGTCGCCCTCAGTGATGAGGTTTATGCCGCGCTCGGAGTCAAGACGCGCTGACAGCTGTGCCTGCCCCCGCGGCTTAGCCAACAAACAACCGCACCTGCCGAGCCATACGGCGTCAGCAGGTGCGGTTTCGGTTGTTAGCTCTTGGAGATCAGGTCACCATCCACGTTCGGGCGGAGGCCCCCATCCAGGTCCCGGCGGAGGCGGGCCCCCCGGGCCCCACCCCGGTCCATTCATGCCGTTGGGACCCCATCCGGGACCACCCCTCCAGTCGTGGCAGGATCCCCAATCCCAGTTATTGCCCCACCCGGGATCCCAGTAGTCGCCCGGGCACCACTGCGGGAACGGGCCGGGCGCGGCTTGAGCGGCGCTTGCGCCCAGACCGGCCAATCCTAGACCGGCAGCGACGGCGGCTGTTGCTGCGGCGATGCGTGCGATCTTTTTCACTAGCCCGGTCTACCCAGCACGATTCATTATCAAACGGCCGTCCGAAGCGGGGTTCGCCGATTGCACGCGCTCGCGGCTCGGCATCGGCCGGCGCCGCCAGTGCTGTTAGTGACCGCCGGGCCTGCCCGGACCACCAGGCCCGCCAGGTCCGTTGGGGTGCGGTCCCGGCCCACCGGGCCGACCTGGCCCACCGGGTGGTGGTCCACCAGGTCCCCATCCCGGTCCCCAGTGAGGGTCGGGATGAGGGTTAGGTCCTGGTCCCCGCCAATTGTTGTGGCAGGCTCCCCAATCCCAGTTGGGGCCCCAGCCCGGGTCCCAGAAGTCGCCTGGACACCATTTCGGGAACGGGCCTGGCTGAGCTTCGGCCTCCGTCGCGACACCCAAGCCGGCCAGTCCAAAACCGACGGCCATTACCGCTGATGCTGCGGTGAAGCGTGCGGCACTCTTCATTCCGTCTTCATATCAATAGAAGCTATGGATGAAATCATAGAACCGATCGAGCAGCCATAGGCTGTCGCGGCGGCAGCGCCAGACCGCTAACCATGATGCGCTTCATAGCGAATACGCTGCTGTGCGCCATGGTGATTCGTTACCGCACACACGAAACGGCTTTACGGCGATGCAAATTCGTCGTAGAGCCGTGACGCGGATCAACCCTCATACCTACGTGCTAACCGATCAGTTGGTTAGCGAGGGCCCCAGTCATCGTGTTGCCGAAACTCCCCCGGTCCACCAGGGCCAGGCCCCCAACCGGGTCGGAAATTATCGTGGCAACCTCCCCAGTCCCAGTTCTGACCCTAGCCCGGGTCCCAGAAGTCGCCTGGGCACCAGCTCGGAAAGGGTCCCGGTTGGGCTTGAGCCTCGGCCGCAATGGCCAAACCGCCCAGACCTAAACCGGTAGCCAACGCGACGGCGGCAGCAAAACGTGCAGACTTTGTCATGCAACTTTTGTACCAAATGTCTTGGCCGCCAACCTTGATCGACACCGGCGCCGAAGCTGAGATTTGCGTGTGAGTTCCATCACGCATACTCCGCTACCGCTGGCGGGGACGGACCTACCGAGATGAATTCGACTCAAGTCATGCAACATTGGCGCCAGCTCGGCCTGAGGCGCTGACCTCTTGCTGGTCGTTATTTGCATTACAGCCTATTTTGTTCCCGATGACATCAAGCGTCCTCGTCCACGCTGGGGATCCGCTACCGATCGTGAAACACCTTGTGCGCTGGCATCAGCGCGACCAGGGTAGGACCAGTCGGCACGGCCTATCTTTGTCGCTACGAGTCACCTCCGCCGGACGAGTCACCTCCGCCAGACGAGTCACCTCCGCCAGACGAGTCACCTCCGCCAGATGCGTCAGCTCCACTGGAGCCGCCTGAGGTGTCCGGTGGGCTAGATGCGCTCGCATCCGGCCCGGGTCCGCCTGCATCTGGTGCGGGTCCGGAAGCTTCCGGGCCAGGGGCACTGGGGCCCGCTCCGCCTGGATCCGTTCCGGGTGCGCCCGCTCCCGGTTCACCTCCGGGGCCGCCGGGCCCCGGGCCTTCAGGCCCAGCTCCGCCCGGCGCCGGCCCACCTGGTGCCGGACCCCCAGGTTCGCCGGGTCCAGGTTCGCCGGGTCCGGGTCCGCCAGGCCCATGTCCTCCGGGACCTCCAGGACCACCCGGTTCATGCCCACCAGGCCCACCCGGCCCACCCGATTCTCCTGGCCCTCCAGGCCCACCCGGTCCCCCAGGGCCGCCCGGTTCGTGTCCACCAGGCCCAGGCGGTCCGCCAGGCCCGGGACCTCCGGGGCCCCCAGGCCCCGGGCCACCCGGGCCTCCCGGTCCCGGCCCACCCGGGCCTCCCGGTCCCGGCCCACCTGGTCCACCTGGTCCTCCGGGGCGCCCCGGCGGCGGCACACCTGGTGCAGGTGTCACGACCCTCGGTCCAGGGACAATGACGGTCGGTCCAGAAACGGTGTTAGGGGGCGCTTGCCAAGTGCCGTGGCACGCGTTCCAGTCCCAGTTAACCCCCCATGCCGGATCCCAGAAGCCGCCCGGGCACCAATTTATGGAGGGCCCGGGTTGCGCTTGAGCCTCGGTCGCGGCGGCCAAACCGGCCCACCCCAAACCGGCGGCCATCACCGCTGTCGCGGCAATGGAGGTTGCGAACTTGTTCATGCGGCAATAGATACCGGGACAAGCTATGCGCCTGCCCAGCGGACCCTATTGCTCAGATGAGCAATTACAGCCGCAGCCGACAGCAGGTTGTTTCACATCTGGCAGGTAGGGCACCAAAACACGTTTCGGCCTTCGAGCTCGTTGGTGCGGATCGTGGTCGCGCACACCCGACACGGCTCGCCGGCGCGCCGGTACACATAAGTGCGCGGCCGCCCCGGGCCGTACGACGGTGCGCCGTAGTCATGTTCGGGGCGCACCGCGATGATCTTGCCGCTGCGCAACCCGAGCTTCATCAAGTCCACCAAGTCTTTCCACGCCGCGTCGAATTCCGCGTCGCCGATCGCGCGACCGGGTCTATACGGGTCGATGCCATGGCGGAACAGTAACTCGTTACGGTAAACGTTGCCGACGCCGGCGATGACCGTCTGATCCATCAGCAGCGCGCCGATTGGCCTGCGCGACTTGGTGATCCGTGCCCACGGCCACGCCGGATCGGCGTCGCGGCGAAGCGGGTCAGGCCCGAGCCGGGCCACCACATCGGCGACCTGAGCGTCGTCGATGAGCTCGCACACCGTCGGACCGCGCAAGTCGGTGCCGTATTCGGCACCGACCATCCGCATCCGCACCTGCCCGACCGGAGCCGGTACCGCGGCATCGGGCGGTCGGGGCCATTCAGTGAACGTGCCGTACAGGCCTAGGTGCACGTGCACCGTCGAACCGCCGACATAGTGGTGGAACAGATGCTTGCCCCACGCGGTGGCGCGCTGCAATATTCGGCCGTCGACTGCGGATGCCGCCGCCGCGAACCGGCCTTGCGGACTCGACACCGCCACCGGCGCAGCGGCATACCGGCGCTGGTGCAGGCGGGCCAGTCGATGCAGGGTATGCCCTTCGGGCACGGCGGCTACTCAGCGTCGCCGCCGGGCACCGGCGGCGCCTGGTGGGTGCGCTCGTACTCATCGAGAATGTCGATACGTCGTTGATGGCGTTCGGCATTCGACCACGGCGTAGTCAGAAACGCATCGACGATCGCCAGCGCTTCGGGAACGGTGTGCATCCGGCCGCCGATGCCGATCAGTTGAGCGTTGTTGTGCTGGCGGGCCAGCGACGCGGTTTCCACGCTCCATCCCAGCGCACACCGGACTCCCGGCACCTTGTTCGCGGCGATCTGTTCACCGTTGCCCGACCCGCCCAACACGATGCCCAGACTGCCTGGATCGGCCACGGTGCGCGACGCGGCGGCAATGCAGAACGCCGGATAGTCGTCGTCAGCGTCGTAGCTGAACGCGCCACAGTCGATCGGCTCGTATCCGGATTTTTTCAGGTGGTCGATGATCTGCTGCTTGAGCTCATAACCGGCGTGGTCGGAGCCGAGGTAGACACGCATGTCCGACATTGTGCCCGACGTGACCACGGCATCCGCGCCCGGCGTTTAGTCGAACTCGGGTCGCTCGGTACGGCTCCGCTTGAGCTCCCAGAAGTGCGGGTAGGCCGCGAAGGTCACCGAGGCGTCCCAGAGCTTGCCGGCCTCCTCGCCGCGCGCAATCTTCGACAGCACGGGCCCGAAGAACGCCACCCCGTTGACGTGGATGGTCGGCGTGCCGACGTCGTCGCCGACGGCGTCCATCCCGGCGTGATGACTCTTGCGCAGGGCGTCGTCGTAGGCGTCGGTGTTAGCGGCGTCGGCCAGCTCCGCCGGCAAGCCCACCTCTGCCAGCGACTGCTTGATGACGTCGTCAAGGTCTTTGTTGCCCTTGTTGTGAATGAGAGTGCCCATCGCGGTGTAGAGCGGCGCGAGCACCTCGGCGCCGTGGGCCTGCTCAGCGGCAATCGCCACCCGCACCGGCCCGAAGGCCTTCGCCATCCGTTCCTTGTATTCCTCGGGCAGACCCTCGCGGTTCTCGTTGAGCACCGCCAGGCTCATCACCCGGAAATTGACCTCGATGTCGCGGACCTTCTCCACCTCCAGGATCCAGCGCGAGCTGATCCACGCCCACGGGCACAGCGGATCAAACCAGAAATCGGCTACTGACTTCTCAGGCATGCGGGGTCCTCTCCCTCGACGGTGGCTCACCGTCCAGCACAACCCTAACCGCGGCGTCGCTGTTCCCGTCGCGGAGACCGGTCGTGATACCTCCGCGCAGCCTGCATCGTCACGGGCCTTTAAGTTGGACACGTGGCACTTCCCAACCTCACCCGTGACCAAGCCGCCGAACGCGCCGTTCAGCTCACCGTCGACAGCTACCGGATCGCCCTAGATCTCACCGACGGCAACGGCGGGCCCGGCGAACACACCTTCCGGTCGATCACCACCGTGCGGTTCGATGCGCTCGCCGGCGCCGACACCGTCATCGACATCGCCGCTGACACCGTGCGCAGCGCGACCCTCAACGACCGCGATCTGGACGTGTCCGATTACCACGAGTCGACCGGTATTGCGTTGACCGGCCTGGCCGAGCACAACGTCGTGGTGGTCGACGCGGACTGTCGGTACTCCAACACCGGCGAGGGTCTGCACCGATTTGTCGACCCGGTCGACAACGAGGTGTACCTGTACACGCAGTTCGAAACCGCCGACGCCAAGCGGATGTTCGCCTGCTTCGACCAGCCCGACCTCAAAGCCACATTCGATGTGTCGGTGACCGCGCCGCAGCACTGGCAGGTGGTCTCCAACGGCGCCCCGGTGAGCATCGATCACGGCGTGCACACGTTCGCCACCACACCGCGGATGAGCACCTATCTGGTGGCGCTGATCGCCGGACCCTATGCCCGCTGGGACGACACCTATCGCGACGAGCACGGCGAGATTGAGCTGGGCATCTTCTGCCGAGCCACGCTCGCGGAGTTCATGGACGCCGAGAGGCTGTTCACCCAGACCAAGCAGGGTTTCGGCTTCTACCACCAGCACTTTGGCATGCCGTATGCGTTCGGCAAGTACGACCAGTTGTTCGTACCGGAGTTCAACGCCGGCGCGATGGAGAACGCGGGCGCCGTCACGTTCCTGGAGGACTACGTCTTTCGTAGTAAGGTCACCCGCGCGTCCTATGAGCGGCGTGCGGAGACGGTGCTGCATGAGATGGCGCACATGTGGTTCGGCGACTTGGTCACCATGCGGTGGTGGGACGATCTGTGGCTCAACGAGTCGTTCGCCACCTTCGCTTCGGTGCTGTGCCAAGCTGAGGCCACCGAATACACCCAAGCCTGGACAACATTCGCCAACACCGAAAAGTCGTGGGCCTATCGGCAGGATCAACTGCCCTCGACGCATCCGGTGGCCGCCGACATTCCCGATCTGGATGCCGTCGAAGTCAACTTCGACGGCATCACCTATGCCAAAGGCGCCAGTGTGCTCAAGCAGCTGGTCGCCTATGTCGGGCTGGAGCATTTCCTGGCCGGTCTGCGCGACTATTTCCGCGCCCACGCCTTCGACAACGCCACATTCGACGATCTGCTGACCGCGCTGGAAAAGGCTTCAGGCCGCGACCTGTCCGATTGGGGCCGGCAGTGGCTCAAGACCACCGGCCTGAACACGCTGCGCGCGGATTTCGACGTCGACGCCGACGGCCGGTTTGCCCGGTTCGCGGTCACGCAAAGCGGTGCCGCGCCCGGCGCGGGCGAAACGCGGGTGCACCGCCTGGCGGTCGGCGTCTACGACGACGACGGAGCCGGTCGCTTGGTACGGGTGCAGCGCGAAGAGCTTGACGTCAGCGGTGCAAGCACCGAAGTGCCTGCACTGGTTGGCGTTTCGCAGGGCAAGTTAATTCTGGTCAATGACGATGACTTGACCTACTGCTCGCTGCGGCTGGACCCCGATTCGCTGCAGACCGCGCTGGACCGTATCGCCGATATCGCCGAGCCACTGCCGCGGACGTTGGTGTGGTCGGCAGCCTGGGAGATGACCCGCGACGCCGAGCTGCGTGCCCGCGATTTCGTGGCACTGGTTTCGGGCGGCGTTCAGGCCGAGACAGAAGTAGGGGTGGCGCAGCGGCTGCTGCTGCAAGCGCAGACCGCGCTGGGTTCCTACGCCGACCCGGAGTGGGCCCGGTCGGAAGGTTGGCCGGCGTTCGCCGACCGGCTGCTGGAGCTGGCCCGTGGCGCGCAGGCGGGCTCGGACCATCAGCTGGCCTTCGTCAACGCGCTGTGCTCGTCGGTGCTGTCGACGCGGCACGTCGTGGTGCTAGCCGACCTGCTGGACCATGATCCCGCCGAATTGGGACTGGCCGGGCTGACGATCGACACGGATTTACGTTGGCGGATCGTCACGGCACTGGCCGGCGCCGGCGATATCGACGGGGACGGCCTGGAAACGCCGTTCATCGATGCCGAGGTGCAGCGCGACCCGACAGCCGCCGGGCGGCGCCACGGCGCCCAGGCCTCGGCGGCGCGGCCGCAGCTTGCGGTCAAGGAGAAGGCGTGGGCCCAAGTCACCGAAGACGACACGCTGCCCAACGTTGTCGGGCGGTCGATCATCGCCGGTTTCGCCGCGCCCGGCCAAGCCGAGGTGCTGAAGCCATTCGGCGCTCGCTACTTCGCGGCGATTCCGGGCATATGGGAGCGTCGGTCCAGCGAAGTCGCCCAGACCGTGGTCGTCGGCCTGTACCCGACGTGGGACATCAGCGACGACGGCATCGCCGCGGCCGACGAATTTCTGGCCAACCCCGCGCTGCCGCCGGCGCTACGCCGGCTGGTGCTCGAGGGCCGCGCCGGGGTCGAGCGGTCGCTGAAGGCCCGCAAGTTCGATGGTGCCGAAGCCGGTTAAGCCGGCGAGATGCCGGCGCTGGTGACCCGGACGGCGCTGACCAGGCCGTCGATCAGGTGGCCATCCTTGAACGCCGACGCCGCAGCGGCCACACCAAGGGGGGCCGAAGACTCGGCGCCTCGGCCGCGGACCTGGGAGCCGTAGACCACCTCGATCGCGTGCTGGTCGGGCGAAACGGCGATCAGCACCGCGTTGTCCGGCGTCGACACCTTGGCCAGGATCTCGCGGGCTCGCGCCGCCGTGTCGCTGCCCAGGTCGCCGATGTAGACGGCGAACCGCGCACCGGCGGCCCGCGACCCGTAAGTCAGCGCGTCGTCAAGGATGACCAGATCGTTGATCGGAAACGGGTAGTGCACCGACACGTCCCCAGGTTCGGTGACTCCCGAGATCCGGCCGCTGGTGGTGATCACCGACCCCTTCGGCAGCTCGGCCAGCCCGGCCGGTGTGACGGTTGCGATCTCACCAGCTGCCACTGGCGCCACCTCCCACGCTGAACTCAGCTGCGCCGTGCCCGGAATGCCCGCCGTGACCGTTGCCGACGTGCTCGTCGGTGGCAGCCCACAGAATCGGGGCGTGCGTCCACGGCTCGGACATCTTGTAGGTCGCCGGGTGCGGCCCCTTGTTCGACCAGATCAGCGCCGCCAGCACGATCACCAGCAACAACGGGATTCCCACAAAGTAGAGGTGGATTTCCAGCATGCTCACGACGCAAACCGTATCCCACCGGCGACCGGTGAGTGCAGTCAGACGACAAACCCAGTTAGGCCGCGCCTTCGCCGAGATAGCGCGCCCATGACGGGTCAAGTTCTTTGACCGTCGACAGCAGCCGCCAGTGTTGGCCCTTCGGCGACGTCGGCGCCAGCCGCAGCGACCAACCGAGTTCGGTCAGCAACTTGTCACCTTTGCGGTGGTTGCAGGTCGAGCAACACGCCACGCAGTTCTCCCACGAGTGATCGCCGCCGCGGCTACGCGGCACCACATGGTCGACGGTGTCGGCCTTCGCCCCGCAGTAGGCGCAACAAAAGCGGTCCCGGTGCATCAGTGCCGCGCGCGTCATCGGGACCCGGGCCCGATAGGGCACCCGGACGAAAGTTCTCAGCCGGATCACCGACGGCACCACGATCGACCGGGTCGCCGAGTGAATGATGGGACCAGATGGGTCGTCGTGCACGACGTCGGCCTTGCCGCAGATCAGCATGATGATCGCCCGCCGGACGGGCAACGCGGTCAGCGGCTCGTAGGTGGAGTTCAGCAGCAGCACCCGTCGGCGATTCCAGATCGATCCGGTGTCAAGCGATACGGGTGAGTGCTCGGGGACGCCGGTGACGCTGGAAACACTGTGCAGGCACGGGCTGGTCGCGGGCCCCGTTAGGCCTGCCGCGGCACCGGAATTGCGGTGGCTGCGGCGTTTCCTGCGCTGCGCCATACGTCCTCCGCCGAACAGTCCATCACGATTCGCCACCGATCGCACGCCAAATTGGCGGGTGTCAGCTGGTCAATCCGGTTAACAGCCGGTGCCCACACTGCGGTGAGGGTTGACGTCCCGTTCAGCGGTCGGACCCGAACATGGCCCACAATAGGTGGCGATGGAACAACCACAGCAGTCTTTTTACGAGGCCGTCGGCGGCGCGGATACCTTCAACGCGATCGTGTCGCGGTTTTACGAACTGGTCGCAGAAGACGAAATTTTGCGCCGGGTGTACCCGGAAGACGACTTGGCGGGCGCCGAGGAGCGGCTGCGGATGTTCCTCGAGCAGTACTGGGGCGGCCCGCGAACCTACTCCGAACAACGTGGCCATCCCCGGCTGCGGATGCGACACGCTCCGTTCCAGATCGGCCCGTTCGAACGCGATGCCTGGCTGCGGTGCATGCACACCGCGGTTGCGTCAATCGACTCCCAGACGCTTGACGACGCGCATCGTAAGGAGTTGCTCGAGTACTTGGAGATGGCCGCACACTCCCTGGTCAATTCGGCGTTTTGATGAGTTCGCGTCAACAACAGCCGTGGTGGTCGCGCGCGGTGTTCTACCAGGTGTACCCCCGCTCGTTCACCGACAGCGACGGTGACGGTGTCGGCGACCTCGACGGGGTGACGTCGAGGCTCGACTATCTGGATCGGCTGGGCGTCGACGCGGTGTGGCTCAGCCCGATCATGGTGTCGCCGATGGCCGACCATGGCTACGACGTGGCGGATCCGCGCGACATCGACCCGTTGTTCGGTGGCCTGGCCGCTTTTGAGCGCCTGATTGCCGCAGCCCACGAGCGCGGCATCAAGATCACCATGGATTTGGTGCCAAACCACACCAGCTCGCAACATCCCTGGTTTCAAGAGGCACTGGTCGCCGAACCGGGCAGCGCCGCTCGTGACCGCTACATCTTCCGCGACGGTCGCGGACCCGGCGGGCTGGAGCCGCCGAACAACTGGCAATCCGTGTTCGGCGGACCGTCTTGGACCCGGGTCATCGAGCCGGACGGCAATCCGGGCCAGTGGTATCTGCACCTCTTCGACGTCGAGCAGCCCGACCTCAACTGGGACAACCCGGAGGTCTTCGACGATTTGGAGAAGACGCTGCGATTCTGGCTGGAGCGCGGCGTCGACGGCTTCCGCATTGACGTCGCGCACGGGATGGCCAAGCCTCCGGGCCTTCCGGACACCGATGTCGAAATGCGGCCGCGGATGCTCTTCGACGGTGATCCTCGGTTCAACCACCCCAGCGTGCATGCGATTCACCGCGATATTCGCACGCGTCATGAACGACTATCCCGAGGCAGTCACCATCGGAGAGGTATGGGTTTTCGACAACGCGAGCTGGGCCGAGTACTTGCGGGCTGACGAGCTGCACCTGGGTTTCAACTTCCGCATGGTGCGAGCTGATTTCGACATCGCCAGCATCCGCGATGCGATCGAGAACAGCCTCGCCGCGGCTGCGATTGAAAATGCCACTTCCACATGGACATTGGAAAACCACGATGTCGAACGAGGACCCAGCCGTTACGGCGGGGGCGCTGTCGGACTCGATCGGGCTCGCGCGATGGCAATGGTGATGCTCGCCCTACCAGGCGCGGTGTTCCTCTACAACGGGCAGGAGTTGGGGCTGCCCAATGTCGAGTTGCCCGACGAAGCGCTGCAGGATCCGACCTGGGAACGCTCGGGGCACACCGTCCGCGGCCGCGACGGGTGCCGCGTTCCGATTCCGTGGCACGGCGACACTCCCCCATTCGGGTTCTCCGCGTCGTCCGACACCTGGCTGCCGATGCCGCCGGAGTGGGCAAGCCTAACCGTCGAAAAGCAGCTCAGCGAAACCGACTCGACGTTGTCGTTCTTCCAGCACGCGTTCGAAATACGGCGTACTCGTGTGGAATTCACCGGGGATCGGGTTGAGTGGCTGGCCGCACCGCGCGGTGCGCTGGTGTTCGCCCGCGGTGAGCATGGTCTGCGCTGTGCGCTGAACACAGGCAAGCGGCCGCTGTCGCTGCCGGACGGAGATGTGATTCTGAGCAGCGCGCCGCTGGTTGACCGGACGTTGCCGCCGAACGCCGCCGCGTGGCTGGTGTAGAGCCCCCACCACTGGCGGATCGCCGCCCGCGTCTTTATACATAACCCATGGCGCTACGCGTGGACAGTCATCGGAGCAGGACCTGCGGGGATTGCCGCAATAGGAAAACTCCTCGATCAGGGCATAGCGCCCGAGGAGATCGCCTGGATCGATCCTGCCTTCGCGGCAGGTGACCTCGGCGCGAAGTGGCGGCCGGTGTCGAGTAACACCCAGGTTGACTTCTTCCTGAGTTATTTGAATGACTCTCCCGCATTTCGGTTCTCAGCGGCGCCTCCGATGCCGCTGCGGGAAGTGGACCCTGAAGAGACGTGCGCCCTCGCCTTGGTCGCTGATCCTTTGGTGTGGGTCACCGAACACCTTCGTGAGCGGGTCAAAGTATTTAAAACGACGGCGACCGCTCTCACCTTGGAGAGAAGGCAGTGGACAGTTGAAACAGAACAGCGGGAACTGACCTCAAAAAACGTAATCCTGGCCGTTGGAGCAGTTCCCAAGAAGCTCTCCTATCCCCAGCTGAACGAGATTCCGGTAGAAGTAGCTCTCGATCCCGAGAAGCTCGCGCAGGAACCCTTGGAAAATGCCACGATTGCCGTGTTCGGTTCTTCGCACTCCTCGATGATCGCGTTGCCGCATCTGTTGCGTCACCCCGTCGCGAAGGTCATCAACTTCTACCGCAGTCCGCTCAGATACGCGGTTTACCTTGATGACTGGATCCTGTTCGACGATTCTGGCCTCAAAGGGAGAGCGGCTGTCTGGGCTCGAGAAAATATCGATGGCGTGCATCCAGACCGCCTGGAGAGGTGCTGGGTCTCTAGCCCGGATTTCGAGGATAAGCTTGCCACATGCGACCACGCCGTTTACACGGTCGGCTTTGAGCGCAGAACGCTCCCTGAGACGAAACAGTGGGGCCAGCTAGATTACAACCCCAACAACGGCATCCTGGCTCCCGGACTGTTCGGTCTCGGCATCGCGTTTCCCGCGCGCGCGACCGACCGTTACGGCTACGTGGAATACCGAGTGGGCTTGAAGAAGTTTATGGATCAACTTGATTCGGTTCTGCCTTTGTGGTTCCGGTACTCCACATAACGAACAAGCGAACGGGTCAGCGCAGCACCACCGCCGGGTCGCCGCGACGGCGGTACACCGAACCGTACCGCGCGTCGATGCGCAGCCAGGCTGGCGACGTACGGACCCGCACGATCTCGTCGGCATCGACGGCCTCGGATGACTGCGGCAGGAAACCCATTGCGGTCAAGGCGAATACACACCGCATGGGGATGCCCACGCTGACATCGGCTGCGCTGACGCGGATCACCTCTTGGTCGAGCAGCGACACCGGCGGGCCCTGGGCGCTGCTGTGCTCTTTGGCCAGTTGGGCGCCGCGCTGCGCCAAATCCAGCATCAGCCGGGCCGGTACATCATCGAGGTGGGTGAAACCCGAGTCCGGCGGCAAGGCACCCCGCCACGCGGAATCCATCGGAAAGCCCGGATCGACGTAGCCGGAGCTGTCCACCGCGGCCAGTCCACGCGCCAATTCGTCTGCGCCGACCGATAAGTCGTCGGGCCGCACGGTGCCCGCCACCACCCGGCTGGCCAGCACATCGAAACCGGTGGCTGCCCATGCGGTGAATCCCCCGCCGGGACGAGCGCGCAGCCGAATAACCGCGGCAGCATCGAGCCGCACCGCCCGCTCGACGAACGCGGTGAGGTCTGCGCGGTCGGCGGCCATGGACTCGGGGCCCAGCCACAGTCCCCGCTCGGCTATCGAAGCCACCGCTGCAGGTATTCCCGATGGTGTGGCGAGAGGCGAACGAGCCGCTGCTCGTCGATGTCGAAAGCGGCCAGCTGCGACTCGGCGATCACGGCAGGCTTCGACTCCGGGTCGGCGTTGACCGACCGTACTTCGTAGCCAAGCGTGAAATCGACTGCCCGCAAGCGCTTCACCCACGTGGTGACTTGCAGCGGCGAATCAGCCAGCCGGAGCTGGCCTTTGTAGGTGACGCGCACATCGGCGATCAGCAGCCCGACAGTGGCGATATCGGCGCCGAACGCGTGCGAAAGGAACGGGATGCGGGCCTCTTCGAGAATCGTGACCATGGTGGCGTGGTTGACGTGCTGGTACATGTCGATGTCCGACCACCGGACCGGGACAGGCGCGACGAATCCCGCTTGCACTATGCGCCGCTCTCCCCCGCAAGCGGGTGGGGTCCCCGCGGAGCTGGGGAGTACCCTCACTGCATCGTCGCTGGCGGTCACCCGGAGGATCCTCGTCCGCTGGTGCGCGTCATCCGACGAATCTGCCGTGCCGCCACCGACAGTGTGGCCAGATCCTTCTGACCGCTTTCGTAGATCTCGGTCAGCGTGCGCCGCGCGCGTTCAACCCGCGACGCGCTGATGTGTTCCCATTCGGCGATCTTCTCTTCACCGCTTTCGTCTGGCTCACCGACTGCGAGCACATCGAAACACAACGACCGCAGTGATGCGTAGATGTCATCACGAATTGCCAACCGCGCCAACGCGTGCCAGCGGTCGTTGCGCGGCAGTTGGGACACCGCGGTCAGCAGACCGTCGGTGCCCAGGCGGTCCATCAGCGCGAAATAGGTGTCGGCGACCTCGGCGGGGTCGTGGTCATCGATATCGGCGATATCGATGACGTCGAGCAAGCTGAACCGATACAAACCGGTGGCCACTCGGTAGGCCAGGTCTTCGGATGCGCCCTGCGAGACGAATTCATCAGCTTCCTTCTCCACGATTGTCTTGTCGTCACCGCGAAGCCATTCCGACATGCGCGGCGTTAACGTTGCCATCTTCTCGGCGAATCTGTTGATTTCGGCGCCGACCGCCAACGGCTGCGGACGGTAGTTGAGGAACCAGCGTCCGGCCCGGTCGATCAGCCGACGGGTATCCAGTGTCATCCGGTCGGACAGCGCGATTGGCACGTCGGCGGCACGGATACCGTGCCACAGTTCTTCCACACCGAAGACGGCGTCGGTCGCAACATAGGTGCGGACCGCGTCGACGCGGCTCACCCCGATGTCCTCGGCGATCCGGTAGTCATAGCTGATGCCTGCGGTGTCAACCAGATCGTTCACCAGCATTGTGGTTACGATCTCCCGCCTCAGCTGGTGAGAGCGGATTGCCGGACCGAACCGGTCGCGCAGCGGCGACGGGAAGTATTGCGGCAACCTGTTGGCAAACACTGCTTGATCGGGTAGATCGGTCGCCAACAACTCGTCCTTGAGCGCCAGCTTGACGTGCGCCATCAGCGTCGCTAGTTCTGGCGACGTGAGCCCAAGGCCGGCCTCGAGTCGACGCTGTATCTCTTTTTCCGATGGCAGCGCCTCGAGTTCACGGTTCAGCCCTCGCTCGGCGACCAGATATTTGATCTGGTCGGCATGCACGGGCAGCAGGCTGGGGGCATTGGCTCGGCTGGTGCCGATCAGGTCGTTCTGGTCGGAGTTGTCGGCGAGCACCAGTTGGGCCACCTCGTCGGTCATCGACTCAAGCAGCTGGGTGCGTTCACCCGGATCGATCTTGCCCGCGGTAATCAGGGCGTCGATCAGGATCTTGATGTTGACCTCGTGGTCGGAACAGTCCACGCCGGCCGAATTGTCCATCGCATCGGTGTTGATCCGACCGCCACACAGGTCGAACTCGACACGGCCCCGAGCGGTCACACCGAGATTGCCGCCCTCACCGACGACCTTGGCGCGCAACTGGTTTGCGTTGACCCGTACCGGGTCGTTGGCGCGGTCACCCACGTCAGCGTCGGCTTCTGCTTCGGCTTTGATATAGGTTCCGATACCTCCGTTGAACAGCAGATCCACCGGCGCCCGCAGGATCGCGCGTACCAGATTGGGCGGCGCCATTTTGGTGACATCGTCCTGGATTCCCAACGCTGCCCGGACCTGGTCGCTGATCGGGATGAGTTTGTGTTCGCGGCTGTATACCCCGCCGCCCTCGCTGATCAGTGATTTGTCGTAGTCCTCCCAGCAGGAGCGCGGCAGGTCGAACATCCGCCGTCGTTCCTGCCATGAAGCGGCGGGATCGGGATCGGGGTCAAGGAAAATATGGCGGTGATCAAAGGCGGCCAGTAGTCGAATGTGCCTGGACAGCAGCATGCCGTTGCCAAACACGTCACCGCTCATGTCACCGATGCCGACCACGGTGAAGTCCTCGGTTTGGGTGTCGACCCCCATCTCCCGGAAGTGCCGTTTCACCGCTTCCCACGCGCCTTTGGCGGTGATGCCCATCGCTTTGTGGTCATAGCCGACCGATCCGCCGGATGCGAAAGCGTCGCCCAGCCAGAACCCGTAGGACTTGGCGACGTCGTTGGCGATGTCGGAGAACGTGGCGGTGCCTTTGTCGGCGGCCACTACCAGGTAGGCGTCGTCCCCGTCGCGCCGCACTACCTCTGCGGGCGCGCTGACCTCGTGGGTGGTGTGATCGACGTTGTCGGTGATGTCGAGCAATCCCGAGATGAACAGCTTGTAGCAGGCGATGCCTTCGTTTCGGATGGCGTCGCGGTCAGCAGCGGCGTCGCCGTTGAGCAGTGGCGGTTGCTTGACAACGAAGCCGCCCTTGGCGCCGACGGGCACGATGACGGCGTTTTTGACGGCCTGGGCCTTGACCAGACCCAGGATCTCGGTGCGGAAATCCTCCCGACGGTCCGACCAGCGCAGGCCTCCGCGGGCCACATAGCCGAATCGCAGGTGCACACCTTCGACACGCGGCGAATACACGAAGATCTCAAACTTGGGCCGCGGCAGCGGTAGCTCCTCGATCAGCTGCGCGTCCAGCTTCAGCGACAGCACATTTTGGCTGCGCGCCGAACCCCGTTGTTTCACAAAGTAATTAGTGCGCAAGGTAGCCTGGATCAGCGAGGCGAAAGCCCGCAGGACGCGGTCGGTATCCAAGCTGACCAACGCGTCAATATCGTTGGCGACCGCTGCAGCAGCGGCCTGCGCGTCGCGGCTCTTCGGCGAACCGGACGGGTCGGGATCGAACAGCGCCTCGAACAATGCAACCAAAGCCCGGGCGGTGCGAGGGTTTTCGTTGACTACCGATTCGATGTGGGACTGACTGTACGGAAAGCCTGCTTGTCGCAGGTACTTCGCATAGCTGCGCAGCAGCACGACCTGCTGCCACGTCAGGTCGGCACGCATCACCAGCTCGTTGAACCGGTCGATCTCGACTCGGTCCTCCCAGATGGCGGTGACCGCATCGGCGAAACGTTGTGCGGTGGCCTCCCGCTCGGGGCCCGGCTGTGGCAGCTGGATGGTCGGAAGTGGGGTGATCTTGAACTGGTAAATCCATACCGACAGCCCGTCAGGCCGAGTGACGGTGAACGGTCGTTCCTCGAGCACCACCACGCCCATCGACTGCAGCATCGGCAGCAACTGACTCAATGAGGCCGTTCGTCCACCCAAATACCAAGTCAGCCGGGCGGTCTCGTCGTAGTCGTGTTCGGACAACACCAGCCTGACTGAATTATCGCTCAGCTGTTGGACGATGGCGATGTCGTTGATCGCATCGGTCGGGGTGACGGCCTGTTTGTACGCCTGGGAGAACGCCGCCGCGTAGTGCTCGGCTGCAAGGGGTTCAACCGGTCGATCCGCCGCCGCGCCGATCAGCCGATCGGTCCAGGTGCGCGCGGCTTCGGTGAGCAACGCCTGGATGCGCACTCGGTTGGCCTCGGAGGTGTCGATCTGGGTGCCGCCGTCCGGACGCAGTCGAACCATGAAATGCAGTAGAGCCCAGGGTGATTCGGTGACCCGCGCGGTGAATTCAAGGCTGGTGCCGCCGAACTCGCGGACCAGGATATCCTCGATCTGCAAGCGCACCGCTGTGGTGTAGCGATCACGGGGCAGATAGACCAAGCACGAGACGAAGTACTCGAGGCGGTCAGCACGCAAGAACAGCAGTGCTCGGCGTTGGGATCCGAGATCCACCACGGCTTTGGCCATCGCCAACAGCTCTTCGGCGCTGAGCGCGAAAAGCTCTGAGCGCGGGACGGTCTGGATGACGTCGAGTAGTAGCTGCCCCGGATGGCCGGGGTCGAGGTCGGCCATCTGAAGCGCCTCGTGCACCCTGCGCGAAATAATCGGGATCTCCAGAACATCGGCGTTCATGGCGGCGACCGTGAAGAGCCCGATGAGGCGATGCTCGAAGACACCGTCGTCGGTGTTTTCGCGAACCGCGATGACGTACGGGTAAGCGCCGAAGCGCAGGTAGCTGGCAACGTCTGTCTGCGCCAACGCCAGCAGTTCGGTGTCGTCGGTCAGACGTGGGCGCGAACCCCTGCGTCGGCGCAGTACGCCAAGACTGGTGGTGGCTGCATCGCCGGACACACGATCGTCGTGCACCGGACAGCGTTGATAGCCCAGCAGCGTGAAATGCCCGTCGGCCAGCCAGCGCAACAGGGTGGCCACGTCGTCTTCTATCGGCGCCCGGATAGCAACCGTTCGCGTTGGTTTTCACGTCGTCGGCCAGCTCGTTGAGTGTGGCGATCATCTCCGCCGAATCCGCTGCTACTCGGCGCACATCGGCCAGCACACCCGGCAACAGGCGTTGGGCCTCCTGCAGGTACGGGGGGTCAACCGAGGGCGAAAGCTGTACATGGATCCAGGTCTCGTCGATATCGCCGCCGTCCGAGTTCGGCGGCTCGATGCTCAGCAGATCTCCGTCTGCGTTCCGGCGGACTTGGAACACGGGGTTCATGATCGCCAGGTAGGGCACACCAACTCGGTGCAGCAGCACCGTGACCGAATCCATCAGCATCGCGCCGTTATCGATGACCACCTGCAGCGCGGGACCGACCCCGGACGGATCGTCGGCCGGGTAAACCGCGACGCGGCTTTCTCCGGCCGCCCGGTGACTGCCCAGCCGGTAGTGCGCACCCAGCAGCGCCGGCGTCACCGCCGGAGCGGCAGTCGGCCCGCTCTCGGCGGCGTGTCCATCGGCTGCGGACTCGTCGTCGTGCGGGCCCTGGTAGGCGTCGGTGTAGGCCTTCGAGATCCAGTCCGGAATGTCCTCGGGCTTGGCGAAATGTGTCCAATCAACGGTGCCCTGGAGGCCGGCAGAGCCGCGATGACCTGTCATGCCGACTGCTCCTTCACCAGCGCTGGTACCGGTGACACTAGTCGCGAGTGAGCCTTCGGTGAGTCACCCTGTGCGGACGCGCCGCTTCGACGCCGAGCCGTTCGACCTTGTTCTCCTCATAGGCGCCAAAGTTGCCCTCGAACCAGAACCATTTGGCCTCGTTGTCCTCGTCGCCCTCCCACGCCAGGATGTGCGTGCAGGTCCGGTCGAGGAACCAGCGGTCGTGGGAAATCACCACCGCACAGCCGGGAAACTTCTCCAGCGCATTCTCCAATGAGCCCAGCGTCTCGACGTCGAGGTCGTTGGTGGGCTCGTCCAGCAGGATCAGGTTCCCGCCCTCCTTGAGGGTGAGCGCCAGGTTGAGCCGGTTGCGTTCACCGCCGGACAACACGCCCGCCGGCTTCTGCTGATCGGGTCCCTTGAATCCGAACGCCGAAACATAGGCCCGCGACGGAATCTCGTTTTGCCCGACCTGGATGTGGTCCAGCCCATCGGAGACGACTTCCCACACCGTTTTCTTCGGGTCGATACCGGCCCGAGACTGGTCGACGTAGCTCAACTTGACCGTCTCGCCCACCTTGACGGTGCCGCTGTCCGGCTGCTCGAGCCCGACGATGGTCTTGAACAGCGTGGTCTTGCCGACGCCGTTGGGGCCGATGACTCCGACGATGCCGTTCCGAGGCAGCGTGAAGGACAGGTCCTTGATCAGCGTGCGCCCCTCAAAGCCCTTGTCGAGGTGCTCGACCTCGACCACCAGGTTGCCCAACCGCGGGCCGGTGGGGATCTGAATCTCCTCGAAGTCGAGCTTGCGCGTCTTCTCCGCCTCGGCCGCCATCTCCTCGTAACGCTGCAGCCGGGCCTTGCCCTTGGCTTGGCGGGCCTTGGCGCCCGAGCGCACCCACGCCAGCTCCTCTTGCAGGCGCTTCTGCAGTTTCGCGTCCTTGCGGCCCTGCACGGCCAGCCGCTCGGCCTTCTTCTCCAGGTAGGTGGAGTAGTTGCCCTCGTACGGGTAGGCCCGACCGCGGTCCAGCTCCAGGATCCATTGCGCCACGTTGTCCAGGAAATATCGGTCGTGGGTCACCGCCAGAACCGCCCCTGAGTAGGCGGCCAGGTGCTGCTCGAGCCACTGCACACTCTCGGCGTCGAGGTGGTTGGTCGGCTCGTCGAGAAGCAACAGGTCCGGTTTGGACAGCAGTAGCTTGCACAGCGCCACTCGGCGGCGCTCACCGCCGGACAGATGCGTCACCGGCTCGTCAGGCGGCGGACACCGCAATGCGTCCATAGCCTGCTCCAGCTGCGAGTCGAGGTCCCACGCGTCGGCGTGGTCGAGATCCTCCTGCAACCGGCCCATCTCTTCCATCAACTCGTCGGAATAGTCGGTGGCCATCAGTTCGGCGACTTCGTTGAAGCGGTCGAGCTTGACTTTGATGTCGCCGAGCCCTTCTTCGACATTGCCGCGAACGGTCTTCTCCTCGTTCAGCTGCGGCTCCTGTTGCAGGATGCCGACGGTTGCACCGGTGGCCAGGAAGGCTTCGCCGTTGTTCGGCTTGTCCAGCCCGGCCATGATCCGCAAGACGCTCGACTTACCAGCCCCGTTGGGGCCGACGACACCGATTTTGGCGCCCGGATAGAAGCTCAACGTGACGTCGTCAAGGATGACTTTGTCGCCGTGCGCCTTGCGGACCTTTTTCATCGTGTAGATGAACTCAGCCATGCAGCAGTGTTACCTTTCTGGTGTCGCGAGGTTGCCCGCGACCATCCTAGGCAGCCCGCAGCGTCCGCCGACTGTCAGCCCGCCGTTCGCATCGTCGATCGCCGTTCGCATCGACCGCAGGGCCAGATTCCGGTGTCGGGGCGGCCGCGGCGTCCGCCCCGGTAGCGACCGTCTTCTCGACGCGCGCGATGCAGCGAGACAGGTCGGGGCCAACCGCGCTGGCGCGCATCTCCAACGTGGAGCGCCGGATGCCGTCGCGGTCTTCGTATTCGCTGGTGTGCACATGGCCAGCCACGATCACCGGCGAGCCCTTCCCCAGCGACGCGCCCACACCGGAGACCAGACGACCCCAGCAATTGACGGTTACGAACAGCGAGTTTCCCGGCTCCCAGGTGCCGTCCGCGGCACGCCGCCTCGAGTTGCTCGCGACCCGGAACTTCAACACCTCTTGGTCACCAACGCTGCGGCGTATCGGGTCGTTGACGATGTTTCCTACCACGGTCAGCGGTGTCTCGAACATTGTTCATTACCTTTCTTCGATGCGACGGCGCCTCACCGCCGGTGGTGACCGCTATTTAGCTCGCCGCCGCCGACAACTTCTTGGTCAATCCCGAACCCGGACCATAAGAAGCGGGGACCTTGTGGAAAAAGCTGCGTTTGTGGATAAGCAACGACGGCCCCGTGGTTTGTTACATCCGCCACAACAGTCGCTGGGCCGCGGGAATGCTCGTTGTGGCGACGCCCTCGCAAGCGGGGGTGGCCTCACCGAGCGAGAACGACGCTCTCGCCGGTCTGTACCGAGCGTTTGTCGCTGACAGGCGGGCAAATAGTGTGTCCGGCCGCGCGGTGACTAATGTGGCAGATGTGGCCACTGGGCTTAACGTTGCCCGGAGGTATCCCGGCGGGCGAGCTCGGCCAGCATCGCGTTGTAGGCCGCTAGCTCGGCGTCGTCATCGCGCTGCGCGGCACGATCCAATCGCGTGGCGGTCCGCCGGTCGCTACGCGACCATTGCATCAGCAACGCCAGCATAACGACGATCAGCGGTATTTCCCCTGCTGCCCACGCGATTCCACCACCGAGACGCTGATCGCCCAACAGGTCGGTGTGCCAGCTCAGGTGCAGCGACCGGTAGAAGCTCTCGCCGAGCACCTTCTGCGTGCTCATCAGCACGACCCCGAAAAACGCATGCAGCGGTAACGACGCGAAGACCACCGCCAGCTTGGCCAGCGGCGGGATCGGCCGCGGCGTGGGGTCGACGCCGATCACCACCCAATAGAACAGGTAGCCGCTCAATAAAAAGTGCACGTTCATCACGACATGCCCCATGTGGCTGCCGACCGCGGCGTCGAAGAGGCCGCCGAGGTACAGCCCGTAAAACCCGGCGATGAACAGGATCAGGGCGACCACCGGATGGGTGAGGAACCGCGATACCCGGCTGTGCAGCGCAGCCAGCAGCCATTCCCGCATCCCCGGCGGGTCGTCGCGACCGGCTGTCGGCAGGGCCCGCAACGCCAGGCTAACCGGACCGCCCAACACCAGCAGAATGGGGACCAGCATGGACAGCAGCATGTGGGCCGCCATGTGCATGCTGAACATCGCCGGCATGTACCGGCCCAGACCCGACGACGTCGCGAACAGCAGCGCCAGGCAGCCCAGCAGCCAGGCCACGGTTCGGCCCACCGGCCAGGCATCGCCGCGGCGGCGTAGCCGCCGCACTCCGGCCAGGTACAACGCGGCGAACACGACGGCGGCCGTGCCGAATATCAGATCGAAGCGCCACCCGAGGAGCACTCGCAACACGGTCGGCGGTCCGGCAAAGTCATAACCGATTTTCACGTCGGGAATCGAGGGGATGCCGATCGGCAGGGGCGGTGGCGGTGTGCGGCCCAAGCCGACAGCGATGCCGAACGTGAGACCGAAGATCAGCGCCTCGATCACGGCCAACCGGATCAGGGCGCTGCGCGAACGCGGATCTGCTTGCAGCGCAGCGACTCCGGTGCGCCGTTGCCGCCAGCCGGCGACGCCAAGCAGGCACAGCGCGACGAATTTGGCCAGCACCAACCGCCCGTAGCCCGTGCTAAGCAGGTCCGACGGCAGAGTCCGCACCAGAGCGTTGACGACACCACTGAGCGCCATCGCGACAAAGCACCATAACGCGATAGTAGAGAATCGCCGCGCGGCCAGGTCGGCGTACTGCCCGCCGTGAATCACGTGAGCGCCAAGCGCCAGCAGTCCACCGGCCCATAGGCTCGCCGCGATCAGGTGGATCAGCAGGCTGTTGGTGGCCAGGTCGTGCGAGCCGCCGGCCGAGGAGTGCCCAGTCAACGCGAGCGGCATCAGCGTCACCAATGAGCCGACCAGCAACAGTGGCGTGGACGACCAGCGCAGCACCGGCAGGCTTCCCAACATCACCGCCGCGGCCAGCAACGCGGTCCAGCGCCATGCCGTCGCGATGTTGATCAGGCTGGCCAGCGACCAGATCGTCGCCGGGTTGAGGTGGGCGGTGAGCGGTTGGCCAGAGACGTCGGAAATGGTCAGCGGGATCAGCAGCACGGCGCATACCGCCCACACTGCAGCTGCGACCGTGCCGATCCGGACCGCGCGGTAGCCGTCGACGTCGAGGACGCCGTTCTTCTGCGGCGGGACCAGAAGTGCAGCGAGGAGGAACGCGCCCACCGCCACTACGGCGGCGATCTCGCCAGCCGCGCGGACGAAGGGCAGGCCCAGCGTGGTCACCGGACCCGGATCGGGCAACCCCGTTGCGGTCAGCGCGGAAGCCAGCGACAGCGCCCCGATTCCTGCCGCGGTGCAGCCGGCCAGCACCGCAACGCCGGTGAGCAACGGCCAGACCACCGCCCGGCGCTGCGCGGCCGGAGCACTCGTCATAAATCAAGAGTATGGGCGCGCTGCCTGCGAGCGCACCGACCGGCTAGTGATCCTGCAATCGCGCGTCGCGCGCCTCCGTCTCGCGAGCAACGAATTGATTCCGTGCGATCCGCGCAACGTGGTCGAAATCACCGAGAATGTCTCGCAATTCACGGCGAAACGCGATCCGGCGCTCGGCCAAGTCAGGCGCGGGCTTCAGCAGGCCCTGATCGGCGACGACCTGGCGCGCAGTCGCGAACAGCAGCGTGGATACCGGCTCGCCGCTGCGCACCCTCCCCTGCGCGACGTACTGGCGGCCGACCCCGAGCGCCAACTTGGTGAGTTCCTTCTCACCGATGTCGGCCGGCGCGTCGCGCAGCACATCGGCCACAATCTCGTAGGCCTCGAAGAACACCCGTAGCATCGCATCCGACATCAGCGGTCGCTTCGCGTACAGCATGGCGTCGATCTCGGCGCTACCCGCAGCGACGTGGGCTTCCCAATCCTGGTGCCACGCCATCTCTTCGGCGATGTTCTTCCGGAATGCGGCCGAATCGGCGAAATAGAAATCGAATTTCAGCAGATCGCGCAGCCGCATGGCCTGGTTCCAGAAAGCTTCCAGCCGATTACCGTCGGCGTGGCCGGCATGCGCCAGTGCCAGCTCGACGATCGCGGTCTCCAGAAATGCGTGTATCACCGAGTTACGGTAGAACGCTGCGGCGTGTTCGTGCTCGGGAGCGATGCGCCACACCGGCTCTCGGCCACTGTCGACGCGGGTGACCGGATGACCGTTGGACAGCGTGTCCACCGCCGCGCGGACGCCTTCCGGTGTACGTAGCCGCAGCGCACTAGTGGACATCGGAGTGCGCTTGCGTTCCAGATAATCCAGCGAGTCCTGCAAGGTGTGGTGAAGCTGCCCGAGCGTCAAGGCCACCCCGTGAGTGGTCAGCAGCAGCGCCGAGACCAGACCGGTGGCGTTCACCGGAGTCGCTTGCAGAATTCGCCACGCAACTTCGAAGGACATCTTCTGCAGTGCAAGCCGTTTGGCGGCCTGATCCTCGGCGATCGGGCCGTGCGGCGGCCCGAGGTGCTCCCGCATCGAGACGGCCTCGGGGAAACGAACGTAGATCTTGCCGTAGTTGCGTTCGCCCTGAGCCTTGATGAAGTTGTACAACCAGCTGAAGCCCTCAGCCCGTTTCTCGCCGCCCCGAGCGTAGGCGGCGTATTCGGCGGTTTCGTGCAACTGGTCGAAGCTGATCGAAACGCCTTGTAACAGAATGTCGTCGCTGCGACCGTCCAGATACGCGTCGGCCACGTAACTCATCAGCCCAAGCTTGGGCGGCAGCATCTTCCCAGTGCGCGAACGGGTGCCCTCGATGGACCAGCTCAGGTTGAAGCGCTTCTCCACCACATAGCCCACGTACTCCTTGAGCACGTACTTGTACAGCGCGTCGTCGCCGATGTTGCGCCGGATGAAGATCACCCCGGAGCGGCGCATCAGCGGCCCCATCACCCCGAAAGCCAGGTTGACACCGGCGAAGACATGCACCGGCGGCAGCCGGTTTTCCTGCATCGCCACCGGCATCACCGCGCCGTCGATGTAGGACCGATGCGAAAACAACAACACCGCCGGATGGGTTTCCAGCGCGGTGCGCATAGCCGCCACCTGGTACTCGTCGTAGTCGATTTCCCGATCGAACCCCCGGCTGAGCATCCTGCCCAAGACGGAGACGAGGTCGACGGACACTCGGCTCCACCCGGTGGCGAGCTCGTCGAGCATCTTTCCGGCTTCCTCGACGGTGGCGCCCGGAATCTTCGCCAAGCCCGCGCGAAATCGCGCCGACGCCAAGATCTCCGGCCGCACCAGCCGCGGAGACTTGTATTGCGGCCCGAGGATTCGGTATTCGGCTCTTTCCATCGCCAGCAGCGCTCGGCGGGTGACGAAGTGCGCGAATTCCCGGGGGTTATCGCCAACCGTGATGTCCCGCCACTGCTGACGAAGTTCCGACACCTTGGCCGATTCGCCCGCCACCACCCGGGCACGTGAGGGTTCGGTGCGCAGAATATGGCGCTGCTGACGCTCACTGGGGTGATAGGGGTTTCGGCCCGGAAGCAGGGCCGCCACCCGGTTCAGCGCCGAAGCGTCGGCACGCGGCATCCAGAAGACCCGGACCGGCACGATCGACCGGTCCTCATCCGACTCCAGCTGTTCGACCAGCTGCGCCAGCGCCGCCGGCGGCGAATTGGGGGCCGGCAACGGCAGCACCTCAAGCTTGGTGTCGGGGTGTGCGGCCCGTTGCTGGTCCAACCACTCCGCGAGCAGCTTCGATTCCACCAACGAGGACACCGACGCCAGAACCAAGGTGTCGTCGGTCGTGCTGAAGTTGCCGGTGTCGGCAGCCGGGGCGGTCACGCTCGTCCTCTCGGCCGCGGCGTGCGCGTGGCTGGTTGGGCCTTGGTGGCCTTGCTTGGGGTTTTGGGTTGGGTCTTCTTCACGGCCTTGGCCGCGCCTGCCTTGGCGGCCTTGCCCGTCGATTTCCGCGGCGCCTTTTTCGGCGCGGCCTTCTTGCCCGGGCGGTAGGGGCTGGCGTCGGGCAGCTGGTCGACCGGCCAGTCGGCCAACGTATCCACATACAGTTGGCGGACCTCGGCGATCCGATCCGACAGGACATCAAGCGTCCAGTCGCTGACCGAAATCGGCGGGAACACAGCCACATCCACCGTCCCCGGATTCATCGTGGTGGAGTTTCGCGCCGCGATGATCTCTGCGTTGCGGATGACGATCGGGACGATCGGTATTCCCGCCGCCATCGCAATCCGGAACGGCCCCTTCTTGAATGGCCCGACGCTGGTGGTGTCCAACCTGGTGCCCTCGGGGGCAATCATGATGGATAGCCCTTGTCTGGCACGCTCCTCGACCTGATGCAGTGACTCCACCGCCGCGGTCAGGTCATCTCGGTCGATGAAAACGGAGTCCAGCACCTTGCCCAGCGTGCCCATGATCGGGTCGCTCTGCAGTTCTTTTTTGCCTACCGCAACCCAGTTGTCGCGGATCAGCGCGCCGACGATAACCGGGTCGGCTTGGTTGCGGTGGTTGAAGATGAACACCGCCGGACGTTCGGCGGTCAGATTCTCCGCCCCCAGGACGTTGAGCTGCACGCCGCTGGCGGCCAAAAGCAGCTGTGACCAGGTGGAGGTGAAGAAGTTCACGCCACGGCGCCTGCTCCGGGTCAACAGTCCAATCCCGACTGCGCCGGCCGCGACGGGGACCACTGACCCGACGCCGGCAAGCGTGCGCAGCTGTGCCCCGATGCCGCCACCGCTGCGGCTGGTGAACCGTAGGATCGGCCAACCCCGGCGGCGGGCGACGGCGGCCATCTTGCCTTCCGGGTTGGTCGGCCGCGGGTTGCCGACCAGGTACATCAACGCGACGTCTTCGTCGCCGTCGGCGTAGAAGTAGCTGTCCTTGAGGTCGATGTGGTTCTCGGCGGCGAACTTCTGCACTGCGGCGGCCTTGCCGGGTCCCCACAGAATCGGCTTCAGCACGTCCCCGGTCAGAACTCCGTCATCGTTGGTCTCGAATTTGTTGGTGAGCGTGTTGAGGATGCCGAGAAAGCGGGCAACCGGACCGACCTGGATGGTCAGTGCCGACGAGCTGAGCACCACCGTGTGACCGCGAGCCAGGTGGGCGCGGACCAGCTCCCGCATTTCGGGGTAAATCCGTGACTCGATCTTTTGGTTGAACAGCCGCTCGCCGATCTCCTCGAGATCACTCAACGCGCGTCCGCGCAGCGCCGAGGAGGCCTTGCTGATCAGGTCCTCGAATTCGATGCGCCCGAGTTGATGGTTTAGGCCGGCCGTGATCATGCTGATCAGCTCGCCGACGCCCATGTCGCGGCGCCGGATGCGCTCCTGGGTGAGGATCACCGCGGTGAAGCCGGCCACCAGGGTTCCGTCCAAGTCGAAGAACGCACCGATCTTGGGCCCGGGCGGGCTCGCCATGATTTCGGCTACCGACCCCGGCAACCGCATATCACGCGTCGATTTGCGGGACTTGCGTTCTTCTGGGGCGGTCATGAACCCGACACCGATCGCGAGTCGGACGGCTCGGCGGCGAACGACGCGGGCACCGCGTGCGGGACGGGATCACCGGCAAGCGCGAGGATCTCGTCGAAACCCTCCAGCAGGCACCGGGCCCACAGCGCCTCGTCGCGCACCGCGGCGCGGTCGTAGCGGGTGGTGATGGTGCAGTAGCCGCCCCTGGATATCAGCACGACCATCATCGCCACACCGGGCAACGGACCAATGCCGTACTGCCGCAAGATCTTCGCGCCGACCAGGTAGGTGTCGCCGGGATACACCGGAACGTTGCTGGCCTGCACGTCGGAGGCGACGATCGAACCGGTCATCGACTCCAACAGCGGCGTCGGCAGGACGCTCAACACCGGCGCGATAGAGCCGATGATGTCCATCGCGGGCTCATCGCGGCGCTGGGTCATCTGAGCGCGGATCTTCTGCATTCTTGCTATCGGGTCAGCAGTGCTGATCGGCGCCGCCAAGTTGACACCGGTGAACCGGTTGCCGCCGGCCGGATCGGATTCGGCACGCAGGTTGACCGGCACCGCCATCGGCAGGGTGGCCACCGGCACGCCGAGTGCCTCGTGGTAGCGGCCCAGTGCACCGCAGAGACCAGCCAGGTAGGCGTCGTTGATCGAGCCGCCGCCCGCCTTTGCGGCCCGATGCAGGTCCGAGAGCGGAATGTCGAGCGCTTCGCTGCGGGTTGCCAGGCTGCGTCGCCGAAGCAGCGGCGACGGTTCGGCAGCCCGGCTGACTACCCGCACCCCCGAGCGGGCATAGCTGACCACACCCGACACTGCGGCTCCTGGGTTGAGCACCGCCCGCCCGACCATCGATACGGCTCCCGACAGTGCGCCCAGGACCCCAACGACCACGTTGGCGGGCAGGTGGTTGAGGCCTTCACGCATCAAGTCGTTGGCCGAGAGATCCTGCGGAATGGGTTCCCCCGGTGTGGGCTGGGTCGGTGGATTGCGCTCGAGGTCGTAGATCTGGGCGAACATCTCCACGCTGCCGACACCGTCGGTGACGGCGTGGCTGAGATGCAGCAGCGTCGCGGCCTGTCCGTCGGCGAGGCCCTCGATCAGAGTGGCCGTCCATAGTGGTCGGGCGATGTCCAGCGGCGACTGCAGCATCACCTCCGCGAGATCGAATACCTGTCTCAGCGTGCCCGGTTCGGCAACACGCAGTCTTCGCACGTGATAGTCCACGTTGAAATCAGGATCGATTACCCAGCGCGGCGCGGCCGTCGGCAGGGTCGGCACCACCACCTTCTGCCGCAGCCGCAACACCCGTCGAGACGCGTTGTCAAAGCGGGCCCGGAAGCGGTCCCAATCCGGCGTGCTGTCCAGGATTTCCAGCGCCATGATCCCCGAGCGGGTCCGCGGGTTGGCCTCCCCGCGGTGCAGGAGATAGTCGACGGCCCCAAGCGCCGCGGGCATTCCGGCCTCGTCGACGGGCTCAGCCATCGCCGCGTCCCCGTCCGGCCGGCCCGCCCGCTGCTCGACGTGCCAACGCTGCTATCGCCACTCCAGTCTCCCGTTCCCGACGCGTCCCGACGCTTTGCTAAGGCGCTGCGTTCAACCGCAGGCCACTTCAACGCTAGCCCGGTTGGCGCGGCGGCGGTAGCCGATTGTGCGGATCAAGGCATGAGAGCAAATGCGCTGCGGATAGCCCGCGAAATACTGTGGCCGGCTAAGGAATTGGAATATGCAACCGGTTTCGCGTCGCGCAATTCAACTGGCAGGTGTGGCGCGGCTGCGCAGAACCGTCGATCGCGACCGCAGATATCGTCCGTAGACGAGACCGAAAAAGTGCGCGATGGCGTCGGCGGCCAGTTGGGAGCGAACCGTGGCGAACAGATCAAAGGCGTGGTGGGCGTTGGGAAGCTCGGCGTAAGACACCATTGGTGCGCCGGCGTCGAGAAGCGCAGCGCAAAAGGCCTGTGCCTGCACACTGGGAATGACCGAATCGTTTTCGCCATGCAGCACAAAGAACGGCGGCGCAGCGGCGTGCACGTGCGAAATCGGCGACGCCGATTCGAACATCTCAGGCTGATCGGCGTAGCGCGCTTGCATGACGAAATGCTCCAGAAACGGCAGCATCATTTCGTGCATTTTCTTGACGTCGGTCAGGTCATAGACACCGTACGGAGGGCGCCGCCGCCTGAACGGTTGTGTCAGCGTCTTCGAAGCCGGGCTGCAGTTGCGGGTCGTTAGCGGTGAGGGCCGCCAGCGAGGCCAGATGCCCGCCCGCCGAGCCACCCGTGACCGCGATGAAGTCGGGATCGCCGCCGTAGTCGGCGATGTTGTCGCGGACCCAGGCCAGCGCGCGTTTGACGTCGATAATGTGTGCGGGCCAGACCCTACCCGGGCTCTTGCTGTAATCGATAGAGACGCAGATCCAGCCGTGTTCGACCAGCCGGCCCATCAGCGGGTATCCCTGAGGCCGTCTGCCGTTGACAGTCCAGGCGCCGCCCGGGATCTGCACTACGACCGGCGCCCGGCTTCCGGCTTTGATCTCGCGATGGCGCCAGATGTCCAGCAGGTTGCTACGACGGTCCGGGCCGTAGGCGATATCCGATGTCTGCGCCGCGTACCGGCGGTGATGACCAGTTGCTCGCAACAGTCCCCCGCGGCGGCCGCACACCGAGAAATCGCTGTTCGGATGACAGGCCTCTTCCCGGTATTCGGGCCCAAAGGACTCCTGCAGCGCGGCGGTGAGGATGTGGTCGGCCCGCTGCGCCGCCCAGCTCGTCGCAACACGGCCAACCGATAACGGGCTCACCCCGGACAGGGCATGCCCGGTGACAACGTGCGGGGGAAATTCGGCCGAGAGCCATTCGGCCAGAAAGCGCAGCACCCACGGTGAGCCGCGAAGAAGCAGCGAGCCGGTGCGGTATGCGCCGATCGGCGCGGCGGCGAGCTGCAGTCCCTGTCGCAGCACCTCGGCGCGAGCATGCGAGTATCGCGCTCTGACATCTACGGCTACGGTCATGCCTGCCACTCCTCGTCGTTGAGCACACGCGCCGCCCGCCGCCTGAACGCGGCCCAGCCGTCGGTAGCGTACGTGTGTGGCGCGCCTCACACTAGCGAATCACTGTTCCTGCCAACGACATTTCTTTCGGCGTTGCGCACCGCGCTCCGACGTTCGGCGCCGTTGGATACACTGACCTGCGCTTAGTGGTTTCCGGCCCCCGTAGCTCAGCTGGACAGAGCACATGACTTCTAATCTTGTGGTCGCAGGTTCGAGTCCTGCCGGGGGCACTGTGTGATGTCTCACGACATCGGAATAGGTCTGAACCTGCGTTAGGTTCGGGACTTTTTCCGTTTGGGGCCTTTTGGTGCGCCGGTGGGTTGGTAGTCGGTTGTGGGGTCAAGGGTTAGCTCGCGGAGGAGTTCGCCGGTGGCGGCGTGGATGATGCGGATCCGGAGATCTTGGATCAGCACGAGTACGCGGGTACCGGTGTAGGTTCGGCCGACGCCGATGTGGTGGAGGCGGCCGGCGACGCGCAGGGTGATCACGCCGGCTTGGTCGATGCGGTCGCGGCGGACTCGGTTGTGGGTGTCGGTGCGGTTTGCGGGGTCGGCTTTGGGGCGGCTGGTGTAGGCGGTTGCCGGGGTGGCCTGATGGGGCAGTGAGCGGTGTGGGCGGTCGTGGTTGTAGGCCTCGACGAAGGTGTTGAGCTGGGTCTGAAGTTCGGCGATGGTGGCGGCGCGTGGTTGGTTGGTGAGCCATTTTTTGAGGGTTTGGTGGAAGCGCTCGACCTTGCCGCAGGTGGTGGGGTGGTTGGGGGTGGAGTTGATTTGCGTGATCCCGAGGCGGTGTAGTTCGTTTTCAAAGCCGTTGCGTCCGCCTTTGCCCCCGGCGAGCCGGGTGGTGAATACCATGCCGTTGTCAGTCAGTGTCGAGGCCGGAACACCATGGGCTGCAACTATCTTTACGGAACTCGGCCAGCACGATGTGGGCGGTGACGCGCCGATGGGCGGTGACCGAGAGCGCGTAGCGGGCGTGGTCGTCGATCCAGTTGAGTATTTCTACGTGGGTGTGATCGGCGAGCCACCAGTGGGTGAAGTCGGCTTGCCAGCGCTCGTTGGGTTGTTCGGCGGCAAACCGGATGTAGGAGGATTTGGGGCGTTTGTGCGGCTGGGGGTCGATGTATCCGCCGGCACGCAAGTGCCGGTGGATGGAGTTGACCGACACGACCAGGCTGTGATGATGCTGCAGGTGCCAGGCGATGGTGTGGGGGCCGTGATCGAGGCCTTTGCTGGCAAGTTTCTCTCGGAGTTCGATGACCAGCTCGATCGTGGTCTGCGGTAACCGGTGAGGGCTGGTGTGCGGTCGCCGTGAGCGTGGGGTGAAGGCGGACTCGCCTTCCAGCGCGATAACGAGCGACCAGCCGGGAGATCCAGGACTGCGAGACCCCGTAGGCCCGAGCAACCTCGGATTGGCTACGTCCCTCGACGACAACCGCGGTGATGACCAAGCGCGCCGTCGACACGCCTTGACACTCACGCCGCCACCTATTCGGATGTCTTGAGACACGCTATGCGCATGTCCTCGAACCACACACTGCCGGGGGCACTGTTTGACCAGTGCAGACGCGACCTCGTGCAAGTTTCGTGCAACTGCATACGTCGTGCAGATCTGAATAGTGTTGCCGATGACAGAGATTGCCGACATCAGTCGGCTCGTGGCGAACACTCCAGGCGCGCGCGTGAAGCGTCACTGCCCGGGACCGACGCGGGGGGGCGTTAATCGCGTTGCCGTCGCGAAGAGACAGCCATTACGGTGAGCAGGTCAACATCGCGCTCCTCCAAATCGCCCGGCTTGAGAGCATCGACGGTAATCATCCCGTATGCAGTGTCTGCCGCAGCCACCGCAACCGAGATGAATGTTCTGTATTCGCGCTCCTTGTTATTCCATCCCGGCGGGGGATCTTTGCTGGTGTCCTTGCAAAAGCGGTGTCCATTGGCTTCTACGAGCGCAATCGCGTCGTCGCCGTCTTCCGTCCCTGCGACGAAGGTTGAGCGCGGTTTGTCCATACGTCCGTGGCGGTACCTCGTTGGCACGAGTTTCTTTGGCGGTCCAGGCTTCAGCGCGAAATAGCACGATCGGGTTTCATGGTCCGGACCGATGAGCTCTGCAGCTTGCGTCAAGACCATCCCAAGCACACGTCCCCCCAACCCGGGTGTGTGCGCTCCATCGGCCAAGCACCGAACTATTGGGTCGAGGGCCTGGTTCATCTCGATGCGGGTCTGTGTGCGCACATCGATTTCACGTTGCGCCGCCTGCGATTCCCGTCGCTTCGCGCGGAACGCCGAGTATGCCGGCAGACCTGCGGCAATCAGCGTGGCCACAATCTGAGCCGTAAGCCACCATCCGTAGATCCCGTTCGACGGCGGTGGTCGTTTGACGAGGTATGCGCAGTAGACAGCAGCAGCGCCCGCCGCCAATGTAAGTGGAACCGCGAGATAGTCCCACCAATCGAGGCTCGACCGCAGACTGGTCTGAGAACCCTCAGGGGTAGAGCTGCTCATGCCACGTGCCCCCCATTCTCGCGGAATCAGCCCCGTCGAATAAGGTAACTGCGCTAGCGGCTGTCGTGACCGTTTTCGAATAGGTTTCGGGAAGCTGAAGTGCGTTGAAGGCACGGCAATGCAACGCTCACCAGATGCGCGATCTGGAGGCGGTTGATTCGGAGCTGCGGCTCTAGGCGGCGGTGCGCTGGTCGATCCGCGAGCACGGTGGCGAGCCGTCAAGTCGCCAGGTCGACGAACGCCTCGATGAGCGCGCCGAGCAAACCGAAAGCTGACCGACCGGTCGGCACCGCAAATGCGCAGAACGAGCAGACCTTAAGGCAACCGCCCGCTCCAGATCCTTCGCCATTCGGCCATAATCGGCGCTTCCTGCGAGGACATTATGAGCTGTGCGTTTACGCCATGCTCTGATGCACCGGCTCCGCACAAGCGACGGCCGAGCGGCGCCGGCGAACCTGATCGGTCCTCGCACAACCCTCTGATCCACATCCGATACCTGGCTTGATTCCGGGAAAGGAATCCACATGACTACACCCACCACGACGAATGGCATTTTCAGCAGTGCGGTGGCAGCAGCGCCCGCAGTGCAGGCCACTGGCACCAACGCTGCAGCAGGTGTCAGTGCTTCCAGTGACACCGGCGTCGGTGTGACGGGATCAAGCGACAGCGGCACCGGCGTGTATGGCACAAGTAAAACGGGCCATGGAGCCTGGTTTGAGAGCAATGGCGACCAAGTCGGCGTTTATGGATACAGCGCAACTAACAATGGAGGCGCGTTTACCTGCAATGGCGCTGCAGCGGGTGTCCATGGGGGAAGTGCGACCGGAGACGGCGTTCAGGGAGAGAGTGGTGGCGCCGGAAACGGTGTTACCGGAACCACCGGTAACGGCAACGCTAACGGTGTGGCCGGTGTGAACACCGGCGCCGGCACTGGGGTCTTCGGGCAGAGTGTCAGCGGCAACGCCGTGGCTGGCCACAGTCAAACAGGCAACGGCGGCGTGTTTTCCAGCAGCGGCGCCGGAGACGGCGTCTCCGGATCGAGTGTCAGTGGCAACGGCGTTGTTGGGACAACCGGCAGCAGCGACAGCGGGGTGTGGGGCAACAACACCGGATCTGGCACCGGTGTCTACGGATCAAGCGCCAACGGCAACGGCGTTGAAGGAGCCACCGCTGGCGGCGCCAACGGAACCGGCGTGTCGGGCTACAACAGCGGAGCCGGCGCCGGGGTGGCGGGATCTAGCGCCAGCGGCAACGGCGTTCAGGGAACCTCCGGTAACGGCAACGCCAACGGTGTGGCCGGCATAAACACCGGGGGCGGGACGGGGGTCTTCGGTAAGAGCAGCGGCAATGCAGGTTTATTCGATGGCAACGTGCTGGTGAACGGCAGTCTTACAGTGGGATCCCCGGCGATAAACGTCCAGGAAGCGATCTCCGCTCTGACGACCCAGGTCGCGACACTGCAGCAACAGCTGGCGCTGCTCACGAATCACCACCACACGTATATGGTGACGCCGCTCGATGTGACGCTCACCACCCTCACCGAGGTCAAAGACTTTGTGACCGATCAGCCTGGTTTTGATGGGAAAAAAAATATTGGACCCATGCTCGTGTTCCTTCGCGATCCAACCATCAACCCCGTGGCTGCGCCTGTGGATACCAGCCCGCCCGTATCTGCATCTAGCGGTCAATAAGGATCGAACACGCGGTCGTCGCGATCATGATCGGCGGCGTGGCCTCTGACTTGCTTAGGAACCGGCGACGCCGCAAAACTGCCGAAACCCCTACCGCAGCAATACGATAAATGAGTAAAGCCCTAGCTGGATTTGGCGATTCACCCCACCTTGGTTGGGAACCGGGACGGGCGAGCGTTCCCTTCCCGCCCGTCCCGGCGCCTTGGAACCTGGGAACCAGCGTGCCCAGGGGAAGGGACCCTCATTTCGCTGGCCCCCAGGTGGCTTAGTTACAAGGCCGGGAAGATATATGCCAGCGATCCCGTGCCCGACGCGACGACGGCGTACAGATCGTGCGGCTGGCCGCCGGTGGAGGCGAGCGTCAGGCTGGCGTTTTCCGCCAGCGGGAAGCCGGCCGTGGCGCCTGTAGCTGTGACTGTTGAGCCACCCAGCTAGATGGTTGTATTCCCGACGTTCTGCAGCATCGCGCCGTCAGTGGTCGCCGCGGACAGTGTGCAGGCCACCGCGGCTGTCGTTGTCACACTGGCGGTGCCAGCGTTGTAGGTGGGGTTAGCCATTTGTCCATTCCTCGTTCGGTTGTGCGGGTGGTTCCGGGTTCCAGTGGACGCGGAAGGGTTCTCCAGGCGGCCCGAGCAATTCGTAGCCAGTCGCCGGCGGCTCGGCGTCGTAACGGATCTGCAACGGCACACCCGTTACCGCATCGGCGAACTGCTGATTAGAGTCCTGCCGGGGGCACGTCAGACGGTGCATTACCTCGGCTGATGCTTGATGCGATGAAGGGGCGGGGCCTCCGCTCCTCGTGACGTTCCCGGCGGATGCTGGGGGTGTTCACTTCCACGAATCACGGGAGGCCCTATGGACGAGTATGACGGCAGGCAGTTCGTCGGGATCGATTTGCATCGACAGCGGTCGGTGATCGTACGTCAGTCCGAATCCGGTGAGCAGTTGTCGGTGGTGCGGATTGTCAACGATCCGGTCGCTTTGGAGCTGCAGCTAGAGCAGGCAGGTGTTAATCCCGAGGTGGTCCTCGAAGCGACATACGGCTGGTACTGGGCGGTCGACGTGCTGCAAGCCTGCGGAGCGCGGGTCCATTTGGCGCATCCGTTAGGGGTCAACGGATTCCGAAACCGGCGAGTGAAGAACGATGTGCGCGACGCCGGTGATCTCGCCGATCTGCTGCGGATGGGCCGACTGCCCGAGGCCTGGATCGCCCCGCCCCAGACGCGCCAACTGCGCGAGCTGGTGCGTTACCGCGCCAAGCTCGTCGCGACCCGGTCCGGATTGAAAGCTCAGATCCATGCCGTGCTGGCCAAAGCCGGCGTACTCATCGCGGTGTCGGATCTGTTCGGAGTCACTGGCCGACAACGGTTGGCCAGGGTGCCGCTGGCCTCCGCTTACGCCGAACGAATCCACTCGCTGCTGGAACTCATCGACATCCTCGATGGCCACGAAGCGCGCTTTGCTGCGCTGATCGCCGAGCAGCTACGCACCCACCGGGGCTATCAAGCGATCCAGGAAGTGCCCGGCATCGGACCGACGCTGGCGGCGGTGTTCGTCGCCGAGATCGGTGACGTGCAGCGTTTCACCGACCCCGCACACCTATGTTCATGGGCCGGGCTGACCCCGCGCCACCGCGAGTCCGACAGGGTCGTGCACCGCGGACATATCACCAAGCAAGGCTCCAAAGCGGTCCGCTGGGCGGCGATCGAGGCGGTGCAGCGCTACCCGACAACCGCCAAGATCTCGGCCGACAAACAACGTATCGAAGCCCGCCGCGGCAAGAACATCGCCAAAGTCGCCGCGGCACGCAAGCTGCTCACGTTGGTCTACTACGGGATGCGCGACGGTCACATCCGCGCGCTTGACCGGGGCAGAGCCGCGTGAGTATTCCTGGACGCAACCGCGCGCGGTCGCTAAATGTCATGACTCCCCAACCATCGGCGTAGTCGCCTGCTTGATCGACCCCGCGTGTTGTCGCCGCACCGCTCCATGCCCACACAGCTGGGCGAAGGGATGACCGGCAGCCGGACCCAGTCTGGCCCTGCCCCAAAATATCTGCACCATCACGGCTTGGAGAAGGCCCACAACCACACATTCGCGCCGCTGTCTTCCGGCACCCGCCGAAGCATGCGCCCGGCCCGGCCCGGCATTCAAGACCGTTCGTCCTCGCTACGCTGCGGGCGCTGCGTCTTGACCCTGGTCCTTGCCCGGCGCTGTCCGCACGGAGACCGAAAGCCGCCAAACCAGGGACCAATAACGGGTTGACACAGCCCCGCCCTTTCAGGGATGACGTTTTGGCTTCAGGTCATGCCTGAAGTGTTTCGGTTGATCCTTTACAGCGGTTTCGGCTGATCCTTGACACTCCCTAAGTCAGTGATGAGCACGATGACGTGAGTGCCGCGCTGGTGTTATCCAGGCCCATCCGGTGGAGGTGCCGTGGCAGCGGGCAGTGATCACGCCGGCGGCGTCGATGCGTGCCCCCGGAGCGCGCACGGTTCTTGATGAGCAAAACACCGCGCCTTTGCTGAGTGAGCTCATTCTTCGCTGAAAGCGAGCAATCATGCTCGCGTGGGACATATGCTGCCTCCCTGCGGGCAACGGAGCACAGCGAATGTGACCGCGCAGAAGCGTGGGTGCTCGGGATCGGTACTGCAATCAACAGCTCTACAAAAGCACCAACTGAGGAGACACATGAAGCGCGTAGCCGTAGTCCTCGCTGCTGCAACAGCATCGGTGTTGGGAACGCCGTTGGCTCATGCCGCAAGCGCGACGATCACCCTCAAGGGGGAGAACATTCCCGTCAACGGCCAGATCACCTGCGCCACCACCGTTGACGGGTTCACGCTGGAGATAGGGCACGACCAAGGCGCCGCCTGGGTGGAGATCGGAGACTCGCCTGCAGAGAACCACCGGCCGACGGCAGTCACGAAAGTGCAGATCACCGATCCCGGCGGCGCAACGTACGAGTGGAGTCCGTACGACCAGTTGACCAACGGGAGCGCGCAGTACCACGGACCCAGTGACCCGAACGCGCACTCTGCTGGGTCCTACAAGATCACCGGTCAAATTCCGATGACCACCGTGCCGTCCTACCCAGCCGCGGGCGCACCGCCGCCAATCGGTGGGAGTACCCCCAATGCGTCGTTATTGCCGTTCGAGGTCGACGCAACCTGCCCCTAAGACGGTGGGGGGAGCATCGGCAGTTCATCAGCCCCGACGCCTCGCTCGATAACCCACACACATTCCACGGACACGAAAACATACTGTGCTAGTGGGGTTTTCGTTGCTATCGGCGAGAATATGAGTGGCCGACGGAATGCCAGCGCGGAGCTCGCACCGCCAGGCTCTTGGTCACGGCAACAGCAACCTCGCCGTCGTATTGGGTGACACCAGCATTGCCGATGCTTCCGCGGACGACGACAATTTCGCGGCCGGTTTCGCAACCGTGATCCGTCACGGTGCAATGGGCAATTGACTTTGGCAACCGGCCCTTAGGCCGCGGTCTGTACCGTGAGCGGCGAGCAGCGGAGGTGCCCGATGTCCCAATCCGATCTGGTCTTGTTTAGCGTCGACGATCACATCGCGCTGATCACCGTCAATGACCCTGACCGGCGCAACGCGGTCACCCAGGAGATGTCGGCGCAGTTGCGCGCCGCAGTAGAACGCGCCGAGGCCGATCACGACGTGCACGCCGTGGTCGTCACCGGTGCCGGCAAAGCGTTCTGCGCGGGTGCCGACCTCACCGCGTTAGGCAGCGCGGCCGAGGAGGGCCTGCTTGCGGTCTACGACGGATTCATGGCCGTCGGCAAGTGCACGCTGCCCACAATCGCCGCCGTCAACGGCCCGGCCGTCGGGGCAGGCCTGAACTTGGCGCTGGCCGCCGACGTGCGCATCGCCGGGCCGAACGCGTCGTTCGATGCGCGTTTTCAGAAGTTGGGACTGCATCCGGGCGGCGGGGCGACGTGGATGCTGCAGCGCGGAGTGGGCCCGCAAGTAGCGCGGGCAGCCTTACTGTTCGGTATGCGCTTCGACGCCGAATCCGCTGTGCGGCATGGGCTGGCGCTCAGCGTTGCCGACGACCCGGTCGCCGCGGCGTTGGAATTGGCGGCCGGGCCCGCGGCCGCCCCACGCGAGGTCGTGCTCGCGACGAAGGCCACCATGCGCGCCACCGCCAGCCCCGGATCGGTCGATGTCGAACAGCACGAGCTCGCCAAGAACACCGAACTCGGGCCGCAGGCCGCTTCGATCCGGTCACCGGAGTTCGCTGCCCGGCTAGCCGCGGCACAGCGCAGGTAACCGCTACGAGCTGACATCACCCGCCAGCTGGACAATTCGCTCGGCCCGCCGCAAAACTGGCGCATCGACCATTCGGCCCTCAAACGCGAAGACACCGCGTTCATCGACGGCCGCCGCCAGAACGTGTCGCGCCCACTGAACCTGGTCCCGGGACGGCGCGTATCCGGCCCGTATCACAGCGAGCTGGCTGGGGTGGATAGCAACCTTCGCATCAAAGCCCACCGCGACAGCGTCGTCGACTTCGACCCGCAGCCCGTCGAGATCTTTGATGTCGAGGTAGACCGAGTCAAGAGCCAGCCGACCGTAAGCCTTGGCCGCCAACAGCGACTGGGAGCGCACGTGCCGGGCCACCTCCCGGTATGTCCCGTCCGGGTAGCGGTTTGCAGTGCCGCCGAGCACCGCAAACAGATCCTCCGCACCCCACATCACCGCGACCGCGTTGTCCGCCCGGGCAGTCTCATTCACCTCCAGCGCGGCCAACGGCGACTCCACCAGCACAATGACATCCAACGGCGCTAACGCGCTGACCTGTTCAGCAGCTTCACATTTCGGCAACATGACGGTGTCGTAGTGCGTCTTTTCCAAAACCTCGAGATCGAGCTGCTGGTCAGCAGTGCCGAACTGATTAATACGCACCACGGTCCGTGCCGGGTCAAGCGGAGTGTCGACGAGGGCTTGACGCGCTGAGGGCCGGTCGGCGGCGGCGCAGCCGTCCTCGAGGTCGAGGATGACGATATCGGCTGCGGCCGCGGCCTTTGGGTAGCGCTCTGGACGGTCAGCCGGGCAGAACAGCCATGCCGGTCCGGGGTTTCGTAGACCCATCAGTCGGTCGCCCCGGCCGGCCGCATGCGTACCAACGTTTTACGGGTCGCAGTAGCGACGACGTCGTCGTGCTGATTGCGGCCGGTATGGGCGAAGGTGACGATGCCCTCCCCCGGACGACTCTTTGATGTCCGCTTGTCGGTGATCACAGTCTCGGCGTACAGCGTGTCGCCATGGAACAGCGGCTTGGGGAACGCGATATCGGCGAAGCCAAGATTGCCCACAATGGTGCCTTGGGTCAGCTGCGCGACCGACAACCCGACCAGGGTCGACAGGGTGAACATCGAGTTCACCAACCGCTGATTGAATGGCGGCAGCGCGTCGGAAAACGCGGCATCCAGATGCAGCGCTTGGGTATTCATGGTCAAAGTCGTGAACAACACATTGTCGGCCTCGGTGATGGTCCGGCCTGGGCGATGCAGGTAACGCACGCCGGTTTCGAATTCTTCAAACCACAACCCGCGCTGGACGACCGTCTTGACGGGCTGCTCGCCGTTCTCCGAAGTCACAGGCCTACCTCTCTCGCGATCAGCATTAGCTGCACTTCGCTGGTGCCCTCACCGATCTCCAGGATCTTGCTGTCCCGGTAATGGCGGGCGACGGTGAATTCGTTGATAAACCCGTAGCCGCCGTGGATCTGGGTGGCATCACGCGCATTGTCCATCGCCGCCTCGCTGGCCACCAACTTGGCGATCGCCGCCGCCTTCTTGAACGGCTTACCGGCGAGCATCAGCGCCGCCGCGTCGTAGTAGGCGGTGCGAGCGCTGTGAGCGCGAGCCTCCATCCGCGCGATCGTGAACGCGATGGACTGATATTTCCCGATCGGTTGACCAAACGCTTCGCGTTCGCGTGCGTACTTGACGCTCTCGTCGACGCAACCCTGGGCGGCGCCGGTGGACAATGCGGCGATCGCGATGCGGCCCTCGTCGAGAATGCGCAGGAAGTTGGCGTACCCGCGGCCGCGTTCGCCGAGCAGGTTCTCCTCGGGCACGCGGACGTCGTCGAAGCTCAACGGATGGGTGTCCGAGGCGTTCCAGCCGACCTTGTTGTAGGCCGGCTCCACGGTGAACCCTGGCGTGGGTACCGGCACCAGGATCGACGAAATCTCCTTCTTACCCTCCCGCTCGCCGGTCACCGCGGTAACCGTGACCAGTTTGGTGATGTCGGTGCCGGAGTTGGTGATGAACTGCTTGGACCCGTTGATCACCCAATGGCCGTCGTCGAGATGCGCGGTGGTCTTGGTCGCACCCGCATCGCTGCCACCGCCGGGCTCGGTCAGGCCGAACGCTCCCAGGGCACGACCACTTGCCAACTGCGGCAGCCATTCCCGCTTCTGCGCATCGGTGCCGAACCGGTAGACCGGCATGGCGCCCAGCGAGACGCCGGCTTCCAGCGTGATCGCTACGCTTTGGTCGACTTTGCCTAGTTCCTCCAGTGCCAGGCACAGGGCGAAGTAGTCGCCGCCCATTCCGCCCCACTCTTCGGGGAAGGGAAGACCGAACAGACCCATGTCGGCCATCCCGGCGACAACCTCGTAGGGAAACGAGTGCTCGGCGTCGTGGCGCGCGGCCACCGGCGCGACGACGCTTTGCGCGAAATCACGGACCGTCTTGGCCAACTGCTGATACTCGTCGGGAAGAGTTCCCGTCGAGAGGAATTCGGTCATGACGTGCCATCCTCTTCTGCTGCAGGTACTGCGTTGGTGTTTACCGTAATCCGAGCGAGCGGCTGACCCACTTTCACCTGGTCACCAACTGCGACAAGAAGTTCGACGACGCCGTCGGTGGGTGCCGCCAGCGCGTGCTCCATCTTCATCGCCTCGACGGTCAGAACGACGGTGCCCGCCGCCACGTCGGCCCCCTCCTCTACGCCCACCGCGACGACCGCCCCGGGCATCGGGCTGGTCAATTCGGCGTCGCCGCTGTGCTCTTCGTCGGGGCGCACCGGCGCTTCTCGTACCTCCTCGAGCACCGCAACGACGCCTCCACCGGCCAACCAGATCTTGCTGTCCGCCGCGGCGACCGTGTACTCGCTACGCAGCCCGTCCAATGTCACCGTCAGCCGGTGGTCGCCAGATCGGCTCGCAGCGAGCGAGATTCGCCATCCTCGATGCGCGCTTCGGCGGCTTCCGGGGCACCGGTGATGTGGACGTGGTCAGTGCGTTCACCAGACCGCAGCCGGACGCTCACCGGCGCTTTGGCGCCAACGCGCCACCCGGACGGCACCTCCCACAGGTCGGCGCCGGGGCCGGGGAAGAGCCGCAACCAGTGAAAGGCCGCGGCAGCGATGAAGTGGTCGTCCGACGGTGGCGCGGTGACGAAATCACCGGCTCGTCGGTCCAATAGCCCAGTGTCCAGCCGTCCGGCGATGACGTCGGGATCGGCCAGCAGGAACCGGGCGAACTCGATGTTGGTGATCACGCCGAGTATCGCGGTGTCCGCCAACGCCCGATCCAGAGTGCGCAGCGCGGCCGCCCGATCCGCGCCGTGGCCGACCACCTTCGCCAGCATCGGGTCGTAGTCGCTGCCGACCACCATCCCCGCCGACAGGCCCGAATCGACTCGCACCCCCGCGCCGTGCGGGTCGACCACTGCGAGCACATCGCCACCGGTGGGCAAGAAGCCGCGGGCGGGGTCTTCGGCGTAGACGCGCGCTTCGATCGCATGCCCGCGCAAAACAACATCGTCTTGACCGATGGTCAGCTTCTCCCCCGCGGCGATCCGAATCTGCCATTCGACCAGGTCCCAGCCCGTCACCATTTCGGTGACCGGGTGCTCGACCTGCAGCCGGGTGTTCATCTCCATGAAGAAGAACTCATCGGGCTGGTCGGCCGACACAATGAACTCCACCGTGCCCGCGCCGGTGTAGTCCACGCTTCGGGCGGTATCACAGGCGGCGGCGCCGATGCGGGCGCGGGTCGCGGAGTCCAGCAGCGCTGACGGCGCCTCTTCGATCACCTTCTGGTGTCGGCGCTGCAGGCTGCACTCCCGCTCGCCGAGGTGCACCACATTGCCGTAGCTGTCGGCCAGGATCTGTACTTCGATATGCCTGGGGCGCAATACGAATCGCTCCAGGAACAGGGTGTCGTCGCCAAACGCCGCGGCCGATTCCCTGCGGGCACTGACCAGTGCGGCGGGCAGGTCAGCGGACTGCTCGACCATCCGCATGCCCTTGCCGCCACCGCCGGCAGAGGGTTTGACCAGAACCGGGTAGCCAATCTCCTCAGCGGCCGCGATCAGTTCATCGTCGGTGAGCCCGGGCCGTGCGATACCGGGAACCACGGGCACGCCGAATGCCGACACGGTGCCTTTGGCGGCGATCTTGTCGCCCATAGTTTGGATGGCACCCACCGGTGGACCGATGAAGGTGACACCGGCCGATGCCAGGGCTGCTGCGAAATCGGCGTTCTCTGAAAGAAATCCGTAGCCCGGGTGGACGGCCTGGGCTCCGGTGCGCACCGCCGCGTCGACCACCGCGGGGATGTTGAGGTAGCTGTCCCGCGCCGGCGCCGGGCCGATTGCCACCGCGAGGTCCGCCGCGGCGACGTGACGTGAGTTGGCGTCGACGTCGCTGTAGACGGCCACCGATCGGATACCCATCGCCTTCAGGGTCCGGATCACCCGGACAGCGATTTCACCTCGGTTTGCGACCAGAACGGTATGAAAGCCCATCACGCTCACATCCGGAACACGCCGTAGGAGACCGGTTCGACGGGCGCATTCGCCACCACCGAAAGGGCAAGACCAACAACCGTTCTGGTATCGGCAGGATCGATCACGCCGTCGTCCCACAGTCGGGCCGTCGAATAATACGGATTGCCCTGGTGTTCGTACTGCGCGCGGATAGGGCTCTTGAACTCCTCCTGCTCATGCTCCGACCAGGGCTCCCCGGCGGCTTCCAACGCCTCGCCGCGCACCGTCGCCAACACCGACGCCGCTTGCTCGCCGCCCATGACCGAGATCCGGGCGTTCGGCCACATCCAGAGGAAGCGTGGCGAATACGCCCGCCCGCACATCGAGTAGTTTCCCGCACCGTAGGACCCGCCGATCACCACGGTGAGCTTGGGCACTCGCGCGCACGCCACCGCGGTCACCATCTTGGCGCCATGTTTGGCGATGCCGCCGGCCTCGTAGTCACGACCCACCATGAACCCGGAAATGTTCTGCAAGAACAACAGCGGCACCATCCGCTTGTCGCATAACTCGATGAAATGCGCACCTTTGACCGCGGATTCAGAAAACAGCACGCCGTTGTTGGCGACGATGCCGACCGGGTGGCCATGAATGTGGGCGAATCCGGTGACCAGCGTGCTGCCGTATTCGGCCTTGAATTCCCCGAATTCGCCGCCATCGACGATCCGGGTAATGACGTCGTGTACGTCATAGGGAATCCGCGGGTCGACCGGGACCACATCGTAGATCTCGGTCTGCTCGGCGATCGGATCCACGGTGGGCAGCACACCCCAGATGCGCGGTTCGCGCGGCCCCAGTGTCGACACGATCCGGCGGATGATGCGCAGCGCGTCACGGTCGTCATGCGCCAGATGATCGGTCACACCGGAGATCTTGGAGTGCAACTCTCCGCCTCCGAGATCCTCCGCGGAGACAATCTCTCCGGTGGCCGCCTTCACCAGCGGCGGTCCGCCGAGAAAGATCGTGCCCTGGTTGCGGACGATCACCGCCTCGTCACTCATCGCCGGGACGTAGGCGCCGCCTGCCGTGCACGACCCCAGCACGGCGGCAATCTGCGGAATGCCCTCGGAGCTGAGTCTGGCCTGGTTGTAGAAGATCCGGCCGAAATGCTCCCGGTCCGGAAACACCTCGTCTTGACGCGGCAGAAACGCGCCACCTGAGTCGACCAAGTAGATGCACGGCAGCCGATTCTGCCCGGCGATCTCCTGAGCGCGCAGATGCTTTTTGACCGTAATCGGGTAGTAAGTGCCACCTTTGACCGTCGCATCGTTAGCCACGATCACGCATTCGCGACCGGAGATCCTGCCGATGCCGGTGATGATCCCGGCTCCCGGGCATTCGTCGTCGTACATCCCGTCGGCGGCCAGCGGAGCGATTTCGAGCAACGGACTGCCGGGATCGAGCAAGCCGTCAACTCGGTCACGCGGCAATAACTTGCCGCGGCCAATGTGGCGGGCACGGGCACGTTCCGGGCCGCCCAGGGCGGCCGCGGCCAGTTTGTCGCGTAGCTGCGAGACAAGCGCGCGATGCGCGTCGCGGTTGTCTGCCGGAGAGGTCATCGGATGCACGCCAAATTTCGGTTAATGATCACTAACTCGTGCTATGTTAGTGGGGATTAACCGAAGTGTCTAGGGAGGCCGTGATGGCAGTGTCTGCGCCGGCTGACCACAGGGGCGAATCCGAGGCGCCGAATCGCCGGAGTCGACGCAAGTCGGACCGGCGCTTACAGCTGCTCGCGGCAGCCGAGCGGCTATTCGCCGAACGCGGGTTTTTGGCGGTGCGGCTAGAAGACATCGGCGCCGCCGCGGGCGTCAGCGGACCAGCGATTTATCGGCACTTCCCCAATAAGGAGTCGCTGCTGGTGGAGCTGTTGGTCGGCATCAGCACTCGCTTGCTGGCCGGCGCACGAGATGTCCAATCGCACCAGACCGACGCCGCCGCGGCGCTCGACGGCCTGATCGACTTCCACCTCGACTTCGCTTTGGGTGAACCGGATCTCATCCGGATTCAGGACCGTGACCTTGCCCATCTACCCGCCGCGGCGCAGCGACAGGTGCGCCGGGCCCAACGCCAGTACGTGGAGGTTTGGGTGGGTGTATTGCGTGAGCTTGAGCCCGCGCTCGCCGAGGCCGATGCCCGGCTGATGGCGCACGCCGTGTTTGGTCTGCTCAACTCCACTCCGCACAGCCTCAAGCCCGCCGACGGCAGGGCGGTGCGATCCAGGGCGGTGATGCGGGCGATGACGGTTGCCGCATTGACTGTCGACGCGTCGCGGCAGTGACGCGCTTGCTCAGTACCCGACGCTCGGCGCGCTTCGCCTATCAGTGAGCTAACTCGCATTCCGTGGCGTGTTGTGCAATTGCCCAGCGTTCATCTGGAGTCGCAACGGCGAACCTTGTGCTGCAGGTACTCTGCAGCCATGAGGTGGGCATGAGAGATCCGCGCCGGCCCGAGCAGACCAGTACAGCTCGACAAGGGACCGACCAAACCCAGCAATCGCGTCAGCCTTATCCGCAGTACGCCGATCGGGCTTACAGCGGCCGGTCGTTCTATCCGCCCGCTTATGACCCCGGCTATTCGCCCAATACCAACGCGACGGACCCGACTGACAAGCTGCCGCAGTACTGGCTGCACGGCCAACCTCCGCCGGATCAGCCACTACCAGAACCTGCACCCAGGCGACCGAAAGCGCCGCGCTGGTTGTGGATCGTCGCCGCCGCAGCGGTGCTGCTGGTTGCGGCACTGGTGATCGCGCTGGTGATCGCCAACGGCACGGCCCGCAACCAAACCGCGGTGCCTCCACTGCCGGAGATGCCGAACTCATCGAACCCGTCGTCGATCCCATCGACAGCGCCATCACCTTCGGCCACCGCGTCGGAGCCGAGCAACACCGAATCCAGTCCGCCTGGCAACGCGAGCGCCATGCAGACCATCGTCTACGACGTCGCCGGCGAAGGCCGCGCCATCAGCATCACCTATGTCGACAACGACGGCATGATGCAGACCGAATTCAACGTCGGCTTGCCGTGGAGTAAGCAAGTCACCCTGCCGGCGTCGGGCAGCGCCAAGGCCAACGTCACGATTGTCAATATCGGCCACGACGTCACGTGCACGGTGACCGTGGACGGGGTCGAGGTCAACCAGCGCAGCGGCGTCGGCCTGACCGTGTGCAACGGGGCGAGCTGAGGCTTACACCGCGTCGGCGACGGGGCTTCGGCGCGGGGCGCGCACCATCAGCATGCCCAGCAGCCCGACACCCATCACTAGACACAGCCCGCCCATGCCGGCGCGCACGGCGCCGAACACGTCGACAAACACCGAGAAGAGCCACGGCGCTAGGAACGACACCGCGCGTCCGGTCATCGTGTACAGGCCGAATGCCACGCCTTCCTTCCCGTGTCCCGACATCCGCAGCAGCAGCGTCCGCGCTGACGACAACGTTGGCCCGATAAACAGGCACAACAGCAGTCCGAAGAGCCAGAACAAGCGGGGACCGGAGGCCGCCATCAACGTCAGTCCGACGGCGATGATGCTGGCCAGCGATCCGACGATCACCGGCTTGGATCCGATGCGGTCGTCTATTAACCCGCCGAGCAAAGCGCCCACCGCCGCCACCACGCTCGCGGCCACGCCGAATATCAGCACGGCGGCCGGTGAAATCCCATACGCGTTGACACCGAGTACACCGCCGAAGGTGAACACGCCCGTCAGCCCATCGCGAAACAACGCGCTCGACAGCAGGAAATAGACGAGGTTGCGATCTCGACGCCATTCGACCGCCAAATCCGAGCCCAGCTGGCGATACCCGGCTAGCACGCCCCGCGCGGGTGGGGCGACCTCGACCGAAGAAGGCAGCCGGTGGGCGGTCAGCACCAGCGGCAACGCAAAGACCGCAAACCACCCGGCGGCAAGCAGCATCGCCAACCGAACGTTCATGCCGTCGCCGGCGGACAGATGCAGCAACCCGCGAGTGGCGCCCTTGCCGGAGATGAAACCGACATAGACCACCAGCAGCAACACCACGCTACCGACGTATCCCGCCGCCAACCCGAACCCAGAGACCCGACCAGAGTTCTCCGGGGTCGACAGTTGACGCAGCATCGCGTTGTACGGGACGGTGCCGAGATCGCAGGACGCCGCGGCAGCCCCGAGCAGCGCCAATCCCAGCCAGAAATACTCCGGTCGCTCGCGAATCAAGCTCGTTGCGCTCGCCAGCGCCACCGTCAGGCCGGTCAGCACGGTCAGCGACATGCGCCGCCGATGCGGATCCTCCACCCACACGCCAATGAGCGGCGCCAGTAACGCAATGCTCAGCCCGGCCACCCCCAATGCGCGACCGAGCCAACTCGCCGGTGAGACGCCACCCGGCAAGCCCTTACCGACGGCGCCCGTCAGATAGACCGAGAACACGAAGGTCACCACGATCGCGCTCAGGCCGGCCGCACCGGTGTCCCACAGAGCCCATGTCAGCACCCGAGATCGCTCGGACCTGACCCCGTTACTAATCGAGTCGACCATCGTTGGTCATTGCGGCGGTTTCGGGGACCATGAACACGGCCGCCTCATTGGGTGGAGGTGGATATGTCAAGCCAACCCGGCTTTGCGACACGGCCTCATACGTTGTGCGACGCTGCCGCTTTTCCTGCGGGCTTGGCGGCTCATGCTATTCCTCCTTTAGGTCCTCCTTTAGGGCGGACTCTATGCGAAAGCCCAACGCTCTCGCGCATCAGACGACTGTCGCTTCCCGCCGCTGAAGGCGGACCGCCAGGATGTACCTTGACCGCATTGAGCCGTGTATCGCCACGCAACACAGTAAGAAGGCAACGACTCTGGAGATCCCATGACGCTGTCATCCTCCAACGTCGCCAGGAGGCGCTACCCGACCGGCGCGACGCTAATGGCCGAGGCGATGGCCGCCGTCGGTCTGTCCGACTTCGGCCCCGGAGACTTCCGCGAAGGGTTGGATGTGCTGCTGGACAGCCTCGAGCGTGACGCCGACCTGCACCCGTCGACCGATGAGTCTGTCATCAGGACTCTGCGGCGGCGGCTGATCAACCGTTTGGAGGTCGAGCAGTGGTACCGCGATCATCCTGAGCTCGAAAACCTCACCGTACGGGGCCCGGTCGACATCACCGCGTTGCCACGGACCGGCACCACGGCGTTGGCCAACATGATGTCACTGGACCCGCAGTTCCGCTGCCTGCGCGTCTGGGAGGCGGCTAAGCCCTGTCCACCGCCGGTGCTGGGCCAGGAAGCAGAGGATCCGCGACGGCAACTGTTCGCCCACCATATTGACCGGCGTGGGCCCGAGGCCAATGCTCTGCATCTCAGCGAGCTGGACGCCACCAGGGAAGACACCGAGCTGCTCGGGATGGCGTGTCATGACCAGGGTTACATCTGGCCGGCCTACCGCTACCACGCCTGGTGGCGCCGCGCTGACCTCACGGCGACCTACCACTACCACCGCCGCGTGGTGAGACTCCTTCAATCGCGGCGACCGCCGAACCTTTGGCTGTTCAAGGCGCCGCACCACATATTCCATTTGGAGGCGATCGTCAACGCCTACCCCGAGGTGCGGTTCATCATGACGCATCGCGATCCGGCCAGAATCGTACCGTCGTATGCCAGCCTGCAAAGCACAGTCTTTCCGGCCCCTGGCGCTCAGCACGACATGCACCGGTTGGGCCGAGAGGTGTCTGAGCATCTGCGCATCGGGATGCGCAATGCGATCGCTGCGCGGGAACGCCTCGGCGAGAACCGCTTCCTCGACGTACACCACCACGAGTTGGCGCGTGAACCTGTCGAAACAGTGCGCCGCGTGTATGACTTCCTAGGTGTGCCGTGGCACGACGATGTTCAACGGTCGGTCCTGGGCTGGCAACAAGCCAACAAACCCGGCACCTACGGGGAGCACCACTACGCTGCTGAACAATTTGGCCTCAGCGCCGCGCAGATCCGAAATGACTACGACTTCTACATCGAGCGGTTCGACGTCAAGGCCGAATCCTAAACTGCCGGGCGAAATCATCGCAGGTGTCGAGTAGGTGACGCGGCAGCTTGGCGGCAGGCGGAGCGCTACGCGCTGGGCAAACGACTTCTCATCGGTCAAAATGTCTCGGTGGGAATTGCCTGCGAGTCGGACTCTGCTGCGGTTGCGGCCGGGCAACTCATTTCCGGGGTCGGCTTGCACGACCCTGACAGACTGCTTCGAACGTGCCCTGACCGGCTGGCGTTGAGCAGCGGCACACAGCCGGTGGGCTCCTTGGCGCCGTCCGATTATCGCGACACCGCGTTTGTCCCGCGCGGTCCCTGGCGCGAACCCGATAGCCGGGAGCGACGGCTGCTGCTTGCCGCTGAGCCCCCGGTCAGCATCGGTTGGCATATCAGCTTGGTCCGGATACCAGATGAGGTGATGGCTCACTTCGCCGCGCTGCGAGACCGGCTTCACGGCTGCAGTTCGGTGGACGAACTGCGCGCGTGGCTGGACCGGCACCCATTCACGACCGGCTGTGACGCCTTGGAGGAGTTTTTCCGGACATACCTCAGACCGGAGTACCAGCTGATGGAAGGAGGGGGCATCGTTTGCAGGGAGACCGGCTTGCCGACGACCACAACCAACGACACCGGCAAATATATTGGGCTGCACCTGGACAGCTGGTACCGCGCGAAGCTCCATGAGCGTGCGAATGCGCCGAACCGAATATCCATCAATCTCGGTCTAAATGCGCGCTTCTTCCTCTACATCAACTTGCCGATTGCCTCCCTCGCCGCGCTGGCGGTTGAGCAGTACCCATCTGACAGTCGGATTCGCGAAAATCACGATGGGCTGCACCGCATATTCATGTCACACTTCGGGTCATATCCGGTCGTGCGGATGCGCGTAGATCCAGGCGAAGGCTACATCGCGCCGACAGAGAACTTGGTCCATGACGCGACCACACCCGGAAAGAAAGCCCCCGACGTCCAATACCGCGTTCGCGGCCGATTTTGGCCGCAGTGAGGGACATTTCGCCGCTACTTTGCTGGTCTCATACCCTCAACTGCGCTGCGGTGTGGGTGGCTTCGACACCAGCTTTTGCTGGGTGCAGGGTAGTTGGCCAGGTTCGAGAGCAGCACCCAAATCCCTTTGCGCGCAACACTTCTGCTTCGTTCTCGATGATCCGGCCGTGCTGTCCCAGTCGGCAGGTGCGCACCGCGATCTGGGACTTCAGCAGCATCCCAGGCGTGGTGCTGCGGACCTTGGCTGCTAACGCTTGCGCGCGGGCGCCATCGGGAGGTTGATGGTGGCCAGCGGCATCCCACCTGCTCGCTCAGCGCCGGCGCCCCCGCCTACCCGCCGGCATCCCGCGAACAGCGCGGGAGAATACCAGCGCCGCAACGACTTTTCCCAGTATTCGGCTTATTCGGCGGCCTCAACGCTCGGGGCTTGACCAGCTTCAGCTCCAACGCAATCAGTAAACGCGACCCATTGACAAAACCGGAACCCCGAGTACAAGATTGGGAGCCTGTCCTTTCTCTCTGCGTAGGGGGTCGCGGTGACGGAATTTCTGTGCGGCGAACCTCCCAATGACGTCCTGAAGGTGGTACAGACGCGAACACCTCTACCGAGTGCCCGCAGCGCACACAAGTCTGACCCCCACTGTGGTACGCCTTCATTAATAGTTGTCAAACGATGGGGTCAACGATGGACACTTAAGGAGGTTCAAGGATAGTTCCTTAAGCGGCGGTCCGTGACCAAGTGAAGCCCACCCTTGACTGCGTCAAGTATTCCACCATTTCATGAACCAGATCAGATCGATGGGAGATCAAAATGAGTATCCAAGCACCAGAGAAAACCGACAACGCAACGGCAATCCGGATTCGCCGGCTCAGGGAAACGTTCTCGGAAGCTCGCACGAAGGCCGGGCTGAAGAACCCAGAAGTTCTGTGTTCCGGTTTCGAAGAGCGCGTTGAAGTAATCCCCTGACCGACCGGGGCGGTAGCAGGTCATACAAGCGAAATCGATTAGGATTTCGCGCGTGATTGAAGCGCAAGAAGGTTTTGATCCTGTCGGCCTTTTGATCATTCAGCCGACACCCTTCTGCAATATCAATTGTTCGTACTGCTACCTGAGCACGAGAGCGGAAACAAGACGAATATCGATTGAAACCGTCGAGGCAATCGCTAGATTTTTATGCGATGTACCTGTCTCGAATTCGTCTCTGAACATTTGCTGGCATGCCGGTGAGCCTCTCGTAGTACCTATATCGTTTTATGAGCGCGCGTTCAGTTGTTTTGCTGAAACACCTGGTATGCCTGAAGTGCGGCATACTTTTCAAACAAACGGCACGTTGATTGACAAAGACTGGTGTGATTTTTTCAGACGTTGGTCAGTCGATGTAGGCGTTAGTGTTGATGGACCGCAAGCTATCCATGACTCCCAGCGAGTTGATCGCGCCGGCCGAGGGACGTTTGACCGTGTAATGCGCGGAATCTCGAGGCTCCATCAACATGAAGTGCCGTTTAGTGTCATTTCCGTCCTGACCAAAGAGTCGTTAAGTGCTCCCGACGCGATTTGGCGATTCTATCGGTCGAATGGAATAAGTCGCGTGGCGTTCAATATAGATGAAGAAGAAGGTGTCCATAAAGAGTCGTCTCTGAACGCGAGTGAACATTTGTCCGCATTTCGTGACTTTATGTCCAGAATTGCAGACCTTCAGGAGAGAGATCCGTCAATCGAAGTCCGGGAACTCGCCAGCATGCGACAGTTCCTTACCGCTTCAGCCACCGCCGAGGTTAAAAAGGCCGATAATCGACCGGGCGCGATCCTGAACGTCGATGTTGATGGAAATCTAACGACCTTCTCACCAGAATTGCTCGGACAAGTCCACCCCACATATGGGAGATTTGCCTGGGGAAATGTGCACGCAGATTCATGGAAACAATTTGTGCAAAATGTGCAGTTACAACGCGCTCGTGCTGATATTGAAGCGGGAGTGGAACTGTGCCGAGAGCGATGTCCCTACTTTGTCGTCTGCGGTGGCGGCTGTCCCAGCAATAAACTCGCCGACCACGATACCTTCGTGGCAACGGAGACCACAAAATGTCGCTTTAAGATCCAAACGGTGGCCGACATAGTAATCGAAAGGCTTGAGCGTCAGATCGGTGTCAGCCCAGCTAGCCCCGTTGCGTCTAGGAATGGTTGAATGACGATCACATGGAAGCGGCGCGACTAAACTATAAGCGTGTGCCAGATTCACACGGATTGTGCAGACGCCAATCCGTACCTGCTGGGAGCCGGTAGTATCAGTTGGTGAGATTGCATCGCGCGAGGCCGGTTCGCTGAGATGCAATCCGGACCGGACGACTAACCCCGTTGCATCATAGCCGCGCGGAGCTGCCGACCACGATCGAAGGATTGACGTCGAGGTGTCGTTGGACCAAATCATCTTCGTTCGCCGTCGATCTCCGGATTGGCAGGGTTTGGCCAGTTACTACGAAGCCGGTGTCCCGATTGATCCTTCCAGCTACAAACCAGAAGTCAGGGTACGGGGGTTTCCCGAAGACATAGTGGGATGCATTAGGGTATGGAACGACATATTCCCGGTGAACTTTTTTCGTTGCCGTGGAGGCGCTAAAAGAAATTTCCGAGCGCACCTTGCACCAAGTCAGGAACGCCGTAATTCTCACCGATGAAAGAATCGAAGACCTGCCAGCCATAACGGATGGATTGCACTCGCTGGTGTTCTTCTTCGATGACGATGATTTATTTGCACCTAACATGTTCGAATTATTATCTAATTTAGACTTTGGCCAATGCGATGTCGCCGTCTTTCCGCTCATCCGTTTGGCAGAAAATATTGGGACTTTTGTTCGCCGTGGGCATCCGGCGCGCCTAATCGTGGGTGAACGCGAGGATTTTCGCCACCGGTATCATACTAACAACTATGGTATTTCAAGAATCGCGCTTACAGATCACCTCATAAACATGAAGGATCATATGTGGGCTTCCACTTATGCGGATGAGCAAAAGCTCATGGATAAGTACTTCGACATATTGATCAGTGCAACCAACAAAACCCCGTGTTCAGCCCAGCATATAGGCAGATTGCCATCGCGTGAACAAGAGTACCGGGCGTTCATTCGGCGTTACGTTGAGAACCTGGGGCGGCTAGACATTCCGCGGGAACTGGACTGGTTAAGGGAACCGATGAGCGCGACGATCAGGTTGTTCGCAGAAATTTAACGTCTCCCATCGCCGGTGCTCACCTTCCTAGTGCCGACGCTGGCGCTGCAGCACCGGTGACCGAGCGGGCTCAGGGCACCGTCAGGATGGACGACCGGAAGAGCCGCCGTTGAAGTGGTCGTGGAAATCCTCGAAAGCCGTCCGAAAGCCATGTTCGCTCGCCCGATACGCCTCGAAGACGCGATCCAGCGCAGAGCCGTCCCAGGGCTCGTCTCGCGCGGCGGCGCGCAGCGCCTCGTAGACCGCGGAATTCCAGCCTGTGCCGAACGGCTCTGTCACCGGGCCGCAGTGTCGCTGGTGCTGAAGCTCGTGTTTGAGAAAGTCCTCGATGGCGCCCTCATCCGGGTGGTCGAGGTCGATCGCGAGCGCCGTGGAGATCCGCGTTATTTCCCGGCGCCAGTCGTTGAGGAGGTTGGCGTACTCGACGAACACGCGCGGCAGGGCGCGGGTGTGTTTCTCGGCTAGCAGATTGTATTTCAGCCACAAGGCACTCGAGAGCTCCGGCGAGGCTCCATTACGCGCCGCAAGCGATGCGATGACCGCCTGCGGGTGGCGCACCGCAATCACCGCCACGATGTCGAATCCGGCGAGAAGCGCCGCCTCGAACCACATACCGGACAGCCCCGTTATCCTCGGCTCCTTGATGACCACGAGCGGCGCGGCCAGCATCGTCGTGAAAAACGCCCTGATCTCGGCGATGCAGGCGGCGTTTTCTTCGGCGTCGATCTCGCCCTCCTGCTGCAGGCGCAGTGTCGGGTCGAACCAGCTAGTGCCGTGGCGGTGCAGAATTCCTTCGTTGAGCATGAACGCTGCGCGCGGCTCCCAATGGCCGCGCGGATTGGCCGGGCTGGCACCCAATAGCCCGGTCGGGAGCGCAGCGCCGCACAACGAGAGAACCCGGGTGAGCGCCGACGTTCCGGACCGGCCCATGCCCATCACGAAAAGAATGACCGGGCGCGCCGCAGTCCCGGTCTGCGGGGAGGCGGCGGTCACGAGCAAAACTCGGCGCTTAATGCCGCGTGCGGCGCAAGGACGCGGTGGCCAACCATAAGATAGGCCGGCGGCAGGCCGGCCTGGTTCCTTCGGTACATCGGTTCGAAAAGCGTTTGAACGTCACCAGTAACTGCCGCGGCCTTGAACCGTGAACTCTTGGCGCGTGTGGCCACATAGAGCTGATCGATCTGCGCTGCAGGCGGACAGAAGGAACAAGATTCTGCGATGCGTGTGGCGGCAGCGCGTCGGCTCTTGCTCACGGCAGCAGAATAGACGGTGACCCGGCGCTATGCGCAGATGTCTGCTGGAATGCGGCGGGCCCCGCAGCAGCGGACCTGTTGGGCTGTGTGCCATGCCTGACCGAGTTCAGGCCGGTGTGTCGTAGTGCTGCAACTGTTTTGCCAACCACCGCGCCCGGGGCGAATACCAGCGCATGGGATGTGAGCGGCTCGGCGTGCTCGGCCAGTTTGATGCTTCGAACAAGCCGTGGTAGTGCGCTGAGGTTATTCGTCGAAATGATGTGATCCGCGATGGCTCGGGAATTCTGTGGTGAAGATGAAGCGGGTAATTGTAGCTGGGCGGCAGCTCGACAACCGCGACGCCGAGGGCGTGAATCGCGGCGGCTAATACGCACTGATCGAGGAAGTACGGTTTGGGCGGCAGCATGCCGAGCGCAAACGCCGTTTCAATGTTCTCCTTCCAGGCAGTGAAAATGCCGGTCGAGCGCCGCACCGAAACCAGCCCGGAATTCCAGTAGCCGAGAATCTGTTGCCGGTCCACGGTCGTGGTCACCCAGCAAAAGGACGGGATCTGGAACTCGGCTGCCAGCCGAGCCCAGTAGTCCTGGTTTTCGTCTGATTTCCCATCGGTGCCCACGTTTTTGATGTCGACCGGACGCACGGCAACATCGATCCCCGCGTCGAGCAGCAGCCGCGCCGGCTCTTGAAAAAACACCATGTCACTGTCAACGAATACGAGGAATTCCTCGGAAAGCATGCGCTCCGCGAATGCTGCGACCAGTGGCTTGTTGGCGAGCGGATAATCGCTATAACGTTCGTTGAGCACGTCGTCTCGATGGATGACGCCGAGCCGCGCAAACTCGCCTGCTGTGAACGGTGATATAGCGAAGCCCGCTCGCGGCTGGAAACTGTAAATAGGAGCATTCCTCAGTTTTCCCGCGAACGTGCGAATGCTTTGCGCGAGCACGAGAGATTGACGCTCCAGCCGCCCTGCCTCGGTACAGATCACGAAGGCTAATCGACATGGCGTCAAGCAGAAGCTCCTCATCCTCCTGAAAAACTTGGCTCGCGAAGGGCAGTCTATCTCCTGCGGATTCGAGCAGCCTCCCAGTGCAGCGGCTTCGCCGAGCACCCACTAGAACAGTGACGTGGCCAGCAGATCCAATGGATAGTATCTTCGCCAGTTTAGCTTTTGCATCGGTGCTCGGCTCGCGACGGATCGTATGTCAGCGACCGACGGGTTGGGGGTGTCCGCAAAATACGGCTGCAATTGACGCGGCGAGTCCGCGGAGCTTTTTGCACACCTATCCCATGTCGCTGCAAATTCTGCATCAGACTCGAGCAAGTATCGGAACAGATAGTGAGACCAGAAGTACGGGAACCAGTCGCTCTCGGCCGACCCGTCCGGGGACACTGTAGATACGGGATCGGCAGGGATTCCCTTGACCAGCCGTCGAGGTTTCGACCAGAATCGCTCGACCTGTTTCCACCACTCCCGCAAAATGAAATTTTGGGGCGTCGCCGCCATGAACCAATTCGAGATCGGCCGGTCGGATCCCGGGCGCTCGAAGGCGAAGAACCCCTCCTCGGTAAGTGTGTCGTCCAGCCATTGCGACAGTGGCTTGACCGGCAACACCGTTAGGTCGACCCAGACGCCGCCGTTGTCGCGCAGCAGGCGCAAGCGCGACACGTCGGCCACTGCCTGCATCGGCATATCTCGAATCGGGAGGTCGACCCCCTCGAACAGCTCGAGTACGTCGCGCCAATCGAGGACCCTCAGCCGATAATCCGGATTGAGCGCCACCCACTTTTCGAAGTTGAAGCGAACCAACTTCGGCGCCGCCTCAAGCACCCTGGAGCCACACCGAATAGATCGTCTTGGGCATGCCCGTGGCGCTAATCACGAGCCCACTTAATCCTTCGAGGAAACGACATGGGCGAGATATTCAAGTTCATTCCATGAACTTTCTGCGCGAAGGAGCGCGTGTCGGTCCTGAACCCGTACGATCTAGCCGGACGCTGACCGCGGCTGATCATAACGCTAACCCAAACACTCCACCGCGGCGCGCCGGGTGTCCGCGACGCGCAGGCAATTGGCGGCGTCGCAGCGCATCGGCTGACAGGAAGGACATGGACGAGACGAAGCCCCGATTGCTCCTGCACGTCGGTGCGCCGAAGACAGGAACCACAACACTGCAATACGCGTGCTACGCATCGCGCCAGGCGTTGCTAGCGCACGGCATTCTTTATCCCGCCGTCGACTTGTATGCCAGGCGTCCGCCGAAGCATCAATGGCTTACCAGGCTTGTGCTCGAACAGGACTTCGAACGGTTCGACAGGAATGTCATGACGGTTGCGGAACAGGCAAGAGTGTCGCGCGCCGCGCGTGTCATCCTTTCTACCGAAGGCCTTTTCAACCATTGGTTCGACTTCTCCGTTCCGGGTAGATCCGCGCTGGCGACGCTGAACGACAGGTTTGACGTGAGACCCTGGGTCGTATTCCGCGAGCCCGTGTCGTGGGCATTGTCGCTGTATTGCCAGGCCGTCAAGAATCGACCATTCCACCTCGCAGGGCCGAATTCGACCAGCGAGCCGCCCGAGGTCGCCATCACCCACGAGTATTTCGTGAGAAGGCTACGGTATGACCGGTACGTGCAGGATGTGGAGCGCGTATTTGGCGAAGGCACCGTCCATATCATCCGCTACGAATCGGGAGATATCCTCGAACAGGTGCGCCACTTCCTGGGCGTGGATGAAACTGTGCTCGCGAGCGCAGGCAACAGGAACAAGTCGTTGAGCGCGCTGGGTATCGAATTGGTGCGCCGCTTGAACAGCTTGGGACTCGAGGCTGAGGAACGGCGGCGCATTGTCACGCAGATTATCGAGCTGGACAAGACACTCGGGGCCTCCAGCGGGCCTATCAGGCCCTCCGCCGAATTCCGCAGCAAGGTGCTCGCCCTTTCACACGAAAGCGAGTGCTATCTCGAACAGCGTTTCGGCATCGGATGGGCCGACTGCCGCAAGGACGCAATGGCAGCCCCGCCATGTGGCACCGTCTGACCGGGAAACGTGTGTGCCGCGCATGGTATGTAATTCGCATACGCGATTACAGGTCTCATCGGGGAAGGCTCAATCGCCGCCGGCGACTGCTCCAGATCCTCAGATCGGCATCACACGCCCGAAGTGGTTTGCGCCGAATCGTCCCCGTACTGGATGCGGTGAAAGTCGGCGTAAAGCCCGTTGAGGGCCAACAATTCATGGTTGGTGCCTTGTTCTGCGACCTCGCCGTCTTTGATCACCACGATTTTGTCGGCGTCGTGCAGGGTGCTCAGTCGATGGGCAATGCAAAGCACGGTGCGGCCCTCCATCAGTCGTTGCAGGGCTTCGATCACCAGGTGTTCAGACTCCGCGTCGAGAGCCGCGGTTGGTTCGTCGAGAATCAGGATCGGGTTGTCGCGGATCAGAGCGCGGGCGATCCCGATGCGTTGGCGCTGCCCGCCGGAAAGCGTCATACCCCGTTCGCCGACCATGCTGTCGTAGCCGTCCGGCATGCGGATGATGAACTCATCGGCGTTGGCGAGTTTGGCGGCCTCAACAACCTCCTCCCGGGTGGCGTCCGGGCGCCCAAACGCGATGTTGTCGTGGACGGTTCCCCGGAACAAAACGGTGTCCTGCAGCACGAAGCCGATCTGGCTGCGCAACCCGTGCACTTTATAGTTCCGGATATCTACACCATCGATCTTGACGGTCCCCGAGTCCGCATCGTAGAAGCGCGCGATAAGACTGATCGCTGTGGACTTCCCGCTTCCGGCGTGGCCGACGATTCCGACCAGCTCTCCTGGTTCGACGCTGAAACTGATGTCGCGTAGTACCGGTGATTCGGCGTCGTAACCGAAGGCCACGTTTTCGAAGGCGATCTGCCCGCGAAACGTCGGCGGATCGGTCGCGTCGGGGCGCTCCTCGATCACCGTGTCGGAGTCAAGGATCGCTCGTATCCGCTGAACCGCCACCGCCGTTTGAGCGATGGTGTCGGATTGCCCGGAGAGGTCCTGCACCGGTCCGAAAAACTTTGTCAGATAGACGCTGAAAACCGAAAGGGTGCCTAGCTCCATCTTGTGCTGCAGGACCAGAGACGTACCGCGCCAGAATATGAAGGCGGTGCATAAAGCGACCGGAATGGTGAGTACCGGGGAGAGTAATGCGCGGACGCGCCGGGCCTTCAGTGCTGCGATCACGACCATCCTGCCGATGTCCGCCAGTTGACGTTCCTCGATCTCCTCGTGCACATATGCCTGCTCGGTCTCCACCGCTTCCAAGCCCTCCTGCGCCGCGGAAACCAGCTCGGCCTGCTGTTTGCGCATCTCCTTGGTTGCCGCCTGTATCGCCCGTCTGACGTGTGCGACGAAAAAGATCATGAAGGGCAACAACGCAGCCGCGATCAGTGCGAACGGCGGATAAATGGTGTACATCACGATCAGCATGCCGCCGATCGTCAGGAGGTCGATGAACAGGCTGATCGTGCTTTGCGAAGCGAAACCCTGGATGGTCGCCACGTCGTCGGTGATCGTGCTCAAAATCGAGCCGACCCGGTGAGTGTGGTAATACTTCAGCGAAAGGTGCTGCAGATGGTGGTAGGTCTGTTGCCGCAGATCGTTGGCAACCCATTGGCCGATACTCGACGTCAAGTAAGTGTTGAAAAAACTGGCGATCGCGATCACGATGGCGATCATCACGACCATGACCGCCGCCAGCGTTGCGATACGTACGTCCTTGTCGCCACTGCCCAGCATCGGCAAAAACCAGTTGAACCATTTCGGGGGTTCATGGTGGCCGACGATGCTGTCGATAATGAACTTGAATGGCCACGGGGCGAGCAAGGCCATGCCGGTCTGCACCAGCGTCGCTGTCAAGACGACGAGAAGAACCCAGCGGTACGGTTTGACCAGTTGAGCAATCAGGCGGACCATGCCAGTACCCCTCTTTGCGAGCTGACGGTGAGCCAGGATATCTCGAAGAGGCACTGCCATCCCGCTCTTCCGCCAGATCCAGCCGGGCCGCAGCTCATGTTTGCCGGCAGGCCACTACAGGTTGGTCGCGGCGCCCGCAAGGGTGTCGTAATGGCTTTGCGGCGCTGCGCATTGGCGTGGGTGTTGGCGTCAGCGCTACACGGGCGCGGGCAGTTCCTCGACCGGGCCCAGCCGCCAGGCGCCCTCGCCCAGCAGCTCCAACTGCTGCTGGTGGTGCTGATCGACAGTGTGGCGATGGCTCACGCTGACCACGATCGTGTCCGGGCACTCGCCGCGTATCAACTCATATAGCGCGTACTCCAATCCCTCGTCGAGCGCCGAGGTGGCCTCGTCGAGGAACACCGCCTTGGGCTTGGTGAGCACGATGCGGGCGAACCCGATGCGTTGTTGTTCGCCGGGAGACAACACCTTGGCCCAGTCCTGGGCCTCGTCGAGGCGGTGAACCAGGTGCGGGAGGGACACCTTGCTCAACGCGCTTTGCAGTTCCGCGTCGGGAATGTCGCCGCCGGAAGCGGGATACGACACGACATCGCGCAGGTCGCCCAGCGGGACATATGGCAGCTGGGACAAGAACATTGTCTCGTGCTCCTCGCCGGGGTGTCGCAACGTGCCCGACGCGAACGGCCACAGCTGGGCGAGGCTGCGTAGCAGTGTGGTTTTGCCGCTGCCCGACTTGCCGGTGATCACCAGGGATTCGCCGGGGTCCAGTCGCAGGGCCAGCGGCTCGATGAGCTGCACACCCGAGGGGGTCCGCACCTCCACGTCGACCAGCTCGACGGAGCCATCGCGGCTGGTGGAGGATGTCAACTCGGGTAACGCGCGGGACCTGTCGTTGGCGTCGACGAGCCCGTTGAGGCGCAGGATCGCGGCGCGGTAGCTGGCGAACCGCTCGTAGGCGTTGCGGAAGAACGACAGTGAGTCCAGCACCGAGTTGAACGCCTTCGACGACTGCATGACGTCGCCGAGCTTGATCGCACCAGCGAACAGTCGCGGCGCCTGCACGATGAAGGGCAGCGGGGTGATCGCCTGACTCACGGTCGTGTTCCAGCCCAGATAGCCAATGGTGCGGCGGACGAAACGGCGGTAGTTGGTGATGATGGGCTCGAATCGGCGGTTCAGCTGCACTTCCTCAGCCCGTTCGCCGCGGTAGAAGCCGACCGCCTCGGCCGCGTCACGTAGCCGCACCAGTGAGTAACGGAATGCGGCGTTGTACAACTCGTTGCGGAAGCTCAGCCGGATCAGCGGATGCCCGATCCGGAACGCGACCAAGGTGGCCACCGCCACGTATGCGATAACGACCCAGAACAGCGCCTTCGGGATCGACACCCCGAAGAGCGTGAGCGTGCCCGATAGGTGCCACAGGATCCGGGCGAAGGAGAACACCGACACGATGGATCCCACCGCGCCGAACACCAGCGTGCTCTTCGTCTGGTAGGAGGGATGGTTGTGCTCCCAGCCGACCCCGGTGGTGAAGATGTCGATGTCCTGCTGGATGCGCTGATCCGGGTTGTCGATGGTGTGGTCGATGAATCGGCCGCGGTAGTAGGCCATACCATGCAGCCAGTCGCCGGTTAGCCGGTGCGTTAACCAGACCCGCCAGCGGATGATGAACTGCTGCATCAAATACAAGTCCAGCATTAGCCGGATGACATGGACGGTCGCGAGCACGCAGAACGTCCAGATCGCCATCCAGAAGCCGTGCACGCCCGAGTTCCGGATTGCGGCCTTATGCCCACCGCCGCCCTGAAACGCGGCCTGGAGGGCTGAATACAGGTCGTTGCTGTAGTAGCTGAGCAGCACCTCGATGCGCACTTCCGCAATAACCAGCAGCAGCAGCATCGCGAATGACCCCCATACCGGCAGGCTCTGGCGGCCCTTGAAATAGTCGCCGGTGATCCGCCAGAACTGCCTGCCCCACGTGGTATATCGCGCGATCAGCACCGCGACGACTAACAGGCCCAGACCGCTGATGACGGAGGCCTCGAGGATCCACAGCAGCGAGGGGACGAGCTCATGGCCCCAGTTGAGTGAGGGCGAATAGGTCTTCAACGGAAAACTCCTTTTCGCGGTACAAACCGTTGTCGTCGAATCTGCTTGTACTGCACGCTCGCCACTGGTCGCGCGATTGCGGCGCGGAAATCCTGCCTGTGTTGCCCGTGTAGTAGAGCTTGAATCCGCCGATGCAGATCCCGACTCGCATACGGGAGAACCTTAGCTGTTGGATTGCTTGGCCAGCGCCACCGCGCTGGCAGTCGCTACGAACGGCCATGTTTACGATTGGCGCATGCCAGTACCCGCGCCCAGCCCCGACGCTCGTGCAGTTGTCACCGGAGCCTCGCAAAACATCGGCGAAGCACTGGCCACCGAACTGGCCGCGCGCGGCCACAGCCTGATCATCACAGCGCGGCGCGAGGACGTGCTCACTAACCTGGCCAGCCGTCTGATCGACAAATACCGGGTCGCTGTGGAAGTGCGCCCGGCCGATCTCGCCGATGTCGCGGAACGCGCAAAACTGACCGACGAGTTGGCCACCCGGAATATCTCGATCCTGTGCGCGAACGCGGGCACCGCGACTTTCGGACCGGTCTCAACGCTTGACGCGGCGACGGAAAAGGCTCAGGTACAACTGAACGCGATCGCGGTCCATGACCTCGTGCTGGCGGTGCTGCCGGGCATGATCGAACGCAAGGCCGGCGGCATCTTGATTTCCGGTTCAGCGGCAGGCAATTCACCGATCCCCTACAACGCGACCTATGCGGCCACCAAAGCGTTCGTGAACACGTTCAGCGAATCATTGCGCGGGGAAGTGCGCCGGTCCGGTGTGCACGTCACCCTGCTGGCCCCCGGCCCAGTGCGCACCGAACTTCCCGACCCGGCCGAAGCCTCGATCGTCGAGAAGCTGGTGCCCGATTTCCTGTGGATCTCCACCGAGTACACCGCACAGAAGTCGCTAGATGCCTTGGCGCGCAACAAGATGCGCGTTGTGCCCGGCGTGACCTCCAAAGCGATGTCGGTGGCTAGCCAATACGCTCCGCGGGCTATCGTCGCGCCAATCGTCGGTAGCTTCTACAAGAAGATGGGCGGCTGACCCTAGCGGCGACGGCGACCGCTGCCGCCGAACATGCTGCGGATGAGCTCGGTACCGAGCGCCCTGAGAAAGGTCTGGAAGCCGCGGCTATCGACAAACCGCTTGAACCAACCTGGCTTCTTCGCGGCCGCCGGTGCAGACTTCGATCCCGCCGGCTGATCCGGCGGTGCAGCCTGTGCTTTCTTGGCTTGCAGCTTCTCGTACGCCGATTCCCGGTCGACGGTCTTACCGTATTTGGCCTCCAGTGGGCTGGATTTGGCCGCGGCGCTGATCGCGTCGTCGCCGATGGCGGCCATCAATGAGCGCGGTGAGCGCAGCTTCGTCCACGCAACCGGCGTCGGGGCACCACGCTCGGACAACACGGTGACGACCGCTTCGCCGATACCCAGCGACGTCAATGCCGAAGCCAGATCGTAGACATCGGTTTTCGGATAGGTACGAACGGTTTTGGTCAACGCCTTCTGGTCATCGGGAGTGAACGCCCGCAGCGCGTGCTGGATGCGAGCTCCCAACTGCGACAGCACTTCGTTGGGCACGTCGGTGGGCAACTGGGTGCAGAAGAAAACCCCAACGCCCCGCGAGCGGATCAGCTTGACGGTCTGCTCGACCTGTTCCAGGAACGCCTTCGACGCGTCGGTGAACAACAGATGCGCTTCGTCGAAGAAGAAGACCAGCTTGGGTTTGTCAACGTCGCCGACCTCTTTGAGATTCTTGAAGAGGTTGGACAGCACCCACATCAAGAAAGTGGAGAACAGCACCGGACGTGCGGCCTGGTCACCGAGTTCCAACAGCGAAATGGTCCCGCGGCCTTTGTCATCGACACGCAGCAGGTCGTTGGGATCGAGTTCTGGCTCGCCGAAAAAGGTGTCTGCGCCCTCGGCTTCCAAATTGACCAGAGCACGCAGGATAACGCCGGCCGTTTGCGCGGACACGCCGCCAAGCGTCTTCAGCTCGGCCTTGCCTTCATCGCTGGTGAGGGTGCTGATCACCTCGCGCAAATCCGCCAGGTTGAGCAGCTCGTATTGCTTCTGCTCAGCCCAGTGGAAGATCAGGCCCAGCGTCGACTCTTGGGTGCTGTTGAGTCCCAACACTTTCGACAGCAGGATCGGCCCGAAGCTGGCGATGGTGGCCCGCACCGGTACGCCAATCCCCTTGGTGCCCAGCGACAGAAACTCCACCGGGAAGGCGCTCGCCGCCCAGTTATCGCCGGTTTCCTTGGCGCGTGCGGTGATCTTGTCGCTGCTCTGGCCGGGCCGGGAAAGACCGGACAGGTCGCCCTTGACGTCGGCCATCAGCACCGGCACACCCGCAGCCGACAGCTGCTCAGCGACCAGCTGCAACGTCTTGGTCTTGCCGGTGCCGGTCGCTCCGGCGACCAAACCGTGCCGGTTCACCGTGGCCAGCGGGATGCGGATCTGCGCGGACGGGTCTGTGGTGCCGTCGACGACAACCGTGCCCAACTCCAGTGCCTGGCCCTGAACGGCGTAGCCTTTTGCGATCTCCTGCGCCGGCGCCACAGGAGTGCCTGCCGATGCGCTGCCCGGTGTCGACTCGGAGCTCATCTGACGCCCGCCTCTCCCCTAATACTCGTACTACCGGCAAGGCACGACATTACTTGCTGGAGCGCCAGCCGGGGTGGCTGCAGGTCTGGCAGCTAACCTACTGTGAACGCTGTGCGGGACGAACTGGTGTGGATCGACTGCGAGATGACCGGGCTTGACCTGCGCTCGGACAAGTTGATCGAGATCGCCGTCCTGGTCACCGACGCTGACCTGAACGTTCTCGGCGACGGCGTTGACGTGGTGATCCACGCCGACGATGCGGCGTTGTCGTCGATGGTCGACGTAGTCACCGAAATGCATACCCGCTCGGGTCTCATCGAAGAGGTCCGCGCATCCAGCGTGGATCTGGGGGCCGCGGAGACGGCAGTGCTCGACTACATCCGTGAGCACGTCAAACAGGCCAAGACGGCGCCACTGGCCGGTAACTCGATTGCAACTGACCGCGGATTCATCGCCCGCGACATGCCTGCCCTGGATTCGTATCTGCACTACCGGATGATCGATGTGAGCTCGATCAAGGAGCTTTGCCGCCGCTGGTATCCGCGCATCTACTACGGCCAGCCGGCCAAAGGGCTGGCGCACCGTGCGCTGGCCGACATTCACGAATCAATCCGCGAACTGCAGTATTACCGGCGCACCGCGTTCGTACCGCCGCCGGGGCCTGCCACCAGCGAAATTGCGGCAGTGGCCGTCGAACTCGGAGGCGAAGCGGCCACACCGGACGGAATCGATTCGTCTGCCGAGCATCCGAGCGGCTAGTATCGACGCTGCTGCTCGTCGCTTGGGCTGGCAGCAATGGTGGGTGTAGTTCAGCTGGTAGAGCGTCAGGTTGTGATCCTGAATGTCGCGGGTTCGAGTCCCGTCACTCACCCCAAAGGTCAGTTGTGCCGCGCGATGAGGGCATAAGCTGGAGCTCGCAAAGGTCGGGCAAGGGTCCCCCTGGGAGGCCTACGATGACGAGGTTCATTTGCCGTCTGGCCGCTGATGTTGTCGCGGTCGCAATAGTTCCGATCGCGGCAGTGACGGTCGCGACGCCGGGAATCAGTTCCGCGGACTGCGACCCGAACTGGTCACGCAATGTGTGGACCAACGAATGCAAGCCGCCACCGCCGGCGCCAGCGTGGTGGACACCCCCGCCGGCATATGCGCCGCCATACGCCCCGCAGTGGATACCGCCGCCCCCTCCCGCGCCGCCGTGGGCGCCGGGGGCCGTCCCGGTGTGGAATCAGGGCACCCAGCAGTGGGCATTCATCTAGGCCCGCTCGGGGTGGCGATCTGACCAACCGGGTGTTCGCTAAGGGCGAAGACCGACTTCGGCATGCCTAAACGGCTTCTGTCAGTACCGTGTGCGACCTTGGTTACGTCATTACCCAACCCAGCTAGGCAGATCGACATGGATCAACCCAAATCCAACACAGTGGTGTGTCAGTGTTGCGAACTGGAATGGCCGGAACGGCTCGCCACGGCGATCCGCAACGCGCACCTGCTTATCCGTGGATGGCGATGCCGGATGTGCAATGAACATCAGGGCGACGCGCTCAAGATGGCGCACGACCACGAGAACGAAGTCCGCATCCGGTGGGGTGACGCGGTGGACAAGTTGCACGCCGCGTTAAATGACGCCGACCGTTCGAAGGCGCAAATGTTGGCCGCGTTCAGGTCGCGTGATCGGATACTGGAGCAATTCGACAAGCTCGGCCGTTACCACCGGGCAACCGGTGACGGATGCCTGTGCGGAGAACGCAACTGCGCAGAGCTAGCCATCATTGATGCCGACTGGATTAGCGATCGCATCGCCGGGATGTACAGACGCGGCGTTGGCTAGGCCCACCGTTCAACGATCCAGCAGCAGAGATCGCATCACGCCTTGGCGTTGCCTGCGTGCCACTGATCCCACGGAATGTTCCAGTCGCCAAGACCTTCCGTCCCGGACAGCGGCGGGCCGAGGGTGTTGACGACTTGGACGATGTCGCCGCGCTTGGTGTGGTCGTAGAACCACTGCGCGTTGCTGGGACTGACATTGAGGCAGCCGTGGCTGGTGTTGGTGTGCCCCTGAGCGCCCACCGACCACGGCGCCGAGTGCACGAACACACCGCTGTAGGACATCTGGGTGGCGAAATCCACCTCGGTGCGATAGCCGTTGGGCGAGTTGACCGGTACTCCGTAGGTCGACGAGTCCATGATCATGTGCGCGAACCGCTCGCCGATGATGTAGATGCCGCTGGCGGTCGGGGTGCTGTCCTTGCCCATCGACGTGGGCATGGTCTTGACGACCTCGCCGTTGACTCGCACGGTCACCATCTTGGTGGTGTCGTCGGCGGTCGCGATGAGCTCGTCACCGATCGTGAAGTGCGTGCGCAAGTTGTCCTCGCCGAAAAGCCCGTCACCCAGGTCGACGCCGTAGGTGTTGACCGCAATGTTGACCGCGGTGCCTGGCTTCCAGAAATGCTCAGGGCGCCAACGAACTTCGCGGTTGTTCAACCAGTAGAACGCACCGTCGACAGGCGGATCCGTGGTCACGACGATGGCCTTCTCGGCCGCAGTGCGGTTGGCGATGTTCTCGTCGAACCGGATCGCCACCGGCTCGCCGACGCCCACCACCTCGCCGTCGTGCGGCATGACATAGGGCATCGTCAGGTTCTGCGGCGAATGGGTCTGGAATGTTATCTGGCGGGTAGCCACGCCACCGAGCCCACGGGCTTTGGCGGTCAGCGTGTATTGCCGGTTGTAACCCAGCGGCTCGGTGGTCGACCAGCGCACGCCGTCGGGGTTGAGCTGGCCGTCGACCGCCTTCCCGTTTTCGTTGACCACCTCGACGGAGGCCAGCACACCGTCGTCGGCGGTCACCGTCACCGGGCGGTCCACTGGGACACCGACGGCACCGTCGGTCACCGAGGCACTGAGCTTAGGGACGAGCAGGTCCTCGAACGGCGTGGCCTTGTCCATGATGGCCCTCGGCGGCGGTGTGCCGGCGCCGCCGCCGCATGCACCCGCGCCAAAAATGGCAAGCGGAACCATCAGCACGGCCAACCACCCGCGCTGACGCGTCATCGCCCGACCTGCCACGTACTTTGCTTCCCCTCGCGACCCCGGCAACCCTGTGTTACTGGCGAGTATTCTAAGGGGTAGACGGTTGTTAACGTGACCGGCGTTCAATGCCAGCCGCGCTGATTTCGCCCTGCGACGGAATGCCTGTTATTGTCGACAACCGCAATCCAGCAGGATCCAGGCGCCGTTAGCTCAGTTGGTAGAGCAGCTGACTCTTAATCAGCGGGTCCGGGGTTCGAAACCCTGACGGCGCACCTCACGCCTATCAAGGCCGCCAGCTCAGGGCCGTGTGCCCGCTTTGCTCGTGGGACGGGTCGGGACCGGGCGTGCACTTGGCCCGCATCATGTACGTCGTCTTCGGGCTGATAATGCCTCCAGCTGATCGCTCCATGGCGCGGGCGACTGCACCGCCACGGCAGAGGGTTTAGACGAATCGGGTCGGGGAATTGACTTGCTCGAAGCTGTCGTGCCTACCGATCCGAGCTGACACCGGGGCGAGATGTTGGTCCAATGTCTGCGACAGCAGTCGAGTCGGCTTCGGTGCCAGCGGGACGAACGAGGCCCCGGTAGCGCGGACCTTGTCCGCGAAGCGGGAGCCGGTCACGAATCGGAAAAGCCTGATGTCGAAGTTCGCGCCCGGCCGCTTATTCGGGTAGTAGCTACTCTTGCGGCCCTACCCGCGGCAGGGCGACTATGTGATAGTCCACTGGTCGGGCGCTACATCTACAGGAAGAACGAACCATGGAAGCTGAGAAGAGCAAAAGCCGTTTCCTCGAGGACTTGGAGGAGCTCAAGGCGAAACACGGTCAAGAAGCCGCGGGCCTACGCATTGTCCGGTTCCGCGATCACGACGGCGTAGCGGCCGAGGACATCCCTGCGGATACGTACACGTGCGAGGTCGAGCCGGATGGAAACATGATTTGTTGGCATTCTGGGCGAGAGGAGTGACACGCTCCGATCCATGGTTGCATCGCTGGCCGCGGGGGAACCCAATCAACCCGGCTTGCGTCTGATGAGTTGATAGGGCCGCCCCTGCTCTCATCGGGGCGTGCCTCAACACTCTTGTCGCAGGGGCGCTCAGATCACAGCCCGATGTGATGGTCGACAAACGCCTAATCAGTTGTCGTCGTACAACTTCGGCGAAATCGAGTACTCCGTGCGCCAGGAGATCCACATCACGTCGGCCCGTTTCAACGCCGCGCTGGATGAGTTGAGGTCATTATCGCGCCCTTGCAGCAGCTTTGGACTCGCGAAGCGGCGGCTGCGTACCACGTCGAGCAGCTCATTTGCCAGCCTGGAAAAGGTCGGGAGACGCTTGTACGCCGCAAATGGCAGGCAATCCACCGGAGCCGACCGGTTGCGACGGGACGCAATGCGTAGCGAAAACAGCCGTTACCGAGCGGAACGGCCATAGGACCGTATCCCATAGGATGCGACGGGATTGACCAGCCATTAATCAGCGGGTCCGGGGTTCGAAACCCTGACGGCGCACTTCAACGGCGCACTTCAGCGCCACAATCTGCAATCGGCGGGCGCGTGCTGTGCCGGATGCTACGTCTGCGGATCCGGCGGGACCGCGTGCCGCGGCTGGTACAACAGTGCACGAACCAACGGGCGCGGCCCGACGGACCGAAGCATCTCGCTGGCCGGGCGGACCCGTACCCGCTTCGGCCACCAGAACCAGCGTCCCATCACCGTCATGATCGACGGCGTGATGAGCGATCGGACCACGAAGGTGTCGAACAGGAGGCCGATGCCGATCGTCGTGCCGAATTGGCCGATCGCCCGGAGATCGCTGGTGATCATCGTGCCCATGGTGACGGCGAACACCACACCGGCGGCAGTCACCACCGGGCCGGTAACACCCATGCCGCGGATGAGTCCCGTTTTCAGTCCGGCTCCGATCTCTTCCTCGATCCGCGACACTAGCATCAGGTTGTAATCCGACCCCACCGCCAAGAGCACGATTAACGCGAATTCGGTTGCCACCCAGTGCAACTGGAAATTAAGAAGGTGCTGCCAGATCAGTGTCGAGAACCCGAAGGCGGCCCCCAGCGACATCACGATCGTGCCGACGATGACGCCCGCAGCGACCAAAGCGCGGGTGACGATCACCATGATGATGAAGATGAGCACGATCGAGGCCACCCCGGCGATCATCAGGTCGTACTTGGCGCCGTTGGCGATGTCGTAAAACGTCGCGGCCGTACCGCCGAGGTAGATGTCGGCGTTCTGCAGCGAGGTGAGTTTCAACGCCTCCTTGGCCGCTTGGCGCTCCTGATCGACGGACGAGATTCCCTCCGTCGTCGCCGGATCCACTGCGTGAGTGATGATGAAGCGAGCAGCCTTGCCGTCCGGCGACACCATCAAGCTCAACCCCAGCAGGAAGTCCGGGTTCTGGAAGATCTCGGGCGGCAGGTAGAAGAGGCTCTCCACCTGAGAGTCGTTGAAGGACTTGCCCATCACGGCGTTCGTGTCGGTCAGCCGGTCGAACTGATCGATCAGACTGTCGAACGTGCTGTAGATGGTCGACGTCGTATTCCGGATCGCCGTCGACGTGGCGATTATCTGGGGGATAATCGCCAGCAGTTCGTGCGTGGCTGCAGCCGTGTGGGTGAGGTCATTGGTGAGATTGTGGAACTGCTCGGCGAGCTGATCGAACCCGTCCAGGGCGTCGAACAGCCCTCGTAGCGACCAGCAGATCGGGATGTCGAAGCAGTGCTTCTCCCAATAGAAATAACTGCGAATCGGTCTCCAGAAGTCGTCGAAATCCGCGATGTGGTCGCGGATTTCGTCCGTGATGGCCGCCGTGTTCCCCGCGGTTTTCGCGCTGTCGTCCGCGGCGTTCGCGAGTTCCTGGGTCACCGTGTACGTGCGCTGCAAGAGGGCGATCAGGGTGTCGAGGTCACCGATGATCTTCTTGATGTCGCCGATACGGTCCTTCAGGTAGCTCAGGTTGTCCCGGATCGGCGCGCTCTGCACACTGAGCTGGAACGGAATGGATCCGTCTTGAATTGGCGGGCCAAGTGGCCTGGTGATGCTCTGCACCCGTTCGATGCCGGGCACCCGGAAGATGGCTCCAGCAATCTTGTCCAGGACCAGCATGTCGGTGGGATTGCGCAAATCGTGGTCCGATTCGATCATCAGAAGGTCCGGATTCAAACGCGCCTGGGTGAAGTGTTGATCGGCCGCGTCGTAGGCGCGGATCGAGGAAGCGCTATGCGGCAGGTAATACAGGTCGTTGTAGCGCGGGTTGAAGCCCATCAGGCCCAGGGCGCCGACGATCGCCAGGATGACGGAAGTCGCGAGGATGGGCGCCGGCCACCGCACGATGGCCGTCGCCAGACGGCGCCAGCGTGTGTAATTGAACTCTCGCTTCGGGTCGAACAGACCGAAGCCGCTTGCGACCACGATCAGCGCCGGAGTCAGGGTCACCCCGGCGGCCACCACGACCAGCAGGCCTACTGCGCACGGAAACGCCAGCGAACTGAAGTAGGGCAGCCGAGTGAAATGCAGACAGGCCAGCGCCCCAACAATCGTCAGACCCGAGCCCAGCACCACCTTGCTGACACCGGCGAAGGTGTCGTAGTAGGCGGCTTCGCGGTCGAGCTTCCGCTCCCGGCCCTCCTGGTAGCGGCCGACCATGAATATCGCGTAGTCGGTACCAGCCGCGATGGCCAGTGCCGTCAGCAAGTTGACGGCGAAGGTCGAAAGCCCCATGATGCCGGTTTCGCCCAGCAGTGCTACCACGCCCCGGCCGGTGGCCAGTCCGACGAACAGGATGACCATCGTCAGCAGCACGGTGCCGATAGATCGGTAGACGAACATCAGCATGATCGCGATGATGATGATGGTGATGATCGTCATCTTGGCCAGGCTCGCGTTGCCGACAACGATCGTGTCGGCGGTCAGGGCTCCCTGACCGGCGACGTAGGCTTTCACCCCCGGCGGCGGCTTCGAGTCCGCCACAATCTTGCGAACCGAGGCAACCGACTTGTCTCCGACAGCTCCGCCCTGGTCACCGCGCAGGTTGACCTGGACGTAGGCGGCCTTGTGGTCGTAGCTCTCGACACCCGAGGACGTGAATCGCTGCCCCCAGAAATTCAGCGCATGCTCGACGTGTTCGTTGTCCTGCTGCAGCTTCTTGACCAGATCGTCGTAATACTGGTGAGCGTCCTGGCCGAGAGGTTTCTCACCGACCAGGGTCACCAGGACGAGGTTGTCAGAGTCGTACTCCTTGAATTTCTCCCCGATTCTCTTCATCCCGGTCACCGAAGGCGCGTCGGATGGTGAGAGCGGCACCGAGACGTCCTCGGCAACCTTCTCCAACTGTGGGACGAAGACGTTGACGCCGACCGCGATCAGCAGCCAGAACACAACGATCGGCAGCGCCAGGACGCGGACGGTGCGGGCCAGACGCGGTTTGCGCTCAACTTCGGTGCGCTGCGCGACGGGGATTTCGTCCGTGTCGGTGGCGTCGTCCTCCGTGTCGCTGGTGTCGTCGGTCACGCGGATTTGTCCAAGCAGGAAACCTGCGCGTCACGCGTGTCGACCTGTTGTTGATCGACCAATTTGCCGTCGACGGTGATCCGGCAGCCGATGGAGGGGCCGTCACCTTGGGCGACGATGTAGGCGAAGATGCCGGGCATCTCGGCGACTATCGTCTGCGACCACGGCAACGTGGTGAAGTTGGCCTTCTGCGGTTGTGCCTCCGCATCCATCCAGTTGACAACGCCGGTCGTCCCGGGCGGTCCCAGGATTTCGTAGATGGCGGTCTTGGCCGCGTACGGCGGGGTCGCATCCCGGGGATCGGGCTTGGGCACGCCAGGTCCTGGGAAGACGCCGTTGAGTCGGTCCACTGCAACGCCCCCGATGATCAGTGCCACGACCACGACCAGCGGAACCCATGCCCGCTTAAGAAGCGTCAACATCGTGCCCCCCGATTAGGAATGCTCGACGGGCTGATACTAAGGCATCTCGTCGCGTGCGCCACCGCTAGCCGAACGCCATAGCTGCCGAGTTAATTCCTGCGGTGCGCCGTCGCGTCGGAGCCGCGCCGCCCGCCCGGGCCGCAGCCGCACGGCTCGTTGTGCTTCACCTGATCAGTTTGCTAGGCGACGACGTGACACCAGGGTGGGCTACTCGCGCGCGGACAGCGCAAGCGACGCTCAACAGACATGGAAACATTATGCGCTACAGGCGATTTCGCTGTGAGGCGCTCATTTTCTGCTCGTTGACCTGTCGCCCGTCGATCTCATTGAAGTCACCGCGCGGTCGTGTCGACCTGCGGCGATAGCGAGAATCGAAGACGGCTGAGTTAGTTTCAGAAAGTAATTAATTCGCCGCCGCAAATGATGTTGCTTTGGAATTGCACGCCAGGTGTTTTGCGAGACGTCGATTGTTTGCCGCCGATCTGAAACCCTCACCGATTTAGGGCCATGGCGCGTACCCTGACCTGCATGGCTACCAAGACCAAGGTGAAGACTTGCGTACATTGCGGCCACACGTTCGATCCGAACGACCGATGGCGTGACCTGTCCGATCCGGACTGGCTTCCGGACGCATCAGTCTATTGTTCGCATGATTGCAGTGACCGATATCATTGCGAGATGGGGCATTGCTGCTCGACCCACGTGAAAGAGAAGGCTCGGCGCGAAGCCGCCAAGACGGCGCGATAATCTGCGCTTCCACCAGATCAACGGACTCGCCACTTTCTGCAACGAATTGGCTAAGCGTAACTCCACCACGAGGGAGCTTCAGACTATATACGCGAGCGGGATATTCCCGACAATCGGGCCTTCACGATAAATATCTGTCTCGTACGCTCTGACGGGCTCGGTGCGGACTGAAGTCCTTCAGAATGTCATCGATTTCAATCGCCGACGAGTGCGCCAGGAGATCCACACCTCATCCGCATGAATGTATTACCTCAGCTGATGCTTGATGCGATGAAGGGGCGGGGCCTCCGCTCCTCGTGACGTTCCCGGCGGATGCTGGGGGTGTTCACTTCCACGAATCACGGGAGGCCCTATGGACGAGTATGACGGCAGGCAGTTCGTCGGGATCGATTTGCATCGACAGCGGTCGGTGATCGTACGTCAGTCCGAATCCGGTGAGCAGTTGTCGGTGGTGCGGATTGTCAACGATCCGGTCGCTTTGGAGCTGCAGCTAGAGCAGGCAGGTGTTAATCCCGAGGTGGTCCTCGAAGCGACATACGGCTGGTACTGGGCGGTCGACGTGCTGCAAGCCTGCGGAGCGCGGGTCCATTTGGCGCATCCGTTAGGGGTCAACGGATTCCGAAACCGGCGAGTGAAGAACGATGTGCGCGACGCCGGTGATCTCGCCGATCTGCTGCGGATGGGCCGACTGCCCGAGGCCTGGATCGCCCCGCCCCAGACGCGCCAACTGCGCGAGCTGGTGCGTTACCGCGCCAAGCTCGTCGCGACCCGGTCCGGATTGAAAGCTCAGATCCATGCCGTGCTGGCCAAAGCCGGCGTACTCATCGCGGTGTCGGATCTGTTCGGAGTCACTGGCCGACAACGGTTGGCCAGGGTGCCGCTGGCCTCCGCTTACGCCGAACGAATCCACTCGCTGCTGGAACTCATCGACATCCTCGATGGCCACGAAGCGCGCTTTGCTGCGCTGATCGCCGAGCAGCTACGCACCCACCGGGGCTATCAAGCGATCCAGGAAGTGCCCGGCATCGGACCGACGCTGGCGGCGGTGTTCGTCGCCGAGATCGGTGACGTGCAGCGTTTCACCGACCCCGCACACCTATGTTCATGGGCCGGGCTGACCCCGCGCCACCGCGAGTCCGACAGGGTCGTGCACCGCGGACATATCACCAAGCAAGGCTCCAAAGCGGTCCGCTGGGCGGCGATCGAGGCGGTGCAGCGCTACCCGACAACCGCCAAGATCTCGGCCGACAAACAACGTATCGAAGCCCGCCGCGGCAAGAACATCGCCAAAGTCGCCGCGGCACGCAAGCTGCTCACGTTGGTCTACTACGGGATGCGCGACGGTCACATCCGCGCGCTTGACCGGGGCAGAGCCGCGTGAGTATTCCGGACGCAACCGCGCGCGGTCGCTAAATGTCATGACTCCCCAACCATCGGCGTAGTCGCCTGCTTGATCGACCCCGCGTGTTGTCGCCGCACCGCTCCATGCCCACACAGCTGGGCGAAGGGATGACCGGCAGCCGGACCCAGTCTGGCCCTGCCCCAAAATATCTGCACCATCACGGCTTGGAGAAGGCCCACAACCACACATTCGCGCCGCTGTCTTCCGGCACCCGCCGAAGCATGCGCCCGGCCCGGCCCGGCATCAAGACCGTTCGTCCTCGCTACGCTGCGGGCGCTGCGTCTTGACCCTGGTCCTTGCCCGGCGCTGTCCGCACGGAGACCGAAAGCCGCCAAACCAGGGACCAATAACGGGTTGACACAGCCCCGCCCTTTCAGGGATGACATTTTAGTTTCGGGTGATGCCTGTTTCGGCTGACCGTCGACAGTTACTTCGGTTGATCCTTGACACTCCCCGGCATCTCCTAGGAGCCCAGGGTTCCAGCCCTACACCTAGTCATGCTCGCGCTCAGGGGCTTTCATCCACCTGCCCGCCGCACCTGCGCCATCACGTTGGCGACCTGGTCCGGACAATGCTGGCGAATGGTGGTACCGGTGAAGGCGCCGGCGTTAGATGCGCTATAGCCGCCGGCCTCAAGGGTCGCTTCAATCGAGGCGAGGCTCGTGCCATTCCGCAGTGCCGCGCAGACGTCGAAACGGGTGTCGATGGAGGCGGCCTGCGCGGGCGCGGCGAGCGTGAGCCCGGCGGTCAACGCACCCGCAGCGACCAAGAGGGACGATCGAATCATGGTCTTTGCGTAGTAGCGCGCGTCGTGCTGTCCGCTGATGGTGGTCTGTCGCATGTCAGCCTCGCTGGTTATCGATGTCACCGTCGATTGGGTGCCCAATTGTGGGAACGCCTAAGCGATGGCAAGGCTGCCCGATCCGACGTGATGGTGACCCATTTCACGATGGTGATTGGGCCTCTGGAGCATCTCGATCCGAATGTCGAGGAATCGCTCACACTGACCGGTGCGTCAACCTAACGTTGACACCGCGACAGAGTGATGACGTGCCGCAAAGCGGCCATCGTGCTCGGCCGTGCTGGCCTGGTGGCCGTTGGCATCGGCGCGGGATGGGTGATGCGTACCGACACGTTGGACCCGCGGCCAAGGGGCCGGGAGCACAGCGCGCTTCCACGTCCGCCAGTCGTTGCTGCGCCGACGCTGTCCCCGGAATGCCGTCGCGAGCGGTAGCGTCGGCGCAATCCGTCCCGGGTTCGGTTATCTGCTGTACCGCACGAAAAACAGCGACGACAACGCCGTGTCGTGAGGCCACCCAGCAGGCCAGAAGGAACGAATTGCGTCCTGGCGGTGTCCTGCAGCCAGTTCGGGGCTACCGATTGCGGATCTTGCGGACCGCTAGGGCCGCGACCAGCGCTGCGATCCCGGCCAGCGAGATCGCCACCGCCGGCTTCTTGACGAACCCGATCACCCGGGCTTTGGCGTCCTCGGCGATGCGGCGCGGATTAGCCCGCACAGCGAGCGAATCGACAGTCGATGCGAGCTGGTCACGGGCCTGATCGATCTCCTGCTTGATGGTGTCGGGGTCCCGGTCCGCCACTCTCGTCCTCCCTGTCGTCGGCGCTCCAGGGCCGGGCTCGGCCTCAGGTGGGCGCCTGTCGACCTACCCTAGTTGAGCCGGCGCCGATCGCGGGACGCCGGTGAAGAGAAAGGGACTTTCTTTGACCGACAATGCACGCCTGGCGCCCGGCGACTAAGCGCCCGCCTTCACGCTGCCCGACGCCGATGGGAAGAAAGTGTCGCTTGCCGACTACCGTGGCCGTCGCGTCATCGCCTACTTCTACCCCGCTGCCTCGACCCCCGGCTGCACCAAACAGGCCTGACCGAAGATTCGATACCGACACCAGCTTGCTGGCGAGCGACAACGGTCAGATCGTCACAAACCATCTCTAGGCGCTCGTCACGCTGGGCGAGCTTTCTGATTCGTGGAGTCTCGGCCGATCGGCGCGGTTGCCGACGTAGTCCATGGCTGCGAACAGCAGGCCTGTGCCCAAGAAAGTCACGTGCAGGACGACCATCCAGCGGAGCCGAGGCGTGTCGACCGCGACTTCCGGCTGGCTGAGGTCCATGAAGGCGCGCAGCAGCGAGATGGCCGAGATCGCGACGATGGAGCCGATCAGCTTCATTTTGAGGCCGGAGAAATCCAGCGTCCCCATCCAGCTGGGCCGATCCTCAGTGTCCTTCGTGTCGATCTTGGAGACGAAGTTCTCGTAGCCGGAGAAGATGACGATCACTACCAGGTTGCCCGCCAACGACAGGTCGATCAGCGACAGTGCCGTCAGAATCATCTTTTCGGGATCGAGACTTAACGGATGGGCGAGCTCGGGCAAGACATGGGCCAGTTCTCCCACAAAGGCCCCCAGCAACGCGAGCAGCGAGAGCACCAATCCCAGATAGAAGGGCGCCAGTAGCCAGCGCGACTTGAATAGCGCCCCTTCGAGAACCTTCTCGATCAGGTTGCTGTGATGAATGGACGGCTGAGTCATTCGCCGCCCTGCCGGTGATGAACCGGGCAAGAGCCAGGCAACAGCTCTCCACAGAACCAGAACCCGTACCATCTTGACGCCATAGTTAACAATAACGGCATGCTTAAACCGGTAGGCGCTCAAGTGAGCAGCTCGACGAGACGGCCACCTGAGGGTCGCCGACACAGTTGGTACCCGCTTACCTACCCAGATCAGTTGGCACGAAGCGAAAGTGCCGGTTGATAGAAAGGCACCCCTTGACCGACACCGCACGCCTCGCGCCGGGCGACAATGCGCCCGCCTTCTCCCTGCCTGACGCCGACGGGAAGAAAGTATCGCTGGCCGATTACAAGGGCCGGCGCGTCATCGTCTACTTCTACCCGGCGGCCTCGACTCCCGGCTGCACCAAACAGGCCTGCGACTTCCGCGACAACCTGGCCGAGCTCAACGACGCCGGCATCGACGTCGTCGGCATCTCCCCCGACAAGCCGGAAAAGCTGGCGAAATTCCGTGATGCCGAGGGTCTGACGTTTCCGCTGCTGTCCGACCCCGAGCGCAAGGTGTTGACCGCCTGGGGCGCCTACGGCGAGAAAAAGATGTACGGCAAGACCGTCCAAGGCGTCATCCGCTCGACGTTTGTGGTCGACGAGAAGGGCAAGGTCGCCGAGGCGCAGTACAACGTCAAGGCTGCACATACGACAACGTTTATCAACAGACTGCTCAGCACCTCGTAATCACGTCGATCGGTGTGTCGGGTACGGCGGGAACCGTTGTGACGCCATCGTCGCGACTTTAACCACCTTCATCACGCACCACGCGTGTCGCGTTAGCGGGCCACCCGAACGGCTGAAATACGCCAGAATAAATTCGCTGGCGGCGGCGTAACGTCAATGCGAAGAGAGCAGGAGACATTATGCGTATCGAAGGATCGGTGGCACTGGTCACTGGGGCCAACCGGGGATTCGGGCGCCAGCTGACCGAGCAGCTCGTCGCGCGTGGCGCAGCGAAGGTCTATGCGGCGGCCAGGAACCCCGAAACGATCACCACCGCAGGTGTTGTCCCGATCAGGATCGACATCACCGACCCGGCGTCGGTCGCAGCCGCCGCAGCGGCTGCCACTGACGTGAATCTGCTCATCAACAACGCTGGCACGGCGGGCAGTTTTAACGGCCTGCTCACCGGTCCCCTAGATGACATCCGAGAGCAGATGGAGACCCACTACTTCGGCACTCTGACGGTCACCAGGGCGTTCGCCCCCTACCTTCAGGCCAACGCGCCCGCCGCCATCCTCAACGTGTTGTCTGTGCTGTCCTGGGCCCACCTGCACAACGTTGGTGCCTACTCGGCCGCGAAGGCCGCGGAGTGGGGGCAAACCGACGCTGTACGTGACGAATTGGCGCCATCCGGCGTGGCGGTAACGGCGCTGCACGTCGGATTCATGGATACCGACATGGTCGCCCATGTCGACGCGCCGAAAAACGACCCGGCCGCCATCGCGGCCGCAGCGCTCGATGGCGTCGAAAACGGGCTCGTCGAGGTGCTCGGAGACGACCTCACCCGCCAAGTGAAGGCCGGGCTGGCTGCAGATCGGGGGGTCGTCGCGCCCGTGCACTGATTCACCCCTCGGGGACGCAACTGCCGAAATGCGGAAGTGCCCGCTAACGTCATCCACCCAAAAGGCAGGATCGCCGCCGCGCAATACAACGTGAAGGCCACCGGCCATGTGGCCAAACTGCGCCGTGACTTGTCGATCTAATGTTCTACACACCAGGATGGGCAGCCATCCTTCGCGTCGGCGGGACCGTCGCGTGGTGGCTGCGAGGGCCGTCCTTTACCCGGCGCAACTTGAGTTCGGCCGCACTCTTGCGCGGGTACGGCTAACCTGCAGCCGGGCCGCAAGTGACCTGCGGCGCCGTGAGCTGAGCTGGCGAGTCTAAGGATCACGACGTCCAGAGCGGTCCTACCGGTCGCCACCTAGGCTAAGTCTCGATGCGGAATCCCCGGTCAGGTGAAGATCGTATTCCGGGTGCAGATAGTTGCCGGCAGACTCGCTCAGCCGGGCATACGCGCTGGCTAGGGCGCGGAAGCGGCGTTCCACGGCGAGGCGGTCGAACTCTTCGGGCACCGACTCGAGGTTGGCGCGCTGGATCATGGCGGCTTCGTCCATCAGCAGATGGGCCTGGTCGGGGTCGGCGGTCTGATCCATGATCGCTTTGAGTGCTTCGAGTTGACGCATCAGCAGAGCGGGCATTCCACGACTGGCCTGGCGGACCTTGTCGAATGACCGCTGGACCAAATTTTGGTAAGTGACCTGCTCGCAGATGACCCGGATAGCACCGGTACGGTCGCGGTACGCCTGGGCCGGCTTCCACACCTTCGCGAGCTTGCACAGGGTGTTGCCGAGCCAGTCCACGCAGGTAAGCGCAGTGTATGTGTCGTTTACCGCCGGAGACAGCGCCCGAATGGCGATCTCGACGAGTTGGTCGATGCCGAAAGCGGGGTCTTGAGCGAGGTTGCGGACCGGCCCGGTGACCTGTGCGCGTTTCAGGCAGCGAGTCATGCGTGCGGCAGCCTCGGGCGGCCACACTGCGGCTAGTTCGCTGTCCTCTACCAGGAAGTTCCCCGGGCGATAGGGCAAGTGCACTACCGCATCGGCGGCCGACGCGGCACGAATCAACATGTCGTAGCGGATGGCCTGCAGGTAGCCGCCTTTCGGGGTACGCAGCATCGCGCCGGAAGACTTGATGGTGTCGACCAGCGCTGCGAGTTCTTCAGTGTCATCCGGCTCGTCTCGGGTGGACATCCGGATGTCGGGCTTTCGCACCCCGAGGTAGCGCCCCAAATCACCGGCAATACTGGCGATGACGAAGGGAAGCTGGATCTGGATGGCGATGTGGTGGAGGAAATAGATGAGCACGGCCAGATCGACCAGTACCAGCAGGAATACGACCGAGACGGAAAAGTGCGGCACGAATACGCCGTGCTCTGCAGGGCCGATTGCCAAGAGGACCAGCACGCAGTACACGGCCGTTGCCACAAACGTGCCCAGCGTGAGCTGAGTACCGCGATCGCGGATGAAGTTGCGCAACATCCGGGGTCCGAACTGGGTCGACGCCAGCGTCAACGTGACAATCGTGACCGAGAAGTTGATCCCGATGACCGTCATGATCGCCGCGGCCACCGCGAGGAGGATCTCACGTGCTGTGTCTGCGCTGCCGGCTTCCACCCATGCCGGGAGTGTGAGCGTGCCGTGGTAGACGGCACGATCTACCTCCAAGGTGGCCCAAAATAGGAGGATCGATGCGATCACCTCCAAGCTCGGCACCAGCCAGAAGTTGGTCCGCAGTACTTCGCGCCGCGCCTGCGACACAGACATCCCCGAAATGAACAGCATGACGCCACGCTAAAGCAGGCCCTCTGTCGGCGCGAATCGCTCGACTGCGTGGGTTGATGAGTCGGGGTACTCCACCTTCTTGTGCCAGCGCTTGGCGCGGCATAGCGCTAAGGGCTGGCACACTGGCGGCTAATGGCGATCTGCTTGCCCTCATTGTCCTTGGGTTGACGCAGCTAAACGGCGGTAGCGGAGCCAGCCACATGTACACCTTAAGCAACGGTATGTAGGCGTCATCCGCTCGACGTTTGTGGTCGACGAGAAGGGCAAGGTCGCCGAGGCGCAGTACAACGTCAAGGCCGCACATACGACAACAAATATCCAGAAGATCATCACGCAGGTTGGATAGCAGGTTGGATAGGTAGTAGCAACCTGCACGGAGCACCCCCGGTCGTCGTCGGGGGGTGCTTCGGTCTTCACGCCCTTTCGGTGCCAGCAAGCGAGCGAGTGCCACCGCGTCGAACCGATCGCCCCGAGAACGTAGCGACTAGCCGCCATCTCTTCCCCACCTCCACGCCGAGGGTTAATCCCTATACCACCCGTCCGATGAGTGGCCCTTCATGCTCGACGCGGCGGGCCGGCCATGGGCACAGCATGGGCACCCGTCCTTGATACTCGCGGTACTGATCGCCCAACTCTGCCGTCAGGTCGCGTTCCTCCAACCGCAGGGCGATGAGGATGTAGCCCGTGGTCGCTGTTGCGAAGAGCAGGTGGCCTGCGGTCATCCTTGGGCTGGCCCAGAACGCGACAATGAATCCCAGCATGAGGGGATGACGCACAAGCCGATACAGCAGTGGCGAACGAAATGGGAGTTCGGTGTAGGGCTGGCCACGCCAGGCCAGGTACACCTGCCTTAGGCCGAAGAGATCGAAGTGATTGATCATGAACGTCGACGCCAAGGCGATTGCCCAGCCCAGCCAGAACAGCAGTTGCAGAACCAGCCGGCCCGGCCGCCAATCCACATCCCAGATGATCGCTGGCATTGTCCGCCATTGCCAGAACAGCAGAAACAGCACCAGACCCGTCACCCCGACATAGGTGCTGCGCTCGATGGCCTGGGGCACAACTCGCGTCCACCAACGTTTGAACGCTGGTCGCGCCATCACGCTGTGCTGCACACCAAATACGCCAAGCAGCAGCACATTGACCGCGACCGCCTCCCCCATGGGTGCCGCGACACCGCGGTCGATGCTCCGCGGAACCGCGATATTGCCCAAGAAACAGATCGCATAAACAAAAGCGGCAAAGCCGACGAGATAACTGGCTGCGCCGTAAATGATGGCGAGAAGGCGTTTCATCGTGACCTCCGAATTCTTATCGAGCTGGAAGGGATGCGGCGCGGCTCTGAGCTACGGGGTTACGTCCGCGCGTTCTGAGTGCCGTTCTTGCGCTGCGTGATTCGGCTCAGTGCTATCCGGCCGGCTGGATGTTTTGGTTGATGCGGAACACGTTGCTCGGATCGTATTGCGCCTTGATCTCGCTGAGCCGCTGGTAATTCGGACCGTAGGTTGCCCGGACACGGTCTTGGCCCTCGTCCATCATGAAGTTGACGTAAGCACCGCCAGCCGAGTACGGGTGGGTGGCATCCCAGTAGTCCGCCGTCCAGCGCTTCAACACCTCCGCGTTCGCGGGGTCCGGATCGACCCCAGCGATGACCTGTGAGAAGTTGACATCCCGGTACGCCCATGGGTTTCGGTTTGACCGACCCGATGCACCGCGCCGTCGATCGGGTAGAGGTGCATCGTGGAGTGCATGGTCGGCAGTTCCTCGGTAAAGCGGGCATGGGCTTCAACCGCACCGTCGGCGACGGTCCGGAAGAAGTCGCCACGCCAATACCACTGCAGCCCTTTGGGATACAGTCCATCAAAGGTGGACTGCAGCGCGGGGTACGGCGCCGCACCGATACCGTCGAAGGCCGGCTCCATTTGCCGGACTGGCGCGAACACCTCATCGGCCCTTGCGGGATCGCCCGTGTAGCACCAGACGGCGGCACACGCCTTCTGAAGGTGGAAGGCCTCGGGGAACGGCGCCACCGGCGGGACGGTCATGGCTGCGAAGAATCCGTAGAGATCCTCGTCTTGAGCCGGGATGAAGTCGCGGTACCACGTAAGTATGTCGGCGGTAGCCGATGCGGGCCAGGCCGTGGGCCCACAGATCACGGTATGCACCGGATGCAGGCGGAACGTGAACGACGTGACCACGCCGAAGTTTCCGCCGCCGCCGCGCAGCGCCCAGAACAGGTCGGGGTGCTCGGATTCGGACGCCGTCACCACGCGACCGTCGGCCAGCACGAGCTCGGCCTCCAGCAGGTTGTCGATGGTCAGCCCAAACTTGCGGGACAGGTAGCCGTGGCCACCGCCGAGGGTGAGGCCGCCGACTCCGGTGGTGGAGATGATGCCGGACGGGGTGGCCAGACCGTGCGCGTGCGTTGCGCCGTCCACTTGACCCCAAGTCGCGCCGCCTTGGACACGTACGATGCGCCGGTCGGCGTCCACGTCGATGCGGTTCATCGGTGACAGATCGATGACAAGGCCGCCCTCGACGCTGCCGAAACCCGGGCCGTTATGACCGCCGCCGCGGACGGCGACCGGCAGGTTCGACGTCCGCGCAAACTCGAGAGCGCCAGCGATATCGGCGGCGGATCCGCAGCGTACGATCACCGCCGGCCGCTTGTCGATCATGGCGTTGTGGAGCGCCCGAGCCTCGTCGTATCCGGGGTCGTCGGGCACGATTACCTCCGCGCCCAGCCTGGTGCGTAGTTCGTCGGTTGCGGTTGTCAGGCTCATGGCCCTCACCTCCTTGCGTCGCAGGTCTTGATGCCGCGACGCTACGAGGCGAGGAGGTCGTGCGTCATGACCATGACGAGGCATTTCCGAGGTGTCCAACGATAGTCAGATCTGACTATCGACCTAGCAAACACCCACGCGGTTACGTTGATTCCATGGCGCAGTGGGTGCCGCCACCGCTTCCCGCCGAGCTGATCGCGCGTCGCCGCGGCCCGCTCGTGGGTCGCGCCGCGGAACTCGCGACGTTCGAGCAGGCCTGGGAGCGGGTCGAGCGCGGCAACCGCCAGGCGGTGTTCATCGGCGGTGAGCCCGGGGCCGGTAAGACGCGCCTGGCCGCGGAGGTTGCCGGAACGCTGGCCGACCACGGCGTTGCGGTGCTCGTGGGCAGCTCGACGGCCGACGCGGACATTCCCGTACGCACCGTTCGCCGAGGCACTGGACCGGCTGCTGATCGCCGCTCCACCAGGTTCGATGGCGGACGCGCTGGCAGACGCGGGACCACAGCTGCGGCGGCTGACTATCCAGGTGGATCGGCATCTGCCCGATAGTGGCCGGGCAGCGGACGTCGGCGCGGCCCGGCGCGCTCTTTTCGACGCGTTGACCGGATTCCTGCGGCGCTTGGCGATCGATCGGCCGATCGCGTTGATACTGGACGACCTGCATTGGGCGCAGCTGCCCACCCTTGCGATGCTCGAACAGGTGCTGATCGGCTGTGCCGATATCCGCATGCTGCTGGTGGCCACATTCCGCACCACCGAACCGGACCGCTCCGACGAGCTCGTCACCCGGCTGGCCGAACTGCACCGATTCGACGGTGTCCGGCGCCTGGACCTCGCGGGTCTGGACACCGAGGCGATCGCCGAGTTTGTCTGCCAAACCGAGCAATTGACCCCTGCGTCGGCGCGCACGGCAGCGGCCCTGCTGCGCGACAAAACCGGCGGCAATCCGTTCTTCTTGACCGAACTCTGTCAACGACCTGGAAATCCGGGGCGGGATAGCCACGTTGAGTTCGCAACAAAGGGTTCCGGCGTCGATCGGTGACGCCATCGCCCGCCGCCTTGGCGGACTAGGTGCCGGCGTTCGTCGGGTGATCGAGCAGGCAGCGGTCCTGGGTCAAACGTTCGATCTGCCCGCGCTCATCGCGAGCTGCGAGACCGATCTCCCCGCGACGTTGGCAGCGATCGATTCGGCCGAAGGCATCGGACTGATCCGACCGGTTCACGACTCCGATGGCGAATTCTCTTTCGTGCACGCCCTGACCCGCGAGGCTGTGGTCGATGGGATGGCGGCGTCCCAGCTGCGGATCATGCACGCGCGGGCCGCCGAAGCCCTTGAGGGGCGCGCAGACCCATCGGTTATTCCCCGCCTGGCCAACCACTACCTGCGGGCGCACGTGCTGGGCTACCACGAGCAGGCGTTGCGATACGCGCGTCAGGCGGCCCGGATGGCCGAACAGAGCCTGGCGTATGAGGACGCCGCGAAATGGTTCGAGCGTGCGGCATCGCTTCCCGAGCTGAGCTTCGCGGATCGGGCAAGGATGAACCTCGGTGCGGCCGTGAACCACGTGCGCGCAGGTGATTTCTCCCGCGCGCGGGCCATCTACGAACGCATCAGCGCGATGGACGACCCGCTCATCCGGCTGGAGGCAGCCGTCGGCTACGAGGACGCGAATTGGCGCCGCTGGGGCGCTGACTCGAAGGCGGCCGACCTGCTGGCATCGGCGCTGGAATCGTGCGGGTTGAACACCGACGACCCACGCTATGTGCAGGCCCTCGGCAGTTTTGGACGCGCGCTGGCGTTTGCCGGCGAGTCGGCACATGCTCGCGAAATCGGTAGCCGCGCCATCGAACGCGCGCGGGTCGCCGAGGATCCGGCGGTTACGTTGCACACTCTCACGACGAGCCTCTGGCACGGTCTCACCCCGGAGCTATGCGAGATCCAATTGCAGCGTTCGGCCGAGGCCTCGCGGATGGCGCTAGCGCGCCGCGATTACGAGACGCTGGGGTCGGCCTCACACTTCGGCGCCATGGTCAGCTATGTGGCCGGTCGGCCCGACGGGTTAGCCGCGTCGGCCGCCCACATGCAGCGAGCGGCCCAAGCCTGCGGCCAACCCTTCTTCGGCTTTGTCGGCGCGTGCGTCGAGCAGGCGCTGGCCTATCTACGCGGCGACTTCGCCGGTGCCGAACGGTGGGCCGATATCGCATTGCGCGCGGGTCATTCGTTCGGCGGAGACGACACAGAGGGCTCACACGGGGTCCAGATGTTTCTGATCCACCGCGAAACCGGAAGCTTAAACAGGTTCAGCGGGTTTGTCGACGGCAGCGAAACGTTCGCCGGGCGCTGGGTGCCCGGCTTGCTTGCGCTGTATACCGAGCTCGACTGTGAGCGTGGCATGACCCGCGCGCTGAATCAGCTGCTCAACCGCAATCTCGGCGACCACACCGACGAGGCGCAGTGGCCGATGGAGTTGGTCTTCATGGTGGAGGCGGCCCTAGAGCTGGGCAACCGCGAAGCGGTTCACGCGCTACGCCCGTTCGTTGCCCGCTATACCGGCAAGAACCTGCTGGCCGGTCAGTTCGTGGCGCTGTTCGGCAGCGCCGACCGATACCTCGCTCGGATCGCGGCGCTCGGCGGTGACAACAGTGCGGCCGAGCATCACTTCGGCGCGGCGCTTGAGATGGACCGTCGGATGGGCTCGGTGGTTCACATTGCGGAAACGCTGACCCGGCAAGCCTTGTTTGCGGCGTCATGTGGTCGTACCGAAGAAGCCCGGCGCCTGGCCGACGAGGCCCGCGCCGTCGCCGCGCCGATCGGCCAAACCCGGGTCGTCGACCTGGTGAATTCGTTGCTGGCAACGGGCCCGGACGGCCTGACGGACCGGGAGGTCGAAGTGCTGAGGCTGCTTGCCGAGGGGCTGAGCAATAAGGCGATCGGCGAACGCCTCTACATCAGCACCAACACCGCGGCCAACCATGTTCGCAGCATCCTGATCAAGACCGGCGCCGCGAATCGTACGCAGGCAGCGATGTACGCCGCCGATCACGAGCTGCTCGGTTAAGGATCAGATATCGGCCGATGCGCCGTCCGGCAGGATGCGCTCGCTTACCTCGACGACGACGTCGGCGGGAAGACCGGCACGCGCGGCGGCGGTTCTGATGGCCTCCGGCGACGGTGCCTCATACAGGCAGTACGTCTTTCGTTTGTCCGCTGACAGAAACGAGTACAACCAGCGAACGCCCTCCTGGTCATTGATCCGATTGATTCCATCGGCGGCGTCCAGGCTGGGCTCTAGTTCCTCGGCGAAGTTGCGCTCGACCATGAATATCGGCACGGCGGCCTCCTGTTCATTGTCTTCGAGTCGAACCTACGCCGTGAAGAATCGTCAGGACCTGGGATCAGGCGTGTTCGAGGTGGCGGGGTTCTGCCAACGGCACCGGCCATTCAGGAAGAGGTCACACGCTCGTGGCCGAGGTTGAGTGT
>CAVUOR010000011.1:0-463341 GCA_963743145.1 uncultured Actinomycetota bacterium | reverse complement strand
CCGTATAGGAGGCAGCCTCGTGAGCACGCCGCCCGAGCACGACAGGGCACAGCCGCTGTTGTGGCCCTATCGGGCGGCTGACTACCCGCTCGCCAATCGCGTCGTCATGGCGCCTATGACACGTAGCCGCGCAACCAATCCCGACTTGGTGCCGACGGAACTGCACGCCCAGTATTACGCCCAGCGCGCGTCAGCCGGGCTGATCATCACCGAGGGCACGTGGGTCAGTCGCGACGCCGTTGGCTGGCACGACGTTCCCGGATTGTTCACCGATGCCCAGGTCCGCGGCTGGTCGGCAGTGACCGAGGCCGTGCACCGTGAGGGCGGCGTCATCTTCGCGCAGCTTTGGCACACCGGCTCGTTGTCGCATTCCGATTTCTTCTCCGGCATGCCACCGTTGGCCCCGTCGGCTGTTAACCCCAGGCTGTACTCACCAACCGCGTCGGGCAACCAGCCGACCGTGACGCCCAGAGCGATGACGCAAGACGACATCCGCAGGACGATCAATGACTTCGCAACGGCTGCAGCGAATGCCGTGCGGGCCGGGTTCGATGGTGTGCAACTTCAGGCAGGGTTCAACTATCTGATTAGCCAGTTCCTCAACCCGCGCACAAATGTCCGCGCTGACGGCTACGGCGGTTCGATCGAAAACCGGGCACGCTTTTTGTTCGACGTACTTGACGCGGTCGGCGCACGCATCGATATCGGCAAGGTGGGGGTCAAGGCCGGGCCAGCGTGGGGTGAACGCGGCGAGTTCGTCTCGACGCCCGACACTCTGGAGACCAGCGAGTACGTCATTGAGCGACTCAACGAATATTCGTTGGCGCACTTGCTGTTGATGGGCGCGATGGCCGATCTCAGCGGTGGCCCGCTCTCGGATCTGCAGGGCGACGGTATGTTCAAGCATTTCCGGCCCCGCTACCGCGGCACCATCATCGCCAACGTCGGGATGACGCGTGAACGCGGAAACCAGCTGATCGCCGACGGTCTGGTCGATCTCGTCGCATTCGGCGAAATGTTCATCGCCAATCCCGATCTACCGCAACGGTTTGACGCGCTGGCGCCAATCGTCGGATCCGACCGCGGATTGCACTACACGCCCGGCCCGCATGGATACACCGACTATCCACGCTACGAGACGGCCGCGGAAACCCAAGACGGCGAACAGATTGCGTGAAAGCTCAGCGAGCGGTTCTGTGGTGGGATCGCCAAGGCTGCGGGGGCGGTGAGTCGGCTGGGGGGTATAGCGGCCGCAGCACGCGGGGCGCCCGGAATGGCGTCCACTCGCCGAGCGGCTGCGCCAGCCGGTCGGCGACGGCCCAGATCACCGCCGGGTGGTGACCGAACCCCAAATGGCTGGCGACCACGGCGATGTTCTCCGCCCGAACGGACGGCCGGTCGAGGCAGGCCTGCCACGCGACGATGCCGTCGAATCGGGAGTAGATCGAGGTGGCCGGCACCGGCAGCGCGTCGAGGCCGGACTCCAGCGGCAGGTCCCTTGGCATGACATGCAAATGGGCGTAGCGGTCAAAGGCTTGACTGGCCCGCGACTGGCGCTCGTGGGCGAGGTGAATCGGGCTGCCAAGCGTAATGACCTGACGCACCGCAGCCGGAGTGTCACGGGCGAGGGTGCGGGCGTAGATGCCGCCCAGGCTCCAGCCGATCACACTCACCTCGGAGTCGTATCGCGAGTGCAGATCGAGCAGGCGGTTCTGCAGCCCGGCGATCGTCGCAGCGGTCGGGCCAAGGTTTCGTCCGAGCCGCCAGCCATGCACCCGGTAGCCCAGGTCGCGCAGAATGCGCCGCAGCGTCCGGGTGGAGCCGTCGTCGGCCAGCAGGCCCGGCAACACCAGAATCGGGTGACCGTCGCCGACCGGTAACAGCGGCCCCAGCGGCAGCGCGGCGATGAGCAGACCGAACTCGGCCATGGCACGGGCAGGGTCCGTCACAAAGAGCCACGGCGGGGGAGCGCTCGCCCCATCGGTGTCGGCGGGTATCTGCCAGCGCAGCGTCGGGCTCGACATCAGTCCGCCCCGACAGCATCGGACAGTGCGACGAGTTCGTCTTTGAGCGCGTCGATTATCAGATCGACATCGGGCACCAGGTCGCGGTCGGCCAGTGCTCCGAAGTTGAGCTTGCCTTTGGACCCCAGGACGGTCAGGTTGAGTCCCTGTCCGTCGGCGATCGCCGAGAGGGGGTAGATGCCGTCGAGCCGCGCCCCGCACAGGTAAAGATCCACGTTCGGCCCGGGAACGTTGGAAATGACCAGGTTGAACGGCGGTACCCGCTCCAGGAGCCGCAGTCGGGTGGCCAGCCGGTTAGCCTGATTCGCCAACGCCGGCATGGAGAACTCGGCGATGTCGGTGAGTAGGTCGGCGGGCAGCGCGTTGTGCTGCTCCTTGGCCACGCGCATTGCCTCGTGCACGGCTGCCAGCCGCCCGGCCGGGTCCGCCAAATTGGTGGGTAGCGGCGCGATGACGGACGAGACCCGGTTGCCGTGGGCGCCCTTTTGTTCTTCGGTGCGGATGGATACCGGAACGGCGACCAGTAGCGGGCCGTCGGGCAGGGCATCGTGTTTTTGTAGCCAGGTACGCAATGCACCGGCGCACAGCGCCATCACGACGTCGTTGACTGTGACGCTGGCGGCGTTTTTGATCTCCTTGACCTGCGCAAGCGGGAGTCGGGTGAAGGCCCAGCGCCGATGCGGGCCGATGTTCTTGTTGAACGGCGTTGCCGGCGCTATCAACGCCGGCGCCGACAGGATGACACCGCGGTCACGGCGCAACACATAGCGGTCGATGAGCGGCAGCCAGGGACGCGCGGGACTTGCAACAAGGGCTGGCAACGAACGCACGATATCCGCCGAGACCCGCACGGCCCGAACCGGATTGGTTGCCAGCGACGCAGCGCTGCGCACCAGCAGCTCCGCGGCGCCAGGCTGGGTTTCCGGACGCCACGAGTCTGGCTCGCCGGTGTCGCGCGGCTCCGGCGAGGTGTCCATCAGCGCGGCCAGCAGGTCGTTTCCCGACACCCCGTCGATGGCCGCGTGGTGCACCTTTGTGTAAAGGGCTTGCCGGCCGCCCTGCAGGCCGTGGATGAGGTAGATCTCCCATAGCGGGCGGCGGCGGTCCAGCGGCCGAGCGTGCAGCCGGGCTGCCTGGACCGCCAGCTGCCGATCATCCCCGGGGGCGGGCAACGCGAGTTCGCGGACATGAAACTCGATGTCGAAATCGGGGTCCTCGATCCAGTACGGCTGATCCAGCCCAAAAGGCACCTCCACTAAGCGGCGGCGAAACGGCGGGACCAGGTGCAACCGGGACTCGATGAGCTCGGTCAGCCGCTCAAGGGTCAGCGCCTGGCCACCCGCGGGCGGGTCGAGGACGGACACGCTGCCCACGTGCCCGTAAGCCGTGGGCGAGTCGAGCGCCAAAAATGCGGCATCCAAACCGGTCAGCTGCTGCATCTCACCTCCATGTGGAAGCTTGCGTTTAGCCCTCCCGCTAGAACCAGTTTTCGTCCAAATCGGTGGTGGTTTGGTCGCCGCTATCGAGCAGGTCGAACTGCGCGGTCGTCTTCGGGAGTTCGTAGTGGAAAAAGTATTGCGCGGCAAGGCGCTTACCGTCATAGAAATCGCCGGACTCGCCGTGCGCGGTCAACCCCTGCTGCAGCCAGATCCAGGCCAGCACGACGTGGCCGACGGCCTCGAGGTACAACGTCGCGTTGGGCAGCGCAGCGCCTGGGTCGCCATCCTTCCAGAGCGATAGGGTAGTGTGCTCGACCCGCTGCGCAGCCGCCGCTAGCGCGTCTGCCCAGCCCGCCAACGGATGTCCTAGCGTCGACGCTTGAATGTTCGTGTGCTGGATCTTCTCCAGCAACAGGTGCAGGCCGCGGCCGCTGTCGATGAGTACCTTGCGGCCAAGAAGATCGAGGGCCTGAATGCCATGTGTGCCCTCGTGAATAGAGTTGAGTCGATTGTCCCGGTAGAGCTGTTCGACGTTGTAGTCACGGGTATAGCCGTATCCACCGTGGACCTGGATAGCCAGGCTGTTGGCCTCAACGCACCACTGCGATGGCCAGCTCTTGGCGATCGGGGTCAGCACTTCGAGCAGAAGCCTGGCGTCGTCACACTCGGCATCGTTTGGAGCAGAGCGTGTTTCGTCGATTAGGCGGCTGCAATATAGACCTAGCGCCAGAGCACCCTCGACATAGCTCTTTTGGGCCAGCAGCATTCGGCGCACGTCGGGATGGGAAATGATGGGAATCTCGTCCACGGGTTCACGACCGCGCGACGGGGACCTGCCCTGCAGCCGGGTGCGGGCGTAGGAGAGCGCTTGCAGATACCCTGTATAGCCCAGCGCCGTGGCCGCCAGTCCCACGCCGACCCTGGCTTCGTTCATCATGTGGAACATTTGGCGCAGCCCGTCGAACTCCTTACCAACAAGGTAGCCGACCGCCCCGTTGACGCCATTGGGCGTGATGGAGTCGTCGCCAAAATTCAACAGCGCGTTGGTCGTTCCGCGATTACCCATCTTATGGTTGAGGCCGACCAGCACCACCGAGTTACGGGTCGACGGGCGGCCGCCGTCATCGACGAGAAATTTCGGCACGATGAACAGCGAGATGCCCTTGACGCCGGGCGACCCTCCGGGTGTCTTGGCTAGCACGAGATGAACAATGTTGTCGGACATTTCGTGATCGCCGCCGCTGATCCACATTTTGGTGCCGGTGACGCGGAAAGTTCCGTCGTCCTGCCGGACCGCCTGTGTCGTGATGTTGGCCAGCGATGATCCCGCGTGCGGCTCCGACAGGCACATCGTTCCCAGGTGGCGGCCGTCGAGCATCGGCCGCACCCAGGTGTCGATTTGTTCCTTGTTGCCATGGGCGGCCAGTAGGTGCGCGTTGCCGATGGTCAGGCCCAGGTAGGAGGCGGTGCTGATGTTGGCCGCCTGCAGCCAGGCGAAGGCGGCCCTCGACACCACGTACGGGAGTTGATACCCGTCGATCTCGTGGTCGAATTCGCCGGCCAGAAGTCCGGCAGTGCCCACCGCCGACAGTGCTGCTTTCATCTCGGGCAGCGTGGTCACGGTGCCGTCGGGATTGACGAACGGCTCCTTTGTGTCGGCCACCTTGAAGTGCGGCGCAAAGCGTTTGGCCGCGATGTCTGCCGCGAGATCCAGCACCGAGTCGAAGGACTCTATCGAGTGCTCGCTGTAACGCGGCCGGTCACACAGTGCTCCCACGTCGAGCCATTCGTAGAGCAAAAAGTCGATGTCGCGCGGATTCAGTAGCGGAGGGTGAGAGTCGGCGTAGATGCGCTTCATAGGGACCTAACTGTTGATCTTGAGGATCTGCCGATGACGTCATCAGTCACTTGTCGATCTCCGATTTGTCAGACTGAAAGCTTCGCGACGATATCGTCGGTCGAGACGACGGCGCTTGCGTAAGCCGGGATATTGAACTGCAGCGAGGCGTCCATTTCGGCGTGCCCAAAGCTGCCGATAGCGTCCTTCACTACTGTGACTTCGTAGCCGAGCTCGGCTGCGAAGCGAACGGTCGACTCGATGCAGGTGTTCGCGCGCATGCCGATCACAATGACATTGCGGAGGCCGTGCTTCTTGAGCTGGAGGTCGAGATCCGTGTTGGCGAATCCACTTGAGAGCCAATGCTCCTGAGCGACGACCTCGTCCGAGTGCGGCTCAAAATCGGGGTGAAAACTTCCGCCCCAAGTTCCGTCAGCGAAAACATGTCCCTTCGCGGCGGAGGCTTGGACGGGCGGCATCGTCTTCCAATGGCGATATGGATCAGTCTCGCGCCAACGATGGTGCGGGGCGATGAAGACCTGGACGCCATTCGCACGAGCGGCGGCGAGGACTTGCCGCATGTGCTCGACAACATTGTTCGCCTCGAGTGTCGAGCGGCTGAGTTCGTAGAGCTTGCCCCCCTCCGACAGAAAGTCGTTGTAGGGATCGACGATAAGCAGCCCCGTCAGTTCAGCTTCGTAAGTCAGCTCAGCTTCCGACACATGCGCCATACCGGTACCCCCTCTAGTCTCGAAGTTCTACCGCGAGCACGAGCTTGTCGGTGTTCGTGTCATCGTTCCGCGCCTCCTGCGGCAGCCAGGGGATGGCTTCACACGGTACTCCACTAGTAGTAATTTGCAACTAGGATTCGAAAGACGACTCCGCTTCCTGAAAGGACAACAAGATGACGACCACAGTCCTCGACCGCTTCCGGCTCGACGGGAAGGTGGCAATTGTCACCGGGGCCTCGTCCGGGCTGGGTATCGCGTTCGCCGGGGCGCTTGCCGAAGCGGGCGCCGACGTGGTGCTGACTGCGCGGCGCACCGATCGCCTCGAGCAGACTCGTGCCTTGGTTGAGGAACGGGGCCGGCGCGCGCTAACGGTGACCGCGGACGTCGCACTTCCAGAGGACGCACAAGCGGTGGTCGACGCGGCGATGACCGAATTCGGCCAGGTCGACGTGCTCGTGAACAACGCCGGCAAGGGCACCGCCGTACCCGCGACACGCGAGAAACCCGAGCAGTTCCGCGAGGTGATCGACATCAATCTCAACGGCTCCTATTGGATGGCCCAGGCATGTGGTCGTGTGATGAAACCGGGCAGCTCGATCATCAACGTCGCCAGCGTGGTCGCGCTGACCAGCGGCGGGCTGCCCCAGGCGGCCTACTCGGCCAGCAAGGCCGGTCTGACAGGCCTGACTCGGGACCTGGCCGTGCAGTGGACCGGTCGCAAGGGCATTCGCGTCAATGCTCTGGCTCCGGGCTTCTTCCCGTCGGAAATGACTGATCAGTTCCCTGACGGTTACATCGACAGCCAACTGCCGCGTGTGCCTGCCGGGCGGCCGGGAGATCCGGCGGAGCTTGCCGCCGCGCTGGTGTTCCTTGCGAGCGCTGCCGCGGCCTACATCACCGGCACGACGCTGGTGGTCGACGGCGGCCTCACCGTCTCTTGAGAAGGTTTTGAAAAGCAACGAGATCAGAGGTTATCCTGCTAACCGTGAGACACACGGATTTGCTCGAGGAGAACTGCGCGGTCGCGCGTTCTGCGGCCATCGTTGGCGAACGGTGGGTGTGGGTGATCTTGCGCCAGGCGTTCAACGGCGCCCGGCGGTTCGAGGACTACCAGCGCGGCATCGGTTTGGCCCGCAATATGCTCACCGACCGCCTCAACTCGCTCGTCGCCCACGGCATTCTCGAGCGTCGGCCCTACGCCGAGCACACCACGCGCGACCTCAACGAGTACCGGCTGACCGCCAAGGGCCGTGCCCTGTTTCCCGTCTACGTCGCCCTGATGCAATGGGGTAACGAGTGGACCGGTCTTGCGGCCCCGCCAGTTGACCTGCTGCACAAGCCCTGTGGGCACCGCGTGGGTGTCCGGGTGGTCTGCTCGCAATGCGGCCAGGACATCAATGCGCGTGACACCGAGCCGGTCGTCGGACGCGGCCTGATCATGCATCGCAGCAACCGGTCATGAGCCGCCTCCCCCGGGGGGAGCAAACGTCGTCGCTACGCCGGCGGGGTCGAAAGGTTGTCCGATGAGACCCTATGGGCAGCTGCGCGGTCGCGATCAGGAGCTGGCCAGAGCGGTCGGTATCGTCCGCCGCACCCGCGTGCACGGAGCCAGCGGGGTGGTGCTGATCACCGGTGAACCCGGGATCGGTAAGACCGCGCTGCTGTCGGAGATCTGCCGTCAAGCAACCCACACCCGCATCCGAGTCGCCCGAAGCAAGTGCGACGAAATCGAGCAGGCCTGCCCCGGTGCGCCGATCATCGGGCTGCTGCGCACCGGACGGGATCCGCTTCTGACTGCAGTCGAATTTCACGACGTCGCCGGCCTCGCCGGTGAGCCGCTGGTAGTGGTCGATCGCACCGCCGAGCACCTCGAGCGGCTTGACGGCTAGCCATCGACTGATGATCGCCGTCGACGACGTACAGTGGGCGGACCGGCTCAGCCGATATGCTCTGCGATCGTTGATCTCTCGACTTGCCGGCCGGCCAATCGTGTGGGTGCTGGCCAGTCGCCGCGACGATGCCGGTGTGTCCGCCAGCGCCGCAGATACCGTCGGCGTCGAGCACATCCGGCTGAACCCGTTGCCGCGCAGCGTGATCGCCGAGATCGCCCGGGATCGCCTCGGAAACAGCGTTACCGGTCGCGTCGCGAGCTACTTGACGCCACCGGCGGTAATCCGCTCTGGGCCATCGAAATCATCGACAGCGCAGCGCGGCGTGTCGAGACAGGCAACGACGAAGAAATTCCGCCCGAGTTTCGCACCGCCATATATCGCCGGCTGGCCGGCTTGTCGAGCAGCGGGCGAGAAATCATCGACGCCCTCGCCACGGCCGGGCGCGCTGTACCAATCAGCGAACTGCCCAGCCTGTGTGACACGACGCCGGGGCCCCGACACGACGACGCGATCGCCTCGGCGATCTCGACGGGGTTGCTGTTGTCAACCGGCGTCGAACTCAGCTTCGGTCACGACCTCGTCAGGCAGGCCGTCTATGAAGCGTATCGTCCCCCGAGAAACGGCGCGACCTTCACACGCGATTGGCGCGACACCTCGTGGAATCCGCGGCAGATCCAGTGTCGGCTGCCGCCCACGCGCGCGCGGCCGCCGTCGTCGGTGACGAATCCAACGCCCGGATCATGATCGCCGGCGCAGAGACGCTAGTGACCGCGAAGCGCGGTCGACGCCGCCGAGCTTGCACTGCAAGCGTTCCGGACGCTGCGTCCCGGTCATCCGCAGTGGTTGGAGCTGGGCGAACGAGCAGTGTCGGTGATGTCGCGTGCACAACGCGCCAACGACACGATCGCCGATGGCCGACCGGCTGCTTGCCACCGTCGACGATGTCGACATGATCAGCCGGATCCACACCCACGCCGTGAAAGCGCTGTGGCTCAGCGGACGCTTCGTCGACCTGAACGATCGCGCAGAGCGCGGTCTCGCCCTGACCGCCGGGCGGCGCGATCTGACTACTCGCTTTGAGGCGACGCAGGCCTTGGCGGCCACTCGTGCTCTGGGTGCGGACGCGGCCGCCGAGCAAGCTGATGCCGCGCTGTCGGAAGCCCGGGCGTCACGCGATGGTGAAGCGCTCGCGTTGGCATTGCATGCCGCCGGTGAAGCTGCCCACGGTCAGCGCCGACATCAGCTGGCGCTGAAGTATTTCCGTGAACTGCGATCGGTGACGGGGGATTCCTACCTCTCCGAGGAGATCATGGAACTGCAACTTCTCGATCGGTACCACGATGCCCAGATACTCCTGGACGCCGCACACGAGGACAGCCACGGCAAGGCCGAGTCGCTGTTGCCCGACCTGTTGTTCTGCAGAAGCCAAACAGCACTACAACCTTGGGCACCTGCGCGAGGCCGATCAGGTCGCCGAGGCCGTCGTCGAACTCGGGCAGGTCATTGGCACCACCGTGCACGTCGTGGAAGGCACCCTGATACGCGCTTTCGTCGCGTTGTTACGTGGTGAGGCGGCGCCGGCTGCGCAACGCCTCGGGTTGGCTATTGACCTCACAGACGGACAACCCGCCGGCCATCCCGGTGTGACATTCACCCAAGGCTGGCTGACTGCGTTGCAGGGAGACCTCGACGGGAGCCGCCAAATCTTGTCGCGGCTACTGGCGACGCCCCACCACTCACGCAGCTACTGGGCCTGGTGGCCGTGCTGGATGACGATCCTCTTTCAAGTCGGAATGGCATGCGGGGCAGAAGAATTTACCGAGAGTGCCGTTGAGATTGCCGAAGAAGGCGCTCAGCGTAATCCGGACGTCGCGACACTGACTGGGTTGGCGATGAACTTGCGCGGGCTCTTCAACCGCGACGCGGCCATGACAGCCGAGTCGGTGAGAGTCTTACAGCACAGCCCGCGCTGTGTTTTACGGGCCGTTGGAGCGGAAGGCTATGGCACCATGCTGCTGGACGCCGGCCAACGCGAGGCCGCTCTGCACCAACTCGACGCCGCCTGGGACGATTACGACCGCATGGGTGCGGTTGCCCGCCGGGCCACGGTTCAGCGGGTCATGAGGCAAGCGGGCGTCCGCCGCGCGAAGTGGATCGCCGATCCTCATGGTTCGCAGCCCCAGTCACTCACCGAGGGGGAACGACGAGTGGTGTATTTGATCGCCGACGGGCACACGGACAAATCGGCTGCCAAAGCGCTTGGCATATCGGTGAATACCGTGGGCACTCACCTTCGTTCGGCATATTCGAAGCTCGGAGTCCAATCACGGGTGCAATTGACAAATGCGCTGCGCGAGCGCGGTGAACTGAACTAACGGAGGTAACGGATGGTGGAATGGACGGGTGCCCGCTATGCGGATAAGCCGAGCGTAGAGGTGCAGACCTGGATCGACGCGTCGCCGGAGCGGGTGTGGGAGCTGGTGTCTGACGTCGAGCTGATGCCCACCATGAGTCAGGAGCTACAGTCCGTCGAATGGCTCGACGGGGCCACCAAACCCGCCATCGGCGCCAGATTCGTCGGACACAGCAAACACGATGCACTGGGGGAATGGGCGACCACATCGCATGTGGTCGAGTGCGAGCCGGAGCGGGTGTTCGCCTGGGCCGTTGAGGATCCGGCGAACCCGACGGCGATCTGGCGTTTTCGCCTCGAGCCCAAAAACGGTGGAACCGGGTTATCGCAGTGGATGCAGATGGGTCCGGCGCGCTCCGGGCTGTCGTTCGCGATCGATCAGATGCCGGAAAAGGAGCAGAAGATCGTGTTCGTGCGGATGCGCGAGTTCGAACAGAACATGGGATTCACGCTGCAACAGATCAAGAAGCTGGCCGAAAGCTGATGCGGACTGCGCACGCGGCCGTCAGCGAACTATCTCTGAGTCGAGCCGAGAAGATGGCGCCGTTTGAGCGGTGATTGACTAGTTCCCAATCGGTTTGGGCCGGTTTCCTATGAGGTCATCAGCTCGTGCGGCAGGCGCTATCCCGCGGGAGGTGGGTCGAACGAGCCGATTCCCAGTATTTGGTGGACATTCCATTCAATGATCTCAACTCGGACCAGATCGTCTTGGGCCAGTGGGTCGCTAGAGGCTAGCGCGCTCGCTTCCTCCCGCGAGGCCATGCGCAGCACGTAGATACCGGCCGCACCGTCCGAGCTGGGCCCGGAGATCAGCACGGTGCCGCGCTCGTGCTGGTCCTGCATCCAGACGAGGTGCTCGATGACGGCCGCCTGGTCATCGATTGGCGCGGCATGGTGGCGAAGAACGAGATAGAACTCCACGAGTGTTCCTTTCGAGAACTACATCCCGCCAGAGGCGTCGATGGTGGCACCGGTGAGATACGAGGCGTCGGGGGAGAGCAAAAATGCAGCAACGGCGGCGATTTCGTTGGGGTCGGCGAGCCGCCCGATTGCGCTCATTGATTTGATGACCTTCTCGGTCGGCACGTCGCGCAACGCCGGCGGGGTGTAAAGCGAGCCGACTTCGGCCGCCATGTCGGTGCCGGTGCCCCCGGGCGCGATGGCGTTGATCGCGATGCCGCGCTCGGCCAACTCGGGCGCTAGGTTCAGTGCCATCGCCGAGACCGCCGCCTTACTGGCCGCATAAAGCGTGTGGTTGTAGACGGCGATGCGGGCGCTGATCGAAGACGTCAAAAGGATGCGCCCGCCGTTCTTCATCGCCGCTGCCGCTGCTTGGGCGGCAAACAACTGGCCGGCCACGTTGATACGGAAAACGCGGTCGAAGTCGGCCTCAGTGATCAACTCCAAGGGGCCAAAATGCTCGACACCGGCGTTGCTCGCCAAGATCTCTAGGCCGCCGAACTCGTCGACTACCCGCGCCACTAGGTCCGCGATTTCGGCGCGTTCGGCGACATCAGCGCGAAATGCCGCAGCCTGGTAGCCCTTTTCGATCAGCTCACGCACCAGCGCATTCGCCGAAGATGCGTTGGCGACGTAGTTCACCGCCACTGCTGCGCCCTCGGCGGCCAGCCGCCGCGCGATGGCGGCGCCGATCCCCCGGCCGCCACCGGTCACGAGTGCCCGCTTGCCCGCAAGTCGTGCGGATTCGTTCATGATGGTTACCTATCTTTGTTATGCGGACGAATTATTCCGCTTAAGTGTATGCCCGCGGCGTCCGGGATTCAAGGTGTTCCGGACGAAATATTCCGGTTAGTCTAGGGTTGCCGACGATCGCGCTGGAGGTGAGGAACGCGATGACAGCTCAACCCAGGCCAGCTAGCCGCCGCGCGGTGCGACGTGACGCGCAGGTGAATCGAGAAAAGATATTGGCCGTGGCCGCCCAACTGATGGCCGAGCGCGGGAGCAACGTCCCACTGGCCGAGATCGCCGAGGCCGCCGGTGTCGGCGTTGGCACGCTCTACCGCGGATATCCCGACCGCACAGCGCTACTGCATGCCCTGGAGCTGCGGGCCTACGACATGCTCATTGCGGTGCTCGACCGCATCGAAGAGTCGGGTCAAACCGGAGCCGACGCGGTCGAAATCTACCTGAACGAGTGCCTGAATCTCGCCAATCAGCTGGTGCTGCCGCTGCGTGGAGCACCTCCACTTGCCGATAAAGCGGCCACCGCCGCCCGCGAGCGCATCATTGCGGCTCTGGAAGGGTTCCTTTCAAACGGCCGAGCCGACGGCACGGTGCGGGTGGATGTCAACGCCGTCGACATCATCATGTGCGGTGCCATGATCACCCAGCCGCTGCTCCTCGGCGCGGGCTGGTCGACCATCGCCCGCCGGCACATCTGCGTTTTCGTCCAGGGCATCCGCGCAATCGCCAGCCAACCGTTACCTGGCCCGCCGGTGACCCAAAACGAGTTCGAAGCCGTTTTCCGTGCCAACGCCACGCCGGCACCTTGACGGTGCTCGAAGGCTCCTGGGAAAGCGTGACGGCTTTCGTCGAGCGGCGTCAACAAGTGGCTCACCATATCCATGTCGTGATCGCGGGCGGCGCGTACTGTCCACAGGCGAAATAGGCACCGGGAGCGAAAAAATGCCCTACACGTTTGATCCCGAACTCGCTGACATGATCCCACTGCTGCCCGAGACCGACGATGCGGATCCGGCGACCATGCGAGCGTTTCTGTCAGAGATGATCGCCGAACTGCCTGCGCCCGACATGACCGGCTTACAGATCGAAGACCGTCTGGTGCCTGGCCGCGACGGTGATCCTGCGATACCGGTGCGCATCTACCAGCCGGAAGAACGGCATGCTCCTGCAGCGGTTTACAGCGTCCACGGCGGCGGGTTCATCGCCGGGGATCTGGAGACCGAACATGCTCTCAATGTCAGGCTCGCCCGCGAACTCGGTGTCGTCGTCGTCTCAGTGGACTACCGGCTCGCTCCGGAGACACCGTTTCCGGGGCCGCTGGAGGATATCTATGCCGGTCTGGTCTGGACAGTCGATCATGCTGACAAGCTCGGCTTCGATCCGCAGCGCATCGCCATCCAGGGGGTCAGCGCCGGCGGTGGACTGTGCGCTGCGCTGGCGCTGCTGGCTCGCGATCGCGGCGGACCGCACATCGCTCTTCAGTTCCTGTCGGTGCCGGAGCTCGATGACCGCCTCACCACTGCGAGCATGACCGAATTCACCGACACGCCGCTGTGGAACCGCCCCAGAGCGGTAGTCAGCTGGGACTGCTACCTGGGGCCCGGCCGTGCGGGTACCGACGCCGTCTCGATCTATGCTGCGCCGGCCCGTGCAACGGACTTGACGGGTCTGCCACCCGCATACGTCTCAGTCATGCATTTCGACCCTCTGCGCGACGAAGGCATCGCCTATGCTCTGGGTCTGCTCGCTGCCGGAGTCAGCGTCGAATTACATTTGTTCCCTGGGACTTTCCACGGCTCAGCCCTGATTCAGCATGCAGCGATCTCGCAGCGCGAGCAGGTCGAGACGATTGCAGTTTTGAGGAAAGCTCTCACGCTGTGACGTTTGCCAGTCCAAACCGAGGGTTCTAGCAGACGCCGACGGTCATGTGCAAAGGGTAGGGGCGTCGCAATTATTGCCGGGGCAATAGATCGAGTGTGCGGCGTCGACCATGGTTCCGACGTCTAACAACGTCACGCCCCTCTTGTTCAAGTGGTCGTGAATGTCGTCGGCAATCGCTTGTGGCTGCCAACCCCAACTGAGGTCGTAGCAGATGAGGTGCGCCTCCCCGATGAGTGCCTCTTCCGTATTCGGCGGCCAAGTCAGGCCGACGGCGCTCAGTTTTGCGAGGTATGCGTCATCGCGGGGATCGGCGGTCGCAATCGCAGCGCTATTAATCAGGGCAGCGCCAGCCATCATGGGGATGATAAGTCTGGCCAACCAGCGAGATGGGGGCATTCGATTCCTTTCTTTTCCGTTAGCAAGGCCATCAGTATTGTGCGGGTCCAAAGCGACACGAATATGAAGAATGGCGAAAGCTCGGAAAGGCCGTTGCTATTAATTCAGAGTGCGTTCACGAATGTGTGTGGGGCGATCCAGGACTGTGTGATTCCAGGACATAGTTGACGGTTGTCTCGCGACATAGTTGACACCCTCACCAGGCTGGGAGGTCAGCCATGTCGAAGGCGCAACTCGTGATCACCACCGTCGTGCTGGAGGCTTTCGCTACGGGCGACGACGACCTGCTCGGCCACGTCGGTTCCGGTCATGAAACGAAGGGCCCGTCAGCACTGCCTCGACGCGAATTCTCTTTGCCTCCAGTAATTTTCGCGATTATCACGGGCCGGCCCGCTAGTCGGCGTTGAGCTGGCGTGCGCCTCGAGAGTAAACGCTTCCCGTCCGGGTGTGTAAAGGGCTTCGCAATCCGGTGATTGGCGTCGCCGCCGGATGTACGCTACGCAGCGTTAGGTCTCCAGTCACGAGGATCGGGATCGCCATGCGGATCGTTGTCGACCTGAATCGCTGCCTGGGTTATGCGCAGTGCGTGCCGCTCGCGCCCGAGGTGCTCAAGCTCATCGGCGAAGAGACCCTCAGCTACGACCCCAACCCGGATGACAGTCAACGTCTGCGGGTATTGCGTGCGGCGGCGTCATGCCCGGTGCAGGCGATCATTGTGGACCAGCTCGACAGCGACTAGCGGGCCAGCGCCGATGATCCGGGATGGATTCAAAGACAACGGCCGCATCGTCATTGTCGGTGCTTCACTGACCGGGCTCCGTGCCGCCGAAGCGTTGCGGGAAGAGGGTTTTCGCGGGCAGCTCACTATCATCGGCGACGAGCCGGACGAGCCGTATGACCGGCCGCCGCTGTCCAAACAGGTTCTCAAGGGATGGGTGGCCGCCGATCACACCAAGCTGCCGCGGCTGCGCCAGGTGGACGCCGAGTGGCGACTCGGTGTGGCCGCGACCGCTCTGGACCGCGCCAACCGGCTGGTGCGGCTCGCTGACGGCAGCGAGGTTCCGGGCGATCGGCTGCTGATCGCGACGGGTGTGCGTGCCAGGCGATGGCCCAACTCAGAGGAAGCCGCGCTGGAGGGCGTTCACACCGTGCGCACGAGTGGCGATGCCAGACGGCTGCAGGCAGCGTTGGCCGCCCGTCCCCGGCGGGTGCTGATCATCGGTTCCGGATTCATCGGTTCGGAAGCGGCCTCGGTGTGCTGCGAACTCGGCCTGGAAGTCACGGTCACCGAACGCGGCCCGGCCCCGCTGTCCGGAGCGCTTGGCGGGGTGATCGGTGCGATCGCCGAGGAAATGCAGCGCGACGCTGGAGTGGACCTCCGCACCGGTGTCTCGGTGCTGGCATTGGAGGGTGACGCGGCCGGGCACGTGCGCCGTGCGCGGCTCTCCGACGGCAGCACGCTCGACGTCGATGTGGTGGTGACGTCGTTGGGGTCGATCCGCAACGTCGAGTGGCTCGACGGGTGCGGGCTCGCCGCCGGATTCTGGGGGGTGGGGTGTGACGCCGGGTGCCGCGCGTTCGACATCAACGGGGTGATCACCACCAACGTCTTCGTGGCCGGAGACATTGCGCGTGCCCCGCATGTGCTCTACGACTACCAGTTCCTGGCCATGGAACACTGGGACAACGCCGTGCTGGGCGCCCGTGTCGCCGCACACAACATGGTCTGCGACGAGGTCGATCGCTGGGCGCACCTGCTGATCCCGCAGTTCTGGTCGGGTCAGTTCGGTGTGAACATCAAATCCGTTGGCGTGCCGTCGTTCGGCGACGAAATTGTCTTCACCCAGGGCTCGGTGAAGCAGCGCCGGTTTGCCGCGGCCTACGGTCGCCGCGGCCGCATCGTCGGCGCGGTCACCTTCAACCACGGCAAGTGGATCGAGCACTACCGGCAGGAGATCGCGCGGTCGGGACCGTTTCCGCCGCAGCCGCCGGGTTTTGATTTCCCCGAAGACATGCGGGTGATGCCTGCCGACTTCCCGGCGCGGGGTGTGCCGACAGAGGCCCCCGATGTGGTGTTGACGGGACATGCCCCCAACGAACGCCGCGCCGAGTTCCGGCCACGGCAGCGATGACGAGGAGCGGCGCCCATGACACCCGAAGAAGCCTTCGATGCCGCGATGCGGTATGAAAACCGCGCGAATCCTTACCCGTACTTCGACGAGCTGCGCAAGACGCCGGTCGTGCCAGTGACCAACGGTATCTATGCCGTCACCGGATACGACGAGCTCATAGCGCTGGCCCATGACCCCCGGGTGAGTTCTGACCGTCGCAAAGTTCCTCCGCCGGTCACCGGCGATCGGCACGTTGCCGACGAGTCCGTGATGGAAATGATGGAGGTCTACGACCGAGACCCGAGCTTTATCGCCTCGGACCCGCCGGACCACGATCGGGCCCGCCGGCAGTGCATGCGGTTTTTCGGCCCACCGCATTCGCCGGACGTGATCCCTAGCCAAGAGCCGTTGTGTCAGCGCATCGTCAATGACCTGCTCGACAAGGCCACGGCCAAGACCCGCATGGACGTTGTCGACGAGTTCGCCTATCCGCTGCCGGTCAACGTGATTTGTCGCATCGTCGGCGTGCCGATCGAGGACGAGCCACAGTTTCACTCCTGGATAGCCGACGCGATCACCGGCCTCTTCGACCTCGGGCCCGACATCGCCACCGAGGAGGGCCAGGCCCGGCGGGCCAAAGGTGAAGCGGCCAACATCGCCTTCAAGAAATACATCATCGGGCTGGTCGAGAAAGCCGAGAAATCGCCTGGCCCGGGCATGATTTCACAGTTGGTCCACGATGACGGACCGGATGGACGAATGTCGCCGAGTGCGATCGTCAACAACACCATACTGCTGTTTGCCGCCGGCCATGATTCGACGGTCAATCTGATCTCCCACTGCGTGCTGACCGTGCTCCGCAACCCCGAATCGATCGAGTTGTTGTGCAGCAGGCCGGAATTGATTCCTGGCGCCATCGAGGAAGTGTTGCGGCTGCAGTCGTCGGTGCAGTTCTTCCCGACTCGATCGGCGTTGGCCGACATCGAGATTGCCGGCACCACGATCCCGCGAGGATCACCCATCTATCTGATGTACGCTGCGGCCAACCGAGATCCGCGGCGCTTCGCCAACCCCGACCGGTTCGACCCGCAACGCGCCGACAACGAGCACGTGGGTTTTGGGCGCGGTATTCACGTCTGCTTCGGCGGTCCGCTAGCCCGGCTGGAAGTCAACACCGCATTCGAGGCGTTTCTTCGGCGGGTAGAAAACCCGCGGCTAGTCGAGGACCCTCCGCCCTACCGCATCAGCCAAGTGTTCCGCGGTCCACGGCATCTGCTTATCGATTACGACGGGATCCGATCCCGGGACGAAGAGCGCTGAAAACCGTAGCGACGTCTCGATCATGCGACTCTTCGGAAGCCCGATATCGTTCCGCCGACCCAGGCCTGTGTGGCGTATGCGCTGGTCAACGCGGTGCGGCACAGGCCTAAAGGCCATCGGTGGCTAGTTTAGCCCGCCGCGCGATGACGGGTTTGATCAGTGCGTGACATACGCGGTTCGCCGCTGCATGGCTGCTGACCCGACGTTTCCGCGAGTGACCGCCCACGATTTGCGGCACACGGCGGTGTCGCTGGCCATCCACGCTGAGGCGAATCCGAAGGTGGTGCAGCGCATGCTGGGGCACGCCAGCGCCGCGATGACCCTCGACGTGTACGCCGACTTATTCGACTCGGATTTGGCTGCCGTCGCGGAAAGCGTGGTTAAAATGTGGCCGCGGCAGGCGGACAACTGAATGATTGCCGGTCTGCGCCACCTGTTGGCTAATGCGGGTGTTCGAAACCATTTGGGGCGCAGCAACTCAAGGGCCTGGCCCGAGAAATCGACGTCGCTTAGGTGATTGCCGTTCGATTGCGTCGCATAGCTGCTCGGTGGTCAGCACCCGCGCGCAGGAGTAGGCCATGCCCTTCAGTGAGGAGATGTGGAGGTCCTCGTTCGTGGCGGCGGTGGCGTCCGAGGCCACGAAGACGTTGTAGTCCCGCACGAAGCCGTCGCGGGCGGTCGTCTCGATACAGCAGTTGGTGACGACGCCGCAGATAACCAGGTCGGACACGTCACGGGCCGACAGCAGCGACGCCAGCTGCGTGCCGAAGAATGCGCTGTAGCGCGTCTTGTCGATGATGGGTTCGTCCGGTTGTGGCGTAATCATCGACAGGAGCGGCCAGCTCGCATCGCCGACCATGCTCAGGTCGTTGCTCCACCACGTAGCCAGGACCCCGCCGTCCACAGACAGATCGTGGTGGCCGTGGCGGGTGTAGAACACCTGTATATCGGCGTTCCGGGCAGCCGTCACCAGCGACGAGAGGGCGGGGAGGATGGCCGTCGCGATATCCGCGAAGTGCTCCTGCATGTCGATCACGAGCAAGGCGGTGCGGGCTGGGTCAGGCACGCCTTCGTGGTTGTACGGAGCCACCGCCGACATCGGATCCATGACTAGCACCCCTTCGACGATCCAGAACGTAGCAGCCTTGACGTCCTGTCCATGGCTAAAGCCGGGGATTCCAACCCGGTGTGTGGACTAGAGCATTAATCCCTCCGGCTACCCGGCTCGTTTCTGCTCTATGTTGCTGCGTGTGAAATGTGCTCATTTGGTGCTCACAACGGTCTGATGGCATTGTTTTCGATGCGAAAAATGGCCTCTAGCAGCGTAAATGGTGCGATATATCTGGTGCCCCCGGCAGGATTCGAACCTGCGACACCGGCTTTTGCAGCAGATGGTTTTAGACGGTTCTCATTTGTTGTCGCTAGTCGTTGCCGCACAACGGCTTTCGGTATGTCAGCGTTGCCGACAGTTGTCGACGATTCTCGTTGATTTTCGGTCATTAACGCTGAATAAACGATGGCTGTCGGACCCCGAGGAGATGATCGAGCCATGAGATTGCTCTTACTCGGCACGGCGGTCGCTTTGAACATAGTGCTGCCCGTGACGGCTAGCGCCGACCCGACGTCAGCACCGTCGCCGCCCTACGTGATCCAGTCCCCGTCAGGGCCGGTGTACGGCGGTATGCGGACATTGCCACCGATCTGCGGCGTCCAACCGAGAGCCTGCGCAGGGAACTGGAACCCCGACACTGGCGCATGGGACTTCCCGCCGGGAACTGAGCGCCTCAGCCGACGTCTGAATAAGTGATCGGGCCGTCCCACTCTCCGGGGCGGTCCGATCCACGCGGGGTGGGCCTCCGCGACCCCTTCTTCGGAGCCATCTCGGTGTCTGCCAACGCAGCGGCCTCAGTCAGCGCTTCAATTACCTGGCGGGCCTCCGCTGGCGTGATCGGATCACCAGGGACGTCAACAGCGATGCGCCTTTGGATGCGCCCGTCAAGGTGTTGCTTGCCGATGACGGCGACAGTGATGGGGTAAGGCCGTCCGTTGTGGGTCGTGTGCTCGACTGTCCAGCTGTGCCCGTCGAAAAGTCGTTGGCCGTCTTCCCAGGGGCCGATCCATGTTGCGTCTTCGGGTTTGCGGGTCACGGCTGGAACTCCTCTGTAGCCCCCTTGGCGCGAAACAATACGCTACGCAGCGTAACTTATTTACCCGGGTCTACCGGGGTCTCGGAATCCTTGTCTGATTTGCGGACACTCATTGTCGGTGGTTCGGGGTACAACGTCGCAGTGGCCGATCCGCGCGACGAGTTCCCCAACGACTTTGTTGGCAACCTCGTACCCACCGAGCGCGGATGGGTGGTCGTCCCACCGACTGCTGCCCCGCCGGCGCGTGGCGCGATCCGGAGAACTTCCGTGCCCGCTGGCGCACGGTACGCGACGAACTCGGTGTGCCTGACGTGACATCGCACAGCTTCCGTAAGTCGGTGGCCACCTTTATCGATGACGAGGGTTTGTCGGCGCGTATCGGAGCCGAGCATCTGGGCCACGCCCGGGTGCCCGAGACGATGGACACGTACATGGCGCGGGGCAGGTCTCACAAGGTGGTTGCTGAGCTACTGGAGAAGGCCATTAGCGGTGTTAAGTCAAAATGACTTATTTGAGAGTCACTCCCAGATTGCAGGCCATAAGCGATGAATAAACGATGGGCGCAGTTGGGCAGCGGAGAAAAATACCGTTTGAAGTGCCCCCGGCAGGATTCGAACCTGCGACACCGGCTTTAGGAGAGCCGTGCTCTATCCCCTGAGCTACGAGGGCTGAAGACGTCTTCGACTATCTGATTAAACCTAGCGGTTCTCGGTCCGTCGGCGGATTTGGACCGCGCGTCTGGTGATCTTCCGGCAATCCCCGCAGGCTCCGGCGACTCCCGGCAGCGTCTCAAATCCATACGTAGAGACGGGGTTTGGCAGGGGCGCCATGCGGCAGGTCTCGTTCAAAGGAAACTGGCGTTTCGACTTCCGCGAGTTTCACCCTGATCGCCGCCGAATCCCCGGATACGGCGACGATCTTCCCGATGACGAACTGATGCTCGTCGTTCCACCTGACGCTGGCGTAACGCCCGAGATGATGTGCCGCAAGGTCCTCGGGCGCGACCTCGGTGGGCTGCGGTGGTAACGGCGGCGCCGCGCCACTTAGCTGCTCGCCCGCGGGCGCCTGTCCGGAGTCTTCGGACCAAGCCCGGTCATCGCCGAAGTACTCCACGTCGTCGCCGGTGCGCTCGAGTCGACTCAGCGCCGCCTTCTTTCCCTGCGGACCCGGGTCGTCTTCTTCGACCCAGAGTCGCCAGCCCGCCGGAGGCGGTGGCCACGACGGGTCCGGGGACCAATCGGGATGCGGCACCCAGCCCTCGGGTGGCTTAGGCCAGTTCGGCGGAGGGTTGTAACGCATCGGCAGTCACCGCTCTCTGAATTGAGAGTCCGAATTCACCCCAGCCTATCGGAACCTGCACGCAATGCCGCAGGACAGCACGCGGCCCCGGGATGAGCGGAGTGTTCTACGTCCCACCTGCTCACACCCCGACCCACCGAGGCGTGAGAGCGATTTCACGACGGCGACACCGCGCGAATCCAGGCCGCAACATGGTGTCCCTACGTTCGATTCGATACTGCCCAAAACAAGGAGAACGCGGTGGTGCGATCGCGCATGATCACAGGTTGGGACCCGGAGGACCGGGCCGCTTGGGACGCAGGCGGACAAGCCATCGCGCGACGAAACCTGGTCTGTCCGTTGCGGCGGAGCACGTGGGGCCGACCTGCTTCAGAGCGACGGGAACTGCACCGGCAGCTCGATTTTGTTGAGCGGCGCCAGAGTGCCCTCGGGATAGACGTTCACATCGACGTACTGCGCCTTGGTGATGTCCATCGCGTAGTAGTCGTGCTCCGAGTCGTCGTCCTTCGACATGTTGCCCCGCTCGTCCTTGGCGCGGCACCGCAGTGTGTACTCACCGGGAGTGACGTCCTCCCAGGTGAACGACCAGCCGACCCAGGCCCACTTGCCGATCGGTTTATCGAGTTTTGCGTACGACCAGTTGTTTCCACCGTCGAGGCTGACTTCCACGCTGTCGATACGAAGCCCGCCGGCCCAGGCGCGGCCGCGCAACTCGACGGCCGACGTCTCTTCTAGGTGGCGGATCCGGCAGAGGAAGTCGGGGATGCCGGGTGGGATCATCATCGCGCGGACCTGCTGGAAGGTTGCGGGTTGACGGTTGGGGTCGTTGTCGTTTTGGGCGTAGCTGTACCACTTCATCTGGCGCTCGGTGAGCCTGGTGGAGGTCGCTTCGATCGAGTCGATCCACTTGACGTTGGCCATCCCCAACCAGCCGGGGACTAGCAGCCGGAGCGGGAATCCGTGCTGCGGCGGCAACGGCAGGCCGTTGATCTCGTAGCACAGCAAGACATCGTTGTCGGGATTCATCACGTAGTCCACGGTCAGGCTGCGCTGGAAGTACTGCACTTGCCCCCCCTGGATGCCTTTGTCCTGCCCGGTGAAGAGGATCTCCACTGCGTCGTCTTCCAGGCCGGCCTCTTCGAGCACCCCGCGCAGCGGCGTGCCCGTCCACTCGGCGGTCCCGATCGCGTCGTGGTTCCAAGGGACGTGGGCCCAGAGACGCCATTTCTGGCTCGCTCGGCCGTTGCCGCAGCATTCCATCGTGGCCGGTATGGTGACCTTCGGCAGGCTGCGGAAGTAGTCCATGTCCAGAGTCAGCTTGTTCTTTACGCGGCCGTCGACCTTGACTTGATAGGTCTTCTCGTCGATCTCGGGGATGTCGTAGTGGATCAGCAGGTAATGCATCCCAATCGGTGTGATCGGGTAGGCCATGCCCTCGAGATGCATGCCGTGGCAGCGGCTTTTGCCGGCGACCTCCATGACGGTGAAATTGTCGAGACGGTCGGTGTGTGCCCAGTCCTGGTAAGGGGGCACGTCGGCGTGGATGTCCACGTCCAGGGTGAAACGCTTGCCGTTGGCGGTCGGATAGGTGGCTTCTGAGGTCATGGTCTCTCCGTACGCTGGTTCGAGTATGGTGTGGCCCGACCTGATCGGTCAGAAGCTGGCACGCAACCCTGAGCGCCTAGACCGCCAGAGAACCGGACAAGCCCATTATTTCCTTGAACCGCTTTCGATATCTACTACGCAATTCGCCGACCGCAGCATCACCGAAGAGGTCAGAGTTTTGCGGTGAACCCGTCCGCTCCCGGCCTTGATCTAGTCGAGGACGCGATCAGCGACGGTCTTGCTGCTATCGGGTGGGATGAGTCGATGGCGAGACGCTGCGAAATCCTTGAAACAGCCTTGGCCTGCGCGGTCTGCTGGGTCAAGGCACGACATCCCCTCGCCGGCGCCTAGCATCCCTATATGAGAAGGGCTTTCGTCGTTACATTCGCGGTCGGGTTGATCGTCGCATTGTTCGGTCTGATCTGGGCGCTCCAGGGATTCGGAGTGCTTGGTGGTAGCCCGATGAGCAACACCACGACCTGGTCCATCATTGGTCCGATCACGGTGCTGATCGGCATCGTGATTGCGGTATTCAGTTGGCGGAAACTCTCGTCGAAATAGTGCTTCATGTCTCCGCCACGGTGAAGTCCACCGTGTGCCAGCCGGTGGCGCCGTCGGGGACGGTACCAACCTGATCTGCAGTTTGGGCAGCTCCGGTGTTGTCGGTGGCGCGCACGGTGATGGTGTGTTTCCCAGGGCTTTTCGCCTGCCAGGGGAAGCTCCACAACCGCCACGTCTCGTTGGAATAGCTCGCGCCCAGTTCAGCGGGCTGCCACCCGCCATCGTCGATGCGGACCTCCACGGCCCGCACGCCACGATTCTGTGCCCACGCGACACCGCCGAACACCACGGGCCCCATCGGCACCTTCTGACCACCTTTCGGCACGTCGATCCGCGACTCGGTCTTGATGGGTGCACGCGGTGCCCAGCCCTGCCGCGTCCAGTACGCCTCTGCTCTGTCGAAGCGGGTCAGCTCCATGTCGACGACCCACTTGGTGGCCGACACATACCCGTAGAGCCCGGGTACTACCAGCCGGGCCGGGTAGCCATGCTCGATCGGCAGCGGCTGACCGTTGAGGCCGACCGCCAGGAGCGCGTCGCGGCCATCGGTGAGCGCCTCCACTGGCGTGCCGGCGGTGAACCCGTCGATCGACGTCGAGAGCACCATATCGGCGTCCGCGTGCACACCGGCCAGCCGCCAGCAGATCAGCCACCCGGTAGCCTGTCCAGACGCCCGTCGAAATCAGTTTGCCTCCAACGGGATTCGACACGCAGGTTAACGTCGTCACCATTTCGACGACGTCGAAGTCGGCGAGGTCGTCGAAGCTGTAGGTGGCTTCGCGGTCCACCATGCCGTGGATGCGCAGCCGCCAGTCGCCGTGGCTGAGTTGGGGAACACTGAGTGCGGTGTCCACCCGGTAGAAGTCGGCGCTGGGGGTGACAAAGCTCGGTAGCGCAACGCCGCTTCGGTTGCACATCAGCAGGTATTGGTGGCGCCGATATGCGTGGTCGGGGAAGTGTGAAGCTGTTGCGGTCAGCGGCCACCGAATGCACCAACCGCGTGATGACCGCACCCACCACGCCACTCACTACTCCGAATCCGAGCAATCCGAACATGACCAACCTGCGCCTGCCGGCATCCGGCTCGTCGTGGTCGGCTCTGTCTTCCGGGTCTCCCAGGTCGGGCGAGAACCGACGGGTGAGCAAGCGTAGGGCCGCCACGCCGCAGGCGGCGCCCGCGACGGTGGGGATCGTGTCGAGTGCTGTCGCACCCTGCCGCGACAGCACTGCGATGCATCCGAGGACGCCCGCCGCGGCGATCACGGCGCTGCCGAGCGGGCGGCGCTGAGTCTCGAGGGTCCCGGCGATTGCAGCGATCGTAGCGATCACCACGAGCACGACGACGGCCACGAAGAGTTTGTCCAGAGAGCCCAGGGTCTGAATCGCCCACTCTTTGATCGGGCCCCGGTGTCAGGTCGACGACCACTGAGCCGATCGCAGCACGCGCATCGGCCCGCGCACCGAACGGGATGCCCACCAGCTGGGCTACCCCGAGCGAGACGGACGCGGCGGCGACCCCTGCGATCATCCGCTCATTCGACGGGGCGACAGCCATCGGAGCTACTGTACTCGCGTTCCCCTCAACGACCACAAATACATTGCCGTGCAGGCGAACCGGCGACATCGGAATACTGCCGTCGACCCGCGGCACGATACTGCGACGACCGGGGCGGCTGTCACAGATCGACCACTATGGCCTCTGCGGGTTGTGAACAACAGATCAGGATGTTTCCTTCAGCGGGTCGTTCTAGAGGTTCGGGGTCGTAGTGGACAGTCCCGGACAGCAGTGCGGTCTCGCAGTTGTGACATACCCCTGTGCGGCAGGACCAGCGGGTTGGAACGTCGCACGCTTCGGCGAATTCGAGCAGGCTGCCGCTCGGAGGGCCCCACGGTGCGCAGATGCCGCTGCGCGCGAATTGAATGGCGGGACCTGGACCGGGTGGTCCAGCGGGCTGGTGAGGAGGGATCGACGTCGCTGCGATCCCGGGCGTGAGTGCGGCTGCCGCCCCGAAGAGTTCAGTGTGGACGTGGGCGGGATCCATTCCGTAGGCGGCGAGTCCGGCGCTGAGTTCAGCCATGAACGCCGCAGGCCCGCAGAGGTAGGCGTCACCGACGCGGGGCAAGCCGAGTTCACGGAGCGATCCGATCGAGATGCGACCGTAGTCGGTGAAGTCGATACCTTGACGGTCAGCCGGAGCTGGGCGGCTGTAGAAGATGTGGAATCGACTGTGGGATAACTGGTTCAGCAGGGTACGGCTCTCTGCGCCGAAGGGATGCTCGGAGGTGTCGCGGGCGCCGTGCAGCCACCAGACCTGACGATCGGAGCGTGTCCTGACGAGCGCATGCAGCATGGACAGCACGGGGGTGGCTCCGATTCCGGCGGACAGCAGGATTACGGGCGCGTCTCCGTCGGACAAGAAGAAGGTGCCGCGCGGTGCGGCGACATCGAGAAAATCACCAAGCTTGACTTGGGTGTGGATTAGTCCGCTGGCTTCCCCGTGTGGTTCGTGTTTGACGCTGATCCGGTATTCATCGGAGCCGGGCCGGTTGGACAGCGAGTAGTTGCGGATCAGAGGGGGACCGCTCAGATCGGGAAATAGGCGCAGCGTGATCGACTGGCCGGGAAGCCATTCCGGTAGGGCCGTACCGTCGGGGTCGGCCAGTGACACTGAGCGTACGTATCGGGTTTCGTCGTGAACCGCAGTCACCTGGAGTGGGCGAAACCCGGTCCACGCCGGCGGCGGACTGCTCGCGGCCGCCGTCAAACCGACGTTGCCTGATCCTGACTCTGCAACGGGTTGGTCGGCCAGACTCTGCAGGGAGGCTTTCCAGCCCGGGCTGAGCGCGGGGATGCGGAGCGCACGTTGCAGAGCGTCTCGAGGATGCCCGGGCAGGTAGAGCAGTGCGTCGATCTCGGCGACCGTGATCCGCTCGGGTCCGGCGCCGATCTTGACGATCTCCTGACCCGCCTCGACTTCGCCTTCGGTAATCACCCGGCAGTAGAAACCGGGTCGCCGGTGAGACACCAGCAGCGCAGCCATCCGGGGCTCGCCGATGCGCATGCCTGCGCGATAACAGGTAACACGGGGTTGGGTCACCTCGAAGACCGCCTGCCCGATCCGGTATCGGTCCCCGATGCACACCTCATCGTCGGGCAACCCTTCGACGGTCAGATTCTCACCCAGAACCCCGGGCGCCAGGTCGTCGCGGTGAAATTCCTTGGCCCAGTGACGGTATGAATCGAGTTGATACACGAGCACGGCGCGGTTCTCCCCGCCGTGGCCCGCGAGGTCGCCTTGGCCGTCCCCGTCGATGTTGAGCCGCCGAACCATCCGGCGGCCGGTGACGGGCGTCTTCCAGGCCCCGGTGTACACGGTGCGGTTTTTCCAGGGAATGTCTTTGGGTAGACCGACATTCACAGACATCAGCTTCGCCACCGCGCGCTCCTGTCTTTTAGGTTGATTGGTAACTGATTATGGCTCAGCCAAAGCCAGGTGTTGCGGGCAGTCTGAACTGTTTACGGGGCGCGGCATCTGGCGTTCTACTCGATATCTGCCCTGGCGCGGCCTTGGACCGATTGGTGCGGCCGCTGGATGCAGCCGCGGTTATCGATTTTGGGTCCTAGGCGACGGCCGGACGGCATGCTGTTGAAACCTTCGGGCACCAAAACTGTTCTTGTGATAACCGTGGAACGCCGGTCACTCAGGACGTTCGGGGGGCCGCGACCAGGGCCCAGCGCTGGCCGCTTGTCAGTGTTCGTCACAAAGCGTGAATGTGTAGCTGGGCCTCCGTCCTGGGTATTGCACGGGTGAATCCTGGCGAGGAGGATGGCGAGAATCGTGGTCTACTGGCTGTGGCCCCGGGATTCGCCGCTGCGGCGCTGGTGCGCCCTAGTGGCGGTCAGTGTTACTGCGGCTGCGGGCTGTTCGGCGCCGGGGACTGCGGTGGAGAACGCACCCGAGGTCACGGTGCTGTCGGCGGGTGCGGCGCTTCGCGATCCGGTGTGGTCGTATCGCATTGATGCCCTCGTTGGGCTTACCGACGACAACCGACTCGCCGAAATCACCGATCTGCTCCGCCCCGGCCACGCTACGACGCGGTTGTCGCCGCCGATCGCGGCGGGGCGCAACCTCCAGATCAGCCGAAAAGATGATCGGCACATCTTTGTGCCACAGCCCCAACGCGGCAAGGTCGCGGTGATCGACCTCGACACTCTGCGTCAAGTCGATGACTTCGACGCAGGGCCTGCTCCCGCCTACCTCTCCGAAGACAGTGGAATGCGGGTGTTGCTCGCGCTGTCAGCGGACGGATCGTCTGTGACTCCGATCGACGAATACGGCTTCCGGGCACTGCCGACGGCGAAGATCACCGGGGATCCCACGGACGTGATCGACGGCGCCAACCGTGGGCGCGAGATCGAGTAACACGTTTACGGGGCAGCGGGAATCCGCTACTACAAAGGACCCTCGTCGCCACCCGGGCAGCGTGGGTCGCTGCCCATCGGCGTCGCAGCCTCGGCAGGCGATGGCACCGCAGTGACCCGCAGCTATGTGGCACGCCGTGACGACGACATGCTCTATGCCGTCGACTCGCGGCGCGGCGGGGAGGGTTTGAAGGTGCTGGCCGCGACGCGGCTGCCCTCGCCGATCCGGCGAATCGGCACCGACGACACCCGCATCTACGCTGCCACCGACCGGGAGGTGGTGGTCCTGGAAACCGCCGATGTCACCGGCTACCCGCACAACATCATCCCGGTGCTGCGGATCACCAATTTCCGGGCAGGTCTTCCCGAAGCGGAACAGTCGGCGCCGCTGTCCGGCATGGCCCTCGGACCACACCGGGTGTATCTCACTTTCGCAGGGGCACCGTTAGTGGTGAGCGTGGCCAAACCGCGCCTGTGACAGGATGAATGGAGGACCATGGCTGCCGAGATGGAAGAAAACTCCGCACCGATCAGCATCGACGATGATGTCGAGTGGCTCACTGAACAGATACAGGTGCTCAAACAACTTGGTCAAAAAGACGACGTGGACGACGGCGAGAAATACGACTTCAGCATCAGATGGGGTACCGCGCTTGCCGGGCGGCTACCCCGGCTGGTGCATTACAGTTCGCGCGGGCTGCTCGACGAGGCCGATGAGCGTCGGTTTCAAGCCCTGTGTGACGAGCTGCGGGGGCTATCCGACCTGATCGATCGAATCGGACTTGCTCAGCCGGTGTTCACCGATTCGCCGCCCGCCAAAGCTAAGCGCCACCGGGAGCCGAGGCCAGCCAAGTCGCGGCGCGGGCTTCCTTTCCGTCGCCGCTGAGAAAGTCCTTCTCGTGCAGCCTGATTGCGGTGCGAGGCTGTCCGCAATCTCGGTTGCGGCATGTCAATGCCACCAGGTAGGTGTCATCGTCCTCGTCGAGAAACAGAAAACCGAGGTAAAGCGCATGGCCAACTTCGAACTCGGTTTCGCCGCAGGCCTCGCAGTGCCCGCCTTTCGCGGCGACTCGCGCCAAGGCGCGGTCGCGGTCGGCGGGGTCCAGGCTGATCAACTCGGGGCGCACCATAACGTCGTCGGCCATGTCAGATCTCCACGTCCTTGGCGTAGTAGACGTTGTCTTCGCGCCAGCCGCCCGCGCCCTTGCCGATGCCGGAATAGTCGTTGATGAACTCGATCTGGTTGATCCACTTGGCCATCTTGAATCCGACTTGAGTTTCCACCCGCAGCCGCAACGGTGCACCATGTTTGATCGGCAACGGCTTGCCGTTCATCTCATAGGCCAGGATGGTCTGCGGCTTGTACGCGAGTTCGAGGTCCATCACCTCGTAAAATTGCCCTCCGCCATGGGAACTGGGCTCGTCTCGGTCGTTGTCCTGCATGGTCATCGAGCAGATGTACTTCGCCTCCGGGAGCGGTCGGACAAGTTCGACAAGCATACTGAGGTGCAGGCCGCTCCACTCCCCGATGCTGGTCCAACCCTGGACGCAGTTGTGCATCACCCGCTGTATTTCGGGTTCGCCCAGCGAGCGCAGCGCCGCCAAATCCAGCGTCACCGGGTTTTCTACCAATCCGCCGACCCGCAACCGCCAATCGACAAAGTTGTGCACCGCCATCACTTTGTACTCGGTCGAGCAGGGGGGCTTGCCGTTGACGCGGTGTTGTGTGGTCAGTTTCCGCTCCGGATAGCTCTGCCGCGAATCCAACGGCCGCAACAGAATCGACCGAGGCAGACCGACTACAGCGTCCAGCACCCGCGAAACCGAACGAGGGTTGCGCAGACTCCAGAGCGTAGCCGCGACGTGGATGGCGATGATCGCCGCGATGATCAGCAGCGACAGCGCGGTCGCCCAGTTGGTGTTGCGAACGGAGCCGAAGATCATCGCCGCGGTCAGCTTGCCCCAGCCCCAGAAGAAGACCATCGACAGATGGATGACGATAAAGCCGACAAAGGCCACCAGACCCACGAAATGCAGGCTGCGCGCCCATTGCCGGCCACCCCACATCTGCACGTACCACGGGAACCTGGCCTCGACCGCCGGGGACTGGGCGGCGCCGGTGAGGATCTGGAACGGCGCCAGCACAAAGACCACGCTTGCATACGCCAGCTTCTGCATGGCGTCCAAGGGCTCACCCGGCAGTAACGGCGGCAGGTTGAACGTCATGTAGGTGACGATGTCGTTCCACGCCTCGGAAAATATCGACCACGAGGAAGGCCAGTACCGATGCCATTGCCCGGTCGCGAACAGCAGGATGTAATACGAGAGCCCGACCAGAATCCATCCGATCACCGCGAAAAAATGCCAGTGCCGGCCGATGCCCAATTGCGCGTGGCCGGGCAGCGAAATGATCGGTGAATAGTCCTCCTCTTCATCGAGGGTGTCGTACAGCTTGTTCTTCGGCATCACCTTGCGGGTGAAGCGTGCCCACTCGCTACCGGGTCTGCTGTCGTCATTCCAGTACAGCTTGGGATGGGTGGCGAGGATCTCGATGCCGCTGCGAATGATCAACGTTACGAACAACACGTTGAGCCAATGGTCGACTCGCAACCACACCGGATAATCGAACGTTGTCATCGTGGAGTTCCCGTCAGTCCGACCAGTGCTGCCGCTGTGGATAAGCCACGTTGATACCCAGCAGCACCGACATGTGGACGGCGACGAAGCCCAGGGCAAACGCGCCCGCAAACGTGCCGGGTGCGAAATCCCACCGGCCGGTCACCGCCACCAGCCCGGGCAAAGGCATCGCTCGACTGGCCAGATACAAACCCAGGAAAACGACCGAAATCAGATCGCCGAACAACCATGCCAACGGCGGCACCCGCGGGTTGCGGCCACGCCACATAGCCGCGGCGGCCAGCGCACAGCAGGCGAGCACGATCGCGGTATAGACGAAGAAGTAGATCGGCAACGTCGCCTGGCTGGTTAGCACGTAAACATGGGCCGCGACGATTCCCATCAGCAGCGCTGCCCCCAGCATGCTCACCGTTCGGGGCAGATTGAAGGCGACATAGCCCTTCAGGCGAAGCCATTCATAGAGCCGGCTGCGCTTCCACCGTTCGGTGACCGCACCCACGGCCTCGGCCTACCCACCGGCGTGGCAAATTAAACTATGCGGGCTTGGATTTATTCCGCGGACAGATCCTCCGGCGCTTTAGGGGTTTCGACGATCACCGTGGTGGCCTTGACGACGGCCACGGCCAGACTGCCGGGCTCGAGCTTCAATTCGCGTGCGGCCTCGGTGCTCATCAGGGACACGACCGTGTGCGGGCCACATTGCATCTCGACGCGCGTCATTACCTTGTCGCTGAGCACGTCGGTAACCAAGCCGACAAAGCGATTGCGGGCTGAGCTGCCGATGCCGAGCGGGTTCGGCGGTAAGGGTCGGGCGTTGTTGCGCCAGAACTCGGCCAAGACGTGCCCGGCAATCACCTTGCGGCCGGAGTCATCTTGGCTGGCAGACAACGCACCATCGTCGATCCATCGCTGGACGGTGTCGTCGCTGACCCCCAGCAACTCAGCCGCCTGACGGATCTGCATCGTTGGCACGAATAGATGCTAGATGACACCATGACCTGCAGGAAGGCGTGCGCGATGCCGGTTTCGCCGGGCTGATGGATAATGAAAATGTTGCTCGCGAACCAGATTCGGATGGTGCCATGACGATCACGACGCTCGGCCTCCCGGGAGTGCCGCGTCGCCTCGAAGTCCCGGCAACACAGTCCCCGTCCACCGGCCCCTTGGTTGACAGCTACGGGCGGCACGCGACCGATTTGCGGGTGTCCTTGACCGACCGCTGCAATTTGCGATGCACATACTGCATGCCCGCCGAGGGTCTGCCGTGGTCGGCCGCCGAGCAGCTGCTGCAACCCGACGAAGTTGTCCGGCTGGTGCGAATCGCAGTGACCCGATTGGGCATGACCAAGGTGCGGTTCACCGGCGGAGAACCATTGCTGGCCAAGCACCTTGACGAGGTTATCGCCGCAACAGCGACACTGCGACCGCGGCCGGAGCTCACGTTGACCACCAACGGAGTTTTGTTGGCAAAGCGCGCCGAGGCGTTGGCGCGGGCCGGCCTGAACCGGCTGAACGTCTCACTGGACAGCGTGGATGACCTGCGCTTCGCTGGGATCACCCGCCGTGACCGGCTGGCCGACGTGCTAGCCGGGCTGGCCGCCGCGCAGGCAGCGGGTCTAGGACCGGTGAAGGTCAATGCCGTGCTGGACCCGTTGACAGGCCTCGACGATGCGGTGTCGCTGGTGCGATTCTGCCTCGGCCATGACTACCAGCTGCGGATCATCGAGCAGATGCCGCTGGATGCCGGACACCAATGGCGCCGGGAGGAGACGGTGAGCGCGAACCAGGTCCTGGCGGAACTGCGACGTCATTCGTTCGTGCTGGAACCCGATCGGGCACCGCGGGGTTCGGCGGCAGCCGAGTTGTGGAGGATCACTGATCCCGCCAATGGATGCACTGGGAAGGTCGGGTTCATCGCCTCGGTGTCGCACCCGTTCTGCTCGACCTGTAACCGCGCCCGGTTGACCGCCGACGGGCAGCTCCGTAGTTGCCTGTTCGCCATCGAGGAGACCGACCTGCGGGGGCTGCTGCGCGGCGGCGCCGACGACGCCGCAATCGAGGCGGTGTGGCGGACAGCGATGTGGAGCAAACCGGCGGGTCATGGCATCAACGACCCGAACTTCGTCCAGCCGGCGCGGCCGATGAGCGCGATTGGCGGCTGATGTGACGGATTTGGCAGCTAGCACGGTCGGAATCACCGTGCGGTATTTCGCTGCCGCCCGCGCCGCCGCGAGGTCTGATTCCGAGCAGCTGACCGTGCCTTCCGGCGCCACGGTTGGGGAGGTTGTCGACTCGCTGCGGCGGCGTAGCCAGGAACTCGCTCGGGTGCTTGGCCGGTGTTCTTTTCTCTGCGACGGTTTAGCGGTTCGCAATCAAGCCCAGCCGCTGCAGGCGGGCAACACGATCGACGTCCTGCCGCCCTTTGCTGGAGGATGAGTTACGCCGCTAAGTCGAGCCGACCCACTCGTCGGTTCCGTCGGCGAAGACTTGGCGCTTCCACACCGGTAGCCGTGCCTTGATGGCGTCCACCAGCTGCGCGCAGGTAGCAAATGCCGCCTGGCGATGATCGGCGGCGACCGCGGCTACCAACGCCGCTTCGCCGACCCGCAGGACGCCGATCCGGTGGCTGGCCGCAACAGCCCGCGTCCCAGCGGACTGCGCGGCGACGTCGGCCACCACTTCGGCGAGGACATCGGCGGCCGACGGGTGGGCGGAATATTCCAGCTGCGCTACGTGGCGTCCGTTGTCGTGGTCGCGAATCATGCCGACGAACCCCACAACGGCTCCCGCCGCCTGATGGCTCACCAGTTCCTCGTGTTCGGCGAGCAGAATCGGTTGATCGGTCAACGCCGCACGCACGACCAGCGTCATCGTCGACTCCAGGACGGACACCCCACAAACACCAACTATATTGACTGGACCCATGCGGTCGGTCGAAGAGCATCAACGCGTTGTTGCCGGGCTGATTGCTGCCCGGCCCGCCGCCACCGCCGAACTGCGCGACGCCGAAGGCCGGGTGCTGTCCGACGACGTGACCGCGACGGTGGCGCTGCCGGTTTTCGACAACTCCGCGATGGACGGTTACGCGGTGCGTGCTGACGAGGTGGCCTCGGCGGGGGTCGATCATCCGGTGAAACTGCCTGTAACCCAGGATATTCCAGCCGGTCGGATCGACATCCCCACGCTTGAGCCGGGCACGGCGCATCGCATCATGACCGGCGCGCCGATCCCGGCCGAGGCGACGGCGATAGTGCCCGTCGAGGCCACCGATGGGCGGACCGATGTCGTGACGATCAACGCACCCAGCGCCGAGGGAAGCTACATCCGCCGCGCTGGCGAGGACGTCGCCGCTGGCACCACGGTGTTGCGGGCCGGGCAGGTGGTCACACCGGCGGTGGTTGGCCTGGCCGCGGCGCTGGGACTGCATCAGCTGTCGGTGATTCCGCATCCTCGGGTGCTGGTGATTTCCACCGGATCAGAGCTCGTGTTGCCGGGTACGCCGCTGCAGCAGGGACAGATCTACGAGTCGAACGCGGTCATGCTGGCCGCTGCCGTCCGAGACGCGGGTGCAGAGGTGGTCGCCGTCGTGACAGTTAGTGATGACGTCGCTCAGTTCACCGCGGTGCTGGACCGATACGCCGCCGAGTCGGATCTGATCATCAGCAGCGGCGGCATCAGCGCGGGTGCCTACGAGGTGGTCAAGGACGCCTTCGGCCGTGCCGGTGATCAGGGAGTTGAGTTCGTCAAGGTGGCGATGCAGCCGGGCATGCCACAGGGCACCGGCCGGGTGGCCGGCACGCCCATCGTCACCCTGCCCGGTAACCCGGTCAGTGCATTGGTGTGCTTCGAGGTGTTCATCCGTCCGGCGCTGCGCTCGGCCATGAGACTGCCGGTTCCACAGCGGCCGCGGCGATCCGCCGTGCTGACCGAGACACTGACCTCACCGGCCGGCAAACGCCAGTTTCGCCGCGGGAAATTCGACGCCGCCGCCGGGACTGCCGTGAGCCACGGCCCGCCGGGGTCACACCATCTGCGCTGGCTGACGTCGGCGAACTGCCTGCTGGACATCCCGGCGGACGTCACCGAGATTCCGGCCGGCTCGCAGGTGCAGATCTGGGACCTCGGCTAGCGCCCTGCAAGAATGGGACACGTGGCTGACTCGGCAACGCCGCCCACAGGTCGGCTCTCGCACATCGACGATCGCGGCGCGGCTCACATGGTCGACGTCACCGAGAAGGCAGCGTCGGCGCGCACCGCGGTTGCCGCAGGCTCGCTGCGTACTTCCGCACAGGTGGTGGAGCTGATCGCGGCGGGCGGACTGGCCAAAGGCGATGCCCTGGCCACTGCGCGGGTTGCCGGCATTCTGGCCGCCAAACGCACCAGCGAGCTGATTCCGCTGTGTCATCAGTTGGCGCTGACCGGCGTCGACGTCGATTTCACCGTCGGTGAGACGGACGTCGACATCACCGCGACGGTGCGCAGCACCGATCGCACCGGGGTGGAGATGGAGGCGCTGACCGCGGTGAGCGTGGCAGCCCTGACGCTGTACGACATGATCAAAGCGGTGGATCCGGCTGCTCGCATCGATGATAGTTCGGGTGTTGCGCAAGGATGGCGGCCGGCACGGAACGTGGACGCGATGATGGCTGGCCGATCCGCGCGCGTCATCATCGCCTCGACCCGCGCGTCGGCCGGGTTCTACGAAGATCGGTGTGGGCCGATCATCACTGAATGGCTTGTACGGCACGGGTTCTCGCCGGTACAACCAGTGGTGGTCGGTGACGGCGAGCCGGTGGGTAAAGCGCTGCGTGACGCGATCGCCGACGCTGTCGACGTGGTGATCACCTCCGGTGGCACAGGCATCTCGCCCAGCGATAGCACCCCGGACCAGACCGTGGCGGTGCTCGACTACATGATTCCCGGGCTGGCTGAGGCCATCCGGCGTTCCGGTCTACCGAAGGTGCCGACGTCGGTGCTCTCCCGCGCCGTATGCGGGGTGGCCGGACGGACCCTGGTGGTCAACTTGCCGGGTTCGCCAGGCGGGGTGCGCGACGGTCTCGGGGTGCTCGCCGACGTGCTGGACCACGCGCTGGATCAACTCGCTGGCAAAGACCATCAGTGATGCGGCGCTAGGCTTCACCGTTGCGACGGGCCCGCCACGCCTGAATCAGTCGGGCCAGCCACCAAATCACAAGCGCCCCAACGAGAGCAACGGCGAGGTTGCTCAGAAAACCAGTGATCCCGACCGCGAGCGCCAGCGTCCAGTGTGCCGCGCCCCGCAAATCTCTCAGCAGTGCGATATGCAGCAGGCCGGCGACCGTCAGCAGACCCGCCAGGATCGGTACCGGGAACCCCGATAGTGCAGCGGTCAGAGTCGCACCCATAGCGAGCGCAACCCCGATCAGCAGGCTGCCGAGCATGACGGGTGCGGCGCCGCTGCGGGCGCCGAAGCTGCGATGCGCTGTCATCCCGCCGGCGCCGTGACACACCGGCATCCCGCTGATCCCGCCGGCGAACAGGTTAGCCAGACCAAGGGTGATTGCCAGACGTCCCGGAACGCACCCGGCGGGCCGCATCGCCGAAGTAGGTGCGGGCCGCGTCAGCGGTGGCCAAACACGAGTTGGCAAACGACAGCGGAAACTGGGGCAGCACCAGGGCGACGGCGGCGGCGCTGAATGCGGTCCAGCTCAGGTGCGGCGGGTGCACGGCCGACGGGCCGAAGGTGACTGAGCCGTGAAAGCTCAGCGCCATCGCCACGACGGCAAGCGCGATGAAGACAAGGGTGATCTGGTGGCGTCGCAGCAACAGCCCCGCAGCGATGACGATCACCGTGGCGCCCGCCAGCCACCAGATCGAGTGCCGGTGGTCGCTGAACGCTTTGGGCGTCGCGGTCACCAGTTTCCACGCCAACTGACAGAACAGCAGTCCCACCGAGAGCTGAATCCCCCGAATGATCGGACGTGGGAACACTTTAGCGACCCAATCCAACAGACCCGACACCCCAAGCACCAGGAAGATCACGCCCATCAGCAGGGCGCCCGCGGCGATGTCGTCAGCGCCGAAACCGTGCGCGATCGCGATCGCGCCGAATGCTTTCAACGGCTGCACTGGCACCGGAAGCCGATAGATCAGTCCGGCTACCACGTACAACAACCCGGCCGGCAACAGCACCGCCGTCGGCGTGAGGCCATTCTTCACGATCAACGCGACCGCGATGGGCACCAGCACGCCGAGATCGCCGACCGCCCCGGCTAATTCCGCCCGGTCGAACCGAAACGGGCTGCTGCCCGACTCCAGCCGCGGTCGGCGCCGTGCTGACCATGTCAGCACTCTAAGTCATCGGAATTCCGCGATCACCTTGGCGACGGTGTCGGCATGGTGTTCCTGCACGGTGACGGACGTCAGCCCGTACGTTTCCCGGTAGCCGCGCAACGTATCGGCGATGTCGCGGGGCGATCCGCTCAGCACGGCGGGCAATGCCAGCAACTGCTCGTCGGACAGACCGGGCGCATACCTGCGCGTCATCGACAGGTCGGGCTTTCCGGAGTTGTCTGACGGCACCGCGGTGATCGCGAGGTTCAATTCGAGATCGGCAAACCGGTCACCGGCGGCGGCTCGGACGAACTCGACGCGTTCGGCCAGCGCGTCGTCGACCCCGCGGTCGTTGGCACCGGTGAGGCCGATCATGTCGGCATGCTGAGCGGCCACCGTCAGCAGTCGATTTCCGTTGCCGGCGATCAGAATTGGAACCTTGGGCAGGTGCTTCTTCAGATAGGTGGTGACGTGCTCGAGGTAGTCGACGCGTTGCCCGGCGCTCGGGTACGGCAGCTCGGCGGCCTCAAATTCCTCCCTCACGTAACCCGCGCCGAGGCCGAGTTCGAGGCGGCCGTCGCTGAGGTCATTGACCGTGCCGGCGTCACGCGCTAACAGGGCCGGCTTGTAGAAGCACGCGTTGAGTACGTAGGTCCCCAGCCGCACGGTGGAGGTGGCCGCCGCGATCGCGCTCAGCACCGGGAACGGTGCCGGCGCCCCGATGTGGTCGGGTAGATGAAGGGCGTCGAATCCAGCGTCCTCCAGGCGTCGTGCCTTGTCCCGCAGTGCGGCGCTCGACTTGGCGCTGTGGATGCCTATCGAGAAACGAAAGCCATGAGCCATCAGCCAACTCCGATCGTGTCGTTATGCGGAACGCGATTTCCAGGACCGCGCGGCGGCGGCCAGGCCCTGCACCAGAGCAGAAGTCACCGGTGACAACCCGTCGTCACCGGGCAGCGGACTGCGGGGGCTGATGCCCCTGACTCGCGTCGGCAATTCCAGCTGCGTACCGCCGTCACGTGTCCGGTTGACCGGATTTTGCGGATGCAGCCCGCGTAGCTCGAGCGGAATCTTGTCGAGATCGATGACGACTTCATAGCCGGTCAGGTCGAGGTGGCGCGCCAGGTGGTCGGCCAGCGCACGGTTGCTGCCTCCGGCCAACAGCTGGGTGCCGCGGCCGATTCGCCCGTACCCGTGCAGGGAGATCGCGATGTCGACGTGGTCGAGGAACTCCGCGAGCCGGGGCGACTGGTCGGGGTGGAAACGCGCCGACGACAAGTGGTGTGGATAGCGGTCGGGGTGGCGCACCAGATACACCGAGGCGTCGGCCGCGTCGGCGGCGCGTTCAGCGATCGTGTCGGTCATCTCCTCGAGACCGCCGCCGTGGATGGCGAGAAATCCGAATCGCGACCGCAGCCGACTGGCCTCGCTTACCCCGGCCTCGGAGAGTAACTCGGAAAGTGACTGTGGCGCAGGCGTTGTGGGCCGCGACCGGGGGCGAGGCCAGCGGGCGGGGTCCCATCGGCGCAAAAAGTCGATCCAACGCTGCGGCAACCCGTGATGCACCGCCCCGTCGATGATGCGTTCCAGGTACCCCGGTCGCGGTGCACCCGGACTCACCCGGTGGTCGATATAGACCCAGGCATCCGACGGCCCGTCGTCGTTATGCACGGTCAGCCGGTCGCGACGGTAGCGTCGCGGCACGCCCTCAGCGCTGTCCAGGGTGGCCAGGTCGTGGTCCGAGATCTGCCAGACAACTCCGTGCACATGGGTGCCGTCGAACGGCTCGACTGTGGCCACCCCCCGCTGATTGATCAGCCAGTCGTGGTCGGTAAGTACAGCCGGCCGGGGATCGGTGGCGTCGGGACACCGCTGCGCCATCTGCCGCGCGCACAGGTTCGAACCGTACGCAAAGTAGGGCTGATGGCTGGCGGTCATCGTGGTTCGGATTGCCCCTGGATGGCCTGAATAGCGTGGACATGGCCGTCGCGGCGTCGAGGGCTCACAACGTCGATGTTAGCCGGGCGAAATTTTGACGCGATCTTGACGGCCGACGAGCAGGCTGACCGACGATAACCCGCCGCTGGCGGCGCCGAGGTGGTGCTGATCTGCTCACGAGCAGTCACCGCATCCCAGCGCTCGTGGCGGGCTTCCCCACCGTCGATGGCAGCCAGCCCCTCGGTGTGACCGGTTAGTAGGGATTACACATTCGACCAAGTCCCGCAACAACTTTTGGACGGCGACGCCGACACGGTGATCTGATCGGCCAATGACCGCGAGGTTAACTGCGGCGCGCCATGCTGCCCTCACCGCGGGTGCGGTGGCAAGATCATTGAATGAGCGGCGCTTGGTACCAGGACACCTTCGAGGGCGTTCGTGACCGGGACACGATCGAGCGTGAGCTGCGACTACTGGTCAGCGTTCGTACCGCTTACCGCGAGCGGGGTGGAGCGTTGCCGTCGATAAGCCAAGTGGACGCCCTGTTGGACGAACTGCTGGAGCTAGGCCCGGCGGCAAAGCCGACGGCCAAGGCCAACCGCCCTATGCCGAGCCGCTCACGGTGAGGTAAATCAGCACTACGAACGGCCTGCCGTCCCGCTATGACCAGGGAAAACATGGTCACCGGCGGCTGTCCTAGGCCAAACTTTCTTGAAGGTGGCAAACTCAAGATTGCCACTATTGAGGGTTGCGGTGGTGTCGCGGTGGTGTTGTTCAGATTCCCAAAGGCGGTTAGGTGCCGACACCGTCCGAGCGCGGTGAGTGGTCGGGGCGGGGAGATGTAGTGACCGGGAGGGGGCCTCGGTGTGGGTTGACGATTTCGAGGGGCACTGGCCCAACATCGAGGACGTGGACGACGACCGGCTGCTCGAGATCCGCAAGAAGACGGCGGAGGCTATGGACGATCCCATCCTGCTGATGCAGCAGCCGTTTGTGTGGTATTGGGAAGACCAGATGCAGCGCATCGACTGCGAGATGCGACGGCGTGGACTTGGCCTTTGAGCCGCTTTTCAAGACCCGCTAGCTCATTACTGTCAGACAGATCAGCACCGCATTCAGCAGACTGATCAACACGCCGACTACCCAACCAACAGCGGTTGTGATGCGGTGGTTGGCGTCGATCCCCATCAGCGCCTGATCGCTGGTCAACCGGACCAGCGGAAGCACCGCGAACGGGATCCCGAACGACAGCACGACCTGTGACAGCACCAACATGCGGGTCGGGTCGAAACCCAGGGCCAGAAGCAGCAATGCGGGCGTCAGCGTCACCAGCCGACGCACCAGCATCGGGACCGACCGGTAAAGCAGCCCCTGCATGATCATCGCGCCGGCATAAGCACCCACCGATGCCGATGCCAAACCCGATACCAGTAATCCGATTGCGAACAGCACTGCAATCGTCGGGTTCACGGTGTCATGCACAGCGGCGTAAGCGGCTTCGATGGAACCGGTTCGGCCGCGCTCGCGCATGTTGAGCGCGGCGATCAGCAGCATGGCGGCGTTCACCCCGCCGGCGATGACCATCGCCAGCCCCACGTCTAACCGGGTGATCCGCAAAAGCCGACGCCGCTGCGGCCCCGGGTCGGGATGGCCGTGCCGGTCGCGGGCCAGCCCGGAGTGCAGATACACCGCGTGTGGCATGACCGTCGCCCCCAGGATCGCGGCGGCCAGCAACACGCTCTCGGTCCCATGGAATCGCGGCACCAGGCCGCCGATGACGGCGTCGGGCGGCGGTGTTGCGACGAAGAAACTGGCGGTGAAGCCGATCGCAATGACCAGCAGTAAGCCGGTGATGACGCGTTCGAATAGCTGCTGGCCGCGTCGATCTTGGATCCGCAGCAGCAGTAGCGACACCACTCCGGTGATCGCCCCGCCGATCAGCAGCGGCAGGTGGAACATGATGCGCAGGGCGATCGCCCCGCCGATCACCTCGGCCACGTCGGTGGCCATCGCGACGATCTCGGCTTGCGCCCAGTACGCCAAACGGGCCGTGCGGCTCAGTTGCGTTGCCGACTGCTTCGGGCAGCGAGCGCCCGGTCACCAGCCCGAGCTTGGCCGACAGGTACTGCACGAAGCCGGCCATCACGTTCGCGATGACGATGACCCAGAGCAGTAAGAAGCCGAACTGCGCGCCGGCGCTGACGTTTGCGGCCACATTGCCCGGGTCGACATAGGCGATGGCGGCGACGAATGCCGGGCCGAGCAAATACCAGCCCGTTTTGAGCGAGGCGCGGGTGTCCTGCGTCACCTAACTCACTTTCATTCGGCGAATAAAAAAGTTAGGTTAGCCGAAACCTCTAGCCCGCGGCGTAAAGACCGCGGCCGGTGACCAGCGGCAGATCCAGCGTGGTCCGGATTCCGCGCGGGGCGGCCACCACAGCGGGGATGGCGTTGACGACGCGCATCGCGGTGGCGACCAACCCGGCGTGATTGTGGTCGCCCCGGCGGCTGCTCAAGCAGACGTCGACGGCATACGACGGTTCACCGGTGATCTCGACGCGGTACGAGCCACCCTCTTGGGCCGGCTGCGGCCAGTCGGGGCAGAGGTCTTCACGCAATCTCGTCACGTGTTCGAGGACGACCGCTGGTTGGCCGTCTACCATCCCGAGCACCTCGAACCGCAGCGCCGCGGCGCCGCCCTTGGGGATATGCCCAGAGGCGATGTCGAATTCCTCTGGGTGCGAGTACCCGCACGTGGCGTTCGGTGACTTCGTCGAGGTCAATACCCAACCCGGCGGCGAGTTGGCGCACCACCGATCCCCACGCCAGACTCAGCACACCCGGTTGCAGCAGCATCGGGATCTCGTCGATTGGTTTGCCGAACCCCATCACGTCGAACATCACCGTCGCGCTGTCGTAGGTGGCGTAGTCGACGATCTCCATGCAGCGGATCTGCTCGATACTCTGGCAAGTGCCGGCCAGGGCCAGCGGTAGCAGGTCGTTGGCAAAACCGGGATCAATGCCGTTGACAAAAAGACTCGAATTGCCCTCCCGCGCAGCATCTTCGATGGGCGTCAGCAGCTCGGACGGAAGCACCTGCCACGGGTATTGCAGGAAGACCGCACTACTGCCGACGACATTCACTCCGGCGGCCAGGATGCGCCGGTAATCTTCCAGAGCCTCGGGCAGCCGGTTGTCGGCCATCGCGGTGTAGACCGCGCATTGCGGCTTGGTGGCGAGTACCGCGTCCAGGTCGGTGGACGCGGTGATGCCAGTCGAATCTTGCAGTCCGGCAAGTTCTCCGGCGTCTTTGCCGGCTTTGGACTCCGACGACACCCACACCCCGGCCAGGTCGAACTCCGGATTGGTGATCAGTGCCCTCAGCGCATGCACGCCGACATTGCCGGTGCCGATCTGGGCGACGCGAATAGCCATCGTCACAGATCCGGAATCGGTAGATCGAGATTCGGGAAAGTGATACCGCCGTCGACCTCGAGCACCTTGCCAGTTAAATAGGCGCCTGCGGGTGATGCTAAATACACGGCGGCGGCAGCAATTTCGTCAGGCTCGCCGAGGCGTCGCAGCGGTGTCGCCTTTTCCATCGGCGCACGCAGCTCGTCGTTGGAGGCGACGATGTCCAGCGCCGAGGTGGCGATCGACCCCGGCGCGATCGCGTTGACCCGGATCCGAGGGCACAGGTCCAGGGCCGCCAGTCGGGTGTAGTGGGCGAGTGCGGCCTTGGCGGTGCCGTAGGCGGCGAAACCGCGGCCGGCCACCCGCCCCATCGTCGAGGTGATGTTGATGATGCTGCCGCCGCCGGAGTGCTCGAGCATCAGCGGGGCCGCAGCGGTGGTCAACGCGTGGGCGGTGGCGACGTTGAAGGTGAACGCGGCTTTGAGGTCCTTGGTCGAGGTGCTCAACAGCGCATTGGGCATGGTGCCGCCCACGTTGTTGACGACGATGTCCAGTCGCCCGAAAGCTTCAACGGCCTGGCCTGCCAGCTCGGCGGTCACCTCCGGGTGGGCCAAGTCCGCCGCGACGATGTGGGCGCGCCGCCCCGCGGCGCGAACCTGTTCGGCAACGGTCTCTAATTCGGATTGGGTACGGGAGGCGATGACAACGTCGGCACCGACGTCGGCGAATGCCAGTGCGATGGCCGCGCCAAGTCCGCGACCGCCCCCGGTGACGACGGCGACCTTGTCGTCGAGTCGGAATTTGTCCAGGATCACGGGCGTCACCGTAACAAGGCGGCGGCGGGCACGGAAGCCCATTTCTGAAACACGTTCTAGTTCTCCTGCCGCGGATGCCAACGTCGACGACACGATTAGGTACGCCGACGGCGGCTCTGTCAACACAGATCGCGGCCCTTGCATCGCGAACATGTGTTCGGCGGTTCCCAAAAACGCCCAGGCTGCAACGCTCACCGACAACTTGGCGCGACTGGGGCACGAGACTGCGGAAACCGCACGGGTTCGGGGCTATGGCCGACTAGTCTGAGAGGGAACCTGCCGGTTCTTGAGCCGCTGTCAGACCTACGCTAGGTGGGAAATGAGCGTCTATCAGACCATCGTGGTCGGCACCGATGGCTCGGACTCGTCGATGCGTGCGGTGGACCGCGCAGGCGCGATCGCTGCGGATCACGGCGCGAAATTGATCGTTGCGACGGCGCATCTCCCCGTCCCGGAGGAACGCGGCCGCTACGCCATACCGCCAGGGAGCACCCACGGCCAGGACTACCGGACGGTGGGCGACGCCCCGTTCTACGCGATCCTGCACGACGCCAGGGAGCGGGCGCACAAAGCCGGGGCCAAGAACGTGGAGGAGAAAGATATCGTCGGTGCCCCGATCAACGCGCTGGTGCAACTGGCCGAGGACGTCCGCGCCGACCTGCTGGTCGTCGGCAACGTCGGACTCAGCAGCGTCGCCGGGCGGCTGCTGGGAGCGGTCCCATCCGAAGTCTCCCGCAGGGCCAAGACCGACGTGCTGATCGTTTACACCACCGAGTGAGCCATCCGGACAGGCTCCGCCGTTCTCAGCGGGCGCAGTCAGGACTTTGAGCCTGCCTTGGCCGATGTTTTCTTGGCCGGTGACTTTTTAGCGGCCGTCTTCTTGGCGGCAGCCTTCTTCGCCGGAGCCTTCTTGGCAGCCTTCTTCGCCGGCGACTTCCCGCCGTCGGATCGCGCCTTCACACTGGCCTCCAGCTTGGCCAGCAGGTCGGAGACATCTTCGGTCTCGTCCAGCTCTTTGGGCTGTTCCTCAGTGGTAAATGCTTCTCCGCCTTCTAGTTTGGCCTGGACCAACTCGTGCAACTGCTCTTGGTAGTCGTCGTGATAGCGGTCCGGGTTGAAATCATCAGCCATCGAGTCGACGACCTGTCCAGCCATTTTGAGCTCCGCCGGTTTGATCTCGACTTTCTTGTCCAGCACCGGGAAGTCGGGATCGCGTATCTCATCGGGCCACAACAGCGTGTGGATCACCATCACCTCGCGCTTGCTGAAATCCTTGACTCGCAAGGCTGCCAGCCGGGTCTTATTGCGTAGTGCGAAATGCACGATCGCCACCCGGTCGGTCTCGGACAGCGTTTTGGCTAGCAGCACATAGGATTTGGTCGATTTGCCGTCTGGCTCGAGGAAGTAGCTGCGGTCGTACATCATCGGGTCGAGCTCGCTGGCCGGGACGAACTCCAGCACCTCGATTTCGCGGCTGCGCTCTTCGGGCAGTGTCGCGATGTCGTCGTCGGTGATCACCACCGTCTTGCCGTCGTCGGATTCGTATGCCCGCGCGATATCGCGGTACTCGACGACTTCGCCGCATACCTCGCAGACCCGCTTGTACCGGATGCGGCCGTTGTCCTTGGCGTGCACCTGATGGAACTTGATGTCGTGGTCCTCGGTCGCGCTGTACACCTTGACCGGGACGTTCACCAGCCCGAAGGAGATCGAACCTTTCCAGATGGAACGCATACAGTCAGTATGCCCATACGGCTATCGCGATAAGCGCCTAACGAGGCGCTGCGGCCTCCAGCGCCGCCCGGTCCGGCAGGTCCGCACCCGCGCGAGCGACGGTCAGCGCTGACGATAGGCTCGCCGCTTCGAGCGCGGCGGTCAGGGCATCCAACCCGATTTGGCGAAGCTGAGCGCGCCGTTCACCGCCCAACAAGCCCGATCCCCACAGCGCGTCGATCAGGCCGACCATGAACGCGTCACCGGCGCCGACGGTGTCGACCACCTGCACCGGGCGGGCCGCGACCCTGGCCGCGCCGGCCGCGCAGAACGCCGCCGCGCCCCGGTCAGCCATCGTCACCGCGACGATGGCGGGCCCGAGCGCGAGCCAGGTTTGCGCAATCTTTTCGGGCGGGCGGTCGGGGTCGATCCAGTGCAAGTCTTCTTCGCTGACTTTGACGACGTCGCTGCGCTCGACGAGGTGCTCGATGCGTGCGCGCGCCAGATCCCTGTCGACGATCAGCGCCGGGCGCACGTTGGGGTCGAAGGTCACCGTGGCCGAGACACGATAGGTGTCGATCAAAGCCGCGACGGCCAAGCATCCCGGGTCCTGTACGGCGGCAATCGATCCGGTGTGGACGAATAGCGGCGGCGCGACCGGCGGCGTTCCGGAAAGCTGCCAGTCCAGATCAAACACATAGTCGGCTGCCCCGTCGTCTCCGACGACTGCCCGGGCGGTCGCGGTACGGGTCGCGACCTGGCTTCCCGAAACAAGCTGCACCCCTGCAGTATTGACGTACTCGGCGATGCGGCGTCCGTGCGGGTCATCACCGACCTGTGTCAAAAAGTCGACCTCGCGGCCCAGCCGGGCCAACCCGACCGCGACGTTGAGTGGGCTCCCGCCGACATGCTCGCCCGACACGCGTCCGCCCTGCTCGACGATGTCGATCAGCGATTCGCCGATCACTAACCCTCGGGTCATCGCACTAGAGCCTCCAGTGTCGCCCGAGCTCCCTTGTGGTGCAACGATTCCAGCGCCCAACGATAAGCCTGGACGAAGCGCGGCTGCTGGGCCAGATCTCCGAACAATGCAGTGACCTCGATGAACGCGGCGGGATTCTCGTGCTGCGACCGGGCGATCGGCACCAGCGAGTCCGCCAGCTGGTCCACCACCTCGAACGGCTCACCCCACTCGTTGACGCCCTCGGCGTAGCGGGCCCAGCTGGCCACCACCGCTGCGCCCAACCGAACCGAACCATCGCTGGCCAGGTTGTCGCAGATCACCGGGAGCAGCCATTTCGGGATACGGTCTGACGAGTAGGCGCACAGCCGCGCAACGGTATCGCGCACGCCCGGGTTGCCGAACCGCTCGATCAGCGTGCGACTGTAGTCGTGTAGGTCGATCCCGGGCACCGGTGGCAGCGTCGGGATGGCCTCGAAATCGAAATAGGCGAGCAAGAATTCGGCGAACAGCGGATCACGCGCTGCGTCGTGAACAAACTCGAAGCCGCACAGATGGGCGAAATAGCACAGGCACTGATGCCCCGCGTTGAGCATTCGCAGCTTCATCGACTCGTACGGGACCACATCGTCGACCAGCAGCACGCCTGCCTGCTCCAACGGCGGCCTGCCGTCGGCGAAGTCGTCTTCGAGGACCCAGGCGGTGAACGGCTCGGCCACCACCGGCCACCGGTCGGCGATACCGAAGTCGCGCCGCACCGCCGCGGCCATCTCCAGTGTCGTGGCCGGGGTGATCCGGTCCACCATCGAACTCGGGAACCGGGCGTGTTCTGCCACCCACTCGGCCAGCCTGGGATCTTGTTGATCGGCGTTCGCGAGGACGGCGCCCCGCGCGATCGCACCGTTGCTCTCGATGTTGTCGCACGACGCGATGGTCGGTGCGGCGATCCCGCGGTCGCGACGTCTGGCCAAAGCCTCGGTGATCAACGAGAACGCGGGCCCGTCCGGGTCGCGGTAACCGCCCTCGGTGATGGTCAGCGAAATGATCCGGGTAGTTGCCGCAGCCAGCACCTCGATTGCTGCCTCCGGATCGTCGGGCGCGTAGCGATAGTCGATGATCGAGCCGATCACCTGTGCGTCCCGGCTGCCGTCAGGGTGCTCAGCGATCAGGGTGTAGAGCCCGTCCTGGTCGCTGAGGACGTCGCGCATTGTCCAGTCGCCGTGCATCACCCCCACTCCGCAGATGCCCCACTCCTGCGCCAGGCCGCGCTGTAGCAGCCGGTCGATGTACATGGCCTGATGCGCCCGGTGAAAGTGACCGGCCCCGATATGCGCGATACCGACGCCGATGCTGCTGCGGTCATAGCTCGGCGCAGCGATCGGCAACCTTGTTAGCGCTGCATTGTTCAGTTCCATCGCGTGAGCCACCATTGGCCAACTCCTCTCCGGGCCACGGCCCGGAACGTTAGCGGGCTCGCAGCACCTCTCGACGGTACGACGACTGAGCTAGAACCCGGCGAGGACGCGGGCTGTACCGGTGCGAGGCGGACTAGCTGAGCCGGGAGCCTGCACCTGTCGTGGTCGACAACATGAGGACATCGGCGAGAGCGCCCCACGAATCGGTTATCGCGACGGCGCCGGCATCAATTAATTCCGCACTTCGGCCACGCCGCTCCTCGCCTGACACGAACATCAGATTACCCACAGTGACGTAGCCGGCCGCGACCGCCGAGGTAACGCCGGCCACGCGAGTCTTCAACGGCCAGGCCCTGGTCGGCATCGACATCCAGTACCTGGCCGGCATGCAGATAGACCGCGGGGTCGGGCTTGCTTGTCGGCACCGGAAGGGAATCTTCCGCGCTGAAGCGCACAGCCGCCGGGATGAGTGGATCGAGTCCGGTGGCGGCGAAGCAGGCATCCAGCCGCTTGGTGGCGCTGGAACTGACCGCTGCCAGTGCATACCGCGACGCGAGGGCCTGCAACGGCGCAAGCACCTCTGGATCGGGTTTGAGGATGGTGGCCAGATGCGCGGTGACCTGTTCGCGTTCTTGAAGCACCCACTGCTCGAGCTCGTCGGCGCACAACGCGCCACCGCTTGCTGCGTCGCTGTCTGAAGCGACAATCGCTGCGGGACGGCCATCTGCCAGTGTCTGGTCGACGGGCACTTCGCACAGCACAGCCAGATCGACAGCAGTGCTGCGAAAGTTCTTCCCGACAGCCTGCTTGCGCAGCTCCTCGGCGCTCAGCGGTGCGGTTACGCCGAACCTGGCGAGGAAGCGATTGGCCACCTCGACTGAGGCAGCAAATGCCGGTCTCTCGGAAGGGAAGAGGTTGTCATCGGCATCACAGAGCAAGGTGGTGATGAGTGCAGGGTCGAACGGGCGCACAATGCTTAGTCCTCGGTTCATTACGACACCAGCTCCCGCGCATTGTCCCGCAACGCTCGACGCAGTGTGGGTAGCACACCCTGCTCGTCGATGTTCGCAATCATGTCGCCGAGGCACTCCGCGAAGCCGGGAATCAAGCGTAGTTCGGTGAAGATTTCGTGCCGCAGCAACGGATCGGGATTGTCGCCTGCCATGATCGCCAACCTAGTTATCGGTATCGCCTGCGAGTCTTCAATGTCGAATTTGCGCCCCTTGAGGTCGTGGCCGCGCATATAACGGGCCCACCCGGCAACAGCCAACATCAGCAGAGTGCGCGGTCTGTCCTGCGCGATCGCCTCCTGGAGCGACGGCAGCACAAATGACGATATTTTGCTCGATCCCCGCCGAGCCAACCGCGACAACTGGTCGCTCATCCGGGGATTGCTGAGCCGAGCGAGCAACGATTGTCGATAGCTGGGTGTGTTCATTCCGGGCACCGCCGGGAGCAATGGCTGAATTTCGTCACGCATGAGCTGCTCGACGTACTCAAAGATGACGGGGTCCTTCATCGCCTCGTCAGTGCGCTGGTAGCCGGCCAGCGTGGCAAGACACGCCAGCGCGATGTGGGTTCCGTTGAGCAGGCGGGTTTTGACTAACTTGTGGTCGCTGACATCGGCCACGAATTGGGCGCCTACCTCGTGCAGCGGCGGGCGGCCGTTACTGAAGGCGTCCTCGATGACCCATTGGGAATGCGGTTCAGTCAGCACCGGCCACTTGTCGGCGACCCCAAATGTGTGCTCGACGAACTCGCGCTCCGAGTTCGAGGTTTGAGGGGTGATGCGGTCAACCATGGTCGACGGGAATGCGACATGTGTGTCGATCCAGCGGGCAAGCCCGGGGTCTTTTAACGCGGCGAAGGACACCAGTGCGATCCGGGCCGCCTGCGTGTTGTCGGGAATGTTGTCACAGCAGAGGACGGTAAAGGGGGCAATGCCGGCGCGGCGACGCTGGTCGAGCGCCTCGGCCAAATATGCCCACGCGGTGGTAAAGCTGCCCGACCCGGAGAGGTCGGCTCGCACGTCGGGGTTGGTTGCGTCGAACTCGCCGGTAACCGGATCCAGAAAATATCCGTTGTTGGTAATAGTCAGGCTGACGACGCGGGTTTGGGGATCAGTCAGAGCGGCGCGGACCGCAGCGCCGTCCTTCGGCGCGTAGTGGTAGGAGCCGATCGAGCCGACCACGCGGGCGGTTTGGCGGTCGTGGCCGCGCTGCACAACGGTGTAAAGCCCATCCTGAGCCGAGAGCAAATCTTTAACGTCGCGGGAGCGCAGACTGACGCCGGTGACTCCCCACTGATGGGAAATGCCCATGCAGGCAAGGTCATCAAAGTAGACGGCCTGATGCGCGCGGTGGAAGTTTCCCGCGCCGATGTGAACTACGCCACGTTGAAGGGCCGACCGGTCGTAAGTGGGCACATCAACTCGTTGCGAGTGCAGTCGCAGCGTCGCATTGTTGAGGGGGACGCCGGCCGGACGGCGCCAGGGAACCATAGGAATCACATTGGGCATTCTCGTCTGTGCCCGATGTGTTTGCCCGTCTAACCCCTTAGTGTCCCGGTTAACAGAATCTTTACGGCGAGGACGATAATCGGTGGTGATAAGGCGTTTTCGGTGCTGGAACGCGTAAGTTAAATCACATGGCGCCGCCGGTGAAGCTGACCAACCCCGACAAGGTGATCTTCCCCACAACCGGAACCACCAAGTCCGACATCTTCGACTACTACACCGGTATCGCGGAGGTGATGGTGCCGCACATCGCCGCGCGTGCGGCCACCCGAAAGCGTTGGCCCAACGGCGTGGACGAGCCGTCGTTTTTTGAAAAGCAGCTGGCCTCGTCGGCACCAGACTGGCTGCCCCGTGCCAGCGTGACGCACCGATCCGGCACGACTACGTATCCGATCATCGACAGCGTCGACGGGTTGGCGTGGATCGCCCAGCAGGCCGCACTCGAGGTGCATGTGCCGCAGTGGCGGTTCGTTGCCGAATGGACACGAAATGGCGAAGAACTCAAGCCCGGCCCGGCGACTCGACTGGTGTTCGACCTCGACCCCGGCGAGGGTGTGACGATGGCCCAGCTCGCCGAGGTGGCGCGCGCTGTCCGCGACTTGATCGCCGATATCGGCCTGACCACGTTCCCGCTCACCAGCGGCAGCAAGGGGCTGCATCTCTACAGCCCGCTGGACAAGCCGGTGAGCAGCCGGGGTGCAGTGGTGGTGGCCAAACGCGTTGCCCAGCAACTGGAAAAGTCGATGCCCAAGCTGGTCACCTCGACGATGACCAAGAGCCTGCGAGCCGGAAAGGTGTTCGTGGACTGGAGCCAGAACAACGGCTCGAAGACCACCATTGCGCCGTACTCGCTGCGGGGGCGGGAGCATCCGACCGTCGCGGCGCCGCGCAGCTGGGAGGAACTCGACGACAAAAAGCTTCGTCAGTTGTGCTACGACGAAGTTCTGGCACGAGTCGAGCGCGACGGAGACCTGCTGGCCCCGCTGGATGCCGACGTGAAGATCGCTGATCGGCTGACCAAATACCGCAGCATGCGCGACGCAGCGAAAACACCCGAGCCGGTGCCCAGCACCAAACCGTCATCTGGCCAAGGCAATACATTCGTCATTCAGGAGCACCACGCCCGCCGGCTGCACTACGACTTTCGGCTCGAACGCGACGGCGTGCTGGTCTCCTGGGCAGTCCCGAAGAACCTGCCCGACACCACCGCCGTCAATCACCTGGCGGTGCACACCGAGGATCATCCACTGGAGTACGGCAGCTTCGAAGGCACCATCCCGAAGGGGGAATACGGCGCCGGCAAAGTGGTCATCTGGGACTCCGGCACCTATGACACCGAGAAGTTCCGGGACGATGAAGTGATCGTCACGTTGCACGGTCAGCGGATCTCGGGGCGCTACGCGCTGATCCAGACCAACGGTGATCAGTGGTTAGCACATCGGATGAAGGACCAGAAGGTCTTCCAATTCGACGAGCTGGCCCCGATGCTCGCCACCCACGGTTCGGTAGCGAACCTCAAGTCATCGCAATGGGCGTTCGAGGGCAAGTGGGATGGTTACCGGCTGCTGGTCGACGCTAACCACGGCAAGGTGCGGTTAAGGTCGCGCAGTGGGCGCGATATCACCAAAGAATTCCCGCAATTGGCTCCTGTGGCAACTGATCTCATCGACCACCACATCGTCCTTGACGGCGAGGTCGTCGCTCTCGACACCTCCGGTGTGCCGAGATTTATCGAAATGCAGAACCGCGCGCGGGCCACCCGCATCGAGTTCTGGGCGTTCGACCTGCTGTATCTGGATGGGCGATCCTTGCTGCGAGCCCGCTACCGCGACCGGAGGCAGCTGCTGGAAACCCTGGCCGGTAACGGCACTTTGGTCGTCCCCGATTTGCTGCCCGGCGACGGCGCGGAGGCGCTCGAATACTCGCGCAAGCATCAGTGGGAGGGCGTGATCGCCAAAAAGCGTGACTCGACCTACCAGCCGGGGCGCCGTTCGGCATCGTGGATCAAGGACAAGTACTGGAACACCCAGGAAGTCGTTATCGGCGGTTGGCGGGCCGGCGAGGGCGGGCGCACCAGCGGCATCGGCTCACTGCTGATGGGCATTCCCGCGACGGGCGGACTGCATTTCGCCGGGCGGGTTGGCACCGGGTTCACCGAACGCGACCTTGCCAGGCTGAAGAAGATGCTGGCGCCGCTGCACACCGACGAATCCCCTTTCGATGCAGCGCTTCCCGCCCGGGACGCCAAGGGCGTGACGTTCGTGAAGCCAACGCTGGTCGGAGAAGTCCGGTACAGCGAATGGACCCCGGATGACCGGCTACGGCAACCCAGCTGGCGTGGGCTACGACCCGACAAGGAACCGAGCCAGGTGACAAGAGAGGATTGAATCACGATGCGGTGGGTGACCTTTCGAGACGGCGATGGCGAGCGGACCGGGGTGCTGTCCGGTGACGCGATCCACGTGGTGGCGCCCGGTGTGAGCTTGCTCGAACTGATCGGGCACGGCGCCGCCGCACTACAGGAAGTGGGGGAGGACGTGCTGCGTTCGGCGCCCACTGTGTCCTTGGACCAGGTGACGCTCGCGGCACCGATCCCGCGGCCGCCGTCGATCCGGGATAGCCTGTGCTTCCTCGAACATATGCGGAATTGTCAGGCGGCGATGGGCGGTGGCCGGGTGCTCAAAGACACCTGGTACCGGATTCCGGCGTTCTACTTCGCCTGCCCGTCGACTGTTCTCGGACCGTATGACGACGCCCCGATGGCGCCCGGAAGTGCTTGGCAGGATTTCGAATTGGAGATCGCTGCGGTCATCGGAACGGCGGGCAAAGACTTTTCGGTGGCCGAAGCCGAACAGGCGATCATCGGATACATGATCTTCAACGACTGGTCAGCGCGCGATCTGCAAATGCTGGAAGGCCAATTGGCGATCGGGCAGGCCAAGGGCAAGGACAGCGGGGTCACCCTTGGTCCGTATCTGGTCACACCCGACGAACTCGAGCCCTACCGGCGCGACGGCAGGCTGAACCTGGAAGTGACCGCGCTGGTCAACGACGAGGTGATCGGTACCGGGTCGACCGCGGCGATGGACTGGAGCTTCGCCGAAGTGATCGCCTATGCCTCCCGCGGGGTGATGCTGACACCCGGCGAGGTTTTCGGTTCCGGCACCGTGCCGACCTGCACACTGGTCGAGCACCTCGACGCCGCGGCACCGGAATCGTTCCGCGGCTGGCTACATGACGGCGACATCGTCACGCTCAAAGTCCAGGGACTGGGCGAGACTCGCCAAACTGTCCGCAAAACCCCTGCGCCGCCACCAATCCCACGACGGCCCAATCCCGATGCCGTGCCCGCAGCCCAGCGGGTCAACGCGGCGCCGGCGAAAATCCCGTACACCCGCGGGCTGCACGAGGTCGCCGACCGAGCGTGGGCTTGGATGCTGCCGGACGGCGGATACGGCTGGAGCAACGCCGGACTCGTCGCCGGCGACGGCGCTTCGTTACTGGTCGACACCCTGTTCGACCTGCCGCTGACCCGCGAAATGCTGGCCGCGATGGCAGCGATCACCGACCGCGCGCCGATCACCGACGCGCTGATCACCCACTCCAACGGTGACCACACCCACGGCAATCAACTGCTGGACGCCTCGGTGCGGGTGATCGCCGCCAAGGGCACCGCCGAGGAGATCGCCCACGGCATGGCTCCCGAGATGCTGGTGATGACCCAGACCGCTGACCTCGGCGCTGTCGCGACCGGATATCTGCGAGAACGTTTCGGGCCGTTCGATTTCGGCGGCATCACGCTGCGCAACGCCGACCAGACCTTTGACGACCGGCTCACCATCGAGGTTGGCGGCCGCGAGGTGCACCTGTTGAATCTGGGCCCGGCGCATACCGCCGCGGACTCGGTGGTGCACGTGCCGGACGCCGGGCTGCTATTCGCCGGCGATCTGCTGTTCATCGGCTGCACGCCGATCGTGTGGGCCGGACCGATCGCGAACTGGGTCGCCGCGTGCGACGCGATGATCGCCCTGGACGCGCCCACAGTGGTGCCCGGCCACGGCCCGGTCACTGACCCGGATGGAATCCGTTCGGTCCGTGGGTATCTCGTGCACGTCGCCGAGCAAGCCGAAGCGGCCTACCGCAAAGGGTTATCGTTCGTCGAGGCGGCTGACGGCATCGACCTCGGCGAGTACGCCAGCTGGCTGGACGCCGAGCGCGTCGTCGTCAACGTCTACCAGCGTTATCGCGAACTCGACCCAGGCACACCGCAATTGCCGGCGATGGGGTTGCTGGCGATGCAAGCCGAGTGGCACGCCAAACATTCGTAAGGCGCCGCTATCGCCGGGTCGCCCGGACGAACCCGATCGAGGCAGCCGCGCCCGCCCGCGCCTCGGCATCCAGCGGGGCCAGCCCGGCCGTCGCGAACAGGTCGGCAAGGCCGAATATGGCGGTGTCCCAGCCGTGCGCCTGCAGGTGCGCCGCGACATCGGTGTGCTCGCCGGGATAGGTCAAGGCGGGGATGTCGAGATCCAGGCCGTGTTCGCGCCAGCGCTCGGTCAATGTCTGGGCCTGTCGCTTTTCTTCCTCGGTCTGAGCGCCCACCGACCCGTAATCGGCGGCGAACTTGCTGCCCGCGGCGCTGAGCGCATCGACGTTCTCCAACAACCGAACTTCGGCCTCGGGCGGCAGAAATCCAATCAGCACACCCTCGGCCAGCCACACCGTTGGCTGGCTGGGATCGAAGCCGGCGTTCTGCAGCGCTGCTGGCCAATCCTGACGCAGGTCGATGCCGACCGTACGGTGTTCGGCGCCTGGCACCGCACCGAGGTCGGACAGCGTCGTGGTCTTGAACTCGATCACTTCCGGCTGATCGATCTCGTAGAGCGTGGTCCCCGTCGGCCAAGAAAGCCGGTATGGGCGGGCGTCCAGCCCCGACGCCACGATCACCACTTGGCGCAGGCCCGCCGCACCGGCTTCGGCGAAGTACTCGTCGTAAAACAGTGCCCGAGCCGCGAACGTGTCGACCATTCGGGGAAACCCGCCACCGCCATCGACGTCGTCGAAATCCAGCTCGCCGCTGGCCACTTTGGTGAAAAGGTCAAGCCCGACAGCGCGGACCAGCGGCTCGGCGAAGGGGTCGTTGATCACCGGGTGGGGACGTCGGCTGGCTGCTGCCCGGGCAGCGGCCACCATGGTTGCGGTCGCGCCGACGCTGCTGGCCAAATCCCATGTGTCGCGGTCAGCTCTTGCCATGTGTGCTCCTTGGATGTGGCTTCTCCTCCACGGTAGGCGCCAACTCCGACCGTCTCCCCTACCGTTGGTGTATGACTGCTGTGGAATTGGCAACACTCGAGGACAACGCTGAAAACAAGATCGCTTGCGTCACGTTGAACCGGCGGAGGCGTTTGAACGCCATCGACGGGTCGCTGATCGATGCCATGGACGATGCATTGGATGTGCTCAGCACCGGCGAGTTCCGGGCGGCGATTCTGACCGGCGCCGGACGCGGATTCTGCGCCGGCGCCGACCTGAGCGGCACCGGGGATGCCTGGACCAAGAGTTCGCCGCATACCCCACCGTTCAAGGTCAGCTACGACGCTCAGGTTCGGCTGGCCGATCTGTATACCCGGCTCTACGAGCTGCCGATACCGGTGATCGCCGCGGTCAACGGCGCGGCGGTCGGCGGCGGGCTGGCCTTCGCGCTGCACTGCGACATCCGGATTGCCTCGCAGCAGGCCCGGTTCGGCTCGGTTTTCATCAAGGCGGGTTTTTCTTCGATGGACATGGGCACCAGCTACCTGTTGCCTAAGATCGTCGGAGCCGGGGTGGCCCGCGAGCTGATGCTGACCGGGCGGATCATCGACGCGGACGAGGCGTACCGGATCAGGCTGGTGCACGAGGTGGTTGCGCCGGACGAGCTGATGGCGGCCGCGCTGAAGATGGCCCGCTCGATCGTGGCGAACAATGCCTACGGCGTGTGGCAGACCAAGATTGGCCTCAACACTGCGCTGGACGCGCCCAGTCTGCGGCACGCCAAAGAGATCGAGAACCGCACCCAGATCCTCAGCGGGTTCACCAACAACCCGCTCGAGGCCGCCAAGGCCCTGCAGGAGAAGCGGGCCCCGGTGTGGGATCCGCTGTAGCCGTTAGGCTTTAGCGATCACGCTTTCGGCGAACAGCTCCAGGTTGCGGATCTTGGTGTCCAGCGGCTCGGTGTCGGTCCCCGTGATGTAGGGAATCCGGAAGCCCACAATGACGTCGGTCACGCCCTTGTCTTCGAGCCGTTTGACTCCGTCGAGGGTGAAGCCGTCCACGGAGATCACGTGAATCTCGAAGGGGCCGGTCTTACCTTCTTCTTCCCGGAGCTGCTTAACCCTGGCGATGAGCCGGTCGAGCTCGCCCGGGTCGCCTCCGCCGTGCATCCACCCGTCCGCGCGCGCCGCGCGCCGCAGCGCGGCATCGGCGTGACCGCCGATCAGAATCGGGATCGGCTCGGTCGGGGCCGGCGTCATCTTGGTCTTCGGAATGTCGTAGAACTCCCCGTGAAATTCGAAATAGTCGCCGGTAGTCAGGCCGCGAATGATCTCAATGCACTCGTCAATGCGCTTGCCGCGCTTGGCAAACGGGACACCCATCAGCTCGTAGTCCTCCGGCCACGGGCTGGTGCCCACGCCCAGACCTACCCGGTTGCCGATCAATGCCGCCAGGGATCCGGCCTGCTTGGCCACCAGTGCTGGCGGCCGGATCGGCAGCTTGAGGACGAAGAAGTTGAACCGCAACGTCGACGTCACCGCGCCCAAGGCCGCGGTCAGCACGAACGTCTCGATGAACGCCTTGCCGTCCAGAAATTCGCGGTTGCCGTCGGGCGTATAGGGATACTTCGAGTCCGACTCAAACGGATAAGCGACGCTGTCGGGAATGGTCATGCTGGCGTACCCGGCCGCCTCGGCGGCCTTTGCCAGCGGGATGTAGTACCGAAAGTCGGTCATCGCTTCCGCATAGCTGAACCGCACACCGTCTCCTGTCGTCGGTAGCCACAAATACTGAACCAAATACTAGGGCCCGACTCATGTGGGGCTAAAGCTGGTTTTCCGGACCGATGACCGCCCACACTGCCTTTCCGGTCGGCGTCGGTGTGCTGCCCCAGGCGCGGCAAACTGATGCGACGATTCCCAGACCGGATACCCGATCGCCGCCGCGGTAAGGATCCTCATGGCGGCTAGCCGGCATCGGACTCTCGTCCTGCACCGAAACGGTCACCGCTGAACCGTCGGATTCCAGCAACAACACCGGCGTGCTGGCGGTGTGTTGTAGCACGTTTTCGGTGAATACATTGACGACTACCGTCGCTACCGGGATGAGTTGGGCGTGGGACCAAGCCCCCAGCCATTCAGCCACCAGCTCGCGAGCCTTGCGGAGACAGGCCAAGGAGGGAGGCAGTTCCGTGTGGCTTCGCCGCCGGGCTGGTCGACGCTCGTTGGGGAGCGCACCCAACGCAGCTTCGAGATTGGCGTGCACGGGTACGAAACGCGTCACACCCGTGCGCGCGATGATGCGCCGGCGTGCGGCATCTCCACACAGCAGCATGATCGGAACGTTGGGCCAGGTGTGGACGTGCCACTGGGCGCTGGTAAACACCGACCAGGCGGAGGGCGCTGGGACGCGGAGCCCGCTGACGTCGACGAAGACCGCACGCGGTTCGTCCAAGGCCGCCGCGATGATCCGGTTTCGCAGTTGTAGATACGTCCGGCTGTCCAAGGCGCCGTCGACCGTGAGCATGGCGGCGGCTCCCACCGCAAAAGTGGAAACCGCCAAGTGGCCGGCCGTCCTAGCCATTGCCTTCGTCCGGCTTGCAGCCGACACTGACCACAGTGGGCGGGTTGTCTCCAACGGGTATGGCCTTCGGCATGATTGCCGCGTACCCAAGTCGGCAGCCGGCAAAACGACGGTCGCAGTTTAACGGTGTGGCACCCTGAGTTCGACCTCCGCCAGCGCGAATGGGGGCGCACCCACCCCGGCGATCGAATGCGTGCCCTGCGGTGTCTCCTCGCTGATGCGGGCCGAGACGGTGCGCTCGCCCACTGCTAGCGTCACTGTGCGGGTCGGCCCCAGCGCGTCAGCCGATAATTGGCCAAAAAGTGTTCCCTGCCAGTGGTATTGGCCATCAATTGGGTCCATATGTCCGGTAAGTCGGACCCGAACCGCTCGGTGGGTGCCGGCGACGGTCAGCGTCGCCGCGCCGTCGTAGATGTCGTCGCGCACCCCGTTGGGCGACACCAGGTCGAATTCCGAGGTCACCACGTCGTGGCGAGGCGCACGCAGGTGCACCCGCTCGTTGAATACCTGTTGGCTACTGCGGCGCACCTCGATGCGAGTGTGAGTTTCCATGAGCCGCAGGCACTTGCAGATGTAGCGCACCGCGGCAATGGGGTCCGGCCCGCCGGCGAGGAAGTAGTTCGGGAAACCCTGGACCGCGACGCCGAGGTAGGGTTCCATGCCGTCGCGCCAGGTCTGCTGGAGGGTCAACCCGCGGGTGCCGACCAATGAAACGTCGCGATCGCCAGCGGCGAGCCCGGTGCCGTAGACGATGGCGTCGACGGGGTGGTGGGCACCGTCAGCGGTGCGGATGCCAGATGCCGTCACGGTGTCGATGGGCGAGGCGACCACCTCGACCCGGCGGCGACGCGGATAACGCCCGGCACGTCGTGTTTGCGGTGTGGCCCGTCGCGGCGACAGCGGAAAGACGGTGACGGAGGCGACTGACTTGGTCAGCCGCTCGACAAATGATCCGGCGGTCGAATCAGATCCGATCACTGCGATGCGCTTGGCGGCCGCGTCGAAATCGGCGTCGGGCGCTGCGGCGTGGAACGCGTCACCGCAAAAGTCGTTGCCGCCCGGTAGGTTCGGGATCCACGGGCTGAACGGTGACTCGCAGCCGATCAGGACCCGGGCGCGGCAGGCCTCGCCGCCGGGGACGGCCAGCGTCCAGGTATCGGTCTCGTCGTCGAACACCGCACCGGTCAACTCGCGGTCAACGATCGCGAAGTCGGTGATGCCGCCGTCACGCAATTCGGCCGCGGCGCGCTGCGCAATGGAACCGGCGCCGACGATGACGACGTCGTGACAGCGTTCGGTCACAGGAACTTGGTGCGTGTCCAGCCGCGACGCGCAACCGGGCCCATCAAACCCACTTCGGTCAAAAACGCGGCCAGCGGAGCAAAGCCCGCCATCTGGACCTCGTGACGATGCGCGCTGTTGCGTGCGACCCGGCGGGCCCGCCGGGCGTCCAGGCCCGCCCGCGCATAGGGGACGGGGTTGGAGAACAGGTAGCGGAAGAACCATCCGCCCAGGCCGTTGACGTTGCCGACGAACCACCGCTCGGGCCGTCGCATCCGCGGTGCCCGCTTGCGCAGGCCGTCGCGGGCGAACTGGATGTGGCGGGCCTCTTCGGTGACGTGAATTCGCATCAGCCGCTGGATGATCGGTTGCAGTTCGGGATCATCCATCATCTGGCGCTGCAGCGAGTCGAAGATCTCCTCGCCGATCAGTGCGGCCACCCAGAGCACCGACCCGCGGAAAAAGAGCGGCAGGGTGTTGATGATCATTCGGTGGTAGAGCCGCGGCCGAATGGGCTTGGCGCCGACCCGCTCGATAGCTTTGCCGAACATCACCATGTGGCGGGTTTCGTCGCCCAGTTCGGTGAGCGCGTAGTGCGATGCGCGGCTGGTGGGGTCCGTGTGCATGAGCTTGCGCAACAACGCCTGATTCAAGATGTTCTCGAACCAGATACCCGCCGACAAGGTGTTCACCAGTTCCTGGCGGGACAGTTCGATGCGCTGAGCGCGCGTCATCTCGTCCCACATCGGCGTGCCGTACAGCGACACGGTCCTCGCCGGCAGATAGAACTTGTCCGGGTCGAGCGGCGCGTCCCAGTCGATATCGACGACCGGCGCGTAGGACTTCTTGACCGACCCCTTGAGCAGGCGTTCCGAGAACTCTTCCCGACCGGGTCCGGTCGGCTTCACCGCAGTGGTCATGCGCCGCTCTCCCTTCGCGCTATGCCCAAGACGCTAGGGAGCAGGCGGTAGAGATGTCAATACCCCAGGTACCGGGTACCGGTGGTTATGGTTAGTTCTTACTAGGCTGTGCGCGCATGGGCAGCCGGCACATCCACGTCATCGGTATCGGTGTTGGAGACCCCGAGTACGTGACCGTCCAGGCGATCGAGGCGCTCAACCGGACCCAGGTGTTCTTCGCGATGGACAAAGGCGAAGCCAAAAGCGACCTGGTGGCCCTGCGCCGGGAAATCTGCGCGCGGTTCATCCGCAAGCCCGGCTACCGATTCGTCGAGCTGCCCGACCCGCAGCGCTCGAAGGAGGCAGATTACCGGGATGCGGTTTCTGATTGGCACGCCGCGCGTGCCCGGATCTGGGCAACGGCCATCGCCACGGAACTCGGCCCCGACGGTGTGGGTGCCTTCCTGGCTTGGGGAGACCCGTCGTTGTACGACAGCACGCTGCGCATCCTCGAGGCCGTCGCCGCGGACATCGACATCAGCTACGACGTGATCCCGGGTATCACCGCGGTACAGGCACTGACGGCCCGGCACCGCATCCCGCTCAACGAGGTCGGCGAACCGGTGCTGATCACCACCGGTCGTCAGCTGCGAGCCCGCGGCCTATCCGGCTCGGCGGTGGTCATGCTCGACGGCGAATGCGCGTTTCGCAGCTGCCCGCCAGGCACTCGGATCTGGTGGGGCGCCTACCTCGGCACCGACAACGAGCTGCTGGCCTCAGGCACGATCGGCGAGGTCGGGGAGCAGATCGCCGCGCTGCGGACCGAGGCCCGTTCCCGGAACGGTTGGATCATGGACACCTATTTATTGCAGTCGACGGAGTAGGTTCAGCCCATGGGGCCATTTCTGATCCGCGCCGCGCTGACCGGGTTCGCCCTCTGGGTAGTCACCCTCGTCATCCATGGGCTCAGCTTCGTCGGCGGCGACACCCAGCTGCAGCGGGCCGGCATCATCTTCGTCGTCGCGGTGATCTTCGGTCTGGTCAACGCGTTCATCAAACCGATCGTGCAGATCCTGTCGATCCCGCTCTACATCCTCACGTTGGGTTTGATCCACATCGTCATCAACGCGCTGATGCTCTGGATCACCGCGTGGATCACCAGCCACACCACCCATTGGGGCCTGGCGATCGACCACTTCTGGTGGACCGCGATCAAGGCCGCGATCGTGTTGTCGATCGTCAGCTGGGTGCTGTCGCTGGTGGTTCGTGACGTGCGGCGCACCGCTCGGCGCTGACCGGCACACTGGATGCATGCCCGAACTGCCCGAAGTCGAAGCGCTCGCCGACCACCTGCGTCGGCACGCGGTCGGCAAGGTCATCGGGCGCGTCGACGTAGCCGCGTTCTCGGTGCTGAAGACCTTCGACCCGCCCATCACCGCGCTGCACGGGTTGGCTGTCAGCGGTGCCGACCGGTGGGGCAAATACCTCGGTTTGCGGGCAGGCGATCTGATCTTGATCACCCATCTGTCCCGGGCCGGCTGGCTGCGCTGGTCGGACAAGCTGGCCGCCGCGCCGCTGCGACCCGGCAAAGGACCGATTGCGTTGCGTGTTCATCTGGGCACGCCCGGCCAGGCGCCCGGCTTCGACCTCACCGAGGCGGGAACCCAGAAGCGGCTGGCGGTGTGGCTGGTCGACGATCCGATGCAGGTGCCGGGCATCGCCGCGCTCGGGCCGGATGCCCTGCAGCTCACGGTGGATGAATTGACCGGGCTGCTGGCCGGAAACACCGGCCGGATCAAGTCTGTCATCACCGACCAGAAGGTGATCGCTGGCATCGGCAACGCCTACAGCGACGAAATCCTGCACGTCGCCAAGATTTCGCCGTTCGCCACGGCGGGCAAACTCACCGACGCACAGCTGGCCGCATTGCACGAGGCGATGGTCTCGGTGCTCGCCGACGCCGTGACCCGCTCGGTCGGTCAACAGGCCGCCACCCTGAAAGGCGAGAAGCGCTCCGGGTTGCGGGTGCATGCGCGCACCGGTTTGCCGTGCCCGGTATGCGGAGACACGGTGCGGGAAGTGTCGTTCGCGGACAAGTCGTTTCAGTACTGCCCGACCTGCCAGACCGGCGGCAAGGTGCTGGCCGACCGGCGCATGTCGCGGCTTTTGAAGTAGCTATGCTGCGCGAGTGACTCGGCACAAGATCCTCATCACCGGCGCGAGTTCCGGCCTGGGCGCCGGGATGGCCCGCGCGTTCGCGGCCAAGGGGCGTGACCTGGCGCTGTGCGCCCGTCGCACCGACCGCCTCGATGAGCTCAAAGCCGAACTAACACAACGCTATCCAGACATCGCGGTAGCCGTCGCGGCTCTCGACGTCAACGACCACGAACAGGTGCCGAAGGTGTTCGCCGAGCTTTCTGATGCACTCGGCGGGATCGACCGGGTGATCGTCAACGCCGGTATTGGCAAAGGCGCGCGGCTGGGGTCGGGCAAACTCTGGGCGAACAAGGCGACGATCGAAACCAACCTGGTGGCTGCCCTTGTCCAGATCGAAACCGCGCTGGAGATGTTCAACAAGCAAGGGTCGGGACATCTGGTGCTGATCTCCTCGGTGCTCGGCGTCAAGGGCCTACCCGGCGTGAAGGCGGCCTATGCCGCCAGCAAGGCCGGCGTGCGATCGTTGGGCGAATCGCTGCGCGGCGAATACGCTAACGGTCCGGTCAGGGTGTCGGTGATCGAGCCCGGCTACATCGAGTCGGAGATGACCGCCGCATCGGAGAGCACGATGCTCATCGTGGACAACGAAACCGGCGTCAAGGCGATGGTCGCCGCGATCGAACGCGAGCCGGGGCGGGCCGCCGTACCGTGGTGGCCGTGGGCGCCGCTGATGCAGCTACTGCGGGTGCTGCCGCCGCCGCTGGCTAAACGCTTCGCATAACGACTCGCCCAACGTGAAACTGTTGCGAATTTCCCGCGACTTTTTCGCAACAACTTGACGCTCGGCGCGGTCTTACCCCGCCCGGCCTCTTTCCACGCGATACCGGCGCACCAGGGCGTCGGTTGAGCTGTCCGATTGTTTGTCCGGCGACGCGTCGCCGGTGATGACCGGCAGCAGTGCCTTGGCCTGCGTCTTGCCCAGCTCGACACCCCATTGGTCGAACGAGTCGATGCCCCACACCACGCCCTCGGTGAATACCTGATGCTCGTAAAGGGCGATCAATTGGCCCAGTACCGAGGGGGTGAGCCGGGTGGCCAGGATAGCGGTGGTTGGTCGGTTGCCGGGCATCACCTTGTGCGGCACCACGTCGGGAGGCGTTCCTTCGGCCGCGATCTCGTCGGCCGTCTTGCCGAACGCCAGCACCTGGGTCTGCGCGAAGAAGTTACTCATCAACAGGTCATGCATGCTGCCGGAGCCGTCGGCGGTAGGCAGGTCGTCGATAGGTTGGCTGAAGCCGATGAAGTCGGCCGGCACCAGCCGCGTACCTTGATGCAGCAACTGGTAGAAGGCGTGCTGGCCGTTGGTTCCCGGTTCGCCCCAATAGATTTCACCGGTATCAGTGGTCACGGGAGTGCCGTCGGCGCGGGTTGACTTGCCGTTCGATTCCATCGTCAGCTGCTGCAGATACGCCGCGAAACGGGCCAGGTCGTTCGAATACGGCAGCACCGCGCGTGATTGCGCGCCAAAGAAGTTGGAGTACCACAGCTCGATGAGCCCGAGCAGCACCGGTGCGTTGGACTCCAGCGGTGCCGTCCGGAAATGCTCGTCGACAAGATGGAACCCGGACAGGAATTCGCCGAATGCCGCACGCCCGATCGCGGCCATCACTGAGAGTCCGATCGCCGAGTCGACTGAATACCGGCCGCCGACCCAGTCCCAGAAGCCGAACATGTTGTCGGTGTCGATGCCGAATTCGTCGACGAGCTTCTTGTTGGTCGAGACGGCAACGAAATGCTTTGCCACCGCGTCGTCGCCGAGCGCGTCGGTCAGCCAGCGCCGCGCCGCGGTGGCATTGGTCAGCGTCTCCAAGGTGGAAAACGTCTTGGACGCGACGATGAAAAGTGTTGTGGCGGGCTCCAAGTCGGGCAACGTCGCGATCAGGTCGGCGGGGTCGACGTTGGAGACGAAACGCGCTGAGATGCCGGCGTCGGCGTAGTGACGCAGCGCCTGGTAGACCATCACCGGTCCGAGGTCTGAGCCGCCGATCCCGATGTTGACGACGGTCGTGATGCGTTTCCCGGTAGCGCCGGTCCATTCGCCACTGCGCAGCCGGTCGGTGAAGTCACCCATGCGGTCGAGGACCGAATGCACATCCTCGACCACATTTTGCCCGTCGACGACCAGCTTCGCCTCGCGTGGTAGCCGCAGCGCGGTGTGCAGCACCGCGCGATCCTCCGAGGTGTTGATGTGCACGCCGGTGAACATCTCCTCCCGCCGCTGCTCGAGGTTGGCGGTCCGGGCCAGGTCGGTGAGCAGCTTCAGGGTCTCGCGGGTGACGCGGTGTTTGCTGTAGTCGATGTAGAGGTCACCGACGGTGACGCTGAACTCGGTGCCGCGATCGGGGTCGTCTTCGAAAAACTCGCGTAAGTGGGTTTTTCCGATCTGCTCGTGGTGCTTGGTCAGGGCGTTCCAGGCCGGGGTCGCCGTGATGTCGGAGATACGTTCAACCGCAGTCATGGTGTCGACCCTAGTCAGGTTGAGCAGGGTCGTGATGACGGCGAGGCGAACGAGCTGCTAATCGGCTGGATCAGTGACCGAGCCGGCCCCGGCCCAGCCTCAGCAGCAGCATGGCCAGGTCCTTGCCGTCCGGCCCTAGCTCGCTGTAGCGCTCGATGACCTTCATTTCGCGGCTATGCACCAGCCGGGTGCCGCCGGAGGCCATCCGGGCTTTGCCGATGGTCCTGGACACCTCGGTGCGGCGCTTCACCGCGGCCAGGATCTCGGCATCGAGACGGTCGATTTCCTGCCGAAGGTCATCGATATCGGGTGTTTGTTCGGTTTCGATTGTCATGGGAGACTCCGGATTCTCATTGTGTGGGGGTTGTGGTCTCATCCGGTATCGGGCCTCACACAAGAGACGAGCCCCGGATCCGGAAGCGGACCGCGGGGCTCTGGGAAGCAGCTAAACCACGGGCACCGCTGGCCGGTACCCGTAGAAAAATCGACGCTGCATGTTGAGCACGAATTGAGTGTGCCACTTGACGGCCTGCTGGCGCAAAGGTGTCGTCGATCGGCGGTAAGTTTGGACGGGACATGAGTGTGCACGTGACCGATGCTCGGCGGATCCCCGACGCAGATGAACTCCTTGACGGCCTCAACCCACAGCAGCGCCGGGCGGTGCTGCACGAGGGCTCGCCGCTGCTGATCGTCGCGGGCGCGGGCTCCGGTAAGACGGCCGTCCTGACCCGGCGCATTGCCTACCTGTTGGCCGCGCGCGACGTCGGCGCCGGTCAGATTCTGGCCATCACTTTCACCAACAAGGCCGCCGCGGAGATGCGGGAACGCGTGGCCGCCCTGATCGGTCCGCGAGCGCGATCTATGTGGGTGTCGACGTTCCACTCGACATGCGTGCGGATTCTGCGCAACCAGGCGTCGCTGATCCGGGGCCTCAACTCCAACTTCTCGATCTACGACGCCGACGATTCGCGGCGTCTGCTGCAGATGATCGGCCGCGACATGGGCCTCGACGTCAAGCGTTACTCGCCGCGGCTGCTGGCCAACGCCATCTCCAACCTGAAGAACGAGCTGATCGATCCCGGAGCGGGCGGTGGCCAACCTGGCTGACGAACAAGCCGACGACTTGGCCCGCACCGTGGCCTCCGTCTACTCCGAATACCAGCAGCGGTTGCGGGCGGCCAATGCACTCGACTTCGACGACCTCATCGGGGAGACCGTCGCGGTGCTGCAGGCCTTTCCGCAGATCGCCCAGCACTACCGTCGGCGATTCCGCCACATCCTGGTCGACGAATACCAGGACACCAACCACGCCCAATACGTCCTGGTGCGCGAACTGGTCGGCACTGACGTCGGGGTCGGCGACGAACCTGACGATGTGCCACCGGCAGAGCTGTGCGTCGTCGGCGACGCCGACCAGTCGATCTATGCATTCCGCGGGGCCACGATTCGCAATATCGAGGACTTCGAACGCGACTACCCCAACGCCACGACGATCCTGCTGGAACAGAACTACCGCTCCACGCAGAACATCCTGTCGGCGGCCAACTCGGTCATCTCGCGCAATTCCCGACGGCGAGAGAAGCGACTGTGGACCGACGCCGGTGAGGGCGAGCTGATCGTCGGCTACGTCGCCGACAATGAGCACGACGAAGCAAGATTCGTCGCCGAGGAAATCGACGCGCTGGTCGCCGGCGGCGACATCACCTACAACGATGTGGCGGTTTTCTACCGCACCAACAACTCGTCGCGGTCATTGGAAGAGGTGTTCATCCGCGCTGGCATTCCGTACAAAGTCGTTGGGGGAGTGCGGTTTTACGAGCGCAAGGAGATTCGCGACGTCGTCGCATACCTTCGGGTGCTGGACAACCCGGGCGATGCAGTCAGCCTGCGACGCATCCTCAACACCCCGCGCCGTGGCATCGGCGATCGCGCCGAGGCTTGCGTGGCGGTGTACGCCGAGAACACCGGTTCCAACTTTGCCGACGCGCTGGAAGCTGCCGCAGAAGGCAAGGTGCCGATGCTGAACACCCGGTCGGCCAAAGCCATCGCGGGCTTCGTCGAAATGCTCGATGATCTGCGCAGCCGCCTCGACGCATCGCAGGGGGACCTTGGGGAGTTGGTCGAGGCGGTCCTGGACCGCACCGGATACCGCTCAGATTTGGAATCGTCGTCCGACCCGCAAGATTTGGCCCGGTTGGACAACCTGAACGAACTCGTCAGCGTCGCACACGAATTCGCCACCGATCTGGCGAACGCGGAGGCGCTCGACGAAACCAGCGACGTTCCCGACGATGAAGACGTGCCGGACACCGGTGTGTTGGCGCAGTTCCTGGAACGGGTGTCGCTAGTCGCCGACGCCGACGAAATTCCCGAGCACAGCGCCGGTGTGGTCACGCTGATGACGTTGCACACCGCAAAGGGATTGGAATTCCCGGTGGTGTTTGTCACCGGCTGGGAAGACGGGATGTTCCCGCACATGCGCGCACTGGGCGATCCCAACGAGCTTTCCGAGGAACGAAGGTTGGCCTACGTCGGGATTACCCGGGCCCGCCAGCGGCTGTATGTGAGCAGGGCCAAAGTTCGGTCGTCGTGGGGCCAGCCGATGCTCAACCCGGAGTCGCGGTTTCTGCGGGAGATCCCGCAGGAGCTCATCGATTGGCGCCGCCTCGACCCCACCCCGTCGTTCAGTGCGCCGGTAAGTGGCGCAGGGCGATTCGGTTCGCCGCGCCCGTCGCCGGCTCGTGCCGCGGCGAGCAAGCGCCCGCTGCTGGTACTGGATCCCGGTGACCGGGTCACCCATGACAAGTACGGGCTGGGCCGAGTGCAGGAGGTGTCAGGCGTCGGCGAATCAGCGATGTCGCTGATCGATTTCGGCAGCGCCGGGCGGGTCAAGCTGATGCACAACCACGCCCCCGTCAGCAAGCTCTAGACCGTCAGTCCTCCAGCACCCAGTCCTTGGTGGGTGGGATCAGCGCCAGCGCCACGCTGGCTACCGGCAGCAACGGCAGGGTGTGCACGATCCAGGCGACTCGTGCGCCGGCGATGAACACGCCGCCATAGGTCAGCAAGGCGATCACGGCACCAGCCACGATCAGGTAGCGGCCAAGAGATCGACGCAGCAGCAGCATGATCACGCCGGTGACGGTGGCCAGCGCGAATATCAGCGCGAGGAAGGCGACTGCCAAGCAGAACAGCCGGTCGGATTTCCACCAGCCGGCAATAAGATCGGTCGCCACCACTGAGGTGGCCCAGCCGCTGACGATGCTCACCGCGGAGGCTGCGATCGCCGTCCCGCCGCTGGGTGCACCCGCCAACGTGCTTGCCATGGCCGGACGCTGGGTTGGGGCAACGTTGCGGGCAGGCGGTGGCTGGCGCGGAATGTGGATGGTTTGAGCGTCGTCGGTGATCTGCGGGATCGCCCCGGTCGGCGCTCGCCGGATGATGCGGGTCTGCGCGGCGCGTTCAGGGCCCTGAGGCGAGTTGCCCGCAGCTACAGGTCCGCTTGGCTGCTGGGTGGACGGGTAATCGCCGGGCGTGGGCTGGTTTGACTCAGTCACCGGTCAACCGGCAAAAGTGCCGACGGACAGGCCCCGCTTGGCCAGCCACGGCACTGGGTCTATCCGCTGGCTGCCGCCCAGCAGCACCTCGAAATGCAGATGGGGGCCGGTGGAATTGCCGCGGTTCCCCATGGTGGCGATCTGGTCGCCCGCCATCACCCGCTCGCCCTTGCTGACCAGGGTGGTGTTGACGTGACCGTAGAGCGTCACGGTTCCGTCGGCGTGGCGCAGCTTGACCCACATTCCGTAGCCGGCGGTCGGACCCGCGTCGATGACGACCCCGTCGGACACGGCCCTGATCGGTGTGCCGATTGAGTTCGCGAGGTCGATACCGGCGTGCAGTACACCCCAGCGGTACCCGAAACCTGAGGTGAAGATGCCTTTTGTCGGCATGACGAACAGTGGCTGCTGCAGCCTGGCCTCGCGCTGAGCGCGCTCCTGGGCGAAGGCGACACCGTGAGCCAGCTCGGCATTGTGCACCGCAGCGTTCGTCGCGGGCTGCACGGTCACCATCTGCATTCCGCGCGCTGAGGTGCTGATCGGGCCGCCGTTCATCGTCGTCGTGTCGGCGGCCAGCACCGTCTCAGCCCTGGAGCGATCAGACGTGTGGGTGGCGGAATGCGCCGCGGCGGCCGCAGCGCCCGCGGCCATCGCACCGATCAACACCCGGCCTCGTGCCGGGCCGGTCAGCTGCTTGCGATGCTGTGCTGGCCGGCCGGGCGGATCCGACTGACGTGGGCGTCTCGGCAGCTCATAGCGGTACGCATCGATACGGCGTGCGACGCTCGGCTCGACCGCGCTGGGGCCGGCAAGCCGCTGCACGGTCAGGTTGTCGGTGTCATCCAGGTCATCGAGCTCCGGCGCCCGGAGTACCTGGGCCTCCTTGTCGAACGCAGTGTTATCGCTGAAGTCCAGGTCCTCGAGGTTTCCGAACTCATTGAAGGGGATGATGTCGGTGACCTCGTTGCGATGCAGGTCTAATCCGCGGTCGCGTGGTCCCCAGGAGCCTCGGTGCGCAGAAGACCGCGCTAAATTGTGCTGGGTCAACCGGATTGTCCCTCGGGCCGTAACCATAACGTTATCTGGACCATGCGACGTTAACCGCCGACCGTGGGGCATGGCAAGCCGAGCCAGAAATCCACCGGGCATTGTGATCTGAATCACCGCAGCCGGTGCGGTGAGATCTGCCACATCCTCGGATGCGCCGACGGAACCCGCTGGCCGTGTCGATACAGTTCCCGCAAGCGTGCTTTGGAAAACCAGGGAAAAACCTGGGCTCGCTTACTTATCGGCCGACACATAGAAGTGAGCCATGGATCTTTTCGAGTATCAGGCGAAAGAGCTGTTCGCCAAGCACAACGTCCCGACGACAGCCGGGCGGGTCACCGATACCCCCGACGGAGCCAAGGCGATCGCCGAGGAGATCGGTCAGCCGGTCATGGTCAAAGCCCAGGTCAAGACCGGCGGCCGAGGCAAGGCGGGCGGCGTGAAGTACGCCGCGACCCCCGACGATGCCTACACGCACGCGAAGAACATCCTCGGCCTGGACATCAAGGGTCACGTCGTGAAGAAGCTGTTGGTGTCTGAGGCCAGCGACATCGCCGAGGAGTACTACATCTCCTTCCTGCTGGACCGAGCCAACCGCACCTATCTGGCCATGTGCTCGGTGGAGGGCGGTGTGGAGATCGAAGAAGTCGCGGCGACCAAACCGGATCGGCTGGCCAAGGTGCCGGTGGACGCGGTCAAGGGCGTCGACCTGGCGACCGCGCGGTCCATCGCCGAGCAGGGCCACCTGCCCGCCGAGGTGCTCGACGCCGCCGCGATCACGATCGCCAAGCTCTGGGAGGTCTTCGTCGGTGAGGACGCCACGTTGGTCGAGGTGAACCCGCTGGTGCGGACACCTGACAACCAGATCCTGGCGCTGGATGGCAAGGTCACCCTGGACGCCAACGCCGACTTCCGGCAGCCCGACCACGCCGAGTTCGAGGACCGTGACGCCACCGATCCATTGGAGTTGAAGGCCAAGGAGCACGACCTGAACTACGTCAAGCTCGACGGTCAGGTCGGCATCATCGGCAACGGGGCAGGCCTGGTGATGTCGACGCTGGACGTGGTGGCCTATGCCGGGGAGAAGCACGGCGGGGTCAAGCCCGCCAACTTCCTGGACATCGGCGGCGGCGCGTCGGCCGAGGTGATGGCGGCCGGGCTGGATGTCATTCTGGGTGACGCGCAGGTCAAGAGTGTGTTCGTCAATGTGTTCGGCGGGATCACCGCGTGTGACGCCGTGGCCACCGGGATCGTCCAGGCGTTGCAGATCCTGGGCGATGAGGCCAACAAGCCGCTGGTGGTGCGGCTGGACGGCAACAACGTTGACGAAGGCCGGCGCATCCTGGCCGAGGCCAGCCACCCGCTGGTGACGCTGGTGCCGACGATGGACGAGGCCGCCGACAAGGCTGCCGAGCTGGCGAGCGCCTGAGCTGAAAGGACCCATGACTCCATGTCCATCTTTCTGACCGCAGAAAACAAGGTCATCGTCCAGGGCATCACCGGCAGTGAGGCCACCGTGCACACCGCGCGAATGCTGCGGGCGGGAACCCAGATCGTCGGCGGTGTGAACGCGCGCAAGGCCGGCACCACCGTTAAGCATGTGGACAAAGACGGCCAAGGCGTCGAGTTGCCGGTCTTCGCCAGCGTCGCCGAAGCGATGGAAAAGACCGGCGCCGACGTGTCGATCATCTTCGTGCCGCCGAAGTTCGCCAAGGACGCCATCATTGAGGCCATCGACGCCGAGATCCCGCTGCTGGTGGTCATCACCGAGGGAATCCCGGTGCAAGACAGCGCATATGCCTGGGCCTATAACGTCGACAAGGGCGGCAAGACCCGCATCATCGGACCGAACTGTCCTGGCATCATCACACCGGGACAGGCGCTGGTGGGCATCACTCCGGCCAATATCACCGGTCCGGGGCCGGTCGGGCTGGTTTCCAAGTCCGGCACGCTGACTTACCAAATGATGTATGAGCTCCGCGATTTCGGGTTCTCCACGTCAATAGGCATCGGCGGTGACCCGGTGATCGGTACTACCCACATCGATGCGATCGAGGCGTTCGAAAAGGATCCCGACACCAAGGTCATCGTGATGATCGGTGAGATAGGCGGTGACGCCGAGGAACGTGCGGCCGCCTACATCAAGGCGAACGTGTCCAAGCCGGTCGTCGGCTACGTCGCCGGATTCACCGCTCCGGAAGGCAAGACAATGGGCCACGCCGGCGCCATCGTGTCCGGATCGTCGGGCACCGCAGCCGCGAAGAAAGAGGCTCTGGAAGCGGCCGGGGTCAAGGTGGGCAAGACTCCCTCGGAAACGGCCGCGCTCGCCCGGGCCATCCTGCAGAGCCAGTAGACGACATGGTCGACCCACGCACACCGGTGGTCGTCGGTGTCGGGCAGGCCGCAGAACGCATCGACGACGCGTACTACCGGGGAATGTCGGCCGTCGAGCTGGCGGCAGCCGGTGCCCGCGCGGCCCTCGACGACTGCGGCGCTGATACCGCCAAGGTCGCCGCGTCGATCGACACCGTCGCGGGCGTAAGGCAATTCGAGATCTCCGGGCCGGCCAAGCCAGTTTTGGGCAAGTCCAACAACTACCCACGGTCGGTGGCTAACCGGATCGGCGCGGACCCTGCCCGCGCCATCCTGGAAATCGTTGGCGGCCAAGGCCCGCAGCACCTGATCACCGAACTGGCCGGCCAAATCGCCGACGGCCGCTCGGAGGTCGCGCTGGTCTTCGGTTCCGACGCAACCTCGACCAACCGCTACTTCGCCGGGGCCGACAACCGCCCGGACTTCTCCGAGACCGTCGACGGTTCGCTCGAGGACCGCGGCCACGGCTTGGAGGGACTCATCAGCCGCTACACGGTCATTCACGGGCTGGTCGACGCGCCCACCCAGTACGGACTGCTGGAGAACGCCCGTCGGGCCGGAACCGGGCTCGGGCCCGCCGACTATCTGCAGCGGATGGGCGAGCTGTTTGCTCCGTTCACCAGGGTGGCGGCCGACAACCCGTTCGCCGCTGCCCCGGTCGAGCGCAGCGTCGAGGAACTGATCACCGTCACTGAGCGCAATCGGATGATTTCCGATCCTTACCCGCGGTTACTGGTCGCCCGCGATCAGGTGAACCAAGGCGCGGCGGCGCTGCTAATGTCGGTCGAAGCTGCACGCAAACTTGGTGTGCCCGAGGATAACTGGGTTTATCTGCATGGCCACGCTGATCTCGAGGAGCAGAGCCTGCTGGATCGTCCAGATCTCGGGCACGCCCCGTCGGCAGTCATGGCGGTGCGCGAAGCGCTGGCGGTCGCCGGCATCGGCATCGATGACATCGCCACCTTCGACTTGTACAGCTGCTTCCCGGTGCCGGTGTTCAACATTTGCGACGGCACCGGGCTCGCGCCGGACGACCCCCGTGGCCTGACCCTGACCGGTGGTCTGCCATTCTTCGGCGGCGCCGGCAACAACTATTCGATGCACGGCGTCGCCGAGACGATCACACAAATGCGGAGCCACGCGGGCCAGTTCGGTCTCGTCGGCGCCAACGGCGGTCTCATGAGCAAGTACTCGGTCGGCATCTACTCGGCCACACCGGCGGATTGGAAACCGGACCGCAGTGCGCAGCTGCAAGCACGGGTCGGCCAGGCGCCCACCGTGCCGGTGACCGAACACGCCGAGGGCCCCGGCACCGTCGAGACCTACACGGTCCGGCGCGACGGCGGTCGGCTGACCGGGATCATCATCGGCCGACTCGACGCCGACGACAGCCGGTTCTTGGCGACCACCGAAGACGAAGAGTTGATCGCGGTGCTGACCGATGACGATCCATTGGGACGGTCGGTCGTCGTGCGCTCCTTCGACTACGGCAACCGCTGCGCGCTCGGCTAGACGGCGTCGTTGATTGCCGCAACCAACCCGTGGGTGTCCGCGACCGTCACGGTGAGCGCCGAGTGATCACGCAGTCCAATCACGCGGTGGATCGGCTGATCGAAGTGAATGCACACACCGGCGGTGGCGTTGGTGCCGAAAGTGAGTCCGTCATCGACCATCGATAGCCGGGCGCCGATCGCGGTCCACCACCGGTATGGCCCGGTGACGTGCGCGTCTTGCACGTTCGACAGCGCCGCGTCGACGTGAAACGGCCCGTAGCGGGCGACCAGACGTCCATCTTCGGTGACGGTTACGCCTTGCGCGCCCGGGAACGCGCGAAACGGCAGCCACATCGGGGTCAGCCGCGGATCGTAGCGGTAGGGAAAGTGGCGGCTCATGGCTTACACAGAAGCGGCGAGTTTGCCGGCCAATCGTTCCACGTACGCGGCGACTTCCTCTGCGGACCGATCGGGCAACCCGAACAGCACTTCGGTCACGCCGAGTTCGGCCCAGTGCGCCAGCTTCTCGGGTACCGGCTTGAAGTCCAAAGCCACGATCTGCGGAGCGCCGTCCCGACCGGCAGCCGCCCACCTGTCCTGCAACACCTTCACCGGCTCGTCGATGTCGAAGTCGCGGGGCGTGGTGATCCAGCCGTCGGCGCTGCGCGCGATCCACTTGAAGTTCTTTTCAGTGCCGGCGGCCCCGACCAGCACCGGGATGTGCGGCTGCACCGGCTTGGGCCACGCCCAGCTGGGCCCGAAGTTGACGAATTCGCCTTCGTAGGACGCTTCCTCTTCGGTCCACAGCGCCCGCATGGCCTCGAGGTATTCACGCAGCGCGGTGCGACGCCGCCCCGCCGGCACGCCGTGATCCGCGAGTTCGTCGGTGTTCCAGCCGAACCCGACGCCCAGGCTGACCCGTCCACCGGAAAGGTGATCGAGGGTCGCGATAGATTTCGCCAGCGTGATTGGATCGTGCTCGACCGGCAGCGACACCGCGGTGGAAAGCCGCACCCGCGAGGTGACCGCGCAGGCCGTCCCCAGGCTGACCCACGGGTCCAGCGTGCGCATGTAGCGGTCGTCGGGCAGCGAGGCGTCACCGGTCGTCGGGTGGGCCGCCTCGCGCTTGACCGGGATGTGGGTGTGTTCGGGTACGTAGAAGGTCCTAAAGCCATGTTTGTCGGCCAGCGTGGCAGCCGCTGCCGGGGTGATACCGCGATCGCTGGTGAACAGCACAAGCCCGTAGTCCATGCAGTGAATTAGAACGTGTTCCAATCTTGCGGGCAAGCGCGGGGTGGCGCGGGGGAGCCGGACGTGCCTGTGGGAAGGGTGGCCGCCAACATGACGGCAGCAGTCCGGACACGCAGAGGTCCGCGGCACCTGCTGCCCGAGGGTGCGCTAGCGTGGATGATCGGCTCGCGTCGCAAGGCCCGCGCTGGCCGTCACGGCGATCATCGAGCGGTCCGAGGTAGCCTCGCGAGGAGCGGCGGCTGGGAGAACCAGCGCCGCACGACAGTGGCGCCGCAACAGCACTGGAAGGCACAGGAGAAGCCATGACCTACCCGCCCGGCAGTCCCGGATACCCGCCCGCGCAGTCGCCCGGCCCCTACGGAGCCTCCCCCACACCATCGTTCGCGAAATCCGATAACGGTGAAAGCAGTCTGAAGCTCTATCTGACCGTCGCGGTGGCGGTTCTCGGCCTGGCGAGCTATCTGCTGAACTACGGCCTGACGATCAAGCACATACTCCCCAACGGTGACGAGCAGCTCCAAATCGGCAACAGCCTCCCCATTGACCTGGCATTGCTGGCGGCGCTGCTGGCGGGGGTGAGTTTGTTGCCCAAGGCCAAGAACTACGCCGCGGTGGCGGCGGTGGCGGCCACATTGGGCGCGTTGTGGCTGATCGAGGAGACGGTTGGCGCGTCCGGCCAAAGTTGGGAACTCTGGCTCGTCCTGACCGCCGTGGTGGTGCAGGCCATCCTCGCGGTCAGCGTCCTGTTGCTGGATGCGGGCGTCATCACCCCACCGGCGCCGCGGCCCAAGTACGACCAGTACGGGCACTACGGGCAATATGGCGGCTACTACGGTCAGCAGGGTCCCTACCAGTCTCCTCAGCAGCCCGGATACGGCGCCCAATACGGCGGCTACCCTTCCCCTTCTTCCGGGCCGTCGACCGGTGGGTTCAGCGCGGTTGGCCCGCAGTCCGAACCACAGCACGCCTCGCCGCAGGGGCAACATCAGGGATCGCCCACCCCGCCAACGGGTTTCCCCAGCTTCAGCCCGCCGCCGTCGTCTGGCACTGGCGGCCCGGGTCAGGGAAACTCCGCGAACCACGGCGGTGTCGGCCAAGGCCAGCCGTCGTACGGCCAGGGGCAGCACCCGCAGACGCCGTCGTCGCCCTCGGGCCCGTCACCGTCTTAACCGTGCGCAGCGGGTCGCGACGCAGACGAGCCGCTAACAACGTGCATTAACAGTGACGCGGGTGCAAGACAGTCGAGCGACGGGTGCCCGTCAGGCCCGTGACCTGCTGCGGGTGGCGTTCGGCCCCGCGCTGGTGGCGCTAGTTGTCATCGCCGCTGTGACGCTGTTGCAGCTGGTGATCGCCAACAGCGACATGACCGGCACGTTGGGTGCGATCGCCAGTATGTGGCTGGGCGTGCACCAGGTGCCGATCTCGATCGGCGGTCGCGAACTGGGCGTGATGCCACTGCTGCCGGTGCTGCTGATGGTGTGGGGCACCGCGCGCACGACTGCGCAGGCCACACCGAAGACGGCGTCCTGGTTCGTCATCCGCTGGATTGTGGCGTCGGCACTGGGCGGACCGCTGCTGATCGCCGCCATTTCGCTGGCCGTCATCCACGACGCAGCATCGGTCATCACCGACTTGCAGACGCCGAGTGCATTGCGCGCTTTCTCAAGTGTGCTGGTAGTTCATGGCATCGGTGCGTCGATCGGGGTGGGCTCTCGGGTTGGCCGACGGGTCCTCGAGGCGTCGCCGCTGCCGCACTGGCTGGCTGACTCGCTACGGGCGGCGATGGCCGGCGTGCTGGCGTTGCTCGGGTTGTCCGGAATGATCACAGCTGCCTCGCTGGTCGTGCATTGGGCGACGATGCAAGAGCTCTACGCGATCACCAATTCGGTCTTCGGCCAGTTCAGCCTGACCGTGCTGTCGGTGCTGTATGTGCCCAACGTCATCGTCGGCACGGCCGCGGTCGCGGTGGGGTCCAGCGCTCATCTGGGCTTTGCGACGTTCAGCTCTTTTACCGTTTTCGGCGGCGACATTCCGGCGCTGCCGGTGCTCGCCGCGGCCCCCAACCCGCCGCTAGGGCCGGCGTGGGTCGCGCTGCTCATCATCGGCGCATCAGCGGGGGTTGCGGTCGGGCAGCAATGTGCGCGACGGCCGCTGCCGTTGCTGACCGCGATGGCCAAATTGCTGGCCGCAGCGGTGGTGGCGGCGCTGACCATGGCACTGCTCGGTTACGCAGGCGGCGGCCAGTTGGGCAACTTCGGTGACGTCGGGGTTGACCAAAGCACGTTCGGTTTTGCGGTGTTTCTTTGGTTCGCCAGCGTCGGTTGGGTCACCGTCACGATGGCCGGCGGCATCCGATACCGGCGACGGACACCAAAGCCGGCGCCGCCTCCGCGGGAGACCTCCGGCGAACCGGGCGCTCCGACCGAAGTGGTCGCCGAGTCAGACGACCACGATCCCGACCTGCCCGACGTGGCCGATGTCCCTGATGCCCCGGATGTCCCCGCCGAGGCCGACGACGCGACCGCGCCCGCGTCGGCCACCGATCAGCCGTCACAAGATGAGGACGGTTAGGCTCGCCCTGTGCAGCAACCGTTCCGCGTGCCGCCCAGCGCACCGGCACGATTGGTGGTGCTGGCCTCGGGTACCGGTTCGCTGCTGGAGTCACTGCTGGACGCCGCCGTGGGTGATTATCCGGCGCGGGTGGTCGCCGTCGGCGTGGACCGCGACTGCCGGGCCGCCGAAATCGCGACCGCGGCGTCGTTGCCGACTTTCACGGTGCGGCTGACCGATCATCCCGACCGCGATGCCTGGGATGCTGCGCTCACCGCGGCCACCGCCGCGCATTCGCCCGACCTCGTCGTCTCGGCGGGATTCATGAAAATACTTGGACCACGGTTCCTTTCACAATTCTCTGGGCGCACCTTCAACACGCATCCGACGCTGCTGCCGGCGTTTCCCGGCGCGCACGGGGTGGCTGATGCGCTGGCCTACGGGGTGAAAGTCACCGGCTGTACGGTGCACCTGGTGGACGCCGGCACCGACACCGGTCCGATATTGGCCCAACAACCCATTTCGGTGCTCGACGATGACGACGAAGAGACCTTGCATGAGCGCATCAAGGTCACCGAGCGGCGGCTGTTGGTGGATGTGGTGGCCGCGGTGGCGACCGGCGGCGTGACCTGGATCGGACGAAAGGCGACCATCGGATGAGCCTAGAAAATGCGGTCGACCGGCAGGACTCAACAAGAAGGCCGATCCGCCGCGCATTGATCAGCGTGTACGACAAGACCGGACTCATCGAGCTCGCCGGCGGTTTACATGCGGCTGGCGTCGATATCGTGTCAACCGGGTCAACGGCGAAAACAATTGCCGATAAAGGTATTCCGGTGACACCGGTGGAAGACGTGACCGGGTTTCCGGAGGTACTGGACGGACGGGTCAAGACCTTGCATCCGGGCGTGCACGCCGGGCTGCTGGCCGACCTGCGCAAGCCCGAGCATGCTGCGGCACTCGAGCAACTCGGGATCGCGGCGTTCGAACTGGTAGTGGTCAACCTGTATCCGTTCAGCGAGACGGTGGATTCCGGCGCGGCCGTCGACGAATGCATCGAGCAGATCGACATCGGCGGACCGTCGATGGTGCGGGCAGCCGCGAAGAACCATCCAAGCGTGGCGGTGGTGGTAGATCCGCTCGGCTACGACGGCGTGCTGGCCGCGGTGCAGAGCGGCGGATTCACTCTCGCGGAACGGAAGAGGTTGGCGTCGTTAGCCTTTCGGCACACCGCCGAGTACGACGTCGCGGTCGCCGGGTGGATGCAGTCGACGCTGGCGCCCGAGCAGCCAGCGGTGGCTTTCCCGGAGTGGCTTGGCAGCACGTGGCGGCGCTCGGCATCGCTGCGCTACGGCGAGAATCCGCATCAACAGGCGGCGCTCTACGTCGATGACGGCGCATGGCCCGGGCTGGCGCAGGCCGAGCAGTTGCACGGAAAAGAGATGTCGTACAACAACTTTACCGACGCCGACGCGGCGTGGCGGGCGGCGTTCGACCACGAAGAGACTTGCGTGGCGATCATCAAGCACGCCAACCCGTGCGGGATCGCGATCTCGTCGGTTTCGGTCGCAGATGCGCACCGCAAGGCCCACGAATGCGATCCGCTGAGCGCATTCGGTGGAGTGATTGCGGCCAACACCGAGGTCAGCGTCGAGATGGCCGAATACGTGAGCACGATTTTCACCGAGGTGATCGTGGCGCCCGCATACGCGCCGGGCGCCGTCGACGCGCTGGCACGCAAGAAGAACATCCGGGTATTGGTGGCATCTGAGCCGTTGGACGACAGCACCGAGCGCCGTCAGATCAGCGGCGGCCTGCTGCTGCAGGAACGCGATCGGATCGACGCGCCGGGGGACAATCCGGCGAACTGGACGCTGGCGGCCGGTTCGGCGCCATCACCTGGCGCGCTCGCGGATCTGGTCTTCGCGTGGCGAACCTGCCGGGCGGTCAAATCCAACGCAATCGTCGTCGCCGCCGACGGTGCCACCATCGGCATCGGGATGGGCCAGGTCAACCGGGTCGACGCGGCGCGGCTGGCGGTGGAGCGTGGCGGAAAGCGGGTTAGTGGCGCGGTCGCGGCCTCCGATGCATTCTTCCCGTTCCCCGACGGCCTGGAAACGCTGGCCGCTGCGGGCGTCACGGCGATCGTGCACCCCGGGGGCTCGGTGCGCGACGACGAGGTGACCGCCGCGGCGGCCAGGGCAGGCGTGACGCTGTATTTGACCGGGGCCCGGCACTTCGCCCACTAAGGCGCGTCGAGTGTGTGATTGTGTTACGCGAAATCGCAAAAAGCGCGCATTAAGTCCACACTCGGCAGCGGCGCGACCCGTCAAACTGCGCGGTAGCGTGGAGTGGTGACCGCACCGAACAACCTGCCCCGCACCGTCGGCGAACTGCGTGCCGCCGGGCACCGTGAACGGGGAGTCAAGCAAGAAATCCGGGAGAACCTGCTGACCGCGCTCGCCGAGGGCGACGAGATCTGGCCGGGAATTCTGGGCTTCGACGACACCGTACTGCCGCAGCTGGAGCGGGCGTTGATCGCTGGCCACGACTTCGTGCTGCTCGGTGAACGCGGCCAGGGCAAGACCCGGCTGCTACGGGCCCTGGTCGGGCTGCTCGACGAATGGACGCCGGTGATCGCCGGCGCTGAACTCGGCGAGCATCCCTACTCACCGATCACCCCGGAATCGATACGGCGGGCCGTTACCCTCGGCGACGACCTGCCCGTGGCGTGGAAACACCGCAGCGAGCGCTACACCGAGAAGCTGGCCACACCCGACACCAGCGTTGCCGACCTAGTCGGCGACATCGACCCGATCAAGGTCGCCGAGGGACGCAGCCTGGGAGACCCCGAGACCATCGCCTACGGCCTGATTCCGCGGGCGCACCGCGGCATCGTCGCGGTCAACGAGCTGCCCGACCTGGCGGAGCGCATCCAGGTGTCCATGCTCAACGTGATGGAGGAGCGCGACATCCAGGTCCGCGGCTACACGCTGCGGTTGACGCTGGACGTGTTAGTGGTGGCCAGTGCCAACCCCGAGGACTACACCAACCGGGGCCGCATCATCACCCCGCTCAAGGACCGGTTCGGCGCCGAGATCCGCACCCACTACCCGCTGGAGCTCGACGCCGAGGTCGGGGTCATCCTCCAAGAAGCGCACTTGAGCGCTCAGGTGCCCGACCATCTGACTCACGTGATCGCCCGGTTCGCCCGCTACTTGCGGGAATCGAACTCCGTTGATCAGCGATCGGGAGTCTCGGCGCGTTTTGCGATCGCTGCCGCCGAGACGGTAGCCGCCGCCGCTCGGCATCGTGGCGCGATGCTGGGGGAGACGGATCCGGTGGCGCGGGTGGTCGACCTGGGCACCGTGATCGACGTACTGCGCGGCAAGCTCGAGTTCGAGTCCGGCGAGGAAGGACGCGAACAGGCCGTGCTCGAACACCTGTTGCGCCGCGCCACCGCCGACACCGCATCCAGAGCGCTCGGTGGCCTTGACGTCGGTCCGCTGGTCGTCGCGGTTGAGGGCGGCTCCGCGGTGACGACGGGTGAGCGGGTTTCGGCCAAAGATGTGTTGGCGGCGCTGCCGGATCTGCCCGTCGTCGACGCTATCGCCAAGCGGCTGGGCGCGGAGTCCGAGGGTGAGCGCGCCGCGGCGCTGGAATTGGCTCTGGAAGCGCTATATCTGGCCAAGCGCGTCGACAAGGTGTCCGGGGAGGGCGAAACGGTCTATGGCTAAACGGCATTCGTCTCGCTATTCGGCGTATACCGGCGGCCCTGACCCGCTGGCCCCGCCGGTGGACCTGCGCGAAGCCCTCGAGCAGATCGGGCAGGATGTCATGGCGGGCACGTCACCGCGCCGGGCGCTCTCCGAACTCCTGCGCCGCGGCACCAAGAACATGCCCGGTGCCGACCGGCTAGCTGCCGAAGCCAACCGGCGGCGGCGGGAACTGCTGCGCCGCAACAACTTAGACGGCACTCTGCAAGAGATCAAAAAGCTCCTCGACGAGGCGGTGCTGGCCGAGCGTAAGGAATTGGCCCGCGCTCTGGACGACGACGCACGTTTCGGTGAGCTGCAGCTCGAGGCGCTGTCGCCGTCGCCGGCCAAAGCCGTCCAGGAGCTGTCCGAATACAACTGGCGCAGCAACGAGGCCCGGGAAAAGTACGAGCAGATCAAGGATTTACTCGGCCGCGAGATGCTCGACCAACGCTTCGCCGGCATGAAGCAGGCGCTGGAGGGCGCCACCGACGAGGACCGCCAGCGCGTCAACGAGATGCTCGACGACCTGAACAACTTGTTGGACAAGCACGCGAGAGGACAGGATTCCCCCCAAGACTTCAAAGACTTCATGGACAAGCACGGCGAGTTCTTCCCGGAGAACCCGTCCAATGTCGAGGAGTTGCTGGATTCACTGGCCAAGCGGGCAGCCGCCGCGCAACGGTTCCGCAACAGTCTGAGCCCGGATCAGCGAGCTGAGTTAGATGCGTTGGCGCAGCAGGCATTCGGATCGCCGGCGCTGATGCAGGCGTTGGGTCGGCTCGATGCCCACCTGCAGGCAGCCCGACCCGGCGAGGACTGGGAGGGGTCGGCCCAGTTCTCCGGCGACAATCCACTCGGCATGGGCGAGGGTGCACAGGCGCTGTCCGACATCGCCGAGCTGGAGCAACTGGCCGAGCAGCTTTCCCAGAGCTATCCCGGCGCGACCATGGACGACGTCGACCTCGACGCGCTGGCGCGTCAACTCGGTGATCAGGCTGCCATCGACGCGCAGACACTCGCCGAGCTGGAACGCGCGCTGGTCAACCAAGGCTTCCTGGACCGCAGCTCGGACGGCCAGTGGCGGCTGTCACCGAAGGCGATGCGACGGCTGGGCGAAACAGCGTTACGCGATGTGGCGCAACAACTGTCCGGTCGCCGCGGCGAACGTGATCACCAGCGGGCCGGCGCAGCCGGCGAGCTGACCGGCGCCACCCGGCCCTGGCAGTTCGGTGATACCGAGCCGTGGAACGTCACCCGCACGCTGACCAACGCGGTGCTGCGGCAGGCCGGGACCGCGACGTTAGGTGCCCCGAACCCGTCCATTCACATCACCGTCGACGACGTCGAGGTCTCCGAGACCGAGACCCGCACCCAGGCTGCGGTGGCGTTATTGGTGGACACCTCGTTCTCGATGGTGATGGAGAACCGGTGGCTGCCGATGAAGCGCACCGCGCTAGCGCTCGATCACTTGGTGCGCACCCGGTTTCGTTCAGATGCTCTGCAGATCATCGCGTTTGGCCGCTATGCGCGAACGATCAGCACCGCGGAGCTGATGGGACTGGAAGGCGTCTACGAACAAGGCACCAACCTGCACCACGCGCTGGCGCTGGCCGGCCGCCATCTGCGTCGGCACCCCAACGCGCAGCCTGTCTTGCTGGTGGTTACCGACGGCGAGCCGACAGCGCATCTGGAAGACGTCGACGGGGCGGGGACGGGTTCTGCTGTGTTCTTTGACTATCCGCCGCATCCGCGGACCATCGCTCACACCGTGCGCGGCTTCGATGACATGGCGCGGCTGGGCGCGCAGGTGACGATCTTCCGGTTGGGCAGCGACCCTGGGCTGGCGCGATTCATCGATCAGGTTGCGCGTCGGGTCGAGGGCCGCGTCGTAGTTCCCGATCTCGACGGGCTGGGCGCGGCGGTGGTGGGCGACTATCTGCGATCGCGCCGTCGCCGGTAGCTACGCCTGGGTCTTGCGATTCTTCCGCTTGACGCCGACGCCGCCCCATAACGAGAAACCGCGAATCTTCACCGTCGGTGCCCCGGGCGTGCCCTTGCCCGCGACATCGTGGTCGAAGCCGCCCATCACACCGTGGCCCTTGATCTCGACGTTGACTTCGGGCGGTAGCAATATCGTCTGTCCGCCCATGATTGAAAATGCGTGGATCTCGACCTCGGTGGAAGTGAAGTCGGCGTAGCGTAGGTCAACCACGCCGCCACCCCACAGCGCGAACGTCGTCAACTTCTTGGGCACGTTCCACCGGCCGCGCCGCTCGAACGCGCTCATGATCGCCAAAAGCAACATTGAAGGTGCGGGTTTGCCCGCGCCGCTGCCCGGAGACCCTACCGACGAGCCGATCAAGTCGGACCGCAGGCTATCCAACTCTGCGTAGGTCTTCGCGGCGTAGGCCCTGGTGAGTCGATCTTCGTAGTCGCTCATCTGCAGGCGCCCCTGCGCGGCGGCGTCAGTGAGCAACTGGGCGATCTGTATGCGATCGGTATCTGCGGCACGCGTTGGCGCGTTCCGCTGGTCTTCCGCGCCCCGCTGCGCCTTATTGCTCATCACTTACGAGCGTACGTCGAATAGAATTTGCTGCAAAGGAAGTTCGCTAAACTGCCCCGCCGTCGCCGGTGCGGATCCAACTGGGTGGTCGTTTCTGCAGGAAAGCGAGCATGCCTTCGCGGGCCTCGTCGGATACGAACAGCCGCGCCGAGTCGGCGCTGAGCCGCTCCGCGTCGCGATCGAAGCCCTCGAGGACACCGACGGTGGTCAGCGCCTTCGACGCAGCCAACCCCTGCGGTGACGCGCGGCCAATATCGGCGACCAAGGCTGCCACCGCGGCATCGACGTCGTCGGCGGCCATCGTGATCAGCCCGATCTCGGCGGCTGTGGCGGCGTTAAACGTCTCGCCGGTCAGGTAGTAGCGGGCGGCGGCACGAGCGGTCATCTTCGGCAACAACGTCAGCGAGATGATCGCCGGCGCGACTCCGATCCGGGCCTCGGTCAGCGCGAAGGTGCTGCGCGGACCGGCGACTGCGATATCGGCTGCGCCAACCAGCCCCATGCCACCGGCGCGGACATGGCCGTCGATGGCGACGATCACCGGCAGCGGCGACTCGACGATCGCACGCAGCAACGCGGCCATTTCTTTGGCCCGTTCGGCAGCCGTCTCGAACGGATCCGCAGCCGTTGACGCCGAGCCTTCCGACAGGTCGCCCCCCGCGCAGAAGGTGTTCCCGGTGTGGCTGAGCACCACGGCTCGCACTACGGTATCGTCGGCCGCGTCGCGCAGACCCTGGTGCAGCTGGCTGACCAGCGTGGTGGACAGTGCATTGCGGTTATGCGGCGAGTTCAGCGTCAGCCGCGCATAGGGTTTTCCAGTGCCGATCGGCCCCGCGTACTCGACCAGGGTGTCCATCAGTAGGACCGGGGCAGGCCCAGCGACGTCTGGGCCACGAAGTTCAGCACCATCTCCCGGCTCACCGGCGCGATCCGGCCCAGCCGGGCCGACGCCAGCATCGCGGCAACGCCGTACTCCTTGGTCAGCCCGTTGCCACCCATCGACTGCACGGCCTGGTCGACCGAACGCGTCGCCGCTTCGGCCGCAGCGTATTTGGCCATATTGGCGGCTGTCGCTGCCCCGTTGTCATCTCCGCTGTCGTAGAGCGTCGCGGCTTTCTGCATCATCAACTTGGCCAGCTCGACCTCGATGTGGCACTGCGCCAACGGATGTGACAGTCCCTGGTGCGCACCGATGGGCGTGGACCACACCTGGCGGGTCTTGACATAGTCGGTGGCCTTCTCCAGCGCGAACCTTCCCATGCCGACGGAGCTGGCCGCGCCCATGATGCGTTCGGGATTCAGGCCGGCGAAAAGTTGTGCGATCGCGGCATCCTCAGCTCCGACGAGCGCGTCGCTCGGCACCCGGACATCGTCGAGAAATACCTGGAATTGGCGTTCGGGGCTGACTAATTCCATTTCGATCGGGGTGTAGGCAAAACCGGGAGCGTCGGTTGGCACCACGAACAGCGCCGGTCGCAGCTTGCCGGTCTTGGCTTCCTCGCTGCGCGCCACCACCAGCACCACCTGAGCCTGGTCGATCCCGGAGATGTACACCTTCTGGCCCTTGAGGATCCAGTCGCTGCCGTCGCGTCGGGCGGTGGTGGTGATCTTGTGCGAGTTGGATCCGGCGTCCGGCTCGGTGATGGCGAACGCCATGGTCAGCGAGCCATCGGCGATACCGGGAATCCAGCGCTTCTTTTGCTCTTCAGTGCCGAACTTGCTGATGATCGTGCCGTTGATGGCTGGTGAGACCACCATCAGCAGCAGCGCACTGCCCGCGGCTGCCATCTCCTCCATGACCAGTGACAGCTCGTACATTCCGGCGCCGCCGCCCCCGTACTCCTCTGGGAGGTTCACCCCGAGGAAGCCGAGTTTGCCTGCGTCCGACCACAATTCATCGGTATGCTGACGCGCCCGCGCCTTCTTCAGGTAATACTCGCTGCCGTAGTTGGACGCCCACGCGGCCACCGATTTGCGTAGCGCTTGGCGTTCCTCGCTCTCGATGAAGCTGGTATCGGTCATTCCGTATCTCCTTGTTGGGCACTTTCGGGCGCTTCGACTCGAGCCAGAATGGCGCCCAGTTCGACTTGCTGGCCGGTACTGACGTCGAGCTGGGTGAGGATGCCGTCGGCCGGCGCGGTGATGGTGTGCTCCATCTTCATCGCTTCCAGCCAGATCAGCGGCTGGCCAGCCGTCACCGTGTCGCCGACCTTCGCGGCGATCCGGATTACGTTGCCGGGCATCGGCGCTACCAGCGAGCCCTGCTCGACAGCCGAACCGGGCTCGGGGAAGCGCGGCTGCGCGACCAGGTGAACCGGTCCGCGGGCCGAATCGACATAGACGTCCTGAAGATCGGGGCCATAACGGGCGATGGTGAAGCTGCAGGCCACTCCCTGGTGATCGGCGAGCACCACCTGGTCCGGCGACGACGAGACAAGACTCACTGATTCATCACCGGCCAGCACTAATCCGCTTCTGGTGAACCGATATTCGACCTGGTGTTCGGTGTCCGTGTCATCTCGATAGGTTTTGACCTGGTATCCGGACGCCAGATTGCGCCAGCCACTCGGGATCGAGGCGAGAATGGGCGCCATCGCACGATTGTGCGCGGCGTCGGCCAGCGCGGCGGCGATCGCCGACAAGCGGATCACGGCATCGTCAGCCAGCGGCGCCGACAGCTCCGCCAGGCCGTGGGTGTCGAAAAATGCGGTGTCAGTGGCGCCGTCGAGGAACGCCGGATGACGCAGCACGTTGACCAGCAACTCGCGGTTAGTCCGCAGGCCGTGCACATGGGACCGCGCCAGCGCGTCAGCGAGCACCAACGCTGACTGCCTGCGCGTTGGCGCGTAGGAAATCACCTTGGCGAGCATCGGGTCGTAATGAATCGACACGGTGGAGCCGTCGACGACACCGGAATCCAGTCGGATGCCCGTACGTTGCCCAAGCGAACCGAATTGGGTGCGAACCGACGGCACGTCGAACGCCTGCACCAGGCCCGCCTGGGGCTGCCAGCCTCGCGCGGGATCTTCCGCGTAGAGTCGGGCCTCAATCGAATAGCCTTGGGCAGCAGGTGGTTCAGCACCTAGCTGACCACCGTCGGCCACCGCGAGCTGTAGTTCGACTAGGTCGAGGCCGGTGGTCTCTTCGGTGACCGGGTGCTCGACCTGCAGCCGGGTGTTCATCTCCAGGAAGTAGAACTCGCCGTCATCATCGGCGAGGAACTCCACCGTCCCGGCGCCGGTGTAGCCGATCGCGCCGGCGGCCAACCGGGCCGCATCGAACAGCTTGGCCCGCATACCCGACGTGCGCTCAACCAATGGTGACGGCGCTTCTTCGATAATCTTTTGGTGGCGACGCTGGATTGAGCATTCCCGTTCTCCGACCGCCCACACGGTCCCGTGAGCGTCGGCGAGAACTTGAACCTCGACATGGTGTCCGGTGGGCAGGTAGCGTTCACAGAACACGGTCGGGTCGCCGAACGCCGACTGTGCTTCCCGGCGGGCTGCGGCGACTTCGCCAGGCAGAGCAGATAATTCGCGGACCACCCGCATTCCCCGACCGCCGCCTCCGGCGGAAGCCTTGACCAGCACCGGCAGCTGCGCTGCGGTGACGGTGTCGGGATCGAGTTCGTCGAGTACCGGCACCCCGGCGGCTGCCATCAGCTTCTTGGACTCGATCTTGGATCCCATCGCTCGCACGGCATCCACCGGTGGCCCGATCCAGGTGAGGCCCGCGCCCAGCACGGCAGCCGCGAATTCGGCGTTCTCCGAGAGGAATCCGTAGCCGGGATGCACCGCGTCCGCTGCTGCGGCACGGGCGGCAGCGATGATGGCTTCGGCGTTCAGGTAGTCATTGGTGTTTGGCAGCCGCACCCGCGCGTCGGCCTCAGCGACATGCGGTGCAGCAGCATCCGGGTCGGTGTATATCGCGACGGTGCCCAAGCCCAGCCGTCGGCAGCTGGCGAAGACCCGCCGGGCGATCTCACCGCGGTTGGCGACTAGCACTCGCGTGCTTCCCATCAGACTCACATCCGGAAGACGCCGAAGTTCGACGTCCCCTTGATCGGACCATTGGCGATGGTGGACAAGCACATTCCCAGCACCGTTCGGGTATCGCGCGGATCGATCACACCGTCGTCGTAGATCATCCCGGACAACACCAGCGGCAGCGATTCGGCCTCGATCTGGCCTTCGACGGCGGCCCGCATCGCGGCGTCAGCCTCCTCGTCGACCTGCTGCCCACGGGCTTCGGCGGCCGCGCGCGCGACGATCGACAAGACGCCGGACAACTGAGCGCCGCCCATCACGGCGGATTTGGCGCTGGGCCAGGCGAACAGGAATCGCGGATCGTAGGCGCGTCCGCACATTCCATAGTGTCCCGCGCCGTAGGACGCGCCGATGAGCAGTGAGATGTGCGGGACGGTCGAGTTGGACACGGCGTTGATCATCATCGAACCGTGCTTGATCATCCCGCCCTCTTCGTAATCCTTGCCCACCATGTATCCGGTGGTGTTGTGCAGGAACAACAGTGGTGTGTCGGAGCGGTTGGCAAGCTGGATGAACTGAGTGGCTTTCTGTGACTCCTCGCTGAACAGCACGCCGCGGGAGTTGGCCAGGATGCCCAACGGGTAGCCGTGCAGCCGTGCCCAGCCGGTCACCAGCGACGAGCCATACATCGGCTTGAATTCGTCGAAGTCGGAGCCGTCGACGATGCGCGCGATCACTTCACGCGGGTCGAACGGAATGCGGAGATCCGGCGGGACGATGCCGATCAGTTCGTCGGCATCGAACAGCGGCTCGGCGACGAGTCCGGGTGCGGGGCCCTGCTTGACCCAGTTCAACCGCGCCACGATCCGACGCCCGATCCGCAGCGCGTCCAGCTCGTCGACGGCGAAGTAGTCGGCCAAACCCGAGATCCGAGCGTGCATCTCGGCGCCACCCAGCGACTCGTCGTCGGACTCCTCGCCGGTGGCCATCTTCACCAGCGGGGGACCGGCCAGGAACACCTTGGAGCGTTCCTTGATCATCACGACGTGATCGGACATGCCGGGCACATAGGCGCCGCCCGCGGTGGAGTTGCCAAAAACCAGCGCGACCGTAGGGATGCCGGCCGCCGACAGCCGGGTTAGGTCGCGGAACATCTGTCCGCCCGGGATGAAGACTTCCTTCTGGGTGGGCAGGTCGGCTCCGCCGGATTCCACCAGCGAAATCACCGGCAGCCGGTTCTGGAATGCGATCTGGTTGGCCCGCAGTATCTTTCGTAAGGTCCATGGATTGCTGGTACCGCCTTTGACGGTGGGGTCGTTGGCGACGATCATGCATTCCACACCGGCGACGGCGCCGATGCCGGTGACCAGGCTGGCGCCGACCTGAAATTGGCTGCCCCAGGCCGCCAGCGGGCACAGCTCCAGAAAGGGTGAGTCCGGGTCGACCAGCAGTTCGATGCGCTCCCGGGCGGTCAGCTTGCCGCGGGAATGGTGGCGCTCGACGTACTTAGGGCCGCCGCCGCCGAGCGCTTTGGTGAGTTCGGCGTCGATCTCGGCCAGCTTTGTATCGGTCGCCGATGCCGCTTCGGCATAGCTGTCGGCTTTCGGGTCGAGTGTTGACTGCAAGACGGTCATATGCGCCGCTTCCCCGACGAAGTCACGATTGATACCCCAGGGTTTTGGCGGCCAGTGCGGTCAGGATTTCGCTGGTCCCGCCGCCGATCCCGAGGATTCGCATGTCCCGGTATTGCCGTTCGACCTCGGATTCGGACATGTAGCCCATGCCGCCGAACAGCTGAACGGCTTGGTTGGCCACCCATTCGCCCGCCTCGACGGCGGTGTTCTTGGCGAAACACACCTGCGCGATCAGGTTGGTCTCGCCGGCCAATTGGCGCTCCACCACGTTGTGCGCGTAGACGCGGGCGATATCGATGCGGCGGGCCATCTCGGCCAGTGTGTTCTGTACCGACTGGCGAGAAATCAGCGGGCGACCGAAGGTCTCCCGGTCGCGACACCACTGCGCGGTGATGTCCAGGCACCGCTGGGCGCTCGAATATGCCTGCGCGGCAAGCGCGATACGTTCTGCGACGAATGCCTGGGCGATTTGGAGGAAGCCGGTGTTCTCGGCGCCGACCAGATTGGCGACCGGCACGGCTGCATCGGTATAGGACAGCTCCGCAGTGTCCGAGGAGCGCCAACCCATCTTGTCCAGCTTGCGGGTCACCTCGAAACCGGGCGTGCCCTTCTCGACCACCAGCAGCGAAACGCCTGCCGCGCCAGGCCCTCCGGTGCGCACCGCGGTGACGACGTAGTCGGCGCGCACCCCGGAGGTGATGTAGGTCTTGGCGCCGTTGACGACGTAGTGGTCGCCGTCCCGCACGGCGTTGGTGCGAAGGTGTCCGACGTCCGACCCGCCGCCGGGCTCGGTGATGGCTAGGGCGCCGATCAGCTCGCCGGCCAACGTCGGGCGCACGAACGTGTCGAGAAGCCGCGCGTCGCCGGAGGCGATCATGTGCGGCACCGCTATGCCGCAGGTGAATAACGACGCGAACACGCCGCCGGGTACGCCGGCCTGATGCAGTTCTTCGCAGATCACCACAGCGTCGGCGCCGTCGCCACCACCGCCACCGACCGCCTCGGGGAAGTTCGCGCCCAGCAGGCCCGCCTGCCCGGCACGGCGGTGCAGCTCGCGCGGCAGGTCACCGCTGCGTTCCCACTCGGCGACGTGGGGCAATATCTCCCGTTCGGCAAACGAGCGTGTGGTCTTGCGAAGCTGGTCGCGCTCGGGTGTGGCCCAGATGTTCACGAGAGCAGCCTTTCCGGGACGTCGAGGTAGCGGCTGCGCAGCCATTCACCTAGCCCCTTGGCCTGCGGATCGAATCGGGCTTGGTAGGCGACGCCCTGACCGAGGATGCCGTCGATGACGAAGTTCACCGCTCGCAGGTTGGGCAAGAGATGCCGGGTGACCGTCAGATCGGTCGTCTCCGGCAGCAGCTCCTTGAGTGTCGGCACGGTCAGGGTGTGGACCAGCCAGCGCCACTGCTCCTCGGTGCGTACCCACACCCCGACGTTGGCCGACCCGCCCTTGTCACCGCTGCGCGCAGCCGCGATCCGACCCAGCGGCACACGCTGCGTCGGCCCGGACTCCAATGGCTCGGCCAATTGCGGCGGATCCGCTGGCGCCAACTCGAGCGTCTCTGCGGCGCAAGGAATGTCGATGCGAGCGCCGTCGGCATGCACGGCGACATGGTGCACTTGGGCCGCGTCGACGTAGCCGGGGGTGAACACCCCGTACACCTGACCGTCGCCGGGCGGGGCGGTGAGGGTAAAGCCCGGATAGCTGGCGAGCGCCAATTCCACTGCGGCCGAGGAAAACTGGCGGCCGACGTTCGCCGGGTCGGGGTCGCGAACCACGCAGCGCAGCAGCGCGCTGGACGCTTCCTCGGTGTCGGCGTCGGCGTGGTCGGTACGGGCCAGGGTCCACTCCAACTCGGCGGGCTTGACGGAAAGCGCAGCCTCCAACTGCCGACGCACCAAATCGGCCTTTTCCTCGACGTCCAGACCGGTCAGCACGAAGGTCATCGCGTTGCGGAACCCGCCGATGCTGTTCAGTGAGACCTTGCACGTTGGCGGCGGTGGTTCGCCGACCACGCCGCTGATCCGCACCCGGTCGGGACCGTCCGCAGACAGTTCGACGCTGTCCATCCGGGCCGTGACGTCCGGGTTGGCGTAGCGGGCGCCGGTGATTTCGTAGAGCAGTTGCGCGGTGACGGTGTCAACGCTGACCAGCCCGCCGGTGCCCGGATGCTTAGTGATCACCGATGAGCCGTCGGGGTGCATCTCGGCCAGCGGAAAACCGGCGTAGGTCAAATCTGGAATTTCGGTGAAAAACGAGAAGTTGCCGCCGGTGGCCTGGATCCCGCATTCGATCACGTGTCCGGCGACGACGGCACCGGCCAGCTGGTCATAGTCGGCTCGTTCCCAGCCGAAATGCGCGGCCGCGGGCCCCACAGTCACCGACGCGTCGGTGACCCGGCCGGTGACGACGACGTCGGCGCCGCTGTTGAGGCAGTCAACAATGCCCCAGGCGCCCAGGTAGGCGTTGGCGGTCAGTGGCGTGCCGAGCCCAAGTTGCGCGGCGCGAGGCGCCAGGTCGTCACCCTCTAGGTGGGCGACCCGGACCGGGACGCCAAGCCGCTGGGCCAGGGCGCGCACCGCGTCAGCCAGCCCGGCGGGGTTCAGGCCGCCGGCGTTGGTGACGATGCGCACCCCGCGGTCGTGTGCCAGCCCCAGGCATTCCTCGAGCTGCGTCAGGAAAGTCTTGGCGTAGCCGCGATCAGGATGCTTCATCCGGTCGCGGCCGAGTATCAGCATGGTCAGTTCGGCCAGGTAGTCACCCGTGAGGTAATCCAGCTCGCCGCCGGTGAGCATTTCGCGCATTGCGGCGAGCCGATCGCCGTAGAAGCCCGAGCAGTTCCCGATCCGGACCGGCGCAGAAGCCACGCGCGTCGTCCTCCCTCCAGCCGACAGCCGACCTTTGTCAACCAACAGCCAACCAACCGGTAGGTTAGCGGGTACCGCGGGTGTCACGTCAAGGATGCCCCTTGCCGATTGGATTTGCGCCCGTCACGTTCGGGAGCAGATTTTTGTGAGCAGCAGGTCACCGACTACTATTGCGGGTAACCATCGCTGCCAAGAGTGCTTGCGCGGCGACGACCTACCAGGAGTAAGGCCCGATCATGGCTGTGCCAAAGCGCAGGATGTCGCGCGCGAACACCCGTAGCCGCCGCGCGCAGTGGAAGGCTGACAAGCCGGAACTTGTCGGCGTGACGGTGGCCGGTAAGCAGCACAAGGTGCCGCGCAGGCTGCTCAAGGCGGCGCGCCTTGGCCTCATCGACCTCGATCGCCGCTAGTTTTTGCCGTGAGCTTGCGGCGCGCCTCTCAGCCGGGTCTCAGACGATTGGATGAAACTGGTGGCCGTGCGAATTCTTGTCGTTGACGACGATCGTGCGGTGCGCGAGTCACTGCGCAGGTCGCTTTCCTTCAATGGCTACTCGGTCTCGTTGGCCGAAGATGGCGTCGAGGCTCTCGAGATGATCGCGGCTGACCGGCCCGACGCGCTCGTCCTGGACGTCATGATGCCGCGGCTGGACGGTCTGGAGGTATGCCGGCAGCTGCGCAGCACCGGCGACGATCTGCCGATCCTGGTGCTCACCGCCCGCGACACGATCTCAGAGCGAGTCGCCGGGCTCGACGCCGGCGCCGACGACTACCTACCGAAGCCGTTTGCGCTCGAAGAGTTGCTGGCCCGCATGCGCGCTCTGTTGCGGCGCACCAAACTCGACGACTCCACCGAGTCCGTGGCGATGACGTTCGCAGACCTCACCCTCGACTCGGTGACCCGTGAGGTCACTCGTGGCCAACGCCAGATCAGCCTCACCCGCACCGAATTTGCTCTGCTGGAGATGTTGATCGCCAACCCGCGGCGGGTCCTGACCCGCAGCCGGATTCTCGAGGAGGTGTGGGGCTTCGACTTCCCCACCTCGGGTAACGCACTTGAAGTGTATGTGGGATACCTGCGTCGCAAGACCGAAGCTAATGGAGAGCCGCGACTGATCCACACCGTGCGCGGAGTGGGTTACGTGCTTCGCGAAACGCCTCCCTAATGGCTCTGTTCGGCCGGCGCAAGCGCGCCCCGCTGCGAGCCAACACCTCGTTGTCCCTGCGGTGGCGGGTGATGCTGCTGGCGATGTCGATGGTGGCGCTGGTGGTCATCCTGATGGCCGTCGCCGTATATGCGGTGATCTCCGCGGCGCTCTACAAGGACATCGACACTCAGTTGCAGAGCCGGGCTCAGCTGTTGATTGCCAGCGGGTCGTTGGCGGCCGATCCGGCAAAAGCCATCGAGGGCACCGCATATTCGGATGTCAATGCGATGCTGGTGAACCCGGGTCGGTCGATTTACACGGCCAACCAAGAAGGCCAGACACTTCCGGTCGGAGCGCCGGAGAAGGCGGTGATCCGCGGCGACTTGTTCATGTCGCGGCGCACGGCCGACGATCAGCGGGTATTGGCAGTTCACCTGCCGAACGGAAGCTCGCTGTTGATTTCCAAGAGCCTGGCCCCGACCGACGCGGTCATGACGAAGCTGCGTTTGGTGCTGCTGATCGTCGGCGGGGTTGGTGTCGCCGTGGCCGCGGTCGCCGGCTGGATGGTCACCCAGGCCGGGCTGCGGCCGGTGGGCCGGTTGACCGAGGCGGCCGAGCGGGTGGCACGCACCGATGATTTGCGACCCATCCCGGTATTCGGCAGCGACGAATTGGCACGGTTGACCGAGGCGTTCAATTTGATGCTGCGAGCCTTGGCCGAATCTCGGGACCGCCAGGCACGCCTGGTTACCGATGCCGGTCACGAACTGCGGACACCGCTGACGTCGCTGCGCACCAACGTCGAACTGCTGATGGCCTCGATGGAACCGGGAGCTCCGCCCCTGCCCGAACAAGAGATGGTCGATTTGCGTGCCGATGTGCTCGGGCAGATCGAGGAATTGTCCACGCTGGTAGGCGATTTGGTGGACCTGACCCGAGACGATGCCGGCGAAGTGGTGCATGAGCCGGTCGACATGAGCGAGGTCATCGACCGTTCTCTGGAGCGAGTACGGCGGCGCCGCAACGACATTGAGTTCGACATCGAGGTGACTCCCTGGCAGGTCTACGGCGACGCCGCAGGCCTGTCGCGCGCGGTATTGAATCTGATGGACAACGCGGCCAAGTGGAGTCCGCCGGGTGAGCACGTCGGTGTCAGGCTCACGCAGCTGAACCCGTCGCACGCCGAGTTGGTGGTGTCCGACCACGGACCGGGGATCCCGACACAAGAGCGCGCACTGGTGTTCGAGCGGTTCTTCCGTTCGACCACGGCGCGGGCGATGCCCGGTTCGGGGCTGGGGCTGGCAATCGTCAAACAGGTTGTTCTTAATCACGGCGGGGCGCTCCGCGTCGAAGACACTGTGCCGGGTGGCCAGCCCCCGGGGACGTCCGTCTATGTGTTGCTGCCTGGACGGCCGGTAGCGGTATCGCCGTACCCGACGCCTGAGGACGCCGCGCCGGATGTTAACTCTTCGGCAAAAACGGGGAACTCTGCAGGACCAGCGAACGTTATCTCAGTCGAATCTCAGACCACGCAGGCAAGGTAGTTGTCCAGTTACTGTTGAGTCTGAACCGACTGCACAAAGAAAGAGACCCAGCGACATGACGAATCACCCGAGGTATTCGCCACCGCCGCAGCAGCACGGATACCGCTCGGTCTCCGATCAGCGTGGGGCGCCTAGCTATTCGGGCCACGGGCAACAGCAAACGTACCCACAGCAATACGACTGGCGCTACGGCCAGCAGCCTCAGCAACCTCAGTACCGACAGCCCTACGGTCCGTTCGGCGGCGGTCAGGCCGGCCCTCCTGGCGCCCCGCAACTGGGCGTACCGCGAAAGCGTTCTCGCGCAGGCGCTTTGGCTGTGGGTGCACTGGCGATCGCAGTCGTATCGGCCGGCATCGGCGGTGCAGCGGCGTCGGTGATCGAGCATAACGCGCAGCTCGCAGCCATCGCCGACGGCGCGCCGGGCGGTGGGGCAACGCCCAGCCTGCCGGCCGGGAACACCCCGGTAAGCACCGTCGAGCAGGTGGCCGCCAAGGTGGTGCCCAGCGTGGTCATGCTGGAGACCGATCTGGGTCGTCAATCCGAGGAAGGCTCGGGCATCATTCTGTCCTCGGACGGGCTGATCCTGACCAACAACCACGTCGTCGCCACTGCCGCAAATCCCGATCGTGACCGTGCGCCACACGGGCCGTCCGACGACCAAGGTCCCCCCGACGAGAGCCCTGCCCCCAGTGAGCCTCCCAGTCCCCCCGATCAGCCCGGCAATGGCGGCGGTGGCGCTAAGCCGAAGACCACGGTGACGTTCTCCGACGGACGCACCGCAGAGTTCACCGTGGTGGGAGCAGATCCCACGACGGACATCGCAGTGGTTCGCGTGCAAGGTGTTTCCGGGTTACAGCCGATCAACCTCGGGTCGTCGGCGAACCTGCGAGTCGGCCAGCCGGTGATGGCTGTCGGGTCGCCGCTGGGCCTGGAGGGCACGGTGACCACCGGCATTGTCAGCGCACTCAACCGGCCCGTCTCGACGACCGGGGAGACCGGTAACCAGAACACGGTTCTGGACGCCATTCAGACCGACGCCGCGATCAACCCCGGTAACTCCGGGGGCGCGCTGGTCAACATGAGTGGACAGTTGGTCGGCGTCAACTCCGCGATTGCCACGCTGGGCGGCGAGTCGCCCGACGCGCAGAGCGGTTCGATTGGACTTGGCTTCGCCATTCCGGTCGACCAGGCCAAGCGCATCGCCGACGAACTGATCGCCAGCGGAACGGCGTCGCACGCGTCACTGGGCATTCAGGTCACCAACGACAAGGGCACGCCCGGCGCGAAGGTCGTCGCGGTGGTACCTAACGGAGCCGCCGCGGGCGCCGGCCTGCCCAGCGGGGTCGTGGTCACCAAGATCGACGACCGTCCAGTCAACAGCGCCGACGGCTTGGTCGCGGCGGTGCGATCGAAGGCGCCCGGTGACAAAGTGACGCTGACATTCAAGGATCCGTCGGGTGACACTCGGACGCTGCAGGTCACCTTGGGCAAGGCGCAACAGTGACGAGAGACGCTGCACCGTGGTCGGACCACAGATATACGGTTGCAACCATGGAACAGCGTGCTGATTTGGCCGGCAGGGCACTTGTCGTAGTTGTCGACGATCGGACCGCGCACGGAGATGAGGACCACAGCGGGCCACTGGTCACCGAGTTACTCACCGAAGCGGGGTTTTTGGTCGACGGCGTGGTGGCCGTTGCGGCTGACGAGGTGGAGATCCGCAACGCGCTGAACACCGCCGTGATCGGGGGAGTGGACCTGGTGGTATCGGTGGGCGGCACCGGCGTGACGCCGCGCGACGTAACCCCGGAAGCCACCCGCGACATCCTCGATCGCGAAGTTCTCGGGATCGCCGAAGCCATCCGCGCGTCGGGTCTGTCCAGTGGTATCACCGACGCCGCATTGTCGCGCGGTCTGGCGGGAATCTCGGGTAGCACGTTGGTGGTCAACCTGGCTGGTTCGCGATACGCCGTGCGGGACGGGATGGCTACCCTGAATCCGCTGGCGGCCCAGATCATCGGTGAGCTCTCCAGCCTGGAGATCTGACGCCGGCATGACCCGACGAGTCAGCGACGTGTTCGGGGCGGAGCTGCCTGCCGCATCAACCGACGAGCGGGATCCGGATGCGGGTCGCGAGGTCGATGATCATGAGCAGTGGCTGAGGGAGAACGTGCCCCCGCACCACATGTGAATGGCAGTTCGGGGCGTCGATGTCACGGCCGGAGCACCCTTGCGTGACTAATTCGCTGCAAAGCACGCGAACGTCGATGGGCAGACATAACGTTTTTTCGGGTGATCTTGCGTCGCCCTGTTAATTCCTGCTCACAGGAGGTGGCTCGGGTGTTCAAAGGATTCAGAGATTTCGTGATGCGAGGCGACGTAATCACCGTCGCTGTCGGGCTGGTTGTGGCCCTGGCATTTTCCAACCTGGTCAAGGCCTTCACCGACAGTGTTATCAATCCGCTGGTCGCCGCGGCACAACCCCATACCACCTTCGGGTTGGGCTGGCAGCTCGGCAATACAGGCAACAAGGAGACTTTCGTCGACGTTGGAGGGTTCGTGTCCGCGATTGTCTACTTCATCGTCTTCATGACCACCATTTACCTCGTGATCGTGTTGCCCTATAAGCACATCCAGAAACGTCGTGGGGTCACCGTATTCGGTGATGAGCCCGCGACCAAGGCGTGCGGGGAGTGCATGTCAGACATCCCCGAGGCGGCGCACAAGTGCAAGTACTGCGCCAGCGACCAGCCGGCGGCCGCCTGAAACGGGTTCGGCGGTGGTCAGTGCAGGGTGAGAGTCACTGTCTGCACCAACGCGGCGCCGGCCACCGCGTTGGCCGAGGTGGCCGGTAGCGCCACGAGTATCACCCGGTCGTTGGTCGCGGACTGAGTCTTCTGCTTCGCCGAGATCAAGACAACGATCGCACCGGTGGCAATGACCCTCGGACTGGCGTGCGGATCGGCGTCTGAGGCGGCCACGACGTCGACGACATCCCCCGCTCGAACCAGATCGGTCAGCGCGCTGTCGGCCGGATGTACCGGCACGATCCGGGCGTCTGGCCCGGCGGCCGACTCGGCCAGCCGGCGGCCCAGCAACCGGACGTCGGTGAGCACTTCACCACGGCGCGTCGGCCCGGCTAGCGTCGAGCCGACAACCTCGCCTATGTCGGATTGTGAACCGTCGGGAATAGTTGGGACCAAACGCTTTTCGAGTCGAACGTCAGCGGGGGTCAATGCGGCGCCCGGAGTTAGGTCGTGCGCCGCCACCACTACCTGCGCGTGATCGCCGCCGGGATCGGGCCGCAATGCCGCAACACCCGCCAGCACGACGAGGCCGGCCGCGGCGATCCGCCGGGCCAGCACAGTTCGCGACCAGTCCGGCCGCAGCCACTCCGAGATCCGGGTCGGCAGCGACGGATTCAGCGATTTCAGGGAATCTCCCATGCCACAACGTTAAGCGCGGCCGGGTCATACGCGCGGCCGTGAAGCAGCCGCTTGTGGATACCCGACTAGCTGGCGCTGGCTGCCACCGAGGTCGATTTCGACGAGTCCGATTTGTCGCTGGAAGCGCTCGACTTTTCAGTAGAGCCCGACTTGTCACTCGAACTCGACGCCTCGCTACTCGACGACGAGTCGGACTTGGCCGACCCGTTGGTTGAACTCTTCGCCGCCTCGCGGCTGTCGGTGCGGTAGAAACCGCTGCCCTTGAACACCACCCCGACGGAGTTGAACAGTTTGCGCAGTCGACCGGAGCACTTCTCGCATGTGGTCAGGGCATCGTCGGTGAAGGCCTGAACCACGTCGAAGCGGTCGTCGCACTCGGTGCACGCATAGCTGTAGGTCGGCACAGAAAACCTCCGTGATGGTCTAAACAGTTAGCACTCTACAGTCCCAAGTGCTAGAACCGCTATCTGGCGCGTGTCATTCCCGCCCGGCGCGGCTGGTGTCAGCTGCGGTCAGGTTGCGGGCGGGGCGGGCGGAATCGCCCCGTCGCAGCCACCAGGCGGCAGCGGTGCCGGGAAAGTATTGTTACCGCTGTCGCCGACGCAGTCGTAATACCATTTCGGTCCGCCGATGTATGTCTTCATCCACTGGTGCCAGTAGGACCCGTCGGGGTACTTCTCGCCATCGCACACTCCCAAACTGCCAAAACCCCATTGCCCGCCCGGGCAGTAGCTCTTCGTGATGTCCGGCTTGTGCGGGTCTGGCGGATCATCAGCGCTGGCAACCGCAGCAGAAGACACAATGAACGCAGCAGCGCCTACCATCGCAGCGCAAAGGCGAAGAAGTTTCAACTTCATTTCGACTCCATGCCGGCAACAACGCCGAGAGCGCCAGATCCATTCGAGATGCGACAAACGTCACGGTGGCGAAGCGGTTCGGGTGCTGCGGGGCTGCTAGCCGCTGATCAGGCCCAGTTCGATCAGGCCGCGCCCGGGGGTCAGCGCATGGGTCATCGGTACGTCATGCGGCTCACGCGGCAACTCGCCGAGCAGCTCCTCGTCACGGACCACGGCGATCAGGCGCGCACGCCCACCCCGATGGACCAGCGTGCGGTCGTAGAAACCGCGGCCACGGCCCAGCCGCACCCCGGTGCGGTCGACGGCCAGCGCGGGCACCAACACAACGCTCGCCTCTTCCAGCGCTGCCGCTGGCAGCCACGGTCCCGCGGGTTCGAGCACGCCGAACCGCGCGGCCACCAATTGACCGGGCCGGTATTCGCCCCACTGCAGCGCCACCGGGGAGTCGTCTGCGGTGGTACGCGCGACCGGCAGCAGCACTCGTCCGGCGCGCGCCAGCACCGCATCAAGCATCGCGATAGATCCCGGCTCGGCGCCCATCGGCACGTAGGCGCACACGGTGCTGCCGCTATCCATCACCACAGCGACGTGCTCGGTCAGTGACCGCGCCTCGTCGGCCCTGATCTCGTCGTCGACCAAACGCCGGGCCGCCAGCAAGCGTTCGCGTAGTGCGGTCTTGGCCATGGTCGCCACAGCGTCAACGATGACAGCCGCCCCTTTCGCCCCGCCACACCGACTTCCGGGCCCGCTGGGATTATCGTGTGAACGATGTCACGCTCACAGGCTCTGGTGCCCCGCACCGCGATCGTGCCCGCTGCCGGTTTGGGTACGCGCTTCCTGCCCGCGACCAAAACGGTGCCCAAAGAGCTGTTGCCCGTCGTGGACACCCCTGGCATCGAGTTGGTCGCTGCCGAGGCCGCCGAGGCCGGCGCCGAGCGGCTGGTGATCATCACCTCCGAGGGCAAGGACAGTGTCGTCGCGCATTTCGTCGAAGACTTGGTGCTCGAGGGCACCCTGGAAGCGCGCGGCAAGAAGGCCATGCTGGCCAAAGTCCGTCGTGCACCGGGACTGATCAAGGTCGAGTCCGTAGTGCAGGCCGAGCCGCTCGGCCTGGGACACGCCATCAGCTGCGTGGAGTGCACCCTGTCGGCCGACGAGGACGCGGTCGCGGTGCTGCTGCCCGACGACCTGGTGCTACCGACCGGCGTGCTAGAGACGATGTCGAAGGTCCGTGTCGAGCAGGGCGGCACGGTGTTGTGTGCGATCGAGGTTTCGCCCGAGGAGATAAGCGCCTACGGGGTTTTCGACGTCGAGCCGGTGCCGGGCGCCCACGAGGACGTGCTGAAGGTCAACGGCATGGTGGAAAAGCCGAAGCCGAAAGATGCTCCGTCGATGTATGCCGCGGCCGGCCGCTACATCCTCGACCGCGCCATCTTCGACGCGTTGCGCCGCATCGAACGGGGCGAGGGCGGTGAAATGCAGCTCACCGACGCGATCGCGTTGCTGATCAACGAAGGTCATCCGGTGCACGTGGTGGTTCATCGGGGGTCCCGACACGACTTGGGAAATCCCGGCGGCTATCTCAAGGCTGCGGTTGACTTTGCATTGGACCGTGACGATTACGGTCCGGACTTACGGCGGTGGCTGGTGACTCGATTGGGCCTGGCCGAGGGCTAGCGGGACAGTTAGATCGTCGTTGTCCGGCCCAAGGCGGCAGGTCCGGGCTGAGGCCTTGTTTGTGCCGGCACGGCTTGACGGCAGAAAGGCGTGCTGTGCGTTCGGTGGAAGAGCAACAAGCCCGGGTATCGGCCGCCGCGGTGGCGCCGAGACCGGTGCGCGTCGCCATTGCCGAGGCGCAGGGGCTGATGTGCGCCGAAGAGGTGGTGACCGAACGCCCGCTGCCCGGTTTCGACCAGGCCGCGATCGACGGCTACGCGGTGCGCAGTGTCGACGTGCTGGGGGTGGGTGAGCCCGACGCGCCGGATGATCAGACCGGTAACGACCACCTGCGGGCAGTCCCGGAGCAGGAGGGGGAAGCGGCCCCAGATCGCGGCGGAGTCACTCTACCGGTGATGGGCAACATTCTGGCCGGCACGCGGACGCCCAGCAGGCTGCAGCCCGGGCAGGCCGCGCGGGTGCAGACCGGTGCCCCGTTGCCGACGCTGGCCGACGCAGTTTTGCCGCTGCGCTGGACCGACGGCGGGCAGTCGCGGGTGCGGGTGCTGCGCGGCGTGCGATCGGGCGCCTACGTACGACGCACCGGCGACGACGTGCAGCCCGGTGACGTCGCGGTGCGGGCCGGGACGATCATCGGTGCCGCCCAGGTCGGGCTGCTGGCGGCGGTGGGTCGTGACCGGGTGCTCGTCCATCCGCGCCCGCGGCTGTCGGTGCTGGCGGTGGGCGGTGAGCTGGTCGACATCTCGCGCACTCCGGGCAACGGACAGGTCTACGACGTCAACTCCTACGCCCTGGCGGCGGCCGGACGAGACGCGGGCGCGGAGGTGAACCGTGTCGGCATCGTCAGCAACGACCCCGCCGAACTCGGTGAAGTTGTCGAAGGTCAGATCAATCGTGCCGAGATCGTGGTGATCGCCGGCGCGGTCGGTGGCGCAGCCGCTGAGGCGAGTGCGATCGGTGCTCTCCGAACTCGGCGAAATGGAAGTCGCCCGGGTCGCCATGCACCCCGGGTCCGTCCAGGGCTTCGGGCAACTCGGCCGCGACGGTGTCCCGACCTTTCTGTTGCCGGCCAATCCGGTGAGCGCGCTGGTGGTTTTCGAGGTGATGGTCCGACCGCTGATTCGGCTATCGCTGGGCAAGCGACAACCGATGCGCCGAATAGTGCAGGCCCGTACGCTGTCACCGATTACTTCGGTGCCCGGCCGAAAAGGTTTTCTCAGGGGACAGTTGATGCGTGACCAGGACACCGGCGAATATCTGGTGCAGGCCCTGGGCGGCGCCCTCGGCGCCTCGTCACACCTGCTGGCAACGCTGGCCGAAGCAAACTGTCTGGTGGTGGTTCCCCGTGAGGCCGATCAGATCCGCACCGGCGAGATCGTCGACGTCGCGTTCCTGGCTCAACGCGGCTGAGCGACACGGTGGCACCTGCTCGTGAACTTCTGGCACTCCAGCTCACATCATCCCGGTTGGCCGATGGTCGTCGGACCGCTGCGGGTTTCCGCCGGTGTGATCCGGCTGCGTCCGGTGCGCATGCGCGATGCCGCTCAGTGGAGCCGCATTCGGCTGGCCGACCGCGCCCATCTGGAGCCCTGGGAACCCAGCGTCGACACTGATTGGACTGTGCGGCATACGCTTTCGTCTTGGCCCGCGGTGTGTTCGAGCCTGCGGTCAGAAGCCCGTAAAGGCCGGATGCTGCCGTACGCGATCGAGCTGGCGGGCGAGTTCTGCGGGCAGCTGACGATCGGCAACGTCACGCACGGGGCGTTGCGGTCGGCGTGGATCGGCTATTGGGTGGACAGCTCGGTCACCGGTGGCGGGGTGGCCACCGGAGCGTTGGCATTGGGCCTCGATCACTGCTTCGGCCCGGTCAGGCTGCATCGCGTGGAAGCCACCGTGCGACCGGAGAATCTGGCCAGTCGGGCGGTGCTGGCAAAGGTCGGGTTCCGCGAGGAGGGGCTGCTGCGCCGCTACCTCCAAGTTGACGGGGCCTGGCGGGATCACGTGTTGGTCGGTCTGACGGCCGAAGAGATCTATGGGTCGGTGACGTCGGCTCTGGTGCGTGACGGCCACGCCAGCTGGGCATAGCTCGTCGGCGATGCGGGCCTCCGTTGTTGCAAATGTGACACTTGTTGCTGATGGTGCTTGTAATGGGCAAATTACAGGTGTGTAATTGCCCTGGGCGCGCCTCGACCGGATGCGCAGGCTACCGGCCTAGTCTGGCGGGGAAAGGAGCAGGTCACCATGCCAAGTGTCCCCCAATCGTTGTTGTGGATATCGCTCGTGGTGCTTTGGCTGTTTGTGCTGGTTCCGATGTTGGTCAGCAAGCGCGAAGCGGTGCGGCGCACCAGCGATGTGGCATTGGCGACTCGCGTGCTCAACAGCGGCGTGGCCGCGCGGTTAATCAAGCGGGCCGGACCGGCGGCAGGACACCGCAGTGACCCGGACTGGCAGCCCGACGAAGACGAACACGAGGACCTCGACGAAGACGCCGCCGAGGACACGCCGCAGTCGGGCAGCGTGGTCGTCACGGTCGCGGCGGCGGCGGTGTCTGTCGAGACGGCGCCGCTTCAGGCGGGAGACATCGCGGCGGTAGTGGCCGAGCAGCCCGAGCCGATGGCCGAGGACGAACACGAGGACCTCGAGGACCTCGAGGACACCGAGCCAGAGTTTGACACCGAGGACGACGACGAAGACGAGGACGCCTCGGACGAAGACGGCGCCGATCAATACGAATACGTCGACGACACATCCGGGATACCGGTCGCCGAGGAGCCGCCGACGACGGACACTTCGGCGTACTCGCGCCGGCATCGATACGACGCAGACACCGCCGCCGCGGTCAGCGCCCGCAAATACGTTTTCCGTAAGCGGGTGCTGATGGTCATGGCGCTGGCATTGGTGGGATCGGCGGCGGCGGCGTTCCTGCTGGCCCCCGCGGCGTGGTGGGTCTGTGGCAGTGGCGCCGGGCTGACAATGCTTTACCTGGGGTATCTACGCCGGCAAACCCGGATCGAGGAGCGGGTGCATCGCCGCCGGATGCAGCGGATTTCGCGTTCACGGCTGGGCGTGGAGAACACCTACGACCGCGAGTTTGACGTGGTCCCGGCCCGGCTGCGGCGCCCCGGGGCCGTGGTGCTGGAGATCGACGACGAGGATCCCGTCTTCGAGCATCTCGACTATGCGCCCTACGCGCGCGACTACGGCTGGCACCGGGACCTGCCGCGAGCCGCTGGCCAGTAACGGTTCGGCAACTGCGAACCACGGCTGGTAGCCTGCTAGCGACCAGGGGCTATGGCGCAGTTGGTAGCGCGACTCGTTCGCATCGAGTAGGTCAGGGGTTCGAATCCCCTTAGCTCCACCATCTTGACCAGCAGCTCCGCAGTCGGGACAGTTTCGTTGTTGAGACGCGGGCCGCAGTGGGGCCGCAGGCGATTGGCCCGGCGCGCCGACGACGCCGATACACCTGTATGACACCTGCGGAAGACACGTAGTCCACTACTCGTGCCTCTGCAAGGTCGGCGGTCGTACGTTCCTCGCACCCACAGCCCCACACCACGAGGAGACGAAATGTCGCAATCACCGAAGACCTCCGCGACAACGGCGGATGTCATCCGAGACTCTGAGCCGAGCCTGGCGGAGGACAAGGCGGAGGACAAGGTGTCTCAGTCGCCCGTTCTCATCACCGATCACTTCAACAAAACCAAAACCGCAATCGGCAATATCCATTGAGATGAACCCGGCGGTGGACTATCCCGCTCATGGTGTGCGCTTCGCTCGTGGCCGCAACGCTGTCTAGGTCCTCGTCCAACAGGTCCGCGTACACGTCTAGCGTCATCGACGCTTTCGCGTGCCCGAGCCGCCTGGGCTTGACCCGAATCCGTTGGAGCCCAGCCGGGGTCGCCGCCGCCGGACCTAGCGGCCAGGGTTCCCGCTATCGATCTCGACGTCAGAGCGCGTCGCTGGGTCAGGGATGGGGATACTCGCGTGCGGCAGGCTCTGCGAACTTGTCCAGGTCCGGAAGGTTGACCACGATCGGATCCGGGTTCGAACGTGTGACAGCCCAGACCGTCGGATGGTCGGCGGACGCGTTGATCTCTTGGTGGACGGTGTGCGCCGGAATGAAAACGAAGTCTCCCGGACCGGCCTCAACGACATGCTGCAGGCGGTCGCCCCAACGGTATCTGGCGGTGCCTTCGACCACGTACAGGATTGTTTCCTGATCGCCGTGGTGGTGCGCACCGGTCGCTGCGCCGGGTAGCACCGTAGTGAGGAAGGCGCTCAGTACCTTGGCGTCGGGGTTGCGGCTGTCGAAGGCGACCTCCCGGCGCAGTCCCGAGGTCTGCGGTGTGTTGTCGGAGAGTTGGTCATGCCGAACGACGCGGACCGAAGGTTGATGCATTGGGGAGTCCTTTCTATTCAAGACGGGCGGGTAGTGCGCTGTCCCCGGCCACGTAAAGCCCGAACGGTAAGGGGTCGCCAATCCGCCAGCTGCCCTCGAACTGCACGCTTCGACCGGCTGCCCGGGCCCTTTGCATGGCACGCCGGGCCGCCGGTAGCTGCTGAGCCTCCCAGCCCTTCAGCCGCACGGGTACCTGCCGTCCAGTGGTGTGTAGCAGGGCGTTGCCTAGCTGCCAGGCATCGTCGGCCGCCCTTGCGGTGCCCGCACCGATATGCGGTCGCAGCCCGAAGGCCGCGTCGCCGATCAGACAGCTTCGTCCGAAGGCCATTTGCGGCACTTCGAGGTCTACGATCACCTGGATGAACGGCTCGGCGGTTCGTTGCACGACCTCGGCAATAGCCGAGGGAAGTTCGGCGTCCGCCGCCGAATGCAGTGCTTCGAGATGCTTGGTCTGGACCGATCCGGGTGGCACGGTCAGCTCGGCCCTGGAACCACGTCGGTCGGTCAGCAGGTCGGTGAGGTGGTCTCCCGGAGCGACGTTCCGGTACCAGAGCCAGTTGCACAGCACGGACCCGTCCGTGCCGGGAATCGGATAGGTCAGCAAGTGACCATGCGGGAGGATTCGGTAGGTGATCGCGTCCTGCAGAAGGCTCGCCGTACGGCCGCTGAGTTCATCGCGTTCGATGGTGCCGCGCCAGGCCACGTATCCCACATAGCGTGGTTGGGCGTCGGGCACCAGAATCGAGCGTGCCGTCGAGCGGATGCCGTCGGCGCACACCACGAGGTCCGCGGTCAGAGTCTGGCCGTCGGTCAGTGACAGTGTGACCTCATCGTCCCGGTTATCCAGGTGCGCAAGCTGAGTCGACAGGTGGTAGTGCTCGGTGCCGAAGGCGTCCAGCAACCCTTGGTACAACTCGAAGTACGACGCGAACCGATATGCGCAGGGTTGCTCGTCGGCGACCGAGCCGTCATCTCCGAGGTAACGAAGCCTGCTCGCGGGCACGCCGATGTCGCCAATCGCCTTACCGACCCGCTCCACGAGATAGCGAATAGTGATGGGGTGCGCCACGATGCCGGCCCCGCGATCTTGAAGCGGAACCGCACTACGCTCCAGAACGTCGACGTCCCATCCCTGGTCTCGGAGAACCAGCGCTGCAGTGAGGCCCCCGAGGGATCCGCCCGCCACGAGTGCTCGGCTCATAGACGGGTCCCGTCGTCGAGAACCTTGGAGCACCTACCGGCGTGCGCGGCACCGACGACCTGCAGTGTGTCGAGGTCCCCGCTGGCGACGGGCAACCCGCAGCGACCAGCGCCACGCGGCGCCGGTGGACACGTCGCTGAAGGGAGCATGGCGGCCATAGCTCCAAGGATGGCGTTCCTAGCGCTCGCTGTCATTGGTGCTGACCCGAAGTACGGACTGCCGGCGAGCAGGAACCCGGCCTACCTAATATCGCTACCGTGAGGATCTGAGCGCTCGCGCGAAACCGGGCGAGGACTGCGGCCGCAGCGCCGAGTGGGCCTGACCTGGGATGTCCGCAGGCGTTGTCTCTTCGCCCAAAGGTCCGCAGGTCCGAAGAATTGTGGTGAACGCGGCTGCGGTTTGGGGTGGTCGCGTGGTCGGCCACCAACGAGGAGCTGGCGCTCGCCCGTGACCGCGGTGCCGTGATCAGCTGATACGCGGTTCCGGGCGGCGCCGACGGGTCCTCCCGCCCGCCGGCGCCGCGGCCGAGCTCAGGGCACCAAGCCGGCAAGCAGTTCCGAGGCAAGGCCCGTGAGGTTCACCGTGAGATCGCCACCGGTGATCGAGAACGGCAAGCCCAGGTCCGTCACCACGCTGCTCAACAGCGACGCCACGTCGAGCGTCGGGTCGGTGCCCAACAGGCTCGGGAGATCCGACGAGATCGGCGCGATGCTGCCGAGCACCGCCAGCAGATCCTGGGCCAAGTCAGCGTCGAAGGTGGGCACGGCGCCCCCGGTCACCTCGGGAATGGTGAGGTCCAGACTCAGCGTGCTGGGGAAGAGCCCCTCAAGCGTGTTGAGCGGGATGCTGATGTCCGAGCTGCCGGCCGCGCCGAAGAGCGACTCGAGGGTGCTGACCGACAAGCTGATGTCCTGGCTGCCGGCGCTGCCGAGAAGCGTCTGCAAGTCGGACACCGACAGGGTGATGTCGCCGCTGCCGGAGGTGCCCAGCAGCCCCTCGAGGGTGGCAGTGGAGACGCTGATGTCCTGGCTGCCGGTGCTGCCGAGCAGGTTCTCGAGGTCGCTCACGGACACGGTGATGTCCTGGTTGCCGGAGCTGCCGAGCACCGACTCGAGGTCGCTGAGCACGGTGGCGTCGGAAATCGATGGGGGAGTGATGGTCTCGTTGCCGATACCGAGGTCGTTGACGAAAGATTGCAGGGAGATGGTTTCTTTGGCGATACCGAGGTTGATGGTGTAGGAGGGATCGCCGAGGTCGCTGACGATCGTGTCGACGGATATCGATGGGACGCTGATACTTCCGCCGTTGCCCAAGGCATCGCCGAGGACTTGGTCGATGGTTACCGGCACAGTGATATTGCCATCACTGGCGGCGTCGCTGAGCAGCCCGTCCAGCGAAATCGGCAGGGACACAGTGCCGCCGGGAGCGGCGCCATCGAGGAGACTGTCCAGGCTGACCGGCAGGGTGAGGCTCCCGCTGGGTGCGACGTCGCCGAGGAGATCGTCCACGGAGACCGGCAGGCTGAGGGTGCCGCTGGGAGCGGCGTCGCTGAGCAGACTGTCCAGGCTGACCGGCAGCGAAAGAGTGCCGGTGGGCGCAAGGTCGTTGAGGATCGTGTTGACGTTGACAGAAATGTCCAAGGAGCCCGGTTCTAGCAAGGTTGGAGTCGTCGTCACGTTCCCGCCACCGACCGCCGACAACTCGTCGGCAATGGTGTTGGTCAGCTGCTGAAGGGCGTCGATCTGGCCGGTGGCCGCACCGTCGGTCGTGTTGGTAAGCAGCCCGAACTCAGGCGAAATCAGTCCGGAGCCAACGGTTTCGGGGTATCCGTTGAGGAAGGCGTCCAGGACCGTGGTGGGCCCGTATTCCAGGTCGGTGAGCGCCGTGGAGTAGTCGCCGCTGCTCAGCGCCGACTCGACATTGTCCGTGACGGCCGTTAGCGCGGTGGAGGCTGCGTTCGAGGCGTCGCCGCTGCTGGTGAGCAGCAGCGCGCCCTCGGTCAGCAGTGAGATCGGGTTAGTTACCGGGTTCGAGGTGCCGGACGACAGGTCGCCCAACACGGTGCTAAGACCTTGCGAGATATCGGGGTCGGTCAGCCAATTACTGCTGCCAAGACCCGTTTCCAACCCTGACCAGTTGGCCTCGGTTGTGCTAACCAGTTGAGATAAGTCGAACTCGTCGTAGTCCACGAGCTGGATCGATCGGTGCTGCGCAGCGGGCAGCCGCGTAGCCACCGGATTGACGGCGATCAGGCTGGCGCCCACGAGAACGACGCCAGTGGTGATCCAGGGTTGAAGATTGCGCTGCATGAAGAGGCCCTTTACGCACATTCGAGATACGGCTGAGACAAAGCTGAAGGATGTCTGGCGTGGATCTGAGAAATTTCACGTCAGATGTTGCACGTCCGGTTTAGCTGTTGGCAACGCGCAGAAGGGAACTCACAGCGGGACGTTTAGTAATTACCGTTGTACCAACTACGGGTGGGAAACTGGAGGAATGACCCCAAGTAGACTGCGCGGTCGACCGCGCAGCGAAGAACGCCGCGACGCTGTGCTGAAAGCCACCATGGAACTGATGCAGGAGGACGACCTGCGCAGGGCGTCGGTCGACCGGATCTCCGCACGCAGCGGGGTCAGCAAGGCGACTATCTACAAATGGTGGCCGAACAGAACCGCGGTGGCGATCGACGCGTTCCTGCACCAAATGATGGCCGATGCGCCCGTACCCGACACCGGGTCGGCGGCCGAAGACTTCCGCCTGACGTTGCGGGGCATGATGGGCTTCTACACCAGCCCACTCGGCGCGATCTACGCCCAACTCGTCGGCGAGTCGCAGTTCTACCCAACTGAACGCGAGCGGATACGAACACACCAAGTAAACGTCCGCCGAGGAGCCGTGAGAAAGATCTGGGACCGCGGAATCGCCCGCGGCGAACTGGATCCGAACCTCGACCCCGAGGTCGCGCTGGATCTCATCTTCGGGCCCGCGATGTACCGCAGGGCGACCGGGCACGGAGGATTGACCCCGGCCGATGCCGACGCCATCGTGGCCACCGCGATGCGGGCGCTGGCCAGCTGATCGGCGCTGGATTCACCCTGATGGGTTTGGTGGTCCGCAGCCGGGACGCAGTGGGTACGCAGCAGAACTTCTTGCGGGTTCCGGTAACCATCACGCCCAACGCTGTGACCAGCGGCTTCCTTGCGCAGCCAACACCTCGAGTAGGTCAGGTGTTCGAATCCCGTTAGCTCCACCAGGATTGAACCAGCTAGAGGTAGCACTATCTGTTAGCCGACTGCATCTTCTCGTACATGCCAGTCCGCAGTGGTCCGGATTGCGGTGTCGGTCGGCAACACCGTGCAAATCCTCGTCCGAAGAGGTCCACGTAGACATCCAACGTCAGCGAGACGTTGGCGTTGCCAAGCATCCGCTTACCACCGCGGGTCGGGGGTAAAGGGTCTTGAGTTTGTCGGTATGCGACGTACCGTAGCTGGTACATCAAAGTACCGAGGGAGATAGCGTTGGCCGAGGCGACTACCGACCCTGTGCGGCTGCCTCCTGGCCCGGCCATACCGAAGTTCGCCCAGGGCGTGGCTTTTGTCGCTGCCCGAAATTGCGCGGTCACGGCGCTGGGCCGGCGGTGGGGGAGCGCGTTTACCGTGAACGTGCCGATCATCGGTCAGGCGGTGGTGATCAGCGACACGGCGCTGATCAAGGATCTTTTCACGACAAGCCCCGACCTTTTGGGCCGGCCCTCGACCTTGGGCACGGTGTTTGGGCCCGGATCAACGTTTAGCCTTGATGGCGCCGAGCATCTACGACGACGCAAACTTCTGGTACCGCCCTTTCACGGCCGCAGAATGGCCGGTTACGAGTCCATCGTCGAAGAAGAGGTGCTGCGCGAGACGTCCGGCTGGCCGCAGGGCCGGGAGTTCGAAACCCTGCCGTCGATGATGCGCATCACACTCAATGCCATTTTGCGCACGGTGTTCGGGGCGCAGGGATCGGAGTTGGATGAGCTGCGCGAACTGCTGCCGCCGTGGGTATCGCTGGGCTCGCGGATGGCGATTCTGCCGCCCCGGCTGCGCCGTGACTTGGGCCCGTGGAGCCCCTGGGGTCGGGTGGTGCGCTACCGGCGTCGTTACGACGACGTCGTCGCCTCGTTGATCGGCCACGCCCGTGCCCATACCGGGACCGAGGAGCGCAACGATGTACTGGCGCTGCTGCTTGCGGCCCGCTACGAGGACGGCTCGCCGATCTCCGATGAACACGTGGCTGACGAGTTGCTGACGTTGCTGGCCGCCGGGCACGAGACGACGGCTACCACGCTGGCCTGGGCGGTGGAACGGATGCGTCGTCACCCGGGGCTGCTGCCGCGGCTGGCCGCCGAGGTTGACGCCGGAGGGTCGCAACTGCGTCAGGCCACCATCTGGGAGGTGCAGCGCACCCGGCCGGTCGTCGACGGAACCAGCCGGATAACTCACACGCGGATCCGTTTGGGTCCGTGGGTGATTCCCGAACGCTGCACGGTCGTAGCCAGCTTCTCGCTCGCTCATGACTCAGAAGCCAATTATGTTGACGCTGGCGCATTTGACCCCGACCGATTCCTGGAACACCCGCCCGATAGCTACACCTGGATTCCGTTTGGTGGCGGTGTGCGGCGCTGTATCGGGGCTGCGTTTGCCAACATGGAGATGAACGTGACGCTGCGAACCTTGTTGCACGAGTTTGAGTTCGCCCCGACTTCCGCCCCGGCGGAGCGGCGCCACTCCCGCGGAGTTGCCAATGCGCCCGGCGAGGGCGGGCGGGCCGTGGTGTACCGGCGGGCCAACCGCAGGCCGCAGGTGGCCGCCGCGGACGCCCGGCGGGTGCTCTCGTGATCCAACGGCCGCGCACAACGCTCAGCGGGCGGAGTGTGGTCATCACGGGTGCGGCATCGGGAATCGGCCGGGCATTGGCGCAACGGCTGTCCCAGCATGGCTGTGCGGTGGCGATCGTTGACATCGACGAAAAAGGTTTGAAGGAAACCGAAAACTCACTGCGAGGCCCCTCGCTGGCTCGAGTGTTCGACGTCGCCGAGGCCGCAGCGCACGTTGACTTTGCGAACGAGGTTGTCGACTGGGCACCCGCTCCGATCGGGGCGGTGTTCAACAACGCCGGGGTGGCGGTGGGCTCCTGCGTGTTGGATGCCGACCCCGCGGACGACAACTGGTTGTGGAACATCAACTTTCACGGTGTAGTCAACGGCACCCGGGCGTTCCTGCCGATTCTCGTCGAGCAGAACTCCGGCGCCATCGTCAATACCTCCAGCGTGTTCGGCCTGGTAGGTATGCCCAACCGAAGTGCCTACTGCGCAGCTAAATTCGCTGTCCGAGGGTTCACCGACGCGCTGCGCCACGAGCTGCGCGGCACCGGTGTCACCGCGATCAACCTCCACCCGGGCGGCATCAACACCAACATCGTACGTAATGCCCGATTCCGTAAGGACCCAGAGGGTTTGGGCCGCAGCCACGAACAGCTCATCACCCAGTTCGCCGCAATGGCGCTGACCCAGCCGAGCAAGGCTGCCGAGGTCATTCACCGTGGCGTGGAGGCGGGTAAGGCACGCATTCTGATTGGGCCCGACGCCTACGTGTTTGACCTCCTTAGTCGGCTGGCCCCGACCCATTACTACGACGTGATCGGCCTGGTGGAGTCGCGGCTGCGCCGCCGCGGGCGAGCCACGGTACCGGCACGCGTGGGCCATTAAGGGACTCGGCGTAGCAAAAAATCTAGGAGGATTGGCGTGGTGCAGTTTCCGCGGTGGTATGCGCGGTGGAACCGGTTGGTGACCAACAAGGTTGTGCGGCTGTGGGCCGGTTGGGTGCCCGCGATGGGCGTGCTGACCCACGTGGGCCGCAAATCCGGAAAGTATTACCGCACGCCGTTGAACGTATTCCCCACCACCGACGGACTGGCAGTCCTTTTGCCCTACGGGCCCGCCAACACCGAATGGCTGAAAAACCTCACCGCTGTCGGCGACGCCCGGATTCAGCGTTACGGTAAGACGCTCAACGTGAGCGACCCGCAGGTGGTGCCCAAAGCTGACGCAGCGCCGCTTGTAGCTCGACGATGGCGGCCGATCTACTCGCGTGCACCGTTCGCGGACACGTTGTTGCTGAAAACCATCAGCTGACACGAAACGTGTTCATCTGCCATGCGAGCAGTAGTTATCACCAAGCACGGTGACCCGTCCGTGCTCTGCGTGCAGGAGCGCCCTCTGTCCGCCACAGCACCGGCTTGGCGTTGCGTCGGGCTACTGGGGTGGGTTCGGGACTTGGGGTCCTAGCAGCGCCAGCGTGGCCCCGACGGCTTCTTCGGTGATGTCGCTGATGCGCCCCCCGCTTTCCAGCGTGCAGGCGGTCAGCTCGCGCAGACCACCGAGCAGCATAATGGCGCGTTGTCGCGACACTGGGCCAACACCGACCGCAAGCAGCGCGTCGGTGTTGCACAGCATCTGTACCAGCACGATGAAGTTCTCCATGAAGTCCACTTGCAGCTGGCGGGCCGCAGCCCCCAGTGCGGGGACATCGCGGATCCAGCTGACCATCAGCGCCGGCCGGGATTCGGCCGCAGCGGCCCAGGCTTCTATAGCCTGTCGTGCCTGGAGTGGCCACGGGCTGTCGGCACCCACAGCGCCGGAAATCTGTTCAATCATTCTGGCGTTGCTGTCGGTCAGCAGCGCCACAAAGCAGTCTTCTTTGCTGTCGAAAAACTGGTAGAACGTGCGCCGCGACGTGCGGGCACGTCGCACCACATCAGCGACTGTCGTGTTGGTGTATCCGACCTCGGCGATGCCCTCTTCCAGCGCATTGAACAGCCGCCGGCGAAACCCGGTTTCATCATCGGGGCCGCCATCATAAGCGGCCACTTGCAGCGGTCCTGCCCTGCTCACCGAAGCCTTCCTGGAGTTATACGGCCGCGCTTGGGTAAGTCGCAAGAAGGTCGACCAGATAACGGCGTGCGGTCCGAGCCCGACCGCCAGCAGCTTAGTCGCTCTTGGCCGCCCGGACGAAGCCACTGCCGCCCACCTACCGCAGTCGGTACTCCTGAGGCTTGTTCACCTTCGCGGCCGCTGCCCGCCGTAGGCGGCCAGGGAGCGTAGCTGGCGCATCGCGAAGGTGCGTCCGCGCCCGTATTCGGGGATATTCACACCCGACCACATGCCTTGGGCGCCAGGGGTCTCCAGCGCTTCCTTGGCGCACAGCCATCGCCGCGGGCAGGCGCGGCATAGCGCCTTCAGTTCGGGATCCTCACCGCCGTCGAGCCAGCGGTCTGGGTCATGGAGGCAGGGCGGGGTTGTCAGGGTGCGCGGCTCATCAAGCATCACGGGCACGTTCGCTCCTCCCACTAAGCGGTGACCAACGTGGCTGGTGCTAGCTGCACGTGGTCCCTGCTGTCGGGCGTCCAATACGTGCGTATTGTGACGCAATACAGCCATATTGTTACACGATACTGCTATATTGTCGAACCGGTGGAAAAACGATTCTTGGTCCCGCATCGCCCTGCCCCGGCCGAACCGTCCAGCACGGAACGGATCCGCGATGCTGCCCTGAAGAGCTTTGCGGCACATGGCATCGCAGGCACCTCGCTACGAACGGTCGCCGAGGCTGCCGGGATATCGATCGGGTTAGTGCAGCACTACTACGGCACGAAGGGCGCGCTGATCGCCGCCGTTAACGATTACGTGCTCCAGGTGATCGGCGACGCTGTGGAATCGGCGCCATTACCCGCGGCACCAGCAGATCCGCTGGCTGAAATGGGCCGCAGGGTGACCACGCTGATCGCCGAACACGCCGACGTCGTCGACTACCTGGGACGCGCATTAGTCGAAGGCGACTCGATCGGGTCGGAGATCTTCGACGGTCTTGTTGGAATCAGTGCGGCCCAACGGGACGAGCTCAACGAACGAAACCAGACCAGACCCGATCTAGACCCGGTGTGGGCGGCGCTCAATCCGCTCGTCCTGCGTCTTGGCGCCATCATCCTGCGTGCCCACATCGAGCGCCACATACCCGAACCCTTCACCACCCCGACCCAGCTAGAACGCTGGGATACCGCCGTCACCGCCTTCATCCGCGAAGGCCAATTCCAGCGCCAGTTGCCGCCATAGCCTGCCAGGTCTGTTGATCGGTAGGCGTTCTCACTCGCCGACGCAGCAAGTCAAAGCGTCGCTGGCTCAACCGCGTTCGGCCGGGCCAATGGGTTGAGTTTGCGAAACGGATCCTCGGCCCGGACCGCCTGCAGGTCGGCGAGGATCTTTTCAAGCGACTGCTTGGTGGTGTCTCGAATCGTTTCCAGCCAGGTCGCGGCTTCTTCCAGGCTCGGCGGTGCTGATCGGTTCTCCGAATGCCAGGTACATTCGCTGCGGGCGAGGAATAAGGGTGGGGCCGATGCCGCGCACCAGGGGCATGGCCATATCACTTCGCCCGGAAAGCTTTTCGCCGACGGATTGGGTCAACCGACCCCAGCTGCTGTCTCGGGCGAACAGGCTCTGGTACACATCATCGCCGCCGACCAGCCCGACGGGAACAATCGGATAGTTGCTCTCGATGGCCACCCGGGCAAAGCCGCTGCGGCCTTCCCACCGCAGTCGGTACTCCTCGCCTTTGAACTTGCCGATCTCCCGACCCCCACCCGGGAATACCAGCACAGTTTCGTTGTGGCGCATCAGTTCTCGCGCAGTTTCGGGGTGGCCGACTACTCCGCCGTAGGCGGCTATCAGGTCTTTGGCCAGGCCGCGCGCCTCGCCCATGCCCCGCTCAGCCAAAGGCCGTACCCGAACCCCCAATTCGCGGCGCAGGTAGTAGGAGATCAGAAAGACTTCTGTGCCCGACTGAGTATGGTTGCCCACCAACAAGAACCGGCCGTCGCGTGGCAGGTTCGCCAACCCGTCCACATAAGGTCGGCACAGGTCGATCAGTGGATTCAGGCCGTCCCCGATGTTGCCGAGTAGGTGGCTAAGCGCTCGGACTCGGCGGGGTTGATCCATGATCGCCGCGAGCTCCTCAGCGGTGACGGTCGTCTTGCCTTCGGGTGGTCCTAGCCTCACCTTGCGGCTCCTTTCGCACTCGACACGCCTGCCACCCTAGCAGACGAACTAGTTCGTTCGGCTATGCTGCTGCGGTGAGATCGACGAGTGAGCTGCGCGACGAGATTCTTGCTGCCGCCCGTGCCGAGTTCGCTCAATACGGGCTGGCAGGGTCTCGCATCGACCGGATAGCCGCCGCCGCACGGGCGAGCAAGGAACGGCTGTATGCGCATTTCGGCGACAAGGAGACGCTGTTTCGTGACGTTGTCGCCGCTGACGGTCGGGAATACTTCGCCACGTTCCGCATGCGGCCCGACGCTGTTGCGGAGTTTGTCGGCGAGGTCTACGACTTGGCCCGCAGCCACCCCGCACACCTTCGGATGCTCACCTGGGCCAGGCTGGAGGGGCTGACGCTCGACCCGCCGGATTTCGACGACCAGGCGCCGCCGGCGCAGACCCTCGCGACCATCGAAGCCGCCCAAGCGGCAGGGCATGTCGATACGTCGTGGGCTCCGCTGGACCTACTGGTATTGCTGTTCGGTATCGGCCTGGCGTGGGCGCAATTCCCGGATCCTCAACCCGACGCCGACGATCCCGCGTCGTCGCGTCGCGCCGAGCAGCCGCGGTCAAAGCAGCCACGCGCGTCATTGCGCCGCCGTCTCAGCCCGGCCGTGGGGCGAGCGCGGGCCCGATCCATCGGCGCAAGTCAGCACGTGCGCAGCCCGTTGGTGCTGAGCAATTAGACCCTGCCGGTCCTCGAACTGATGATGCTGATCGGCGCCTTCAGGGCGTCGTCCATTCGATCCGCCCGCGGCCGCCGCGATAAAGACCCATCAACCTCGCGCGGTGGTTCGCCACCGTTCGTCTACCTGTTCGTAGTCGAAATCCGCGTTACTTCGCTAATGTTTTCGGCATTGAAGACCAACCGCGCCTTCGGGCCGTCGTATCTGATCGTCTTCGCGGCTCTGGAACAGCGCCTCACCCGACTACTGTCGATCTGCTTCGCCGCCGCCACGCTCGCTAGGTGCAGCGTGAGCGTGCCGGCCGGGGTAATGGAAAGACGGCTGGGGCCCGCGGCTGCTATGTCAACAAACTTCATATTCCCCGACGCAGACCTAAATAGCGGCTGTTCAGACGACGCCGATACGAGCGCTATTTGATATTGATTCAGCGCCAAGCGCGCGCTCAGATACTTCAGATTTTGGATGATTTAGAATAAGCGCACTTACCAATGCGTCGCATGAAGGATAATCAGGTCGTGGAGCGTAGACGTAACGGCAAGCCGGGCCAATCACCAATGACTATCCTCAAGCAGCTGCCTGCCCTGGTTGTGCTGGAGCGGATCCCGGTTCCCGTCCTTGCTATCGCCAAAGACGGCGCTGTGGTCTTCGCAAACTCGGCGTTTTCAGAGATGGTCGGGCGGGCTCCAGATGAAGTGCTGATGTTGAGCTTCGATCAGGTCTTCCAGCTCGCGCCCAGCGCGGAATCCGCGGTCTCCGTCGTCCAGGGGTTGGCGAACATGGTCGTCGAACTGGCCCATAAGGATGGCTCGAGTGTTCGAGCGCTGATGAGCAAATCGGCGCTGATACGCGCCGATGACGATATTGCACTCGCGACCTTCCAGGATCTGACCGAGCAGCTGTGGCTTGACGAGCGTTAGCCGACCGGTGCCGTCGACACGGCCTTGACCGCCAAGGCCGTGCGTCGCTTGACGAATTGGGCGAAGTAGCCGATCCGATCGGATTGCACGATGCCCCGTAGGACCGTCGCCAATGCCTTTTCGAAGTCTTGGAGCAACTGCACCGGGGCGTCCAGACTGCTGGCCTGACGCATCCCCATATAAAGGGAAACCAGCAGGCGTCCGACGTCTTCGGGATCGCTCTGTTCGACGATGTCGCCCTCGAAGATGCCTCGCTGGGCGATCTCTCCCACTAGCTTGATCCAATCCCCCAACAGCCGCGCCTGCAGCTTCTCGGTCCGGCCAACCGACTCGAGCAGGTTAAACGCCGCCCGGGTCACGTTGTGATTGATGTCTCCAACCGCTATCAGGTAAGACAGGTCGATGATGGTTTCCAGTCCGGAAAGCCGCCGGTTGAGCAAGTCCTGAACCGCGGTACCCGCCCTGGCGATCTGCTCATCGACGATGGCCAACGCCAGCGCGTGCTTCGAGCGGAAGTGGAAATACATTGCGCCCTTGGTCAATTGCGCTTCGGCGAGAATGTCGTCGAGGCCTACGGCGTAGTAGGGCCGCTGGGCGAACTGGTGTGCGGCAGCGCGCAGGATCTGATCTCGCGTGGTATCCGCTCGCTTGTCGGTGGCCTCGCTCATTAGATCGTGCTTGGGGTCAGGGCCTGGCTGTCAGCGAGGAAGGGCATCGGCATCCAGCGCGAAGACAACAACGACTCCATGGCGTTGCCGGGCAGCGGGCGCGACAACAAATAACCCTGCGCTCGATGACATCCGTGTCGCATCAACGTCAACGCCGCAGCCGGGGTCTCCACGCCTTCGGCCACCACCTGGAGGTCGAATGCTTCAGCAAGGCCGATGATCGCCCGCACGATTGCCAGATCACGGCTACTGGTGCCCAGATCCCGGACGAATGACGTGTCGATTTTCAGCGTATCGACCGGCAGCGACTTCAGGTGCGAGAGGACGGCATAACCGGTGCCGAAGTCGTCGATGGCGATCTGGACGCCGACTTCTTTCAACTCCTCGAGAGTTCTTCGGGTGCTTTCGATGTCGCGAACGACAGCACGCTCGGTGATCTCCAGGCACACCGAACCGCCATCGATGCCGAACTCGTCGATGGTCTCGGCCACGCTGCTGACAAACCCTCGAGTGACCAGTTGGGCAGGCGACACGTTGAGGCGCAAGGTGGCGGTTTGCCCCACGCCATGTGACCTCCACCGGCTGAAATCGGCAAGGGCGCTTCGCATCACCCATCGACCCAATTCCCCGCCGAGGTTGGCCGATTCGGCCACGCCGATGAACGACTCCGGTAGCAGCAATCCCCACGTGGGATGCCGCCACCGAACCAGCGCTTCGGTCGCCACGATGGCACCGGTCCACAGATCGACCTCGGGCAGGTAATGCAGTAGCAGCGCCTCGCTATCGATCTCGCCCCGCAGGTGAAGTTCGATGTCGTTGCGGAACAGACGCTGCAGGGACATGTCATCGTTGGACACCGCCACGTGGTTGCCGCCCGCGCGCTTGGCTGTCAGAACGGCCTCGTCGGCTCGATGAAGCAGATCGCTGCTGTTGTCGCGCCCCGGCATGCCCACCGCTACGCCGACGCTGACAGTGCGGGTGATCATGTGCCCACCCAGCGCCATCCGATCGCGCAGCGCCACACACAGCTCGTCGCCAACATTTTCCGCGGTTTCGATCGACATCGGTATGTCAGGGACGACAACGAACTCGTCCCCGCCCAGCCGAGCGGTCATGCTCTGACTTCCGGCTCTCGAACGCAGCTGCTCGGCGAAGGTCCGGATGAACCAGTCGCCGGCGCTGTGGCCGAGGTAGTCGTTGATCGACTTGAGTCGGTCGAGGTCGAGGTATAAAACCGGGACCGGACCGGGCCGCCCTGCTGCGAGTCTGTCGGAAAGGTGGGCGATCAGCGCTCGACGATTGTGCAGACCGGTTAGATCGTCATGCTCTGCGAGGTCACGAAGCTTCTCTTCGGCAGCGATCCGCGCCTGCATTTGGGAAAGCAGGGAGGCGATGGTTTGAACCGTATTGAGCTCATCGGTCCGCCATTTTTTGCGACGAAACTTCATGCAGGTGAGTTGGCCGGTGGTCACTCCCCCCGAGATCAGTGGTGCTGCGGCCGCCGACGGCGCCGTGATCTTGGAGGCCTCCAGTCCCCAGCGGTCGTGGGCGCCGGCAACCCAGCGCGTGTAGGCAGGCTCGCTGGGATCCGGCCGAATCACGACCAATTTCTTCCCGTGCTCGCACTGCGCCAAGACCGGGTCGGCGCTGGAGAAGTGGGCGATGGCCACGGGATCCGGGGAGACATTGTCTTTGCGCGGTGGCCATGCCGCGACCAACCTGGAAATCCTGATCTTGTGGTCGTTGTGGCGCAAAAAGGCCGCATCGATGTCGAGATGCTCGACGAGTTGCGCGAGTACCTGTTCGTTGACGTCAGCAACGGTGGAAGCCGTCGTCTCCATCAACCGGGTGGCGACGAGGGTGACCAGGTTGCGCGCCAAGGTCTCCTCCGATGTGCTATGTAGCTCGGGGTGCCGCCCCGGGTCTCTGGTCTGAAATATTGGACGTTTTGTCTCATCGGGTATCGACGTCAGGCGGCAAAGGTCGAGAAGCGAAAGTATATACAGAACTGAGCTGCGGCGGCGAGGGTAGCGAAATGACGGGCCAGCAAAGCCACAATTTGTCGATTCGGGCGTTAATTGAGCACCGCCAGCTGCTCTGCGGTCGCCGCGACCGTCAATAACGTTGACACCGGTCCAATTAAGTCGAAGTCGGCCCGTCGCTACCGTTTATTCATTCGACCACGCCCACTGAGAGCGTCGCCGCGTGGCCGACACCGTCGCACCGGTCGGCGTGCACGGTTGCTGGTTGGGATGCGCGAACCAGCGTCGGTCGCAACCCGGGCCACTTAAATAAACTGCTTGATTTAATACTCGCGCGGGTGTTCACTAAGGCGGTGACCGCAGCACGAGTCCTGCGCAACAACCGTTCGACGAGCACCCGAGAAGTGATCTTGTCAGCGGCCGAGCGGTTGTTCGCCGAGCGGGGCATGTATGCCGTGTCCAACCGGCAGATCAGTGAAGCGGCGGGGCAGGGCAACAATGCCGCTGCTTGCTACCACTTTGGAACCAGAACCGATTTGCTGCGTGCCATCGAAAGCAAGCACCGGGTGCCGATCGAGGAACTGCGGGACCAGATGCTGGCCGGCATCGGCGACTCTAACGAGCTCCGGGACTGGGTGGGCACGCTGGTACGCCCGCTCACGGACCACCTGGCGGCTCTGGGTAACCCAAGCTGGTATGCCCGCTTCGCCGCTCAGGCGATGGCCGATCCCACCTACCGGCAAGTCGTCACGAAGGATGCGCTGGCATCGCCCATGCTCGTGGAGGCGATCGAAGGCATCAACCGGTGTCTGCCTGACCTGCCGAAGCGGGTCCGCTTCGAACGGATGGTGATGGCTCGCAACCTGCTGATGCACACCTGCGCCGAACATGAAGGAGAGCTCGCCGAACACGGACCGCGGTCACGGTCCAGCTGGCCGATCGCGGCTGAAGGGCTGATCGACGCGATCGTCGGCCTGTGGCGGGCACCAGTTCACCCCACGCAGGTCCTGCCGTCCCACTGATCTCCCCGTTCGCTTTCGTCGAAGGAGCGCAATGTCTGACACCTTGACCGGACGCGTACATGAGGCCGCACCGGATGTGCCGGACTATCCGATGAGCCGGGCGGCGGGTTGCCCGTTGGCTCCCGCGCCGGTGGCGTTGGAGCTTAACGCGGTCAAAACGCTTAGCCGCGTGCGGATTTGGGACGGCAGCACACCGTGGTTGATCACCGGCTACGACGCCATCCGTGCGCTGTTCACCGACTCGCGCGCCAGCGTCGACGATCGCAAGCCCGGCTATCCGCACTGGAACGAAGGCATGTTGGCGACGGTGGACAAGCGACCGCGTTCGGTGTTCACCTCAGATGCCGAGGAGCACACCAGGTTTCGCCGCATGTTGTCCAAGCCGTTCACCTTCAAGCGGGTCGAGGGCCTGCGGCCCGCTGTCCAGAAGATCACCGACGACCACATCGACGCCATATTGGCCGGTCCCCAGCCGGCGGATCTGGTCGAGACGTTGTCGCTACCGGTCCCGTCGTTGGTGATCAGTCAGTTGCTGGGCGTGCCGTATTCGGACGCGGAATTCTTCCAAGAGCAGGCCCACAAAGGGATGGGCCGGTACGCCACCGCCGAGGAGTCGGCCGAAGGTGCTACTGCGCTGGCGAGATACATCGCCAAACTGGTTCGCGCCAAAATGGAAGAGCCGACTGAAGATTTGGTAGGCGACCTCGCGGAGCGGGTCAATGCCGAAGAGCTCAGCGTCCGGGAATCGGCCCAGCTGGCCACCGGCGTCCTGATCGCCGGGCACGAGACCACCGCCAACATGATCAGCCTGGCGATTGTGGCACTGCTGGAGCATCCCGATCAGCTGGCGCTGTTGCGCGACACCGACGATCCGAAGGTGATCGCCACCGCCGTCGAAGAATTAATGCGCTACCTCAGCATCATTCAGACCGGTCAACGCCGGGTCGCCGTCGAAGACATCGAGCTGGCGGGCGAGGTGATCTGCGCGGGCGAGGGCATCATCCTCGATGTCCCACCGGCGAACTGGGATGCTCGTCGTTATCCGAACCCGGACCAGCTGGACCTGCAACGTGAGGACAATCCGCACGTCGGATTCGGCTACGGCCGTCACCAATGCGTCGGACAGCAGCTGGCCCGCATGGAGTTGCAGATTGTGCTGCACACTCTGCTGCGGCGTATCCCGACGCTGCAGCTGGCGATCCCGGTGGAGCAGTTGCCCTTCAAACACGATGCTTTGGCCTACGGGCTTTACGAATTACCCGTCACATGGTGAGTGGCGGCGATCTCACGCTGGTCGTGCCCGACCTGTCGGGCAGGCTGGCGGTCGTGACAGGGGCCAACAGCGGCTTGGGTTTTGGCCTGGCCAGGCGGTTGGCGATGGCAGGTGCCGACGTTGTCATGGCGATCCGCAACCGGGGCAAGGGTGAGGCTGCGATCGACAAGATTCGCGCGGACGTACCCGATGCCAAGCTGACGATCAAGCGGCTGGACCTATCGTCGCTGAACAGCGTGGCGGGACTGGGGGAGGAGCTGGTCGCGGAGGGCCGGCCGATCGATGTTTTGATCAACAACGCGGGCTTGATGACGCCACCTCGACGCGCGGAGACCGATGACGGATTCGAGCTGCAATTCGGTGCCAACCATCTTGGGCACTTCGCGTTGGTGGGACATCTGCTGCCGCTGCTGCGCGCGGCGCAATCGGCACGGGTGGTGACGGTCAGCAGCCTGGCCGCCGGCCAGCGCAATATCGATTTCGATGACGCTAATGCGCAGCACGGCTATAAACCCATGCGCTCCTACGGGATAGCGAAGCTGGCACAGCTGATGTTCGCGATCGAGCTTGATCGCCGCAGCCGGACGGCGGGTTGGGGTGTGGCATCCAACGCGGCTCATCCCGGCCTGAGCAAGACCAACCTGCTCAGCGGTGAATCGTACGGCGGCCGTGCACCGACGCTGCCGGCACGGCTGGCTCGACTGTCATGGCGCTTGCTGCCGTTCATGTGGCTCGATGTTGACGAGGGCATCAAACCGACCCTGTACGCCGCCGTGTCGCCGGATGCCCGCGGCGGTGCATATTACGGTCCGCGCGGATTCTATGAAACCGTCGGGGGCGGAGTCGCATTCGCCCATATCCCCCGGCTGGCGCGTAGTGACGCCGACAACGTCCGACTGTGGCGGCTCTCCGAACAGCTCAGCGGCGTCAGATATCCAGACTGAGTAGGGAGCGCTACCTATGGCCTTCGTCGGACGCACTGATATCAAGGATCCCGGTGCCCAACAGCACCAGTGGGAGAGGCTGGTGCTCCGGCGCGAGCGCCTGTACGCCGAGGACTCCCAATTCAGGGATACCCGACCCGACGAGTCGGTGGCCGAGACGGTACGGCGCCCGGGGCTGCGGATCGCCGAGGCGATGGCAACGCTGATGGAGGGGTACGCCGACCGGCCAGCACTTGGTCAACGTGCCCGCGAAGTGATCACCGATCCAGCGACCGGGGGTTCGTCGCTGTGCTTCCTGCCGCGATTCGACACCATCACTTATGGCCAACTGTGGGCGCGAGTGCGCGCGGTGGCTTCCGACTGGCACCACCACCGAGAGCATCCGGTGCGTGCCGGCGACTTCGTTTGCGTGCTCGGCTTCGCCAGCATCGACTACACGGCCATTGAGTTGGCGTGCATACACCTCGGTGCGGTGGTGGTGCCGCTGCAAACCAGCGCCCCGGCGACGCAACACGCGCCGATCCTTGACGAAACCCAGCCCCGAATTCTCGCCGTGGGCATCGACTATCTGCTCACCGCGGTGGAGGCCGCGCTGAGCGGTGTCGCACCGCAACGTCTGATCGTCTTCGATTACGAGCCCCGCGACGACAGCCAGCGAGCGGCATACGACGCCGCGTGCGCGCGGCTGACCGACGCTGCCAGCCCGCTGCGGATCGAAACGATCGGCGAGGTGATCGAGCGCGGATCGGCGCTGCCGCTGGCTCCGCTGTATGCCGCCGCGCCCGATGACGATCCGCTGGCCTGGGTTTTCTATACCTCGGGCACTACCGGGACGCCGAAGGGTGCGATGTTCACCGAAAGCCTGTGCGTCGGAACCTGGCTCGCGCAGTCCGATCAGCCGGTGATCACACTGAGTTACATGCCGATGAGCCACCTGATCGGGTACGGCTACGTGATCATGACGCTGGCCAATGGCGGCACCAGTTACTTCGCCGCCAAGAGTGATCTGTCAACGCTCTTCGACGACCTTGCACTGGCCCGCCCGACCACCCTGAGTTTGGTGCCGCGGGTGTGCGAGATGTTCTTCCATCAGTATCTGAGCGAGCTGGACCGGCGGACACTCGGCGGTGCCGACCCGGACCAGGCCGGCGACGAGATCACAACGGCCATGCGGGAGCAGCTACTCGGTGGTCGCGTGCTCGCGGTGGGATGCGGGTCGGCGGCATTGTCCCCTGAGATCAAGGTATTCATGGAGTCCGTACTCGACCAGCACCTGATGATCGGGTACTCATCGACCGAGATCGCGGGCGGGATGCTCGTGGCCGACGAGCATGTGCTGCGCCCCCCGGTGATCGACTACAAGCTGCTCGATGTACCCGAACTGGGCTACTTCAACACCGACAAGCCTTACCCGCGTGGTGAACTGGCGGTGAAGTCGGCACGATTCATGGCCGGCTATTACAAACGCCCCGACTTGATGGCCGAGATGTTCGACGACGACGGCTATTACAAGACCGGCGACATTATGGCCGAAGTCGAAGCCGACCGATTGCGCTTCGTCGACCGCCGCAACAACGTCATCAAGCTCTCACAGGGGGAGTTCGTCGCGGTCGCGCGGCTCGAGGCGCTGTATTCCACCAGCCCGCTGATTCGGCAGGTCTATATCTACGGCAGCAGCGAGCGGTCGTTCCTGTTGGCCGTCGTCGTGCCGGCCCAAAAGTTCGGCAGCGATGAAAGCATGACGCAGGTGCGCTCGGCGATCGCCGAATCTCTGGTGAAGATCGCTCGGGATTTCCAGCTCAACGGCTACGAGGTTCCGCGCGACTTCCTGCTTGAGACTGAGCCGTTCAGCCTGGAAAACGGGTTGCTGTCGGGTGTCGGTAAGTTCTTGCGGCCCAAGCTCAAAGACCGCTACGGTCCGGCTCTCGAGCAGCTGTACGCCAAGATGGCCGGCGACCAGATCAGCGAACTGCGCGCACTGCGGGCAGGTGGCGCCGATCAGCCGGTACTGGCGACCGTGGTGCGGGCGGTGCAGGCCACCCTCGGTGTATCTACCGGTGACGTCGATCCCCAGGCGCGGTTCGTCGACCTGGGCGGTGATTCGCTTTCCGCGCTAACCTTTTCGCGGCTACTGGCCGACATCTTCGGTGTCGAAGTGCCCGTCGGGGTGATGGTGGACCCGACTGCCGACCTGCTCGCCATCACAAAACACATTGAGCACCATCGGGATTCGGATGGTCTTCGACCGACCGTCGCATTCGTGCACGGCCCCGACAGCACCGAAGTCCGGGCCGAGGAACTCACTTTGGACAAATTCCTCGACGCGGAGCTACTCAAGAACGCGGCTTCGCTGCCGCGGCCCACCGGCGACATCCGGACGGTACTGGTCACCGGTGCGACCGGGTTCCTCGGGCGATTCCTCTGCCTGGAATGGCTGCAGCGACTTGCCGATTCCGGCGGCACGGTGGTCTGCATCACTCGCGCTGCCGACGCGTCACAGGCGCGTCAGCGCATCGAGGCAGTCCTGGACACCGATCCCGAGTTGCTGCGGCGTTTCCGGACGCTGGCCAGCGGTCACCTCGAGGTGCTCGACGGTGACATCGGTGAGCCCAACCTGGGTTTGGACATTTCCGCCTGGCAGCGGCTGGCCGGCAGCGTCGACCTGATCGTGCATCCCGCTGCCCACGTCAACCATCTGCTTCCCTACAGTCAGCTGTTCGGCCCGAATGTCGTGGGCACGGCTGAGGTGATCCGGTTGGCGATCACCACCAAACTCAAGGCGATTCATTACATTTCCACGATGGGTGTCACCTCGGTGGCCGGCAACATTGTCGACGAGGACTCCGACATCCGCCGGGCAGTCCCGTCGTGCGCCATTGCTGATGGCTACGCCAACGGCTACGGGATCAGCAAGTGGGCCGGCGAGGTACTGATGCGGGAGGCCCACGACCTTTGCTCGTTACCCACCGCGGTTTTCCGGCCGGGCATGATCCTGGCCGACAGCCGCTACGCGGGACAACTCAACGCACCCGATATCTTCACCCGGCTGCTGTTCAGTCTGGTCGCCACCGGCATCGCGCCGCGCTCGTTCTATCGCAGCAGTGGCAGCCACGACAGTGGGCATCGCCCGCACTACGAAGGCCTGCCGGTCGATTTCCTCGCCGAGACCATCGCTGCGGTCGGTCCCCGCAGCGGTAGTGGCTTCGAAACCTACAACACCACCAATCCGCACGACGACGGCATTTCGCTGGACACGTTCGTCGACTGGATCGCTGAGTCGGGTTATCCGATTCAGCGGATCGACGATTACGCCGACTGGGTGACCCGGTTCGAAACCGCGATGCGGGCACTACCCGCACGCCAGGCGCAGCGTTCGGTGCTGGCGGTGATGGAAATCTATCGGCGCCCGGCCGAAACCGTTGCCGGCTCTCCGGTATCGGGTGAACGGTTCGCGACGGCGGTCGAACAATCAGGCCACTCGATACCACGGCTGTCGCAGCAGCTGATCTGCAAATATCTGGCGGATCTGAGACTGATTGGTGCGCTGGAAGAATGAACTATTGTCGGCTTGTAGCCCGATTGGAGGCACGATGACGTCACTCCAAACCAGCGCGTTGTATCCGCCGGGCGGCTTCGGCGCACCGAAGCACCGGCACGGACAAGCCCACCACGCCCAAGGGAATGTTGGCCTTCCCCCGGGCACGGAGGTGTTCTCGGCCGACACCCATATCTCGTTGGCGGCTGACATTTTCTATGATCGTTTCCCCGACGACCTGAAGGACAGCGCCCCCCGGGTCTGGTACGAAGACGGCGCGTACCAGGTTGGCCAGCAGGGACAATCGTTTCTGCCGGAGGTGTTCAGCGCGGTGTTGATGCAGTACGACGATCTGGCAGGCGCCAGCACCAACGACATCGAAGCCCGGATCCGCGAGTTGCACGAGGACGGCGTGGACCGGGAACTGGCATTTCCCAACGCGGTGCTGGCGCTGTTCGGATTTGCGGACAAGAACCTACGCGAACGCATCTTTCGCATTTACAACGAGTACATCGCCGATCTGCAGGAACGCTCGGACGGACACTTTCTCGGTGTGGGTCTGATCAACTGGTGGGATCCAGAAGGTGCGAAGCGGACGTTGTCGGAGCTGAAGTCGTTAGCCCTCAAGACGTTTTTGCTGCCGCTGAACCCGGGTAACGATGGCGATGGCAACATGCTCGATTACGCGTGCAACGCGATGAGCCCGGTTTGGGATGCGATCGAGGAGTCGGGTCTGCCGGTAGCCCATCACATCGGCGAAACCCCGCCGAAGGCGCCCTGCGAGGTCAACAACGTCGCAGTCGCGATGATGGTCAACATCGACGGGTTTCGGGAAATGTTTTCCAAATACATCTTTGGCGGCATCCTCGATCGTCATCCGGGGTTGCGGATTGGGTGGTTCGAGGGTGGGATCGCCTGGGTGCCGCCGGCGCTTCAGGATGCTGAGCATGTGCTCGCGTCGTATCAGCACATGCTGGATCACACGCTGCAGCACGACATCCGCTACTACTGGGACACCCACATGAGTGCCTCGTTCATGGTCGACCCGCTTGGCCTGAAGCTGATCGAGCAGATCGGCGTCGGCAAGGTGATGTGGTCCTCTGACTACCCGCACAACGAGAGCACGTTCGGCTACTCGGAGAAATCGCTGGCCGCAGTCGTTGAGTCCGTCGGTCCAGAAAACGCAGCCCGCATCGTCAGCGGCAACATCAAGAACTTCCTGGGTGTGTAAATGACAACTTCTCCCACTGCGCAAACCTTCGTCATCCCCGACGAGCCTGACTTTGCCCGGATGCGTCGCGAAACCGGCGCGCGGCTTCGATCGGCCATGGCCGACAACGGCGTCGACGCGCTGATCCTGCTGATGAACGACAACGTCGTGTATGCCACCGGTGCCAGTTGGCCGGTGCTGGACGCCGGCCTATCGCACGTGGAGCGGCCGGTGGCCATCGTGCTGGCCAGCGACGAGCACCCCCATCTGTTCAGACCATTCCGTGAGGGGTCCGCATCGGAATCGCAGGTGCCAGCCGATCATCTGCACGGTCCGCTTTATCTCGAATTAGAGGAAGGCGTCGAGCAATTCGCGCGGGTACTCGGTGATCTGATACCGCTGGGGGCGAACGTCGCGGTCGACGAGATGACCGGGGCGATGCGCCAAGCCGCGCATCGGCTTTTCCCCGGCGGCCCACCCTCCGAGGCGGCGGTGGTGGTAGGAGCGGCCAACCTCGTCAAGACACCAGATCAAGTTTCTTGCCTGCGCAAGGCCACCCGCATCACCGAGCAGTCCATGGCCGACGTGCAAAAGCAGTTGACGCCCGGTGTGCGTCAAACCGATCTGTCGGCCAAGCTGGTACGCAGGGCGTTCGAGCTGGGCGCGACGGCCAACATGCTGGAGGCGATTTGGCAGGTGATGCCGCCGTCGCGGGCCGAAGGGGTTTGGACAACGCACGGCGACCTCGCGCTGCCGCTGCTGACTGCCGAACGCGAACTCGCCAAAGGTGACGTGCTGTGGACCGATGTCAGCATCAGCTACGCGGGGTACTGTTCGGATTTCGGTCGCACTTGGCTGGTCGGCGATGAGCCGTCGGCGCGCCAGCAAGCACAATGTGACAAATGGCGCGAGATCCTCGACGCGGTGTTGCGGGTGACGAAAGCCGGCGCGACGTCCGGAGATCTCGCGCGAGCGGCGATCGCTGCCAACGGCGGGTCCAAACCATGGCTGCCGCACTTCTATCTCGGACACGGCATCGGCACCTTCCCCGCCGAACAGCCCATGATCGGAACCGATCTGGGCGAGGAGTTCGATGACAACTTCGTCTTTCCGGCCGGCATGCTGCTGGTGTTGGAACCGGTGGTGTGGGAGGACGGCACCGGCGGCTACCGCAGTGAGGAGATCATCGTGATCACCGAAGACGGCTTCACGCCGATTACCGACTACCCCTATGCCCCCTATGGCCCGCGCTGACGACGATGTAGTGGGGGCACCCCTAGCCGGGGTGGGGGCACCGCCCGCTTGCGGGGGACGGCGAGGGGGACGAAGCGATGCGGTGGGGGCACTCCCCAGCTCCGCGGGGACCCCACCCGCGTACGGGGGAGAGTAGCGCCGATGACGACTGAAATATCGCCGGACGCCCGGGCATTACGGATGGGCCGTCGCCAACGGGCGCTGGCGCAGATGGACGCCCACGATATCGACATCCTGGTGCTCGGGCGACAGGCCAATGTCCGCTACGTCACCGGGGCGCCGCAGTTGTGGATCGGCGGGACCCGGCCGTTCGGTCCGGTTTGCGTGGTGGTGCGCGCTACCGGCGAGATATACCTGAACAGCACCGCCGACGAGGGGATCCCCGAAGAGATCGGCCGTGACCGCCTCTACGGTTTGGCCTGGAACCCGCTGACGCTCATCGCGGTGCTGGAGAAGATCGACGGGGCCGCGACTGCCCGACGTGTCGGAACCGACGCAATTTCACCAACTTTCGCCACGTTGCTGCCGATCGCATTTCCGAGGGCCGAACTGGTGGACGGTGAAGTGGTGATGCGAACGGCGCGGCGAGTCAAGACGCCCGACGAAGTGGCGGCGATGGGCACCGCGCTGCGGGTAGCCGAAGCAGGGATGGCCGCTGGTGTCGCGGAGTTGCAGCCCGGACTCTCGGAGCAGACGTTGGCGGGCGCCGTGTTGGAGGCGATGGCCGCGGGTGGGGTGAGCACCCCGGCTACTCAGGACGCCGCATGGGTGACCTCGCGGGAACACCCTTGGCGGCGCGCCAGCGGCGATGGCCGGGTGTGTCCCGGGGACTTAGTCGCATTCACCGCCGGGGCCTTGGCGGACGGATATGTCGGCGAGGTCGGCCGGACGTGGCCGGTGGGCGAAGCCGGCGGCGGGTACAGTGAGTCGACCCGCAAGCTCTATCAGCGCTCGAAGCAGCTGTGGGACAGGCTGATTGAGGCCTGTCGCCCCGGCGCGAAGGCCAGTGATCTGCTGGCAGCCTACGACCGGGCAGGCGAACCGCTGCCGCCGATGGCCGTCGCGCATGGGCTAGGGCTGGGGTTTGATCCGCCCGTGGTCTCCGGACACCTTCCGGTTACCGCCAAACAGGAAACTCTGGAGCCAGGAATGGTGCTGGCGCTCACCGGCTACGTGTGGCAGGAAGGCGTCGGCGCGGTGCTTCGCCGCGATACGGTCGTCATCACCGACGACGGGGCCGAGTTGCTGACCGCAAGTCCGTCGTGGCAGTAGTAGGCAGGATCATGCGAGCGCCGCATCCAGAAGATTGCCGAAATGCCTGCTTTCCCAAAGGTTGAGCGCATTGGTCAACATCTGCAACGGCGCTCGGACACTCTCGTCGTCTTTGATGCGGGTATCCATCCGGTTCAGCGAAGCGGCTGCATCACCGAAACGCGACCGGATCAACGCGGGGACGTCGAGCAGCCAGGCGACCGCCATAATCCCGACGTAAAGCATGACCTGCCGGTGCAATTCGCTGGCATCGAGCTTCGGCCCACCACACGCGAGTATTTCGTCGACGAATAGCCGCAGCAAGTCGTCGAGATGGTTGTCCCACAGGCCGGTTTCGGCCCCGGACATCGCCCCCCATAGCGCCATGGCCACGTTCATCTGACCGGCACATCCCCAGTCCAGCAGACCGCAGTGCAGGACATGGTCGGCGTCTCGCCAGAACCACGCATTGTCGACATTGGCATTCCAGTGGCACAGCCCAATGTAGTCGGGGTGGCCGGCTAGGTAGCTCCATACCGCGGGCTCGTGCCGCAAGAACCGCGGTGCCTCGTCGCGCAGGCGTGCTATGAATCGCGGTGAGCGAACGTTGGCGGGCAGCAGCTCTGGGCTCTGCTCGGCGAACTCGGCGAGTCTGCTCAGCCGCCGGTTCAGCTTCTCGGCGCTGATCGGTGTCCGCTCACCGACCTGCGCGGCCTGCATGTCAATAGGGAATTGTCCGATCAGCTCGGCGGGCAGGCGCCCGGATCGGTGATAGCCGACAAGCCGGGCCAATGCCGTGAGCAGTGCGCGGTAATGACCCACCGGATCGCTCATCTGGTAGTCGAGGCACTTGTAGTATTGGCGCTCGATGCCGTTGTCGCCAAACTGGATTCGCTCGCTGATCAGAATCCCAGTACCCGTGTCGCGGTGGTAGTCGGCAAATTGCGTAGCGGGCACGGTGATGGGGAAACCGGGTACGCGGGACAGCGTCGCGAACAGCACTTCGGACTCCATCTGCGTCTTACCCCGGTCCCGAATCGGGTTTGCGGCGTCGCGGGAGAACTTCACAAACAGGTCGGTGTGCCGGATCGCGTCGGGTTTCTGGTATTCGACGCGCAGCAGCAGCTTGCGTCCGGTGCTTCCGCCTGGCATTTCGTCGAACTGGCTGATGCCGGTGACGGCGTTGCCGGCAGCCAGTGCACCTGACGCCTGGAATGCTTGGGTGAGAAACGTTACGCCACCTGCGTGCAACGCGGCCGGGTCGGCGGGAATCGGGAGGCCGAAGTGATCGCCGGTGACCCAACATTCGTCGGCCGCGGACTCAGGACGCATGATCTGTCGATCACCAGGTCTGTTCGGCGGCGCGCACCAACATGTGGTTGACGGCCACCCGGCGGTCGCGGGTGACCATGTAGAGTACGGCGTCGGCGATGTCGTCGGGCGCCAACTTGACTATGTCGGCGGTCTGACGATCGAATGCCTCACGTGCCTCGCGGGGCAGGCTGGTCACCGATTTCGGTGTCGACGGTTCCCGGCCCGACCACGCCGACCCGAACTCGCTTGCCCAGCAGCTCCTGACGGATGCCTTCGCTGAACGCGTTCACTCCGAATTTGGTCAGTGAATAGACGGCGGTTCCGGGACGGGCCACCCAGCCGGCAGTGGAACTGATGGTGACCAGGTCGGCGACACCGCGCGGCGAGCTGGCTGCCGCGTCGATCAAGTGCGGGATCGCGGCGCGGGTGACGTACAAGACACCTTGCACGTTGACCCGCACCAGGTCCTCCCAATCCTGCAGCGGCGCTTCGGCAGCGGGTGCCATCCGCATCAGCCCGGCATTGTTCACCACCGTGTCGAGTCGACCAAGCTCAGCAACGGTCCGCTGCACCGCGGCGGCTACCTGGTCGGCGTTGGTCACGTCGGCGGTCACCGCTAACGCCGTGCCGCCTGCTGATTCGATATTGGCTTGCAGTTCGTTCAGCCGGTCAGCGCGACGGGCCAGCAGAGCGACTGCAGCGCCCTGCGCCGCCAGCGCGCGCGCTGTCGCGGCGCCGATTCCGCTGCTGGCGCCCGTTACCAACGCCGCAGTGCCGGCCAGCGTTGCGGTCATCTCTGCTCCATCGAACGGGTACCGAGGATTTCGTGTACAACGTAGTCGTTGTGCTCTCCGAGGTCGGGAGCGCCCCTGGTGATCTGTGCCGGCGCGTTCGCCATTCGCCACGGCGCTCCGAGTATCGGCCGTTGCCCTTCCCGATGATCGCTGACGAAGCGATAAAACTCGCGGTCCCACAACACCTCATCGCTGATCACGTCGAGGGATGTCGCAGACTTGCTCGCCGGCACCCCGGCCGAGCGTAGCCGCTGAGCCAGCTGTCCGGCGCCACGGCTCCTGGTCAACTGAGCGAGGTCTCGGTCAAGTGCGTCGGTGTGTTTGAGCCGCTCCGACAGCGTGGCGTAACTCGCGTCGTCGGCGAGCGTTGCCGCGCTCAGGACGTCGCACAGCAGACGCCATTGATTGTCGTCGGCGACCGCAATGCTGATCCATTCGCCGTCCGAACAGGGATAGCAGTTGTGCGGGGCCATATCTGGATGGCGGTTCCCTTCAGGTGCGAGTTGCTTTCCGGTCAGATCCTGTTCGAGTAGCCGGTCGCCAATCATCGACGACAACGTCTCCACGGCCGACACGTCGACGAATTGGCCTTCTCCGGTCAAGTCGCGATGGACCAATGCCGCCACGGCGGCTAACGCCGCGGCGGCACCGACGGTGGAATCCCCGTAGCGCATGCTGGTGCCGAGCGGCGGTCCGTCGGGATAGCCCACCAGGGAAGCGAGCCCGGCTAAAGCGGCAAAGCACGGCGCGTAACCGGTCTGATAGCCCAACGGGCCATCGTTGCCCCACATCTTGATCGACACCGAGATGATGTCCTCTTTGATGGATTTCAGCTGCTGATAGCCGAGTCCCAGGCGCTCCATCGCACCAGGCCGAAGATTGTTCACGACGACGTCGCTGTGAGCGATCAGGTCGTAAAGCCGGTCCAAGTGCGCCTGCGATTTGATGTCCAGCTCGACGCTGAGAACCTCGGGATTGATGCTGAGAAAGTAAGGCGCGTGGTTGATGTCGGTGCCGCCGTAAGCGCGCATTTCGTCTAGATTGCCGGCGCTTTCGACCTTGATCACTTCGGCGCCCAAGAATGCAAGTAGCTTGCCGGTGTAGGGCCCGGCCCACACTTTGGTGAGCTCGACGACTCGTACTCCGTCCAGCGGGCCGCCTCGCGATGCCGTTGGCGGTGTGGCGCGTGCCGACTTCACCGTCGGCACCGTGCCCGGCGCGCGGCGTGTTGAGGGTCTCCAGGATTTCCGTGGTGTGCTGGCCCAGGGTGGGTGCCGCATTGGTGATGCGCGCCGGTGACGCGCTCAGCAGGTAACCGACGGTAGGGTACGTCGCGGTGCCCAGTACCGGATGGGTGACGCTCTGGAAAAAGCCGCGGTGACGGTACTGTGGCGAGTTTTTCAGGTCGGCAGCACTTTTGACGGGCACCAGCGGCACCCCCAATCGCTGAGCCTCTTCGGCCGCGGTGTCCTTGTTCAGGCCGCGGACCCACCCGGCGAACCCGTCTCGAAACGTTGTAACCTTCTCCGGGGTGACCGAGAACTCAAGCCAGTCGTCGTCGAACGTGTTGAGCCATTCCGGTTGGCCCATCAGCTTTTTCACGCCGACCCAGTGGTTACGGCTGGTCATGTAGAGGTAGACGAAACCATCTGCGCACGCAAAGAACGATGCGGGACCCTGTTGATCGTAGTCGTCGCGGGTGTTTTGGGGCGTGACCTCACCAGTAATGAACCTGCCCAGAACACAGTCGGCGCGCGATACCAGGACCGCATGCTGCGACACATCGATGAATTCGCCCCGCCCGGTGTGCAGCTGCCACAACAGCGACGAGGCTACGCACAGTGCTGCGTCCAGCCCGGCTTCGTAGTCGGTGAGGAAATGGCCGGGTCCCTTTAACGGTGATTTGGCCGGGTCGGCGTGGCTGGGTGTGTGGTAACCCCATCCGCTGCTGTTGAAGACGTTGATGCTCTTGGCGTTCTGGAACTCCGGCGGCGCGTGGCCGCCGTACGGGGTGATGGAACAGAACACCACTGCCGGGTGCCGGCGTGCAGCATCGGTCGCCGACACGCCGACCGTCGCAGCCCAAGACGGTGCGTGATCGTCGATGACCGCGTCGGCGGTGGCGATGATCTCGTGCAGCTTCGGGAGCCCGTCGGCTGAGGTGACATCCAGCTCCACGGAACACTTGTTGGTGTTCAGGTAGGCAAACAGCGCACTGTTCTCGGGCCCGTCGCCATCACCGACGATTGGGGCCATCGTGCGAGTAAGGCTGCCGGAGTTCGGCCGCTCGATCTTGATCACTTGGGCGCCGAAGTCTGCGAGCAGCTTCCCGCAGTATTCTCCGGCAACCGATTCGGCCAGCTCGACGATCCTGATACCGGTCAGGGCCGACATGCACTACCTCGACGCGTCAGGGCTTGCTCCGTCCCGATCGGCTGAGCCGCCACTCCGGCGGGAAGTTCAGGTCGTTGTCCTTGACGACGTTGTTGAGGCCCTTTTCGAAAGTGCCCTCGGTGAGGTCGACCTCTTGCGCGTCGTTTTGGATCAACGGCAGCATGCCCTCGACCATGCCGGTGAGCAGGCTGCCGAAGTACTCGCCCTTGTGCTGCTTGTAGAGCTCCAGGAAGGTCTTCTGCACCGCGACGGTGTCGGTCGGGCGTGACTTCGAGCATGCCAGCGCGTATTTCAGGGTTTCGTCCTCCAGCTTGTCGCGGGGCACGACGCTGTTGATGAAGCCGCAGTCGTACATCTCCTTGGCAGCTGAATGGCCGTCCAGTGAAAAGCATTTCGGAGAACTTCCGCAGGCCCATCGTCTCGGCCCACCACCACAAGCGTGGTCCCCAACCTACGTACCGAAAGGCTGGATGCCCGAAAAGCGCATCGTCAGAGGAGATCACCAGATCGGCATCGCCCGCCTGGTAGAAGTGCCACCCGTAGCAGTAACCCTTAGCCTCGATGATGCTGATCTTGCGAAGCTCCTGAAGCGGGCGGTTTCCAGCGCGCGCCTTGGCATAGAAGTCGGTGACGGTGGACAGGTACCGGTACGAACCGCCCGGCGGGTACTTAACGTCGTCATCGTTGATCGCGAGCTCGTGGTGCAAAGGCAGGCCCGGGTTCTCCAGCATGGGCCGCTGCTCGGGCAAGTCGCCGCCACTACCGAAATCTTGGCCCTCGCCACGGATCACCACGACCTTGACGTCGTCGTCCACGTTGCACTTGTGGATCAGGTCGGCGTAGTTCTGCCGCATCCCCAGGGTGGTCGCGTTCTGCGCCTCAGGACGATCGAAGGTGATGTAGGCGATCCTGTTCTTCTTGTCCTTTTCGAACTTGATAAATGGTTCTGCGTCCCTCTTCATTTGTTCGTAGTCGTACTCAGGCATGGCTGTCTCCCGTCGGTGTTGTGCCTAGATGAGCGTGCTGCCCGTATCGACGGGAAGCAAAAAGCCAGTGGTGTAACGAGATTCGACCCCGCACGCGGCGCGTCGCGGGTTTCATGGTGTCAGGGCCGGCATCGACTCCCATCCCCGTACCGTCGAGGTCGGGCTGAGTCGGGCTTTAGTGAGGTCGACTTCCCACTCCGGGAAGCGCTTGAGGATCTCTTCGAGGGCAATCCGGCCCTCCAGACGCGCCAGCGCCGAGCCCAGGCAGAAGTGCGTGCCGACGCTGAAGGCCAGGTGCTGACGAGCCTGCCGGTGGATATTGAATTCTTCACTGTTCAAACCGAATTGACGGTCGTCACGGCAGGCGGCGCCGATCAGCATCATCATCACGCTGCCTTCGGGCACCGTTTGGTCGTGGAAGCTGATGTCGCGGGTTACGTACCGGGCGGCGTGCGGGGCCGGTGGTTCGAAGCGCAGCAGCTCCTCGATGGCCTGCGGTATCAGCACAGGGTTGTCGACCAGTTCTCGACGCTGATCCGGGTGTTCGGCAAGCACCTTTCCGGTCCAACCGATCAGCCGCGTGGTGGTCTCGTTGCCTGCGCCGGCAACGACGTTGAGGTAGATCAGCAGCTCGTCGCGGGTCAGGCGGCGGGTGGTGCCAGTCTCGTCGACGAACTCGACGTTGAGCAGTTCGGTCATGATGTCGTCAGAAGGATGGGTGGCGCGCCAATCGATGTAGGCGGCGAAGATTTCGCCGGTGGCCAAGCCGCGTTCATGATTCATCGGTTTGCCGGCTTCGGTGCGCATCTGCGCGTTGGTCTGGTCGCGGATAAATTCCTGATCGTCTTCGGGGATCCCGAGCAGCATGCTGATGACCTTCATCGGCATCTGGGCTCCCAAATCGCCGACGAAGTCGATGCGGCCGGACCCGAGGAGCGGGTCCAGCGACTGCGCGCAGAATTCGCGGATCTGGGGCTCAAGCGCAGCAATTTTGCGCGGGGTGAACATCCGGGCCAGCAGCTTGCGGTGCACGTCATGGATCGGTGGATCCTCCATGATGAGCAGGCCGGGTGGGATGTCGAGATTGGCCTTGATCAATTCCAGGATGATGCCCCGCGCCGAACTGAACGTTCCGTGGTCGACGAGGCCCTTGTCGACATCGGCGAACCGGCTGAGTGCGTAGAAATCATGCTGGGAGTTGTAGTACAGCGGCGCCTCTTCACGCAGTCGGCGGAACATCGGATAGGGGTCGGCGTTGAGGGCGACGTCGTAGGGGTCGTAGTAGACGTCACAGACGTCTTGAGCGTCGCCGTCGGTGCTGATCGTCACGAAATCTCGCCTTTCACCACAACTTCCAGATCTCCGATGCGCCGCAAGCCGGAATCGATACCGCCAGTGTGTCAGCGTCTGAAGCGGTTCGGGCGATTTGTACTTTCTGCTTAATGCGTCCGCGCTCGCCGGCTCGGGCGCGATTGACCAGCTCTATTGTCGTAGAGAACCATATGAGCCTTGCTGGGGCAAGGCCCGGGTGGTCTAGCGGGTCGGCCCCGAACCCGGCGATCGCCGCCGCCGCGGCTGCAGTGAGGCGCCGTCCTGGGTTAGTCCGCCCTGATGCTTGCTGTGCAGGATCCCTGCGACGATGGCCGACAGCACACCGTCGAGCTGCTCAGGGCTATCGATGATTCGGTCGCCGTGGACGAACCGCAGCAACAGCCCGTTGATAAAGGTCAGCGTGACGTTGGTCAGATCGTCGACGACGGCGGGATCCAGTTCGGCGCCGTGCGGGAGCAGCTGCACGACGATGTCGTGGTGCAGCTTGGTGAAGGCCTGGGTGGCGCGTTCCAAGGTTGCCGCCATCGCCGGATCGCGGGTGGCCTGCATGGTCAGCTCGTAACGCGCCTTGGTGCGGGTCAGCTGCGGCTCTTCCCCGGATTGGATGACCACCTTGGCCAACGTCGAGGCCGATGACGTGTCACCGAGACCGGCGCTGTCGGCAACCGCCTGCAACGTGGCCAGGTCGAGCTCGACCATCCGGTCGGCGACCGCGCGTAGCAGCGCCGAGCGCGTACGAAAGTAGAACGATGTCGTGCCGTCGGGAACGCCGGCGTGCGCGTCGACCTTCAAATGACTCAAGCCCTTGGCGCCGTCCTCGGCCAACAGTTGGATCGCCGCGTCACACAGTTCGCGGCGGCGCTGATCGGGATTGGGCTTGCGTCGTTTCTGTATGCCGGCAGTGTAGCGGCCCGTGACCCGCGGTTTTGATGTCAAAGCAGTCTCGGCAGTGTGCTAGGTTTTGGTTTCACTCCAGGCTACTCTATATTCGTAGTGTCAATCAAAGAGCCAGTCGATCGGACAAGATGTGGCCGCTCCCGCCAGCCTGCTCAAGCAACTGAATAGCCCGGCTCCGTCGCGAGCCGCCTCGTCACCGCGTCAGGCACCCACAGATATCGTGCGCGTCGAGCGGTACCAGCTGCATGTCTTCGCGCCGAACGTCGCCGACGCGGTCGCGTCGGTCGGTGGGCTGATCTTCGATCGGGCGATGGCGGGCTGGGATGTCACCGTGGTGGTGGACGGGGACCGGGATGTCGACAGGGGTATTGACGACCGGCCGATCCGGATATTGGGCGGCCGGGTCGCGTGCCTGGTGTCGGGCCCCGACCAGGCGGGAAGCTTGCCGCACCCGCAGACTCTCGCCGTTGCGATGGACGTCTTGGTCAAGAGCGAACAGGTCCGCCGGCTGGTGCTTGCGGCCCGCAACGCCAAAGCCAGCGACGTGCTGGTCTGGGGTGGACGCCATCCACCGAATCTGAACTGCAGATTCGTCCCGGTCCGTCATCAGCCGAGCGCCGCAGCGCACCTGTTCAAATCTCATGCAATGGCCGCCGGCGGGGCCGTCGACGCGCAGCTGACCGAAGAATGTTTTTATTCGATGACCTGACCGGGTGCGCCACCATGCGGCCCGGGCTTACCCGCGGTCACGAACTGCAATGTGCGTTGGGTTTGCTGTCCGACGTCCACCAGGCCGGCTGAGGTAAACAGGTCGATGAATGCATGTCGGTCGAACATGCGCAGCCCGATGACGCGGGCACCCGCGATCAGTGCCTGTCGGACCGGTGCGGATTGCCCGCCATAGCTGGTGAGTATCGCCACCCGACCGCCCGGACGCAGCACCCGCACCATCTCCCGGGCGACCCGAAACGGCTCAGGCACCAGATAAAGCGCACCGAAACAGCAGACGGCGTCGAATGTTTCATCGCCGAACGGCAGCGTGCCCGCGTCGCCGCGGACGTAACAGGTGCGCGGTCCGCTGTTGTCCAGCACGGCGCGGGTCAGCATCGGCTCGGAGATATCCAACCCGACGGCAAGGCCGCCGTCGGGTAGTTGCTGCGCTAACTGTCCGGTGAAATTGCCTGGGCCGCAAGCGACATCGAGCAACCTGGCTGCGCTGGACAGACGCAAAGCGTCCGCCGCGCGGCGTTGCTCGGCGCCAGTGGTGACGCCGCTGGCAAGATAGAACGAGACCGGCCGCCACAGCCGTTCGTACACGGTGGCCACCAGCGCGCTGTTCATCGCCCGCTGGGCAAACGTGGGCACCGGGGATGGCGTTGATTCACCCAGCACGTCCAGGAAGCCGTGTCGCACCATGGCCTGACGATCGAGCAGATTGCGGGTTGTCTCCAGCGGATCGTCGGTGATAGTCATGCCGTGAGTCTGGCCCGGCCGCGCCTGTGGCACACATCCGGGGAGGCGCATCCTTGCTGCAACCCGAACCCAGCCCATAACCTTGGCACCATCGAACCGCGGTCGGGGGTCGCCGAGCCGGCGCGGATGAGACGGCAACAGGGGCGGACAGGTCATGGCGCAGCGGTCACCGCGAGTCCCCGACATACCCGACACGTCCGGCGCGCCAGGGTGACCGAACTGACCGCCATGCGCGCCGACGAACTCGCCGCATTGGACATCTTCGACGGATGCCCCGCCGAGGACTTGATGCCGCTGGCGGCGAGCCTGCAGCCGCTACAGGCCGCCGCGGGCCAGATCCTCATGCAGCAGGGTGAGCAGGCGGTTTCTTTCCTGCTCATCGCGTCGGGCACGGCCGAGATCAAGCACGTCGGCGACGACGGCGTGGTGACCGTCGAGCGCGTCTCCGCCGGCACCATCGTCGGCGAAATCGCCCTGCTGCGGCACATCCCGAGGACGGCGACCGTGAGCCACCACCGAACCGCTGACCGGCTGGGTCGGCGACAACGACGCATTCGCACGGATGGTGCACATCCCGGGGATCATGGGCCGGCTGGTGCGTACGGTCCGCCAGCGGCTTGCGGCCTTCCTTGCGCCGATCCCGGTGCGGGTTCGCGACGGGACAGAACTGCTGCTCCGCCCGGTGCTTCCCGGAGACAGCGCGCGAACCATGCAGGGTCACGTCGAATTCTCCAGCGACACGCTGTACCGGCGCTTCATGTCGCCGCGTGTTCCCAGCCTGGCACTGATGGACTATCTGGCCGAGGTCGACTACGTCGACCACTTCGTGTGGGTGATGACCGATGCGGACGGCAACCCCGTCGCAGACGCCCGCTTCGTGCGGGACGATCACGACACAGGCGTCGCCGAGATCGCGTTCACCGTCGCCGACGCCTACCAGGGCCGCGGGATCGGTTCCTTTCTGATCGCTGCGCTCTCGCTGGCCGCCCGGGTTGACGGAGTTGAAAAGTTCTCTGGCCGCATGCTCGCCGACAACGTGGCGATGCGGACGATCATGGACCACTACGGCGCGTTCTGGGAGCGCGACGACATCGGGGTGGTCACCACCGTCATCAATGTGCCCGACCCCGGTGATCTCCCGCTCAGCCGCGATGTGACGAACAAAATCAAACGCCTTGCGCGCCAGGTTATTCGGTCTGTTGGCTAGCTCGCCGTCGGTCTCGTGGTAGCACCGGGAATGCGGCTTTCGATCGCTGCGTCGGTTGCGCTGCTGCTTGCTGCATGCGCTCACCCACGCGAACCCGCGGCGGTGCCGTCCAACACGGCCGCGACGCGACATATCAACCCCGTCAACATCAGGCGGGCGGGACGTGAACTGCCACCCGGCTATGAGGTGACCGCGGTCTCGGGCGTCGCTGCGCCGTCGGCGAGCTGGGGTCTTGGCGGCGACGGTGCGGCGAACCCGGCGCGCTGTGCGGCGTTGGCTGACCCGGCTGGCGGTCAGGGGGAATCGGCCCAAGGCATCTCGGGCTCCGGAACGGGCGGCATTGTGTACGCAGTGGTCGCCGCTGTGCCGACCGGCCCGGTGGCGCTGGATGGCTCGCTGGTCGCCGGGTGCCGGCAGTGGAGCATGACCAGCCGGCGTGCCAGGGCCCACGTTCGCCTCATCGATGCGCCTCGCATCGACGGCGTTCAAACCCTCGGCATGGCGACCGACATCACCACCTCTGTCGAAGGCGGCAACGAAATCGATTCTCGGGCAAGCACCTTCACCGCCTATCTGGGCAACTACTATGCGTTCACCACGGTGGTCAGCGACCCCGGCTCACCGGATCCGGCGCTGACGCCGCAGTTCGCGGGCGCGTTGCTGGTGAAATCGGTGGCGGCGTTACGTGGCTGACAACGGTGCGTTAGATTGACCCCGATGTTGAGGATCCTGGTGGCGGTCGGAAGCGCGTGCTTGCTTGCGGCCTGTTCATCTCAAGGCTCATCGGAGACCGCCCCGTCCGCCGATATCACGAAGATAAGCCAGGTCAAGTCGGACTTCGGCCCGGACTTCAAGGTGAAGGACACCCCGAAGACAGCCATCGACCCCAAGGTGTTGGCTACACACAAGCTCCCGCCGGGACTGACGTTCGACCCGCCCGATTGCGCGACATTCGTGGTCGGCGAGGACATGCCACCGGGTCTGGAAGGAAACATCGCCGCGGTGTCCGCCGAGGGCAACGGCAACCGCTTTATCGCGATGGCCGTACAGACTTCGGCGCCGGTGCCGTTCAACGACCCCGGGCGAAACTGCAAAAAGGTGGCATTCCAGGGCGGCCGCTTGCGCGGGCTCATCGAGGTCGTCGATGCGCCGAAGATCGACGGGGCACGAACCCTCGGGGTGCACCGCGTGCTGCAGACCACGGTCAACGGGAGGGCCCGCAGCGGCGAGCTCTACAACTACTCCGCGCACTTCGGCGACTATCAGGTGATCGTCACCGCCAACCCGCTGTTGAAGCCCGGTAATCCGGTCACGCCCATCGATACCAGTCGGGCGCGCGACTTACTGGTCAAATCGGTCGCCGCCGTCCGCAGCTGATAACCAGACTCAGCGCACGTCTTTAGGCCGGAACTGGAGACTGACCCGGGAGCCGGTGCGTGCGGACGTCTTGGGAACCGAGTGCTCCCAGGTTCGCTGGCATGAGCCGCCCATCACCAGCAGATCGCCATGAGCCTGCGGCAGTCGCAGCGACGGCCCGCCGCCGCGTGGCCGCAACGCGAAGGTGCGGGTCGCGCCGAGGCTGACAATCGCCACCATGGTGTCCTGGGTGCTGCTGCGCCCGATGGTGTCGCCGTGCCACGCCACACTGTCGGACCCGTCGCGGTACCAGCACAACCCCACAGTGGTGAACGGCTCACCCAACTCGCCGGCGTAGATGTCGTTGAGCCGGCGGCGCAGCCGGGCAAGCCGCCGGATGCGGGGGATCTTCGACGGTGAGGTCGTGAAAGCTCACCAGGCGGGGCACATCGAGGACTCGGTCATACATCTGACGGCGCTCAGCCCGCCACGGCACGGTGGTCAGCAGTTCGCCGATGAGGTCGTCGGCGCCGGTCAACCATCCGGAGCGGATATCGATCCAAGCTCCATTGCCAAGCGGTCGCCGATCGTTGCACTCGAACAACGACTCTTGTACCGCAATCGCCACGGCTCCAAGTCTATCGCACACTCGTTCGAACCAGGCGAACCGGCCCGGGGCCCTGCTGGGCGAGCACGTCGCCCGGATTAGACAGTGCGCAACTACGCAGGCTCAGGCAGCCGCACCCGATGCAGTCCGCGAGATTATCGCGCAGCCGCTGCAGATGCAGGATCCGATCGTCGAGGTCGGCCCGCCAGCCGGCGGACAGTCGCGCCCAGTCCCGACTGTTCGGCACCCGATCGGTGGGCAGCGTGGCCAGTGCTTCGCGGACGCGGGCCAGCGGGATGCCCAGCCGCTGCGACATCCGGATGAAGGCGACCCGCCGTAAGGTGTCGCGACTGTAGCGGCGCTGGTTGCCTGACGTGCGCCTGCTGCTGATCAGTCCCTGCCGCTCGTAGAAGTGCAGAGCCGAAACCGCTACACCCGCCCGAATGGCCAGTTCTCCGGGCGGCAGGTCCTGGGTCTCCATAGTCTGAACCATACTTGAAGTGACAGTTCGGGTTACGGTGCTAGATGTGAGTAGTAGCCGGCTGGGCTCCGATTCCGAAGTGGGTGCACTGCGGGTCGTCATCCTGCACCGACCGGGCGCAGAGCTGCGCCGACTCACGCCGCGCAACAACGACGATCTGCTGTTCGACGGATTGCCCTGGGTCGCACGGGCACAGGAGGAACACGACGCGTTCGCGCAGCTGCTTCGTTCCCGCGGCGTCGAGGTGCTGCTGTTGTCCGACCTGCTGACCGAAGCGCTGGGCAGTGGTGCTGCCAGGATGCAGGGGATCGCCGCCGCCGTTGACGCTCCCCGACTCGGATCGCCTCTGGCGCAAGAGCTCTCGGCCTATCTGCGCGGTCTCGACCCGGCCACGCTGGCACATGTGCTGATGGCCGGCATGACGTTCGGCGAGCTGCCGTCGGATGTGCGCGCGGACCAGTCGCTAGTCCAGCGGATGCATCAGGGCACCGACTACGTCATCGAGCCACTACCGAACCTGGTGTTCACCCGCGACTCGTCGATCTGGGTCGGGCCCCGGGTGGTGATCCCGTCGCTGGCGCTGCCGGCACGGGTCCGCGAGGCGTCGTTGACCGATCTCATCTATGCCCACCATCCGCGGTTCACCGGTGTGCGGCGCGCCTACGAATCGCGCACCGCGCCTGTCGAAGGCGGTGACGTGTTGCTGCTGGCCCCGGGCGTAGTCGCGGTGGGGGTGGGCGAACGGACCACACCGGCGGGTGCAGAAGCGTTGGCGCGCAGCCTGTTCGACGACGAGCTGGCCAACACCGTGCTGGCCGTGCCGCTTGCCCAGGAACGCGCGCAGATGCACCTGGACACCGTGTGCACCATGGTCGACACCGACGCGGTGGTGATGTATGCAAATATCGTCGACACGTTGTCCGCCTTCACCATCGCGCGCACCGCCGACGGGGTGACAGATCTCCGACGAGGCGCCGTTCGTCGAAGCAGCAGCCGCCGCAATGGGTATCGACAAGTTGCGCGTCATCGACACCGGGCGCAATCCCGTCGTCGCCGAACGTGAACAGTGGGACGACGGCAACAACACGTTGGCGCTGGAGCCCGGAGTCGTCGTCGCCTACGAGCGCAATGCGCAGACCAACGCTCGTCTGGAGGATGCCGGTGTAGAGGTGTTGACGATCGCCGCCTCCGAGCTAGGTACCGGCCGGGGTGGCCCGCGGTGCATGTCTTGTCCCGCCGCCCGCGATCCGCTGTAAAGCTTTCTCGGCGCGAGGCAGAAGCCACGGCTGTGATTCAGGCTGCCGCGCGACCCTCACTTCTATCTGGCGACGGCAGCGCATAACCGCGCCGGACAAGAGCGCGCCGTGCTCGGTCGATGATGTTGTCAGGCCGATCCTCGTTGATCACCCTTAGTACGTGCCAACCTATACGGTCGACCATCTCTGCTCGCCTGATGTCTTTCACGTATTGGCGTCGATCCGCGCGGTGGTGGTCACCGTCATACTCGAGGGCGACCATCGGTCCATCCCAACCCATATCGAGGTAAGCCACGAACTGGCCGTCGGTGACCCGAATCTGTGTGGTGGGTCGCGGAAGGCCAGCGTCGATCAAGAGGAGCCTCAACCAGGATTCCTTCGGTGATTCTGCGCCGGCGTCCATGAGGTCGATCGCCACTCGTGCGCGTTTGTTCCCGCGGGCACCTGGATAACGCGCCACAAGGCACATCAGGTCCTGCTTCATGATCCGGGTTGCGCGGGCAAGGGCGTCGAGGTGGGCGACGGCGGCGGTGCGGGGGAGATGACGCGCGAGATCAAATCCGGCTCTTGCGGGCGTTGCAACTGTTAGGCCGTCAACGGACGTAACCTCGTCTTCTTGCTGGAAGCGCTCATTGCGAACGATGAGGCCAGCAGGGTGGTGGTTGTTTCGCCAGAGCAGCTCGACCGGCGCATTATCGTCAACCCATTTCGATCCGTGCAGGGCTGCCGCGGCCCGTCCGGTGATCACCGCTTGCCTCTCAGACCACAACCATGCACCGACGGTCATGGCCTCCAATGATTTACACATCGATTTCGGGATGTAGACATCCGGATAGATTGGCCGATAGTTCCAGCGCAGCTGGCCGCGGGTAAGTGCGCCATTGGCCAGTGCTTCACTTCCGATAATGGGTGCCGTCATGCGCGACATGATGGTCGGCGGCGGTGACAAATTTGGTTTCGTGTCGCCAAACATAACCCTGGGTTGTGGATGAGGCGAAACTACAGCCCTGAGCGCAATCTCAATGCAACCACTCAACGCCAGCTGGGCAGCCAGATCTCCATGTTCCAGGTGGCCGGGGAAATCGGCTGACCGGTCAGCACCGGAAACAGCCAGGCGAAGTTCGTCAACACCAGTGCGACGTAACAGGACACGGCGATCAGCCCGAGGGTGCGGCGCTCGGCGTTTTGGTAGCTAGGAGGTTTGTAGAGGATGTCGCCGAGGATCAGCGCAATCGCCATCACCAAAAACGGTGCCATGGTGGCGGCATAGAAGAAGTACATCTGCCGGTCGATGTCGGCGAACCACGGTAGCCAGCCCGCGCAGTAGCCGACCAGCACCGCGGCGTAGCGCCAGTCGCGGCGCACGATCATCCGCCAGCACGCGTAGCCGAGCACGGGCAGCGAAAGCCACCACATTGCGGGCGTGCCCACCAGCATCACCGCCTTGACGCAGGACTGTGCGCCACAGCCGGGAACGTTCTGCTGATCGATGGCGTAGAGCACCGGTCGCAGCGACATCGGCCACGCCCACGGTTTGGATTCCCACGGATGGTAGTTGCCCGCGGAGTTCGTCAGGCCGGCGTGGAATTGGTAGGCCTTGGCGGTGTAATGCCACAGCGATCGGATGGCGTCGGGCAGCGGGAAATCAGTTTGCGATCCGATGGACTGGCCGACTTCGTGTCGGTCGATTGCGGTCTCGGAGGCGAACCACGGCGCGTAACTGGCCAGGTAGACGCCGAATGGGATCAGGACCATCGCGTAGATGGTGGGCCCCAGGTCGCGGCGCACGACTCCCAGCCACGGTCGCAGTACCCGGTACTGGTGGCGTGCGGCAACGTCGAACGCCAACGACATCATCCCGAAGAACACCACGAAGTACAGCCCGGACCACTTTGTGCCACAAGCCAATCCGAGCAGCACCCCGGCGCCGAACCGCCACCAGCGCACACCCAGCCGCGGCCCCCACACCGTCGCGGTGCTGCGCCCTTCGATCAGCGCGACGTGCATGCGCTCTCGCACCTGATCCCGGTCCACGATCAGCGCGCCGAATGCGGCGACCACGAAGAAAGCCAGGAAGCCGTCCAGCAGCGCCGTGCGCGCCGCGACGAAGCTGACGCCGTCGCCGATCAGCAGCAGTCCGGCGATAGCGCCGACCAACGTCGAGCGGCTGATCCGTCGCACGATCCGCACGACCAGCGCCACCATGACGATGCCGAGTACCGCGCCGGTGAACCGCCAACCCAGCCCGTTGTAGCCGAAGATCGCCTCGCCGATCGCAATCAGCTGCTTGCCCACCGGCGGATGAACGACCAGGCCGTAACCGGGGTTGTCCTCCACGCCGTGGTTGTGCAGCATCTGCCATGCCTGTGGCGCGTAGTGCTTCTCGTCGAAAATCGGTGTGCCGGCATCGGTCGGCGAACCCAGGTTCACGGTCCGGGTCACCGCCGCAAGAGCGGTGACCACCGCGGTCACCACCCAGCCTTCTAGCCGGTCGACGGGCCCGAAATCGGGCACCGGCATCATCGGGCCGGGGCTGATCACAGGTACGGCCCGCTCGGTAGCGACGAGTTCGTCGGGCGGGGCGGTCATAGCAACCGATCGTAGGCTGTGGGCCGTGAGGCCCCCTGAACAGGCTCTTATCAGGGCCTTTCGCCGGGGTCGGGCAGGGTCCGCGGGATTTGGCGTTCAGCTTTACCCGATCTTGACCGGGTGTTGAATCGTCTCACCGACGATCGTTTACGTGGGTACGCTTCAAGCCGTGGAGCTGGGGGTTTTGGGACCTCTCCAGGTCCGGCGAGACGGCGCGCCGGTCATGATTCCGGGCGCTAAACCGCGCGCCATCCTCACGATGCTCGGCCTGCACGGCGGTTCGGTCGTGTCGGCCGAAACTCTGATCGAGCTGCTCTGGGGCGACGATCCGCCCCGCACCGCCGCGAAAGCCCTGCAGACCCACATCTCCTCGTTGCGTCGCACCCTGGGCGACGGCTTCGTGTTGACGGAGGGAACGGGTTGGACCCTCGCCGAGAGCGAGGTTGATGCCTCGCGTTACAAATCGGCCGCTCGGCTGGGACGCGATGCCGCTGCCGCCGGCGACACCAGCCAAGCCGTGACCCGCTTCGAAGAGGCGCTTACCCTCTGGCGCGGAATCCCCGAACTGCCCGATGGTCGGCGGGGAACATCCGAAAAGACCCGCTGGATCGAGGGCCATGCCGCGCTCGTGGAGGATCGGGCCGACGCACTGCTCGCAACGGGCCGCGCCGCGGAGATCATCGGCGAGCTCGAGGCCGCGGTGGCCGAGGCGCCGCTCCGCGAAAGGCGATGGGGCCAGCTGATGCTCGCCCTCTACCGCGCCGGCCGACAGGGCGACGCCCTTGGCGCGTACCAACGGGCACGGGCGCTGCTCGCCGACGAGCTGGGGGTCGACCCGGGACCGGATCTTCGCCGGCTCGAGGCCGCGATCGTCGGCCAGGACACTGCGCTCGAAATCCCTGCCGCACAAGACCTTCCGGCGGTAACGCGCACGGTCACCTTCCTGCTGACCGACATCGAGGGATCGACTGCCGCCTGGGAGGCCGACGCCGACGCCATGGCGGTGGCGCTCGCGCGTCATGACGAGCTCGTCGAACAGGTCGTCACGTCCCGCGGCGGCCGGCTGATCAAGACGCGTGGCGAGGGCGATGCCACCTTCTCAGTCTTCGAGCGGGCCTCGGCGGCTGCAGCCGCCGCTATCGAGCTGCAAGACGCAATCTTCCACGAACCGTGGGGCCTCCAAGACCCGATGCGTATCCGCGATCGCACTGCACACCGGCGAGGTCGAGCTGCGCGACGGCGACTACTTCGGTCGGGCGGTCAACCGCGCTGCCCGCCTGCGGTCGCTGGCGATAGGCGGCCAGATCCTGTGCTCTGGTGCGATCGCCGAGCTCGTCGTTGACTCGCTGCCCGACGACGTTGTGCTCGCCGACCTAGGGATGCGGCAGCTCCGCAACCTGGCCCGCCCGGAGCACGTTTTCGAGCTGCGGCTGGAAACGGCGAGCGACGTGCCTCCGACACAGGCGGGTGATGAGCCCCTCGAGCGGCCGGGCCTCCCCGCGGTGCTGACCGGCCCCGGGCCGTTCGTCGGGCGCGGCCGTGAGCTCGAAGGGCTGGTGTCCGCCTGGCAGACCGCGCTGGCGGGCGGCACGCATGCGGTGCTGATTGCCGGCGAACCAGGAGTAGGCAAGACACGTTTGGCCGGCGAATGGTCCCAGCAGGCCTACCAGCTAGAAGCGATCGTGCTCTACGGCCGCTGCGATGAAGATCTCGGTGCGCCCTATCAGCCCTTCGCGGAGGCGCTACGTTCGCTCGTGCCATGCCTTGGGACCAGCCGGCTCCGCGGGATGCGCGGCGTCGAAGCATTGCTTACCTCTGGTTCCCGGGCTGACCGAAGTCCTTCCCGATCTGGCCGCGCCAACCCGCGCCGACCCGGAAACCGAACGCTACGCACTGTTCGACGCCGTCGTCGCACTGTTGGAACTCGCCTCCGCCGGCGCACCCGTCGTGCTGATCCTCGACGACCTGCACTGGGCGGCCAAGCCCACGCTGCTCTTGTTGCGGCATCTGCTGCGCTTCGGCGATCGCGCGCGGGTGCAGATCGTCGGCACCTACCGCAGCACCGACCTCGACCGTTCCCATCCCCTTGCGGCGATGCTCGCCGACCTGCACCGCGGTGCCGGTTCTGGCACCGCCAACCGGCTTGCGCTCAGCGGCCTCGACGAAGCCGACGTGACCGCATATGTCACCGAGGCCGGCTACAACGACGAAGAACTTGCCCGGGCGTTGGCGTCGGTCACCGGGGGCAACCCGTTCTTCCTCATCGAAGCGCTACGCCATGTGGACGAGACCGGCGGCGTGTGGGATCCGACCACCTTGCCACAAGGTGTCCGGGAAACCGTGAGCCGCCGCCTTTCACGGCTTCCGGCGGAGACGAACACAGCCCTCGCCGCGGCCGCGGTCGTCGGTAGCCGGTTCGCCCTGGACCTCGTGGAGAAGGTGGTCGAGCAGGACCTGGTTGACGCGTTCGACGAGGCGTGCAAGGCCGGCATCGTCATCGAAGAGCCGGGCGGCCGTTACCGGTTCAACCACGCCATCGTCCGACAGTCGCTGCTCGCCGAGCTGCCGTCGGTGCGGCGCCTGCGGCTTCACCAGCGCATCGCCGCGACGCTGGAGACCCAGCCCGGCGCCGACGACGAGCTGCTCGCTGAACTGGCTCACCATTACTTCGAATGTGCGTGGGCGGGAAACGCGGCCAAGGCTGTCGAGTACTGCCGACGTGCCGCGGACCAGGCGGTGGCTCGCCTCGGCTACGAAGGCGCCGCCGACCTCTACGGACAGGCCTTGCACGCGCTGGAGGAGATTGACGACGAGCTGCCTGACCGCGACGAACAGGCCGGCGAGCTACTAGTGGCGCGCTGCGAGGCTCTGCTGGCCGCCGGTGACGTGGCTGTGGCAGCAGGCGCGGTCTCCCAGTTACAGGTCTCGACAGTCGATTCGGCGCGATTAGCGGCATGGGCGACGTGTTTCGACGGCGAGCTGTCGATGCTGATCCATCCCGAGCGACTAGACGAGGTTGAAACCGCTTTAGGCTTGGCCGCCCAAAAACTGGCCGAATTAGACGATGCCGCAGGCGAAGCCAAGGCCCATACGGTTCGGGCCGCGTGCCTCGCCCGCCTTGGCAGAATCGGCGACGGCGAAATCGCGCTGGACGACGCCCTCACCGCCGCGCGACGCGCGCGTGATCACCGCCGGGTCAACGCGGTGTTGGCAGGCGCGCCACTTGCCGCGCTGTGGGGCCCGAACCCTGTTCCGCGGGCGGGCGGTCGGTGTCTTGACGTGGTGCGGTTGCTCCGGATCACGACGGACTCACCTGCGGTCGAGGCGACGTCGACGCGATGCCAGGCCGTATTGGAGGCCTTCCGCGGACGCGGCGCCGCGGCCCGACGGATGATCGACTCCGCGCGGCGCACAGTCACCGAGCTCGGCCTGCGCCATGCGCTTCTGGAAGTTGAGCAGTTTGCCGGCATTGTCGAGCTGATCGTCGACGATCCTGCCGCGGCCGAGCCGCATTTGCGTCAGGCGTACAACGGTTTTCGCCGTATGGGCCTGGACGCCGATACCGCGGAGACGGCCGCGCTGCTGGGTCGCACGTGTCTGGCCCTCGACCGAGACGCCGAGGCCGACGAATTATGCATGGAGAGTGAGCGTCTCGCGGGCCACGCTCTGAAGGCGTCTATCGCTTGGCGGACTCTCCGGGCACGGCTGCTTTCGCGTGGCCATGAACACCGCGAGGCTCGGCGGATCGCCGAGGTCGCCGTTGCCCTGGCCGAGCGCACCGACGCATTGGTCGATCACGGCGATTCCTGTCTAACGCTGGCAACGGTTTTGGGCGCTGCCGGCGATGCTGCGGGTGCACGCACCGCTGCCGAGCGGGCAGTCGATCTGTATGAGCGGAAAGGGGCTGCGGCACTTGCGGAGAGAGCGCGTCGGATCATTGGCGAGCGAGATCTCCCGTCTGTCCCTGCGCCCCCCGAACCACCGCCGGTTGTCGAACTCGACAATGCATGCACACGAGCCGGCAAACGCGTGGTGGCTGCGATTAATCGCGAGGCCTGGGACGAGTTCGAGCAACTATATGCGCCCGAGGTGTTCAGCGAGAGTCACCGGAAGGTCATTGGCTTTACACACGCTGCCGGCGCGATCGTCCAACCGGAAAACTGGGCACATGAGATCAGGCGCGTTCTAGGGGCGAGCGGCGTGCGCCTCACCGCGCACGATATCGCCGTGAGAGGCGAGCGCCTGGCTCTCGCTCGATTGGTGGTGGGCACTGCCGATGCGAGCCCCGGAGCGCCGCAGGATGAATTTGTTCAGATATACGGCATCGACGAAGAGGGTCGAATCTCCCTGCAGATCTTTTTCGACCTAGAAGACATGGATGCTGCGATCGCCGAACTCGACGCTGCCCACGCCCGGTTTGAGGACGAGGCACACCGTCAGACGCGGCGGCTGGAGAACGCGGCAAGCCAAGCGGTCGAGCGCTACATGGCACACTTCGCAGCCCGCGACTGGGATGCGCTCGCGATGGTGTTGGCCGACGACATCTGTGTCGACGATCGCCGGCGGGTCGTAAACGCGGGGATTCGACGCGGTCGAGATGCCGAGATCGCAAACCTGCGGGCGACCGCCGACGTCGGGTTCACCTACATGACGTGCGTCGTCATCGCAGCGCGTGGGGAGCGCCTCGTCCTCACGCGTGCCTCGGGCGGCGAAGGCGGCGTCCGGGGAGTTCCTCAACGAGGTGCTGGGCGTCGTCGAAATCAACTCTCACAATCAGATCGCGGCGATCGTCCTGTTCGACCTCGACGACTTCGACGCCGCCGTCGCCGAACTCGACGCCCGATACCTCGCCGGCGAAGCGGCAGCCCACGGAAACGTCTTGCAGCCCGTAATGGACACGGTGAGGGAGCTCAATCGTCACGAGCCGGGGCCGATGCTAGGGCGACTTGTGTATGCCGATCATCGACGCGTCCCGTTCGGGTCGGCGGAAAACTACGGGCGAGCGATCGAGGAGCTGTGGACACTGGTGCCCGACGCCCGCTATTGGACGAGGGCCGTACATGCGCTCGACACTCACGGGCTCGTCTCCACCCTCGTCATCGAAGGCACCGACGCACACGGGAACGAATTGCAGTGGGGTCGCACCTTTTTGTTCCTTTCCGACGGACCGCGGGTGGAGGTTTACGAAGAGGACGACGTCGACCCCGCCCTTGCCCGCTTCGAGGAGCTGCGCCCGCAGGCGCGGCGGCTGGAAAACGCAGCAAGCCGAGTTTACGAGCGCGTGCTGGAACTACTTCGCGGCCCGCGACTGGGAAGCGCTAACCGAGATGGTGGCCGACAACATCGCCGTCGACGATCGCCGGCGCGTCGTAAATGCCGGGATTCGACACGGTCGCAATGCCGCTATCGAAGAAATGCAGGCGACCGCCGAGATCGGCTTCACGATACACGATGGTGGGCGTCACGGCGACCCGCGGCAACCATCTCGCCGTCGCGCGTATTCGCGGCTCGGGGCGCGATCCCGAGGCGATTCAAAACGATGCCCCCAACGTCGTCGAGATCGACGCCGACGGGCGCGTCGCGGCGGCCGTGGCGTTTGACCTCGACGACTTCGATTCCGCCGTAGAGGAGCTCGATCGTCGCTACCTCTCCGGCGAAGCCGCCGCCCACGCGAACACGTGGCGGGTCATCTCAGGGAGCTACGCGGCGATCAACCGACACGAGCGGCCAGCGACCACAACGGACTGGATCAACGTCGAGCACCGACGAGAAATCGCGATGGGGCCCGGCGACCTGTTCGCATACATCGGCGCTGGGACGGACCGCAACCCAGACATCTACACGTATGTCGAGACGGTGCATCGACTGGACAGCCATGGCGTTGTTGTCACTTACGCGGCCCAGGAGACCTCACAAGACGGCTTCGCCGCCGAGTGGCGGGGCGTGGCCTTGTTGACGGTCGAAGGCGACCTAATCAACCGCAGCGAAATCTTCGACGAGGCAGACCTCGATGCCGCGATCGCGCGGTTCGAGGAACTGCACCCGCCGACACCGCGGCTGGAAAACACCGCAACGCGTGTGCAGGAGCGCGTTTTTTCGTACATTGCGGCCGGCGACTGGGACGCCGTGGCTCAAATAACGGCCGAGAACGTTTCCGTCGACGATCGTCGGCGAGTGGTCAACGCCGGGGTCTTACACGGTCGGGATGCCAATATCGAAAGCACACAGGCGACCGTTGATGTCGGCTTCACGATGACGATGGTGGGCGCCCTGGCAACCCGCGGCGAGCGTCTCGCCCTCTTACGAGTTCGCGTGTCGGGCCGTGACCCCGAGACGATTCAAAACGACGCCCTCAACATCGTCGAGATCGACGCCGAAGAGCGAATCGTGGCGGAATGTCGTGTTCGACCTCGACGATTTCGACGCCGCCTTCGCAGAGCTCGATGCTCGATACATCGCCGACGAAGCGGCCGCGCACGCTGGCACCTGGTCGCTAATCGCGGGTGCATTCGTTGCGCTCAATCGACGCGAACTCCCTGCGGCGACAACGGATGTGGTGAGTCTCGACCACCGGCGCGGGCCAGCGTTTGCGCCCGGTGAAGGTTTCGAATACATCCGTGCCGGCTGGGACCTCGACCACACCCTCAATCTCTACATCGAGGCTGCGCATCGGGTGAACGACCTGGGCGCGGTGTTCACTTGGACGGGGTATGGAACCTCGCACGAGGGCTTTGACGCCGAGTGGCAGGGCGTCGAAATCATGACGGTCGACGGCGATCTGCTCAGCCGAGCTGAGGTATTCGACGAGGCAGACCTGGACGCTGCGCTCGCGAAGTTCGACCAGCTCAGCAGGCCGGCACCGCGGCTGGAAAATGCTGGCATGCCAAGTGGACGAACGCTTCTGGAGCTACTATCGCTGCCCGCGACTGGGACGCCATGGCCGAGTTGCTCGCCGACGACGTCTCCACGGACGATCGCCGTCGAATCGTGAACGCGGGAAACCTGCACGGTCGAGATGTCCATATCAGGAGCATGCGAGTCGCTCGCCGAGTTCGAGTGCGAACATGACGTCTGCCGTCATCGCGATACGCGGGGAGCGCCTCGCCCTCACGCACCTGAATCGCGACCTGCGCGACGGAGACATTCGGCAGCGAGCTGCTGTACGTCGTTGACATCGACGCCAACCACCGGATTGCGGCGGGCGTTTTCTTCGATCCTGCCGACATCGACGCCGCCTTCGCGGAGCTCGATGCTCGCTACCTCGCCGGCGAGGCAGCCGCCCATCGCGGGCACCTGGTCGCTAATCGCGGGTGCTTTCGGTGCGCTCAATCGACGCGAACTCCCTGCGACGACACCGGACTGCGGTGAGTCATCGACCACCGCACGGGTGGCATCGTTTGCGCCCGGTGAAGGTGTTCGAATACATCCGTGCCGGGTGGGACCTCGACCACAACCTCAACCTCTACATCGAGACGACGCATCGGATCAACGACCTCGGCGCGGTTTTCAGTTGGACGCGGATATGGAACCTCGCACGAGGGCTTCGAGGCCGAGTGGCGGGGTGTCACCATGATGACCGTCGACGGCGAAATGGTCTCCCGCATGGAGGTATTCGACGAGCGAGACCTCAACGCCGCGCTCGCGAAGTTCGATCAGCTCCGTCGGCCGTCACCGCGGTTGGAAAACGCGGCTAGCCAAGCAATCGAGCGATTCCAGACGTGCTTCGTAGCCCGCGACTGGGACGCCATGGCCGAAATGATGGCCGAGGATGTATTGGACGACGATCGTCGCCGCGTTGTCAACGCCGGTGTGCGACGCGGTCGGGATGCCGAAATCGCGAACATGCAAACCGTCGCAGAGATCGGGGCCAAGAAGCTTTCGGCGACCGTCATTGCCACCCGCGGGGAGCGCCTCGTCCTGGAGCGTCGACACGTGGACAACGAGGAGCCGTCCGAGGCGTTCCACTTCGATGATGTCCTGCAGATCGTCGAGATCGACGCCGACGAGCGGCTCGCGACAGTCGTGACGTTCGACCTCGACGATTTCGACGACGCCTTCGCCGAACTCGACGCTCGTTACCTCGCCGGCGAAGCCGCCGCTCACGCGCAGACGTGGTCGGCCATCGCACGGGAATGCGCCGCCTTCAACCGGCACGAACTCACCGCGGCGGACTACATCACCGTCGACCACAGGCCGCTGCCCATAATCGAGGCTTATTCACAAGCAGCCCTGCGGGTTTGGGACGTCACGCCAGACTTCGGCATCCACATCGAAGCGGTGCATCGGCTCGGCGGTTCCGGAGCGGTCGCCACCTATCACGGCGAATGGGACCTCGCAAGAAGGCTTCGACGCCGAGTGGCGAATGATCCTACTTCTGACCGTCGAAGACGACCGGATCAACCGCTGCGAAATCTTCGACGAGGCGGACCTCGACGCCGCGCTCGCCCGCTTCGACGAGCTGTACCCGCAGATGCCGCGGCTGGAAAACGCGGCAGGCCGAATATTCGCGCGATACTTCGCGTGCTTCTCGGCCCGGCGACTGGGCCGCCATGGCGGAGCTACTGGCCGACGACATTGTCGTAGACGATCGCCGCCGTGTCGTGAACGCAGGGATTCGACGTGGCCGAGATGTGTACATCGCGGACAATGCGAGCCGCCGTCGAGGTCGGCGCAGGCACCATATCTTCGAGCGTCATTGCGACCCGCGGGGAGCGCCTTGCCCTCGCTCGTGTCCGTTCCGTCAACCGCGGCTTGTTGCCCGGCGAGGTACGGCGCCGAGATGCTCGGCATCGCCGAGATCGACGCCGACGAGCGGATCGTCGCGGGTGTCGTGTTCGACCTTGACGACGTCGACGCCGCCTTCGAGGAGCTCGATGCCCGGTACCTCGCGGGCGAAGCGGCCGCCCACGCGCAGACGTGGTCTGTCATCGCGAGGGCCTACGCGGCGCTCAATCGGCACGAACTTCCCGCGACGACGCCGGACTGGGTAATCATCGACCACGCCGGCTCGCGTTGGCCGTCGAAGCAGGCGATCTGGCCGCATTCTTCCGTGCCATGTGGGAACTCGCGCCCGACTTCAGCATCTACATCGAGGCCGTTCATCGGCTGACCAACCTCGGAGCCGTCTATCACCCATGTGGTGTCAGGAACCTCGCCCGAGGGCTTCGACGCCGAGTGGCGATTGGTCGAACTTCTCACAGTCGAAGGCGACCTGATCAACCGCTGCGAGATCTTCGACGAGGCAGACCTCGACGCCGCGCTCGCCCGCTTTGAGGAACTGCAACCGCAGGCGCCACGGCTGGAAAACGCGGCAAGCCGGATGGTTCGAGCGATTCCTGGCGTGCTTCGCGGCCCGCGACTGGGACGCCATGGCGGAGATACTGGCCGACGACGTTGTCTAGTGACGATCGCCGTCGGGTCGTGAACTCCGGGGTCCGACATGGTCGAGACGCCGCAGATCGCGGACATGCGGGCGGTCGCCGACGTCGGCGCACGAATCATGTCGTCGACCGTCGATCGCGACCCGCGGGGAGCGCCTCGCCCTCATGCGCGTCGGTTTGTCGGACCGCGATGAAGAGCCCGAGGCATTTTCCACCGAGGTGCTCGCCATCGGCGAGATCGACGCCGACGAGCGGATCGTCGCCGTCGTCACGTTCGACCTCGACGACATCGACGCTGCCTTCGCCGAACTCGACGCCCGATACCTCGCCGGCGAAGCCGCCGCTCACGCGCTCACGTGGTCGGTTATCGCAACGGATTACGCCGCGTTTAACCGGCGCGAACTCCCCGAGGACGCGGACTGGGTCACCATCGACCACCGGCCGCTGCCCATAAGTTCGAGGCCTATTCACAAGCAGACATCCCTGCGGGTTTGGGACGTCACGCCAGACTTCGGCATCCACAGCGAGGCGGTGCATCGGCTTAGTGGTTTCGGAGCGGTCGCCACCTATCAGGCGAATGGGGCCTCGCCAGAAGGCTTCGACGGCGAGTGGCGAATAATCTTACTTCTGACTGTCGAAGGCGACCGGATCGACCGCTGCGAGGTCGTTCGACGAGTCAGACCTCGATACGGCGCTCGCCCGATTTGAGGAACTGCAGCCGCAGGCACGGCGATTGGAAAACGCGGCGAGCCAAGTGGCCGAGCGTTTTTGGAAGTACTTCGCGAACCACGAGTGGGCTGCGATGGCCGAGATAATCGCCGATGACTGCTGCACACACGATCGCCGTCGGGTTGTCAACGCCGATGTCTTGCGCGGTCGCGCTGCCCATGTCACGAACATGCGAGCGGTGGCCGAGGTCGGATTCGAGGGCCTTACGTCGACCGTCGTAGCGACCCGCGAGCAACGTCTTGCACTCATTCGCATTCGTTCCTCGGCGCGCGGCTCGGCACCTGGTGAGGTCACCGCTGAGATGCTCAGCGTCGTCGAGATCGACACCGACAACCGGCTGGCCGCCGCCGTCATCTTCGAATCTCGACGACATCGACGCTGCCTTCGAAGAACTCGATGCTCGGTACCTCGCCGGTGAAGCGGCCGCCCACGCGCACGCGTGGTCGGTCATCGCGCGGACCACCGCCGCGTTCAACCGGCACGAACTTCCTGCGGCAGACTGGGTCATCATCGACCACCGGCCGCTCGCCCCGGTCGACGCGAGTGACCTGCCTGCAGCCATACGCGCCATTTGGGACCTCACGCCGGACCTCAGCACCCGCATCGAGGCGGTGCATCGGCTCAGCAGCTTCGGCGCGGTCGTCACCAATACGGCGTATGGGACCTCGCCAGAAGGCTTCGCCGCCGAGTGGCGAGTGGTTGACCTTGTCACTGTCGAAGGCGATCGAATCAGCCGCGACGAATTTTTCGACGAGGCAGACCTGGACGCCGCGCTCGCCCGCTTTGACGAACTTCACTCGCAGCCGCCGCGGCTGGAAAACGCGGCGAGCCAACTGGTGCAGCGCTTCCGCACGTATTTCGCGGCGCGCAACTGGGCGGCAGTCGCCGAGAATTCGGCGCATGAAATATTCACCGATGATCGCCGTTCGGTTGTCAGTAGCGGGATTCTGCACGGACGAGATATCGACGTCGCGAACATACGGGCGATCGCCGACCTCGGGGCGACTGATCTAACGTCGACGGTCATTGCAACCCGTGGGGAGCGCCTTGTCCTCACTCGACTCCGCTTGTCTGGCCGAGATCAGCGACCCGAGGCGTTTCACAGTGAAATGCTCGGCATCGTCGAGATCGACGCAGACAACCGGGTCGCGGCGCGCTTCCTGTTCGATCTCAACGACATCGACGCCGCGTTTGAAGAACTCGACGCCCGGTACCTCGCCGGCGAAGCGGCCGCCTACGCGCGACACCTGGTCGGTCACTCAGGGTTTTACGCCGGGTTCAACCGGCACCAACTTCCCGCAACGACCCCGGATTGGATCATACGTCGACCACCGGCCGCTCGTAACGATCGAGGCGAATGATCTGTCCGCATCACATGCGTGCCATCTGGGATCTCGCGCCGGACATCAGCATCTACATCGAGGCTGTGCATCGGCTCGAGCGACATCGGAGCTGTTGTCACCGCTGCGGTGTACGGGAACCTCGCAAGAGGGCTTCGACGCCGAGTGGCGAATGATCCGACCTGTTCACGGTCGAAGGCGACCTCATCAGCCGCTGCGAGATCTTCGACGAGGCAGACCTGGACGCCGCGCTGGCGAGGTTCGACGAACTCGAGCGGCGGACGCCTTCATTTGGGAACGTCGCGACCCGAGTCTGGGCACGCGCGACCGACGCGTTCAACCGCCGCGACGTGGACGGGCTCCTTGCGCTCGCCAACCCGGAGAGTCGATATGAGGACCGGCGAAAAGGCCTGCGCGACATAGTCGAGGGCCCAGTACGGCGGAAGGCCCGTCGACGCCATGTTCGAGGCGGCGCCCGCAGCTGGCGGATGGAGGTGGAGCCCATCGCCATCAGGGGGTCTCGCCTCGCGCTGACCCGTGCGTGTTATCGCGACATCGATGATGCCGATCGACCGATCGCCGTTGAGCTCCTGCACGTCATGGAGCTCGGCGACGACGACCTGATGCAGGAGACATCGTGAGCTTCGATCCCGACGACGTCAACGACGCCTTCGCTGAACTCACGGCTCGATGGATTGCGTCGGGGGAGGTTGCCTATCCGGAGCTCATCGAAGCGGTGGACCGGATTAACGCGACGATCAACCGTCATGACTGGGATGCGGTCGCAACATATTTCGACGGTGCTGAGTACGTCGATCACCGACAGCTGGCGCATGCGGTCAAGGGCACGATCGCCGACTGGCTGTCATCGCTGCAGACGACCGGATCGCTGGTACCCAACTTATGGGTCGAGCTCGCCGAGGTCCTGGCGCGCTGTGCGATAGGCATCGTCGGTCGCATGGCCCTGAAGGGCACGTCGACCGATGGCGCCGCGATCGAGATTCCGTTCGTCGTGCTCATCCTTCTCCACGGTGAGCGTGTCACCCGTCTCGAAGCGTTCGAAGAAGATCAACGCGACTTGGCCCTCGCCCGGTTACAGGAACTCAACCGACCGGTCTGATCCATTGACGCGCAGCTGTACGGCTTCGTGTAGTCAGGTATGCAGTCAATTGAGCCAGGAGGTCCCATGCCCAATGGCCGACTGTTGCTGGGCGCGACGCCGTTGGGCCAGCCCTCCGATGCGTCAGCGCGGCTGATCGCCGCGCTGGCGTCGGCTGACGTCGTGGCCGCCGAGGACACCCGTCGGGTGCGGACGCTGGCCAAGGCGCTTGACGTCGCGATCGGCGGAAAGGTCGTCAGCTTTTTCGACCACGTCGAGGCGTCCCGGGTGCCTGAGCTGGTCGACGCGATCAGCGCTGGCGCCACGGTGCTGGTGGTCAGCGACGCCGGGATGCCGCTGATCAGCGACCCGGGCCACCGGCTGGTGGCGGCGTGTGTGGACGCCGGTCTGCCGGTGCAGTGTCTGCCCGGCCCGTCGGCGGTGACCACCGCGTTGGCGGTATCGGGGCTGGGATCGGAGAAGTTCTGTTTCGAGGGATTTGCGCCGCGCAAGCAGTCGGCGCGCCGCGCCTGGCTGGCATCGCTGGCCGAGGAGCGGCGTACCGCGGTGTTCTTCGAATCGCCGCGCCGGCTGCCCGCGTGTCTGCGCGATGCGGTCGAGCAACTCGGCGGCACCCGCCGGGCGGCGGTGTGCCGAGAGCTGACCAAGGTGCATGAGGAAGTGGTCCGCGGATCACTGGCCGAGCTGGCGACCTGGGCAGCCGACGGGGTGCTGGGCGAGATCACCGTCGTGCTCGCCGGTGCCACTTTGCGCGCCGACCTGCCAGCGCTGGTAGCCGAGGTCGAGGCGCTGACCGCTGGGGGAGTGGGCCTGAAAGACGCCTGCGCGCAGGTGATCGCCGCTACGCCGGGAGCGCCGTCACGGCGTGAGCTCTACGACGCGGTGTTGCGATCGCGCAGCTGAGGCGGTGCCCGCCCCGATGATCGGCGCTGCCTTATGCAGACATTCCTCCCATTCGGCATCGACGTCGGAGTCCGCGGTGATCCCGCCGCCCGACCCGAGCAGCGCGTTGCCCGCGGTGTCGAATTCCACGGTGCGGATCGCGACGTTGAGCTCACAGCCGGCTATCGGCGAGGCCAAACCGACTGTGCCGCAATACACTCCACGTCGGAATTGCTCCCACTGTGAAATCAATTGCCGTGCACGCAGTTTGGGAGTCCCGGTAACCGAGGCAGGCGGGAAGGCGGAATCGAGCAGCGCCGACGTCGGCAGCTCGGTGGGCATCCGGGCCGACACCGTCGACACCAGATGCCACACACCGGGCGCGGGGCGCACCACCAGCAGTTCGGGCACAGTGACCGATCCGGTGACCGCGACCCGGCCCAGGTCATTGCGCACCAGGTCGACGATCATGATGTTCTCCGCGACATCCTTGACCGAGGCCCTCAGCGCCGACGGGGCTGCGTGCAGCGGCAGCGTGCCCTTGATCGGGCTGGACGTGACCACGTCACCGCGACGGCGCAGAAACAGCTCCGGCGACAGCGATGCCACCGCCCCCCAGGGTCCGGCCACGTACGCTGCGCGTGCCGGCGCGGTGCGCGCGATGCCGTCGATGAAAAAGTCCAATGGTTCCCCGGTGATCGCGCCGGCGAACTGCGTGCACACGCAGGCCTGGTAGACCTCGCCGGCGCGGATCGCCTCCAAGCAGGCCAGCACCCCGGCGCGATGGGTCTGACGGTCGGCCGCGTCCCAATCGATCCGATAAGCCCGCGCCGGCACCGAGCGCGGCGCGGGCGCCGCCAACACTCGGGCCAGCCACTCCGGCATCGGGGTGCCGGACAGGCTCTCGTACCACCACTGCCGGTCGCGGTCGCGGCGCAACACGCAGTCCGTCCAGCCGCCGGCGGCTTCGGGTATTCGGGCCGGCCGCCCGTCGGCGCCCGGATCGGGATAGGACAGGTAGCCGATCCAGCCACCACCCACCGCCGTGCCGGAAGAACCCGGTCGCACGGCGAACGCCTCGGTGGCCTCGACCGGTCGCATCGACACGCTCGGTGCGATCACCGCCAGCGCGCCGAACCAGTCGCCGGTCAGCGCCGCCGGCGGCGGCAAACCCAGCCGGTTTGTGGCGTCGCCGACAGCGCGCAGCAGCTCGGGTGCGCCGCCAAGATCGCCGAGCCGGTCGATTCTCACCTCCCCAGCTTGGCAGATCTCAGCCGCGGCTGATTTGTCGCACGGTCGTTGCCGCCGCCAGCTTGTCGGGGTTACGCATCGCGTAGAAGTTGGCGATCTTGCCGTCGACGATTTCGACGGTGAAAATGCCCTCCAGGCGGTCGGCCTGGTAGAGCAAGATCGCCGGTGCGGCGTTGCAGGTCGCCATCTGCGCGCGGACATCGGGCAGCTTCAATCCCCGGCCGATCAGCCCGACGATAGCCCTGGCGACCTTGTCGGCCCCGATCACCGGTCGACGTGCCGCACTGGCTTTCCCGCCACTGTCGGCGGTCCACACCACATCGGGGGCTAGCATCGACATCACCGTCTGCACGTCGCCGTTGGCCGCTGCGGCAATAAACTGTGCGGTGATTCGCGCGTTTTGCTCCGGATCAACCGGGGCGAACCGCCTGCGCCGGGCTTGCACGTGTTCGCGGGCCCGATGCGCGACTTGTCGCACCGCGGCCACCGATTTGCCGACCGTGGCGGCGATTTCGTCGTAACCGAATCCGAAAACCTCTCGCAGCACGAACACTGCACGCTCGTCAGGACCCAAAGTCTCCAGCAGCACCAGCATCGCCATCGAAACCGATTCGGCCAGTACGACATCGGCTGACGGATCCTGCTCCTCGAGCAGCAGCGGCTCGGGCAGCCACGGTCCGACATAGTCCTCGCGGCGCCGGGCGCCGGCCCGTAGCGCATTGAGCGCCTGACGGGTGACCAGCCGGGCCAGATAGGACTTCGTGTCGTGCACGCCTGCTAGGTCTACCTCTGCCCAGCGAAGGTAACTGTCCTGCAGCACATCATCGGATTCGGTTGTTGAGCCCAGGATTTCGTAGGCGATGGTGAACAGCAACGGCCGCAGCAGCGTGAATCGTTCGGCGTGTTCGTCGGAGCTGGTCATGGCGCCGTGATCGCGTCGGGTGCGAGTTGCTCGGGCCGCTTGCCGCCCTTGAGCCAGAAGTACGAGCCGGGCTTGGCGGCTTCGCGGCGAATCGACCACACCGTCGCCTTGCAGATCGCTTCTTTGATCGAGGCGGCGATCCGGCCACCCACGATCGCGTTCACCGGAGTGTCGTCGGTGCGGGCGATTTGGAACGTGGCATACGAGCGGCCCAGGCTGATGCACTGCCCGACGAACGCCTGGCTGAGCGCCGCCGGTGTGGTGCCGGCGATATGACTCAGCACCGTGTTGGCGGCTTGCGCTCCCAATGGCCCGGCGGCCTGGCAGCTCATCCGCAGCGGTCGGCCGGACGGCGCGGCGGCGTCTCCGGCCGCCACGATGCGGGGATCGTCCACGCTGGTCAGTGTTTCGTCGGTGACCAGCCGGCCCAGCGCGTCGGTGCTCAGCCCGCTACTGGCGGCCAGCTCCGGCACGCCGAAGCCCGCCGTCCACACCGTCAGCGCGCTTGGCAGGATCGCGCCATCGGCCAGCACGACCGCGTCGGCCTGAACCTCGCGGACCACGGCCGTCTCGAATACGTCAACACCGAGGCGGTCCAGCCACTTCGCCACCGAACGCCGGCCTGCCCGGCTCAACGACGGCCCCAGCACCCCGCCGCAGACCAGGTTCACCCGGCGGCCCTGCCCGGCCAGCTCGGACGCCGTTTCGATACCGGTCAGCCCGGCGCCGACCACGTTGACCGGGGCGCCGGGATGCAGCTCGTCGAGTGCGTCGCGCAGCCGTTCGGCGTACTCGAATTCAGCTATCGGGTAGGCGAATTCGACTGCGCCGGGTACTGCAGCGGGCACCACACCGGTGCTGCCGACCGCGTAGATCAGGTAGTCATAATCGAGCACGGCGCCCGACGTCAGCTCTACCACATGGTCGGCGGTGTTGATCCGCTCAGCGTTGTCGACAACCAACCGGATGCCATGGCCGAGCAGGGTGCCGTAGTCGACGGTGGCACGGCCGCTGCCTGCGGCCAACTGATGCAACCGGATTCGCTCGACGAAGACCGGACGCGGATTCACCAGGGTGATCTCGACGTCGGCGCGTAGCCGCAGGTGGTTGGCGGCCAGCGTTCCGGCGTATCCGCCGCCGATCACGACAATGTGAGTGCGCTGGTCGGTCATTGCTGTCTCCTGTTCTCGCGGGATGTTCTGCCCTTGAGACACCGCCGAGGCCGCGGATGTGACAGCGTTTCGGCGGCTGTGACCAGGCTCACGTCGGCCGTGAGAATGCAGTAACCAGCAGATCGACGCGCGAGGCTCGATGCTCCGGACGCAAACGGCCACCACGGTCGAGGGTGACCAACCCGTGCAACGCCGCCCAGAGCAGCTCGGTAAGCGTGTCGGTGTCGCGGGTGCCCGCGACCAGGTCGACTGCCGCGCGCAGCTCGGAGAAGGCCGCGTTCAGCTCCGCGGGGGTGTCAGGTGCTGCGAAGCGCAGCGTCGTGGTGCGGGTGAACATCGCGTCGAACAGCGCGGGATTGTCGTGGGCGAACCGAATGAACGCGTGGGCGACGCGCGCCAAGGCGTCTCGCCCGTCGGTGGCACCGTCGCGCGCCGCAGCGAGTGCGGCGGCGAGCTCGCCGAATCCTTCAAGGGCGACCGACGCGACGACTCCTTCCATGCTGGCGAAGTGCTTGTAGAGCACGGGCTGGCTGTACTCGATCTCGGTGGAAAGCCGACGGGTGGTGACGGCGTCCCAGCCCTCCTCTTCTGCCAGCTTGCGTGCCGTGGTGGTGATGAGTTGGCGGCGCGCGGACCGTTCACGCGTCCGGCGGTCCTCGATGGCCATAGCAGTATGTTAGCGCCGATATGAAAATTAGCAGCGCTATTGACACAGTTACGTAGCGGGGTTAGCGTTGCTAACACCTACCGCCGAAGGGAGTCCGCGACATGATCGCAACCGGACTACACCTCGCTGAAACCGTCGTGGCAGTGCTCAACGAGCACAATCCGGGTCTCGTCGTTGCGAAGTTGTTCGCGTTGATCGCAGTGTTGGGCACCGCGGTCGTCTACGGCACCGACGTGTTCTGTGCGATGGTGCAACGACCCGCGCTGGCCCATGTCGATGACCGAACCCTGCTGGCGGTGATGGGCAACATCCATCGCTACGGTGACCGGCGGATGCCGGTGCCCGGGGTGCTCGGTGTGGTGGCCGCGGTGATCAGCGCGGCATTCGCCGCGGCGTCCGGCGGCTGGATGCAAGCCGCCGCCGCCGGTGTCGCCGTTGGCCTGCTGCTGGTTTGGCTCGTGATCTACTTGCGAGTCAGCAAGCCGATCAACCAGCAACTCACCGCCGCCGCCGATCATCCCGCGCGGTCGACGGATGCCCGTCAGCTGCAACGTAATTGGGACAAGGTCATCACAGCCAGGGCCACGCTGCAGGGTCTGGCGGTTGCGGCATTGTGCTTGACGCTGCTGATCTAATCGAAGGAGCAAATGAATAATGTTCAATCCGCGGAATTACCTGCGATTAATCATGCGCGCGGCCCCGGTTGTCAACGCGCCGGTCGCGGCGATAGCGACCTCCCGCTTCGGGGCGAGACTGCGGCGCAGTGTCACGCTGATCACCTACACGGGGCGACGTTCGGGACGGACGTTCAGTATTCCGGTGGCATACCGCCGGCGAGGCAACGAGATCGACATCGCTGCAAACTTGCCTGACGCCAAGACGTGGTGGCGCAACTTTGTCGGCGACGGCGCCCCAACAACGCTGACGCTGGACGGAGCAGAGCGCGCCGGACATGCCGTAGCGCACCGAGATGACAAGGGACGCGTCACTGTTCGTGTTCGGCTTACCGGCAGCTAGTCGGCCTGATAGCGGGGGAATACGCCGGTGGGGGCCGGCAGCGCCGTGCCGGGTGTCAGGCGTGCACCGACGGCGGCAAAAGTCCGCATCTCTTCGGGCTGGCCGAGCAGGTCCAACAACGTGCCCGCCGACTCGGGCATCACCGGCTGGATCAATAGCGCCGCAATTCGCACCACCTCGCAGGTGGTGTAGAGCACGGTGGCGAAGCGGGCCTGGTCCGCCATCGAGTCACTCTTGCGCAACACCCAGGGCTGCTGCGCCGAGAAGTACCTATTCGCCGCGCCGAGCATCAGCCAGATCGCTTCCAATGCCAAATGCATTGCCTGGGAATCGAAGTCGGCGCGCACCCGCTCGAGCAGACTATCGGCGGTGGCCAGCAGCTCGGTGTCGTCGGCGGTGAACTCGCCAGGCGTCGGGACGATCCCGTCGAGGTTCTTGGCCACCATCGACAGCGATCTTTGCGCCAGGTTGCCTAATTCGTTGGCCAGGTCGGTATTGATTCGGGTGATGATGCGCCTCTTCGCTGTAACTGCCGTCCTGGCCGAATGGGACCTCCCGCAACAGGAAATAGCGCAGCTGGTCCAAGCCGAACGTGTCGACCAGGGTCGCCGGGTCGACGACGTTGCCCACCGACTTGCTCATCTTCTCGCCGCTGTTAAGCAGAAAGCCGTGCGCGAAAACCCTTCGCGGCAGCTCGATTCCGGCCGACATCAGAAACGCCGGCCAGTACACGGTGTGAAACCGGATGATGTCCTTGCCGATCATGTGCAGGTCGGCAGGCCAGTAGCGGCGGAACAACTCGGATTCGGTGTCCGGGTAGCCGACTCCGGTCAGGTAGTTGGTCAACGCGTCGACCCAGACGTACATGACGTGGTCGGGATGCTCGGGCACTTTGACGCCCCAGTCGAACGAGGTGCGCGAGATGGACAGATCGCGCAGCCCACCGGAGACGAAGCTGACCACCTCGTTGCGCCGCACCTCGGGCGCAATGAAATCCGGGTTGGCCTCGTAGTGCGCCAGCAGCTTGTCGGCGTAGGCCGAGAGCCGAAAGAAGTACGTCTGCTCCTCGGTCCAGGTCACCGGTGTGCCGGTTTCGACGGCGATCCGGGTCCCCTCCACCAGTGCGGTCTCCGATTCGACGAAGAACCGCTCGTCGCGCACCGAGTACCAGCCGGAGTAGCTGTCCAGGTAGATGTCGCCGGCCGCCGGCCATCCGTCGCCAGATCTCCTTGGAGGCCTCGTGGTGGTCGGTGTCGGTGGTGCGGATGAACCGGTCGAAGGAGATGTTCAACTTCTCCTGCAAGCGCTGGAACACATCGGAATTGCGCTTCGCCAGCTGAGCGGTGGGAATGCCCTCCGCCGCTGCCGTCTCGACCATCTTGAGGCCGTGCTCGTCGGTGCCGGTCAAAAACCTGACGTCAAAGCCGTCCAGCCGCTTGAAACGCGCTATCGCGTCGGTGGCGATGTACTCATACGCATGCCCGACGTGCGGCTCGCCATTCGGGTAGGTGATCGCAGTGGTGACATAGAAGCGCCTCATCGACGTTCACCGTACTTCTTCGGCGGAAGCTTTGACGTTCACGGCCGGGACGGAGCCGATTTCGTTCGTGCGAGCCTCCTAGCAGGTTGTAGAACACTGCGGCACGGCCGGACGTCAGGGCCGGCTTCCCGCGACATTCCGCGAAGGGTACGGATACCACCGGCACCGAGTCGTGTTGTGACCGGCCAGGGGATGTCGGTGGCAGCAGTTAGCGTCCGTGGTGTGAAGCTCGTGGTTAAGGTGCGCGTATTGCCGAGCGAGGCTCAGGCTGCGGCATTGCAGGCCACCTTAAGCACGTGTAACGAGGCGGCGTCGTGGTTGGCGGGAGCGATGCACGCTGATCGGGTGCGCGGTAAGCACGCTGCGCAGAGGCACTTCTACATCGAGCTGAAGCAGCGGTTCGGATTGTCAGCACAGCCAGCGATCCGGGTGATCGGCAAGGTTGGCAACGCCTATGCCACGCTTAAAGCGAATATCGATGCCGGCAACTACGGACCGCCCGGATCTGAGCGTCGCAGCAAAGCGTGCGCGGCACCGGTCCGTTTCCGGCCGGATGCGGCGCAGCCGTTTGATGCGCGGTGCCTTTCGTGGCAAATCGCCGATATGGACGGCGGGCGGGAAGCGACGGTGTCGATCTGGACGACCCACGGCCGGCTGAAGAGCGTGCGGATCCTTGGCGCCACACGCGATCTGGTCACGTTGCGCACCTACCCGATGGGGGAAACTGACCTGCTCCATCGCGGCGGGAAATGGTGTCTCTACGCCACTATCGAGGCGCCGGAGGCGCCACAGGCAGATCCGGTCAACGGGTTTATCGGTGTGGATCTGGGCATCGTCAACATTGCCACCACCAGCGATGGGGACCGCACTGCCGGTACCCGGTTGAACCGCTACCGCAAGCGGCAGCTGCGATTGCGGGCGCGGCTACAGGCCAAGAAAACATCGTCGGCGCGGCGACTTTTGAAGAAACGCCGCCGCAGGGAGAGCCGCTTCGCGGCTGATATCAACCATCAGATTTCCAAACGCATCGTGGCCGAGGCACAACGCACCGGGCGCGGCATCGCCGTCGAACAATTGGGCGGGATCCGTGCGCGGGTACGGCTTCGCAAGCCCCAACGGGCCACGCTGCATTCCTGGGCGTTCGCACAGCTTGGCGGGTTTCTGGGCTATAAGGCCCAGGCCGCCGGGGTGGCGTTCGTCGAGGTCGACCCCGCCTACACGTCGCAAACGTGCAACGCATGTGGGTGGGTGCACAAACGTAACCGTCTGTCCCAGAGTGAGTTTGACTGTGGCCAGTGTGGCCTCGTTGGGCACGCCGACCACAACGCAGCGGTCGTCATCGCAAGACGTGGTGTCGAACGCTGGGGCGAAGTCATGCGCCCACACGCAGCGCCCACCCTAACAGCCAGTTAGGGCGGCAGCAGCAAGCCTAACGGCAGGCCCAAACCGCCAGGGACGCGCCACAAGCCCGTCCCTTCAAGTGGCGGCCCATGACCCTATTGTGTGCGCGTGGGTTCCAAACGCCAGCCGCCGCCGGCCCCCCAGCGATTGAGCCCGCTGATCGACGCGCACACCCACTTGGACGCCTGCGGCGCCGACAACAGCGACGACGTGCGGGCCATCGTCGACCGCGCTGCGGCGGTCGGCGTAGTCGCGGTGGTCACCATTGCCGACGACCTAGCCTCGGCGCGCTGGGTGACACGTGCCGCCGAGTGGGATCCGCGGGTCTACGCCGCGGTGGCGCTGCACCCGACCCGCGCAGACGCGCTCACCGATGCGGCCCGGGCCGAGATCGAGCGATTGGCTGCCCACCCGCGGGTGGTGGCGATCGGCGAGACCGGCATGGATCTCTACTGGCCGGGTCGGCTGGAGGGCTGCGCGCAGCCGCAAGCACAGCGGGAAGCCTTCGCTTGGCACATCGACCTCGCCAAGCGGACCGGTAAACCGCTGATGATTCACAACCGCGAGGCCGACGCCGAGGTGCTCGAGGTGCTGCGTGCCGAGGGCGCGCCGGAGACGGTGATCTTTCACTGCTTCTCCTCGGGCCGCGATCTGGCGCGCGCCTGCGTCGACGCCGGATGGCTGGTCAGCCTGTCCGGGACGGTGAGTTTCCGCAATGCGCGTGAACTGCGAGAAGCCGTCCCGCTGGTCCCTGTCGAGCAGCTGCTGGTAGAGACCGATGCACCGTTTTTGACACCGCATCCATACCGCGGCGCTCCCAACGAGCCATACTGCCTGCCCTACACTGTGCGGGCGCTGGCCGACCTGATCGAGCGGCCCGCCGACGAGCTGGCTGAGACCACCACTGGCAATGCCCGCCGAGCCTATGGATTCGCGGGCCGGGGTTAACAGACCGTTAAGACGATGCCCCGGAGTTGCTCTATCTAGGCCGGTTCGTTACCGTCTTGTGATCGTACGGTGGGGCCCCCGAAGTGGGCCTTTTGTTTTGTTACTGATGTTGTTGCTGAAGTTGTTGAGGTCGGGGATAACGCGCGTTGAACGTACTCACCAGGCTCCACCAGGCTCCCTCACCGGCCCTGCGGCTCCTTGTCGCGGGGCTGCTGCTGGTCTTGGCCTTCGCCGGTGGTTATGCGGTCGCTGCTTATAAGACTGTGACGCTGAGCGTCGATGGAACCGCGATGACCGTGACGACGATGAAGTCGCGCGTCATCGACATCATCACGGAGAACGGATTCCAGGTCAGCGAGCGTGACGACCTGTATCCGGCTGCCGGTGATCGGGTCCGCGACGCCGCAAACATCGTGCTGCGGCGCAGCCGGCCGCTAGAGGTCTCGTTGGACGGCCAGCACGCCAAAGAGGTGTGGACGACGGCGTCCACCGTCGACGAGGCGCTGGCCCAGCTTTCGATGACTGACACGGCGCCGGCCGCGGCCTCGCGAGGCAGCCGCGTCCCGCTGGCCGGTATGGCTCTGCCGGTCGTGAGCGCCAAGACGGTCGAACTCGACGACGGCGGCGTGGTGCGCAACGTCCACCTGGCCGCGGCCAGAGTCGGGGAGTTGCTGGCCAGTATCGGGGCGCCGCTGGTGCAGAGCGACCAGGTGACTCCTGGCGCGGCGGCGCCCATCATCGACGGCATGCACATCCAGGTGACCCGTAACCGCATCGAGAAGGTCACCGAGCGGGTGCCGCTGGTGCCGCCCAGGCGCCGGATCGAGGACCCGGACATGAACATGAGCCGCGAGGTAGTCGAAGACCCGGGCACGCCGGGCACCCAAGACGTGACATTCTCGGTGTCCAAAGTCAACGGCGTCGAAACCGGCCGGCTGCCGGTGGCATCCCACGTCATCACGCCTGCCCGCGAGGCGGTGGTGCGGGTCGGTACCAAACCGGGCACCGACGTTCCGCCGGTCGGCAACGGAGAAATCTGGGACGCCATTTCGCGCTGCGAGGCCGGCGGAAACTGGGCGATCAACAGCGGAAACGGCTATTACGGCGGCGTGCAGTTCGACCAGAGCACCTGGGAGCGCAACGGTGGTCTGCGATTCGCCTCACGCGCCGACCTGGCGACCCGGGAAGAGCAAATCACCGTTGCCGAGGTGACGCGGGCCCGCCAGGGCTGGGGCGCGTGGCCGGTGTGCAGCGGACGAGCGGGTGCGCGCTGACCATCCGGTTGCTCGGGCGGACCGAGATCCGACGGCTTGCCAAGGAACTCGAATTCCGGCCGCGCAAGTCGTTGGGACAAAACTTCGTCCATGACGCCAACACGGTGCGCCGGGTGGTGTCGTCCTCCGGAGTCAACCGGCACGATCACATCCTCGAGGTTGGTCCCGGTTTAGGATCGCTCACCCTGGCGCTGCTGGACCGCGGTGCCATGGTTAGTGCCGTCGAGATCGACCCGGTGCTGGCCGGTCGGCTGCCCAAGACCGTTGCCGAGCATTCACACAGCGAAATTCACCGGCTGACCGTGCTTAACCGCGACATTTTGTCCATCGGCGCTGCCGACCTCGCTGCCGAGCCGACGGCGGTGGTGGCGAATCTGCCGTACAACGTCGCCGTTCCGGCGTTGCTGCACCTGTTGGGAGAATTCCCGTCGCTGCGCACGGTGATGGTGATGGTCCAGGCCGAAGTCGCCGAACGGCTTGCCGCCGAGCCAGGTGGCAAAGACTACGGCGTCCCGAGCGTCAAACTCCGCTTCTACGGCCAGGTCCGCCGTCACGGCACGGTGTCGCCGACCGTCTTTTGGCCTATTCCGCGGGTCTACTCCGGGTTGGTGCGTATCGACCGGTATGCAGACCCGCCATGGCCGATCGACAAGACCTTTCGTCAGAACGTGTTCAACCTGATCGATATCGCATTTGCCCAGCGGCGCAAGACATCTCGCAATGCATTCGTCGAGTGGGCGGGCTCAGGTAACGAATCGGCGAATAGGTTGCTAGCCGCCAGTATCGACCCGGCGCGCCGAGGCGAGACGCTGACCGTCAACGAATTCGTCCGGCTGTACCAGCGCTCCGGTGCAGCCGGCGACGCCCCGACTCGCCGGGGTCTGTCGCAGCGGCACGTCTCGGCGAGCTAACAGCCCACACGTAGCGGCACGACGCTTGTGCTGGCCCGGGTGGATTGGGTTTGCCGGTCGCGGGCGATAGTCTCGTGCGGTGCCGATGGACGGAAATACCGCTGCTCAGTGGGTGCCCACTGGGTCGGTCACCGTCCGGGTCCCCGGCAAAATCAACCTTTACCTGGCGGTCGGGGACCGTCAGGAGAACGGTTATCACGACCTGACGACGGTGTTTCACGCCGTCTCCCTCGTCGACGAGGTTACGGTTCGCAGCGCCGACGTGCTCTCGCTCGAGATCAAGGGCCAGGGCGCCGACCAGTTACCGCTCGACCACCGCAATCTGGCCTGGCAGGCGGCCGAACTGATGGCCGACCACGTGGGCCGGGCGCCCGACGTGGCGATCGCGATCGACAAATCCATCCCGGTGGCTGGCGGGATGGGCGGCGGCAGCGCGGATGCGGCGGCGGTGCTGGTCGCGATCAATTGGCTGTGGGAACTCGGGGTGCCGCGCCGCGACCTGCACATGCTGGCCGCGAAGCTGGGCAGCGACGTGCCGTTCGCACTGCACGGTGGGACCGCGCTGGGCACCGGCCGCGGCGAGGAGCTTGCTACGGTCTTGGCCCGCAACACCTTCCATTGGGTGCTGGCCTTTGCCGAGGGCGGGTTGTCCACGCCGGCGGTGTTCAGCGAGCTGGATCGGCTCAGGCTGGACCAGAAGGGGACTGACCGCCCTAAGCGGGCGGACACCCACCGACTTGATGAACCCGGTCCGGTACTGGCGGCGTTGGCTGCCGGCGACCCGGAGCAGTTGGCCCCACTGCTTGGCAACGAACTGCAGCCGGCCGCACTGAGCATGGACCCGGGGTTGCGCCGAGTGTTGCGTGCCGGCGTGGAAGCGGGCGCGCTGGCGGGCATCGTGTCGGGTTCTGGACCGACGTGTACGTTCCTGTGCCGGTCGGCCCCCGCGGCGATCGACGTCGGCACCGAACTCTCGGGTGCCGGGGTATGCCGCACGGTGCGCGTCGCCAGCGGCCCGGTGCACGGTGCCCGGGTAGTGCCGGCACCGGCCAGCGGCGTGTGACGCAGCGCGCTATTCGGGGCGTGAGTTTGGCAGTTACTTAAGAGGAGTTTAAGATGTTCGACAGTGACAAATACCGGTCAAGAAATGCGCCTGGTTCTCTCGCCCGCCGACCATGCCGGCGGGCGTTGGGTGAACCCCGTAGGTCGGCGCGGCGAGCGCCGTGTCCTCGCCGCAACCGCAACGTGGCGTGAGGTTATCGCTTCAGCACCGATTCGAGACGAAATCGCAGCCCAATTGTGGGCGTGCAGCTGTCCCAATATGCGCGTGAGCAGGGGCAGCATTAGACGCTGGGCGTTGTCGCCGGAGCCGAGGAGGTCGTCGTGAGCAGGTTTACCGACAACATGTTCCGCAATGCTCATAAGAGCACGAAGGGCATGGTGACCGGTGAGCCGGGCGACCCGGTCCGGCACACCTGGGGTGAGGTCCACCAGCGCGCCCGCCGGGTGGCCGGGGGACTGGCCGCAGCCGGGGTCGGCCACGGCGACGCGGTCGGAGTGCTCGCCGGCGCGCCGGTGGAAATCGCGCCGACCGCGCAAGGGCTGTGGATGCGCGGTGCCAGCCTGACCATGCTGCATCAGCCCACGCCGCGCACCGACTTGGTGGTCTGGGCAGAGGACACCACCACCGTCATCGACATGATCGAGGCCAAGGCGGTGATCGTCTCTGACCCGTTCTTGGTGGCCGTGCCAGTGCTGCAGGAGCGCGGTATCAAGGTGCTGACCGTTGAGCAGCTGCTGGCGTCGGATCCGATCGACCCCATCGAGACTGGGGAGGACGATCTGGCGTTAATGCAGCTGACATCCGGATCCACCGGATCTCCGAAAGCCGTGCAGATCACCCACCGCAACGTGTATTCCAATGCCGAGGCGATGTTCATCGGGGCTCAGTACGACGTCGAGAAAGACGTGATGGTCAGCTGGCTGCCGTGCTTCCACGACATGGGGATGGTGGGCTTCCTGACCATCCCGATGTACTTCGGCGCCGAGCTGGTCAAGGTCACCCCGATGGACTTCCTGCGCGACACGCTGCTGTGGGCCAAGCTCATCGACAAATACAAGGGCACGATGACGGCCGCGCCCAACTTCGCCTACGCGCTGTTCGCGAAGCGCTTGCGCAACCAGGCTGAGCCCGGGCAGTTCGACCTGTCGACGCTGCGGTTCGCACTCTCGGGCGCCGAGCCCGTTGACCCCGCCGACGTCGACGATCTGATCGACGCGGGTAAGCCGTTCGGCCTTCGGGCATCGGCCGTCCTGCCGGCCTACGGGATGGCCGAGACCACGCTGGCGGTGTCATTCTCCGAGTGCAATGCGGGCCTGGTGGTCGACGAGGTGGATGCCGATCTGATGGCCGCGCTGCGCCGCGCCGTGCCCGCTTCCAGGGGCAACACCCGCCGGCTGGCATCGCTCGGACCGCTACTGGAAGGCCTGGAGATCCGCATCGTCGACGACGACGGCAATGTGTTACCGACCCGCGGCGTCGGGGTGATCGAACTCCGGGGTGAGCCGGTGAGCCCCGGCTACATCACGATGGGCGGGTTCATCCCGGCCCAGGATGAGCAGGGCTGGTATGACACTGGTGACCTTGGTTACCTGATGGAGAACGGCCACATCGTGGTGTGCGGCCGGGTCAAGGACGTCATCATCATGGCCGGCCGCAACATCTATCCGACCGACATCGAGCGTGCGGCGTCCCGCGTCGCGGGTGTCCGTCCGGGCTGCGCGGTGGCTGTGCGGCTCGATGCCGGCCATTCTCGTGAGACCTTCGCCGTCGCAGTCGAGTCCAATGCCTTCGAGGACCCCGCCGAAGTGCGTCGTATCGAGCATCAGGTTGCCCACGAGGTCGTCAGTGAGGTGGACATGCGGCCCCGCAACGTCGTGGTGCTGGGTCCCGGCACGATTCCGAAGACGCCGTCGGGCAAGCTGCGTCGCTCGACCTCTGTCACCCTGGTCACCTAGCCCTTGCGCGAACACGCGCCGATTACCAGGCGTGGACGCGGTTTTGGGCCGGTTCCAGCCCCAGCTCGATGAGCAGTTCGGTGGCATCGGCGGCCTGCTCGCAGACCGTCGGAACGTCCGTGCGTTCGACGGCGGTGAAGTTCTCCAGCACGAACGCTGCCGGGTCCTTGCGCCCCGGCGGTCGGCCGATCCCGATCCGCACCCGCTGAAAGTCCTTGGTGCCCAGTGCGGATGCCACCGAGCGCAGCCCATTGTGACCGCCCTCGCCGCCGCCGATCTTGAGCCGGATCTGACCGAATTCGATGTCCAGGTCGTCGTGGATGACCACGACGTCAGCGGCGGGCACCGAATAGAACTTGGCCAGCGGGCCCACTTGGCGGCCGGACTCGTTCATATAGTTGCGCGGCTTGGCCAGCACCACCGCACGCCCACCGAGCCGGCCGGTGACGATCTCGGCGCCAGAGCGCTTGTGCACCTTGAACGTTGAGCCCAGCCGGGCGGCGAGCCGGTCTGCGACCATGAACCCCAGGTTGTGCCGCGTCTGGGCATAGTTTGGTCCGGGGTTGCCCAGGCCGACCACCAAAATCGGGTCGGCCATCTGCTACTCGGATTCGGACTCGGACGCCTCGGCCTCTTCGCCCTCTTCGGCTTCTTCGGACTCGGCCGGCTCCTCGGCCTCGGCCACCTCGCCGGCGCCCTCGGCTTCAAGGTCCTCGGCGGTGGGCGCGACCACCACGTTGACGACCAGCATGTCCGGGTCGTCCACCAGGGTGACCCCGGCTGGTAGCTCGATCTGCCCGGCAGTGATCTGAGTACCCGGCTCGGCGCCTTCGACCGACACGACCAACTCCTCGGGAATCGACAACGCCTCGGCCTCGATCTCGACGGTGTTGGCCTCCTGAGTGACCAAGGTGCCGTACGCGGCCTCGCCCTGGACGTCGATGCCGACCTCGACGACCACTTTCTCGCCCCGACGGATGACCAGCAGATCGGCGTGCTCAATGGTGCGGCGGATCGGGTGGATGGCGAGCGCCTTGGTCAACGCCAACTGCTCTTTGCCATCGATGTCGAGGGTGAGCACGGCGTTGGTGCCAGAGTTGCGCAGCACCGCGGCGAAGTCGTGACCGGGCAACTCCAGGTGCTGCGGGTCTGCGCCGTGACCGTAGAGGACGGCGGGAATCTTGCCGTCACGCCGCGCGCGCCGGGAGGCTCCTTTGCCGGTCTGGGTGCGTACCGAGACGCTCAGCTGATTGATCGGCGAGGTCGCAGATGTGGCCATGGTGTCGCTCCTGTGTCAGGTTTTTCCTGTCACGGCCAGCATCGCGACAACCGTCGAGCCGGTCCCCGTCGATAACGGTGGGATGCACATATCCTGGCAAGCCACCCTCGCCGTGACGCCCGGCCAGGTTAGCGCATCAGCTCCTCAGAGCGGAAATTTGGTGTCGGTGAGCCGTTCGGACAGCTCCCACAGCGCGGCGGCGGTAGCTGGGCGTTTGGCCAGTGGGCTGCGCCCGACCGGCCCACTGCGCCCAGCCATGCCGAAACGTGGGCCGACGAAGGTGTCGCCCGACAAATCCTGCGCGCTGGCGTACAGCGTCTGCCGAGCGCCGAAGTCGGCGTCGGTGGCCAGCAGGTTACCGATCGCCATCAGCGCGTTGTCGAATTTGCGACCGGACTGACCTTGCAGGTTGGTGTGCGAGTAACCGGGGTGGGAGGCCAGCGCTCGCACCGACGACCCGGCCGCTTCGAGCCGGCGCTGCAGCTCGCTGGTGAACAGCAGATTGGCGAGCTTGGACTGGCCGTAGGCCAGCCACGCTGAGTAGGGCCGCGCGGTCCAGTTCAGGTCCCGAAGGCTGATGCGGCCGATCCAGTGCATCAGCGATGAGACCGTCACCACCCGGTCGGTGAGCTTGGGCAACAGCAGGTTGGTCAGCGCGAAGTGACCCAGATGGTTGGTTCCGATCTGGGTCTCGAAGCCGTCGGCCGTCACCGCCTGCGGGACGGCCATGACGCCGGCGTTGTTCACCAACACGTCGACGACGTCCACCCCGTCGGCGAACTGGCGCACCGAGGTCAGATCCTGCAGGTCGAGTCGGCGCACCTCGACGTCTCCGGGCATCTCCCGGGCGGCGGCTTCGCCCTTCCCGGTGTTGCGTACAGCCAAGATGACCTGGGCACCGACCCGGGCCAGCTCGCGGGCCGTCACCGCGCCCAGGCCGCTGTTGGCGCCGGTGACGATGGCGGTGCGTCCGGCGAACGAAGGCAGGTCTGCGGCGGTCCACGACGTCATGGCAAACACATTAATGCGCCTGCCTGGCACGTCGGGGAGCTAGGTTGCTGCGACCGTGAACCCGCGGATGATCGTTTGGATGTCGGCCGCGTCGGGAGCGGCCTGCTCGGCCAGGCTGGTGACCGCGAGCTGGACCAGGTAGCGCTGCCGGGCGGGCCCTGACCCGGTCGCAATGACGATCCGGTTGTAGGTATGCAGCCGTTTGCCATTGAGGTCGTAGCTGCCCTCGATCATCGACGAAGGAAATCCTTGGAAGTTGGCATTGGATTGGTTAAGCAGTTTGAAGTTCTCCGAGAGCGTGGCATCGGCGTTGCCGTGCTTGACCAATTCGGCGGCGTCGAAATCGCCGTCCAGCTTGAACACGATCAGCATGGCGGTGGGAAAGCCGCCGCCCTTGGCGATCACCTCGGTGGTGGGCGCGATATTCGGCTTGTCCGACTTCTGCCAGCCCGGCGGTGTCGGAATCGATACTCTCAGATCGGTCAGCTTGTCGGGCGCCACCGGCTCGCCGGACACCCCGTTGTCCTTCAGATACTCTGAGAACGGTACTGGCGCTCCAGTTGTCTGCGGCGTCGTCGTCGCTGATGTGGTCCAAATCGATTGGTAGTCGGGACTTTTCGGCCCACAACCGACCGGCAACACGGCCAGAAATAATATCGCGGCCGTGACGGCGCCTGCCTTGCTTGTCAAAGGATCTCGCGGACCGTGTCGACCGGACGAGCCAGCCGAGTGCCTTTCGGTGTGAGGACAAACGGTCGTTCGATCAGGATGGGATGTTCGGCCATCGCGTCGAGCAGTTGATCGTCGGTCGCTTCGGCCAGGTCGAGCTCGGTGTATAGCGACTCGCGTTTGCGCACCGCGCTGCGCACATCGATACCGGCATCACGGATCATGGCCACCAAGTCGGCGCGGGACGGCGGCGTCTTGAGGTACTCGACGATGGTGGGCTCAAGACCGTTGTCGCGCAGCAACTCCAGGGTCTTGCGCGAGGTGGTGCACCTTGGGTTGTGGTAGATGACGGTGTCGGTCGCGGCTTTTGTACCAGCAGCCATCTAGGCATCTCCGTCGAACAGCCCTGTAACCGAACCATTTTCGAATACCGCGCGGATTGTGCTGGCCAGCAGCGGCGCGATCGACAAAACGGTGAGTTGCGGGAAGCGCTTCTCCTCACCGATCGGTAGCGTGTTGGTGACGATCACTTCGCGGGCGCCGCATTCGGCAAGCCGCTCGGACGCCGGGTCGGACAGCACGCCGTGGGTGGCCGCGATGATCACATCCTTGGCGCCGTCGTGATGTAGCAGCTTGACCGCGCCGGCAATGGTGCCGCCGGTGTCGATCATGTCGTCGATCAGCACGCAGGTGCGGCCCTGCACCTCGCCGACGACGCGGTTGGACACCACCTGGTTGGGTACCCGCGGGTCGCGGGTTTTGTGGATGAACGCCAGCGGAACGCCGCCCAGCGCGTCGGCCCATTTCTCGGCGATGCGCACCCGGCCCGAGTCGGGGGAGACGACCACCATGTTGCCGTCGGGGTAGTTATCCCCGATATAGCCGGTCAGCAGGTTCTGTCCGCGCATGTGATCGACGGGTCCATCGAAGAAGCCCTGAATTTGGTCAGTGTGCAGGTCGACGGCCACGATCCGGTCGGCTCCGGCGGTCTTGAGCAGGTCGGCGACCAACCGCGCCGAGATCGGTTCGCGGCCGCGGTGCTTCTTGTCTTGACGGGCATAGGGATAGAACGGCATGACGGCGGTGATCCGCTTGGCGCTGCCGCGCTTAAGCGCATCGATCATGATCAGCTGTTCCATCAGCCAGTTGTTCACCGGCGCCGGCGCTGATTGCAGCACGAACGCGTCACAACCACGCACCGATTCGTGGAAGCGCACGAAGATCTCGCCGTTGGCGAACTCGCGCGCGGTCTGCGCGGTGACGTGCACGTCGAGTTCTTTGGCTACCTGCTCGGCCAGCTCCGGATGCGCGCGGCCCGAGAAGAGCATCAGATTCTTGCGGTTATCGGTCCAGTCGTGGCTCACACTGCCGCCCTCGCCGTTCGGGATCGAATTGGATCTCCCATCGTAAGCGAAGTGCTTCGATGGGTTGCCGAGTAGCCGGCTCGCGGGTTGGAGACTAGTGGGTTCACGGCGTCTGGTCAGCCTCGAGTGTTCGCCCGGCCTTTTCCGCCTTTTCGGCAGCCTCTGCGGCGGCCGTACCGGGTCGCTTGCGCTTCACCCAGCCTTCGATATTGCGTTGCTGTCCGCCGGAAACCGCCAGCGCGCCAGGCGGAACGTCTTCGCGCAGCACTGTCCCGGCTCCGGTGTAGGCGCCGTCGCCGACGGTAACCGGGGCAACGAACATGGTGTCTGAGCCGGTGCGCACATGCGAGCCCACCGTGGTGCGTTGCTTGGTGGTGCCGTCGTAGTTGACGAACACGCTGGAGGCGCCGATGTTGCTGTGCTCGCCGATGTCGGCGTCACCAACGTAGGTCAGATGAGGCACCTTGCTGCCCGCGCCGATCGTGGAGTTCTTGGCCTCGACGAACGCGCCCAGCTTGCCCTCTGCGCCCAGCACCGTGCCGGGCCGCAGGTAGGTGAACGGGCCGACCGTGGCGCCGTCACCTATCGACGCGCCAGCGCCGTGGGTGCGGACCACCGATGCGTCGTCACCGACTGCGACGTCGGTCAACGTGGTGTCCGGGCCGATGGTGGAACGGCAGCCGATGCGGGTGCGGCCGAGCAGCTGGGTTCCGGGCTGGATGACGGTGTCTCGGCCGATGCTGACATCGACGTCGATCCACGTGGTCGCCGGATCGATGATGGTGACCCCCGCCAGCTGATGGGCAGCGACGATGCGGCGGTTGAGTTCGGCGCCCAGTTCGGCCAGCTGGACCCGGTTGTTGACCCCGGCCACCAGCGTGCTGTCGTCGACGTGCCGGGCCTGCACCACCTGGCCGTCCTGACGCACGATGGAGATGACGTCGGTCAGATACAGCTCTTGTTGGGCATTGTCGGCTGACAGCCGGCTCAGCGCCGATCGCAGCGCCGCGATGTCGAAGGCGTACACGCCGGCGTTGACTTCGCGGATCTCCTGCTGCGAGGGCGTCGCGTCAGCCTGCTCCACGATCGCGATCACCTCGTGGTCCTGGGTTCGCAGCGTGCGGCCATAGCCGGTCGGATCGCTCAGAGTCGTAGTCAGCACCGTGACGGCCGCGCCTTTCGAGGTGTGCACGGCGACCAAATCGGCCAGCGTGTCGGCGTCCAGCAGGGGAATGTCCCCTGAGGTGACGACGACGACGCCGGTGAAATCATCAGGAAGGGCCGACAGGCCGCACAGCACTGCGTGACCGGTGCCGAGCTGCTGATCTTGCATTGCCACGTCGATGGAGCGCCCCAGGGTGTCGGCCAGTTCACCGACGACCTGTTCGATGGCCCCGTGATCCTGGCCCAGCACCACGACCAGGTGTTGTGGCGCCACCTTGGCGATCGCGTTCAGCGAATGCGCCAGCATGCTGCGGCCGGCCAGGTTGTGCAGCACCTTCGGGGTATCCGAGCGCATCCGGGTCCCGGCCCCCGCTGCCAGGACAAGGACCGCCGATTCGCCTTGTGTAGTCAAAAGAACCTCCTCGGCTTCCGGCTACCACCCCGTCAGCGTGTCATTATCCGCACGGTCGCGGCAAAGTCGCTGCAAAAGGGGCTGCACCGCGCCGAACTTCGCCCGGTCAGAGCGATCGGCAGGAATTGATCCGGCTTCGGTCCACCAGCGACCGCCGCTATGGACAATAATCAAGCGGTGGAGCGACGACGAACCGCGCAGCCCAGCAGATCGCCGCTGGAAACTCTTGGAGGGTTGCCGGCCCTGGTCGTGTTGGAGCGGCTCCCGGTTCCCACGTTGGCCGTCGTGCAGGACGGCACCATCATGTTCGCGAATAGCGCATTCGCCGAGATGGTGGGTCGGGACGCTGACGAAGTCACGTCGCTGAAGTTCCACGATGTCTTCTACGTCGCACCGACAACGGAATCGGTGCTTTCCGTTGTCGACGAACTCGCGAACATGGTCGTCGAGTTAGCCCATAGGGACGGCTCGATTGTGCGCGCGCTGATGAGCAGGTCGGTGCTGAGGCGCAGCGACGATCAGATCGCGCTGGCGACCTTCCAGGATCTGACCGAGCAGCTCTGGGTTAACGAGCACTGATTTTCTCGGCCCCGTGGTTTACGGTGAGTCGTCGTGCTTGACGTGACGCAAGGCCTCGCGCGCCAGGAACTCGCGATAGTAGGCGTGCGATGCGTCGGTCACGATGGCGGGAAACAGCAGCTCCCACATCCGGGTCAACCGACCGACAATGTCGCCGCCCGACGTGGTTTGGGACAGTATCCGAGTTCCAAACGTCGCGGCGATGATGGACTCGCTGACCGCCTGCGGGTCGAGGTCTTCTTTGACGTCGCCCTCGGTGATTGCTCGACTGACCCCGGCGGTCAACGCCTCCAGCCACTTCGTGTAGACGGCGCCGGCGGTGTCGTTGAACTTGCCGAGGGTAAGGCTCAACTGTTCGGCAGTACGAGCCACTTTGTCGGAAGCGAACAGGTCTGCGGTCACGAAGGTGCCGTGCACTATGTTCTCCAGCGCCGGAGAGAATGAGTCAGATAGCGTGCCCAAGATACCGAGGGCCAGCTCGGCGCCTTCCTCGATGATGGCGGATGCTAAGGATTCCATCGAATCGAAGTGGTGGTAGAACGCTCCTTTGGTCATCCCGGTGCGTTCGATGATCGCGCCTCGATCGGCGGACGCATACCCAACCTCGTTGAACACATCGATCGCGGCATCGAGAATCTTTCGCCGTGTCGCCTCCGAGCGAACCTGACGGGCCATCGCCTAACCTCCGGATTTCCGCTGATGTGCTTAGACTCCGGACCCGAGGTGTCGCACACGTCGTCACTCGGCGCGAAGCCTAACAGGCGTCGGTGGGATCCTGAGCGATCACTGGGTCTGTGACCTGCGTCGCGATCACCCGGAACCCGCCAGTGCTGCGGTGCTGCGGATCGCGAGCGCGGTGCGTCTCCGGATGAATTGTCTGAAGTAATCGATCCGATCCGGACGCACGAAACCTGGTACCAGCAATACCCAGGTCTTCTCCAGATCTGAGAGGAACCGCTCCGCCTCGTCGAGATTACTGGTCTGGCGCAGCCCCATATACGTCGAGACGAGCAAACGTCCGACGTCCTGCGGGTCACATTCATCGAGGATGTCGCCCTCAGCGATGGCATGACCCGCGATGTCGCTGAGGGTCTGGATCCATCCCCCCAACCGCTTGGCCTGCAACCCTTCTATCCGCCCGATCGACTCAAGCAGATTGAACCCCGCTCGGGCGATCTCATTGCCGATGTCGCCGACGGCCAGCTGATAGGAGAAGTCGATCAGCGTTTCCAGTCCGGAGAACTTGCGGGTTAGCAGCCCGCGACCGCTGCTTTGGCCTGGGTCGCCTGATCTTCGACTACGGCGAACGCCAATGCGTGCTTCGAGCGGAAATGGAAATACATTGCGCCCTTGGTCAATTCGGCTTCCGCGAGAACGTCGTCGAGGCCGACGTCGTGGTAGGCGCGTTGAGAGAACTGGTGCGCGGCAGCATGCAAGAGCTGTTGACGAGTCGTGTCCGCTCGTCTGTCAGTTGAGTCGCTCATTCGCAAACCTCAGAGTGGGCCGGCGTGCCGAGGAACCGCGGATTGCTATCGCGGCGGGCAGCAACCGTGGTGGGCCTAGGCACCGATGATGGGTTGGCTGTATTGATCTCAGGCTGTTCATCGAAATGAGTCGCCTTCGCCTGGTCGATCGTCCTGACATGTACCGTTTGCACTGGCAGCTCTACCGACCTGCTTGTTTCGGTCGCAACGTCGCCGTACCACTCTCCTTAAGTCAGGTTACCAGGCCGCTCTTGATGCGCTGGTCATTTAGACGCGTGTCGTAGATACTACAAGTATCTCATAGCCTATACATCAATCCAAAAGTATGTATCATGTGATGCATGTGGACGGGTGGTTTGTGCACCCAGCGTCTGCCTGATCGGCGCCGTCGGCATCAGGTCGCCAGCCTTTCGGAGCGATTCGCGAGGAGAGACATATGTCGTCGGTGAGCGCCCCGGCCGCGGTGATTCACAAGGTGTTGGTGAGCACGCTTGATAGATCGCATGTGCGCACCGGTGTCGCCCATGCATGTGCGGCGCGCTAGGCAGCGGAGGGGCTCAGCTGTGGATTTCGGGGGTTTAGCGCCAGGGATTGACTCCGCGCGGATGTGTTCGGGGCCGACCGTGGGCGCCGCGGCCGGCGCCGGCGATGCTGTTGCTGTCAAATGCGGCGGTTGGTAGATGCTGGATTTTGGCGCGTTTCCGCCGGAGGTCAATTCGGGTCTCATGTATGCCGGGCCTGGGTCGGGGTCAATGCTGGCCGCTTCGATGGCTTGGGATGCCTTAGCCGACGACTTGTATTTGACGGCGACCGCCTATGGCTCGGTCGTGTCAGACCTGACATCGTCGTGGCTCGGGCCGTCATCGACGTCAATGGCGGCCGCGGCCGCCCCTTATGTGTCGTGGATAAGCTCCACTGCCGCGCAGGCGCAAGAGGCTGCCGCGCAGGCCATGGCGGCCGTGGCCGCCTACGAGGCAGCGTTCGCAATGACGGTGCCCCCGGCGGAGGTTGCCGCCAACCGCGCTTTGCTGTTGTTGCTTGTTGCGACGAACTTCTTCGGTCAGAACACGCCGGCGATCATGGCCACCGAGGCCCTGTACGTTGAGATGTGGGCGCAGGATGCCGCGGCGATGTACGGCTATGCAGGTGCCTCTGCGGCGGCATCGACGTTGACATCGTTCACAACTCCGGCGGAGACCACCAATCCAGCCGGATTGGCCGGGTTGTCCTCGGCGGTCACGCAAGCCGCAGGCGGTTCGGCAGGCACGGGCCTGCAGGTCGTGTCACCGCTGACATCTGCGGCGTCCACACCGCTGACCTCTGCCGCGGTGCCGAGTGCTCTGCAGAGCCTGGCTTCGACGGCGACCTCGGTTTCGTCGTCATCGCCGCTGTCGTCGTTGACGACCGCGGCGTCGTCGTCGACGGCAGTGACCTCGGGGACCAGCCTGGTGTCGGGGACCGCCACTTCGGCAGCGATGTCTACGTCGAGCGTCTCGATGCTCGGCTCGGCGGGTTCGCTCATTAACTCGATGGGCTCGGCGACCAGCGCCTTCGGCAACGGACTTCCGGTGTTCGGGTCGGCACTGAGCAGCGGCTGGAGTTCGGGGGCAGGTGCCCTGGGCTCGTCCGGGACGGGTGGCGCCGCGGTGACCGCGAATATGGGTCGGGCAGCCTCGCTCGGAGTGTTGTCGGTCCCCCAGGGCTGGACCTCGTCCGCCCCGGCCTTCAGCCAGGTCGCCTCAGCGATGCCGAGCGCGGCCGGGGCAGCGGCCACGTCGCCGGCCGTGCCGGGCGGCCCGGCGGCGCCGTTGGGTGGTCGGCTGGCCAGTATGCCCGAGCGCGCCAGCACGAGCTCTCCGTTGGCTGCTCGCTACAACGTCCGCCCCGCGATGGTGCAACGCCCGGTATCCGCCGGTTAGGCACAGGTTGGTGCCGGCCACCTGCCGATCTTCACCGCACGGTCCGGCTTGATACCCCAAGATGGTTAAAAGGCTTAACATCATCCCAAAAGTATGTATGATGCCATTCATGCTTATCACCGGTCTGCATGGTCTGAATGCCGGCGACATCCCCATCGGAGGAACATTCGCCGCCGGTCTCATCTCGACGTCTAGTCGGCGGGTCACGCCGTGCGCATGCGGACAGCCGCAGACGCCTTGGTGGACTCGCCCGGATGTAGGGAGCGGTCGGCATGATCTCGCTGACGCCGGTCAGCCTGAATTCTGTTGCTGTCATCGGAGCCCACTGTGATGACATCGCCATCGGGGTCGGCGCCACTTTGATGGAAATCGTGCGTGACAAACCCGATGTCGTCGTTCACGCGCTGGTGTTGACGGGCGGTGGTACCGCACGAGAGGTCGAGGAGAAGGACGCCTTCGCGACGATATGCCCGTCGACCGACGTCCGGTTGACGGTCGCCGATCTGCCGGATGGCCGGCTTCCTGACGAATGGGAACTGGTGAGAGAACATATCGCTGCGTTCCGCCGCGAATGTCAGCCAGACATGGTGTTCGGCCCACAGCGCCACGACTACCACCACGACAACCGTTTGGTCGCGGAGCTGATTCCGACCGAATTCCGAGACCACCTGGTGCTCGGCTACGAGATTCTCAAGTGGGAGTCCGATTTGCCTAATCCAACACTCTACCTACCGATTTCAGACACAACGGCACGGCACAAGGCGAAGATGCTTGCCCAGTGTTATCCGTCCCAGTCGGGGTGCGGCTGGCTCGACGACGAGGCTGTCCTCGGCCTGATGAGAGTCCGTGGGGTGCAGTGCCGCGCTCGCTACGCGGAAGCCTTCACGGTGGAGAAGGCGGTTTTGGATACCAGCACCGATTATTCGGTCAACTAGCGCCGGTCGATAGCGAGCACAACGGAGGGACATGACCGTGGGCATGCTTGTCACAGGCGCCGAGAGCTATTCGAACTATCCAGTTGCGCCAACGCTTCTCAAGGGCCCCAGGGAGCGGTGCAGTGAAATACACGCCCACCGACGTCGCTGGGGTGATGATCGTCGACATCGAACCGGACCGCGACGATCGCGGTTTCTTTTCGCGTTCGTTCGGTTCTGACGAATTTGACGCCAATGGGTTGAATTCGTCTGTCGCGCAGACGAATATCTCTTACAACTACGCCCGAGGCACGCTGAGGGGTCTACATCGTCAAGCGCCGCCGTACAGCGAAGCGAAGCTGGTGCGCTGCACGCGCGGGGCGATTGTCGACGTTGCCGTCGACGTCCGGCCCGAGTCGCGCACCTATCGCAAACACGTCATGGTGCAGCTCAGCGCCGACAACCGTCGTGCGCTGTTTTTGCCGCCGTTTGTCGCACACGGCTTCCAGACGTTGGCTGACAACACTGAAATCCTCTATCACGTTAGCGATACCTGCCCGCCTGCAAGTGAGCAGGGCTTCCGTTACGACGACCCGGAATTCGGCATCGTATGGCCCCTACCGGTCACCGTTATTTCCGAGAAGGACGCCAGCTGGCCGCTGTTGGTACCGGTTTCCGGCGTGAGCGGTACCACCTGGGCGGCTGGTCGACGAGCCGCTCGAGGCGCAATGCAAATTGCCGGTCGGTATTCCACCAGGTCTGCGGGCGAACGGTTAGGCCGGTCATGATCAACCACATCGATGACCTGCGAGATCTCCGAGTCACAACTTGTGATCTGCGGCTTATCGCCAAGACACTCAAGGCCGTCCTGGCCAGCGACGGGGCGATCAGTAATGAGTCGACAGTGGCAACCGAGCATGCGGTCCTGATGGTGATCGCCGCCGCTGGAACTTACCTGATGACCAGTAAGGCTATTGGTCCGGTCAATGGGTCGACAGTGGCCTCGCTGCGTTCGGAAGCAGATGATCGCGTGAGTCGCGAGTTGGACCGGGCCAATCCGAAACGCCCGGGCCGCGGTGTGCCCCCGCCGCGGTCCGGGCCCCCTCCGTTCGTCGTGATGCGGGTTACAGACAAGAGTAACGCATTTTCCGACCATCGCCTTGCCGGCATGGTTTGGCAGCCATCGGTGCGTGTTAGCGAAAACTGCCGTCCCCCATGGGGTCCGCCGTGACGCGCGGCAGAAGCAACAGTACGTCAACGCCGCCGGCTCGACTACGTTGCCGGCTATGCGAGTCAGACCGACTTATTAGCGTCTTGGACCTCGGTGCGACTCCGCCTTGTGAAAGATTCCTCAGCACCGACGAACTCGACCTACCCGAAACGACATTCCCTCTCCACCTGCGGCTGTGCCAGGACTGCCTGCTGTTGCAGATACCTGCGCTGATCACGCCGGAGGATATTTTCTCCGAATACGCTTGCTTTTCCTCGTTTTCGGACACCTGGGCGCAACACGCTAAGGATTTCGTCGATCAAGCCGTCGACCGACTGTTCCTTGACGAGGAGTCATTCGTCGTCGAAGTCGGTAGTAATGACGGATATCTGCTCCGACATGTCGTCGCCGCGGGTATACCATGCCTCGGCATCGAGCCATCGAGAAATGTCGGTGCCACCGCCCGCGACCGCGGTGTGCCGACGGTCTCAGCGTTTCTCGACGAGGGATTGGCACGCACAGCACGCGCCGAACACGGCCCGGCGGACCTGGTAATCGTCAACAACGTCTACGGGCACGTGCCCGACCTGTTGGGCTTTACCCAAGCACTGCGCGGATTGGTCGCCGACGAAGGCTGGGTGACCATCGAGGTACACCATGCGTTGAAGCTGGTAAGCCAGGGGCAATTCGACACGATCCATCACGAACACTTCCAGTACTTCACCCTCCTGTCGGCCACACGGGCACTCGCTACTGCGGGGCTGGCTGTCGTCGACGTCGAACAGCTTGCTACGCACGGTGGTTCGATTCGCATCTGGGCTCGTCCCAGCCGAATCGCCCCACCGCCGAGTGAACGGGTCACTAGCCTGCTGCGCGCGGAGAAGGCCGCAGGGCTACATCGCATCGACGGTTATCTGCAACTGCGTCCGCGCACCGAGGCGCTGCGCCACAACCTGTTGCGTTTCCTGCTTCAGTGCCGCGCCGACGGCAAGCGCGTCGTCGGCTACGGCGCACCGGGCAAGGGCAACACGCTATTGAACTACTGCGGGATCCGCAGCGATCTACTTGAGTACATCGTCGACCGCAATCCGTATAAGCATGGCCGCTTTACGCCAGGTATGCGCATCCCGATTTACGATCCAGGGCTCCTCGCCAAGGACCGCCCAGACGTGGTGCTGGCACTGCCGTGGAACCTGGAAACCGAACTCACCGAACAGCTTAGCTACATCGCCGACTGGGGGGGTCAACTCGTCTTTCCTTTTCCGACCTTGCACTCTGCGACGTCGTTGGCATCCGAGGACATCAAAATGCGAAACGGCCCGGCAGCAACCAATTTCCCAGTTCACGCTGGATTGATAGGAGCGGCTTCGACCGTATGCGAACGTACGACACGGTAACGGCGATGACCTATAGCAGGATCCCACGCGATCGCCGTGGTAACGCAAAGGCACTTCGGGTGTTATGGCTTTCGCCGTTGCTGCGGCCGCTGGCGCGCGTGCAGGCCGAAGAGCTACGCGCGCGGGGCATCGATGTGCTGTTGGTGACCACCGACCAACACCCGGAGTCAGATATGGCCCGTGACTACGAGTTGGTGCTCGATTCGCGGTTCAGCACCGCGTCGAACTGGCCGGCGGCTCTGGCCGCTCGTCGCCGCATCCGCGAACATCGGCCCGACATCGTGATCAGTGAGCTGGTCCGCGAGCCGTGCTGGATCGCGCTGGCCGGACGAGCCCCCCGTATTCAGCTGGTGCACGACGAACGCCGGGATGACGGTCGGCGGCGGCATGTCTTCGCGCGCGCCCTATTCGACAGGTGGGGCGGCCGTTCGGCGGCTACCGTCACCTACAGCAATTACGCCGCAATCGCTGTCGCCACACGGCGCGACGTGGCCGGCACGAGCGTGCGTGTGGTGCCGCTCTGCAGCGACTTGGATTCGGAGTTGGTTCCGCCGTTTGTTGGTCCCGACCGGCGGCACGATTTCGTGGTGGCTGGTCGGCTCGACTCGCACAAAAACATCGACATTGTCCTCGAGGCCTGGCAGCGACACGTGGACGGAGACAACTGGCGCGGCGACGAGCTGCTGCTGATCGGTGATGGGCCGCTTACTATCCGGACGCTGCCGGCCTACGTTCGGTGGCGTCCCGGCAATTACCGCTATGCGGATGTCGTCACCACGCTGGCCGCTGCCAAGGGCTCGGTCGCTCATTACCGCAGTGCCTCGCAAAGCGGCGTGCAGCTGCTGTCGATGCAGCTGGGCGTTATGCCCATCGTCTCCGCGGTCGGTGGCTTGCACGAATACCAGCCCCCGAGCTTTCCCCCGATCGGAGTCAACGACGTCGCCGCGGTAACGGCCGCATTCGACGAGTTGGCTGACCCGTACACCGCGACTTTGCGCGGGTCCCTGGCATCGCGTCACTACGCCGACCAATTCAGCGTCGACCACGCAGTGGACGCCCTCGTGAATGTCCTTACCGAGGTGAGTCGTCGATTTGGCAGAGCATCAGTATGAACCTGGCTTGGGGAACCTGTTCCTACCCAACTCGCTGGCGGGTGGCGCGGCGCCGCAGCGGCGTGATCGTCACTGGCCCGCCGCAGACGCGCTTAGCAGCAATCGCGGACGCACGGTCTTTATTCGACGGCTTCGGTCCGCCGTGTGAATGCAGTACTCGCATATAGAGACTGTATATGTTTGAATGAGCTTGTAACGCGACAAAAAGTATGAAGATACTAGTCTACAAGTATCATCGGTATGTTTACGGTCGCGCCGGGCGCCGCCGCGGTGATAGCGGCCCACTGCTTCCAGTAGGAGGAGCACATGTCGTTTGTGACCACGCAGCCGGAGATGCTGGCTACCGCGGCCGGAAGCTTGCAGGGCATCGGTTCTGAGATGACGGCCGGGAATGCGGCCGCCGCGGCTCCAACGACCGGTGTCGTTCCCGCCGCTGCCGACGAAGTGTCCGCGCTGACCGCGGCGCAGTTCGCCGCACACGCTCAGCTGTACCAGGCGGTGAGCGCCCAAGCCGCAGCGATTCACGAGATGTTTGTGAACACGCTGGGTGTCAGCGCTGGATCGTATGCGGCCACCGAGGCCGCCAACGCGGCTGCGGCGCTCTAGGCAGCTCCGGGTTCAGCTATGGATTACGGGGCCTTACCGCCAGAGATCAACTCCGCGCGGATGTATTCCGGACCGGGGTCAGAACCGATGCTGACCGCCGCGACGGCCTGGGACGGGTTGGCTTCCGAATTGCAATCCGCGGCGTCCTCGTACGGATCGGTGATCTCCGGGTTGACCGACGAATCATGGGTGGGCCCATCGTCAACGGCTATGGAGGCCGCGGCGACACCTTATGTGGCGTGGCTCAATTCGGCCGCCGGGCAAGCTGAGCAGACGGCCAGTCAGGCCAGGTCGGCGGCGGCCGCCTATCAGGCGGCGCTCACAATGACGGTGCCGCCGGCGACGATCCTCGCCAACCGCACTCAGCTGGCGTCGCTCACCGCGACCAACGTTTTCGGCCAAAACACCCCCGCGATCGCGGCTAACGAGGCTCAGTACGGCGAAATGTGGGCTCAGGACGCTGCGGCGATGTACAGCTATGCCGGCCACTCGGCAGCCGCTTCGACGTTGACGACGTTCACGGCGGCGCCGTCGATCACTAACCCGTCAAGCGGGGCCACTCAGGCCGCCGCGGTCGCGCAGGCGACCGGCACGTCGACCGGCACGGGCGTGCAGTCAACGCTGTCGCAGCTGCTGTCCTCAATTACCACGTCGCTACAGGGCCTCGCGTCGCCCGCTGCGTCGTCGACGTCGTCGACGTCGTTGTCGACCTTACTTTCGAACATCGAGAGTTCGCTGGGCCTAACGGCTTCGTCGTCCACGACAGGGCCCATAGCACAGCTTTCGAACTGGCTTTCCGACGAGATACCCGGTTTCTCGGTCGGAGGCACCCTGAGTGGTCTGGTTACCGACTACGGCTATCTCCCGGGGTTCATGGGCATGTTTTTGGCGAACGACGCGATCGCGCCCGCTATGGGTACTGCAGTCACCCAATCAATGGCCGCTGCACCCGCGGCCGCGGGTGCAGCGGCCGCACCCTTGGTCGGGGGCGCGGCGGCCGCGGCCGCCCCTGGCGTGCTGGGGTCAGGGGTCGCTGGGGGCTTCGGCGGCTTGGGCGGATTGGCGGGCCTGGGTCAAGCGGCCTCAGTCGGCGCGTTGTCGGTGCCGCAGAGCTGGGGCTGGGCCGCGACACCTCAGGCGGCGATGCTGGGTGGCGTGCCGTCGGTGGCGCCGTTGGCGGGCGTCAATCTCGGCGCGGCAGGTGGGCTACCAATGGCAGGCGGGCTACCAATGGCAGCTGGGCTACCACTCATGATGGGCGGTATTCCGGGAGCTGCAGGGGTGGCCGCCGCGGCGGGCGTGGGCGGTGCAGTTGCTTCTAAATACGGGAAGCCCCGCACCGTGGTGGCGCGCCCGCCGGCCGCCGGCTACCCGCCGGACCCGGCAGCCGAGTCGGCAACCCCGGCGTATCCAGTACCCGCCGGATTCCCGACGAACGGTCACGCGCCCCCCGGATACACACCGGCGATCGTGTACTTGCCGACCAACGGACATGCGCCGCCCAAAACATGACGAAGGAATGCGATTCGTTTGGTCGCAGCGACCGAATTTGTCCGATACGATTAAGGAGATAGAAGATATGCCTACGCGTTTTATGACTGACCCGCACGAGATGCGGTCGATGGCGGGCCGTTTCGATGTGCACGCCCAGACGGTGGAAGACGAGGCCCGCAAGATGTGGGCATCAAGCCAAAACATCGCCGGTGCCGGCTGGAGTGGCACAGCCCAGATGACGTCCTACGACACCATGGGCCAGATGAATCAGGCCTTCCGCAACATCGTCAACATGCTGCACGGAGTGCGCGACGGGCTGATCCGCGACGCCAACAACTACGAGCAGCAAGAGCAGGCCTCCCGCCAGATCCTGTCCAGCTAGCCCAGCCCGAAAACTTTTAGGAGAACAGCAATGTCGATTAGTTACCAGTTCGGCGACGTGGACGCCCACGGCGCGATGATTCGCGCCCAGGCCGCGTCCCTGGAGTCCGAGCACCAGTCCATCGTGCGCGATGTGCTGGCTGCCGGTGACTTCTGGGGTGGCTCGGGTTCGGTGGCCTGCCAGGAGTTCATCACCCAATTGGGCCGCAACTTCCAGGTCATCTACGACCAAGCCAACTCCCACGGCCAAAAGGTGCAAACCGCCGGCAACAACATGAACTCCACCGACAGCGCCGTCGGCTCCAGCTGGGCCTAACCCGATAAGTCAATCGTGGCACCCCGCGAACCGGGCCACCCCGACTCGCGCCGGATTCCGGCGCTTAACGAGCTAATCATGATCCGCAAGACAGGGGCAAACATGTGGCTGCCTTTGACACTCGGAGAGCGTGACGGCACATGAGCGCTATCCCGGTGGACGTAGTCGCGCGTGTGGAAAGAGCCACTCGTGAGCACCCGGATTTCACCAGCGACAACACCGCCGGTGGTGCACCCGAGATCATCGCAGCTGTTGCAGCGGCAGCCTCCGGGCAGGCACCGCCCTATGGCACCGACAGTTGGACTTTGAGCGCACGGCGCCGCTTCAGCGAGATCTTTGATTGCGACGTCGATCTGTTCCCCGTTTCCACCGGCTCGGCGGCGAACGCATTGAGCTTGGCCGCGCTGACCCCACCGTGGGGCAGCGTGCTATGCCACCGCGACAGCCATATCAACAACGACGAGTGCGGCGCACCGGAGTTCTTCACAGGGGGTGCCAAACTCATTGCCCTGGGTGGGGAAAACGCCAAGATCGACGCCGACGAGCTTAAGGGCGCGGTGCACCGCAAGGTCGGAGACGTGCACAGCGTGCAACCCTCCGTGTTGAGCCTCACCCAGGCAACCGAGACCGGTGCGGTATACACTCCCGCCGAGATCGGACACCTGGCCTGCATCGCGAAGCACGCGGGCCTGCGCGTTCACATGGATGGCGCCCGCCTCGCCAACGCCGTTGTCGCATTGGGCTGCAACCCTGCCGAGCTAACCTGGCGCGCCGGCGTGGAAATCCTGTCCTTTGGCGCTATCAAGAACGGGGGCATCACCGCCGATGCAATCGTCGTCTTCGACCGCTCCGTAACCACCGAGCTCAGCTTCCGGGCTAAGCGAGCCGGACAACTCGCAGCCAAGACGCGTTTCGCCGCCGCCCAACTCGACGCATACCTCGCCGACGGTTTGTGGCTGCGCAATGCCCGGCACGCCAATGCCATGGCCGCGCGGCTCGAAGAGGGGCTGAAGTCCATTCCCGGCACTCGCCTTGCGGGCACGCCAGAGGCGAACATCCTCTTCTGCCATTTGCCCCAGCAGGTCATCGACGGACTTTTGGACCAGGGTTACGGCTTTTACCACGACCGTTGGGAGCCAGGCGTCGTCCGTTTCGTCACCTCCTTTGCCACCACGGCCCGCGATGTCGACGAGCTGGTACACGCGGTCCGCCGACTCACCGCGGCCGCGATCGAGGAAAGCCCGTCTAAACGGGCTCGAACGCAGAGATCAGCCAGCGGCCGCCGATCTGAGGTGGCGTGGATAGGACGCGTCCGATGATCGAGATGGCCATCGTGGGGCTCGGCTCGTGGGGTCTGTGCGTCCTGGAGCGGACGGTGAGCCGGGCCCGGCAGGTAGCGACGCCGGTGCGGGTGCACGTGGTCGAGCCCGCGCAGCTCGGAGGCGGGGTGTACTCCGCCGAGCAGCCCGACTTCCTGGTGCTCAACAACGCCTGCGGTCAACTTTCCCTCTACGCCGCCCCGGACGGAGACAACCAGCCTCCCTATGCCATAGGCCTGCACCAGTGGGCGGTGTGCTGCGGCTACCGCTGGGTGGGTTACGAGTGCCGCATCGGCGCCGGGGGCGACCCCATCCGGCCCACCGACTACCTGCCTCGGCGATTGATGGGCGAGTACCTGGTCTGGTTCTACGACACGCTGGTGGACTGGGCTCCGCCCAACCTGGAGATCGTCCGGCACTACGCGGCGGCCGTCGACATCTCGCCGGCGCTGCACGGACGCGAGGCGGTGCTGCTCGACAACGGGACGACCCTCAACGTCGACCACGTGGTGCTGACCTCGGGGCACACCTGGAACGACGAGCCCGGGGCCGACGGGGGCGTGCACTACCAGCGGGCCTACCCCATCGAGTGCCTCGACCAGAGCGCTCCGGCCGGATCCTCGGTGGCCGTGGCCGGCATGGGCCTGGTCGGCTTCGACGTCCTCACCGCCCTCACCATCGGACGAGGCGGGACCTTCGAGGACCGGTGCGACCGGGCCGACCGCTTGCGGTACGTGCCCTCGGGCCGGGAGCCGACCATCACCCTCTACTCGCGCTCGGGCGCGCCGTACTGCGCCAAGTCGGCCACCGGCGTCGACCCCTACGGCCAGTACCAGCCGGTGGTGTGCACCCCCGAGGAGTTCGCGGCGCTGACCAATCCGGGCGGGTCGCCGGTGCGGCGGCACGTGGACTTCCGGGCCGAGCTTCTCCCGCTCATCTTCGCCGAGATGCAGGCGCGCCACTACATACAGGCCGCCTTGCTGGCCGGGGGCGACGTCGAGTCGACCGAGGTCCGCACCGTCCTCCGCCAAGGCTGGGTCGACGGGCACTACGAGAAGATCGTCGACGGTCTCGAGCCGCGCTACGGGCGCTTCGACCCGGCCACCCACCTGTTCGCCGGGACAGACCGCCACTACACGTCGGCCGCCGACTACCAGGGCCAGGTCTACGACATGATCGAGGACGACCTCACCGAGGCCTTGCGACCCGGGGGGAGCCCGGTCAAGGCGGCCCAGGAGGTGCTGCGCATCCTTCGGGACCAGCTGCGTTCGGTCATCGAGTTCGGTGGTCTCTCCCTCGACTCCTACGTCGAGTTCCAGTCCAACGTCCGGGGCCGCATCAACCGGCTCGAGGCGGGCGTGCCACCCATGCGCTCCCAGCAGCTGCTGGGGCTGCTCGACGCCGGAGTGGTGCGCATCCCGCTCGGACCGAGCCCGGAGCTGACCGCCTGCCCCGACGGCATCCGCCTGAGCTCCACGGCCCTCGACGAGCCGACGGCCGTGACGGTCGACGGGGTGGTGCGGGGCTATCTCGACATGCCCTCGCTGGCCCGGTCGGGCTCGCCCCTGCTCAAGCGTCTCTACGCGAAGGGAAGGCTGACTCAGCTCAGCTACGGTGACACGCCCGTGGGCAGCGTGGCCATCAATGAGGAGTTCCATCCCTACGACACCGAGGGCCGGCTCCAGCCCAACCTGTCCGTGCTGGGCGTGCTCACCGAGGGAGTGCGCTACTTCACCCACTACCTGCCCTCGCCCCGCAGCCGCCTCCGGGCCGTCTACGACGCCCAGGCCTGCGTCGAGGCCGTGATCGGCTGAGCACATGACGGATTCCACGACCGGACGGGCTCGGCCCTTGGTGGCGGTGGGCTACGGGCCGCGTTGCGTTCCCGTGATGCAGCTGGCCGAAGCGGCCGCCGGCCTCTGCGACCTGCTGTGGATGATCGACACGTCCGTGCCGGGGATGGGCGAGATGGCCGATCTCCTCAACCGGTTCGGCACCGTTGTCGACCTCGAAGGCATGAGCACCGAGCAGGCGGTCAAGACCCTGGCCGACTGGGAGCCCGACGGCCTCACCACCTACCTCGACGCCGGCATGGTCGAACTGGCTCTGTGTGGCCGAGGATTTGGGCCTGCCCTTCCACAGCCCGGCGACCGCCGCCGCCCTCACCGACAAGGCCCGCCAGCGCCGGGCCCTGGCCGACGGCCGGCCTCGACATGCCCCCTTGCCACCTCGTCCGCCCCTACCAGTCCGCGCGCGAGCTCTTGGCCGTCGAGGCCGAGGTGGGGTGGCCCGCCGTCCTCAAACCCCGCTCGGCCCAGGGCAGCCGCTACACCTTCCTGGCCCGCGACCGTGCCGAGCTCGACGAATCTGCTCGACGCCCTCGGCCCGGGCCGCCCCGACATGGTCCTCGAGGGTTACCTACCCGACGATCCAGCCCGGGACGGCGACCCTTACGCCGGCTACGTGTCGGTCGAAAGCGTGGTCGCCGACGGCGTCATCAGCCACCTGGCCCTGACCGGGCGTTTCCCGCCGGCCGAAAACTTCCGTGAGACCGGGTTCTTCATCCCCGCCGCCCTCGACGCCGGGAGCCGCTCGGCCGTCCTGGACCTGGCCACCCGGGCCATCGACGCCCTCGGGGTGCGCACCGGGTGCCTGCACACCGAGGTCAAGTTCACACCCGACGGGCCACGCATCATCGAGGTCAACGGACGGGTGGGCGGCGGTGTGCCCGAGATGCTGGAGCGGGCCGCCGGCGTCAGCCTGCTCGACCTCACCCTGCGGGTGGCCCTGGGCGAGTCGGTCTTCGTCGACGGGCCCGTGGCCACCGACCGCATCGGCTACCGGTTCTTCCTCCAGCCGCCGACCGTCTCGGCCACGGTGACGGCCATCGAGGGCATCAACGACTTCAGCGACCACGCCGAGGTGGACACGGTGAGCCTCCACCAGGGCCCGGGCGCCGCCCTCGACTGGCGGGACGGCTCCGGCAACCACATCGTGGCCGTGGTCGGCTCGACCGACGACGAGGAGCAGTTGCAGGCGGCCTACCGGCTCCTCCACCAGGAGGTCACCGTCACCTACACCGATGTGAGGCATTGAGCGGTGGGCGTTCGACTGGCCGGAGCCCTCGACCCGGGGGCGGCGCCGGACGGGGCCGAGGGACCGGTGCGGTGGACGTGCGCCCTGGTCAACAACATGCCCGACGCCGCCTTCTGCGCCACCGAGCGACAGTTCGTGGGCCTTCTGGACGCCGGGTCCGGGTGTGAGACGGTCGTCGTGACCCGCCACACCATGGCCGGGGTGCCCCGGGGCGAGCGGATCCGGGCCCGTATCGCCGCCGAGTACCGTCCCCTCGAGGACATCTACCTCGGATCCCCCCGACCTGCTGGTGGTGACCGGCTCCAACCCGATCGAGTCCCGCATCGAGGACGAGCCCTACTGGTCCGATCTGTGCGGCCTGCTGCGGTGGGGGAGCGAGAACGTGCCGGCCATGGTGCTGTCCTGCCTGTCGGCCCACGCCGCCCTGGCCGTCTTCGACGGCGTCGAACGGACCACCCTGCCGGTCAAGTGCACGGGCGTCTTCGCCCAGGAGGCCGACCCGACCCACCCTCTGGCCGCCGGGTTCGGACGGTCCCGTCGTCCTGCCCCACTCGCGGCTCAACGCCGTGCCCGCAGAGGCGGTGGCCGCCGCCGGCTACGCGGTGGCCCTGCAGTCGGAGGAGGTGGGGTGGAGCGTGGTCACGAAGACGGTGGGCCGGTGCGAGGTCGTGCTGGTCCAGGCCCATCCCGAGTACGATCCCTCGAGCCTCGTGCGCGAGTACGTCCGGGACGTGCGGCGCTACGCCGGCCACGAGCGCGACGAACTGCCCTGCCTCCCCCGGGACTGCGTGGCCGGCCCGGACTGGGACGGGCTCCGCCGGCTGCACGAGCGGGTGGTGGGCGGCGAGCGGGACCCGGCCCTGGTGGCCGCCTTCCCCTTCGACGAGGTCGGCGCCCGCGCCCCGTGGCCGTGGCGGGGCGCGGCCCTGCGTCTGTACGCCAACCTGTTGGGCACCATCCCGAAGAGGAGCGCCTGAGGCCATGCACGACGAGACCATCGCCATCCACGGTGGCTACACACCCGACGGGACGCGGGCCGTGGCCGTGCCCATCTACCAGACGGTGGCCCACGACTTCATCGACGCCGCCCACGCCGGGGCCGTGCTCGACCTCGAGACGCCCGGCTTCCACTACAACCGGCTCAACAACCCGACCCTCGACGTCCTCGAGCAGCGCATCTGCGCCCTCGAAGGGGGGACGGCGGCCCTGGTGGTGGCTTCGGGCATGGCCGCCGTCAGCTACGCCATCCTGACGGTGGCCAGTGCCGGCTCGAACTTCGTGGTGGCCCCCCAGCTCTACGGGGCCACCTTCACCTACTTCGCCCACGTGCTGCCGACCCTGGGCATCGAGGCCCGCTTCGCCGTCGACGACCGAGCCGAGTCGATCGCCCCCCTCATCGACGAAAACACCCGCGCCGTCTTCTGCGAGACCATCGGCAACCCGGCCGGCAACATCGTGGACCTCGAGGCCGTGGCCGCCGTGGCCCATGCGGCCGGCGTGCCCCTCATCGTGGACAACACGGTCGCCACGCCGCTCATGCTCAAGCCCTTCGAGCACGGGGCCGATGTGGTCGTCCACTCGCTGACCAAGTTCGTGGGCGGCCACGGCACCACCCTCGGTGGGGCCATCGTGGACGGCGGCCGGTTCCCGTGGGCCGACCACCCCGACCGCTTCCCCATGTTCAACCAGCCCGAGCCCGCCTTCCACGGCGTCGTCTTCGCCCGCGACTTTCCCGAGCGGCCCTTCACCGTGCGGGCCCGCTCCACCCAGCTGCGCAACAGCGGCGCCACCCTCTCCCCGTTCAACGCCTTCCTGCTCCTCCAGGGCCTCGAGACGATGGCCGTGCGGCTCGAGCGCCACGAGGCCAACGCCCGGGCCGTGGCCGAGTACCTGGCCGCCGACCCCCGGGTGGCCTGGGTGAGCTTCGCCGGCTTCCCCGACCATCCCTACCACCATCTGGTCGAGCGCTACCTGCACGGGCGTGTGCCGTCCATCGTCACCTTCGGGGCCGAGGGGGGCTACGAGGCGGGACTGGCCTTCTTCGATGCGCTCCAGCTCGTCAAGCGGCTGCTCAACCTGGGGGACGCCAAGACCCTGGCCATCCATCCGGCCTCCACCACCCACCGCCAGTTGTCCGACGAGGAGCTGGTGAAGGCCGGTATCCGGCCGGAGACGATCCGCCTGTCCATCGGGATCGAGCACATCGACGACATCATCGACGACATCGACCAGGCCCTGGACAAGGCCACGGCCATCGCCGGCTGAGCCGGGAGGTAACAACATGTGCGGCATCACCGGGTGGGTGGACTTCTCTCGGGACCAAACCCGAGAGCGCGTGGTGATTGACGCGATGACCGAGACGATGGCATGCCGTGGCCCCGACGCGTCCGGGGTCTGGTCTGACCGGGACGCTGCTCTCGGCCACCGCCGTCTCGCCGTGATCGATCTGGCCGGTGGGGCTCAGCCGATGTCGGTGTCCACCCCCCACGGCGACGTGGTGATGGTCTACAGCGGTGAGGCCTACAACTTCAAAGAGCTGCGCGACGAACTGACCCAGAAGGGCCAGAAGTTCCAGACCTCCAGTGATACCGAGGTCGTGCTCCGCGGTTACCTCGAGTGGGGTGAGGCGCTGGCAGATCGGCTCAACGGCATGTATGCGTTCGCCATCTGGGACGCGCGTGAACGCAGGCTCGTGATGATCCGCGATCGGATGGGCATCAAACCGCTCTACTTCTACCGCACTCCCGACGGCGTGCTGTTCGGCTCGGAGCCCAAGGCGATCCTCGCCAACCCGCTGGTCAAGCGGGTCGTCGACGTCGACGGGCTGTGTGAGATGCTCGTCCCGCTCATCAAGACTCCCAAGCACGCGGTGTGGAAGGGCATGCAGGAGGTAGAGCCCGGCACCATCGTCACCGTCGACGAGCGCGGCGTCCGCGAGCGCACCTACTGGCGGCTGGAATCGAAACCGCACACTGACGACCGCGACACGACCGTCGCGCGGGTACGTGAGCTGCTCGACGACATCGTCCGTCGTCAGCTGGTCGCCGACGTTCCCGAGTGTGTGCTGTTGTCCGGTGGCCTGGACTCCAGCACCATCACCGCGCTGTCCGCACGCGAACTCAACAACCCGGTCCGTACGTTTGCCGTCGACTTCGATGCACAGGTCGAAAACTTCAAGCCCAGCGAGCTCCGTCCGACCATGGACACGCCGTATGTGCACGATGTGGCCAAGCACGTCGGTTCGGACCACACCGACATCGTGCTTGATCACACCCAGTTGGCCGACCTCGACCTCCGGCGCAAGGTGGTCAGGGCCCGCGACCTCCCGATGGGAATGGGCGACATGGACGAGTCGCTTTATCTGCTGTTCAAGGCGATCCGGCAGCAGTCGACGGTGGCGCTGTCCGGAGAGTCGGCCGACGAGATTTTCGGTGGCTACCGGCAGTTCCACGACCCAGCGGTCCAGAACACCGATGCGTTCCCCTGGATCGCCATCGGAGACTCGGTAACCCCACCCAGCGCGGTCTACCTGGCAGTGCAGCGCGGCGTGGCCGCCTAGTTAGTTTGATGTACTCGGCCCGCTCCAGCGACATGTTCACGCCGGCACTACGCTCCGCCGTCGACCTGGACACCTACCTGCAGGACCGCTATACCGAGGCAGTCAACGAGGTCGCGCGGCTCGACGAGGAGGACGACTTCACCCACCGGATGCGGGTGATGAGCTACCTCCACCTGACCCGGTTCATGCGGATCCTGTTGGACCGCAAGGACCGGATGAGCATGGCGGTCGGCCTGGAGGTGCGTGTTCCATTCTGCGATCACCGCCTCGTCGAATATGTCTACAACACGCCGTGGTCGCTGAAGACCTATGACGGCAGAGAGAAGAGCCTGCTGCGCGGCGCGGTCCGTGACGTGCTGCCCGAGTCGGTGGTGAAGCGGGTCAAGAGCCCGTATCCGTCCACCTCGGATCCGCAATACGATGCCGCCCTCCAGGCGCAGGCGAAGGATCTCTTGGGCACCGGCGATGATGTGTTGTTCGGTCTGATCGACCGGGCGGCGCTGGAGCAGTTGACACTGTTGGACCCCCAAGAGATGCGGCCGCTGGACAGGGAGCGGCTAGAGCGGGTCCTCGACCTGTCGGTGTGGATCGACGCATATAACCCGGAAGTCGTCTATTGACATCGACCAGCCAGCGCGACGCGGTCATCGACCGACTTGTGCATCGCGCCGAAGTCCTGACCCTCACCGGCGTGCTCGGTGCGGTGCTGGACCACGCCGATCGAGCCCCGGATCGGCCCGCTGTCAAGGACCTAGATCGCGCGTTGACCCGGGGCGAGTTGCGCGCCGCGGCTGGGAGAGTGGCTGCTGGCTTGCTTCAGAAAGGCGTCGAGCCCGGGGATCGGGTTGCCCTGCTGATCGGCAATTCTGTGGACTTCGTGGTGGCGGCACTGGGCTGTCTGTGGGCGGGGGTCACGTTCGTTCCGCTGGCGATCACCGATCCAGATCTCCGCCGTGCCCAGATCGTGGCTGACTGCCGGCCCGCACAGGTGATCACATCAGGCTCGGACGAAACGGCGCCATCGGGACTTCCCGTCGGCACCGCGTGGACCTCCCTTTCGGCGTTGAGCGTCGCAGATGGGCGCACGCCACCACCCGTAACGGGCCCCATCTCCTACGTCATTTACACGTCGGGGACGACCGGTATCCCCAAGGGGGTGCAGATTTCCCCGGAGGCCTTTTTTACCGCAGTCGAAGCATGCGCCGACGCCGAGGAACTCACCGCGGACGACCGGGCCCTATGCGTTTCGCCCGTGCACTTTGACGGCTCCTTCTCTGCCATCTTTCCTCCGCTCGTGCGCGGTGTCCCCCTCGTCATCCCCGACCGGGAAGCCCTGCTGTTCCCACGGAGGTTCTTCTCGATTGTCGCCAGCGAGGGGATCACGGCGACCAGCTGCTCTCCCAGCTACCTCCGGTTGCTCCGGGCTAGTGGCCGTCTGGCGCGGTTGGCTGACACCCCGCTGAGAGTGATGGCCCTGGGCGGCGAAGCACCGTCCAAGGCCGATATCAGGGCGGTATGGGCCGCCAGTCCGGGACTGCGGGTGGTGAACCGGTACGGCCCGACCGAGACGACTATCGCCGTCGCCCATCTGGAACTGACGCCCGAGTTGCTCGACGCTGGGCTGGTACCGATCGGTCGTCCTCATCCCGGAAGCTCGTTTCACCTTGTTGATGAGCACGGAAGGCTGGTGAATGGTCCTGGAGTGGTAGGCGAGCTGTACATCGGCGGACGGCAGCTCATGGCTGGATATCTGAACGACCCGGCGCTGAGCTCAGCTGTGCTGCGGACGGACGTCGTGGAAGGAACCGCCCTCTACCGCACTGGTGACCTCGTCCTCCGCGACGACCGGGGCAACTACGTATACGTCGGGCGTTCAGACCGCGTCATCAAGCGACATGGTGTGAGGATGTCGCTGGTCGAGGTGACCGAGGCGCTCGGTGGTATCGACGGGATTGCATCCGCGGCGTGCACGACCTTCGACCTGGAGGGCGATCTGGGGGTCGTCGCATTCGTTGTACCGGACAGCGAGCTCACCCCTGTCGCCGTCCGCCAGGCCGCCAGCGAACGGCTTCCGGAAACGATGCTGCCCGATCAATTCGTCTTGGTGGCCACCTTGCCCTTGACGTCTTCCAGCAAGGTCGACGAGCGACGGCTGCTGCAGGAGGCTGGCTTGTCTCCGCCGACCGAAGGAGCCTGAGCCGTCAGCGTCGTTGCAACTCGTATTGACCATCAACCCGGCCGACATACTGGACAACATGTACATTCCCGCCGATTTCGCACCCGACGAGCAGGCCGTCGACGACCTGCTCACTCACCACGGTGCCGCTGACCTGATCACTGCAACACCGGAGGGCGTGGTCGCTACTATGCTGCCGTTCGTCTATGACCCGGGGACGAGGACCCTGCGTGGTCATCTCGCCCGCAACAATGACCAGTGGCGGCGCCCGGTGATTGGCGAGGCTCTGGTCATAGTGCGGGGACCAGATGCGTACATTTCCCCGGCCTGGTATCCGAGCAAGGCCGAGCACGGACGCGTGGTACCCACTTGGAACTACGTCACGGCGCACGTCTATGGGCAACTCTCGGTGCAGGATGACCCGGCCTGGGTCGAACAGAATGTGCGTGATCTAACCGGACGCCATGAGGCTGGGCGACCGCAATCATGGTCCGTCGACGACGCGCCGTCACGGTTCATCGAGGGTCAACTACGCGCCATTGTAGGAGTGGAATTGCTGATCACGCGCATCGAGGCCAAGTTCAAGCTCAGCCAGAATCGATCAGCCGCTGACGTCGATGGCGTGATCTCCGGCTTAATCACCAACGGACACGAAGACGCTGCCCAAGCGGTACAGCGAGCGCGAACGCCATGAGATCGAAATACCCAGTCACACAGCTACCCGGCCCGTGGCGGGCTGCGCGCCGCCGCGGGGCTTACGCGACGGCACTTAAGTGCGACCATACCGACAGTCACTTGAATTTGCCTTCATACATACTAAAATATTGGGAAAGGTGATATACCAGACTTCTAGTCCGGTACAAGCATCCATACACCTGGGATGTCACCGCGGTTGGAGGAGGCCCCGTGTTCGACGACATCAAAAGCACGTTCGAGGTCCCGAGGGTGGAGTGCCCGAGCCGCCGGGAGTTCGAGGAGCGGTTCCTCTTCCCGCAGCGCCCGGTGATCATCTCCGGCGCGACGGAGGGCTGGCCCGCGCGGGAGCGGTGGACCAACGACTACCTCACGGAGAAAGTCGGCGCCCGCACCGTTCGCCCCTACAAGCACAAGGCCCACGCCTTCCTCCACGACCCGAAGAAGGGGGTCACCGACACGCCGCCGATGAAGCTCGCCGAGTACATCGATCTGCTCGCGGGCGGCGCCATCTCCGACGGCCAGCTCTACGCCGCCGTATTGCCCATCAGGACCACCCTGCCCGAGCTCTGGCCCGATGTCAGTTTTCCCCCCTTCGTCGACGAGGACAAGTACCGCGCTGTCAATTTCTGGTTCGGCCCCGGCAACAACTTCACCCCTCTCCATTTCGACGCCTCCAACAACTTCCTGGCGCAGATCCGCGGCCGAAAGCAGGTGATCCTCTGCCCACCTCGGGAGATCGCCCGGCTCTACCCTTTCCCCTTCAGCTACGCTGCCAACCACTTCTCCCAGGTCAACGTCCTCTCCCCGGATCTGACCCGGTTCCCCGCCTGGGCCCACGCCGACCGCGCTATCCTCGAGCTCGGCCCTGGCGACATGCTCTTCATCCCCGTCTACTGGTGGCATTCCGTCTGGGGCATTGAGCAGAACATGTCGATCAACTACTGGTGGCGCGCCCGCCCCGTCAACCGCCTCCAGCACCCTCGCCAGACGGCCCGTGAAACGACGTACATAGCGGCCGATTCAGGCCGGTTTGCTCCAATCCTCCGCTCTCTTCTTTACTTGGCCGGGTTTGTTAGCCGCCTGGACCGCAAAAAAGTTTTCAGGCAGCGGTCGTTGCCAGCCAACACCCGGTCGAGCAAGGTGGACGAACGTCGGCTGCTGGCCGAGGCCGGCCGGACGCCCCCGGCGGCTGGGGGTCCCAGCGGCGGGAGCTGACGGGAGGGCCCGCGCTGTCGGGCCCCGGGTCAGGCGCGGCCCAAGAGCCAGCGGGGTCGGGACCAGAGCTGCGAGTACTCGACGACCTCGTAGCCCAGCCCGCGGTAGAGGCGCTCGCCGGCCGCCGACGACTGGAGCAGTGAGCCCTCGGCTCCCGCTTCGAACTGGGACCGGAGGGCGGTGGCCAGCAGCCGCCGCCCGTAGCCGTTCCCCTGGTCGTGCGGCCGGGTGCCCATGGACCACACCACCACCAGCCCGTCCTCGGTGGCCCCGGTGAACGCGGACACCATGCGGTCGCCGTCGAACAGCCCCCACACCCCGAGGTCGGGGTCCTCCACGGCCAGGAGGGGGACCGCCGCCGCCGCGGCCGCGTCCGACATGCCGTAGGTGTCGGCCAGCAGGGCGCGGGCCTCGGGCAGGTCCTCCTCGGTGAGGGCCCGCACACCGGCCCCGTCCACGTCGGGCAGGTCCGGACCGTCGAGCACCATGAGGGGCAGGGCCCCGACCCCTACCCAACCGGCGTCGACCAGCTTCTGGGCGGTGGCCAGGCCGGGTCCGGCCAGCATGATGATGCCGGGCTTCTTAAGGTCGAGCAGCGGCTGGAGGCAGTGGTCGACCAGCACGTCGTTGTCGGATGATTGGCAGCAGGCCACGTTGTAGTCGACGCTGAGCTCGCCGCTGAAGGCCGTCCACCAGTCCAGTTCCACGGTGTGATGGGCCGGGGCGGACCACAGGCGGGCGGCCGCGCCGAGGTCCCGCCTCAACTCGATCGGAGTCCGCTTCATCCTCGCCGGATGCTAGCAGGATCCCACCTCGACGCCCGCAGACGTCGGTCGTGGGAGGAGGACGGTTGGTGCATTCTGGAGAGGGGCCCATACCGGGCGACCTGCTGGCCGCCCACCAGACGGCGGCGGCCCGGCTGTCCCACGGCCGAGGCGATGGTCGCCGCTGATTCGGCCGGGGGAGCAGCGGTTGCTGGACCCAACATTCGTTTAATAGGTTAGACGTGACGGCTACAGGTTAGACGTGAGGGGAAGTGTGATACAGGACCGGATTCGTGACGTCTTAGCTGCTCATGGCCGTATGGCGGTCGATCCACGCGAGGTGGACGATCAAGCGGACCTCTACAAGCTCGGTCTGACGTCGCATGCGTCGGTCGATGTCATGCTTGCGCTTGAGGATGCATTCGGCGTCGAGTTCCCCGATGAAGTTCTCAAGAAGTCCACCTTCGCTTCCATACGTAACATCGAGCAGGTAGTCGACGGACTAGTCAAGTCGTCTGCGTGATGCCACGTGCGGTAGCAGCCGGCCTGCCGGAGTCGGCCCCGCAGATCTCTGCCAGCCCCAGGGGGCCGGAGACCAATTGCTACCTTGATCTTTGGATCGAAACACTCCAAGCTCTTGGGCTGGATCCGGTGCCCGCACTCGCCTGTGCCCTTTCCGCCGGCCACGATGGCCTCCAATGGACATTCCTTAAGCAACAGCCTGCATCGGTGGATTCCCTTGGCACCGCAACGATTACGGCGAGTGCATGATCACCTGGCCGGGCGAGGTTGACGGGCACCGCGTCCGCGTCGGATGCGATGTCGTAGCCATCGAGGATGTCCAGGACTCGCTGGCGGCGTTCGGGGATCGGTACCTGCGCAAGGTTTTTACGGCGAGCGAAATCAACGACTGCCAGGGCCGCAACCGGGTGCACAGACTGGCGGCCCGGTTCGCGGCCAAGGAAGCAGTGATCAAGGCATTCGCAGAACCCGACATGCCGTTTCCCCTGCGCGAGATCGAGGTAACACGGGACGGTCCGCTGCCTCTGCTTCGTCTGAGCGGCGCGGTCGCCGAGCGGGCACAACACCAAGGCTGGCTCAGCTCGTCTTTGTCGCTTTCGCACGCCGATTGCCATGCAATGGCCGTCATTCTCGTGGTCTGTAGTCCGGGCGAGTCCGAGTAGGAAACTTCATGCGCTAGCGCAGACTCGACTCGCCGTGCCCGAAACCCAACGTGAGGCCAGAATCTTGGCAGCGAAGGCTCATTCGCTGGGATCGAAGCGCCTTCAACCAGGCGTGGTGGCGGCCTGGGATCACTCACCTTGCCCGGGACATCTTCGACAGACTGCCCAGATCCTCTGAGCTGTCTAGGGGAACCCGTCCGGTAATGGCCAAATACTAGATGGGCTCCCCCGACAGGCCGCCCACGACGGCGATCAACTCGTCGGGATCGGGACATAGCCGCGGCGGCCTTTTACAACGAACTACCGGCGACCAGAGGTCTGGACTGCGGCATTGGCACTTTGAAATGCTCAATTATTGGCCGTTCGACGAACCAATAAACGAGGACACCCGCCCCCACCGAAGCTAGCGCCGTGATGATCATGGTCGCGGCTATGCCGGCCGGGTTGTGCAGCGCATCCACCTTGCGCCAGGCCTCGAAGGCCGCCAACGCAGTACCCATATGCACGAGGTAGACGGAGTAGGAGGCGTCGCCTAATAGCAGCGGCAGGGGCGCCAACCACGGGCCGGTCTCACGTTCCAGAAAGACACACCCGGACACCACGAGCGCCGCGGGAATCCCCCACGTCAGCACTCGGTCCAATGGGGAGGCGGTCAAAGCCGCAGCGATGAAGAGGCCGAAGCCGCCGATCACCGCCGCCACCGCGATCGGGGCCGGCGCGCGGCGCTGCGCCGTCACCGCTGCGCCGAGGCAGACGCCCATGGCGAACTCGAGGATCATCGGGTCCGTATAGAAGGCGAACTGGCTGGTTCCCGCGTGGGGAATGAAGCCCAGGACGACGACGCCCACAAGCGCCCCCACGACCGCGGGCAGGCGGAAACGCATGGGTGCGAACAGGATCAGCGCGAAGATTACGTAGAACATCATCTCGTAATTGAGCGTCCAGCCCGGGATCAGCAGCGGCTGGAACACTCCCTTCACTGGATGACGCCATGGGATAAACAGGTAGGACGTCACCACATGGACAAGATCGAAGCGGGAATTCAGCAGCGCCGGCTTCGCCAGCAATATTGCCAACATCGCCGTGGTCCCGATCCAGTACAGCGGCACGATCCGCTTCAGTCTCTTGCTGAAGAACGACCACGAACCGCCCTCGCGCCCGGCAGTGACGCCCCACATGACAAAGCCGCTGATGACGAAGAATATATCCACCCCGCCCATGAGGACGTCGTAGTGGGCGTGGTACTGAGGCAGCCACTGGTGCAAGACGTGATACAACACGACCGACAGCGCCGCAACACCGCGCAGATGCTGAATACACGGAGTAAATTTGATGGTCCCGCCAGGCACATGGCCGTTTCGGCGACGAATCGTCGTGGTCATGCTGGCTCGCTGATGCGGTCGCTGGTTTCAACGGAGTGGGATTGCGGGTGGCGTCGGGGCACCGTATGAAAGGTCTCGGGGAACGCCAGCCCCGCTAACCCATCCTGTGGGTAACCCACCATCTCGGCAAACGCCTTATTGGCAAACAAGATGATGCCGTCCCGCGCCATGGCGAGCGTCGGAACCGGGAGCCGCTCCGACACCACCACAGCAGGCAACCGCGTCAGGACGTCGGTGGGTGAATCGCCGGACCTCCCATTATGCGGCCGCTCAATCCGCCCACTGGCGTCTATACCAGCGCCGTCGCGCGGGTAGTCGGGTAAACCCCCAAGCAACCCCGCACTCGACGTGGACAGCACAGACGTCACCATCTCCGGTTGCGGATTCGGCGACTCTCAATCGACGTGATGTCCGATACGGGGATGTGCTCCGATGGGGAAACGGCAGCTACCGGCAACACCGCGTTGCGGATCGCCGCCAACATCGCCGGGTGCTGGGCGGCATGATCCCCAGCGGGTGTGGCGATCAGGCGGGGCGGCTGCGACGTCCATTGCAGCCGGTCAAGCGCTGCCCGACCGCCTTTGGCAGTGAACAGCTCCGCATCCTCGGGCGAGGCAATCAGCGTCACGTGGGTTCCACGGTGGGCAAGCGTTGTCAGAATATCCTCCGGTAGCCACACGAGTCCGACCCAGCTCAACACCCGCAGGACGTATCGCGGGAGGTGGTTGTGCATAAAGCTCTTCGTCGGCTCCCGAGCCGGGTTGAGAAGCGCTCTGAGGCGCTTTGTCCTGGATTCGGAAGGGCCGCCGCCCGTGTCACTAGCCGCGTTGGCGTGTAGCGCTTTCTCCCGGCCGATCCACTGCAACAGCAAGGTGGAGGTGACGCGCCAATTCCACGCCATCAGGTTGACCAGGATCGCCGACTGCGCACCGATAGTGCGGGCGGCATGAGCGGCGTACCACGAGCCGGAGCAGATACCGACAAGCTCGAGTTCGCCGGCGTCTTGGCACGCATGTCTGGCCACCGCTATCGAGTCGGTGATGTCAGCCTTGGAATAGATATCGCGCCAAGGGTCCCGGCTGATCTGGCCCGACAAGCCCAGTCCTGCCGGGTCCCAGCGCACCGCCTGCGCCCCGGCCGCTGCAATGCGACGTGACAATTCGACCCACTCCCGGGCGGGTCCTACGTGCAAGTCGTGGGCCGTCACGAAGAACAACACGGTCTTTGCGGGCGCGGGACTACGGCGTCGGGGCAGCGTGCGGATGGCGAAAAGGCCGTTCGGCTCGATTCGTTCGATGCTCTCGAAAACGTCGACCCCGTCGGGCCCTTCGGCCGGCATCGTCACCGTTGTCAGGTATTGGGGTACGGCGCGATGGGTGCGAGTGGGAACGTTTCCGTCCATCCACTCGACGATCGAATCGACCGCGGTGAAAGGGATCGGTAACATCATGTCCCTCGGCATCGGTCCGGCGCATTCCGGCAGACCGCCGGTAATGATCGAATCAACTCCCTCGGCCGCCGCCAGGGCGGTGATGCGCTTGTCGGTCTCGGCTGGTCGTCCCACCAGAAGTACGTTGTCAACGCCATGGGCGCTGACTGGATTTGCACCCATCCTCAGCGCGGCGAATTCCGCGGCGGCGTGGTCGCTCAACCGCCCGCCGATGATTGACACCTCGCCGGGCGTAAGAGCGTCCTCACCCACCGACAACCGGAACAGCGTGGTGTGTTCCCGAAGATAACGCCTGCCCGTTCCAGGGGGATCGAGGTAGACCACGCGGTTGACCGTGTGGGATTGGGCCAGGTACTCGTCGAGGATCAGGCACCCGGCACGTATGCCGATAGCGGTCGCCGACTCCGCGCCGATCAGCGTGAGGTAGTCGAGCGCGTGGCCCACGCTTGCCACCCAGTTGGCCACTGCGTCATCGCGGACCTGAGCGTATGCAGAATCACCCGAGCCCAGATAGTCAAAACGCAGCACGCCGAAACCGCGGCGCGCCAGGCTGTCGGCGAGGATCCGGTGTAGTCGGACACTGTCCATCCCGTCCTTTCCGAGCGAACCACAGATCAGTACCCCGCCCCTGATCTGGTTATCGACCGGCAGATGAACCACGCCGAACAACGGCGAATCAGACGGTCCGAAAAATGTCGGCACCTCTGTCGTCGTCAACGGGCTCCACGGTCGGCGCGCGCCGCTAGTGGATAGTCGTGCTCTTGATGTTATTTTGCTGACGTCCGCGGCAACCAAATCGTGCTGGCCCATCGGTATGCCGGGAGCGGCGGCAACATGGTTAAGCAACCGTTCCTCCTCTTAGCGGGAGCAGCCCAACCCAGGGCTTGTTACGCCGAAGCTTGAGTGCGAGGTATGTGTATACCGATGATGCACCTAAGGCCTAGATTACATACCATTAGACGACAATAGAAGCAGATGGCCGACATTTAGTTCACGTGAATGCGGAAAGCATCAGCACCGCCGGAAGACTGGGTAGCGAACAGACCGCGCGGTGCGGATGCTTGCCGCGAGCAGCAATCAGCACGAGTCGGGAGTGGGCGGCGATCGGCGAGGTTGCCCCGCTGTTGCTAGCTGCGGGCACCCCCAAGGCCCCTCACCTGCGGATTCACACCATACAATACGAATCGATTAACCGCACTGATCCCTCGACTGTCGTCGGGTATCGTTCGTCGTCCCGCTCCAGGGTGATCGAGGCGTTCGATCTGGCTGGACACCACGGCACGCCGAGCCGCAGCCCGATCGACTTGATCTCAGTAATGAAACTCCTTACGTGCGGAGCCTGACGGCAGGTGTGCTGTGCCAGGAGATGCCTGACAGTTCTGTGCCAGTTAATGCTCGAAACCGGTCGGTCTTCGGCAACCTGAGTGCGATCTCCCCGTGCGGCGTCGGGCTTGGGAGGTCGGGATTGGTCGTCGTTGCGTTGTCGGTGGTCGAGCAGCGGTTGGACGCGGTGCGTTTGGTGTTGGCGGGGGCGACGGTGACCGAGGTCGCGGCGCGGGTCGGGGTGTCGCGGCAGACGGTTCATTGCTGGTTGAGCAGGTGTATCGGCGCGACCAGGAGCAGCGCGAGCAGCGCAGGCGGGCGCCGGCAGCTAGCAACAGCGGGGCAACCTCGCCGATCGCCGCCCACTCCCGACTCGTGCTGATTGCTGCTCGCGGCAAGCATCCGCACCGCGCGCTCACGCAGGTCAGACGGATATCTCCTCGAGGAACTGCCTGACAAAACCGCACGGTCTGTTCACTACCCAGTCTGCCGGCGGTGCTGATGCTTTCTGCACTCGAATAGACTAAATGTCGGCTATCTGCTTCTATTATCGTCTAATAGTATGTAATCTAGGGCCCAACTGCATCATCGGTATACACATACCCCCGCACTCAAGCGTCGGCGTTAACAACCCCGGGTTTGGCTGCTTCCGTTAGGAGGAGTGAGGGTTCATGAGTTTGGCTCCTGACCCGCCGCGGGAGTTGCTCATTGGCGACGTCGAAATCACGCATCCGGCGCAGGCACCCGAGTTGACCGGGCGCCAACAGGCGGTTCCCTCGCGCGTCAGCGGAAACGGGCGTTGTCGGGGTCAGCAGTACTGGGGCTGGAGAGCATGCATTGATTGGGTGCGCGGGTTCATTGATCGGGCCCGCCGCGACTCGCTCATCCGGAACGGTGTGTTCAGCACGGCGACTCAAGTGGTGTCCTCGGCATTCGGCTACCTGTTCTGGCTGCTGGCGGCGCATCTGTACAGCCCGGCGATTGTTGGACTGACGGCTGCGGCCACCTCGGCCACCAGCGTCATGCTGCTGTTGTCCGGCCTCGGCGTCGGCGGCATGCTCATCCAGTCGCTTCCCCGACAGCCGAAGGAGACTGGGTGGTCGGTCACGTTCTGGGCGGGAATGGCGACAGTGACGCTCTTTGCAGTGGCACTGTGTGGGATTGGCGTTGCGGTGCTTCCGCTCATCTCCCCCGAACTGGTGGCGCTGCGTGGCGTCGGCTATGCGGCTGTGTTCGCCGTCGGCACTGTCGCCCTGACAGTAGGCAGCATGCTCGACTGCGTCTACCTCGCCGAACGCAAAGCGAGCTACGCGTTCAGCCGCAACTTCGCTGTCGGCGCCGTCAAGGTGCTCATGCTCGGGCTCTTTGCGCTCGCCTTCGGAGAGGATGCTTTACATCTGCTCGGGGCATGGGGAGTCGCGGCCGTGTTCGGCCTCGGCCTCGGTGCGGCGTTGCTCGTCCGTCATATCGGCGTCGCGCGACCGCCGGGGTTATCGGTCCTGGTTCGGACCGCTCGAGGGTTTCGCACCCGTGTCACCGGTCACCAACTGATCGGGATGGGTGGGGCGCTGTTGCCGTACCTGCTGCCCCTGCTCGTGACCGCCCGACTCTCCGCGCGCGACAACGCCTACTTCTACACGACATGGATGTTGGCGGGACTTTTACTGATCATCGCACCAGCATTCTCCAATAACTTGTTCGCCGAGGGGATGCACCGGCCCGAGGAACTCGGCGCGCTGGCTCGGTCGGCATTCAAGATCATGGGCGTCATCCTGGCGCCTGCCTTGGTGACCATCCTTGTTTTGGGTCCGACCTTGTTATCCGCCTACGGTCATGGCTATAGCGGCCACGCGGTCGGGCTGCTGAGGCTGGGCGTGCTTGCCTCGATTCCGGACGCGGTGGTACAGGTGTACGTCGGGGTTCTCCGCATTGAAGCTCGGCTCGCCGCGGCCGCATCGCTGATGCTCGGCAGCGGCATCGGCACCTTGGTGATCTCGTGGTTTCTGCTGCCCCTGATCGGCATCAGCGCGGTGGGTTGCGCATTCCTGGCAATGCAGCTGTGCGGATGCGTATACGTCGTCCTCGATTGGCGTAGACAGAGACCGCGCACTCGAGTGCGAAACGGCTTTCACCACAAGGAGATCCGGTGACGATCCGACCCGAATTCCTTGCGTCCACCGATGACCACGGCATGCAGGAAGGGTCGGCAACCGGGGTGGCGACCCTGCTAAGGGCCGAGCGCCTCGTGACAGCTCAGGCGCAGTTATCTGCTGCAAGCGAACAACTTTCGATGCCGTTGACCGCGCAGGAGCCACGGTCTGTTCGATTTGCCTATCGTTGGGTAGCCACGATCGTGCTTTGCAGTGCGGCCGGGCTCGGTGTTCTAGCGGCTGCCGACGAAGCCAGTCGACGTGGAAGTACCTCCGTCCCAACATACCTGCTGTTTTGGCTCGGCATGCTGCTGATCTTCGTTCCCATCGCGCTGCGTGCTCTGGCAAGCGATGTCAATCGGCTGGAGCGGCTGAGCCTCATCGTCTGGCTCGGACTCGCTTTGTACCTGGTGAAGGTATTGGCTTCCCCCTCCACCTTCACCTTCGTCGACGAGTACGTCCATGTGCGCAATACCGACGCGATTATCAGCATGCGTCATTTGTTCACGTGGAACCCGCTCCTGCCGACGGCCGCTTACTACCCGGGACTGGGCGCACTCACGGCCGGCGTGGTAGCACTCACCGGACTGAGCATGTTCGCCGCGGGCCTGCTGGTAATAGGCATTACACGGGTCGTTTTGTGCGCTTACTGCTACCTCATCTTCGAGAGCGTCACGCATTCGGGTCGTGCAGCAGCGGCCGCGAGCCTCATCTACATGGCCAATCCCATGTTTCTGTTTTGGAGCTCGACCTTCACCTACGAGAACCTCGCGCTTCCTTTCGGAGCGTTCATAGTCTGGTGGATCGGTTGGACACGCAATAGTGGTGGCCTTGCATCGATGGTTGTAGCGGTGGTGAGCATCATCGGCGTAACTGTCACCCATCACGTTGTGGGGTTCGCCGTGTCAGGGCTCCTCGTAGTCTGGTGGTTGGCCGAGTACGTCGGCTGCCGTGCCGCGAAAGCGGCGCGGCGGCGGCTCGGAATCCTGGCAATTGTGGCTTGCTGCGCTACGTTCACGTGGTTCTTCATCGTGGCGCGGCCAGCTCCATCCTACCTGCTAACCCACAACCTCTTTCCTGCCCTGCAGGATACGATCTCGGTGCTCCGTGGGCACACCGCTCCACGCACGCTGTACTCCACCAAGGCCGTGACCGCACCGGCTTGGGAGCCTATCGCGGGTTTCGCCGCTGTTTTCGTGCTCTTGGCAGCCCTGCCTCCCGGCCTCCTTGGCGCGCGGCGGCATTGGCGCCGGGCACCCGCGGCCATTGCCACGGCGCTGGCGATAGCCTTCCCGCTCAGCTTGGCGCCGCGTTTGGCTTCGCATGGTGTCGTGCTATCGGGTCGGTCGTCGGAGTTCGTCTACGCCGGCCTGGGCTGTGTTATCGGGCTGCTGTTCACCGCGGCAGCATCGAAGTGGTATGCGCGGCGAGTCTCCTGGCGCCGCGAGCGTGATGGCCGTCGCCACACATGGCGGGACTCATTCACCCCCACCGCCATTGCCGCAATCCTGGCGAGCGTGGTGTTCGTCGGCAACGTGACGGTAGGTACCCGGTTCTTCGAGCGGCTCCCAGAGGAAGCGAACCCGCACGGCTTTGAGAGGCTAGTGCAGCCAGACGTCGTTGCCGCTTCGATATGGGCTCGACACAATCTGGGGCCGAACCAGATGTTCAGTGCCAACTTTGTTGACTCCAATGCGCTCGGCACCTATGGAGAGCAAGACCTTGCCAACGCGGCCGAAGCATGGCCCATATTCTTTGCCGAGTCGATCAATAGCGACGTCGTGCAGCACATCAAAGACCTTAGGCTGCGATACATCCTGATCAATTGGCGGATGACACGGGGGCTGCCCCAGTTTGATTTGTATGTCAACCCGCTTGAGCCTGAGGCCGGCCACTACGTCCATCCGTTCCCGGCGAAAGCACTCGAGAAGTTCTCCTCCGACCCGTGCATCCAATTGATCTACGACGCCGGGGCCATCCAAATATATGACCTCTCCCAGATCGAAAGGGGTACCTGCTCATGATTCTTGACATGCCCCGCCCATGCCAGAGAGGCATGACGGGACGCGCGCGCCGCCTTTGGCTTTTCACCTTGTTTGCCGCTGGTTGTGCGAGCGTGGCGACGGCAACGGGCTACGCGTGGTACGGGCCCGCCGCGGACCGGCCCGTCCCGCAGGCAGTTCAGATTGTGCTGGGCTTGCTGATGGTGTTCGTGGTCCCGGGCTCGTCTCTGGTGAGCGCCACACTTCCCGAACGTCTGCCGTTGGTCGAAGGGCTGCTTGCCAGCGTGGGAGTTAGCGTTACTCTGGCAACCTGCACCGCGGTGCTTCTCGCGGCCACACCGATGGGCTTTTCGCGGCAACCTTTTGCTGAGTTGCTGGGCGGCGTCGCGATCGTGCTGTCGGTCAGTGGGCTCTACCGTTCCCGGATAGCGGCCGCAGTCTGGCAGCTCCGCGCTTGGATGAACGTTTGGATGGCGAAGCATTCGAGTGGTGAACAACCTGGGACGCAGAGGCTAAACATCTCGGCGAAGCGTCGGCAAGACATGGAGACCGTCGATCGCCGATCCGTAGTGGTTCTCAACTTCTCGTTCGACCGCAAGCCCGACCACCCGGGGGCTTGACCAATCATGTCTCCAGCCCGTCCTTACCGGTCCGCTGCCCCTACAGAGGTGGAGCGCCTTCCCCGGGTGCTGGTTATCGGCGCCGGTACTCGCTTACTCAGCGCGATGAGCTATTACACCATCCAGCTGACGAACGCCCTTACACAACGCTTCGCCGTTGCCATCATCCCGATGCGTCAGCTCATTCCGACCTTCCTATATCCGGGTCGGTCACGGGTAGGGTCAGTTTCCACCCTTCTCGAACTTGACCGAAATGTCTTGGTGATGGGGGAGATTGACTGGTTCTGGGGATCTACTTTGGCCCGTGCCGTGTGGCGCTTCCGTGCGTGGCGGCCCGACATTGTCGTCTTCCAATGGTGGACCGGCTCAGTGCTGCACACTTACCTTTTCCTGGCGCTGTTTGCGCGGCTACGCGGAGCCCGCGTGATCGTCGAGTTTCACGAGGTGCTCGACACCGCAGAGCAACGGATACCGCTCGCCAGAGCGTGGGTGCGGGTGCTGGGACGGCCGTTCTTCGGTCTAGCGGATGCCTTTGTGGTTCATTCGGAAGTCGACCGAGGGCCGATCGGCCAACGCTACGGCATCGGAAACCGTCCGTGCGTTGTCATCCCCCACGGGCCGATCGATCACTTCGCGTCGGACGACGACTCTCCGGCGCTTCCGCTTCGTGAACCGCCTGCGGGGGTCATCAATCTGCTGTTCTTCGGCATCATCCGTCCCTACAAAGGTCTGGAGGACCTCGTCGAAGCTTTCGAGATGCTCGATGACGACGAGGTGGCGCACTATTGGTTGACGGTGGTCGGTGAGACGTGGGAAGGCTGGGACCTGCCGATCCGGCTCATCGAGGGCAGCCGCCATCGCTCTCGGATCACGCTGGTGAACCGCTTCGTCGAGGACGACGAGGTCACCGGATACTTCGCCGGCGCCGACGCCGCCGTTCTGCCGTATCACCGCTCGTCGGCGAGTTCTCCGGCCAGCGTGGCTATGGCCAATGGGTTGCCGTTGGTCCTTACGGCGGTTGGCGGTCTACCGGAAGCCGTCGCCGACTACGAGGGCGCGATCCTGGTGCCTCCCCGTGATTCTGAAGCGCTGCGAGACGCCATTCGCAAGCTGCCGCAGCTCTGCGGGCGTCGCTACCACGATCAGCACAGCTGGGAACACACCGCTAGTGCCTACGAGGGTTTGATCAACCGACTCATGATGCACGAGGGCCAATTACGGCTATGGACACCTCCGCACGAGTCGTGCTCCATCCAAGATTCGGGACTTCAGGAGGCGCAATGAAGACCGCGAGCGTAACCGTGAGCTGGGGACTGCCCGATGAAACCGTCGCCGCGCTGCACAGTTTGGCATCCATGACGGTGCCGCCCGATCTGATCATCTGTGTGGACAATGGGTCCTCTGCCGAGGACGTGTCCCAATTGCGAGCGAACATGCCGGCAGAGACTGTGCTCATCGAAGTCGGTGAAAACCTCGGCTTCGACGCCGCGAACAATTTGGGAATGGAGCATGCCCTTTCCCACAATGCCGACTGGATACTGTTGTTGAACAATGACGCTACGGTCGAGCGGGAGTGCCTGAGCCGTTGTCTAGCCGAGGCGCTGGCAACACCGGGCGTCGCGATAGTCGGTCCGGCAGTGACTTTCACCGATCAGCCAGACTTGCTGTGGTTCGGGGGTGGCACGGTAAGCGATTGGTTTGCCTACCCGCGTCACCGTGGCCTGCGAAAGCCCGCGGCTTCCCCGCCGCCGAGCGCAGACGTTGGTTATGTGGCCGGCTGCTGCGCACTGCTGTCGGCGGCAGCATTGCGGTCGGTCGGGCTTTTTCGCGGGGACTTTTTCCTGGTCTACGGCGACGCGGAATGGTGCCAGCGAGCCCGAGCCGCCGGATGGCGATGCCGCTATGTGGGCGAGGTTCTTTGCCAACACGCCGTCAGCGCCACTGCGGGACAGCGCGGGAGCTTAGGGCTGACGGAGAACTCGGCTTACTACGAGGCTCGCAATCCTCTGCGGTTCGCTCTCGAAACGCCACAAACGCTGCGACGACTCACGCGGCTGACGGGAATATTGGTCGTGTACGGGGCATTCAACGCGTGGCGGATCATCAAGTCTCGCCAGCGCGCGGTCGCGGCGGCGTACATCCAGGGGCTCGCCGATGCGTTCCGCGGACGGATGGGCAAGAGACCGGCTGTGCGATCGCGCGCAGTCTCGTCGACGCTGGTTATGAGGTCGCGGTGATGGACGTCGTGCGCCCGCAGGTGCAAGGCACACGTCGAACGGTTGACATTCCCACGTCTATTTAGTGTGCATCTTGTTTTGAGTTCTAGGCTGCGTTTGGCGGTGGCCGGGTACGGTTGATGGCATCGTTGATGGTGGGAGTCGTTGGTAAGTAACGCTTTTCATACTGCCCGGGCGCGGGTTGCTGGTAGCGGCGAGCTGCGGCTAGTCCACTAGTCGCCGAGTTCGATGAGCACGGTGTGTTTCGTTACGCCGACCCGCAATTGGGACAAGTCCTCGACCGAGGACCGGTCATGATCGCGGTCTTCATTGCTTCAATCGCATTCCCGAATTTTGGATTCGTGTTTCTTCGAGCACGTCGCTGAAGACCTGCTCCCACGCTGCTGCCACTGTGTCTATGGAGTACATTTTGGCGCGCTCGCGCCCTGCTGCTCCCAATCGGGCGCGCAAGGGCGCATCCGTGACGATGCGCTCGAGCGCGTCGCGCAACGCGGGAACGTCATCCGGTGGCACGTGGATCCCGGTGGTGCCGTCGACCACCATTTCGGCCGATCCGCCGACCGCCGACGCGACCACGGGCTTTCCCGCCGCCATTGCTTCCAACACGACAGAGGGGCACGGGTCCGGCCACACTGATGGCACTACGGCCGCAAGGCAATGCCCCCAGCCACGCAATACGTCCTCGAATGGGACGTTTTCGGCGACGATGACACCGGGGGGAAACGAGTCCGGGGTGTCGAATCGGCGTATCCCGGCCAAGACCAGCGGTGGCTTATTGCGCAGACCCGACCATGCCTCCAACAGAACGTTCAAACCTTTGTGCGGTGCGAGCGCACCGGCGAACATCAAGTAGTCGCCCTCTGGCGGCACGAAGGCGGGACGTGGTCCTTGGGCGCCGTGAAAAGCCTCGTCCGGGATAAAGTTCGAGATCACGCCCATCCGCGCGCCGTTGCCGCCCATCAGCGGCGCCGAGGCGTCGGCGGTGAATCGGCTGACGGCGTAGTAGCGATCGACACGCCCGCGCCAGGGCTTCATCGCCGCCAGCCCGGTGGTCATTGCGAAAGCTTTTGGCGCACCGTACTGCTCGCTCGAGCAGGAGACGCACTTCGTGTACTTCGGTCCCGTGCACACGCCACCGTCATAAAAATAGGTGGCCTTGGGGCAGATAAAGCCGTAATCGTGCAGCCACACGACCAGCCGGGTCTCTGGCGAAGGAAGCACCGGCAGCAGCGAGTACAGAAACCACGAGTGCACATGGACAATGTGCGGCCGCCGCTGCTTGAGGAGCCTGGAGATTGCACCGACCAGGCCAGGGTCGGGAAGAGTTGGGTGGAAAGGCTTTTCAGGGTCGGCATAGAGCGGAGTCAGCATCCGGCTCCATCCGGCTAGGCGGTGTACTCGTACTTCGCCATCGTGCTCGGTGCGCGATCCCTTTGGCCCAGCCAAAGTTAGAACGTCGACCTCGTGGCCTCGGCGAGCCAGCTCATGGGAGAGCAACTGGACCCTTAGGTCGCGACCGCCCACTAGTGGGGGCGGATAGCAGTCCGTAACTTCGAAGATCCTCATCTAATGCCCTTCGTCGCCAACTAGGCAAGTGCCGGTTTCAGTGCCTCACCGACTGCACCGGTCAGATACACCGCGTATGCCTTGCTGAAGTGGTATCGGTTGCCGTAGACCCGCATACCGGCGATGAGGGGTTCGCAGCGCTCCGCGCATGCCCACGGGATCGTGGGAATGTACAGCGCTCCAACGCCCGTTGCGGCGGCTCGCTCAGCATCGAGATTTCCTGACGGAGTCCCCGCAGATATCGGCACGCTGCACTCCTGGACTGCACTGGCATGCGCCGTGAGGCAGTGCGCGTCGTCGTTCTCCCATGTGGGTATATCGCCGAGCATCGCCAACTGTGTCCCGGGTTGCGCCAGTTCCCTGAAGGTGGACTCCCAGCCTTCCTGCCACTGGGCGGCGCTCGGCTGGCTCCCGTCGGCGAGCATCTGGGTGCTGACGCTCGTCGTGACTAAGAGATCTGGATCCAGATTTCGAATCGCGGCGATCGCGCTTTTATGGAATTGGTAGCACTCGTCGTTAGGAGCATGGGTCTCATACGACATGAAGTGGAGGTTGAGAACGGGACAGCCGTTCAGATAAAACGTCCGTAGCTTATAGCCATTCTTTGCGGCCACACCTTCCAGCGCCGCCGCCCACATTGGGGCACGGGAATCGCCGTATATGACCATAAGCTTGGTGCCGTTCTCATCACCAGCAGCACACTGGCCGAACTCGTGCCCCGACTCGGACGTGGAGAAGTCGACGAAATTGGCGGGAAGTTTGATCTGGTGGCAGTCGAAGCGCCCCGTGGCCTTAGCCTGGTCAGCTGGGGTCGACGCGGTGGGCAGCGAAGCTGCCACCGAATTGGGTAGAGCGTTGATACTTTGGGCCGCCTTGACGGCTTCCAGTACCTGGGCCGTCGTGGCAAATGTCTGGTCCGGTTGCGTCGGGACGCCATGTGGGGCAGCCGGCGCATTTCCACTTGCCACCAACGGATTCCAGGTTCCGGAGTGTGTAGCGATCTGCCACTGTGCTACGGCGATCGTCGACAAAATCAGGACGACTCCGATGGCCAGAGTCAGTCCCGTTCGAGCTTTCAGGGCGGGGGAGTTGCGCACGGGATTTTCCACCAGCCGAAATGTGATCGCTGATGCCGCGACCGCAGCCAATAGCAAACCTGAGTTTTGCCACAGGCTCAGATGATGCCCGGCATATTGGGCAGCGATCGAGAGAATCGGCCAGTGCCACAAATAAAGCGAATACGATCGCGCCCCTAGCCATTGCATCGGGCGAACCGATAGAGCGCGGCCGATGACTGTCTGCGGATTGCCGCATCCTGCCCAGATCAGGAGCGCGCTACTCACCACGGGGATCGCCACTGCCCAACCGGGATATGGCGTTGACGGCGTTAGGCTCAGCGCGCTGACGATGATCCCGGCTAGTCCCAAAGCTGCGGCCACCTGGTGAGCCCAGGTAGGCATGCGTGAAACCGCGGGCCCAACGACTGCGATGAAAGCTCCCAGCGCAAGCTCCCACGCCCGGGTCAGCGGTGAAAAGTAGGCCCAAGTCGCGTTCGACGATGTCTGAATAACCGACCACGCAAGTGAAGCGCCGATGACCATCAGCAGCGATGTTGCGAGCACACCGAATACATTGCGGCGCTTCGACAGACGAGCAATGACAACCAGCAACAGAAAAAGACCCGGCCATACCAGGTAGAACTGCTCTTCGACACCGAGCGACCACATGTGCTGCAGGGGTGAGGGTGGCAGTTGCGATCCGAGGTAGTTGGTCCCCACCAGGGCAAAGTGGATATTCGCCGCGAAGACCGCTGTCCATTTGGCGTCGTCGGCGATTTCGTTGCCGGAGATGAAGCCCAGCAGTTGATAGGCCGCGACGATCGTGACCAGCACCGTGAGAGTCGATGCCGGCAGGATGCGCCGGACTCGCCTGGCGTAGAAGCGCCAGATGGAAATCCGGCCAGCCTTGATCTGCTCGTGAAGAAGCAGGCTCGTGATCAAGAATCCGGAGATGACGAAAAAGACGTCCACACCGACGAAACCGCCGGTAAAGGGCTTCCCGTAGCCGTGGTACAAAAGCACGAGTCCCACCGCAATGGCGCGCAGACCCTCGATGTCCCGACGGAACCGATCGCGGCCATCGCCGCGTCTTGCCAGCGGCGAGGCGATGCCATCGGGGACTCGCGATCGACTGTCAACAGTGGCATCCAGCGATACGACAGTCACGTCACCATGTGCCGTCGCCGTTGCCCCTTCCGCCATCACACGATTCCCGTCTCGCGCCAATCTACTGCTTTTTTCTAACGACGACGAGTGAATTGTCCCAAAGTGAGAGGTCGGGCCGATGCAGATTCACAAACTGGACGAAAAACTCATCTTGTCGCGCTGCGAAGTATTCGGCGAATGCCTTTCGATCGCGGCGTCCGACATCCTCGATGACATAAGTTCCATCGCGTTTCAGAAGGTCAATAGCGTTTTCGAAAAAGCATTTACCGGCATCAAAAGTGTGCAACCCGTCGTCGACGATGATATCGACCGAGGAAGCCGACAGGTGGGCAGCTTTCCTGAAGTCCTCAATACTCCGGGCATCAGTCTGATCGCAATAGTAGGTGCTGATTCTGTCTTCACTGAACAGCACGCTCCGATCGATATCAAGGCCGATGATGTCGGCTTGGGGGAAGTAATCGCTCCACACACGCAGGCTTGCCCCAGGCTTGTAATTCGCTCCCATGCAAGAAGTGCCAATGCCGCATTCGACTATGAGCCGAACGGCCTCTCTGTTTGCGTTAAACAGCATTTCGTAGAAATCTGCATAACTATGGGAGGGCCAAGGATACGAGTGCCCGTTCTGTGAAAGTTCACCCTTGTCGCTGTCGTAGAGATCACATAAGCGAGAAAGCTCACTTCTCTCATTCTTAGGGTATAGGATCTCCATGCAGAACGAATTTCGCTTACGAAGGGCCCTGCGATCAAGAAGTTCGGTAACGCGTTGGCGGATGAGCCGGTCGCGCACCTTGTCTTCAATACGTCCGAAGAGTTTTCTGGACCTGATGGTCGCCGTTGCACTATCAAGTTCGATAGGGGTCTTCAGGACTTGCATGTGTCTCCTCCGTGAGTTTCACCGATAGGTATCCGTCTTTGGCTTCCAGAACTGTTGGGTTCCTGTCGGCTCACCAGCGCCGCCGTCGGGCGCCGGATTCCCCGCACGGTGTCGGTCGTCCACGCCAAGATCTCCGGCTGTGTGGTCATAAACGACATGTCTCCTAACGGAAAGCGGGCCGACCACAAGCGAGCCGCGGTCACCGCGGCGGCGCGTGCGTGCGGCTGCACCTATATACCGAATATACAGCGCCGAACCCTGTATGGCGTCAAATTGGTATGATACTAGCTGGATGACAAAACTACTAGTCATGTTGTAGGCTAAAAGAGATCCGCAGACTTGAGATGTCATCGAGAGTAAAGACCGCTGACCGCTCGGGGAGGTCGGCGGACACGGATCGCCATCGCGACATGGCGAAAACGCTTGGCTTCGCGGGGCACATGAAGTGGCCGAGGCGATCTAGCTGATGTGAGAGAGAAGAACCAACTGAGCTAGAGCCGACTGGCTGCGAACGCCGCGGCCTGGTTTGTCATTCCGGACTGAACGTACAAAACGTGTGCGGTCGCGTTCCTGCCTTCGGAGCAGATCGGGTCGTCGGGAACGCACAGGTCAATCGTCTTGGGGCGGTAAAGCGGGCTGATTGTGGGGAGCGGGCCGCCCCCCAGCGTCCTCGCGAATGCACTCTCCGGATTGCCGAAGACGGCGACCGCGGCGACCTGATCAGCCACCTCGGGCGGCAGCTGCTCGGTAGTCATATCGATCACTCCGGCACCCTGAGAATATCCACCAAGCACCATTCTGGTGTTGGGGCAGTTCGCAACCATGGATTGGACATGAGCACGCGCATCGCCGGCCCCGGCGAACGGGCTGCTGCCGTAGTCGTCGGTGGCAGGGTAGTTGACCGCGTAGACCGCGACGGACCGCCCGGAAACTTTTGATCTAAGCGAATCGACGAATGCCTGGCCGACGCTGCCAACGCCGGGAGGTTCATAGGTGCCGCGTGCAAACACCACCTCGACGTCGGCGCAGGGGCCGGCAGAGGCGTAACGAGTGTCAATGAGCGTGCTCAGTGCCGGTTGCAGTGCCTCACCGACTGCACCGGTCAGATACTTCGCATACGAGTTGGTGAAGTGGAATCGGTCCTGATACACCCGGATATCGGCGATGACGGGTTCGCAACGATTAGCGCACACCCACGGCATGGTGGGGATGTAGAGCGCTCCAGCTGCCGACGCGGCGGCTTGCTCGGCACCGAGATTTCCTGACGGCGTGCCCTCTGATATCGGCACGCTGCACTTCTGGACTCCCATGACATGACCCGCCAGGCAGTGCGCATTGTCTTTGTCCCACTCCGGAATATCGCCGAACATCGCCAACCGGGTGCCGGGTTGGGTCAGTTCCCGGAAGGTCGACTCCAAGCCTTCTTGCCACCGAGCGGCGGTCGGCCAGCTGAGGTCGGCAAGCCTATGGATGCTCGAGCTGGCCACGATTACCAGATCTGGATGCAGATTTCGAATCGCGGCGATCGCGCTTTGACGGAATTGGTAGCACTGGTCGTCCGGCATATGTTTCTCATACGAGAAAAAATGCAGATCCAGAGGCGGACAGTTGGCCATGTGGAAGGTCCGCAGCTGATAGCCGTTGTTTGCAGCCACACCTTCAAGCGCCGCCCCCCACATCCCGGCACCGGAATCACCGAAGGCAACCATCAGCTTCGTGCCATGCTCAGCACCGGCTGCACACTGCCCGAACTCTGATGCCCTGGAGGGGTCGACAATATTGGCGGGAAGGTTGGCCTCGTGAGGGTGCACCTGGTGGCAGTCGAAGCGCCCTGTGGCCATAGGCCACCAGTCCGCTTTGGTCAGGAAGCCCACCGAATTGGGCAGATCGTTGATGTTTTGGGCCGCCTTGACGGCTGTCGAGCACCTGCGCCGTCGTGGCGACTGTGCGGCCCGGGTCCCCCGAGGCGCCCTGTGGGGCAGTCGGCGGGTGCGACGTCGAGCAGGCGCTCAGAACAACGGCGGCAGCCGCTATCATTCCCGCCGAAGACCGCAACGCGGAAGTGACAATTCGTGTCATGAATACCCCTAGCGCGCAATAGTTTCGGATCATCACCAGACCGTCCGATGCTTCACACGATAAGACATCATCGCTAGAAAACATTCGCCACCAACGGATTCCAGGTTCCGGAGTGTGTAGCGATCTGCCACTGTGCTACGGCGATCGTCGACAAAATCAGGACGACTCCGATAGCCAGAGTCAGTCCCGTTCGAGCTTTCAGGGCGGGGGAGTTGCGCACGGGATTTTCCACCAGCCGAAATGTGATCGCTGATGCCGCGACCGCAGCCAATAGCAAACCTGAGTTTTGCCACAGGCTCAGATGATGCCCGGCATATTGGGCAGCGATCGAGAGAAATCGGCCAGTGCCACAAATAAAGCGAATACGATCGCGCCCCTAGCCATTGCATCGGGCGAACCGATAGAGCGCGGCCGATGACTGTCTGCGGATTGCCGCATCCTGCCCAGATCAGGAGCGCGCTACTCACCACGGGGATCGCCACTGCCCAACCGGGATATGGCGTTGACGGCGTTAGGCTCAGCGCGCTGACGATGATCCCGGCTAGTCCCAAAGCTGCGGCCACCTGGTGAGCCCAGGTAGGCATGCGTGAAACCGCGGGCCCAACGACTGCGATGAAAGCTCCCAGCGCAAGCTCCCACGCCCGGGTCAGCGGTGAAAAGTAGGCCCAAGTCGCGTTCGACGATGTCTGAATAACCGACCACGCAAGTGAAGCGCCGATGACCATCAGCAGCGATGTTGCGAGCACACCGAATACATTGCGGCGCTTCGACAGACGAGCAATGACAACCAGCAACAGAAAAAGACCCGGCCATACCAGGTAGAACTGCTCTTCGACACCGAGCGACCACATGTGCTGCAGGGGTGAGGGTGGCAGTTGCGATCCGAGGTAGTTGGTCCCCACCAGGGCAAAGTGGATATTCGCCGCGAAGACCGCTGTCCATTTGGCGTCGTCGGCGATTTCGTTGCCGGAGATGAAGCCCAGCAGTTGATAGGCCGCGACGATCGTGACCAGCACCGTGAGAGTCGATGCCGGCAGGATGCGCCGGACTCGCCTGGCGTAGAAGCGCCAGATGGAAATCCGGCCAGCCTTGATCTGCTCGTGAAGAAGCAGGCTCGTGATCAAGAATCCGGAGATGACGAAAAAGACGTCCACACCGACGAAACCGCCGGTAAAGGGCTTCCCGTAGCCGTGGTACAAAAGCACGAGTCCCACCGCAATGGCGCGCAGACCCTCGATGTCCCGACGGAACCGATCGTGGCCATCGCCGCGTCTTGCCAGCGGCGAGGCGATGCCATCGGGGACTCGCGATCGACTGTCAACAGTGGCATCCAGCGATACGACAGTCACGTCACCATGTGCCGTCGCCGTTGCCCTATCCGCCATCACGCCGTTACTTCCCGAAGTCCCCGATACTCTGCGGATTGGTCTGATCGCAGTAGTTAGGTGTGGATTCTGTCTTCACTGAGCTACGCGCTCGGCCAAGTTCGATAGCGGCTTCAGGACTTGCAATCTGTCTCTCTCCCACATTTCACCGATCACCCCGATCCGCTGCAGGTTTTCGGTCACCCACGCAGCATCTCCGCTGTATGGGTCACGAACGAGATGTGCTGCTCCTATCGAAAGCAAGCCGACGGGACGAGGGCCGCCGTCATCGCGGCAGCGGGAGAGCGCAACCGCCAGGATATACCGACGATGCACTTGAGGCCCCAGCATGCATACAGTTTGGCATGGTGTCAGCCCATTTGCAAACTTTTAGTCTCCTATATCCACTGAAAGAATCTATTGACCTGGGAAATGGGCAAATACAGACCGCTGCCCGACTGCGGAGTTGACAAATATCCGACGTATGTCAATTTCGTCCAGACGCCGTCAGGTGGATTGATTTTGTCGAGGACTAGGCGGAGATCGTCGGGTTGCGGGTCGGCGGCGTGAGGACCGGTCGTCCGGCGCGGACTCATCCGCCGGCACTACGCGCGTGCTGGCCCAGGGGTAGGGCCAAAGGGACCACAGCGTCAGGTATGCCAGCCCGAAGAAGGCGCCAACCGCGAGCGCCACACCGGTCGACTGGACATAGGCAAACGGCGAACGCACCCAATCGAGCGTCGTCGCCGCCACTGCGCGCGGCTGCGTCACCAAATCCCAGGAGTTCCACCGCTGGAACCGCCCGATCACCACACCTATCGCGCACAGGCCGACCGAGACGACGACCGCGATCCATCCGGTCACCGCACCGAACTCGCGATCGATTCGTTGACACACCAGATGCATCGACACCACCCCGAGCATGACGCCGGTCCACGCCGCGATTCCGTATTGCATGACGTGCCGCCACAATTCACCATCGCCGCGCAGGTGCACCAAGTCGGTCACCAGATACGGGTCATTGGGCAGGAACGCCAGCCACCCCAGCCCCAGTGGAATCAACCAGATCCGCCGGCGTACCAGCGGCGAAACCGACCGCAAAGAACACCGGGATACATGCCAACACCAGATTCCACACGAAGAACCGAGTCGGGATAGCTCAGGGGCGGGGCCGGGTCGGTGACACCCAGCAGCAGCGTCAGCCCGGCGGTGGCCACCAGCGATACGACTAGGACCACACGGCGTGAATAGGTCATGAGTGCAGTTTGCCAGTGGTCGCTACGTCGACAGCCGTACCGGGAACGTGGAGAACGGTTGGCTGATATCGGTACGCAGTTGCCGCTGTGGGTCGAACAGGCCCCATTGCATGTCGCTCGTCGGGCCAACGTCGTAGGCGGACCAAGCGAGCGCGCCCACACAGCGGGGATCGTTGTCGATCATGACGCGCACGGCGTTGTAATATGCGGTTCGATCCTCTGGTGAGAACGTGTTGTTGATACCGAACTCTCCAATGATCAGCCTCTTATAGATACTGCTCGACTCACCGTAGGCCTGGAGAGAGTCTGTGGGTTGTGGCGGGTAGTAGACATGGAAGTCGAGAAAATCGCCTAGGTGGTCGGTGAAGTAGTCCTGCGTCCATCCGCTGCTGTTCGCAACGCTGCGGGAATAGGTGATAGGGAGCCCGACAGACCGGACGATGCTACCCAACTCGGTCAGCAGGTCAGCGACGGGTTCTGGCTGGTTGTAGGTCCAGCCCACCGGCTCCAGCGGCTGGGACGCCTCATTGACGATGTCAACGCCGATGACGTTGGGGTAGCCCTTTAATAGTTGCGCGAGCTCGGTGTAGGTCTGGGTGGATTGCGCCCACGTGTAGTTCCCCCAATGCCCCAAATCGCCGCCACACGGATAGACAAAGAGCCCGAGCGATCGGGCGTGGTCGAGGAGTTGTTGCCATCGGGCAAGGTATTGGGTGAGGGTGATGCTTCCTAGCGCCATGACCAGGGTGTTGCCGATGATTCGAACCGCGTTGGCGATTTTGGCAATGTCGTCTAATTGCGGCGCAATGAGACCGCCCCAGTCCCAGACACCCCATAGGGAGGCCCAGATGTCGTTGCCGTCGGCAGCTGTTGTCTGGGTGAAATTGTTGGCCAGGTTGACTCCACGAAATTTCACACCCGAAGGGATAATGGGATCGCTCAAGCCCTGGGCATTCAGAATGGCCGCAGCCCCAACGGATCCCGATAGCGCGCCGGCAGCCGCGATGCCGCTCGCCCCGTGCAGAAATGTCCTGCGCGAAATGTTGCGAGTCATGATGCGGTCGTCCCGAAGGGTGTCGGACTGAGCCTAGTACCCAGGAACCGCTTCACGAGTTGGCGCCGCATGGACTTTCGATGAGCGGGAGCAGCCGGTCGTGCGGCGCGGTGTCCAGCAACCGGCGACGCGGCATGCGAGATCGATTCGGAGAGCAGCTCCATCGTCGCCGACCTAGGCAAGTGCCGGTTGTAGCGCCTCAGCGACCGCACCGGTCAGATACCGTGCATACGAGTCGGTGAAGTGGAATCGGTCCTGGTACACCCGGATGTCGGCGATGACGGGTTCGCAACGGTCTGCGCACACCCACGACAGGGTGGGGATGTAGAGCGCTCCGGCTGCCGACGTGGCGGCTTGCTCGGCACCGAGATTTCCTGACGGCGTGCCCTCTGATCTCGGCACGCTGCACTCCTGGACTGCCGTGACGTGGCCCGCTAGGCAGTGTGCGTCGTCGTTCTCCCAGTCGGGTATATCGCCGAACATCGCCAATCGTGTTCCGGGTTGGGTCAGTTCCTTCAAGGTCGAGGCCCAGCCTTGTTGCCACTGAGCGGCGGTCGGCTGGCTGCCATCGGCGAGCATATGGGTGCTGAAGCTTGTCACGATGACGAGATCGGGATGCAGTTTTCGAATCGCGGCTATTGCGCTTTGACGGAATTGGTAGCACTGGTCGTCCGGCACATGCCTCTCATACGAAAAGAAATGCAGATCGAGAGGCGGACAGTTGCCCATGTGGAAGGTTCGCAGCTGATAGCCGTTGTTTGTCAGCGATGTCTTCGAGCGCCGCCCCCCACATCCCGGCGCGGGAATCTCCGAAGGTCACCATGAGCTTGGTGCCGTGCTTCGCACCGGCTGCACATTGCCCGAACTCTGATACCGAGGGGTCGAGAACATTGGCGGGAAGGTCCACCTCGTGCGGGTCCACCTGGTGGCAGTCGAAGTGCCCAGTGGCCATAGGCCAGTCCGCTTTGGTCAGGAACCCGGTCACCGAGTCGGGCAGATCGTTGATGCCTTGGGCCGCCTTGACGGCCTCCAGCACCTGCGCAGTCGTGGCAAATGGCCGCTCCGAGTTCATCGAGGCGCCCAGTGGGGCGGCCGGCGCGTGCGACGTCGCGCAGGCGCTCAGGACAACGGCAGCAGCGGCTAGTACTGCCGCCGATGATCGCAACACGGGAGTGACGGGAGTGGTGGTGACGCCGCGACGCCGCGAACGGTTTCTTATTGTTGTCGTCCACGCCTTGACGAGTTTTGTCATCAAAACCCCTAGCGCACAATAATTTCGGGCCATCACCAGACCTCCCGACGCTTTTGCGTCAATCTCGCGGACAGGGCGAGCTGCTGCCGGCTGAGGAACACGTCGGCGGCGAGCATGGCGTGGCCCGCGCGGCGCTTGGCCGAGTCGAGGGTGGGCATTACTGCTTCCAGGAGGTCGTTGCGGCGGCATGTGAGTGCGGTCACTATATTACTGGTAGTCTGTTATTTAGCCAAAAGCATCCAAGTAATCAGTATACCATCGGAAAACAGACCGCACGCTTGCTTCAACGATGACCTCAACAGAGACTACGGCTGGACGATGGCGGGTCAGCGCCCATTCCTCCGGCGAGACTAACCGCCACAGTCAGCGCTGAGCCCCGACATCGGTTCGCGCCGCGGCCACCCCGGCGCAAAGTACTCTCGGGTCCCTTGGAGGTCCTATGGAGATTGTGATCGTAGGATCCGGTCCGTCGGCTGCTGCAGCTGCCATGGCGCTTGAAACGGTCCGCGAGGCAACAATCACGGTTTTGGATCTGGGCACCGAACTTGAGAGCGGGCGAAAGGCTGCCCGGGCTGCCATGGCAAATACGTCGCCCGATCGGTGGAGCCCGGAAGATTTGAAGTTGGTGTCGTCGCCTCCGCAAGCCAGGTCAGTTGGTCGGCTGCCAACCAAGCAGATCTACGGGTCGAATTTCGTGTTCGAGAACTCGGGGCAGCTTGATGACATCGACGCGGACGGTGAAGCCAACCATCTGGTGGTGTCTGGGGCCTACGGCGGCTTCTCGAACACCTGGGGGGCACAGCTGATGCCGTATTCGACGGGAACGTTTCGGACATGGCCCATCTCACGTGCGAATCTGGAACCGCACTACCGCGAAATCCTCAGGCAGATTCCGTATTCGGGTGAGTCCGACGACCTCGAGGAGACCTTTCCGCTGATGGGCACTCCTGACCATTTGCCCAAGGTCAGTGATCGCACGTCGTCGGTGCTGCAGAGTTATGATCGGCGTCGGATCGCGGTGCGCCGACACGGGGTGACGGTTGGGCATGCCCGCCTTGCGGTCAACGGATCGGCGTGTCGACGTGTTGGCCTTTGCATGACAGGCTGCCCGTACCAGCTCATCTACTCTGCGTCGCACAGTTTCGATCAGCTGAGGGCCAGGAAACGGGTGGATTATCGGTCCGGAATGCGGGTTGACCGGATCGAGGAGGACGCTTCGGGCCGTGTGTCGATTCACGCCACCGAAATCAGCACCGGACAGCGGCAGGCTTTCGGTGCGGATCGGGTCCTTGTCGGGGCCGGAGCTATCGGCACGACAAGGATCGTGGCCGGGTCTCTGGGACTCACGGACCGCACCATCACGTTGGCGGAGTCCGTACAGTTCATGATGCCGTTCCTGTCGCTGAGGCCGGTTCCCGAGCTCACACAGGATGGCGAGTTCACTCTTAACCAGTTCAATCTCTTCATCGCCTTCGACAGCGACGGTAAGGAAGCTGCGCTCGTCCACTGCTACCCGTACAACGACATTATGTGGGCCTCGCTCCCGGGTTTGTTGACCTCTGGTCCGCTCAGCGCAGTGACCAGAACGGGTCTTCGGCGCCTGACGGTCGGCCTCGGTTACCTGCCTTCATGGGCCTCGCCTCCTGTCGAGCTTCGTATCGGTCGAGGGAAGGCTGACGGTTCGCTACCACCAATCCAGGTGACTTCAGGCGAGAATGAGGCGACGAAGCCGATGCTGAATCGGGTGATCCGGCAACTCCGGCGTTGCGGTCGAACGCTTGACCTTTACCCGATACCAGGTCAAACGAAGCTCTCTGGGCCCGCGAAGAGTTACCACTACGGCGGGTCTTTTCCCATGCAGGCGAAACCCTTTGGCGAGTTCTCCAGCGACCTGCTCGGTCGGGTAGGGCCGTGGCGCAACGTCCACCTTGTCGATGCATCGGTATTTCCGACGGTGGCGGCGACGACGTTCACGTTGACGATCATGGCGAATGCGCACCGAATCGCCACGGAAGCGTTAGGAGGATCGTGATGACTTCAGCCCGGGTGGCGATTACAGGTGCGACTGGTTATCTGGGATCGGTGCTGTCGGATCATTTCTCGAGTCGCGGCGACGAGGTGGTCGCGCTAACCCGTCGGCGCCCGGAACGCACGGTCAGCGAGTGGCGTCACTTCGAGCTCGGTCGACCCGTTGACGGGACAATCTTCCAAGACGTGGACGCGCTGATCCACGCGGCTTGGGTTCTGAGTGGCAAGGATACGACCCAACTTTGGCGGGAGAACGTGATCGGTTCCCGCAGGCTCATCGAAGCCGCCGTGACCGCCGGCGTCCAGAAAGTGGTGTTCGTTTCGTCGATGTCCGCTTATTTCGGGACACGACAAACCTACGGATTGATGAAGCTCGCCGTAGAACGCACTGCCCTGGACTTGGGTTGCGTTGTGGTCCGTCCTGGTCTCGTTTACGGAGAATCGCCCGGTGGCATGGCTGGCACGCTGCGGAAAATCTCGCGTCTCCCGCTTTGGCCGCGCTTCAAATCGGCGAAGCTCTTCCTTGCACACGAGGACGACGTAGCGCGGGCAATCGCAAGGGTCGTTGACCACTACGATGAGCTGTCAGGCGAGGTCACGGGACTGGCCAATCCCCAGTCGGTCGACCTGCCTTCGATCCTGGCGGGGCTGTCACCCGAGCACAAACGCCGGCGTAGCCTGCCAGTTCCCGCAGGCCCCGTCATGGCCACCCTGCGGCTGCTCGAGGGCGCTGGTGTCCCGTTTCCATTTCGTTCTGACTCGCTGCTCGGGCTGATCGAGTCCGCCGATTCACTGCCTGGCCAGGAGCATCTCGTACAACAAGGCGCCGAATTCCGAAGTCTGGGCGGCGAGTTCGCGGCCAGGGTGTCTGCGGCGCGGCTGTAGACCGGCCTCACATCGGCGCAGACACGGGGATACCGAAAGTCTGTTATTCATTCCGCGTCATTCACAAAGTATGTATACTAGCGTAAAACCGAATCATCCGTATGTCCCCGGCAGGCTGATGGCTGCCGCCGCAGATCACAGTGGCGGCGATCGCGCGGCCAGCAATGCCAGTCTTGCGTCCCGTGCTGCTTTGGTGAAGGAGCCTGTTAGAGCCATGAGAATCTTGATCGCCGGCGGTGCTGGCTACATCGGAACGGTGCTGGGCCCCCGCTTGGCCGCCCGCGGCTACGCCGTGACTGCCGCTGACCTGGGCTGGTTCGGCAACCATCTGCCCGGAGAGATCCCCGTTGTCCGCAAAGACGTGATGTCCTTGACCGAGGCGGATCTGGCCGGGACCGACGTGGTCATCTTCCTGGCAGGCCTGTCGAATGATCCGATGGCGGAGTTCAGCCCGTCTCTCAATTACGTGCACAACGCCGCGGCACCAGCCAACCTGGCCTACCTCGCCAAGCGTGCCGGGGTCCGCCGGTTCATCCTCGCGTCGTCCTGCTCGGTCTACGGCTTCACCGAGGACGATCTGTGGGACGAGGACTCGCCGACCACTACTGCCCATCCCTACGGCATCAGCAAGCTGCAGGCCGAGGCTGGCGTCCGCCACCTGCAGGACCGCGACTTCAGCGTCATCATCCTGCGCAAGGGCACCGTCTGCGGCTACAGCCCGCGGATGAGGCTGGACCTGGTCGTCAACACGATGTTCAAGACCGCCCTACAGGACGGTCGCATCATTGTCAGCAACCCAGCTATCTGGCGGCCGATCCTGGCCATCCAGGATGCGGTGGCCGCATACGTCCGTGCCGTCGAGGCGGCCCCCGGAGTGAGCGGCACGTTCAACGTTGCGTCGGAGAACACAACGCTGGGTGCCCTTGCCGACCAGGTCGCCGAATCGCTCACGCGTAATCTCGGCCTGGAGCCGGAACTGGAGATCCTGGGGAAGGCCGACGTGCGCAACTACAAAGTGTCTATAGATCGGGCACGGGTGAGTCTCGGCTTCAAGCCCAGCTACGACATCGACAAGATTGTCACAGACCTCATCGAGAACCGGACTGCGTTCGTCGACCTGGACAACCCGGCCTACTACAACATTGCGACGTTCCGAGCCCTGACAGCCGACGGGATGGGTGTGAGCGGCCTCAAGGCCGGGGCCTCGAGGGCGGCATAGCCGGTGGCCGCTGCGCGCGTGCTCGTTCTGGGGGCCACCGGCCAGCTGGGCGCCGACGTCGTCGATGCTTTCAGATTCGCAGGGTGGGACGTGGTCGGACTGGGCCACGCCGACGTGGATGTTGCGCATGCTCCGGCCGTCCTGGCCGCCGTGTCTGCCGCGCGTCCAGCACTGGTCGTCAATACGGCCGCATTCCACCATCTCGACCGCTGCGAGGAGGACCACGCCTCGGCGTACGCCGTCAATGCCATCGGTGCTCGCAACGTGGCGGAAGCCGCTGCGGACGCGGGGGCAGCCCTCATCCACATCAGCACGGACTATGTCTTCGACGGTGCTAAGGGATCGCCGTATGAAGAGAGCGACCTACCTGGACCGCTCAATGTCTATGGCGCGTCAAAGCTTTTCGGGGAGTACCTCGTCCAGGCCATCTGCCCTCGCTCGTTCGTGGTCCGCACGTCCGGTCTCTACGGCCCGCGACCCTGCCGCGCCAAGGGCGGGCTGAACTTCCCGCGTCTGATGCTGAAGCTGGCCACCGAGCAGCGCCAGCTCACCGTGGTGACCGACGAGGTGGTGGGACCGACCTACACCCCGGATCTGGCCCGCCAGCTTGTCGCGCTGGCTGCCACGGACGGCTATGGGATCGTCCACGCGACAGGCGTGGGGGAGGTGTCCTGGCACGCCTTCGCCACGGAGACGCTGCGCCTGGCCGGCCTGTCCGAGGTCCCGATCCACGAGGCGACGACGGCGACGATGGTGCGCAAGGTCCGGCGGCCTTCCTACTCGATCCTGGCGCACAACCGCCTGCGTGAGCTTGACATCATGGTCATGCGGCCGTGGCAGGAAGCGCTGGCTGAGTACGTGGCCTTGCTCACCGAGACGGAGCCTGGGGCGCTCACGGATCCTCACGAGACCATCGCTCTGGGCCGTCCCGAAGTTCAGAAGGCGTCGGTGCCGTGAAGTTCACCGTCAGCCAAACCTCGCTGCCCGACGTCCTGGTCGTGGAACACGAGGTCTTTGAGGATGACCGCGGCTTCTTCATGGAGGCTTATCGCGCCGACCAGTTCGCCGAGCACGCCGGCCTTGGCTTGCCGAGCACGTTTGTGCAGCTCAACCACAGCCGCAGTGTGCGCGGCGTGGTCCGCGGCCTGCATTTTCAGTGGGACCCGCCCATGGGCAAGCTCATGCGTGTGGTGCGCGGCGAAGCGTTCCTGGTAGCCGTGGACATCCGGCCGGACTCGGCCACGCTGGGCCGGTACGAAAGCATCATCGCCAGCGAACACAATCACTTGCAACTATGGGCACCAGCCTCGTTCGCGCGGGGGTTCTGTGCGCTGTCGGACGTCGTCGAAGTCGAGTACCTGACGACAGGGACCCACAACCCGGCGGCCGAATCGGGTGTTCGGTGGGACGATCCAAGGATCGGCATCGACTGGTCGGTCCGCGAGCCCATCCTTTCGCGCAAGGACGCCGACGCCCAGTCGCTCGCCGAGTGGCTGGAGCGACCCGAGGCGCAAGCCTTCCGCATCAGACAGGACTCCGTCAGCAGCTAGCGACCCTTGGTCGCTAGAACTTTGAGAGTTGACTTGGGGCTTTCACGTTGCCTTCGGCAAGAGCGTTGTGAATATCGATGGGATGCAAAGCTTGTCGACCTGAGCAGCCATGTGCTCGTTATGCGGTTACCCCTGCTTGCGCAGCCACCGCCGGTCGCCCTGCAGCCTGTCGCACCGCCTGGTAGAGGTGCCCGGAAACGCCCGAGCCGTGATGGCGCAGTACGGTTCGCAGGACGCGGATACCGTCGCGGATCGCATGCAAGTTCGACTCTCCGCTCCGGCGGGGCAACTCGAGGCTGGGAACCTCAGCGATGCGCAGACCCGCTTGCATGGCCCGCACCGTCATCTCGGCCTCGATTTCGAAGCCGGTCGACGACAGGTTGAGGTGCTCAAGATAGCGACGGTCGAACGCGCAGAATCCGTAGCAGAGGTCGGTCAGGTGGCCGCGGTACAGCGAATTGAAAACCCCAAGCAGGAAGCGGTTGCCGAGCGACCGGAACCAGGTGATGTCCAACGACGATCCGCCGCTGATGAACCGCGATCCTTTGACGAAGTCGTAGCCGTTGGCGAGGAAATGCACATAGTGGGGAATCTCGCTGGGCGACATGCTGCCGTCCGCGTCCATCATGACGATGATGTCGCCGGTGGCGGCCAGAAAGCCGGTGCGCAACGCGTTACCTTTGCCCGGGCCCTGCTGCTTCACGACCCGGACGTCGGGCCGGGATCGACGGGCGGTAACGAGCGTCACATCGGTCGAATCACCGTCCACCAGAATGATTTCGGCTACTTCATCGACGATCTGCTCAAGCACCCAGCCGATGTTGCGTGCCTCATTCCTGACCGGAATAACCAGACTGACAGTCGGATGTGCGGTGGTCAATGCTCTCGGGCGCGAACGGGGGCGCAGGGTGATCGGATGCTCGGTTGTTCCCGTGGGTTCTGCCGGCTTGAACGCTGAAACGTTGAGTCCCAATTCGGTTGAGTCTGAGGATGAAACGCTGGTCATGTGTGGGCTGCCAATCCGTGCTTGAAGTGCTGCGCGACTCGCAGCTGAGCGAAAACAGGTTTCGTCGACGTTGAAGGCAACCCCATTCCGCCTCCTAGTCGAAATAGGCCGACCAGAGGCGGCCCGCCGATTACGGCGGCGCCCGAGTGCGACCCATATGTGTATACCGATGATGCACCTAATCAAGTAGGATACATACTAATTGGCACAATGCAACCGGAATCACAAACTTTGAGTATCTTATGCCGCTAGAAAGTATCCAGGCCCTGGACCAGCGGTTTGCGGGAGAACAGACCGCCGGACCGACCCTGGACTCGCCCGGATGGCGTCTAGGGTTCCGCCATGTAGCTGCTGGTCACGGGTAGCGCTGGTTTCATCGGCGACCTCTCCCGGGTGTCGATCAAGGTGAGCGGACAAGTACAACAGGTCACGTAGACCTGCCGACCCTGACGCCGGGCGCGCGCCATCGACAATGTGGAAATCCTGGACGGCCAGGACGTCGTCAAGGCGAACGGCCGTCCTGCCCACCAGCCGACTACAGCCCGATCTTTGGATGACAGACGGCACGTTCGTGCCCGCAGATGGCGTGGCGCGAGAAGGGCATCACTCGAGAGGCGAGAAATCTCCACATTCTTAACGGCTCGGTACGCTCAACCTCGTAAGCTCCGCCGATTGGAGAACTGGTTAGGCTCGATCGCAGTTGGGTGAACGACAACGCCACGAGGGCATACGCTTCATGCCAGCTCGGAGCCGCGCTGCCTGGCCGAGGAGATCTTTTCATGTTGGAACGGACCAACTGCGCGACGTCGGAAGTCCCATGACTCGCTTCAGTTTACAGCCATCGACCGAAGCGTCCACGGCGACAAGGCATGTCGAAATCGGGAGCAACGGGATCACAGTCCACACGGAGTTCGTGTTCAAGCGTCTGGCTGGGCAGCGGGAAGGGGCCGGCGTTCATGCGTCGGACGAGTTCGAGTTGTCAGCTACCCGTCCCGGCAGGGTACATATCCGTCGGACCGGCCGGTTACCGAGCAGATGACCATAACTTCCTTCATAGCAAGGGTTCTCGACGCCGCAGATCCCGCCGACACCGTCGTATTGGAGCAGCTGCGCGCCGATCCACTCATCGAGTTCGTCGACCACATCGATGAACAGCGCGAGGAGCTGCGCAGACTTCGACCGCCGCCGGATGCCGCGCTGGTCACCGAGCCCTGTCGGTGGGCGTATTACCCCTGGCGGCGGACCGTCGCGGCGGTGCTTGGTCCCCGCGGGTTTCGGGCAGTGCGATTGGACCGCAACCGGAACTTGATCACCGCCGAGGAACAAACCCAGCTCGGCGCGCTGCGCATCGGGGTTGCCGGCTTGAGCGTCGGCCATGTGATTGCGCATACCTTGGCGGCACAGGGCATCTGCGGCGAGCTTCGGCTGGCCGATTTCGATCGGATCGAACTGTCGAACCTGAACCGGGTGCCGGCGACCGTCTTAGACCTTGGGCGCAACAAGGCCGAGGTGGCCGCCCGCCGGATCGCCGAGCTCGACCCGTATCTGTGCGTTCGGGTTCTCGACGCGGGGTTGACGGCCGACACCATCGACGATTTCTTCGACGGCTTGGACATCGTTATTGAGGAATGCGATTCGTTGGACATCAAGGCACTCCTTCGGGAAAGCGCCCGCGCCCGCCGGATTCCGGTGCTGATGGCGACCAGCGACCGAGGTCTGGTCGACGTCGAACGGTTCGACCTCGAGCCGCAACGTCCGATTCTGCACGGGTTGCTCGGCGATTTGGACACCGCGTCGCTTGCCGGGATGACCAGCCGGGACAAGGTTCCGCACGTGCTGCGTCAAGTTGAGGCCCAACGGTTGTCGCCGCGGATGGCGGCGTCGCTGGTTGAAATCGACCACACACTGTCGACATGGCCACAGTTGGCCGGTGAGGTGGTGTTGGGCGCGACCGCGATTGCCGAGTCCGTGCGCAGAATCGGACTGGGCGAAGAGCTGCGATCGGGCCGGATCCGCATCGACGTCAGCGATGCCCTCAATCGGCTCGAGCTGCCGGAGATCGCCAAGGATGACACCACAGCGTCGGCGGAGTACTCAGACCCGGCGCTGCCAGGCGTGACAGGCACCATCGTGAGCGCGGCTATTCGCGCGCCCTCCGGCGGCAACGCACAACCCTGGCAGGTGCAGGCCGGCGGCGACGCCATCACCATCGGGCTTGCCCGCGAACACACATCGACGATGGACGTCGGTTTCCGCGGCAGCGCTGTCGCATTGGGGGCGGCGCTCCTCAACGCCAAAGTAGCTGCGGCGGCGGAAGGGTTGCTCGGGCCGGTGAGTCTGACCGAGAACGTCGGCGATACGCCGTTACAGGCGGTGCTGCAGCTCCGTGACGGCGGTGACTCCGATCTCAGCGATCTGTATCAACCGATGCTGGCCCGTGAGACCAACCGCCGAATGGGGACGTCGCGCCCGATCCCCGCCGACACGATCGAACTGTTGCACACCGTGAGCGAGCGGGAAGGCGCACAGCTGCACCTCTTGACTGAGCGAGACGACATCGATACGGCCGCAACGATTCTCGCGGCGGCCGACCGCATCCGCTACCTGACGCCAAAACTGCACGCGGAGATGGCTTCTGAGCTGCGCCGGCCCAATGACCGGCTTCCCGACACCGGCATCGACGTGCGTAGCCTCGAGCTGGACCCCGGCGACCTCGCGGTGCTAGACATCTTGACGCGCCCAGACGTGATGGCCCACCTGGGGCAGTGGAATGCCGGAAACGCGTTGGGCGAAGACACCCGCCGTCGAGTCGCGGCGAGCTCTGCGCTAGCCGTCATTGCGGCTCCTGGGGGCGCATTGACCGACTACGCCCGTGGCGGATCAGCCGCCGAGGCGGTATGGATTACCGCGCAGCAACGCGGGCTGTCCGTCCAGCCGATCTCGCCTGTGTTCCTGTATGCGCGCAGTGTCGAAGACTTCAGCGAATTATCGCAGTCGTTCGCCGGTGAACTTGTGGAGCTGCAGAGGGAGTTTCGGCGGCTCGTCGGAATGTCGAGCGACAACGCTCCTGCGCTTACGCTACGGCTGACGATCTCCGAGCCGGCTTCGGTCCGCAGTCGTCGCAGTATCGACCGTATATGTTTGCTGTAGCGCCAACACCGGCTACCGTATGAGCATGCCCGGCGCGCTGGATCAGCTGGTCACGGCGGCGGCCGCCGACTTGATGGCGGCCACCGCGGCTAACCACGCCCTGATCAGTCAGCGGGTGCTCGGCGACCTGGTGGCCCACTTGGAGGTCGATTTCGGCTTCCTGCGCCACAATGACCACACCATCCACGCGACCGTGCTGGTCGCTGAATGGCCGCCGCGCCCAGAGATTCCCGACCCTGACCCGATCGGAGTGGTGTACTTTTCCGACGCCGACTCGGTCTTCGCGCTAGCCGAAAACCAAAAGGTGCCCTACGTTGCCCGTCCCGAGCCTGACCACGCCGACTATCAAGACCGTATCGAGTCGGGCACAGGCCTTCCGGCCACCTCTCTGGCGTGTGTTCCGCTGCTTTCCGGGGACCTCACCACCGGCATTTTGGGCTTCATCAAGATCGGTGACCGGGAATGGCTGCCCGAAGAACTCAATGCACTGCAGGCGATTGCTACCTTATTCGCTCAGCTGCAGGCCCGTATTGTCGCCGAAGAGCAACTTCAGTATCTTGCCGAGCACGATCACCTCACCGGGCTGCTGAACCGCAGGGCATTGATCGCCGATCTCGATGCCAGACTTGCTGACGGCCAGCCAGGTCCGGTCGCCTTGGTATTCATTAACCTGGACCGTCTCAAGGCAGTTAATGACCACCTCGGCCATAAGGCCGGCGACCGGTTCATCGAGGCGTTCGCCCAGTTGTTGCGCGACGCCGCTGACCGTTCCTGCGCCATTGCGCGCTTTGGCGGTGACGAGTTTGTCATTGTGCCGGCCGGGCCGATGGATGCCGAAGCCGCTGAGGCGTTGGCCGAACAGCTCCACACGCAAGTTCACAAGCAGGTGCCGATCGATGGCGAGACAATAACCCGCACCGTCAGTATCGGGGTCGCGGTGGGTGAACCCGGCCGCGACGACTCCTCCGACCTGCTGCGCCGGGCCGACCAGGCCGTTGTGTCGGCGAAGAACGTCGGCGGAAATACCGTTGCCGCCTTCGACCCGGAGATGGCGGAAAAGTACGCGATCCGCAACGACATCGAGCTGCACCTCGAAGGGATCATCGAGAGCGATAACGGCGCGCTGGTCCTGCATTACCTACCGGAGTTTGATATGCGCACCGGTGCGATCCTCGGGGCCGAGGCGCTCATCCGTTGGCGCCACCCCACTCGAGGACTGCTGTTGCCTGACTCGTTCATGGGCGTGGTCGAATCGATCAACTTGGCAGGGAAACTGGGCCGTCTGGTAATGCGCTCAGCCTGTGCGCAATTCAGCGATTGGCACGAACGCGGTCTAGGGCGCGATGTGGTGCTGGCCATCAACGTGTCGCCCGCGCAGCTCGTCACAGACGGCTTCGTCGCCATGGTTGCCGCAACGCTCGACGAATTTGTGCTCCACCCAGGCTCGGTGTGCCTGGAAATCACCGAACACGTCGTTGTGCAAGATATCGACACCACCCACAAAACGCTGGCGGGGTTGAAGGAAATCGGCGTTCAGGTCGCGATCGACGATTTCGGCACCGGGTACAGCGCGTTGACGTATTTGAAGTCTCTTCCGGTCGACACGCTCAAGATTGACAAAGAATTTGTCCGCGACCTTGGCACAGATGAGGCCGATATGGCGATCTTGCGCCAGGTTGTCGCCTTGGCCGACGCCTTTGGGCTCGACGTCATCGCCGAAGGTGTTGAGACCGCCGCCGCGGCCAGGGCACTGCTTGATTTGGGTTGCCACCGGGCGCAGGGCTTTTTGCTGTCGCGCCCGCTCGACAGGCTGGCGATGGAGTCGCTCCTCGTCCAGCGTCGGGTACCGATGGACTTCCAAGACCAACAATCACCGTGAGCGAAACGGTGCTACCTAGACCACGTTGCGCCAGTTAAACGCGGCATCGCCGCGCCGGTGCATTTCTCTGGTCAGTTGGTGAGTCTCGACGAGAATCTTGGCAACCTGCGCCGGTTCGGCGTGGTTGATGAAATCGTGCCGGTCCCACCAGATCATCTTGGTTTGGTAGCGATCGTCGGGATACGGTGTCGCCGGAATCGGCGCCACCACGCCGCCCGACGACCGCCACTGTTTGAGCACGTAAGTGGCTGCGGTGCACATGAAAAACTGGATCCCGAGAATAGCCGCGATATGGAAAGGACTGCGGGCTAAAGCCGTGGTCAGAGAGCGATTCCGATCCGGATCGTCGATGACCCAGCCCGCCTTCATCTCCAGGACGCCGAAGGGAACCCGGTCGTTGATCATGTCGCGGACCGCCTGTTGGCCGGGCTGCCCCGCCCATTCGACGACCGCATGTGACTCTTCGGCCGAGAGCAGCGGTCCCTTGGCTCGCAGACCTCCCACCATCCGGCCGGCGTCATCGATCACCGCAAAGAACATGATGGTGTCGGCTCCGTCGCGCAGCGCATCGACGTCGAGCGCGGCTTCGACACCGTGCTTGCGGTAGCTGCGCTGCGCTGCCGCGGGAGAACTCGTCCCACAACTCCGGATCAACCGCCGGCTGCGAGACGACCAAGGTTGAGTTGATGTCGGGATCATGCCAGCTGAGCCGCTGCTCCAGTTGGAACCGACCGATGGTCATCGGATCCGCTGCGATAGCAGCTGATGGTATCCAATCCCGCATCGCTTCGAACTCCAATTTTGTTTTGCTTCAATTCGAATACGGATCGAATCTAATTGCGTGTATTTACCAACTCTATTTTTGCCGCGAAATAGAGTATAACCCCTCACCAAGTGATTTATAAAGCTTCCGCATTGCCTCGGGGTGGCTGCTTTCGAACACGAACGTGCTGGCAGGAGGCGCGAACGAATCTCAGGCGTCGTTCGACTAAACGGGCGGTGAGTGTCTATCAGCGGCGCAATTCCAGCACACCCGCATTCGCCAGGCGATGTTAGCTTCGCGCCTCACAGCGCCCGCTGAGACGGATCGGAGCAGGGTTCAGCATTTGCCGAACCGCGATTAAGAAAGCACTCAGGCCAATTGCGACGTCAGCCGTCGCCGTCGGCCACGCAGCGCGCGAGTTGGTCGATGGTCGGGCACGCGTACGGCAGAAACGCGGACAGTGGGCGATCGACGAAATCTTCCAGCTCGCCCATCAGCGCCACCGCGTCTGCCGAATCGAGGCCGAGGTTATCGAATCGGCGTGCGCGATCGATCTCGCCGGCCGAAGTTCCGGTGCGCTGCGCGACGTACCCGGCCACCATCGCGGCGATCTCTTCATAACTCTTCGTCCGATCCATCACTACCACCGCCCCGGTAAATCGATCCGTCGCATCGTCAAGCGCAGCAGGTTGAACGCGCCGAGCTCCATCGAGTAGGCAAACATCCGCAAGTAACGCTCGTAGCGGGCGACCACCTCCTCGCTGGACGCCGCGATCGCGTCCGGTCGCCGTGCACGCAGGCGGTCAAACCATGCCCGCAGCGTTTTGACGTAGTCGCCGCGATCGTTTCTCACCCTTTCAATCTCGAGCTCCATCTCGGCGGCGCGGGCAATGTCGGCGAGGCGAGGCAGCTCTGACTCGGGAAAGATTTCGTCGACGATGAAACGATCACGCAGGCCTCGATCGCGTGGGATGTCGCCGTACGCGATGGTCTGCAGCGATAGCCGCCCGCCGGGCTTGAGCCACTCATGACAGGCGCGGAAAAAGCGGCGGTAGGCCTCGATGTGCTCGTCCGGTGATAAGCCCTGACGAGCGAAATGCTCAAACGCGCCGACGGAGATGATGGCATCGAACGGCGCGGTCGGTTGGTAGTCGCTCCAGTTGCGCACCAAGACCTCAACGCTGCTGGGCGCGATCGCCCGCAGGTATTCCGCCTGCGCGTCGGAGAGGGTCAGCCCCACAGCGTGTTCGACGCCAGAGCAGCCCACCAGATGCATCAGCATTGCGCCCCAACCGCAACCGACGTCCAGGACACGCGCCGCGCCTGCTGCGTGCGCCTCGGCGACGTGGAAGTCCAGCTTGCGACGCTGCGCCTGCTCGAGATCGTCATCGGGCTTTTCCCACTCTTCCCACATTGCGCACGAGTAGCTCATCGTGGGATCGAGCCAGATCTTCCAGAACTCGTTTCCGACGTCGTAGTGGTGGCGAATCGCGTCCGAGCCGGCGCCCAGGTAGGTCTCGCTCACTCAGGACTCCGTCTTGGTCAGCCCAGGTTGCTTGAGGTCGCTGGCCAGCCCGCTGAGCGCCAACAACCGCAACAGCGCGCCGCCGACATCGATCTGCCACCAGCGCGTCCGAGTGGTGTACGCGCGCGGGGCGTCATGGTGGTTGGCGTGATAGCCGCCGCCGAGCGCGGGTAACACCAGCCACATGCTGTTGCGTGCGCGCCCTGAGTGCGGCAGCTGCGCGCGTCCGCCGAACGCGTGGCCTAGCGAGTTGACGGCCCACACCAGGTTCGTCACCACGAACACCCGTGTCATCCCACCCCAAAGAAAACCGGTGAGAGCGCCGCGTAGGCCGCCGGCGGCAAAACCGATCAGTGTCGGGATCGCCAGCCCGAGTACTCCCCAGATCAGGTAGCTGCGATGGAGCGCAACCGTGCGGGGGTTCTGCCACATGTCCTTGACGTCGCGCGCGGAGACTGACATCAGAGTGTGTTCGGGCTGAAAGAGCCATCCGACGTGTGCGTGCACCAGCCCGCGCGCGCCGGTGGACGGCCAGTGCGGCGAGTGCGGATCACCCTCGCGATCGGTGACCGCGTGGTGGCGCCGATGCATCGCGACCCACCACATCACTGGACCGAGGAACGCGCTCGAGCCGAGCGCACCGAGCACCCAGACCAGCGCGGGCCGAGCGGTAAAAGAGCGGTGTGCGAAGTAACGATGGAAACCGAGCTCGACGCCTGCCATCGTCGCCGCCGTGCCGACCGCGAACACGATCAGGTCGGTGCGCGACGGTGCGACCCCGCCGATCCACAACGCCACTGCCGCGATCACCGCGCAGGCCGGCGCGACGACCACGAACGCCGCGAGTGCGTTTCCGCGTGTCATGCGTGTTGCCCCGTCAGGTGGCGCGCGACCTCGGCGAGCTTGCCGTGCTCGTAAAACACGCGGCACTGACTGCGCCGGATTTTGCCGCTGGTCGTGCGAGGGATGCTGCCGCGTTCGACGAAAATAACCGCGTCGGCCGGCATCCCGTACGCGGCGGCGATCGCAGCCACGACCTGATCGCCGACATCGCTCCACGCGGCGTCCGCGTCGCGCTTGATCTCGTTGACGATGACGAGCCGCTCGCGGTTGCCGTCGTCGTAGCCGAATGCCGCGCATCCGCTTGGATGCAATGGTTCAAGGCGCAGCTGTTCGACGGTGTGCTCAAGGTCCTCGGCGGCAAATTTGATGCCGTTTTTGATGACAGTGTCGTTGTCGCGGCCGGTGATATACACCTCGCCGGCGACGACGCAGCCGAGATCGCCGGTGCGCAGCCACTTTTCGTTTTGCGGGTCGCCGTCAAGGGTGGCGGCGAACGTCTCGCGCGACTCCTGCTGATGCCCGAAATAACCGCCGGCGACGCTTGCGCCGCGGACCCAGATCTCGCCCTCGACGCCGTCGTCGCAGCGAGCACCGCGTGCGACGTCGACGATCGCCAGCTCGTTGCCGCTGCACGCGCGACCACAGCTGACCCGGGTAGGGCCAGCCGGGTCGTTCCACAGTTTCGGCGGCTCGTCGCGTCGTCCACCCGACACCATCAGGGTCGCTTCGGCGAGGCCGTAGCACGGGTAGAACGCCTCGCGGCGAAAGCCGACGTCCGCGAATGTCGCTGCGAAGCGTTCCAGCGTCGCCGCGCGCACCGGCTCGGCTCCTACGAACGCGAGGTTCCAACTCGACAAATCGAGGCCGGCGAGGCTCTGGTCACCCTTGCGCTCGGCAGCGGCGACGCACATCTCGTAGGCGAAGTTCGGCGCGCCACTGGTGTTAGCGCGGTACCGGGTGATTTCATGCAGCCAGCGCAGCGGGTGCTTGAGGAACTGCACCGGCGTCATCATCACGCATTCCGAACCGGTGAACACCGGTTGCAACAGCATGCCGATGAGCCCCATGTCGTGCTGGAACGGCAGCCAACTGAGGAACACCGTTGACGCGCTGTGTTCGAAGGCCTCGTTGATCATCGCCTCGTTGGCCATCAGGTTCGCGTGGCTGACCATTACGCCGTGCGGTGAACCGCTGGAGCCCGACGAGTACTGGAGCAGGGCGAGATCGTCGAGGGTGAACTCGGTGAGCCCTGACTCGCGCGCAGGTGCCTCGGCTGCCGCGGAGAAGCCCAGCTCGTCGATTGCGATGCACGGGACATCGGCGAGTGCGGGTACCAATGTCCGGGCCGCGAGCAGCTCGCGGGTGGTGAGCACGACGTGGGGTCGCGCGTCGGAGGCGATCGTGCACAGCCGGGGCAACGTCTGTTCGAGCCGCGACGGGATCGGGACGTGCGCCGGAACCGCGCACACGCCGGCGTAAAAGCAGCCGAACAGCGCGTCGAGAAACGTTATGTCCTGGGGTAGCAGCAGTAGCGCGCGCGGCTGCTCCCGGGTCGGCGGGAGCTCGCTCAACGCGGCAGCTACAGCTCTCGCACCGGCGGCGAGTTCGCCCCAGGTACGTGTAGTCACGTCGTCCCGGTCGTCGAGGAACGAAAAGGCACGGCCGTTCGGGCGAGAGCGTGCGTGGTGCTCCAACCGGTGCGCGATCGTGAGGCGGGTTGGATCCGTCATGGCTTGCGCAACCCCGGGCCTGCCTGCCCTAGCGAGCGTTGACAGTCTCGCTGATCATGTTTCAACATCGAGCGCCCCATTATTCTTATCTCCCGTAAAAAGCGGGCGCCTAACGGCTGCGTAAAATTCAGCATACTCATAAACACTTAACGATGTGTCGCCGATCAGTGGTGCGGAATGTGCTAGCTCCGTCGCCAGGACTCGAACCTGAACTCTCAGAACCAAAATCTGATGTGCTGCCGATTACACCACGACGGACCGCGCATCGGCGGCGAGCAAATCCGCTCGCCGCGCTGACTGATGCCTTCGTCAGACTGTAGTGCAACCGATAACCTGGTAGGCGTGGCAGCGCCGGAAAAAGACGGGCGGACGCCTCGGGCCAGGATGACCGGTAGCGAGCGCCGGCACCAACTCATCGACATCGCCCGGTCGCTGTTTGCCGAGCGCGGCTATGACGCCACCTCGATCGAGGAGATCGCGCTGCGCGCCAACGTGTCCAAACCTGTCGTCTATGAGCACTTCGGCGGCAAGGAGGGGCTGTACGCGGTCGTCGTCGACCGGGAGATGTCGGCGCTGCTGGACGGCATCACCTCGTCGCTGACCAACAACCGGTCTCGGGTGCGTGTCGAGCGGGTGGCGCTGGCCTTACTGACCTACGTCGAGGAACACACCGACGGCTTTCGGATCATGATCCGCGACTCGCCGGCGTCCATTAGCTCGGGCACCTACTCCAGCCTGCTCAACGACGCCGTCGGCCAGGTCAGCTCGATCCTGGCCGGTGACTTCGCCCGTCGTGGCCTGGACCCCGAGCTGGCCCCGCTGTACGCCCAGGCGCTGGTCGGCTCGGTGTCGATGACGGCGCAATGGTGGCTCGATGCCCGTGAGCCGAAGAAGGAAGTCGTCGCCGCGCACCTGGTCAACCTGGTCTGGAACGGGCTGACCCACCTGGAAGCCGACCCGCACCTGCAGGACGAATAGCTGATCGTTATCCCGCGGTGATCGCAAGCCCGGCATGGCCGGGTGCTGGGGGTACTCCCCAGCTCCGCGGGGACCCCTCCCGCTTGCGGGGGACGGGTCGCCGCTTAGCCGAGGTCGCGGGCTAACAGGTCGGCGGTCGTTTCGCGGCGGACCAGTTCACGGGCGCGACCATCCTGGACCGCCACCAGCGGTGGCCGGCCGACCATGTTGTAGTTCGACGCCATGCTGTGGTGGTAGGCGCCGGTGCACGCCACCGCCAGCAGGTCGCCGGGATGCAGGTCGACCGGCAGCTCAACGTCGCGGGCGATCTCGTCACCGGCTTCGCAGTGCCGTCCCGCCACCGTGACCCGCTGCCGCGGTGCGAGAGAGTGTCGATTGGCAAGCGCAACCGTGTATTGCGCGCCGTACAAGGACACCCGCGGGTTGTCGCTCATTCCGCCGTCGACGGCGACGAAGGTACGCCCGCCGGACTGTGTCTTGATGCCGCATACCTCATACAGCGTGACCCCGGCCCTGGCGCTGATGGCCCGGCCCGGTTCGACCACGATGGTCGGCCGGGGGAAGTGCTCGGCGGCGCAGGCGTCGTCCAGCGCGTCGTCGATCACCTGGGCCAGCTCGTCGATGGACAGCTCCGGATCACCGGCCAGATAGGGGATGCCGTGGCCGCCACCGATGTTCAGCTCGGTGAGGATGACGCCGTGTCGGGCGCGGACGTCGGCCATGGCGGGGATCATCCGGCGGATCGCTTCGCCGTAGAGCGCCGCATCGGTGACCTGCGAGCCGATGTGACAGTGCAGCCCGATCAGGTCCAGGTTGCGGTGCGCCAGCACTCGTGCCACCGCGTCTGCGGCATGCCCGCCTTCAAGGGTGAACCCGAACTTCTGATCGCTGATGCCTGTGGTGACGGCGCGGTGGCCGTGGATGTCGATGTCCGGGGTCACCCGGATCAGCACCCGTTGCCGTCCTTCGGCCAAACCCGCCAGGTCGGTGATCTCGGTGCACGAATCCAGCACAATGCGACCGACCCCGAATCGCACCGCGGCGCGCAAGTCGTCCTGGGACTTCGCGTTGCCGTGCATGATTATGCGGGCCTTTTCCACGCCGCCGGCCAGAGCGGTTGCCAGTTCACCGGCTGAGCAGACGTCGACGCCGAGCCCCTCTTCGCGCAGCCAGCGCGCGACCGCCATGGTCAGCAGTGACTTGCCGGCGTAGACGACCTCAATATCGCCGGCGTCGCGCAGCGCCATGCGATAGCGGCGGGCGCGCTGCCGGAAGTCGGCTTCGTCGATCACGTAGGTCGGGGTGCGGAATTCGTCGGCGATCTCGGTAAGCGGTACCTCGCCGATGCAGAGTCGACCCTCCTCGTCGGAATGGGTGGTCAGCGGCCAGATCGCCGGATGGAAGCGCGGCGGAGCCGCATAGCCTAAGGAAGGCAGGACGTTCGGCAATGTTGTTGTCATACCTTCAGCGTCCGTGCGGTTTGGCCGGATGCTGCTGTCCTTACAGATCCTTGACGGCGTTGGGCTCAAAATTGACGGAGTATCGGCGCCATAGAATGGCTCAATCATGACCGCACCGGGGCCGGAATGCGCAGCTACCCCGATCGCGGGGCTGGTGGAGTTGGCGTTGCGCGCGCCGACGCTGCAGCGGCTCATCGAGCTCGCTGCCGATCGACCCGACGAATTGACGCTGGTCGGACCGGCCAGCGCGCGGCTTTTTGTGGCCAGCGCGCTGGCCCGTCAGGGGCCTCTGCTGGTCGTCACCGCCACCGGCCGGGAAGCCGACGACCTGTACGCCGAACTGCGCGGTGTCTTCGGCGACGCGGTCGCGATGTTCCCCTCGTGGGAGACGTTGCCGCACGAACGGCTCTCGCCTGGGGTGGACACCGTCGGCGCTCGGCTGATGCTACTGCGCCGGCTTGCCCACCCTGATGATGCCCGGCTGGGCCCGCCATTGCGGGTGGTGGTCACCGCGGTCCGCTCGCTGCTGCAGCCAATGGCCCCGCAGCTGGGCTTGCTGGAGCCCCTCACCCTGTCCGTCGAGGACGACACCAGCGCCGACGGTGGATTCGACGGGGTCATCTCGCGCCTGGTTGAGCTGGCCTACACCCGGGTGGACATGGTCGGCCGACGCGGTGAGTTTGCCGTGCGAGGCGGCATCCTGGACATCTTCGCCCCGACCGCCGAGCATCCGGTGCGGGTGGAGTTCTGGGGCGACGAGGTCACCGAGATGCGGATGTTCTCGGTGGCCGACCAGCGATCGATCCCCGAGATCAATGTCGACACCTTGATCGCGGTTGCCTGCCGAGAGCTGTTGCTGACTAGCGACGTGCGAGCGCGGGCGGCCGAGTTGGCCGACCAGCAGTCGCGGGCCGAGCGGGCTGTCACCGGCAGTGTGGGCGAGATGCTGGCCAGACTCGCCGAGGGCATCCCGGTCGACGGCATGGAGGCATTGCTTCCGGTGCTGCGGGCCGGCGACTTGTCGCTGCTGACCGACCAGCTGGCCGACGGAACGCCATTGCTGGTCTGCGACCCGGAAAAGGTCCGCACTCGCGCGGCCGACCTGATCAAAACCGGCCGCGAATTCCTCGAGGCGTCCTGGTCGGTGGCCGCCGTCGGCGGTGATTCGCCGATCGACGTCGAGCAACTCGGCGGGTCGGGATTCCGGGAACTCGACGAAGTGCGGGCCGCGGCATCCACGTCCGGTCACCCGTGGTGGACGCTGAGCCAGCTCTCCGACGAGTCGGCGGTCGAGCTGGACATCCGTGCCGCCCCGTCGGCCCGCGGCCGGCAGAGCGCCGTCGCCAGTGTCGAAGCCATCTTTGCGATGCTGCGCGCGCACGTTGCAAGCGGCGGGGTCGCCGCCGTCGTCGCGCCTGGAACCGGGACCGCGCACCGCGTGGTCGAGCAGCTGTCCGAATTCGACACGCCCGCAACGATGTTGGATCCGGGAGCGGCGCCGAAAGCCGGCGTGGTCGGGGTGCTCAAGGGCCCGCTGCACGACGGCTTAGTGATACAGGAAGTTGTTCCGGGTGCGTCGCTGGTGATCATCACCGAGACTGACCTGACCGGCAACCGGGTGACGGCCACCGACGGCAAACGGCTGGCCGCCAAACGCCGCAACACCGTCGACCCGCTGGCGTTGACCGCAGGCGACTTGGTGGTTCACGACCAGCACGGCATCGGACGGTTCGTGGAGATGACCGAGCGCACTGTCGGCGGAGCGCGGCGCGAGTACCTGGTGCTGGAGTACGCGTCGAGCAAGAGGGGTGGCGGCTCCGACAAGCTCTATGTGCCAATGGATTCGCTCGACCAGCTGTCGCGCTACGTCGGGGGGCAGGCGCCGGCGCTGAGCCGGCTGGGCGGCAGCGACTGGACCAACACCAAGACCAAGGCTCGCAAAGCGGTCAGAGAGATTGCCGGCGAACTGGTTTCGCTGTACGCCAAGCGGCAGGCCGCCGCGGGACACGCGTTCGGGCCGGACACCCCGTGGCAGGCCGAGATGGAGGACGCGTTCGGCTTCACCGAAACCCATGACCAGCTCACCGCGATCACCGAGGTCAAGGCGGACATGGAGAAACCGGTGCCAATGGACCGGGTGATCTGCGGCGACGTGGGCTACGGCAAAACCGAGATCGCCGTCCGGGCCGCGTTTAAGGCGGTTCAGGACGGCAAGCAGGTCGCGGTGCTAGTGCCCACCACGTTGCTCGCCGATCAGCATCTGCAGACCTTCGCTGAGCGGATGGCCGGCTTCCCGGTCAGGATCAAGGGCCTGTCCCGGTTCACCGACACGAGCGAATCCCGGGCGGTGATCGACGGCCTGGCGGACGGGTCAGTGGACATCGTGATCGGCACCCATCGGCTGTTGCAGACCGGGGTGCGCTGGAAGGACCTCGGCCTGGTGGTGGTCGACGAGGAACAGCGTTTCGGCGTCGAACACAAGGAGCACATCAAGTCGCTGCGCACGCATGTCGACGTGCTGACGATGAGCGCCACCCCGATCCCGCGCACGCTGGAGATGAGCCTGGCTGGGATCCGCGAGATGTCGACGATCCTGACCCCGCCCGAAGAGCGCTACCCGGTACTGACCTATGTCGGGCCGCACGACGACAAGCAAGTCGCCGCGGCACTGCGCAGGGAATTGCTGCGCGAGGGGCAGGCTTTCTATGTGCACAATCGGGTCAGCTCCATCGATGCGGCCGCAGCGCGGGTGCGGGAAATGGTGCCGGAGGCCAAGGTTGCCGTCGCGCATGGACAAATGCACGAGGACCTGCTGGAGACCACCGTCGAAGGATTCTGGAACCGCGAACACGACATCCTGGTGTGCACCACGATCGTCGAGACCGGCCTGGACATCTCCAACGCCAACACGTTGATCGTCGAGCGCGCGGACACCTTCGGTCTGGCCCAGCTGCACCAACTGCGGGGCCGGGTCGGCCGCAGCCGCGAACGTGGTTACGCCTATTTTCTGTACCCGCAGCATGCCCCGCTGACCGAGACCGCCTACGACCGGTTGGCGACCATCGCGCAGAACAACGAGTTGGGCGCGGGCATGGCGGTGGCGATGAAGGATCTGGAGATCCGCGGCGCAGGCAATGTGCTGGGCGTCGAGCAGTCCGGACACGTTGCCGGGGTGGGCTTTGATCTTTATGTGCGGCTGGTCGGTGAGGCCGTCGAAGCGTACCGCGCAGCGTATCGGGCGGCCGCCGATGGGACGACCGTCACCAGTCCCGAGGAGCCCAAAGAGGTGCGGATCGACTTGCCGGTCGATGCGCACCTGCCGCCGGATTATATTCCCAGCGACCGGTTGCGGCTGGAGGGCTACCGGCGGCTGGCCGCGGCGGCCGACGACGCCGCGGTGGACTTCGTTGTTGACGAGCTGACCGACCGCTACGGCGCGCTGCCCGAAACCGCCGAGCGGCTGGTCGCGGTGGCGCGACTGCGATTGCTGTGCCGCGCTTCGGGAATCACCGAGGTCTCGGCGGCGGCTGGAGGGACAGCGGCTACGGTGCGACTGGCGCCCGTCACGCTGCCGGACTCCGCGCAGGTGCGCCTGGCGCGAATGTATCCGGGTGCGCGTTATCGCGCCACGACGGCTGCGGTGCAGGTTCCGATTCCGCGCGCAGGTGGTATCGGGGCGCCCCGAATTCGTGATCTTGAGTTGGTGCAGATGGTCGGCGATTTGGTATTGGCACTGGACGGGAAAGCGGGAGAATCGAGCCGGATTGGTACACCGGCGGCGCGACAGGAGCGACAAGCAAAATGACTGTCGTCTTGGTCGATCCCCGTCGCCCGTCGTTGGTCCCGGTGGAAGCCATCGAGTTGCTCACCGGTGAGGTGCAATACACCGAGGAAATGCCCGTCGCGGTGCCCTGGACGCTGCCCGCGGCACGTCCGGCGCATACCGGGGAGGACGCCCCGGTGTTGTTGTCGTCGGACCCCGAACACCCCTCGGTCACCGCGCGATTGGCCGCTGGCGAACGGCTGATCTCCGCACCCGACCAGCAGCCCGGGGAGCGGCTGGTGGACGCTGTCGCGATGATGGACAAACTGCGAACCGCCGGACCCTGGGAGAGTGAGCAGACTCACGACTCGCTGCGCCGGTTCCTGTTGGAGGAGACCTACGAGGTCTTCGACGCGGTGCGCAGCGGTGATGCTGATGCGCTACGAGACGAGCTCGGCGACGTGCTGCTGCAGGTGCTTTTCCACGCTCGCATCGCCGAGGACGCGCCGCAGCATCCGTTCACGATCGACGATGTCGCCGATGCGCTGCTGCGCAAACTGGGCAATCGTGTTCCGGGAGTTCTTGCTGGAGAATCGATTTCACTAGATGAGCAATTGGCTCAATGGGAGGAACGCAAAGCCCTGGAAAACCGGGCGAAGCCAGGGTGCTCGGTGATGGACAACGTGCCTACCGCACAGCCAGCTTTGGCATTGGCGCATAAGGTAATTCACCGTGCCAGACAGGCTGGATTGCCTGCTGACCTGATTCCATCCGAAATCACATCGATCACGGTGAGACCCGATGTCGATGCCGAAAATACTTTGCGTACTGCAGTATTAGAATTCATGGACACTGTTCGGGGCGCCGAGAAGGCGATCGTCGCCGCGCGTCGCGGACAGGACGTTGGCATGGAGTTGGATGTCGTTCCGATCGGCGCGGTCAGCGCGGAGGAGTGGCGCACTCACTGGCCGCCTTGTATCGATGAGCATGCGGACTTGCCGGAGCCCGAAGACGGTGCTGACGAGCCGGCTGTCGAGCCGGAAGAGCCTGACATCGAAGCGGTCGCAGCCGGCGACGAAACGCCCGCAGGGGAGTCGGACGCGAACGAGCCGAATAGGTAATCAGCTGGCCGCTTCCAGCGTTCGTCAGCTCTGGAATTGAGTTGACAATGCCGTGTTGTGTCGTGTGCCCGATCTTGTTGGGCCGCGGATATCGAGTCGACTAACCGCCGCCCTTGAACTCCGAGTTATAAAATCGCTACCAAAAGATTCCAAGAGTATGTATTATGCCTATCATGCGGATCGTCGGTTTGCCGCCCACGCTTCCCCCTCGCGCGTGTTCGAGCAAATTCTCGGCGGTCCGCACCTGCTTGCGCCTATCGACTCCGCCTTCGCTGACGGCGTCGATCAGCAATAGGCGTCGTCGACGAGGAGATAGTGCGGTGGCCTGATGGGCAACATCACCTGCGAACGGCTAGATCTGGATCACCCGATCGTCACGACTCGCCCGTCTCTTCCCACACTGTTGCAGCAGCGAGCCAGTCGGCAGCCCGATGCCGCCGCCTACACGTTCATCGACTACGAGCTGGACCCTGCCGGCTTCGCCGAAACCATCACCTGGTCGCAGCTTCATCAGCGAACCCTGATCGTTGCAGAGGAGCTGCGACGTTGCGGGTCGGCCGGCGATCGGGTTGCGATCATGGCGCCAGAAGGGCTCGACTACGTCGCCGCGTTTCTCGGCGCCCTGCAGGCCGACTTCATCGCCGTCCCGCTGCCTGCACCGGAATTCCCGATCCACGACGAACGCATTTCCTCGGTGCTACGGGATTGCTCGCCGTCGGTCATTCTCACGACATCCCCGTTCGTCGACGACGTCACACGATATGCGCGGACGCAGCGACCCTGGTCGCCCCAGCCGCAGCAAGCCCGTCATCGAGGTCGATTCGCTGGATCTGGACTCACACCGGCAGCTTGACCCGATTCACTCCGCGCATCATCACAACACGGCCTACCTCCAGTACACGTCCGGATCGACCCGGCAGCCCGTCGGCGTCATGGTCTCCCATCGCAACGTCCTGGCCAACCTGGACCAAATGTGCAGCGTTTCCTTCGCGGATTCCGGAAATCGCCCGCCGGCGGAGCTGAGTTTCGTGTCGTGGCTGCCGCTCCATCACGGCATGGGGCTGGTTTTCACGATTTTCACCCCGATGTTCACCGGAAATCCGGTCGAGTTCATCAGGCCACTGGCATTTCTGCAACGGCCGGCCCGCTGGATGCAGATGCTTGCCAACAAAGGCTCGTCGTACTCCTGTGCACCCGCCTTCGCCCTCGACTTGGCGGCGCGACTGACCTCCGACGAGGACATGGCCGGGCTTGACCTTGGCGGCGTGCTGGCGATCAACAGTGGCGCCGAGCAGGTGAGGTCGGCAACGATCGACCAGTTCACTGCGCGGTTCGCACGGTTCAATCTGAAGAAAACGGTGATACGACCGTCCTACGGGCTGGCCGAGGCGACCCTGTGGGTGGCGTCCCCAAACACGGGCCGTCCCGCCTCGGTGGTGCGTTTTGACGACGAGCAGTTATCCAGCGGCCACGCGAAAACTTGCAGCAGCCAAGAGGATTGCGGTGCCAAGCTCGTCAGCCACGGCGCGCCGCGGATGTGCGCCGTGCGGATTGTGGACCCCGAACGCGGCACCGAGAATCCGCCGGGAGAGATTGGTGAAATCTGGGTTCACGGCGCCAATGTGGCCAGCGGATACTGGCAGCAGCCCACCCAAACCAAAGACACTTTCGGCGGACGAATCACCGCACCTGCACCCGGGACTCCGCGGGGACCCTGGCTGCGAACGGGAGACCTCGGAGTCATGTTCAACGGTGAGTTGTTCATCGTGGGCCGCATGAAGGAGGCGCTGATCTTCGATGGACACAATCACTATCCGGACGACATCGAGGCAACAATTCAACGGATCACCCAAGGCCGGGCGGCGGCAATCTCGGTGCCGGATGAGCGCACCGAGCAGTTCGTCGCTATCGCTGAAATCAGCGAACGTGGCGGGTCTCACCACGGCGAAACCCACAAACTCCGCGCAATCAAGCGCGACATCGTCTCGGCAATAGCGGCATCGCATGGCTTGCGGGTCGCCGACCTCGTTCTGGTGGCCCCCGGCTCGATCCCGACCACCACCAGCGGAAACGTTCGACGGTCAGCGTGTGGCGAGCGTTACCGCAATGATGAATTCAAACGGTTGGATGTTTTGCCGACCGGGCTCGCGCAGGTGCGGTGACCTCTCGACACGCCCGGCCGGGCCGTCAACCCGCCCGGCCAAATGGGGCTGTGGCGGAGATCATTGTCGCTGGCCAGCTGGGATATGCCGGACCGGCGACACCGGCGGCAGGGTGACCTACTCGATTCCCGTGGGACCATGGTCGAGGAATCAGTGTGTAGGGGAGTGTTGTGTCGCCGGTCCGTTGGCTGCGGGCGTTCGCCGTCTTGGGTGCCACGGCGCTGTTGTTGGCGTCGAGTTGTACCTGGCAGCTGGGCTTTTTCATTCCCAAGGGCGTCCCGCCGCCGCCCGGCCTGCCGGTGCCAGCTGTCGACACCCATGCCAAAGGCCGGCCTGCGAATCAGCTGCGCGGCTGGGCGGCCCAATATGCCCCGGCGATGAAGATCCCCGTCACCGCGCTGGAGGCCTACGGCTATGCCGCGCGGGTCGCCGAGGTGGAAAACCCAAACTGTCATATCGCATGGACGACCCTGGCCGGTATCGGCCAGGTCGAAAGCCATCACGGCACCTACCACCACGCGACGCTGTTTCCCAATGGAGACGTGCGTCCCCCGATCAGGGGTGTACAGCTGGACGGGACCAATGGCACCCTGCGCATCATTGACAGCGACGCGGGCGGCATGGACGACGACCCAGACACGGTGCGGGCGATGGGACCGATGCAGTTCATTCCGGAGACATGGCGGTTATACGGGGTGGACGCCAACAACGACGGCGTCGTCAGCGTGGACAACATCGATGACGCCGCGTTGTCGGCGGCAGGTTACTTGTGTTGGCGTGGAAAGGATCTCGCGACACCGCGAGGGTGGATCACGGCGCTGCGGGCTTATAACGACTCGGACGTATACGCCCGCGCGGTGCGCGACTGGGCCACCGCCTATGCGGCAGGTCACCCGCTCTGACGCAGGCTCTAGGCTACTGGATGGCGGTAACGGAAACCCTTGAGAAAATCGAGCAAATCCGCAGCCCTGACGACACAAGGAGAACCCAGTGCCGATTATCGAGCAAGTCGGAGCCCGCGAGATTCTGGATTCCCGCGGCAATCCGACGGTCGAGGTCGAGGTGGCCCTGATCGACGGGACATTTGCCCGGGCAGCGGTGCCTTCCGGCGCGTCCACCGGAGACCATGAGGCCGTCGAGCTGCGCGACGGCGGCGAACGCTATGGCGGCAAGGGCGTCAAGAAGGCCGTGCAGGCCGTGCTCGACGAAATCGCACCGGCCGTCATCGGACTCAACGCCGACGATCAGCGGCTGGTCGATCAGGCTCTGCTCGACCTTGACGGCACCCCGGACAAATCCCGGTTGGGCGCCAACGCCATCCTGGGCGTATCGCTGGCGGTCAGCAAGGCGGCCGCGGACTCCGCCGAGTTGCCGTTGTTCCGCTATCTCGGCGGGCCCAACGCCCACATCCTGCCGGTGCCGATGATGAACATCCTCAACGGCGGCGCGCACGCCGACACCGCCGTCGACATCCAGGAGTTCATGGTGGCCCCGATCGGGGCGCCGAACTTCGCCGAGGCGTTGCGCTGGGGTGCCGAGGTCTACCACGCGCTCAAGGCGGCGCTGAAAAAGCAGGGACTGTCGACCGGCCTGGGCGATGAAGGCGGGTTTGCCCCCGACGTGCCCGGCACTAAGGCTGCGCTCGACGTGATCAGCCTGGCCATCGAGTCCGCGGGTTTCAAACTCGGCGCCGACGTGGCGTTGGCGCTGGATGCCGCGGCTACCGAGTTCTACACCGACGGCACCGGCTACAAGTTCGAAGGGAACAACCACACCGCTGAGCAGATGGCCGAGTTCTACGCCGGGCTGTTGGACTCCTACCCACTGGTGTCCATCGAAGACCCACTGGCAGAGGATGATTGGGACGGGTGGGCTGCTCTGACGGCCTCGGTCGGCGACCGAGTGCAAATCGTTGGCGACGACATCTTCGTCACGAATCCCGAACGGCTCGAGGAGGGCATCGAACGGGGGGTCGCAAACGCCTTGCTGGTCAAGGTCAATCAGATCGGGACCCTGACCGAGACGCTCGACGCGGTGGCGCTGGCGCACCACAGTGGATACCGGACGATGATGAGCCACCGTAGCGGCGAGACCGAGGACACCACGATCGCCGACTTGGTTGTGGCCGTGGGTAGCGGGCAGATCAAAACGGGTGCGCCGGCGCGCAGCGAACGGGTCGCCAAGTACAACCAGCTGCTTCGCATCGAAGAAGCGCTCGGTGACGCCGCCCGCTACGCCGGCGATCTGGCGTTCCCCCGATATGCGCCGGAAGCCAGATAGCCGGCAGCGCCATGCCCGAATCGAAACGGCCAGACCCGAAGCGGCGCTCGCCGGCCTCGCGGCCGGGCCGGGCTGGTGATTCAGAACAGGGTCGGCCACCCAAATCGCCGGCAGCCCGCCGCGCGCCTACCGCATCACGCGCCCTGCCCGAGGCCGTCGAGCCCATCAAACGCGCGATCGCCGAATCGGCCGAACGGCGTTCCGACCAACGGCTCGGCCTGACCGCGCGGCGGGCGGCGATCCTGGCGGCGGTTGTCTGCGTGCTGACGCTCACCATCGCCGGTCCGGTCCGCACCTATTTCGCCCAGCGCACGGAGATGAAACAGCTGGCGGCCTCCGAAGCCGCCTTGCGGCAGCAGATCGCCGACCTCGAGCAGCAGAAGGTCAAGCTCGCCGACCCCGCCTACATTGCGGCGCAAGCCCGCGAGCGGCTCGGCTTCGTGAAACCGGGCGACATCCCGTACCAGGTCCAACTTCCGCCGTCGGCGGCAGTGCCCGCCGAGCCGGGATCCCCGTCGACGCCCGCAGCCTCCAACGACCCCTGGTATACGTCGTTGTGGCACACCATCGCCGACGCTCCGCACAGCCCGCCGACTCCTGCCCCGCAAACGCCCGCGCCGCCACCTGCCGCCCCGCCGACGGCACCCACGCCAGGTGGTTGACGCTGCCGACCTCGACGCGGTGGCGCGCCAGCTCGGCCGCGAGCCGCGTGGAGTGCTCCAGATCGCCTACCGCTGCCCGAACGGTGAACCTGGCGTGGTGAAGACCGCGCCTAAACTGCCTGACGGCACACCATTTCCGACGTTGTACTACCTGACGCACCCGGCCTTGACTGCCGCGGCGAGCAGGCTGGAGTCGTCGGGCATGATGCGGGAGATGACGGAGCGGCTGCAGCGTGACCATGACCTGGCCGTCGCGTATCGACGCGCCCACGAGTCATACCTTGCCGACCGAGACGCCATCGAGCCGCTGGGGACGACGTACTCCGCCGGGGGCATGCCGGACCGGGTCAAGTGCCTACACGTGCTGATTGCGCACTCGCTGGCCAAGGGCCGGGGAACCAACCCGCTCGGCGACGAGGCGCTGGCGGTGCTGGCCGCTGAGCGGTCGATGGCCGGAATCTTGGTTTCGGAGCAGTGGATATGACGCGCGTCGCGGCAATCGACTGCGGTACCAACTCGATTCGGTTGCTGATCGCCGATGCGCAGCACGGGCAACTCGACGACGTGCACCGCGAGATGCGTATCGTGCGGCTCGGTCAGGGCGTCGACGCAACCGGTCGGTTCGCGCCGGATGCGTTGGAGCGCACTCGCGTCGCGCTCGATCGACTACGCCGCGCTGTGTAGCGCGCACGGTGTTGACCGGATACGCATGGTCGCCACTTCGGCGGCGCGCGACGCCGGCAATCGGGATGTCTTCTTCGCGATGACGGCCGATGTGCTGGGTACCGTGGTTGACGGTTCGGTCGCCGAGGTGATCACCGGCGCCGAAGAGGCCGAGCTGTCCTTTCGCGGGGCGGTGAACGAATTAGATCCCGCCGCAGCCCCTTTCGTGATCGTCGACCTGGGCGGCGGGTCGACCGAGATCGTGCTCGGGACGGATCACGGTGACAGCGAGCTTTTCGGCAGACATCGGCTGTGTGCGGCTGACCGAGCGTTGCCTACACTCCGACCCGCCCACGACGGCCGAGGTGGCGGCTGCCCGCGAGGTGGTTCGCGAACGGCTCGGCGAGGCGCTGCGCGTCGTTGACGTGCGACAAGCTCACACCTGGGTGGGTGTGGCCGGAACGATGACGACGATCGCGGCGCTCGCACAGGACATGACGACCTATGACTCTGCGGCTATTCATCTTTCGCGGGTCAACACCGACCGGCTGCTTGTGGCGTGTGATGGGTTGATCGGCATGTCTCGAGCACAGCGCGCTGCGCTCGGGCCGATGCACGAGGGACGGGCCGATGTCATCGGGGGCGGTGCAATCGTGATCGAGGAATTGGCGTTCGCGTTGCACGAGCGCGCCGGCATCGACGCATTGACGGTCAGCGAGCACGACATTCTGGACGGCATCGCGCTCTCGATCGCCGACTGAGCTGTTCAGCCCAGCGGGCGGTGTCTGACTGAGATTTCGAGCAGATGCTTCTTCTGTTCCGTGTACTCCTGGTCGGTCAGCCGTCCCTCGTTGCGGAGCTTGGTGATTTCGCGGATCGCGGCCGCGACTCCGGTGACCACCGTCCGAGGTGCGGGCGACACCACGGTCTCACCGTCATTCGCGGCGTCTGAACCGCGAGCCGTCAGACGTGCGTGGGTGATCGCCTTGCCGTTTTCCTGGCTATCGCCGGCGACCGGCGGGCCAGCCATGGCTTGGCCCGCCATACCCCCGAGCCCCATCTGGTTGAACGCGCTCGCCGAGTCTTCCAACGGCGCCGCCGCAGCCGGGCCGGCGTTGGTGATCGGCGAAACCTTTGCGATAGAGCGTATTTCCGGCGCGGCGACGGTCCACCCCGACGGCACCGACAATCCCCCGACAATGTTGGCGTCGCCCAAGCCCGCCGACACCGGCACGGTACCGGCGGGCAGGTTCGAAAGTGTCGCCGGGAACGCCAGGATCGGGGCCGGCTCGTAGCTCGGCCACTCCTCTTCTCCATTCCAGGCGCTGATGTATTTGTCGGTGTTGGCACCGGTGAGATAACCGCCAACCCCGTACGGAAGATCAATGATCGCCAGGAGCCCCAACCCGACGTCCGGAATGGTACTCAAAGCGCCTGGTGCGCCGCCGAAGATTGTTATCAAGTCGCTTATCAGGCTCAGCAAGTCCGAGAGGGAAGTCGACTGTGCCGACGTGCCCGTCGACGCAGCGGAGAGCGCTTGCGGCACGCTCGATATGGTGCTTTGCACGTTGCCGGCGGAGGTGCCAGTCGCTTGGCTGACCGCGGCAGCTTGGCTGGCCGTCCCGTCCGGATTGGTGTTTTGGTCGGGTGAGGTGAATGGCGTCAGCACCGTCGCTGCTGCCGATGAACCCGCGTAGCCGTACATCGCTACCGCGTCTTGCGCCCACATTTCGGCGTACTGCGCCTCGGTGGCCGCGATGGCTGGTGTGTTGATCCCCAGGAAGTTCGTCGCCACGAGGGTCGCCAGCAGGCTGCGGTTGGCGGCGATCTCTGGCGGTGGCACCGTCATCGCAAACGCCGCCTCGTAACCGGAGACCGCCGCCCGGGCTTGGGCGGCGGTCTCTTCGGCCTGCGCGGCGGTGGCGCTCAGCCATTCCACATAAGCCCCCGCCGCGGCGCCCATCGCCGTGGACGACGGACCCGACCACGACCCGGAGGTCAGCTCGGAGACCACCGACTGATACCCGCTGGCCGCCTTATACAGCTCGTCAGCCAAGCCGCCCCAGGCCTGCGCAGCGGCCAGCATCGGCCCTGATCCCGGACCGGCATACATCCGGCCGGAGTTGATCTCCGGTGGATAGATCCCGAAATCCATTGTTGCGCATTCCTCTTCCAGGCCACCGGCGCTTACGCCGCACGGCGGCGGGCCGCTCAGCGACCGAGCAGGCGGTTCTTCTGCTCGGTGTATTCCTCGTCGGTCAGAATTCCTTCGTCGCGGAGTTTGGCGAACTCGCGTAACTCGGCCGCGACTCCGGTAACAACGGCCCGAGGCTTGTCTTGGGACGCCTCGCCGTTATCGCCAGTTGCCGTACTGGCGCTGGTGGCCGCCGCATCTGCGGGGCGCGCCGCGGTGTTTGCGCCTTTAGGCGTCTTCCCGGCAGCCCGGCTGACGCCGGTGCCTACGGTGCCAGCCATGGCCCGCCCGGCCATTCCCGCCAGCGCCATCTGGCTGAGCGTGGTTCCTGAACCGCCTTCCGCTGACCCCCCGGCGGTGGCGCTGACGGTGGTTTCCGGTAATGCCGGCAATGTGTACGAGATGGGGCGTACGGCCGGGGTGGCGACGGTCCACGTCGGCGGCACGGACAAGGCTCCGATCGTGTTGGCCTCGCCTAATCCGGCTGAAAGGCTGGGCGGCGGCACCGTGCCTGCGCGCAGGTTGAGGAGGGGTCGCGGGGAACGGTCTGACGGGCGCGGGCCCGGTCTCCGGCCAGGTCTGTTCCCCGTTCCAGCCGCTGACGATGTCATCGGTGTGGACACCGGTGCCATAGCCGCCGATGTCGAAGGGAAGGGACACGATCCCCAGAGTGCCTAGTGGCACGGAGACAAAAATGCTGGCCAGGTCGGCAGGCAGGTCGAAGAAAATCGAAATGAGGTCGCTGATCAGGTGCCAGCACGTCCAACGGAGTCGACTGGGCCGACGTTGCCGCGCTCGTCAACGCGTTGGGTATCGCGGAGAACGCTTGCTGAATTGACGAGACGGTGCTTTGGACATTGCCGGCCGAGGTGCCGGTGGCTTGACTGACCGCGGCGGCCTGGCTGGCCGATCCGCCCGGATTGGTGTTCTGCTGCGGTGGGGTGAACGGGGTCAGGGTTGTCGCTGATGCCGACGAAGCTGCGTAGCCGTACATCGCCGCGGCGTCCTGGGCCCACATCTCGCTGTATTGCGCCTCGTTTGCCGCGATCGCCTGGGTGTTGAGGCCGAACACGTTCGTCGCTACCAGCGTAGTTAGCTGACTGCGGTTGGCGGCGACCATCGGCGGCGGCACGGTCGAGGTAAACGCCGTCTGGTAGGCCGCGGCTGCGGCTTTGGCCTGAGTGGCCGTTTCCTCGGCCTGCGTGGCGGTGGCGGTCAGCCATGTGGAATAGGTCGCGGCCGCGGCCGCCATGGATGCCGACGACGGACCCGACCATGACCCGGCGGTTAATCCCGAGACCACAGATTGATACGAGTTGGCCGCCGAATGCAGTTCGGCGGCCAATCCTTGCCAGGCCTCTGCAGCGGCGAGCATGGGTCCCGATCCGGAGCCGGTATACATTCGACCGGAGTTGATCTCGGGCGGAAGAATCCCGTAATCCATTGCTATGCCACCTCTCTACTGCATCGCGATCGAGTTGGCTCAGTCCTGGCACCCGGACGTCGCCGCGCCATGGACTGTCGGGTGAATGGTGGCATGTGTTACGGGGTTTGTCCCTGCTGCGTCCGGCGCGTCGGCAACGGACGCCGGACTCGGGGCGGCGGTTATGGCGCCGAGGACCCCCGACAAAATTGCGCGGTGTCGCTGTCGACATTCGGGTTCAACAATTCCAGGAGGCACCGCTTTCCCTTTCCGATAATGGTCGGGCAAGCCACCTAATTTGTGACGTCTGCCGCTGAGCTAGCGCGCCCACCAGCAGACTGTCTTGACCGACCGACCATCCCATTATCGATTATTAACGGAGGGCATCCACATAGATAACATGCTCTTAACCGCCGATTGTCGGTGCATCATTGCCATTTCTCAGGTGAATCACTTGTATTTCTCAGTCTTATGCATTTGTTGAGCGCAGAGTCGGGTCAGACTCGATGTGAGAACCACGTCCGCGCCCTGATCCGATGTCCCAGGCATACAGCGGACCCGATTCTATGCCGGGATCCCTGTGAGTTTGCTGTGGCAACGACAGGCTGGTTCTGCTGTGCGGTCGGGAGTTCCCAAACGGCGCAGTGTTCAACCAGTCATGGCTTCGCGTGCGACGCTGACCTGTTTGTCGTTGCGGACGTGTTTCTCGTCGCTAGACGAAGATTCCTGAGGAGGTTGTCCCTCGCCCAGCGTGGCTAGCAATTCTCGGTAGGGCCCGACGAGGTAGACGGTGTCGCCGGCCCGGAGACGCGCATCGCGGCGTGGGTGCAGCTGGACGGGTGCGTCGTGCCGGGTGATCGCGATGACGCGGGTTCGAGTCGACATTTCGAACATCTGCAGGCCATCGAGTTCGCTGCCGGCCGCCACCCGCATGGCGCCGATCATGAAGGAGCTCTGCCCGACCGAGAAGGTGCCCAGCACACGCAAACCCATCGCGGCGCCGATGAACCATGGTGCGGCCAGTTGGACGGTGGACCTCACGTGTTCGAAGCCGAACCGCTGAGCGACCGCGACGCCCAGCGCGCGGTCGTATACCCGCAGCACAAGCGAAACCTCGGCCAGCCGGTTAACTTTGGGCATCACCCGCGGCCCCAACATTTCGGCCAGCACGATGCCGGCTTCGATGTTGATCATGTCGTCGCGGGTCAGCACCGCGACCGCGCGGGCGCGATCCACCCGCGCCGCTTCCAGCGTCTGGACCAAGGTGGCGTCGCCGAAGATCACCGGCACGTCGAGATCACGCGCCGCCGACAAGAAACGGTTCTCCTCGTTGATCTCGATGATCGCCACGTCGTATCCGGCGGCAACCAGATCGGCGACCACGCGGATCCCGAGCGCGCTCAGCCCGACGACCACGACGTGGTTGCGCAGGTGGCGCGCCCGCGGGCGCGCCGACGCGAAGACGAAGCGACGGGAGAGCAGCACGTCGGCGATGAACGCGACCAGCAAAGCGATGGTGGTCGCTCCGCCGAACATCAGCAGGGCAGCGAATAGCCGCAGCCACATGACCTGATGACCGAAGCTGAAGTCGCCGTAGCCGGTCGTGGTGATCGTCTCGACGGTGAAGTACAACGCGTCGACCCAACTCATCCGCGGGTGCTGGTAGTTCAAGCGCAACACGATCGTCGAGCCGGCAAGCAGGGTCAGCGAGGCCGCCAGCGCAGGATAAAACGCCGGGTTGAAGTCATTGACCAGGACTCGGACGGCGTCGACCGCTCGCCGCAGTCGCGGCTGGCGCGACCGCGTCCGCGTTAAGCGGCGGGGGATCTTGATTCCCTGGGCCGCCAACTCGTCAACGGTACCGATCATCACCGTCCGGTCACCGGCGTGCACCGGCTGATCCCGGCCCGGGCAAACCTCCACCTCGCCGGGGTCGGGCGAGTTCTCGCCGTGGATCACGGCCGCCGGTGCCAGATCACCGTAGAGTTCGCGCAGCGTCGCGTCCCGCGACGCCTCGCTGCTCGACACGATGAACTGCATGCCGGCCGCCTCGAACGGGTGCATGCTGTGCGCCAGGCACGCTTCGACGACCGACGGCGCGGTGAGTTCGGCGACGTCGAGGATGGCGCCGGGGCCGTTGCCGTCAGCCACCGCTTCGCGCAGCACGTCGTTGGCCACCCGTGCCACCACACGCACGGTTCGGGCTGGCTTTCCTTGCCAGCAGCGCTATTTCGAGATTTGTCGCGTCGTCATCGCCGGCGCAGACGACGGCCAGGGCATGAGCGACTTCGGCGCGGGCGAGCTCGTGAGCGACCCCGGCGAGCTCGGTGTTGGTCAGCTTGACAACGTTCGCGCCAGCGCTTTTCAGCTCGTCGATGATTGTCGTGGCCAGCGCATCGTCACCGCTGACAATGATGTGATCATGCATACTCTCATCCGCCACTCGGGAATAACTGATCGCGATCGAGTCCAAGACTCAGCGCGAGTAGCACCCGCTTTGCCGATGCCGTTAGAGGTACAGGTTACACGACGGCTTTATTTCGTCCGTCCTGGACGCCTAACTTTGCTGAAGCTGAAATTCACTCGTTGCTCCACCGCAACAAGCAGGCGCCTGCCGAATGTCACCTGCCGCCAACGCGACTCGACCATGGGGGGACGGCGCTAAGTCGTTCTCGCTCAAGGCTGTTCGCAACGTAACAAGAATTTAATCCGATCATTGCCCGCCAACGAGGAATTCGATGTCATCGATGAGCGAAGCCTGACGATCAGGCTTCGAAGCGATAGCCCATGCCTGCCTCGGTCAGCAGGTGGTTAGGCCGCGACGGGTCGTCCTCGAGTTTGCGCCGCAACTGCGCCAGGTAGACCCGTAGATAGTGAGTTTCCTTGGCGTACTTGGGTCCCCACACTTCTCTAAGCAGGTCCTCGCGCCCAACCAGCTTGCCGCGGTTGCGCACCAGCATTTCCAACATTCCCCACTCGGTGGGGGTCAGGTGAACCTCTCTGCCGTCTTTGATGACCTTCTTTGTCGACAGGTCGACAGTGAATGACTTGGTCTCCACCACCGGCTCGTCTCCGTCCGTCGAGACGGCTGCCCGGCGCACCGCGGCGCGCAGCCGAGCCAGCAGCTCGTCCATCCCGAACGGCTTCGTGATGTAGTCGTCTGCGCCCGCGTCTAGTGCTCCGACCTTGTCGGCGGAATCGGTGCGCGCCGACAGCACGATCACCGGAGCGCTCATCCAGCCGCGCAGTCCGGCGAGCACTTCGGTGCCGGATATGTCGGGCAGACCCAGATCCAGGATCACCACGTCGGGGTGTTGCTCGGCAGCGGCGCGCAGTGCAGCCGAGCCGCTTGCTGCAGTGGTCACCTCATAGCCGCGCACCGACAGATTGATGCGCAGTGCCCGCAATAGTTGCCGATCGTCATCGACTACCAGCACCCTCGTCATGAGCGCAGTCCCCCGCGCGTGGGTGGTTCCCGCACTTCCCCGTAACCGGGTTGGGTCCCCGCAGAGCGGGCGACAACTCCCATCGGCGCCGCGAGGTCCATCAGAATCGTCAGTCCGCCGCCGGGGGTGTCGCTCGCTGTGATGGTTCCGCCCATCGCCTCGACAAACCCCTTGGCCACCGACAGGCCGAGGCCAAGGCCGGTGCTGTTGTCGGTATCGCCGAGTCGCTGGAACGGTTCGAACATCTGCTCGGCGGCGCCTTTGGCAACGCCCGTTCCCTCGTCGACGACGTTGATCAGTACCCGTGCCCCCACCTGACCCGCATTGACCCGCACCATGCTGTTCGGTGCGTAGCGCAACGCGTTGTCGATGACATTGGCCAGCACCCGTTCCAACAGACCTGCGTCGGCCATCGCGACCGTCCCGCCGACCTCCACTTTGACCCGGTCGAGACTGCCCCGGCCGAAGACCGTGGTGCGCTTGCCGATACTGACCAGCGCGCGCTGCACGACCTCTTCGAGATAGACCTCGGAGAGCTGTGGCCGGACCACTCCGGCGGCCAGCCGAGACGAATCCAGCAGGTTGCCCACCAGGGCGGTCAGCTGGTCGATCGACTCTTCAACAGTGGCAAGTAACTCGGCGGTGTCCTCGGGGGAAAACCAGACGTCTTCGGCGCGCAGGCTGGATACCGCTGCCTTGGCCGCGGTCAGGGGAGTCCGCAGGTCGTGGCCCAGGGCCGAGAGCAGCAACCGGCGCATCTCGTCGGCCTCAGCGAGGGATTGGACCTTGCCGGCCTCTTCGGCGAGCTCACCTTGTTTGACCAGACCCGCGGCTTGTGTTGCCACGACCGACAGCACCCGGCGATCACGACCGGTCAGCGCGCGGCCCGACATCAGCATCCAGAATTCCTCGTCGCCCACTTTCACGGCGGTGTCGGCGGAATCCACCGTCGCGCATGGATCTTTGCCCACACTGGCGACCGGTACTTGGCGACCGTCGACGTCACGCACCAGGCACACCGCGCGCTGAGAGTAAGCCTCCCGTACCCGCTCCAGCAGCGTGGCGAGATCGGCGCCGCGCAGCACCGAGCTGGCGAACAGCGCCAGCAACTCCGCCTCCTGAGTCGCTCGCCTGGCCTCGCGGGCCCGGCTGGCTGCGGCGTCCACCAGCACGGCGATCGCCATCGCGACCCCCAACAAAACCACGATAGTAACGGCGTTGCTGGGGTTGTCGAGCGCGAAGGAGTATCGCGGTTCGGTGAGGAAATAGACCAACAGCGCCCCGGACAGCATGCCCGACAGCACGGCCGGTGCCACACCGCCGAACAATGCGACGGCGATCACGCCGGCGAAGAAGATGGCGGTCTTTCCGCCGATGTCCAGCAGCGGGTCCAACAGGCGTGTCGTGATCGCCAAGATGGCCCACGGCACAGTGACGGCGGCCAGCCAGGCCACGATGTGGCGAGCGCGTGGCGAAATCGACGCGAACGGCAAGCCGCGGTTGGCCTGCTCATGGGTGACTATGTGGACGTCGATCTTCCCCGAGTCATTGATGGTGGCGGCGCCGATTCCCTCGCTGAGCACTCTCGCCCACCGTGACCGCCGGGAGCTGCCGATCACCAGCTGAGTGGCGTTGGTCTCGCGGGCGAAGTCCAGCAGCGCGGTCGACACGTCGTCGCCGACCACGATGTGAACCGTCGCGCCCAGGCTGGCGGCGAGTTCGCGCACCTTGCCCATTTCGCGTGGCGACACACCCGACAGGCCGTCGCCGCGGACGACGTGCACCACCATGAGTTGGGCGCTCGACTTCGACGCGATGCGAGAGGCGCGGCGCACCAATGTTTCCGATTCCGGGCCGCCGGTCACGGCGACGACGACGCGCTCGCGGGCTTCCCAGGTGTCGGTAATCTTCTTGTCGGCACGGTATTTCGCCAACGCCGCATCGACCTGATCAGCCAGCCACAGCAGCGCGATTTCACGCAGCGCGGTCAGATTGCCGGTGCGAAAGTAGTTGGACAGCGCCGCATCGATCCGCTCCGGCGGGTAGACGTTGCCGTGGGCGAGCCTGCGCCGCAACGCCTCCGGTGAGATGTCGACCAACTCGATCTGAGCTGCTTTTCGGACGATTTCGTCCGGGACGGTCTCGCGCTGCTCGACGCCGGTGATCTGGGCGACGACGTCGTTGAGGCTCTCCAGGTGCTGAATATTGAGCGTCGAGATCACCGTGATGCCGGCGTCAAGCAGTGTTTCGATGTCCCGCCACCGCTTGGTATTGGCGCTGCCCGGGATGTTGGTGTGCGCATATTCGTCAACCAGCGCCACTTCCGGCTTACGCCGCAACACCGCCTCGACATCGAGTTCGGGGAACATGGTTCCGCGGTAGGAGATGTAGTGCGGCGGAATGACTTCGATGCCCGTGATCAGTTCGCCGACCTTTTTGCGGCCGTGAGTCTCAACCACCGCGGCGACGACGTCGGTGCCGCGTTCCAGCCTGCGATGCGCCTCGCCGAGCATGGCGCAGGTCTTGCCGACTCCTGGCGCCGCGCCGAGGTAGATCCGCAAGTCGCCGCGTCGCTGCGTTGGCAATCGCTGGGCATGCGGTTCTTCGCGGGAAACCGTTCCCGCCGCAACCGGTTCCTCGGTGTTTGCCGTCTGTACTGCTAGCGGCTCATCGGCAGAGGTCACAGGGACATCATCCACCGAAAAGATCAATGCTTCACCGGGTATTTGCGGTCCAGTTCGATATTGAGCTGCAGCACGTTAACCACCGGCTCGCCGACGAAGCCGAGCAGGCGGCTGTGCTGGTTGTCGTGCACAGCGTCGCGCACCTGTGCAGCGTTGATCCCGCGCGCGCGGGCGACGCGGGCCACCTGGATGTCGGCATAAGCCGGCGAGATGTCGGGGTCCAGGCCGCTAGCACTGGCGGTGACGGCGTCGGCAGGCACCACCGGGTGACCAGACGCCGCGCCGGGTATCGGAACGATCTGACCGACCGAGTAGTCCTGGCCATCTTGAGCGCATTCCACCCGCACGCCCTCGTAGAACTGCTGGAACACCGCGGTCGGTGCGCTCCCGGGCTTCGCGCAGGGTTCATTGACGCTGACCACCTGGGTCGGATGGATCACGTTGCCGGAAGAGTCTCGCGGCCCGATGACCGACAGCACAGCCCCTACGCCGCCACCGGTGCAGAACGGCCGTGAACCGTCGACGTTCTCGAGCTTGCCGATTGCGACGCTGCGCGAGCACACATTGGTCAGCAGGCTGGGTTTGTCGGGTTTGTCGACGATGCTTTCCGGGCCCAGGTTGGTGGCTCCGGATGCCAACGGGTCGTAGCCCGTTCCGGCCGCCGACGGCCGGCTCTGGAAATACTGAGGCAGCGGGTTGCCGTCCTTGTCGGTGAACAGCTGGCCGATCAGTTTGCTGCCGATCGGCTTCCCGGAAACGTTGACTATCGAGCCCTCCGCCTTGGCGTGCAGCCCGGGCAGTAGCGCGACTGCCCAGATGACCAGCGGGTAGCCGATGCCGGTGATCACGGTCAGCACGAGCAGCGCACGCAGAGCCGCCCAATGCTGGCGAAGCAGGTTGGAGAATTTCATGTCAGCCCATCCCGGGGATAAATTGCACGACCAGGTCGATCAGTTTGATGCCGATGAACGGGGCGACGATGCCGCCGAGCCCATAGATGTAGAGGTTGCGGCTCAACAGTTTCGACGCGCTGCTCGGTGTGTACTGAACACCGCGCAGCGCCAGCGGAATCAACGCGACGATGATCAGGGCGTTGAAGATCACCGCGGAGAGAATCGCCGACTGCGGGCTGTGCAGCCGCATCACATTGATTGCGTCCAGTCCGGGGAACAGCGCCACGAACATGGCCGGGATGATCGCGAAGTATTTGGCGATGTCGTTCGCGATCGAGAACGTGCTCAACGCGCCACGGGTGATCAACAGTTGCTTGCCGATCTCGACGATCTCGATCAGCTTGGTGGGGTCGGAGTCCAGGTCCACCATGTTGCCGGCCTCTTTGGCCGCGCTGGTCCCGCTGTTCATCGCCACCCCGACGTCGGCCTGAGCCAACGCCGGTGCGTCGTTGGTGCCGTCACCGGTCATCGCGACCAGCCGGCCACCCTCCTGCTCACGCTTGATCAGCATCATCTTGTCTTCGGGGGTGGCCTCGGCGAGGAAGTCGTCGACCCCAGCCTCGTCGGCGATCGCTCTGGCGGTCAACGGGTTGTCACCGGTGATCATCACCGTTCGGATGCCCATCTTGCGCATCTCGTCGAACCGGGCACGCATGCCGTGCTTGACCACATCCTTGAGGTAGATGACGCCGAGCACGTCGGCTTTCTTGCCGCCGTCCCCGTCGCTGACCACCCCAACCACCAGCGGGGTTCCGCCGGCGGCCGAAATGCCGTCGACGATTTCGCCGAGTATGTCGGGAATGGCGCCGCCTTGGTCGCGGATCCAGTTGGCGACCGAGCTGGCGGCGCCCTTGCGCAGCTGACGTCCATCGAGGTCGACGCCGGACATCCTCGTCGTCGCGGTGAACTCGATCCACTCGGCGTGGCTGAGTTCGCCGGGGGAGCGCTCACGCAGACCGTAAGCCTCCTTCGCGTAGACGACGATCGAGCGGCCCTCGGGGGTTTCGTCTGCCAGGCTGGACAGCTGAGCGGCGTCGGCGAGCTCTTCGTTCGTGACCCCCGTGACCGGGATGAATTCCGATGCCTCCCGGTTACCGAGGGTGATCGTGCCGGTCTTGTCCAGCAGCAACGTGTTGACGTCGCCGGCGGCCTCGACCGCGCGGCCCGACATGGCTAGCACGTTGCGCTGTACCAGTCGGTCCATGCCGGCGATGCCGATCGCCGACAGCAACGCGCCGATGGTGGTCGGGATCAGGCACACCAGCAGAGCTACCAAGACAACGCCGGTGACGCCGTTGCCGGTCAGCGCCGAGGTGTCGTGCACTCCGGGGTTCTTGATCTTGGAATAGATTGCCAGCGGCTGCAGCGTCGCAACCGCGAACAGGAAGATGATGGTCAGCGCCGCGAGCAGAATGTTCAGCGCGATCTCGTTCGGCGTCTTCTGCCGGTTGGCGCCCTCGACGAGCGCGATCATCCGGTCGATGAAGCTTTTACCGGGCTCTTGGGTGATCTTGACGATGATGCGGTCCGAGAGCACCGTGGTGCCGCCGGTGACCGCGGAGCGGTCGCCGCCGGATTCCCGGATCACCGGTGCTGATTCGCCGGTGATGGCCGCTTCGTTCACCGACGCAATGCCTTCCACGATCTCGCCGTCGCCGGGGATGATTTCGCCGGCCTCGACGACGACAATGTCGCCTTTTTGCAGTTCCGGCGCCCGGACGTCCTCCTCGGTACCCGGGGTCTCGGGTGACCAGCCCTGCAGCCGGCGCGCGATGGTGTCGGCCTTCGATTTGCGCAAGGTTTCGGCCTGGGCTTTGCCGCGCCCCTCAGCAACAGCCTCAGCGAGGTTGCCGAAAAGCACGGTCAGCCAAAGCCAGAACACGATGAGCCAGCCGAACCACGACGAGTCGCGGACCGTCAGCACGGTCGACCACACCGCGCCGATCTCGACGATGAACATCACCGGGTTGCGCCACAGGGTGCGCGGATCGAGCTTGCGCAGCGCGTCGGGCAGCGATTTGGCCAGCAGCGCGGGGTCGAGCAGTCCGCCCTGAACTCGCCCGCCCGACGCGTGACCGCTGTGGTGGTGCGAGGAACGGGTGGACCGGGCTTTCGAAGCCGTAGACGTTGTCATGTCAGTGGATTCCTTCAGCGAGGGGCCCGAGTGCCAGGGCTGGCAGGAAGGTCAGGGCACAAAGAATCACGGTTACTGCCGCGACCAGGCCGACGAACTGCGGCCGGTGAGTGGGAAGGGTTCCAGGGGACTCCGGCGTATGGCCTTGCCGGGCCAGCGACCCGCCCAACGCCAGCACCAAGATCATCGGCAGGAATCTGGCGATGACCATCGCCAGGCCTAGCGCGGTGTTGTACCAGGTGGTGTTCGCCGATAGGCCGGCAAAAGCGGAGCCGTTGTTGTTAGATGCGGACGTGAAACCGTAGAGCACTTCCGACAGCCCGTGTGGTCCGGTGTTGGTCATGCCGGCGCGCTCACCCGGGAATCCCATCGCAATGGCGGTACCGAGCAGCACGAGCAGCTCAGTCACCGGGAAATAGCTTGCCGCGAGCTTCATCTCGCGAGGCCGGATCTTCTTGCCGAGGTATTCCGGTGTGCGCCCGACCATCAGCCCGGCGATGAACACCGTGAGGACGGCCAGGATGAGCATGCCGTAGAGGCCCGAGCCGACCCCACCGGGTGCCACCTCACCGATTTGCATGTTGAACAGCTCGACCAGCCCGCCCATGCTGGTGTAGGAGTCGTGTGCCGAGTCGACGGCGCCGGTCGAGGTGAGCGTGGTCGACGCGGCGAACACCGAGGAGTTGGGAACACCAAAGCGTTGCTCCACACCTTCCATGGCCGCCCCGACCGCGGTCGGCACCGTGCCGTGGTGTTGCAGCTGCATCCACATCGTGATCGTCCAGCTGATCGCGGCAAGGACACCCATGATCGCGGCGATCGCGTAGCCCTGCTTTTTACTGTCGACCATCCGGCCGAACGTGCGCGGCAGCGAGAAGCTGATGGCCAGCAGCAGGAAGATCTCGACCCAGTTGGTCAGTCTGGTCGGATTTTCGAAGGGGTGGGCGGAGTTGGCGTTGTAGAAGCCGCCGCCGTTGGTGCCGAGTTCCTTGATGGCTTCCTGGCTGGCGACGGGTCCTCCGGTGATGGTCTGTTGCGCGCCGCTCAGCGTGGTGACGACCTGGTCGTGCAGGTGGAAGTTCTGGATGGCGCCACCGGCGATGAGCACGATCGCGGCGAGAACCGAGAGCGGCAGCAGGATGCGCAGCGTGCCCCGGACCAGATCCACCCAGAAGTTGCCCAGCTCATTGCTCTTGATCCGGACGAAGCCGCGAACCAGGGTCACCGCGACGGCCATGCCCACCGACGCGGAGGCAAAGTTCTGCACGGCCAAGCCGGCCATCTGCACCAGGTGGCCCTGCGTCGACTCGCCCGAGTAGGCCTGCCAGTTGGTGTTCGTCACGAAGCTGACCGCGGTGTTCCAGGCCAGCGAGGGCGTCATCGGGGTCGCCGGATTGTGCAGGTGCAGCGGCAACTTGTCCTGCAGCAGCTGGAAAAAGAACAGGAACAGCACGCTGACCGCCGAGAACGCCAGGACGCTGCGGGCGTAGGCGTACCAGGGCTGTTGGGCTTTGGGGTCGGCGCCGATGACGCGGTAGATGATCTTCTCGACCCGCCAGTCTTTTGGCGAGGTGTAGACGTGGTACATGTAGTCGCCCAGTGGTACGTGTACCGCGACCAACGCCGCTACGAGCAAAGCGAGGAAGGTGATCCCCGCGATAGAGGTGCTCACCTAAAACCTTTCCGGAAAGAACAAGGCCGCGACAAGGTAGACCGCCAGCAATGCAGAAAGCGCGAGGCCGACGATGTTGTCGTAGCTCATAGCTTTTCGACCAGCTTTTGGGCCAAGCCGAGCAGGGCGAACACTCCTACCGTCAGTAAGACGTAGGCAACCACGGACATAGTTTCTCCGTTCGTGACAAACCGATCAGCTCGATCGTCGATCGAGCCTGAACACCGGCATGCAACTTAGCCCTCGATGAGGAGGGTCTGGAACGAAATTAGGCTTCGCCGGTGCATAACGCCTCGTCCCTTACGCATTCTTTACGCCCCATCGGCCACTTTCGGGTTTGCGGTCCTCAGGCCGCGTCTAAGCCTATGCTTCTCGGCGGCTGTCCCGCTAGACCCCGCCGACCAGCGATTGTCGGGGTGTTAGAACACGGCCGAGCGGGGCACCGCGAAATCGCGTGGGCTTTGCTGGGCACGCCGAGGCCGCCCCCGTGCGCTGCCGTGAGCAGCTCGATTGAACCGTTAGCCGCGGCAGCTTACAACCAGCATGGTCGCCGGCGCTATGTGTGATCGACTACTCAACGAGAGGCAGGCGCACCCGGAAAGTGGTTCGGCCGTCGGCGGATTCGGCGGTGACCGCGCCTTGATGAGCCTTGACGATCGAGTCGACAATGGCCAGCCCCAGCCCATTACCGGATCCGTCGGATCCATCGGATCGCGAGTTCTTGGCCCGCACGAATCGATCGAAGAGGTGCGGGAGGAGATCCGGGTCGATATCAGGCCCATCGTCGGCAACTGTCAGCTCGGCGTATGACGCGTCGGCGCCGGATAGCCGGCAGGTGATTCCGGTGGTCACAGTGACTCCGGGCGGGGTGTGCACCCAGCCGTTGGTCAGCAGATTGCTGACAAGTTGGTGCAGCCGGTCACGGTCCCCGCGCACCCAGACCGGCTCGTCGGGCAGGTCCTTGACCCAGTGGTGAGTGGGCGCCGCGACCGCCGCGTCGTTGACCGCATTGAGAACGACATCCCCCAAGTCGACGTCTTCGCTGCGCAGATCCTCACCTTCGCTCAACCGGGACAGCAGCAGCAGCTCGTCGACCAGCGAGGTCATCCGTCGCGCTTCCGACTCGATACGCGCGAGCGCGTATTCCGTCGTCGGCGGTAACTCGGCGCTGTCTTGGCGGGTGAGCTCGGAGTAGCCCTGAATCGCCGCCAAGGGCGTGCGCAGTTCATGGCTGGCGTCGGTGATGAATTGCCGCATCCGCCGGTCGGATTCGGCGCGGTGGACGAGCGCGCTGTCGACATTGTCGAGTAATCGGTTCAAGGTGTGTCCGACGATTCCCACTTCGTTGTCCGGATCGGTGTCGTCTGGTCGCACCCTGGCGGTGATGCGATGGTCGTCGCCGGTGAGTGGCGTGCCGGCGACCTCGGCGGCGGTCGCGGCGACCCGCCGCAGTGGACGCAGCGCGTATCCGACCACCAATGTGGTGAGCCCTGCTGTTACCAACAGTGCGGCGACCAAAAGCACTATGGAACTGACGATTCGGCGGGTGATGACTTTGTTTGCGAGGTTCAGCGAGACCCCGACGACGAGGCGGTCGGGGCCCGCACTTTGGCTGCCCACCCGAAACGAGCCAAGGCTGCCCAGCGTCGTGGTGCCCAGCTGACCGTCGTGCCAGGCCCGTGCCTTGATTGCGGCGACGACATCGGGTGAGGCAGGGCGCGGATCGTCCTCGAAAAAGACGGCCGAACCGATGACGTCGCCGTCGTGTAGCACGGCGATGACGTTTCCCGCGTTCTGCCCGGTGAAGGCCAACATCGCGTGGCCGAGATCCCCGTGATGGCTCGATTCGCCGCGGTGGTATCTGTTGAACGAATGGTCCAGTGCATCAAGCGATTCGTCGACTTCTACGTCGTTCAGCGTGCTGACATAGCTTCGCAACCCCATCACGGAGGCGAGGCCGACCACCAGCACGACAATTGTGACGACGGCGGAGACGCCAATTACCAGCTGACGGCGTAACGTGCGCGGACGCCACCACGGAGCGGTTGGGGGCCCGGTCATTTCGGCGGTCGCAGCATGTATCCAACACCGCGCACGGTGTGGATCATCGGCTCCCTGCCGGCGTCGATCTTCTTTCGCAAATAGGAGATGTAGAGGTCGACGATGCTGGTGCGTCCCGCGAAGTCGTAATTCCAAACACGGTCCAGGATTTCGGTGCGGGTCAGGGCGCGGCCCGGATTGTGCATCAGGAAGCGCAGCAGTTCGAACTCGGTCGACGTGAGCGGGATAGGTTTGCCTGCGCGCGCGACTTCGTGGCTGGCGCCGTCGAGCGTGAGGTCGCCGACCGTCAGACCCTCCTCCACGGGGGCGGCTCGGTAATTGGACCGGCGAAGAAGTCCGCGCAGCCGGGCGACCAACTCCTCCAGGCTGAACGGCTTGGTCATGTAGTCGTCGGCGCCCGCCGTCAAGCCGGTGACCCTATCCATCACCGAGTCGCGCGCGGTCAGGAACAGGGTGGGCGTGTAGTCGTCGGCCTCGCGGATCCGTTCCAGGATCGCCAGGCCGTCGACATCCGGAAGCATGATGTCGAGAACCAGGACGTCTGGGTCGACCTGTTCGAACTTGGTGACGGCCTCCCGGCCGTTGTGCGCGACCTCGACGGTCCAGCCTTCGTAGTGCAGCGCCATTTTGACCAAGTTGGTCAACGCAGGTTCGTCGTCGACCAACAAAACCCTGATTGGTGACCCATCGGCGCGGCTAATCCGAGGGAGCTGACCGAGGATGGCCTGACGCGGCCGCTGTTCACGCGCGGAACCCGCCATATCGCCATTCACCTCCACTCTTCCTCGCTCACACGCCATTGTCACAAAACCGTCACGAAACTCATATCGTTCTCAAATGTGTCGGCGGCCTGGCGAGCTTCCGCCCGGGCCGTCAGATATGGGTTCTCTATGCATCTCATCCGTGAGCTTGCGATGCCGTTATGTCCCAAAAACACTGGGTACCAGAGCTCTTGACCAAGGAGAGTGCAGACCAAAAGTGAGGCTACACCGCTAACCGATTGTGTGTAAACGCTTTACGTAACTTTGCCGTAACAATATCCACTCAAGAGCAGCCTCCGCGACCACCGATGTGCGCGGGCGATTTTCACAGAGAAATTTGGAGAGATCAATGTATTTCTCGTCTTTCGTCACCACGCATCCGGAGATGCTGTCGGTGGCGGCCGGCGATTTAGGGGGCCTCGGTTCTGCGATGGCTGCTGCGAATGCGGCCGCAGCGGGCCCGACTGCTGGGGTCGTCCCCGCGGCGGCTGACGAGGTGTCGGCGCTGACGGCGGCGCAGTTCGCTGCGCATGCGGGCAGCTATCAGGCCATTAGCGCCCAGGCCGCAGCCGTTCATTCGGCCTTGGTCAGCACCCTGCATTGCAACGCGGCGTCCTATGCGGCCGCCGAAGCCGCCAACGCGATCGCGGCCGGCTAACCCGAGCACGACGGAAGCAAAGAAAGGTACGGACGATGGACTACGGGGCGTTTCCCCCGGAGATCAATTCGGCTCGGATGTACGCCGGTCCTGGCGCAGGATCGATGCTGGCGGCCGCGGCGGCCTGGGACGGGCTGGCCGCTGACCTGAACTCCACGGCAGCCTCCTACGGATCGGTGATTTCCGGACTCACCGGTGAGTCTTGGCAGGGTGCGGCGTCGACGTCGATGGCCGCCGCGGCCGCACCGTATGTGACCTGGATGAGTGCCACCGCGGCCCAAGTCGAGCAGGTGGCAAACCAGGCCAGGGCAGCAGCCGCGGCCTACGAGGCGGCATTTGGGATGACGGTGCCACCAGCGGTGGTCGTGGCCAACCGAGCTCAGCTGATGGCGCTGGTCGCGACGAACTTCCTGGGTCAGAACACCCCGGCGATCATGGCCACCGAAGCCCACTACGGGGAAATGTGGGCTCAGGATGCCGCCGCCATGTACGGCTACGCCGGTAGCTCGGCGGCCGCCTCGACCTTGGCGCCATTCACCCCGCCCAAGTCGACCACCAACCCGGCCGGCCTGACCGGTCAGTCCGCCGCGGCGGCCCAGGCCGCCGGCACAGCCGCCGGCAGCCACGCGCAGACCGCCGCTTCGACATCGGTGTCTTCGATGTCCCAGGTGCCCCAGACGCTGCAGGGACTTGCACAGCCGACACAGACCGTGTCGTCGGCGTCAGGCCTGTCGTCACTGTTGACGGGCAACGGTGCAACGGTGGCGACCTCCGGGGTCTCGGGAGCGTCGGGAGGGCTGAGCGCGCTTACTGGTTTGGCGGGCTCGACGGGTAAGGGCGTCGGCACTAGTGCGGGCAAGGGCGCCAGCTCGGGCCTCGGGGCACTCGACAGTCTGACGGACATCGCGTCGTCGTCATCCAGTGGAGTCGCCGATTTGGGTTCGGATGCGGCCGGCTTGGGCCCCGACGTTGCCGGCCTGGGAAGCAATGTCGGCGGCGTGGGCACGAGTCTCGCCGGCGTCGGAATGAATGTCCCGGGAGCCGATTCACTGTTCGCGTCTGAAGGAATGGGGCCATTGGGTGGGCTCGGTCTGATGCCTGCTCTGGCCGGTTCGACGCCGACGGGATCCTCTCTCGGTTTTGGTGCTGCGGCGACTATGGGTCAGGCAAGCTCCGTTGGCACCGCCGGTACGTTGTCGGTGCCGCAGACGTGGGCGGAGGCCGGGCCGGCCGCATCGATGACCGCTGTCGGCCCAATGCCGTTGCCCACCACAGCCTTTGGCGCGGCGCCGGCTGCGTCGACCAATGCGCGCTACACCCAAGGTGACATTCCCGGCTCTGATGGAACGCGAGGCCGATGGGCTGCAGCGAATCGGGTTGCGTGCCACCATGGTCCCGCCGCCGCTGGTCGGATAGTGGCGAAAACGGCTGTGGCCCGCACACCGGGTGGTGTGCGGGCCACAGGTAGTTGTGGGGTTATGCCCAGCTGGATCCGACGGCGCTGTCGGTGGAGTTCATGTTGTTGCCGGCGGTTTGCACCTTCTGGCCGTGGGAGTTGGCTTGGTCGTAGATCGTCCTGGAAGTTGCGGCCCAATTGGGTGATGAACTCCTGGCAGGCCACCGAACCCGAGCCACCCCAGAAGTCACCGGCGGCCAGCACATCGCGCACGATGGACTGGTGCTCGGCCTCCAAAGACGCGGCCTGAGCGCGAATCATCGCGCCGTGGGCATCCACGTCGCCGAACTGGTAACTAATCGACATTGCTGTTCTCCTAAAAGTCTTCGGTGCTGGGCTAGCTGGACAGGATCTGCTGGGAGGCCTGCTCTTGCGGTTTCGTAGTTGTTGGCGTCGCGGATCAGTCCGTCGCGCACTCCGTGCAGCATGTTGACGATGTTGCGGAAGGCCTGATTCATCTGGCCCATGGTGTCGTAGGACGTCATCTGGGCCGTGCCGCTCCAGCCGGCGCCGGCGATGTTTTGGCTTGATGCCCACATCTTGCGGGCCTCGTCTTCCACCGTCTGGGCGTGCACATCAAAACGGCCCGCCATCGACCGCATCTCGTGCGGGTCAGTCATAAAACGCGTCGGCATATCCCTAACTCCTTATCGAGGTTGTCGGCTGCGGTGCGGTGCGAGCCGTCTGGTGCGCAAAGGGTACGACCTGCCGATGAACGGGCGGCTTCAAACGCGTGACAAGTTGTCGTTTGTTGTCATCCGGCGACGAGGGCCAGAAATGGTTGTGGCCCGCACACCGTCGGTGTGCGGGCCACGGGGGCTTGTGGGGTTAGGCCCAGCTGGAGCCGACGGCGCTGTCGGTGGAGTTCATGTTGTTGCCCGCGGTTTGCACCTTCTGGCCGTGGGAGTTGGCTTGTTCGTAGATGACCTGGAAGTTGCGGCCCCACTGGGTGATGAACTCCTGGCAGGCCACCGAACCCGAGCCACCCCAGAAGTCACCGGCAGCCAGCACATCACGCACGATGGACTGGTGCTCGGCCTCCGGGGAAGCCGCCTGGGAACGGATCAGCGCGCCGTGGGCATCCACGTCGCCGCGTTGAAGAAGCGGGAACAGCCCTGTTGGCATAGCGGGCTCTTTTGATCACTGGTCTCATCCGCAACGTTGGTAACAGCACCATCGCCGACGGCGACGAAATTGTTATCGCCGCGCCACATCTCACGGCAGGCCAGCCTGCGCAACCAGCAGCGCCCCCTTCTGGCGGTTGATCCCGCCTTCCGATGAGTGGCGCACCAGTCATTCCTCGCCGGGCGAGCGCTGCGAAGATCGGGTACCGTACCTGGCAATTCGGGACTGCGGGAGGGTATATGACGGTCGCTGACCCGATCATTGTCGTGCTCGGCCCCTGGTGCGGCGGCACGTCGGCCGTCGCCAAAGTGCTTCATCATCTTGGGGTATTTATGGGCACACGATTTGATGTGGGCGTTCGCGAATTGGACGACACCTGGGAGGACACGGATCTCAGCCTGTTGTGTCGCAGGGCTTTTAGCGAGCCTGGTGGTCAGCTGTTAATGGATGCTCATGCCTTAAGAGTGAAGCTCCGAGATTGGGCCGTCAATCATCGCCGTGCCGCCCGCATCGCGGAGCGTTTGCCCGGTGTGAAGCACCCCGCTCTTTGCGTCGCGGTGGACTACATCCGGGAAGCTTGGGGCCCGTTGGTGCCGGTTGTGGTAGACCGACCCGCCGCCAACGTTGTGGCGTCGCTGAATCGACTTGGATGGTGGACGGACGAAAAGGAGCGGGCTGAATCGACGGCTCAATTGATCGCCGCCCGCGACCTCGCGCTGGCCGGCGTTGCGACCGTGCGGGTCGATTTCGAAGAACTTCGCTCTACGCCCGCCACTGTGATCCGCCATCTCGCCGACGAGTTGGGCCTCAAGATAACCGACGCTCAATTTGAGGCGGCCGTTAGCAGTGTGGTGCCCGCAGCTGACGTCCCCCGAGATGTCGACCCTGACCAGCGGCTCATCAAGCGTTTCCTGTCGCAAGCAGAAAGCAACCCCGACGATCCACTGCCTGTGCATATGTTGGCGCAGATCTATTTCAATATTCAAGACTTCGCCAACGCGCGCAAATACTCTGAACGGCTGATTGAGATCGGGGCTGAAAACCAGGAGGACATCTTCTTGGCGATGCTCCGGATTGCGCAGTCGATGGACAAACTCGACACACCGTGGCTCAACGTCCAGGACGCGTACATGCGAGCCTGGGAGTTTCGACCGACCCGCGCCGAACCGTTCTACGGCATCGCCAGACACTACAGCGTCGCAAAACGCTATCGGCTCGGCTACCTATTCGCTGAACGCGCCGCCCAAATCCCCCTTCCCGCGGATGACATGGTTGTTCACGACCCAGCTGTCTATGCCTGGCGCGCCATCGATGAGCAGGCGGTGTGCGCATCCGGGATCGGCAAGCATCCCGAGGCGTTCAACCTGTGCCGACATCTGCTGCGCCGTCCCGACATCCCCGACGATGACCGAAATAGGATTGCGGTCAACCGCGACGTATCGGTTCCGGCCATGCTCGAAGCAACCTCATTGTACCCAGAAACGTTGGTGCACAACGTTATCGACGGACCACGCGACGCCGACATTACCGTCAGCATGATCGCCGAACCGAACTTGCCCGCCACCGCAGCCACAATAAATTCATTTCTGCACTGTTGCACTGACGTGGCAAAGGTCGGACGCTTCCTTGTGTTCGACCACGGCCAAACACCCGAAGACCGCACGATCCTGCGTCAGCGCTACGCGTTCCTCGAGTTTGTCGAGTGCGCGGACGGGGCCGAGCTTCGCGAGCACATCCGCGGACGCTACTGGCTGGACCTGGACCAAGGCTGGCGGTTCTTCGCCCCCGACAACTACATCACCCGGCTCACCGCGATCCTGGACGCCGAACCTGAGGTGTTCCAAGTGGGGATCAACCTCGCCGACGCGACTAGCCTCAGCGGCGTCAGCGCCCCCGAGACGACGGTGCGCCGGACACCGGATGGCGGCCGCTACGTCTTGACCGGTGTGATGGCCGACGGTCCGGCGATGTACGACACCGGGCGACTGGATCAGGCCGGCAGCCTTGACGTTGCCGCAACTCTCGACGAAGTCCTGTGCATTAACTGCGCTGATTAGCGCCTCGGCGGCCAGATATCGTTGCGTGGCAATGACTTTAGTGGACTTTAGTGCCTCGCCAACTGTCGCGACGATGAGTTAGGAATTGTGCTGCACCAAATTGGCCAGTGTCCTCAGCGGTTCCCGAATGTCGCCAGTGGCTAAATAACGGTAGCAAAGGTTGTGGCCCGCACACCGGGTGGTGTGCGGGCCACGGTGGCTGTGGGGTTAGGCCCAGCTGGAGCCGACGGCGCTGTCGGTGGAGTTCATGTTGTTGCCCGCGGTTTGCACCTTCTGGCCGTGGGAGTTGGCCTGCTGGTAGATCGTCTGGAAGTTGCGGCCCAACTGGGTGATGAACTCCTGGCAGGCCACCGAACCCGAGCCACCCCAGAAGTCGCCGGCAGCCAGCACATCGCGCACGATGGACTGGTGCTCGGCCTCCAACGACGCGGCCTGAGCGCGAATCATCGCGCCGTGGGCATCCACGTCGCCGAACTGGTAACTAATCGACATTGCTGTTCTCCTAAAAGTTTTCGTGCTGGGCTAACTGGACAGGATTTGGCGGGAGGCCTGCTCTTGCTGCTCGTAGTTGTTGGCGTCGCGGATCAGTCCGTCGCGCACTCCGTGCAGCATGTTGACGATGTTGCGGAAGGCCTGATTCATCTGGCCCATGGTGTCGTAGGACGTCATCTGGGCTGTGCCGCTCCAGCCGGCGCCGGCGATGTTTTGGCTTGATGCCCACATCTTGCGGGCCTCGTCTTCCACCGTCTGGGCGTGCACATCAAAACGGCCCGCCATCGACCGCATCTCGTGCGGGTCAGTCATAAAACGCGTCGGCATATCTCTGTCTCCTTATCGTGAAGTGATCGAACTGGTCGAGATTGATGACTGGTCTCAGGTAGGCGACATCGCCTCCCTGGTCATCAGACGAACACCTGTTTAGGCATCACCTTCGGCTTGACGCCGTAACGCGGGCCGGCCATGCCATAACCGGACTTACCGCCGGCGGAGGCCATTCCGGGCATGATGCCCGGCGCGCCTCCCGCGCCGGTAGCACCCTCTGTCGACGGCCGCGGTCCAGCCCGAGCCCGCCAACGTGGCGTCGCTGACGGTGGCCGCCGGGGCGGCCGCTGACCAGCCGGCCGGCACCGACAACCCGCCGACCGAGGACGCTCCGCCCATACCAGCCGCCATCGCTCCGCCGACTGGCGCCTCGGCGCCCGCCAGGGTGGTGCCGAAGCCCAAACCGGCGCCCAGCGGGGTCGTGTCGCTGATAAGGAAGCCGAATGGAGCGCCGGCAATGAAGTGGCCAAGCAGTGGCAGGGTCGCGGTCATCATGGCGATGTTCCATGCGAGCGTGACACCGATGTTGTAGACGACGTTCTCCACGATCGGTTGGCCGATCAAACCGTTGAGGGCTGACAAGACGCTCATGGGGGTGTCCACCGCCGCCGGCTGGGCCGCCGCACTTGCTGCGTTCTGCAGGCCGCTCACGGCCTGGTTCTGCGCCGCCGAGGCCCCGTTGGTGCCTGCGGCGTTGCTGACAGCGGAAGCTTGCGCTCCCTGCGCGCCCGGGGTGGTGTTTTCGGTCGGGTCGGTCAACGGTGTCAGCGCCGAGGAGGATGCCTCTGCCGAAGCGGCGTAGGTGTATAAGGCGGTGGCGTCCTGCGCCCAGAACTCAGCGTAGAGGGCCTCGTTGGCCAGGATCGCCGGAGTGTTGATGCCCAGGATGTTGGTCGCGACCAACGCAGCCAGCTGCGCCCGGTTCGCGGCGACGACCGCCGGCGGGATCGTGGCGGCATAGGCCGCTTCGAAGGCCGCAGCCGATGACGTGGCTGCTGCAGCCGCTTCTTGCAGTTGTCCCGAGGTGGTGGTCAGCCATTCGATGTTGGTCTGGGCCGATGCGGCCATCGCCGTTGACGACGGCCCCGTCCACTGTGAGCCGAGCGAGGAGATCACCGACTCGTACTGAGCCGCGTTGGAGGCCAACTCTGTGCCGAGGTTGCTGAACGATGCCGCGGCAGCCATCATCGGTCCAGCCCCGGCGCCGGCGTACACGAGTCCGGAGTTGATCTCTGGGGGTCGCGCTGCGAAGTCGAAAGTCATCTGTCTACATCCCGTCTTGATAGTGATCCGGATTGCGATTGAGGTTTAACGGGCCATCGTTGGCCGCCTGGATTCCTAAGTGGCCGTCGGCTTCGGAATAGGTGGCATGACCTTCGGCTTGACGCCGTAGCGCGGGGCGCCGAAGCTCGAGCCGCCGCGACCGCCGTTGGCGACCGCGGGCATGCCGGCGATGCCGGGTCCCATCCCGCCGGTGGACGGCGCGGGGGTGGTCCAGCTCTGCGAGGCCAACGTGACGGGCGTGCTCGCCGCCGGGATTCCGGCTCCGCCGGCCCAGCTGGGCGGCACCGACAGCGGGCCGATTGACGATCCGGAGCCGGCCGCGGCCAAGACCGGCGCAGCGCCCATCCCGCCGGCTCCACCGACAACGCCTGCCGGACCCACATCTCCGGCCAGGCCCATTCCCAGGCCCCCGAGGTCGGCGGAAGCGGTTGAGGGAGCGGCCAGCGCGGTAAGCATACCGCCGCCGCCCATGCCGATCATGTCCGAGTAGGCCGAGGCGAAGTTACCCACCTCGTCCAGTGGCACCTGGACCATGGAGCTGTTCAAGCCGCCAAAGCCAGTTCCAAAACCGTTGGAGAGGAAGGCCGTAATGCTAGTGAGTAGGTCGGTGATAGAAGTGACTTGCGCGGGGCTGGCGGCCGCGGTCGACGCCGCGGACTGCGCCGAGTTCCCGACCGAGTTAGCGGCGGTGCCGGCTTGGTTGGCCGCCTCGGTGTCTTGGTAGGAGCCCGAGGATTGCTGCAGGAGTTGGTTGAACTGTTGCTGGATTGCCTGCGCTTGGGCGCTGACCGTCTGGTAGAGCTGGCCGTAGGTGGAGAACACGCCGCTCTGCAGGATCGACACCTCGTCGCTGCCCGCAGGCGCGATGGCCGTGGTCGACGCCGCGGCGCCGGTGCTCTCGGCAGCAAACGAGTTAGCGACGCCCTCGAGCTGGGTCGCGGCTTCGGAGATCGCGGCGGGCGCGGTATTCACGTATGACATGTATTTCTCCTGGGTGGCAAGAAGCCGACCCCGGGGACGAGGTCGGCCACGATGGTCACTGTCAGTGTGTGCGGGTATCGGGCAGCGGTTCCATGGATCTACCTTGGCGTAACCTGAGCGCGACCGCATACCGCGTTAATGGCTTCTTAACGTGGAGTCGGAACTTTTAACACACGGTTTCTACCGACCTGCTGCTTCGGTGCCTGACCGGGTCTCCATCAGGTCTTCGAGGTCGACGCGCTACATTCGTCGCTGGCCCCCATAGCCCAATCGGCAGAGGCAACGGACTTAAAATCCGTCGAGTGTCGGTTCGAGTCCGACTGGGGGCACGGTGGGGCTCGCAACTTGTCTCAGGGTGTCTCAGTCTGCTCTCAGGGGATAAGGAGTGGGTCTGTGGACGGCGTCGTCCACAAAAACCACCATGGTCCGGTTGAGTGCTGATGGCCTCACGCTTTTACGGTTTTTTAACGACCCAACATACGCCCCCGCAGTGGGGGTTGTGGTCAGCTGATCGGGTCGGGCGGTTCATCCAGGTCTGTGTCGCCACGCAGATCGAGTTGCATCCATGCCACGTCGTGCCAGCGGCCGTGTTTCCAGGCGGCACGGCGGTAAAGGCCGACGTCGGTGAACCCGAAGGATCGGTGGAAGCCGTTGCTGGCGTCATTGGGTAGAGTGACGCCGGCGAAGGCCTGCCGGTAGCCGCGTTCGGTGAGTCGGCGCAGCAGGTGCACATACAGCGCGTGTCCTGCGCCGCCGCGGTGCTGGTCGGCGTGAACGTAGATGCCAGTTTCAGTCGACCACTGGAAGCTGGCCAGGCGCTTCAGCGGCTGCCCGTAGGCAAAGCCGATGATCTGGCCGTCGCGCTGCAGGACGAGCCACTCGTGGCTTGCCCGCAGCCCATCGATGCGCGCCGCCATCTCGGCGGTGGTCGGGACGTCGATCTCCCAGCTGATCGCCGTGTTCTCGACGTAGGGGCGGTATATCGCCAGGCATGCGGCGGCGTCCTGGGCCGACGCCGGACGCACTCCGCCGCTCTTTGCTTGCATTCCAGTGATTTTGCAGGCGGATGACTCCCTGGGCGAGACAACGGGCATGCTTGCGGACGGCATATAGTTGCGCGATGGGTGACTGGCTTTCCGAACTTAATGCTGGCGCTGGACACAACCCTGACAGCGGTGCGCATAGGCCTGACAGCGGTGCGCATAGGCCAAAGGTATTCATAGCTACGCCGATGTATGGGGGCGTGGCTACGGGGATTTACGTCGCATCGATGCTTCAGCTACCCGCTACTTTTCTGAGAAATGGGGTTGATGCTGAATACGCTTGCGCGACGAATGAAAGCCTGGTGCCAAATGTCAGGAATTCCTTGACGCATCAATTTTTAGAATCCCAAGCGACGCATTTGATGTGGATCGATGCGGATATCGGGTTCAATGCAATCGATATCATCAGCATGCTCGTAGCCGATAAGGACATTGTGTGTGGGATATATCCTAAGAAGGAAATTGATTGGACGCGGGTGGCCCGCGCGGTCAAGGCAGGTGTCCCGCCGGAAGAGTTACACAACCATGCGGGCCGCTTCGCGGTTAGAACGTTGGAGGGCTCGGCCGACAGTTGCCGACACCGACACTGATGAATTATTTGAGATTGAAGGCGGCGGCACCGGATTCATGTTGGTCAAGCGCGGGGTATTCGAGGTTTTGTCCGACTACGTCGCCGACTACACACCGGGTGTGAAGGTGATCAAGGAGTTTTACGCGACGGAAATCGACCCTGAAACGGGTGGCCTGATAGGGGAGGATTACCGCTTCTGCAGGATGGCACGCAGCCGTGGGTTCAAGATATATGCAGCGCCGTGGGTGCGTTTGGGCCACGCCGGGACATACGTATTCAACCGCCGTTTCGACCTGAACGGGCTGAAGCTCAGCGAGATATCCGCAACGTGATCTCGCCCGGCTAAGAGGCGGCCGCGGTGTGCGCGTGACGCAGATGGGGATGGGCGTCGTGACGGTCGCGGCACAGCGCAGCAACTTCAGCGTCAACGAGTCGAATCATCGATTGGACGAACTCCAGTCGGCCCTTGCCCGGCGGTAGCCACTGTGCGCAAATGCCGATAGCGCAGCAGCACGCACCGAAAGGCGGACATCCCCGCGCGCAACACGCGCCGCACGGCCAGCGCGCTACGATCCCGTAGTGGCGACTCAAGGCGCTGCGGGACCAGATCCACGGACGGTATTGGCTGCATCTGAGCCAAGGCTGGCAGTTTTTGCCCCCGAAGATTTACTCACCCGCCTCATCGTGGTGCTCGGCGCCGAAGCGCAGGTGTTCCAGCTAGGAATCAACCTCGACGCGTTCGGGCTCACCGGCATCAACGCACCCGAACAGACGGGCGCCGAACGACCGATGCTGGCCGCTACGTCCTGGGCGAAACAGTGGCCCGAGGCCGTCGACGTTCGACACCGCACGATTGGATCGGACTGGCGGCATCGACTGCGCCAACCGCGATCCCGTCGCAGAAATCGGGCGGTATGCGCCCGCCGCCGGGCTACAGACCGCCAGCCTCGACGAAGTACTCTCCCATCACCCTGTCTGACGCGGTGGTGACACGCGGCCGATTTGCCTGCCTGGCTGTTACCGGTAGGTGATGGGCGCGGGCGCGTGCTTGCCGATATCGCCCGCCGTCCATATCCCGCCACTGCAACTTCGTCGGCGCAACCTCACTCGCGGTGGTGACTACGCGCCCACGCCCCCCAGGCGGCCAGCGTGTTCCAGCAGATCGGCGGCGCTGGCAACGCTTACAGCAGGTTTCGTCATCTGGGCGGCGACCTCACGGGCTCGAGTGATGCATTGCGGATCGAGGATGGAACGCAGGTCTGCGACCAGCGAACCTAGGTTACTGGCCGAGAAGGCCCGCCCTGAGCCGACATTCAGCCGCGTGACGGCATCTGCCCAGATCTGCTGATCGTTGATCGGGTGCCAGAGGACCAACGTGGGTATCCCGGCCCGCATGCCTGCCGCCGTGGTACCGGCGCCCCCTTGATGAACCACCGCGCGGCAAGCCGGAAAAACGGCCGAGTGGTTCACCGCGCGCACAACCTTCACCTGGTCAGACTGCGGGGCATTGGCGAAGTCACTTGCCCCAGAGCAAATCAACGCCCGCTCGCCTAACCGCGCGCAGGCGACGCTGATCAGGCCGAACGTCTGAGCGGGGTGCGGGAGCCACACGCCGCTGCCAAAGCCGAAGTAGATCGGCGGTGTTCCCGCGGTGATCCAAGACAAGACCTCGTCGTCGGTTTCGGTCGGCAACTCCAGCGTCAGTGTCCCGACGAAGGGCCGCCAACCATCTCCGTCCGCCCATTCGGCTGCCAGCTCGGGAAAACACAGCGCGTCGTAGGCCTGAATCTCGAGGGATGGCGTCGCGGGCCCCGTTGCGTCAGGCACGCCCAGTACGCGGCGTTGGGCGTCTTCAGCCTTCTCCATTATGTCGCCGACCCAGCCACTCAGCCGTGCATGCGCTCCCGGAAAAAAATGCAGCGTCGCCTGCGGAATGCCGTAATACGCCGCGACGTTGGCGGCCAGCCCCTGCTCGATTCTTCCCGTCAGTAGCAGGTCGGCCCCATTTGCCAGCGTCGTCAGGGTCGTGCCCCACTCCTTCATCGCCCGGGACAGGTACTCCTTCTCGTCTACCACCTCGCTGACCGGATCCTGCGTCGACCGGTTGCGGGCGGACGCGAGCGACTCGGGGCCGAAGGGGACCGCAGCAAGTCCCGCCAACTCAACGAACCCCGCCATCTCGGGTGCGACCGCCATGCACACGTCGTGACCTCGGCGTAGCAGCTCGCGACCGACCGCGGCAAAAGGCTCGGTGTCGCCGCGAGTTCCGTAGCCGGCGAGTACCACTTTCACCGGCGGAGCCTAACTGACGAATTCCCTAAACGTCCGAGCAGTCGCTCGATCCTGTACCCGGCAGACCTCTGCCCCGGCTCAACAGCCCTGGCGATTAAATGAACTCAAGGTAAGCCAGATCTAATTCAATGCGGGCGATTTCGCGGACGCACGCAGGTGGTTTGCGCCGATGATTGAAATCGGCGGCTCGGACGATGAGACCTACTGGGCGATGCTGCGGGTCGTGCAATCGATGGAGATGCTCGCTGAACCGTGGCCCGACGTTCAGGACGCTTACATGCGGGCATAGTTCTGCGCGACCAGATCCACCGACGGTATTGGCTGTATCTGGAGCACGCTTTCGGGCTCACCGGCATCAGCGCACCCGAACAGACGGTGCGCCGAACGGCCGATGCCGGCCGCTACCTGCTGGCCGAGACGGTGGCCAGAGGCCCTTGTCGATGCCGCGATTTCAATCATTTGCGGACGGCGGGAAGCGCGTGAGGCAATACGTCGTCAAGTCAAGTATCAACGCGTTCCGCCGAGCCTGGCGCGGCAGGCCGCCGACGCTAGCACCTTGAATCGTCATGAACAGCCGTACGATAGCGAGAGGATTCAGCTGGCTTGCGACGTCTTCAAAGCTCGCCAGTACTTTCGGTACATCCTCACCGTCCAGCGCTACCAGCGTCATGATCTTCTGGACCCGCTCGGTTATCTCGGCTTCATCTGTCAGCCCACAGATGGCGCGGCCGTGCGACTCGATCCGCTGGTACATGTCCAGCAAGCCCTGCCCGTAGATCCTTTTGAGGTCATTGACGTAGCGGCGGAAGTCTTCTGCGTCTTGCGGATTTGGTTGTTTGATTTTTGCCAGGTGCTCCGGGATGAGTTCCTCTGGACGTTCACCGAGCGCCTCCAGGAACCCGTTGATATGAGTCTCCAACTCACCATCGTCCGCGTCGTCGGTCATGCCTACCAACGGAGCTTTAGGCGGCGCAGGTGCGTCACGCTGGTCGGTTTGTGCACGATGGCCGGTGTGGCGCCCGATTTAAGTTCGAAGTCCGGGATGCGGTTCAACCACTCAATAACAAATGCGTCCATTTCAAGACGAGCCAAATGCATGCCCAAGCATCTGTGCATGCCGCCGCCGAATGCCCAGTGGCGCTGCCGCTTGAGCTCTCCGCTGCTGCCCCTAGATATCTCGTCGCCGCCGTTTGTTCTGCCCGCGGCTTCCAGGGCCAACCACACTGAGCTGAATGCCGGGATTGTGACGCCACCGATCTCGACTTCTCTCGTGGTCACCCGCGGAATGGCCGGCCCTGGCGGCTCCAACCGGAAGATCTCCTCGGCGAACGCAGGGATCTGTTCTGGGTCCTCGCGCAGCTGGGCCCGCAATTGCGGGTCGCGCGCGAGATATAGAAGCGCGAAAGTGATTGCCGAGGCCACCATTTCAATGCCTGCAACAGAGAACAACAACAGGATGACCGACATGACTTCAGGCTTGGTGAGCGGAAAATCTTTATCGCCGACGAGTCGTTCCAGCAGCGGCCAGAGAATGCCGGGCGGGCGGTGGGGATCTGCCAGTCCGGCATCGAGGCTGTTGTTCAGCCACTTGACAAGTTCGAGTTGGGCTTGCCCGGTGGTGTCGCCGATTACTGCGGCCCTGGTCATTTCGTGTGCCCGAGTGTCGTCGGGTGGCAGCCCGCACACCATGAAGAGCGCCTGGCAGGCATACGTGTCGGCGACGCTGACTGCATCACACTGCCTTCTGGCAGCGATTCTGTCGACCAGCTTCGCGGCCCGGGCGCGCAACTCCGGAGCGAAGGGGGCCAACGCTTTGGGGCTGAAGAGCGGATGCAAGACCTTGCCGAAACGGGCATGCTCCACTCGCGTGCCGATAGAGAGCGGCACCTGGGGAAGCGGCGCGCCGAATAACCGAATCGCAAAGGTTTTCGGCGGCGAGGCAAAAGTCTGCGGGTCGAGCAACGCCGCACGCACGTCGTCGCGGCGGGTCAGATAGTAGCCGTGCAGTGTCGGATCGCCGTTCTCGATTTTCACTACGGGACCCAGCTCGCGGAGGTGGCGCCAGAAGGCCGCCCGGTCTGCTGCGAAAAACGGACTCTCCTTATGGTGCAGCGGAGGCGAACTCACGCCGTCTTCACGAAGAGCGCCTCTATGCGCATGGTCGGGTAGATCGGGCACATCGGTGTCGTTCATCGCCTGGTTTAACTCCAGTGTGGTCGCCGTTGGTGTCAGGAGGCTGATTAGTGCGACCAGGAACGCCGGGAGCGTATCGCACCCCGTCGCCGCAGCCTCTCGGGGGAGTCGCCGGATCGAACCAGGCTACTCAACTCGTCGCTGTAGGGCGCAACTGATGCCGTCGCGGCTGCTGTGCCGGTCAACAGCGGCGTGGCCATCAGTCGATGCGGGTGGCGTGCATCTCCCAGACCGGGGCGTGTGCCCGTCCATTCGGCAGCATCGCCTGGATCAGTTGGAACAACAAAGCGCTGGCCTTGATCTGCTCAGCCTTGTCGGGATTGCGCGCGAGCATCGCGTCAAAGGCCTCCAAGCTCATGTTGACCTGATACGTGGCCGGCGCCAGATACGTGATCTCCCAACCGGCGTCGGGGAACACCTTGAGGAAGTCGTCCTCGGACAGCCCTCGCGGCGCACCGATGCCATTGATGTTGCCGGGCGCGAACTCGAACATATAGAGCCGTGCTCCGGGCCTGGTCGCCCGATGCAAAGCCCGCGCATAGGCCGTCTTGGCCTCCGGGACCTCCGAAAAAACGTGATAGAAGGCGCAGTCGACGACCGTGTCAAAACGGTTCTCCAGACCCTCCAGCGTGATCGCATCGGCCACCTGAAAGTTCACCGATACCCCGGCTCTCCGCGCGTTCTCTTTGGCCCGCTCGATCGCGGCCGGTGAGGAATCGATGCCGGTGACCGAGTAGCCCTTCGACGCGAAGTAGATCGCGTGGTGGCCCGGGCCGGTACCCGGGTCGAGCACCTCGCCCCTGATCGCTCCCAGGGCCACAAGTTGCTTCACTACCTGCTGCGGACCACCGATATCCCACGGTGTGGCTGCCGGCAAGCCATGCGCGACCTGCTGATCGCGATACATCTTTTCGTAGCGGTTGGGATCGACCTGTGCCGGCTGGCTCATCCTGCAACAATAAATCGTTCATCGATGTAACGCTCGGTCGCCGCCTCCGCTGGTCTTGCTCGGTATCCGCCGACGCTGGTGGCGAGATGGGTCGACGTGACGACACGACGGTTCGGAGCGCAAAGGCGCCACTGTGATTTGCACCTCTTCTTCGCCCCAGACGATTAAGAGTCTCTTATTTGCAGACCATGTGTCACGATCGGGTTCTCGGTTCGCGAAAGTCGCGAAACACCTGGCGAGACCGACTGTTTCGTTTGCTGTTTGAGGCCGGAGTCGACCGCGCGACGAATATTGCTTAAGGGCACCCTGAGGCGGCGAGGTGATGTGGGCAACAATCGCTCAAACTGTGCTTTTTAGGTCCGAATTCGGCCGGTAGAGTCGCCTGGAATCGGCGCCATGCGCCTGATCCGAGGATCCCGGGTTTGCGTTGCGGACATTTTTGACTTCGCGTGTCAGACGTCTGCCCACCACGGACCAAACAGAAGAGGCTGGTGCCACAGTGAACAAAATGAGCCGTGCGAACGGACGGGAGGGGGCCGAGGAGGCTCACCCCGAAATCGTTAACGCGCCGGGCTTCGCGGTGGAAGCTGAAATCGCCGTAGAGCGCGGCGTAGTCAGCGGCATCGCCGTCAGTCCCGACGGCACCCGGCTGATCGTCACTCACTACGGCGACGACAGTGTTTCGCTGATCGACACCCGGGCCGTCGCGGTCGAGCAAATTGTGGTCGACGTCGACGAACCGTTCGCCGTCGCGGTGTCGGACAATGGCAGCCGTGCCTATGTCAGCACGGTATCGGCGGCCTATGACTCGATCTCGGCCTTCCACATGGGTGCCAACCAGGTGATCGCGACGCACCCGGTGGCGCACAGCGTGACCGATCTGGCGGTCAGCCCGGACGGCAGGCGCGTGTACGCCAGCCGGACCGCGGCCAACGGCGCCGACGTCGCAATCCTTGACACCCAAACGGGCACGCAAGACGCCATCGGCATCGCGGCCGACGCCGGTATCACCGCGCAGTGCGTACGTGTCAGCCCCGATGGCCGCCGGCTGTATGTCGCGGCCAACGGACCATTCGCGGCACAACTCGTCGTGATTGACACGCACTCCAACCGTGTGGCGAGCACCATCGAAATCGGTTCGCCGATCCGGGATATCGCGGTCAGCGCGGACGGCGCCACCGCCTATGTCGGCAGCTGCGGTCCCGACTTCGGCGCGGTGCTGGATGTAGTGGACACTCGGACCGACGCCATCGCCAACACCTACAAGATCGGCGAGATCGCCCGCTTCCTAACGCAATTGACGCTGAGTCGCGACGGTCGGCGGGCATATCTGGTCGGCGACAGCAGCGTGACGGTGTTGTCCACCGCAACTCACGACGTCATCGGCAGCATCGTCACCGGCTCACAGCCGTCTTGTGTGACGGAGAGCCCGGATGGCAGCCGTCTGTACGTCGCCGACTACGCCGGCGCGATCACCGTCTTGACAACCGCGTCGACCCCAGACGAGGTACCCACCGCCCCGCACGAGTGGGCGTTCGCCGACCTGCTCGGACTCGAGCCGACACCGGCTTAAGGGCCGCCCCGGCCACATCGCCGCCAAGGTGATTGTTCGGCCGTGCAATGATCGCCATCAAGGCGGCCGTTTGGCGGGCCGGCCCGGGACAGCAGGCGGAACCATAAGGCGGTCCATCGATGTACAGCACGATGCAAAGCTTTCCATTGACGATCGCCGCCATCCTGCGTCACGCCGCCGGCGTCCATGGAGCACGCAAGGTCACTACCGCGACCGACAGCGGCTATCGCGACTGTAGCTACGCCCAGCTCGCTGAGCAGGCAGCCCAGCTGGCGAATGCACTGCGGCGCGTCGGTATCACCGGCGACCAGCGGGTCGCCACCTTCATGTGGAACAACGCCGAACATCTCGCGGCCTATATGGCCGTCCCGTCGATGGGAGCCGTGCTGCACACACTCAACATCCGGCTTTTTCCCGAGCAGATCGTCTTCGTCGCCAACGAGGCCGAGGACCAGGTGGTGTTGGTCGATCTGTCGCTGGCCAAACTCCTCACGCCGATATTGGGCGAGCTGGACACCGTCCACACCCTGATCGCGGTCGGAGAGGGTGACCTGGCGGCACTGGATGGCGCGGGCAAGACAGTGCTGCGCTATGCCGACGTGATCGCCGACCAGTCCACCGAGTTCGACTGGCCCGACATCGACGAGAACTCCGCGGCCGCGATGTGTTACACCAGCGGCACCACCGGCAACCCCAAAGGTGTTGTCTACAGCCATCGTTCGAGCTATCTGCACACCATGGCTACCTGTTCCAGCAACGGCATCGGCGTCGGTTCCAGCGATTGCGTGTTACCCATCGTGCCGATGTTCCACGCCAACGCGTGGGGCCTGCCGTATGCAGCCTTGATGGCGGGCGCCGACCTGGTGCTGCCCGATCGGCATCTGGACGCCAAGTCGCTGGTCGACATGATCGAGAAGCTGCGGCCGACCGTGGCCGGCGCGGTGCCCACCATCTGGAACGACGTCATGCATTACCTGGACAAGAACCCCGGCCACGACGTGTCGTCGCTGCGGGTGGTTCCGTGCGGCGGCTCGGCCGTGCCGGTGTCGTTGATGCGCACTTTCGAGGACAAACACGGCGTCCAGATCCGCCAGCTGTGGGGCATGACCGAAACTTCGCCGATGGCCACCATGGCCTGGCCGCCGCCGGGAACCCCCGACGAGGAGCACTGGGCGTTTCGAGCAACCCAGGGCCAACCGATATGTGGCGTGGAAGCCCGGATCGTCGACGACGACGGGAAGGTGCTGCCCAACGACAACGAAGCCGTCGGCGAGGTGGAAGTTCGCGGTCCGTGGATTACCAGCTCCTACTACCGGGGACACGACGAGTCGAAATTCGATTCCGGCTGGCTGCGCACCGGCGACGTGGGCCGCATCGACGAAAGAGGCTTCATCACGCTGACCGACCGCGCTAAAGACGTGATCAAATCCGGCGGAGAATGGATTTCGTCGGTCGAGTTGGAGAACTGCTTGATCGCGCACCCGGATGTGGTCGAGGCGGCCGTAGTCGGGGTTCCCGACGAGCGCTGGCAGGAACGGCCGCTGGCCGTCGTTGTCATCGAAGAAGGCTCTGATGTCAGTGCCGACGATCTGCGAACCTTTCTGGCCGACAAGGTCGTTCGGTGGTGGTTGCCGGAGCGCTGGACGTTTGTCGACGAGATTCCGCGTACCAGCGTCGGAAAGTATGACAAGAAGACGATCCGATCCCGATATGCCGACAACGTCTATCAGGTCAGCGAAGCGCGAGACTGACGAGGAAGAACACGGTCATGAGCCTGCGCGTCATTCAATGGGCAACCGGGTCGGTCGGGGTGGCCGCGATCAAAGGCGTGCTCGAGCATCCCGAGCTGGAACTCGCCGGCTGCTGGGTGCATTCGGAAGCCAAGAGCGGCAAGGACGTCGGCGAGATAATCGGCACACCGCCGCTGGGCGTGACCGCGACCAACAGCATTGATGACATTCTCGCGCTGGACGCCGATGCGGTGATCTACGCGCCGCTGCTGCCCAATGTTGACGAAGTCGCGGCCCTGCTGCGCTCCGGCAAGAATGTCGTCACCCCGCTCGGTTGGTTCTACCCGGGTGAGCGGGAAGCCGCGCCGTTGGAGGTTGCCGCACAGGCCGGCAACGCGACGCTGCACGGCGCCGGCATCGGTCCGGGTGCGGCAACCGAGCTGTTTCCATTGCTGCTCTCGGTGATGTCCACCGGTGTGACGTTCGTTCGCTCCGAAGAGTTTTCCGACCTACGAACCTATGGCGCGCCGGACGTGCTGCGCCATGTGATGGGTTTCGGTGGGACGCCGGAGAGCGCGTTGACCGGACCAATGCAGAAACTTCTCGACGGCGGATTCATTCAGTCGGTGCGGCTGTGCGTCGACCAATTGGGCTTCGCCGCCGAACCCGAGATCCGCACATCGCAGGAGGTAGCCGTGGCCAGCGCCCCAATCGACTCGCCGATCGGGGTGATCGAGCCGGGCCAGGTCGCCGGACGTCGCTTCGGATGGGAGGCGTTGGTCGGCGACACAGTGGTCGTTCGGATCACGGTGAATTGGTTCATGGGCGAGGAAAACCTCGATCCGCCTTGGTCGTTCGGGGCGGCAGGGGAACGCTACGAAATCGAAGTCCGGGGTAATCCGGACACTTTCGTCACGGTCAAGGGCTGGCAGCCGGAAAGTGTGGAGTCTGGGTTGAAGAGCAACCCTGGCATCGTCGCCACCGCGGCGCACTGCGTCAACGCCGTCCCCGCGACGTGCGCGGCCCCGGCCGGCATCCAAAGCTTCTTCGATCTTCCGCTCATCACCGCCCGGGCCGCGCCCGGACTGTCGCGGTAGCCTGCCGTCATGACAAAGACCTTGGCCGTCGAACAATCCTGCGTTATTCCGATTGGCGTCGACGAGGCCTTCGCCCGCACTTTGCCGATACCGCTTACCATGATCCTCACCCGGTGGTACGGGCCCGTCCCGCCGATCGGGGCGGTGCGCGAGCAGGTGGGCGATTGGAAGACTGTCGGGCAGACGCGCCGGTTGTTGTTCAAAGTCGGGGGCGGCATGCACGAAGAACTGACCAAGGTCGACCCACCGCATGCGTTCGGCTACACCCTGAGCGCGTTCACCGGCCCGTTGGGACCGCTGATCGGCCGTGCATACGGCAAATGGACCTTCACCCCGAGCGGCAGCGCGGCTTCGGGAACTGTGGTCACCTGGAGCTGGAACATCCATGCCCGCTCCGCGCTCGCCGCGCCGCTGCTGCCGGTGTTGGGCTTCCTGTGGAAGGGCTACGCGCGCAAATCGCTGGAAACCCTGTCAGCCGTGCTGACGGCCTGAAATGTGCCGACTTTTCGGGCTGCATGCCGGGACTAACGTCGTCACCGCCACGTTTTGGCTACTGGACGCTCCGGACAACCTTGCCCAGCAGAGCAGAAAAAACCCGGACGGCACCGGTTTAGGTGTTTTCGACGGCCAGGGCCCGCCGCAGGTGCGAAAGCAGCCGATCGCCGCGTGGCAGGATTCCGCCTTCGCCACCGAAGCGCACGAGATGACCGGCACCACATTCATCGCGCACGTTCGCTACGCCACAACGGGGTCGCACGACGTCGTCAACACCCATCCGTTTCTGCAAGACGGCCGGATCTTCGCGCACAACGGCGTGGTGGAAGGCCTCGATGCGCTCGACGAGCGGCTGCGCGAAGTGGGTGCTGCGGATTTGGTTTTGGGGCAGACCGACTCCGAGCGGGTGTTCGCGTTGATCACCGCGTCGATCCGGGCGCGTGGCGGGGACGTGCGGCCCGGTTTGGTCGATGCCATGGGATGGCTGGCCGCCAACGTGCCGATCTATGCGGTCAACCTGCTACTGAGCACGGCCACCGATCTGTGGGCGCTGCGCTACCCGGAGGCGAACGAGCTGTATGTGTCGGACCGCCGCGAAACCACGGCCGGCCAGTTCCAATTGCGCACCAAGCGGATTCACGCAGACTCCGAACATTTACGCTTCCGGCCATCGGTGGTGTTCGCCAGTGAGCCGATGGATGCTGACCCTCGGTGGCGCCTCCTCGAGCCGGGCGAGCTGGTCCACGTCGATGCCGGGTTACAGATCAGCAGCGACCTGATGCTCCCGGATCCGCCACGGCATCAGCTGCGTCCGAGGATCTGAGTGCGGCGGCTCACGCCGCCCAGCACCCAGCGGTAACGGCGACGTGACGACAAACGAGCGCTGGTGCTCGGTGGTGGCGGTGTAGCGGGAATCGCCTGGGAGACAGGCGTTCTGTGTGGCATCGCGGACAAGTCGCCCGCCGCGGCACAGGCGCTGCTGGATTCCGATGTGCTGGTGGGAACCTCGGCCGGTTCGACGGTCGCCGCACAGATCGGCAGCGGGTTGAGCATTGACGAGTTGTTCGCGCGACAGGTTCAGGATGCCTCGGCCGAAATCGATCCCGGCGTTGGGATTGACGCCGTCACTGACCTTTTCCTGGCTGCCATGTCGCAACCCGACACCACGGTGGCGCAGAAACGACAACGGATCGGGAAAGTGGCACTGGCGACGCACACCGTCGCAGAACCCGTCCGGCGTGACGTGATCGCCCAGCGGCTGCCGACGCACGACTGGCCCGACCGGGTGTTACGCGTCACCGCTATTGATATCGCTACCGGAGAACTGGTGGTGTTCGACCGCACCTCGGGTGTCGACCTGGTGGACGCAGTGGCCGCCAGTTGCGCGGTACCCGGAGCGTGGCCGCCAGTGACGATCGGGGAGCGATGTTACATGGACGGCGGGATCGGCAGCACGATCAACCTGGACGTCGCCGAGGACTGCGACGTCGCGGTGGTGCTGGTGCCCGCAGGCGTGTCGGCGCCGTCGTCGTTCGGGGCCGGACCCGCCGCCGAGGTCGGGGCGTTTCGCGGCCTGGCGCTGGGTGTCTTCGCCGACGACGAGTCGCTGGCGGCTTTCGGATCAAACCCGCTGGATCCGCGCTGCCGCGTCGGCTCGGCGGAGGCCGGGCGTGCGCAGGGGCGGCGCGAGGCCGCCGCCGTCGCGGCGTTCCTCGGCTTCGGCTGAGTCGTATCCGCTCAGCGGATTACCGGAATAAGCAGGCGGGCAGCGTGATCCGGTCCCCAATGCACGGTGCATGTAGCGCGGGGACCGGCCCCGGCGCGTCCGAGGAGCGTGACTTGACGCCAACCATGCGGTGGAGCGGGCGCAACAGCACCCCTGAAAACGCGCGCCGTAGAGGCTAACTCAGCTGCAACCGGCGACCATTGTCGCTACAGCGAGGCCAAAATGTTTTGCATGGTGGAGATTTCCTGCTGGTGGTTGGTGACGATCTGGTGGGCCAGCGCTATGGCTGGCGGATACTGACCGGACTTGATTTCGTCCTGGGACATCGTGATGGCTGCCTGATGTTCCTGAATCATCCCGGTCAAAAATTGCTTGCTCGCGTCGACACCCTGCGCGTTCTGCAAAGCAGCCATGCCCTGATCGGACATCATGCCGGGGGCCATCGATAGCGTGGGCTGGCCCCACTCGCTTAGCCAGCTTCGCATCTGCTGGATCTGGGGGCCTTGCTCCGCCTTGATCTTGTTGGCCAGCTGAACCACGCGAGGATCGATGCCCTGCTTGCCCAGGATGATGTTGCTCATCTGGATGCAGTGCTGCTCGTGGTGGGGAATCATGTTTTGGGCGAAGGTGATATCGGCTTGGTTGCCACCACCGAGTCGGGCTCGCCCGATCTCGCGGCGCAATTGCACGCGCACGTGTCAAGCATGTACTCCCATGTTGACCAGGGCTCTGAGGTGATGTGTATGAGCCAGAGCCTGCCGACGCTATTTCGGAACGCCGGCGGCTACCGCCGCCAGTTGACCCTCACGCCCACGGGCGTCATCGCCGAGGAAACCTCCGACGATCCTGGCCTCACCGAAGCCATCCGTGCCCACGCGCGCGAGGTGAGCGGGTTCGTACACGACGGAATGCCCCCGGGAATGCAAGGCATGATGGGCGGTTCGGGCGGCATGATGGGACCTGGCGGCATGATGGGACCTGGCGGCATGATGGGCCCCGGTGGATCACCGTAGCCGCCGAGATTCTCGTGGCGTCGCTATCCACAGGCAAGGTCTGTCAAGGCTGCAGTGCTCACTTGGGTCGGGCGCGTCTGGTCAGCCGCTGCAACGCATCTCGCAAACGCGCGGATTCTTCGGGGCTGATCTGTTCGAGGAAGTGGCTCAGCACCAGTTCGGAGCGCCCCCCGCCGTCTAGCGCCTCATGCATGAGCTGGGCGCTGTGCTGCTCCCGAGTCAACGTCGGCCAGTACCGGTAGGCCTTGCCGTCTCGTTCACGCGCCAGCCACCCCTTGGTGTGCAGGTTGTCCATGGTCGACATCACGGTGGTGTAGGCGATTTCGCGTTCGGCGGCGAGCTCGTCAAAGATGTCGCGGACCGTCGTAGTTCCGTCCCGGTTCCAGATGCGGTCCATCACCACCGCTTCCAACTCCCCGAATCCGCGTACCCGCACTGCCAAACCTCCGATCTCGATGCCACATTGTCGCGTATGCGCCGACATTCAACTGCGCAGCCCACGACGATGTGCTTTCTACGTACGCACATCGTAGATTATTGAACGGGCAAGGTCACGGCATCGCTCTTACTGCGGCGGCGTTCGAGTTGATGGGTGGCCGCTGCGACCACGCGAACATGGCAAGAGATACCTGCACCAGATAACTGGCCGGCCACCATCGCGGTCGGCCGCGACAGCCCAATACTCGGGAATTCTCACCGAAGAGGAATTCAACGAACAGAAACGACGCCTTCTCGGTCGCTAAACCGCGCGCTTCCATCACAGTTTGGAGGTAATGCGGTGGGTGTCAGTCCGTTGGCCGTCTTGGCTTTGCTCGCGGGAGCCGTCCGATATCGAAGCCGTCGGGCCGGTACCTAGTAACACCACATTGCGCCGGCCGCAGTCAGAGCGGCAGGGATCAGCGGTCCCGCAGCGATGAGAAGCGTTATGGCGGTGAGCAACAGCCCGGCGGTCCACTGCTTTCGGACCTCGAACGGCGCGGCCAGATGTTCGGCGCGGGCTAGAATATCGGTTCCGGCGGCCCCGACGGCGCCATGCGGCATAGGGGCACCGGCGGACAGCGCTAGCAACGCGTCGAGCAATGTCTGCGAGCCGTGGCTGCGTGCCGCGGCGGCGTCGGCGGATATCTCCAACAACCGAGCGATCTCTCGGGCGCCGTTGCTGAACAGCCTCACCCGGGGAATGGCCGCCGCCAAGGCGCGGGCGAAGGCCAGGACATAGTGGTGGCGTCCTGCCAAATGGGCGCGCTCGTGCGCTAGCACCGCTTGAAGATGGCGATCGGTGAGCGCGTCAAGTGCCCCGCTAGTCACGACGATGGCGTTCGGGCGCCCGGCCACGCAGTAGGCGGCCCGTTCGGGAGCATCTACCACGACGGCGTCCACGCCATCGATTCGGCGGCCGATCACGCGGGCCCTCTCAGCATGCCCGCGGCTGTGTTCACGTGCCCGCCACAGCGATCGACACAACCGCCAACCCAGAATCGCCAGTGCGCTGGCGCCGGCAGCGGCCAGCGTGAACAACCCGGCCTGCACTACTGGCCCGGAGCCGCCCTCGAAAAGCCGGCACAGCGCCGTCAAACACGCGGTGGCGAGCCGGCCCGGCTGACCCCGAAACCGTATGAGCGACGCGACCAGGAAGGCTGCCGCGCCCCAGGGCCAAGCGGCCGGGCTGACCCTACAAAAGGTGCATCAAATTCTCGCGATCCACGACCGCGGCGACGTGCCGTGCGGGCACGTCCGACACGTCCTGAACACCCGTCTAGACGAAGTCCGCGCGCAAATCGCCGAACTCGTCGCCCTTGAATGCCACTTGCAGGCTCTTCTCGATCATGCGTCGCGCGGGTCCAGCGAACACGACCATTCCGCGGTGTGCTGGATACTGGAAGGCGATCCGAACCCACGCACGCCGTCTTCAGGCGTTCCGGTCAGTCGTGGTCGGGGTACACGACCCGCTGGGTCTCGAGATGGCTTGGGTCGGTGAGTGTTTTCGTAGGCGATTCGTCGCGCCCGATCGAGGATGCCATCGTTATGTTGAGCCCCTTCTGTGTTCGGCGATGATCACGGGTGGCGGCTTTATTCTGACGAAGCGATTAGCTAGCGCGCAGGGGTCGGCGTGGGTGTATTCGGCATCGGGGACATGCTCGGCATCGGTGACATCGACGGCATAGAAGGCATTTGTCCCATCGGCATTTTCATGTCTTTCATGCCGCAACAATCACAACTGTTTGAGTGCGCGAAGAAGAGCAGATACACGCCAGCGGCGATGATGAAGATGCCGACCGCGATACCGGTGATGGCGAGGGCTGGATAAAGCCAGCGAGTCCAAGTCGCGGTGGTAGGAGTCGGCGTAGCGGACGTGGTGTCGGTCATAGCTCTTTACCTTTCTTACGGCGGCCGGGCGATCCTCGACTATGTACTATTCTACTAAGTAGGTTGGTATTATAGCGGTGGGGTGCCGATGTAGATTTGCCGTTATGGCAGGTGGTGGGATGCGAAGCCCTAATGGTCTCGGTGAACTCGAGGCGGCCATCATGGCCGCGCTTGGGACAGCGCGCAGCTGATGACTGCGCGACGGCTGAGGCTTCCCGCGCCGCAGACCCTGCCTAGCGGATCACCGGAACAAGCAGGCGGGCAGCGTGATCCGGTCCCCAATGCAGCGTGCACCTGCAGTGTGGACCGGGCTCGTAGGCCGACGGGAACTGACCGGTAAGCGGGTTGCGGGGCCATAGCCACCGGCCCGCGACGACCAGCCGAAGTTGTTCGCCGGCCCTGAACAGCGTGGCCGACGGCCCAAGTGGGATGTCGACTTGCACGACCTCGCCGGGCCGCAGTGGACGGCGCGCGTCCAATGTCGGCACCGGCTCGAACGGCCGGGAGCGGGTTTTGTCGAGGGTCCGCATCGACGCCTTCAACCACCCGGAGGTGATCCGATCGCGTCCAAAGCCGTAAGAGCCTTCGAACGGTACATACCTTTGGCCACGCCACTTTTCGATACCGACGAAAAGGTCCACGTCGTCGCTGCCCTGCGCTTCGACGAACAGTCGCACCGCCATCGGTCCGGTGATTTCGGTGTCGGCGTCCGGCGTCCAGCCGAAACGTGCTCCGCCCGAATGGGTATCGAACGCAATGGAGCCGGTTTTTTCCGGTGGTGCGGCGCACAGACCGGGGTCGGCCAGGTACAGCGGTGTCCAATCGGTCGACTCCAACGGCCAGCTGGTTTCTTCGCGGACCTCGACGATGCGGTCGCGATCTTCACGAACTTCCAGGCGGACCCTCGGCTGCGGCGCGCCCGTCCCATCGCGGAGATGCCGGTCGAGGAAAGCCAACTGGGTGTCGAGCGCCGACTCGGAATAGAACGTGGTCCACTTGCCGCCGCGGTGGGTGTAGAGATGGCGTTCGGGCGAACTGATCTGTTCAAAGGCGCGCACCGACCCGCGGCTGTGCAGGTTGTTGTCGGAGAAGCTGCCGCAAATCAATGCCGGCACTTCGATTTTCGGTAGGTTAGGCACCAGCGCCTGCCACCATTCGTCGAGCAGCGGGCGCTTGGCGTTCTCGTCCAACAGGCTGTATGTCAACCGGACACTGCGCAGGTTGCGACTCCATACCTTGAGGAATCCGTTCTCACGGATACCGCCGGTGCGGGCGAAGTCGCGGTACGCGTCGGTAAATCCTTCCCACGGAGCGATCGCCTTGAGGTGAGGTGGTCGCAGTGCGGCCGCTTTCCATTGCGAGATGGCCAGATACGAGACACCGAGCATGCCGACTGCGCCGGTTGACCACGGTTGGCGCGCCGCCCACTCGATAACGTCGTAAACGTCCTCCGCCTCTTGATCGGACAGCAACGACCCGACACCGTCCGATTTTCCCGCCCCACGCAAGTCGCAGTTGACCACCGCGAACCCACGCTCGGTCCACCACACCGGGTCGGGTGCTTCCCAGCCGGTCAGATCCGAAAACCGCAGCCGCGTCGGTTGGCGCAACACCCGGTACTGGATGGACACCGAATAGCCACGGCCGCGCTTCTTCTTGGTGGGAAGATTGTCCTTACCGTAGGGATGCGCGCACAATAAGACCGCGAACGGGCCGCCATCGGGTGGGCGATACACGTTGGCGCGCAACACGGTTCCGTCACGGGTGGGGATCGCCACGTTGTTGTCGATCACCAACGCAGTTGGCTGCGCGGCGTAGACGTCGACCGGTGATCGCGCTAAACCGCGCAGTCGCTGGACGGCATAGCGCAGCGCTCCCGGCCGTTTCCACGGTCGGTCGAGGGCCGCTCCGTCCGCTGGAGCCGGTCGTGCCATCGCTACTCCCTTCGGGAAATGTTGTCGGGCAGGGGCGGCGCCGAGTCGGGGTCGGGTGGGTCGAAGGTGTCCAGCGCCTGGGCAGCCAGCGCGCGGCCGATGTCGATCACCTCAGCCGCACGGTGGAACTCCAATCCGCGACAGGCCGAGCGCGGCACCTCGATCAGCAAGTCGGGCGGGTAGGCGGCCAGGGTGTGGCGGGCCAGGGCGGCCTGGGCGATGTCAATGGTGCGGTTCATGACTTCGAAACCGCCCAGTTTGGGCACGTAGGGCGCCTCCTCCGACTCGTCCGCCAGCGGCCCGTCATCGGGTGCTGGTTGGTTGGCGTCCTCGGGGACCTCCGGAATCGATGCGCCGAACCGGTTGAGTACCGCCCGCGCGGTGGGCGAATCGAGCAGCGAACGGGCGGCGGTGATGTCGAACATCGCCGACGTGCTGCGCAGCATGCGGTTGAGCCATTCGGTGGTGGGCCGGGGTTCGGTCTCCTGCTCGCCGCCGACCTCGCTGCCGGACAAGCTGACCGCGATGGTCAGATCGGCGTTGACCGCGGAGATCGGCGCCATCGGCAGCGGGTCGAGGATCCCGCCGTCGGCCAGCAGCCGCCCATCGATGACGTGCGGCGGGATCACCCCCGGGATGGCGATGGACGCCCGGATCGCCTCGTCGACCGGCCCGCGCTGCAGCCACACCGACTTGCCGGCCAACAAGTCGGTGGCCACTGCGGTATAGGGGATCGACAGCTCCTCGATGGTGGCAGCACCCAGCATCTCGCGCACCGCGTCCAGGATTTTTTCGGCTCGCAGCACACCCGCGGCGGTGATCGACGGATCCAGCAGCCGCAGGATGGCGCGCTGAGTCAACGCCCGCGCCCAGTCGGCGAATTCGTCGAGCCGTTCCGCTGCCTGCAGACCACCGACCAGGGCGCCCATCGACGAGCCAGCGATCCCCACGATCTGGTAGCCGCGATCGTGCAGCTCGTGGATCACCCCGATGTGGGCGTATCCGCGCGCGCCGCCGCTGCCCAGCGCCAGCGCCACTCGACGACCCTCGGGCTGGACGGGGCTCGGCGGACGGAGAGCGTCGGAGTCGGCCATCCCTTCATCTTCGCGCGCCATTGCGTCATCGGGATCAGACATCGGATTACCCGTTTCAGCCGTCTTAAGGGGAGGGGTGGGCGCTTTTTGAAAGTCGTGATCCGAATTGGGATGGCGCGGCTCGCCGTCAGCCGCATTCGTCGGCAGCGGCCGCCCGCGCCGCGACGATCACTGCCGCCTGGCGGGCCAGCGGCAGGGCAGCCCACGGGGTGTACCAGGTGCCGGCTTCGTGTGCGCCGCGCGCCTGGACCGCCGCCAAGTAGGCCTCGATCAGCGTCTGCCGATCGCCCTGCCGGCCCTGCATCCACATCTTCGCGGCATGGCAGGCCTGGAAATACCCCTCTTCGGTCGATTGGGCGGGCACGTTGATCTTGGTCGTCACGCCGGCGGGTGATATAGCGACAGCACCGGGTGGCTGCGTCGCCGCGGCCCGCTCGGTACCGGGCAGCCCGGGCGGCACGATCGACGACGGCGAAGAGGACGCAGCCGTGTTGGCGCCCGCCGAGCAGCCCGCCAGCGCCGGCACAGCGGCCATGACCACAACCGGGCTCCACAGCAGGGGACGCCATGAGGGCCAGCGCACCTGAGTCAATCTATGCAACACTTGCGGCCGTGACTGAGCGATTCGGATTTCAGGAGTGTTGTCGGCCCTAACTGCCGCTGCCACTGGTCCGCTGATCCGCTCTGGAGTCCCTACATGGTTTCCGCAAATCTTGTTGCTGACCCTGTCCTGCCACGCCCCTCGTCCATCCGATCGGTCTCCGGGCCCACTCGGCTACGGCTGGCCGACCTGTTGCACCTCACCGACCGCGCCGCTGATGAGGTGCTCAGCGGGCGTTACGACGACCTGGTCCCGATCGGCGGGGTGCCCACCGACGACCGCTGGTTCGCACGGCTGTACGGCGACGACGAAGTCGACATCTGGCTGATCAGCTGGGTTCCCGGGCATAGCACCGAGCTGCACGACCACGGCGGATCGCTGGGCGCGCTGACATTGCTGGCCGGCTCGCTCGATGAATTCCGCTGGGACGGCGAACGGCTGCGCCTCCGGCGTCTTCAGGCCGGCGACCAGGCCGGTTTCCCGCTGGGCTGGGTGCACGATGTGGTGTGGGCCCCGACCCGGGCCCCTTCGGTGTCTGCCGTGCCGCCAACAACGCTTCCTGCTGCACTGCACGGGCCCACGCTGAGCGTGCACGCGTATTCACCGCCGCTGACGGTGATGTCGTATTACGAGGTCACTAGCCACCAGACACTGCGCCGCAGGCGCACCGAATTGACCGACCTACCCGAAAAGCCATGAGCCGCATCGATCGGGTGTTGGATACCGCACGCGCCCAGTTGCGCCGGCTTGCGGCCGATGAGGTGCCGGCTGCGCTACAACGCGGCGCCGTGCTGGTCGACATCCGGCCGGAAGCGCAACGCACAAGTGAAGGGGAGCTGCCCGAGGTCCTGCAGGCGTTGGTCATCGAACGCAACGTGCTGGAGTGGCGGTGCGACCCGACCAGCGATGCGCGGTTACCGCAGGCGATCAGCGACGACGTGGAGTGGGTGATCATCTGCTCGGAGGGCTACACCTCAAGCCTCGCGGCAGCCGCACTGCAGGACCTCGGCCTGCACCGGGCCACGGATGTCATCGGCGGCTACCACGCGTTGGCTGCCGCCGGAGTACTGGCCGGGCGTTAGTCCGGCTCAGCCGCCGCCGCCGCCACCGGCGCCGGCATCGCTGCCATATGCCCACCAGTCATCAGTTGCGTTGTATTCCCGGCCAGTCACTGGGGCCGGCGGAGGCGCTGGGGGTGCCGGTGCATCGGTCGGTGGATCCGCCGGCAGCGGCGCCGGGAGCACCGCTGGCGCGTTCGCAATGCCGGGCGTCGCGTACGCCGGGACGGCGACACCGGCGATGGGTAGCGCGATAAACACCCCCGCCACCGCGATCTTGCTGATACTTCTACGCATCGATCACTCCCTCCAGGAGGTCGTAGACAGGTAATACTGCCACCTAATTATCGCTCGGGGTAGGTGAGCGTTACGATCTTGCCGCTATCTATGCGGCCGAGACTCTCCGCGCATTCGGCAACTGTCCGCGGCGCGTCAGCTGTCGCTGGCGTGCAGCAGGGGCCGCAGCTTGTCGGTCTTGGCCGGCGTCCATCCCGGCGGCTGCAGCACCGCCGCCCAGCCGTTGGCCACGTCGGCGACATAGACGTGGCCGTGGCCCTGCGGGACGTCGATGGCCACCGCCATGTCGGCCGACACCTGCAAAAACGTCACCACCGGGATCCACTCGGTCTCGGGAAGCACGTCGTAGCCGCGTTTTTCGCGGAGCCAGTCCGGCCGGCGGAACAGCAGGTCGGGATTCCACCAGGCGATCGGGTCCGATGCGTGTTGCAGATACACGACTCGCGGCCGGCCCCACGCGGCGTTCGGGCGACTCAGGTCGCCAGGACGGGCCACGAACCGCGCGTGGTGTCCGTCGTCGTAGATCGGCAGCCATTCCGGGGAGCCGCGATCGCGGGTCGCGGTGAGGTCGGTCCAGATGGTGTTCTGGAATGTCGGCCCGGAGAACAGCGCGCCGTCGGTGCGGGCCAAGACGTTGTTCAGGCTCATGAACGGCGCCTCGCCGCCGAATGAGCCCAGGCTTTCGCCGAATACGACAAGCTTGGGCCGCTGCGCTTCCGGTAGCTCGCGCACCAATTTGTCCACCGCCTCGAACAGCGCCTGGCCGGCGCGGCGGGCGTTCTGCTTATCCACCAGAAACGACAGCCAGCTGGGCAGGAACGAGTACTGCATGCTCACGATCGCGGTGTTGCCGTTGTACATGTACTCCAGCGCGTCAGCTTCCGCTTCGTTGATCCAGCCGGTGCCGGTGGTGGTTCCGACCGCGATGACGGCACGGCGCAATCCGCCCGCGCGTTGCAACTCTCGCGCGGCTAGCTCCGCGGTGGCGGTGATGCCGTCAGCGGATTCCAGTCCGGCATAGGCGCGGATCGGTTCGGTCGCCGGGGCGCCGTTGAAGGCGGTGAGTGCGGCGACGGTGGGCCCGCCTTGAACGAAGATGCGCCCTTGATGTCCCAGCGATTGCCAGGACACCAGCGACTGGGGGCCGCCGGACCGCAGCGGGGTCCGCGGCGCGGCGGTGGTGGGATCCATTTCGTTGTTGACCGCTTCGAACGTGTTGTTCATCGTCCGCATCGCGAATTTCACCACGACGCCGTTGAGCAATGCGATCGTCAACGCCACCAACAAAAAAACGACGATGACGGCTGAAACTCGCGGCGGGACAACGCGATCCAGTCGCTGGTCCAAGAAGCGGATCAATCGGTGGATGAGCTGGCCGATCTCGACCACTGCGAACAGCACGATCAACGACAGCGCATCGGCCAGCGGGTAGTCGAACCATTTCAGGTGTGCGACTCCCATCAAATCGCGCACCCGGTCCTGCCAGACGTGAAACCAGATCACCATCGCGACCATGCCGACCGCACCGGCGACGATCAGGATCAGCCAGGCTCGCCGCGGCGCGGGTGGGCTGGAATCTTTCGACCGCATGTAACGGACCAGCCAGACCGCGAAAACCCCGATGCCATAACCGCTCGCGCCGGATAGGCCGCTGACCAAACCCTGAAACAGCGGCCCGCGCGGCAGCAGCGACGGCGTCATCGAAAACCACAGGAACACCAGGCCGACCGCGGTGCCAGTGAAGGTGTAGTGCCGAACCCACCAGGGTTTCTTGCCGGCCGCGGGGGCGGCTGGCGGTGGTTCGGCTATGTCCGCCGCACCGCCGGGTGGTCCGGCTGGCTCGCTCACCACAGCCTCAGCGGTGGGTGAAGTTCGGAGGTCGTTTTTCGATGAAGGCCGCCATCCCTTCGGATTGGTCGTCGGTGGCGAATGCCGAGTGGAACAGCCGACGTTCGTAGAGCAGCCCTTCGGCCAGGGTGGATTCGAAGGCGCGGTTCACCGCCTCCTTGGCCATCCGGGCCGCTGACCGCGACATCTGGGAAATCGAGGTGGCGACGGCCTTGGCCTCGGTCAACAGGTCGTCGGCGGGAACCACCCGCGACACCAGGCCGCTGCGCTCAGCCTCGGCGGCATCGATGGTGCGTCCGGTCAGGATCAGGTCCATGGCTTTGGCTTTGCCGATCGCCCGGGTCAGCCGCTGGGAGCCGCCCATGCCGGGCAGCACGCCGAGCTTGATCTCTGGTTGACCGAATTTCGCCGTGTCGGCGGCGATCAGCAGGTCGCACATCATCGCCAGTTCGCAGCCACCGCCCAGTGCGTGTCCGGCCACCGCGGCGATCGTCGGAGTGCGCACGGCGGCCAGCTTGGCCCACGGGGCGAAGAAGTCGCCGTCGAAGACGTCGGCGAACGCCAGCTGCGACATTTCCTTGATGTCGGCGCCGGCGGCGAATGCTTTCGCTGAACCGGTGATGATGATCGCGCCGATACCCTGATCGCCATCGAATGCGGTTGCAGCGCTGGTGACGTCATTCATCATTTGGCTGTTGAGCGCATTGAGCGCCTGCGGCCGATTCAAGGTGATGGTGCCGACCCGTCCGTCGCGTTCGACAAGAATGGTTTCATACGCCTTTTCAGAAGACTCAGTAGTCACGTCTGCTGCCTTTCTGAAACGTCAGATCGTCGTCGACCGCTGCGAAGTACGCGTCGACGTCGGCCGCACTCACCTGCCCCAGCGATGGCGGCGACCACCTCGGATTGCGGTCCTTGTCGACCAGCTGAGCCCGGATGCCTTCCACCAGATCGTGTGAGCGCAGCGACGCACACGACACTCGATAGTCCTGGGTCAGCACGTCTTCCAGGGTGTCCAGCGCGGCGGCGCGGCGCACGGCCTGCAGCGCCACCGACAGTGCGACGGGGGAGCGGGTGGCGATCAGGTCGGCGGCGTCGTGGGCGGCCTCGGAGCCATGGCCGCGCAGTGCAGCCACGATGTCCGCGACGGTGTCACCGGCGTAGCACTGGTCAATCCAATCACGCTGGGCGGCAAGCTCACTGGGTGGCGGTTCGATAGCATGAGCGGCCAGCGCCTGCTCGACGCCGTCGGCGACGATGCCCTGGGTGAACTTGTCCAGTCTGTCGTGCGGCACATAGTGGTCAGCGAATCCCATTGCGATGGCATCGGCCCCGGAGAACGGCGCACCAGTGAGTGCGGCGTGCAGACCCAGCGATCCCGGTGCCCGCGATAGCAGGTAGACCCCGCCGACGTCCGGGATGAAGCCGATACCGACCTCGGGCATGGCCACCTTGGACGTATCGGTGACGACCCGGGTGTTGGCGTGTGCGCCCACTCCGACGCCGCCGCCCATCACGATGCCGTCCATCAGTGCGACGTAGGTCTTGGGGAAGCGGCCAATCTGTGCGTTAAGTAGGTATTCGTCGTGCCAGAACCGTCGGGCCGCGACCCCGTCGGCGCGAGCGCTGTGGTAAATCGCCACCACATCCCCGCCGGCGCACAGCCCGCGTTCCCCGGCGCCTCCCAGCACCACCGCGCGTACCGCCGCGTCCTGCTCCCATCCGCTCAGCACCGCGGCCAACTCGTTGACCATGACCTGGGTGAGCGAGTTGATCGCTTTGGGGCGATTCAGCGTCGCAAAACCCACACCATCTTCGACGCGGCTCAAAATTTGGGCGGATTCATCCGTCAAGCGCGTGGTCTCCCCTCAGATGAGTGGCAGTAAAATCCTCGTCGAATGCTGGTGACGACCTGACGAGCAATTTAGATCGTTACCCGCATCGGGGCGCTCGCGGGTAAGGTTTATCTCGAAAGGTCCGGACCGACCGTCGAACAGACTCTGCGCTGGGAACACGGCTGGACCACGGTTCGTTGATCAGGTGTTCGCACAGCTCAAGTCACTGCTCATGAGAGGATCCGACGGTGCGGGAAACTAGCAACCCGGTATTTCGCTCGCTGCCCAAGCAGCGTGGCGGATACGCGCAGTTTGGCACTGGTGTAGCGGGCGCCGCGACCCAGTATGGGTATCAGACGGAGCCCTATGCCGACCAGCGGGCAGGCGTTTCGCGCCCGCTGACCATTGATGACGTCGTCACTAAGACCGGAATCACCCTGGCGGTGCTGTCGGCTGTCGCCGTCGCTTCCTATTTCCTGGTGGAGGGCAACCTCGCGCTGGCCGGCCCGTTCACCTTCATCGGTGCCTTAGGCGGCCTGGCCCTAGTGGTCATCGCTACCTTCGGGCGCAAGCAAAACAGCCCGGGGATCGTGCTGACCTACGCGGCGCTCGAAGGTCTGTTCCTCGGAGCCATCTCGTTCCTGCTGGCCAATTTCACGGTGTCGAACCACAGTGCCGGTGCGCTGATCGGGCAGGCGATCCTGGGTACTCTCGGGGTTTTCCTGGGGATGCTCGTGGTGTACAAAACCGGCGCCATCCGGGTCACCCCGAAGTTCACCCGGATGATGTTCGCCGGCCTCGTCGGGGTGGTGGTGCTGATGGTTGGCAACCTGGTGCTGGGCATGTTCGGCGTCGACCACGGCCAGGGCCTGGGCCTGCGCAGCGGCGGCCCGGTAGCCATCATCTTCTCGCTGGTGTGCATCGGGCTGGCGGCGTTCAGCTTCCTCATCGACTTCGACGCTGCCGACCAGATGATCCGCGCCGGCGCTCCAGAGAAGGCGGCGTGGGGTATCGCGCTGGGGCTGACCGTGACACTGGTCTGGCTCTACATCGAGATCCTGCGGTTGCTCAGTTATCTACAAAGCGACTGACCGTTTGGAAAAAAGCCGGCACGCAAGCGCGTGCCGGCTTTTTATGCCCTGACCGGTTCTAAGGTCAGGACAGCCGCTCGAGCACCATCGCCATGCCCTGGCCACCGCCGACGCACATCGTTTCCAGGCCGAAGGTCTTGTCGTAGGTGGTGAGGTTGTTCAGCAGCGTGGTTGCGATGCGGGCGCCGGTCATTCCGAACGGGTGGCCCAGGGCGATCGCACCGCCGGAGACGTTCAACTTGTCCTCGTCGATGCCCAGCTCACGGGCGGACCCGAGTACCTGCACCGCAAACGCCTCGTTGATTTCGAACAAATCGACGTCCTTGACCGACATCCCCGCACGTTGCAGTGCTTTCTTGCTGGCCTCGATCGGTCCGAGACCCATGATCTCCGGCGACAGCCCGCTCACGCCGGTGGCCACGATGCGCGCCAGCGGTGTCAGGCCGAGTTCTTTGGCCTTGGTGTCGCTGGTGATCACCACCGCAGCGGCGCCGTCGTTCAGTGGGCATGCATTACCTGCGGTCACCGTGCCGTTGGGTCGAAACACCGGCTTGAGCTCGCTGACTTTCTCGTAGGTTGTTCCCGGCCGCGGACCATCGTCGGTGCTGACCGTGGTGCCGTCGGGCAGGGTGACGGGGACGATCTCGCGTTCGAAGAACCCGCTCTTGATCGCCTCCTCGGCGCGGTTCTGGCTGCCCACCCCCCAGTGGTCCTGGTCTTCCCGGCTGATGCCGGTGAGGATGGCGACGTTCTCAGCGGTTTGACCCATCGCGATGTAGATATCGGGCAGCGCATCGTCTTTGCGGGGATCGTGCCAATCGTCGGCGCCCTCAGCGGCGGTGGCCGTCCGTTGGGCTGCCTCGTCGAACACCGGGTTCTTGGTGTCCGGCCAGGAGTCCGAGTTGCCCTTGGTGAAGCGGGAGACCGTCTCGACGCCCGCCGAGATAAACGCGTCGCCTTCGCCGGCCTTGATCGCGTGGAAGGCCATCCGGATGGTCTGCAGCGACGACGAGCAGTACCGGTTGACGGTGGTGCCTGGCAGGAAGTCGTAGCCGAGTTGGACAGCGACCACGCGGGCCATGTTGAAGCCCTGCTCGCCGCCGGGCAGGCCGCAGCCCAGGATCAGGTCGTCGATCTGGTGCGGGTTCAGCTCGGGCACCTTGTCCAGCGCGGCGCGCACCATCTGCGCGGCCAGGTCGTCGGGCCGCATGCTGACCAGCGACCCTTTCATGGCGCGACCGATCGGCGAACGGGCAGTTGAGACGATGACGGCTTCTGGCATGACGGCTCCATCCAATGGGATCTGGTCTGGACCCGAATCTAGCCCCTGCCAGGGATCTAGCCGGGGGCAGGTACGACCAGCGGCGCTGGCACACCGGTGGTGGGCCGTCGCCACAGCCGCGCGATCAGCGAAAGAGTCGGAGAGCCGGAACTGGCCTCGGTGGCGGCTGCCGACAGCAGAGCCGGCTCGCCCGCCCATTCACCGAGCGCATGGCACAACGCGGGTAGCAGTTGGCTCGCGGCCAGCGCATATCCGGCCGCGGAGGGGTGGAATTGGTCTTCGGACAGCATCAATTCCGGCGCATGCCGAAACTCGCCATTGAGCAACGAGGCCAGCGGCACCGGCACGCCACCGGCCGCTCGGACGGCGGCTGACTGGGCGCGGGCGAGCCGCAGACCCCGGGTGCGTACCGTCCATCGCAGCGGCTGCGGGATGGCCTTGACGACTCCGAAATCGGGGCACGTGGCGACGACGACCACCGCGCCGCTGGCGGACAGCCGCCGCACTGCTGCGCCGAGTCGCCGCGCGGAGGGGACGATCCCGTTGAGCGCGGTGACGTCGTTAGCGCCGATCAGGATCACCGCAGCGTCGGGCGCCGGACCGGCCACGAACATCGCGTCGACCTGGCCAGACAGGCCCTTTGACGAGGCTCCGACGATCGCCTTGGTGCTCAACCGGATACGTTTGCCACTGCGGTCAGCGAGTCCACGCGCGATCAGTACACCGGGAACTTCGTCGGCGCTGCGACAGCCGTAGCCGGTTGCGGTCGAATCCCCGAAGATCATCAGGTGCCAGTCGAACGGCGTCCCGCGTTCCCAGCGCTGCACAGAGTCGGCACCCGGCGCATACACGCCATCCGCGCGCGGCGGGACGTCCCACGATTTCGGGATGACGCTGCGTGCCTTGGCGGCTTGGCCGATCAGCAGGTTGCGAGCGCCTAAATAAGCAGTGCCGGTCGACGCCAGCGCGCCCGCGGCGGCCAGCGCAACCATCGAGCCCCGCGGCGCGCGTAGTACCACGGGATCAGTTTAGGTCGCCGGCCGTTTGTGTTCAGCGAGCGCAGGTTCGACACGGTTACGGGACGGGCCAATTCTGGTATCGGTTCAGACTCTTTGATTGTTGAAACTCTAAGAGGTGTTCAAGCTAAGTCTGCGAGGTTGGCTGAGTGCCAGGCGGGGTACACGCAGTGTCTAGGAGTTGAGCCCGATGCTCCGCTACTTCGTCGACTGACTACAACGACGTAGGAAGTGGAACATGAGTGCACCGACCCAGGTACCCAGCGTCCCCCCGGCTACCGTTCGCGCTTTACACACGCAGCGGGTCCGCAAATTTGCGGTCAGCGACGGGAAACCCGTCGAGGTCGTCGAGAGCGGCCCTAGCCTCCCTGCAATGGCTGTCTCGCTGGCCTGTCGTCTGACGATCCGGCCGATCTTGGCCGTGGGCAGCTTTGTCCCGCACATGCCGTGGCCGTTCGGTCTCCTCGATTTCGCTTCCCGCGTGCTGCTACCCGCCCCGGGGACCATCCGCGCGACGGTCGAATTGCCGCACGCTACGGCACAGTTGGTGCGCGCCCCGGGCGTGCTACCCGCCGACGGCAACCGGCGGGTGGTGCTCTACCTGCACGGCGGCGCGTTTTTGACGTGTGGGGTCAACACGCACAGCAGGGTCGTCAACGCCCTGTCGAAGTACGCCGACTCACCGGTGCTGGTGGTTAACTACCGGCTGATCCCGAAGCATTCGGTCGGGATGGCGCTAGACGACTGCCATGACGCCTACCGTTGGCTGCGGCTGCGTGGCTATCAGCCGGAGCAGATCGTGCTGGCCGGCGACTCCGCCGGTGGTTATCTGGCTCTTGCCTTGGCGCAACGGCTTCAGCAGGTGCACGAGGAACCGGCTGCGCTGGTGGCGATTTCGCCGCTGCTGCAGCTGGCCAAAGAGCCCAAACAGTCGCATCCCAACATCAAGACCGACGCGATGTTCGGATCGAAGGCATTCGATGCGCTGATCGCGTTGGTCGCCAAGGCCGCGGCCAAGAACGTCGTCGACGGAAAGCCCGAAGATCTCTATGAGCCGCTGGACCACATCGAGCCCGGGCTGCCCCGGACGTTGATCCACGTGTCGGGATCCGAAGTGCTGTTGCACGACGCGCGGTTGGCCGCCCACCGGCTGGCAGCGGCGGGAGTACCGACGGAGGTCCGGGTCTGGCGCGGCCAGATACACGACTTCCAGTTGGCCGCGCCGGTGGTGCCCGAAGCGACGCGATCGCTGCGGCAGATCGGCGAGTACATCCGCGAGGCCACCGGCTAGCAGGCAGTGCTCGCGCGCGACGGCCCAGCACCTGAGACCATGAAGGCATGCGGATCGCGCAGCACATCAGTGAACTCATCGGCAATACCCCACTGGTTCAGCTGAACTCGGTCGTGCCGCCAGGGTCCGGCCGGGTGGTGGCCAAGGTCGAGTACCTCAACCCCGGCTTGAGCTGTAAAGACCGGATCGCCGTCAAGATGATCGACGCCGCCGAGGCCGACGGGCGGCTTAAACCAGGCGGCACGATCGTCGAACCAACGTCCGGAAACACCGGCGTCGGCCTGGCCCTGGTCGCCCAGAATCGCGGTTACCGGTGTGTGTTCGTCTGCCCCGACAAGGTCAGCGAGGACAAGCGGAACGTGCTGCGCGCCTATGGCGCCGAGGTGGTGGTGTGCCCGACCGCCGTGCCGCCTGACCACCCGGACAGCTATTACAGCGTCTCCGACCGGTTGGTTGAGGAGATCGAGGGTGCCTGGAAGCCCGATCAATACTCCAATCCAGAGGGCCCGGCCAGCCACTACGAGACGACCGGCCCGGAGATCTGGGCCGACACCGACGGTCAGGTCACCCATTTCGTCGCCGGCATCGGCACCGGCGGGACGATCACCGGCGCCGGCCGCTACCTCAAGGATGTTTCGCAGGGGCGGGTACGGGTCGTCGGCGCCGACCCGGAAGGTTCGGTGTACTCCGGCGGCACCGGCCGGCCTTACCTCGTCGAAGGGGTAGGTGAGGACTTCTGGCCGGCGGCCTACGACCCCGACGTGGCCGACGAGATCATCGCGGTGTCCGACTCCGATTCGTTCAACATGACCAGGCGGCTGGCCCGCGAAGAGGCGATGCTGGTCGGTGGCTCCTGCGGAATGGCGGTGGTTGCGGCGCTGAAGGTGGCCAAGCACGCCGGGCCCGACGCGCTGATCGTGGTCCTACTGCCCGATGGCGGCCGCGGCTACATGTCGAAGATCTTCAACGACGCCTGGATGTCGTCCTACGGCTTCCTGCGCACCAGGCTGGACGGCTCGATTGAACAGCCCACGGTCGGGGACGTGCTACGAGGGAAAACCGGGGCGTTGCCTGACCTGGTGCACACCCACCCGTCGGAGACCGTGCGCGACGCCATCAGCATCCTGCGCGAGTACGGGGTGTCACAGATGCCCGTCGTCGGCGCCGAGCCGCCGGTGATGGCCGGCGAGGTGGCCGGCAGCGTCTCGGAGCGCGAACTGCTTTCCGCCGTTTTCGAGGGCCGCGCCAACCTGGCCGATGCCGTTGGCATGCACATGAGTCCGCCGTTGCCGATTATCGGCGCCGGCGAACTGGTCGGCTCGCTCGCCAAGACGCTCCGCGATTTGGATGCCGTGATGGTCGTCGAGGAGGGCAAACCGGTGGGGGTCATCACCCGGTATGACTTGTTGGGTTTCCTCTCCGAGGGGCCGCGGCGACGGTAGCGGGGCGTGCAGCAGGCAAATTACTACGAGTAGCAAACCACCGCGCTCGGATACCCTAGTGCCGCCCAGTCCAGCAAATCCTGCGCAAAGGGAGAGGCGTCCATGACCGACGAGCCAGCATCGCCCCCGCCGCCTCCGCCCCTCGGCGGTGAGTACCCGCCGCCGCCCCCTGCCGCGGGCGGATACGCGCCGCCGCCGCCTGGGCCGGCACTCCGCGGCCTGTCGCAGCAGGCCTACACGCCGTGGTCTACCCGGGTCGTGGCGTACCTGGTCGACAGCCTGCCGTTGGCGATCATCCTCGGCGTCGGTTGGCTGGTCCTGCAGAACAGCTACGAGTCGGCCTGCCTCATCGAGACCTTGCCGAGTAACGCTGTCGAGGTCTGCGACACCGGCTATTCGACGCTGGGTCTGACGGTGTTCGGATTGGCGGGGCTGGCCGGGTTGATCTACTTGGTCTGGAATTACGGTTACCGGCAGGGCGCCACCGGTTCGAGCATCGGTAAGTCGGTGTTGAAGTTCAAAGTCGTCAGCGAGCACACCGGTAAGCCGCTTGGTTTCGGATCGTCGGTACTGCGCCAGATCGCGCACCTCGTCGACGCGGTGATCTTCGGCGCCGGCTACCTGTTTCCGATTTGGGATGCCAAGCGCCAAACGCTCGCCGATAAGATCATGTCGACCGTTTGCCTGCCGCTCCGAAACAGTGACTCGACTACAGTCGAGTAGCTCGCAGATTGACCGAGAGCTGGTGCGGAACAGCAAGTGGGAGTAGGCCATAGCATGTCGATGCCCGGCGTCTCTATCTTGGCCTTTATCGATGCAATCCTGAGCGCAGCGCGCCAGCCAGCAACAACCACACGCAACTTCCGTTAGTACCCCTCCGTTGCGGCATCACTCGGGTAGCGTACGCAGCACTGGATCCAGCAAGACCAGGTCTGCAAAGGAATTGAGCCGATGACTGAGCAACCCCCTGGACCACCGTCGGGGGGTTATCCACCGCCTCCGGGTAGTTACCCACCGCCATCCGGGGGCGGCTACCCACCGCAGGGCTACCCCCCGCACGGCTACCCACCGCCACCGCCATCCGCGGGCGGCTACCCACCACAGGGCTACCCACCGCAAGCGTCGAGCGGGTATGTCGAGATTCCCGGGGTTGGTGCGGTCCAAGTCGCCTCAATTGGCCAGCGCTTTCTCGCCAGATTGATCGACGGGGCCCTCATAGGCGTCGTTTCCCTAATACTCCAGTTCGTCGGCGTGGCCGAAGTTCTGTCGACCTCCCATCCCGTTACCGACCAGTACGGCAACACCACCGACCAGCCTTCCGCCGCCGGAATGGCCGGGATATTTCTGATCGGGGGGAGCGTGTTTGCCATCCAATTCCTCTACGAGTGGCTGATGGTGGGCTTGGTTGGGGCGACGTTAGGGAAGATGGCGCTGTCGATCAAAGTGGTCAATGAAAACACGGGCCAAGTACTCGGCCTCGGCGGTGCGTTTGTCCGCTGGCTCATTTTCTTCCTGGGCGCCCTCGCCTGTGGTATCGGGATATGGGTGGTTTACCTGTCGGTGCTTTTCGACAACTCGGGCCGCTTGCAGGGCTGGCAGGACAAAGTGGCCCATGACCTCGTCATACGCCGACCCCGCTAGACCCCCGAAAGGATCCACCGGAAAGCGCTGACCCCAGTCAGCAGATCAGCACCGACTCAAGGTCGTTCGCCAGATGACCAGATGGTTCAGTGGGATGCCGTTGGCGCTCAATAGTGTTGAACGCTGGCCACCGATTTGGATGCCTCCTTGGCTATGTGGAACTTGGCCGATGCTCGGCTGGTCCGCGGGATCGCGATGACTAGGCTGATCGTCGATGAGCGAACAGCGCAGCGCGCCCTTTGGCGGCAAGGGACACTTCGAGGCCGTCGGGCTCGCGACCAAGGCCATCCACGCCGGCTATCGACCTGATCCGTCCACGGGTGCGGTCAACACCCCGATCTATGCCAGCAGCACTTTCGCTCAGGACGGCGTCGGCGGTCTGCGCGGCGGATTTGAGTACGCGCGCACCGGCAACCCGACCAGGGCAGCGCTGGAGACTGCGTTGGCCGCCGTCGAGGACGCCAGGTTCGGCCGCGCGTTCGGATCCGGCATGGCGGCCAGCGACTGTGCATTGCGTGCCCTGCTTCGTCCAGGAGACCATGTGGTCATCCCCGACGACGCCTACGGCGGCACATTCCGGCTGATCGACAAGGTGTTCACCGGCTGGGGGCTAGAGCACACCCCGGTCGCGGTGTCCGACCTCGACGCCGTCCGCGCAGCGCTCACTCCGCGGACCCGGCTGATCTGGGTGGAGACGCCCACCAACCCGCTGTTGTCGATCGCCGATATCGCCGCGATCGCCGAGCTTGGTGCTCAACACTCGGCGAAAGTGTTGGTGGACAACACGTTTGCGTCGCCTGCGCTGCAGCAACCGTTGACACTTGGCGCCGACATCGTGCTGCACTCGACCACCAAATACATCGGCGGCCACTCCGACGTGGTGGGCGGAGCCTTGCTCACCAATGACGAGGAGCTGGACGCGGCATTCGCCTTCTTGCAGAACGGGGCCGGTGCGGTGCCCGGTCCGTTCGACGCCTACCTGACCATGCGGGGGTTGAAGACGCTGGTGCTGCGGATGCAGCGGCACAGCGAAAACGCTGCTGCGGTGGCCGAATTCCTGGCCGAGCACGCATCGGTGGGCGCGGTGCTGTATCCGGGTCTGCCCACCCACCCCGGTCACCGGATCGCAGCCCGGCAGATGCGCGGGTTCGGCGGCATGGTGTCGGTGCGGATGCGAGGCGGACGCAGCGCCGCCGAGGCGTTGTGCGGCAACACCAAGGTGTTCATCCTGGCCGAGTCGCTCGGTGGAGTGGAATCGCTGATCGAATACCCGGGCGCGATGACCCATGCATCGACGGCCGGTTCGCAGTTGGAGGTTCCCGACGACCTGGTGCGGCTGTCGGTTGGCATCGAGGACGTCGCCGACCTGATAGCCGATCTCGACCAGGCGCTGGCCGCCTAGGGCTGGCTGGGGGTGCCTCCCGCTCTCGCGCGAAGGCTACTGCAACGCCTGACGGATGGCGGCGGTCGTCACGGCCAAGTTCACCTCGGCCAGTTGCGGTTCGGATTCGCTCGCCCAGCTCCCGCTGGCGATGTCGCCCGCGCGGCGCAGCACCCACTCCCAGCCCCGGTCGTTGAGGCTCAGAATCGCGCCGAGTCCATCGACGGTGTACAGCAGCGTGATGATGGACGCGGTAGCCGGGTCGGGCTTTTGGTGATCGAACAGTGTGGACATCATCGCCGCACGAATCCGACTCACCCGGGTGCGGTCGATCAACGGCCACGCACGCGGGCGCCGGACCCCGCGGAAACCTCTCGCCTGCAGGCGAACCTGTTGGATGTGGCCGCTGCGCTCAAGCTGCCAAAGCACGGCTGCCGGGGTGGCGCGTCGTAGCTTGGCAATTGCCGCGGCCGGGCTGACCGGACGACGCAGCAACAGGTTTAGCGCCGGTGCCATCACCGGATCGGGCGAATCCGGCCCGCTCAGTACCACCAGCCGTCCGGCTTCCACCGGCTCGCTGTCAACCGCCGGCCGAATCCGGCAGGCATGCGCCAAATCCAGTAGCACCGCAGCGCTGATAACGCGCTCGCTTCGGGCCCGGTCCAATGCCGGCTGCGCCGACGCGTTGTCGAGCAAGAGCAGGAGTAGATCCTCGGCGATGCGCGCCATCAGCCGATGCGAGTTTTACCCATCCCAGACCGGTGCCGTAGTCAGGCCCCAATCAGGAGTGGTATGGCTCGGCGCTGACCAGCGTCACTTCGACGGTGTTGCCGTTGGGCACGGTGTATTTGCGTGTCTCGCCGACCTTGGCGTCGATCAGGGCGCCGCCCAGTGGTGAGTTCGGTGAGTACACCTCGAGCTTGCCCTCGTTGATGCCTTCCTGGCGAGTGGCGATCAGGAATGTCTCGGCGTCGGACTTGTCCCCGTTGTAGTAGACCTTCACCACCGAACCGGGCAGTGCCACGCCGGACTGTTTGGGAGCTTCGCCGACTTTGGCGTTGTTGAGCAGCTCCTGCAGCTGACGGATGCGGGCCTCTTGCTGGCCCTGCTCCTCGCGAGCGGCATGGTAGCCGCCGTTCTCGCGCAGGTCGCCCTCTTCGCGCCGGTCGTTGATTTCCGCGGCGATGACCGGACGGTTCGCGATCAACTGATCGAGCTCGGCCTTAAATCGATCGTGTGACTCCTGGGTCAACCACTTCACCTGGGTGTCCGTCATCTCGTCGTGCTCCTTGTGGTGTCGGTCAGGCGGCGTCCGCCTCGGCAGGTTGTTCGTCTTGCTGCCGGGCGGTTCTACCGCGTACCGCCGACCCCAGTAGTCGGGCAGACCCCCTGCGCGGCGCACCGGCCGCTAATGCAGCAATACACGGTCCCAGCCGGAACCGTGCACCAAAACATGCTACACCGCCCAGCTGGGCGTCGAGTCCGTTTTCGCAGTTCGGCGTCGTTAGCGCTGTCCGCAGCTCCGGGTGCTCAGGGCGGGCGCAGGTAGCCGGGCACATCGTCGCCGCAGCCGTACACGTCGCCCATCACCGGCGGCCTGCTGGATTTCACGATCGTCGTCACCTGGACCGTTGACTGTGTTGACGGGGGAACCAGCACCTCGCGTCGACCTGTCTCGCTGCCGTCTTTCGCGCGCACCCGCACGATGCAGTCAACCGGCCGCGACGGGTCAGATCGCGTCACGCTGATCGTTACCGAGACGGTCTGCTCGTCGATCAGCCGATAGCCGGCCAGCGTGCCCTCGACGTCGCTGCGGCCCAGCCGTAGGTAGCCGATGACGGCCACCACGATGCCGGCGGCGACGCCGATGACAGCCAGGGTGATGATGGCGCGTCGGCGTGCGACACGGGACAACGGGTCCCGCCCGTAGCGGGTCGGCGGCGGCAGCTTGGAACCTTCGGTCATGGTTTTGTCGGTCGCTGGTGGGAACCCGTAGGTCATCGGGTTTCCGACCCCGGCACCCAGGATGAAACTATGAGAACTGGAACTATAGGGCCCTAGACCGGCTCGAGGAACACACAGTCAGGGAGCACGTGAGCGAACTGCGGTTGATGGCGGTGCACGCCCACCCGGACGATGAGTCCAGTAAGGGCGCTGCCACCCTTGCCCGCTACGCCGACGAGGGTCACCGCGTGCTGGTGGTGACGATGACCGGGGGCGAGCGCGGCGAGATCCTCAACCCGGCCATGGACCTGCCGGAAGTGCACGGACGCATCGCCGATATCCGCCGTGACGAGATGGCGAAGGCAGCCGAGATCCTCGGCGTCGAGCACACCTGGGCCGGCTTCGTCGACTCCGGGTTGCCCAAGGGCGATCCGCCGCCGCCGCTGCCGCAGGATTGCTTCGCCCTGACACCGCTGGAGGTGTCCACCGAGGCGTTGGTGCGGGTGGTGCGCGAATTCCGCCCGCACGTGATGACGACGTACGACGAGAACGGTGGCTACCCGCACCCCGACCACGTCCGCTGCCATCAGGTCTCGGTTGCCGCCTATGAGGCGGCCGGCGACTATCTACGGTTCCCGGAGGCCGGCCCGGTGTGGTCGGTCTCCAAGCTGTATTACAACCACGGCTTTCTGCGGCAGCGGATGCAGATGCTGCAGGACGAGTTCGCCAAGCACGGCCAGGAGGGTCCGTTCGGGAAATGGTTGGCGCACTGGGATCCTGCGCACGACGTCTTCGCCGGCCGGGTGACCACCCGGGTGCAGTGCTCGGCGTATTTCAGTCAACGTGACGACGCGTTGCGTGCACACGCGACCCAGATCGATCCCAAAGGCGACTTCTTCGCGGCGCCGATCGCCTGGCAGCAACGGCTGTGGCCGACCGAAGAATTCGAGCTGGCCCGCTCTCGTGTTCCGGTGCGGTTGCCCGAAACCGATCTGTTCGCTGGTCTCGAGGACCAGCAGTGATCCAGCTTCAGATTGTCGCGATCCGGGTGCTTGCCGACCTGCAAGCCGACCCGCAAGCCGACAATGCGCCGCACAATAGCGGACCCGATTTCGGCAAAGCCAGCCCGTTCGGGTTGCTGGTGGTGGTGCTGCTGCTGATAGCGACGGTGTTTTTGGTGCGCTCGATGAACCGGCACCTCAAGAAGCTGCCCGAGTCTTTCGACCGGCAAAACCCAGGCCCGGATCAGGCCGTCGACGACGGCACAATCGGCGTCGATACGACGGCCCGTGATGATCGATCACCGCATGAGCCCGACGGCTAACACGCTCGCCGGGGCCGCCAGTCCGTACCTTCGCCAGCACGCCGACAATCCGGTTCATTGGCGCGAGTGGTCGCCGCAGGCGCTGGCCGAGGCCGCCGAACGCGACGTGCCGATCCTGCTCTCGGTCGGCTACGCGGCATGCCACTGGTGTCACGTGATGGCCCACGAGTCGTTCGAAGACGACGAGGTGGCCGCCGCGATGAACGCAGGGTTTGTCTGCGTCAAAGTCGACCGCGAGGAACGGCCCGACATCGATGCCGTCTACATGAACGCCACCGTTGCCCTTACCGGGCAGGGCGGCTGGCCCATGACATGTTTCCTGACGCCCGACGGACGCCCGTTCTTCTGCGGCACCTACTATCCTAAAGCTGCTTTCCTGCAACTGCTTTCGGCTGTGACCAGCACCTGGCAAAACCGCCGCGACGAGGTCGAGCAGGCCTCCGACCACATCGCGGGCGAACTGCAGTCAATGGCATCAGGCCTACCCGGCGTTGGGCAACAGGTAGCGCCCGCGCTCTGCGACCACGCTGTAGCCGCCGTGCTGGCCGACCAGGACGCCGCGCGCGGCGGTTTCGGCGGGGCCCCGAAATTCCCACCGTCAGCGTTGCTGGAGGCGCTGCTGCGGCACGCCGAGCGGACCGAGTCATCCGATGCGATGGATGCGGTCAGCCGCACCGGCACCGCGATGGCCCGGGGCGGCATCTACGACCAGCTGGCCGGTGGGTTCGCCAGGTACAGCGTCGACAACGCCTGGGTGGTACCGCATTTCGAGAAGATGCTGTACGACAACGCGCTACTGCTGCGGTTCTACGCGCATTGGGCCCGCCGTACCGGGGATGAGTTAGCGCGCCGGATCGCCAGCGAGACCGCGCATTTCCTGCTCGACGAGTTGAGCGAGGGTGACATGTTCACCTCGTCGCTGGACGCCGACGCCGCCGGGCGGGAGGGCTCGACCTACGTCTGGACGCCAGAGCAGCTGACCGAAGTGCTCGGCAGCGACGACGGTGCCTGGGCTGCTTCGGTTTTCGCTGTCACGGCGGGCGGCACGTTCGAAGCCGGCGCGTCGGTGCTACAGGCCCCCGCAAGCGGGTGGGGTCCCGCGGAGCTGGGGAGTACCCCCACCCCGCGATCCGGATGACCCGGGTCGTTTCGAGCGGATCCGGACGACGCTGCTGGCCGCCCGGCTCATCCGGCCCCAGCCGGGCCGCGACGACAAGGTCGTCACCGCCTGGAACGGGCTGGCCATCACCGCGCTGGCCGAGGCCAGTGTGGCGTTGACCGCGCCGGAGTTGGCCGACGCCGCGGCGCGATGTGCGACGGCGCTGGTCGAGCTGCACCTGGTCGACGGCCGGCTGCGCCGGGCCAGCCTGGGCGGGCGCGTCGGCGAGAGCGCCGCGATCCTGGAAGACCACGCGATGTTGGCCACCGGGCTGCTGACGCTCTACCAGCTGACCGCCGACGACGCCTGGCTGACGACGGCCACCGAACTGCTCGATATTGCGTTGGCGCACTTCGCCGATCCCGACCGGCCGGGCCGCTGGTTCGACACCGCCGACGACGCCGAGCAGCTGATGTTGCGGCCCGCCGACCCGCTGGACGGTGCGACGCCGTCGGGTGCATCGTCGATCGCCGAGGCGCTGTTGACCGCCGCGCACCTGGCCGCCGGCGAGCGAGCCGACCAGTACCGGCAGGCGGCGGACGACGCGCTGGCGGCGCACTCGGCGCTGTTGGCTCGCGCGCCGCGCTCGGCCGGGCATTGGTTGGCGGTCGCCGAAGCCGCGGTGCGGGGTCCGTTGCAGATTGCGGTCGCTTGCGACGGGCCAGGATCGTCGCTGCTGGCCGACGCGCGCCGACTCGCACCCGGCGGGGCGATCGTGGTCGGCGGTGCAACGGGGTCATTGGAGCTGCTGGTCGGCCGCGACCGGGTGGGCGGTGCCGACGCGGCCTATGTGTGTCGCGGCCGGGTCTGCGACCTACCTGTCACCAGCACCGACGACCTGCAGGCAGCACTGACTGCGCGACGGTAGGTTGCGTGTCATGCCGAGTGCTGAACAGATCGCCGACACCGTCAACCGCTACATCAGCCTGATCGCCACGGGAACCGCGGACGACTTGGTGGAACTGTTCGCCGACGACGCCACCGTGGAGGACCCGGTCGGCGGCGAGGTACACATCGGCCGGCAGGCCATCCACGGCTTTTACTCCGCTGTCGAGAACGTCGAGCGGGAATGCGAGCTGGTGACGCTGCGGGTAGCCGGTAACGAGGCGGCGTTCGGTTTCCGGTTGACCGTGGCGGCGGGCGACAGCCGCATGCTGATCGAGCCGATCGACGTGATGGTGTTCGGCGACGACGGCAAGGTGACGGCGATGAAGGCCTACTGGTCGGCGGACAACGTCACGCAGCTTTAGCCAGGGCAATCAAGCTGGGTGGCCGACGTAGAACACCGCGAGCCACACCGCGATGTAGTGACAGATCGCGGCCACCGCGGTGCAGGCGTGGAAGAACTCGTGGTAGCCGAACGTCCGCGGCCACGGGTCGGGCCAGCGCAGCGCATACAGAATGCCGCCGATGCTGTACAGGGCGCCGCCGACGGCCAGCAGCACCATCGCGGCCACCCCGGCAATGTGCATGATCATCGCGATGTAGAACGCGGACACCCAGCCGAGCAGCAGGTAGAGCGGGACACCGACCCAACGTGGCGCGGTGGGCCAGCACATCTTGAGTAACACCCCGACCAGCGCACCGCCCCACACGATGCTCAGCACCAGCATCCCCGCGTCATGCGGCATCGCCAACAGCGCGAACGGCGTGTAGGTGCCGGCGATCAACACGAAAATCATCGAATGGTCGAGCCGCTTCATCCAGATCCGGACGGTCGGCGATTTCCATGTCACCCGGTGATAGATGGCGCTCACGGTGAACATCCCGACCACCGCGCCGGTGTAGACGAAGGTCGCCAACCCGGCTTTGAGTCCTGCCAGCGGCCAGGACACCGCGATCAGCGCCGCACCTGCGGCGACCGCGACGACGGCCGACACCAAATGGATCCAGCCGCGTGCACGCGGCTTGGTCAGCGCATGGGCAGCAGACTGCACCCCCTCTACTACGTGGTCGGCGACTTCCTCGACAGCCTTGGCTGCCACCCCAGTGCGGGGCGTGGCAGCCACATCGGTCTCGCGACTCAAGATTCCTCCCTGACTTGCGGCCCGATCGCCGGGTGAGCACTAGGCCTCACAGTAATCTGGATCCCTGTGGAGATCATTCCGCCGCGGCTCAAGGAACCTTTGTATCGGCTCTATGAGTTGCGGCTGCGGCAGGGCCTGGCCGCGTCAAGATCCGCGCTGCCGCGCCACATCGCGGTGCTGTGCGACGGCAACCGGCGATGGGCACGCGATGCCGGCTACGACGACGTCAGCTACGGGTACCGGATGGGCGCAGTCAAGATCGCCGAGATGCTGCGCTGGTGCCAAGAAGCCGGTATCGAAATGGCCACCGTCTACTTGCTTTCCACCGACAACCTGCGACGCGACCCCAGCGAACTGGCCGCGCTCATCGAAATCATCACTGACGTCGTCGAGGAGATCTGCGCGCCGGCCAACCGCTGGAGTGTGCGCACTGTCGGGGATTTGGAGCTGATCGGTGAGGAGCCGGCCCGGCGACTGCGCGGCGCCGTAGAGGGGACAGCAGGCACCGCAAACCCGGGCTTTCACGTCAACGTCGCGGTCGGGTACGGCGGCCGCCAGGAAATCGCCGATGCCGTCCGCGGCCTGCTGAGCAAGGAGCTTGCCAACGGGGCCACCGCGGACGAACTCGTCGAAGCCGTGACCGTCGACGCGATCTCGGAAAACCTCTACACCTCCGGGCAACCGGACCCCGATCTGGTCATCCGGACGTCGGGGGAGCAGCGGCTGTCCGGCTTCCTGCTCTGGCAAAGCGCCTACTCGGAGATGTGGTTCACCGAAGCGCACTGGCCCGCATTTCGCCGGGTTGACTTCCTGCGCGCATTGCGTGATTACAGCTTGCGCCATCGCCGTTACGGCGACCTAGCGGCGGGCATCAGCCCTCCAGCCGCGTGTCACACTTGGAGCATGGCGGCGCTGTCGGCGTTGGTGTTTTCGCTGAGTTGGTGGCTGGGCCTCTACTTGTTGGGCCGGGGGCCGCGCAAGCCGGTGCTCGCGTTGGCGGCGATCGGGCTATGCAGCTTTGCGACGGCGGTAGCGCTGGATGCGGTACGGCTGGTGACGCACTCCGAGCTGCTCAGCCACGTCGAGATCTACCTGGTTGCCGTTCCCGGTATTGCCTGGTTCGCGGTGCTCGTCGAGCTGGCCCGACCGGACGGCGGGCGGGCCCGCACCGGTGAGGTGTTGCTGGTTGGTGTCGTCGCCGCGCTGATCTTGGTCGGTGCGACGCTGGCGGGCAGCGTGAGCGGGCCGTTGCGGCTCGGTCACGTGGTGATGGTCGTGGTGATATCCACCTCGACGTTGGGCGCGATGATCGCCGCCTTGGTTCGTCCGGCGCAGCGGATTCCGGCGATCGGGCTGGTCATCATGGCGACATTGTTCTTTGCGCTGGCCAACGCGATCCTGATCATTCCGCTCGGTCTGCTGCCCAGCTGGCTGGCGTTGGCATCGACGAGCTGCGACGTCCTGAGCCTGGGTGTGGTGGTGGCGCTGTGGGACGCGTTCGACGAGGGGCAGGCGCTGCGCGCCGACATGCTGCGCTCATTCACCGGCACCGGCGCAGTGGTGGCGCTGCTCGGCGGCCAGATGCTGATCGGGATCGCGCTGACCCGACACGAGACAACCGCGCAGACCGCGCTGACGGTGCTGCTGTTCACCAGCTTGGCGATCGCGAGTTCGGTGCAGGTGCTGGCCGATCCGCTGGCGGGGCTGCTGGACCGGCTGGTGTTCTCCCGATCGCCGATGCTGCGCGCCGATCGGGAGACATTGCGGCGCACACAATCCGCGCTGCCGCTGCGGTCGGCCGATCCGCTCGACAACTTCGACGATGAGACGTTCGCGCGGCTCACCCGCCGCGCGCTGGGCCACTACGGCGACTTGTCCAAGCTGGTCGCCAGCCCGCTGACGGCGCTGCCGGCCATCGACGAGCGGCTGGCCGCCCGCGGTGCGCCCGACCAGCCGCTGGAGCGGGCCATCGAGCTCAAGGGTCTGCTGGCGGACCGGATCGCACGGCTCAAGCCGCGCGACGGCGGCGACTTTGGCACGTCCGAGCAGTGGCGCTACTACAACTCGCTGTATTTTCCTTACGTCGTCGGCGTGCGCGCTTACGCCCAGAACGCCACCGCCGCCGGTCTGGACCCGACCGCCCGGCAGGCCTGGCAATGGCTCGTCACCGAGGTGCCGCAACGCTCGCTGCACAACTGGCAGAATGCCGCGGCCAAGCTCATCGCCGCCGATTTGCGCGGGCGAGTCGCGGTCTCCAGCTAGCGGCCCGGGAATACGTGGCCTAAGTCACTCGGTTGACCTGCGCATGGCAGTGCTTGGCAGTACTGGGCACTTCCAGGCGTGGATCTGGCAGTCCCAGAACGGCACGCTCAAAGGTGTTCGACCCGATATCGCAAGGAGTTCTCGACATGACCGCTGTTTATGGACTGTCCACCCGACCCTTCGCTGACTCCACCGACTCGCTGTTGCGGTTTGCGATGCGGGTCGACGCCACGCTGACCGGGTTTGCCGGCTTGCTGATCGCTGCGGCCGCCGACCCGATTTCCTCGATGACTGGGTTGAGCTCCGTCGCCGAGTACGGAATTGGCGCATTCTTCGTGGCCTATGGGTTGGTGGTGTTCGCCCTTGCCGCGGCGCTGGACCTGTATCGCGCCGGGATCGGCGTCGTCATCGCCAACATTGTGTTCACCCTGGCGGCGGTCGCCCTGGTAGCCGCCGATGCGCTGCCCCTGACATCGACAGGGATCGCCGCGACGCTGGCCAGCGGCGTCTTCACCGCGCTGGTCGGCTACGTGCAATACCTCGGAGTGCGCCGACTCCCGGTGTGACTCCCATCCCGCCGGTGCGGGGCGCCACCGTCAGAGGTTGCGGTGCGCGGCCCGCATCGGCTTGCGCGGCGAAGCTGCCGTCGAATATGGACTTATTGCACGCAACGCGGCACCGGAGCGTGTATTAAGCCCACACTCGGCGCCGACATTCAGAGCTTGCGCAGCCGCAGCCGGTTGATGGAGTGGTCGGCGTCTTTGCGCAGCACCAGGGTGGCCCGCGGGCGGGTGGGCAGGATGTTCTCGATGAGGTTTGGCCGGTTGATCGAACGCCAGATATCGCGGGCGGCGACGACGGCCTGCGGATCGGTCAGCCCCGCGTAGTGGTGGAAGTGCGACGCCGGGTTGGCGAACGCGGTCGAGCGCATCGCCAGAAATCGCGAGATGTACCACTGCTCGATGTCCTCGATGCGCGCGTCCACATACAGCGAGAAGTCGAACAGGTCCGACACCATCAGGGTGGGCCCGGTCTGCAGCACGTTGAGCCCTTCGAGGATCAGGATGTCCGGGTGGCGGACCACTTGCTTGGCGCCCGGTACGCGGTCGTAGTGCAGGTGTGAGTACACCGGCGCGCAGACATATTCCGAACCCGACTTGACCGAGGTGACGAATCGCATCAGCGCCCGCCGGTCGTAGCTCTCCGGAAACCCTTTGCGGTGCATGAGGTTTCGTCGGGTCAGCTCGGCGTTGGGGTAGAGAAACCCGTCAGTGGTCACCAGGTCGACCCGCGGGTGGTGGCCCCAACGAGCCAGCAACGCCTGCAGCACACGGGCCGTGGTCGACTTACCGACCGCCACGCTGCCGGCCACCCCGATGATGAACGGCACCGGCCGATCGGGGTTCTGCCGCGTCTCGCCGAGGAATTCGTCGGTGGCAGCGAACAATCCCTGCCGCGCGGCGACCTGTAAATGCAGCAGCCGGGCCAGCGGCAGGTAGACCTCCTCGACCTCGAGCAAGTCGATCTGCTCGCCGAGACCGCGCAAGCCGACGACTTCTTCTTCGGTCAGCGGCTGCGGTGTCGACTTGCGTAGCGCGCGCCACTGACTTCGGTCGAACTCCACATAGGGACTCGGCTCGCTCAGCCGCGGCATAGCTGTCAGTCTTGCAGCCTCGGCCGCACTGCCAGCGGCTGGGGCGACCGGATAGCGTTAGCTTGCGTGGAAACCAGTCAGCAACCCGCCGCATTCATCCGCGAGTACCTGCTGCTCGGTTTGCGCTTCGACCGCGTGGAGTCCGGTTACGTCGACGCGTTCACCGGTGACCCTGCGCTGCGTCAGACGGTGTTGGCCGAGCCCACTCCGGACCCGGCTGACTTGGTCCGCCAGGCCGAGCGGCTGATCGCAGCGTTGCCAGATGTGCCGCTTAGCAGTGCATCTCGGGGTTTCGACCAGGCCCGCGCCGACTTCGTGGGTGCCCACTTGCGCGCGTTGGCCTGTGCCGGGCGCAAGTTCGCCGGCGACGACGTCGGCTTCGTCGACGAGGTGCACGACTACTTCGACGTCCACATCAGCAAGGGCGACGAGCAGACCTACCGGCAGGCGCATGCCCGGCTCGATGAGGTGCTGGGCGGCAGCGGACCACTGGCCGACCGAACGCAGGCCTACCGCGCGGCACACGAGATCCCGCCCGATCGGCTGGGCGAGTGCATCGAGGCGTTCTCCAGCGCGCTACGCGATCGGGTGCGCGCGGAGTATCCGCTTCCCGACACCGAGACCGTCGACTATCAGGTGGTGACCGACAAGCCCTGGTCGGGATTCAACTATTACTTGGGCAACTACCGCTCGACGGTGGCCGTCAATGCTGACGTCAAACAACTGATGTTCAACGTGCCGCGGCTGGTGGCCCACGAATCCTATCCAGGCCACCACACCGAGCACTGCCGCAAAGAGGTCGGCCTGGTGAACCGGAAAGGGCACGCCGAGCAGACCATCTTTCTGGTCAACACACCGCAGTGCCTGATCGCCGAGGGCCTGGCCGACCTGGCGTTATACGCCGCGATCGGCCCGGGCTGGGGGCGCTGGGCGGCCGAGATCTACGCCGACCTGGGACTGCGGTTCGACGGCGAGCGCGCCGAGGCGTTCTCCGAGGCGTTCGCGGCGCTGGCCGGTGTCAGCCAGGACGCGGCGCTGATGTTGCACGACGAGCACCGCGATGCCGAGCAGGTGGCGGCTTTCCTGCGACGCTGGCTGCTGCTCGACGATGCCCGGGCCCGCCAGATGCTGAGGTTTCTGTCCTCGCCGCTGTGGCGCGCTTACACCAGCACCTACGTCGAGGGGTACCGGTTGCTGCGGCAGTGGCTGGACGATCGCCCCGCCGAGGTGAGCCTGGTCGAGCGGTTCGGTCGGTTGCTCGACGAGCCGCTGATCCCGTCCGCGCTGCGCGCCGACTAGGCTCCCTTGCATGGCAGCTGATTCGACCGCAACCACCACCTCCGCCTCGTCCCTCGGCGCGGATTACGCCGACGTCGCCAGCGCCGCATACCGCGCGGCGCTGCAGGTTGTCGAGTCCGTCGAGCCGCGCATCGCCGCGGCGACGCGTCAAGAGCTTGCCGACCAACGCGATTCACTCAAGCTCATCGCCAGCGAGAACTACGCTTCACCCGCGGTGCTGCTCACCATGGGCAGCTGGCTGTCCGACAAGTACGCCGAAGGCACCATTGGGCACCGCTTCTACGCTGGCTGCCAAAATATCGACACCGTCGAGAGCGTGGCCACCGAGCATGCCCGCGAGTTGTTCGGCGCGCCATACGCCTATGCGCAGCCGCACTCGGGTATCGACGCCAACCTGGTTGCCTACTGGGCGATCCTGACGACCCGGGTCGAGGCGGCGGGCTTAGCCGAGGCGGGCGCCAAGCACGTCAACGACCTCTCCGAGGCGGATTGGGAAGCGCTCCGCAACAGACTTGGCAACCAACGCTTGATGGGCATGTCGCTCGACGCCGGCGGCCACCTCACCCACGGTTTCCGGCCCAACATCTCCGGCAAGATGTTCCACCAGCGCAGTTACGGCACCGACCCTGAAACCGGACTCTTGGACTATGACGCGGTCGCCGCGGCGGCGCGCGAATTCAAGCCGCTCATCCTGGTCGCCGGGTACTCCGCTTACCCGCGCCGGATCAATTTCGCCAAAATGCGCGAGATCGCCGACGAGGTCGGCGCCACCTTGATGGTGGACATGGCGCACTTCGCGGGCCTGGTCGCCGGGAAGGTCTTCATCGGCGACGAAGACCCGGTGCCGCACGCCCACGTCACCACTACCACCACGCACAAGTCGCTGCGAGGACCGCGGGGTGGGCTGATCCTGGCGCAGCGGGAGTACGCCGACGCCGTCGATAAAGGCTGTCCCATGGTGCTGGGCGGACCGTTGGCGCACGTTATGGCCGCCAAGGCGGTGGCGTTGGCCGAGGCCCGCCAGCCTTCATTCCAGACCTACGCTGAGCGCGTCGCCGATAACGCCAAGGCGCTGGCCGACGGGTTCCTACGGCGCGGGGCACGACTGGTCACTGGCGGCACCGACAACCACCTCGTGCTGCTCGACGTCACGTCGTTCGGGGTGACCGGCCGGCAGGCCGAATCGGCGCTGCTGGACTCCGGCGTCGTCACCAACCGCAATGCCATCCCCGCCGACCCCAACGGGGCCTGGTACACCAGCGGCATCCGGTTCGGCACCCCGGCGCTGACCACCCGCGGTTTTGGCGCCGCCGACTTCGATCGGGTCGCCGAACTGGTTGTCGAGGTGTTGGCCAACACTCAACCCGCTGCGGGGCCGCAGGGACCCTCGAAGGCCAAATACGCGCTGGCTGACGGCACCGCCGAGCGGGTGCATGCGGCGGCCGCCGACCTGCTAGCCGACCACCCGCTCTACCCGGGGCTGACGCTTTAGGTGCACCCGTCGGCGGGACTGCAGCGACACGCCTGACCATTTTGTGGAAACCTGTGTACGCGGGTTACAGTTACTTTCATGGCAGTGAAACCCGTCGCTAACGCATTGATCCTCGAACTCGAGCCGGTCGTGGGCGAGAACCTCGACCGCCACCTCGATAGCGAGAACTTGTGGTTCGCGCATGACTTCGTGCCCTTCGAGCAAGGCGAGAACTTCGCCCTGCTCGGTGGTCGGGATTGGGACCCGTCCCAGGTGACGCTGCCCAAAGCCATCACCGACGCATGCGAGATCCTGATGATCACCAAAGACAACGTCGCCGGTTATCACCGCGAACTGGTCGAGCATTTCATTCTCGAAGATATGTGGGCCCAGTGGCTGGGCCGGTGGACCGCCGAAGAACACCTGCATGCCATTGCGCTGCGCGAGTATTTCGTGGTGACCCGCGAGGTCGACCCGACCGCCAACGAGCAGGTCCGCTTCGAGCACGTGTCACAGAAGGGGTATCGCGCCGACCACTATTCCCAGGTCGAGACCCTGGTTTTCATGGCTTTCTTCGAGCGCGCCCACGCCGTGTACAGCAACAATTTGGCCGCCCAGATCGAAGAGCCAGTGCTGGCTGGACTCATCGCCCACATCGCGCGAGACGAAGAGCGCCACGAGGAGTTCTTCGCCAACCTCGTCGCGCACTGCCTCGACTACACCCGCGATGAGACGATCGCGGCGATCGCCGCTCGCGCGGCCGACCTTCACGTCGTCGGCGCCGACATCGACGCCTACCAGGACAAGGTGCGCAACGTGGCCGACGCCGGGATTTTCGACCCGAATCAGCTGCGGCAAGTGATCTCCGACCGCATCACCGCGTGGGGAGTGGCCGACGAGCCCGCGCTGAGGCATTTCGTCATCGGTTAGTGCCGTCGGGCGAGCGCCCTCGGCGCGCCTGCGCGGCGGCCGAGCGGCCACCAGAGTAGCGTCATTCTCGATGGCCAGCGACATGCTCTGCTGCCAGGGCGGCACCTCCGATCACGACAACGGCAGGACCGGCCCCGGTCCTGGTGCTGCGGCCCCCGCCGATATGCCTGTGTGGGTCCGCGCGGGCTTACTCGCTCGAGGAGCGCTTCGTGACCGATATCCGGACCTACGTGCTCGACACCTCCGTGCTGCTGTCCGACCCGTGGGCGTGCAGTCGGTTCGCCGAACACGAGGTGGTGGTTCCGCTGGTGGTGATCAGCGAACTGGAGGCCAAACGCCATCATCACGAGTTGGGTTGGTTCGCCCGCCAAGCGTTGCGTTTGTTCGACGACCTTCGGCTGGAGCACGGACGGCTTGACCAGCCCATTCCGGTTGGGACACAAGGCGGTACGCTACACGTCGAACTCAACCATACTGATCCAGCGGTGTTGCCGGCAGGTTTCCGGACCGACACCAACGACTCGCGGATCTTGAGTTGCGCCGCCAACCTCGCCGCCGACGGCAAGCGGGTCACCCTGGTCAGCAAGGACATTCCGCTTCGGGTCAAAGCCGGGGCGGTGGGCCTGGCCGCCGACGAGTATCACGCACAAGATGTCATCACCTCCGGGTGGACCGGGATGGCCGAGGTCGAGGCCACGGCTGAGGATATCGACGCGCTGTTCGCCGACGGCGAGGTGGACTTGGCTCCTGCCCGAGACCTACCGTGCCACACCGGGATTCGACTGCTTGGCGGTAGCTCGCACGCGCTCGGTCGGGTCAATGCGCACAAGCGCGTCCAGCTGGTCCGGGGCGACCGCGAGGTGTTCGGTCTGCGTGGTCGCTCGGCCGAACAGCGGGTGGCGCTGGATCTGCTGCTCGACGAATCGGTGGGCATCGTGTCGCTGGGCGGCAAGGCCGGAACCGGCAAGTCGGCGCTGGCGTTGTGCGCTGGCCTGGAGGCCGTGCTGGAGCGGCGGACCCATCGCAAGGTCGTGGTGTTCCGTCCGCTGTACGCGGTCGGCGGTCAGGAGCTGGGCTACCTGCCGGGCAGTGAGAGCGACAAAATGGGGCCGTGGGCGCAGGCCGTCTTCGACACACTCGAGGGACTGGCCAGCCCGGCGGTGCTCGAGGAAGTGCTCTCCCGCGGGATGCTCGAGGTGCTGCCACTGACTCACATCCGCGGTCGCTCGCTGCACGATTCGTTCGTCATCGTCGATGAGGCCCAATCGCTGGAACGCAACGTGTTGTTGACGGTGCTGTCGCGGCTGGGCACCGGGTCGCGAGTGGTGCTGACCCACGACGTCGCGCAACGCGACAACCTGCGGGTGGGGCGCCACGATGGGGTCGCGGCAGTGATCGAGAAACTCAAGGGACATCCGCTTTTCGCGCACATCACGCTGCTGCGCAGCGAGCGGTCGCCGATCGCCGCGCTGGTCACCGACATGTTGGAGGAGATCAGCCGTGGCCCGCTGCCGTAGTAGCCGCCGTAGAACTGGGTAAGCTTCCGGCGTGCCGAGACGACCAGACACCCAGGCGTGGCGGTACTGGCGTACGGTCGCCGGCGTCGCGGCGGGCGTCGCCGTCATAGCCATCGGTGCCTTCACCGGGCATGTCAGGTTCGCTCACGCCAACGACGTCGTCGATTGCGCACAAGTCAAATGCGTGGCGTTGACATTCGACGACGGTCCCACCCCGTACACCGATCGGCTGCTGGCCATCCTGACTGCCAACAATGCCAAGGCGACCTTCTTCGAGATCGGCAATAAGGTCGCCGCCAATCCGGCGGGCGCCAAACGAGTCGTCGACGCTGGCATGGAGATCGGCAACCACACCTGGGAACACCCCAACATGACCACGCTGCCGCCGCCTGATGTTCCCGGCCAGTTATCCAGGGCCAACGATGCGATCGCGGCCGCCACCGGCGTCACGCCCACGTTGTGGCGACCGCCCGGCGGGTCGACCGACGCCGCGGTCAATGAGCAGGCCGGAAAAATTGGCCTGGCCGGAATCCTCTGGGATGTCATTCCTTTCGACTGGATCAACGACTCGAACACCGCGGCCAGCAGGCACGTGCTGATGACCCAGATCAAGCCGGGATCGGTGGTGTTGTTGCACGATACCTATTCCAGCACAGTCGATCTGGTCTACCAGTTCATCCCGGTGCTAAAGGCCAACAACTATCACTTGGTGACCGTCAGCCAGCTTCTCGGGCCGAGAGCACCCGGCAGCGTCTACGGCGGCCGCGAGAACGGACCGCCGGCCAACGACCTGCACGACATCCCGGCAGCCGAGATTCCGTCGTTGCCCCACACGCCGTCGCCTGCGCCGATGCCCAACTTCCCGATCACTGATGTCACGGGCCAGAATTCAGGCGGACCGAACAACGGCAGCTAGGGCGCTGGTCACAGAGATCACACCTGCCTCAGTAGAACCTCCGAGCGGCGGAAGGTCTGGCCCGCTCCCCCGCAGCGGGGGTGCCCCCACATAGCGACAACTGGCTGCGCCCCGATTTGTCGCTGATAGGCGGGCACAACGCGCGTCCCGACCCGCAGAGACGCACGTGACTGGCGTGAAGATTACCGGCGCGTCGCTCACTGCCCAGGCAGGTCACCCGTGGCGGCCAACGCCAGCAGCTCGCTGCGGCCGATCTGGCTGACCAGGCTGGCTGAGTCGAAGTAGATGCGCTCGTTGATGATTCGGTCGCCCTCGAAGAAGAACACCGCGATGACCGGCACCGAGAACGCCTTGCCGGTGGGTGGCAGACCATAGAACTCACCGAGATTGGTGCCCAGCAGGTCGAACTCGGTGATCACCGCATCGTCGGAGAAGTGGTATCGGACGTTGTCGTGACGCTGGTCGGGGAACGCGGTCCGGGTGGTCAGGTAGTAGCCCATGACCTCGTCGTTACCGTCGAAGACCTGCCCGGTGGCCATGATCTCGTAGTGCGGGTGGCCGTCGAATGTTGCCAGCGTGCGGTCAAACTCCTTGGTCACCTCGGTGTTCATGTGCTCCTCGATGACCGCAAGACGGCGCTGCCGGAGCTCGTCGCTGATCATGTCGGCTAGTCGTCCTTGACCTTGGCCATCGCGAGCACGTCGAGGAGACGGTCGAGTTCCTCTTCGGACAGCTTGTCGCCGATCAGCCCGCGATCGATCACCGTCTGGCGAATCGTCTTGCGCTCCTTGAGGGCTTCCTTGGCCACCGCGGCGGCCTCCTCGTAACCGATCACCGAATTCAGCGGTGTCACAATCGACGGCGACGACTCGGCCAACTCGCGCAGATGCTCGACGTGGGCGCTCAGCCCGCTGATGCAGCGCTCCGCGAACAGCTGGGACACATTGGTCAGCAGCTTGAACGACTCGAGCAGGTTGCGCGCCATCATCGGGATGTAGACGTTGAGCTCGAAGGCGCCGCCCGCGCCACCCCACGCGATCGCAGCGTCGTTGCCGACCACCTGAGCGGCGACCTGCGTAACCGCCTCGCACAGAACAGGATTGACCTTACCCGGCATGATCGAACTGCCCGGCTGCAGGTCCGGCAGCTGAATTTCGGCCAGACCGGTTAGCGGGCCCGATCCCATCCAGCGGACGTCGTTGGCGATCTTCGTCAATGACACCGCGATGGTACGCAGCGCGCCGGAGGCCTCCACCAGTCCGTCCCGGGCCGCTTGGGCTTCGAAAGAGTTAACCGCCGTGCGTAATTCAGCTAATCCGGTCTCTGCGACCAGCACGTCGACCACCTTGGCGCCGAAGCCGTCGGGAGCGTTGAGGCCGGTACCCACCGCGGTGCCCCCGATGGCCAGCTCGCCCAACCGGGGCAGGGTCGAACGGACTCGCTCTATGCCGGCCTCGATCTGGCGTGCGTATCCGGAAAACTCCTGTCCGAGGGTCACCGGGACGGCATCCATCAGATGGGTGCGACCCGATTTCACCACCTTGTGCCACTCGTGAGCCTTGGTTGCCAGCGCGTCATGCAGCACCTGCAGCGCCGGAATGAGATGGCGCACTGCGGCTTCGGTGGCTGCGATGTGGGTGGCGCTCGGGAAGGTGTCGTTGGACGACTGCGACATGTTGACGTCGTCGTTGGGATGCACGCTCACACCCTTGGCGGCCGCGATCGACGCGATCACCTCGTTGGTGTTCATGTTGGAACTGGTGCCCGACCCGGTCTGGAACACGTCGATGGGGAACTGGTCGTCGTGACGCCCGTCGGCGATCTCGGCCGCGGCGGCGATGATCGCGTCGGCCTTCTCCGGCGCCAACAGTCCCAGGTCCTTGTTGACTTGCGCGCAAGCGCCCTTCAGCAGACCCAACGCGCGGATCTGGGTGCGCTCCAGACCTCGGCCAGAGATCGGGAAATTTTCCACCGCGCGCTGAGTCTGCGCCCGCCACAATGCTTTTGCCGGCACCCGCACTTCACCCATAGTGTCGTGTTCGATGCGGTACTCGGTGTCGTTATCGGCGGCATGAGCGCCCATGGGTTGGGTCCTTTTTGATTAAGGCAGCGGATACTGCGCGGTGGAGTCGCCGGTGAAGTCGATCGCGGAGTACTCGTTGAGTTTGGACAGCCGGTGGTAGGCCTCGATCATTCGCAAGGTGCCCGACTTCGATCGCATCACGATCGACTGGGTGGTGCACCCGCCGGGCTGGTAGCGGACTCCTTTGAGCAGGTCGCCGTCGGTGACGCCGGTGGCGCAGAAGAAGACGTTGTCTCCGGACACCAGATCCTCAGTGGTGAGCACCTTTTCGAGGTCGTAACCGGCGTCGAGTGCCTTCCGTCGTTCGGCGTCGTCTCTGGGCGCCAGCTGCGCCTGGATCTCCCCGCCCATGCAGCGAATCGCGGCCGCGGTGATGATGCCCTCCGGCGTGCCGCCGATACCGGCCAGCATGTCGGTGCCCGAAAGCGGCCTGCACGCGGAAATCGCGCCTGCCACGTCACCGTCGGTGATCAATCGGATTCGTGCGCCGGTGGCGCGGACGTCATCGATCAGTTGAGCGTGCCGCGGACGATCCAGGATGCACACCGTCATGTCGGGCACCGACAGGCTCTTGACCTTGGCGACCGCGCGGATGTTGTCGGCGATCGGCGCGGTGATGTCCAGCACGTGGGCAGCATCGGGCCCCACGGCGATCTTGTTCATGTAGAACACCGCGGACGGGTCGAACATCGAGCCGCGGTCGGCCACCGCCAGCACCGAGATGGCGTTGGGCATGCCCTTGCTCATCAGCGTGGTGCCGTCGATGGGGTCGACAGCGAAGTCGCACTCCGGACCGTCGCCGTTGCCGACCTCCTCGCCGTTGTAGAGCATCGGCGCGTGGTCCTTCTCACCTTCGCCGATCACCACCACGCCCCGCATCGATACCGAATTCACCAGTTCGCGGATCGCGTCGACGGCCGCACCGTCGCCACCCTCTTTGTCGCCGCGACCGACCCAGCGCCCGGCCGCCATCGCACCGGCTTCGGTGACCCGTACCAGCTCGAGAGCAAGGTTGCGGTCCGGGGCTTCACGACGAGAAGCTGCACTCACGGTTCCCGATTCTCCCAGAAGCCGGGTTGGCGCTCGGGAGCTGGGATACTCGTGATGTGACCACCCAGCCGCAGCCGACGGCCAAGCCGGCCAAGCCACGGCTGCTGCAAGACGGCCGGGATATGTTCTGGTCGATCGCGCCGCTGGTGTTGGCCTGCATCGTCTTGGCGGGCATGGTCGGGATGTGCACGTTTGCTCCGGGCGGGACCAACCGCGGTCCGGTGCCGTCCTATGACGCGGCCAGCGCGCTGCGGGCCGACGCGCAGACTTTTGCGTTCCCGGTCCGGCTGCCGCGGCTGCCCGGGGGCTGGCAGCCCAACTCCGGCAGCCGCGGTGGCATCGAAGATGGCCGAACCGACCCGGCGACGGGTCAGCGGCTGCGGGCGGTCACCTCCACGGTCGGATACCTCAGCCCCACCGGCCTGTATGTCAGCCTGACCCAAAGCAACGCCGACGAGGACAAGCTGGTCGGCTCGATCCACCCAGCTATGTACCCGACCGGCACGGTCGACGTCGACGGCACCCGGTGGATCGTCTACCAGGGCGACGGCGTCGAGCCGGTGTGGACGACCCGGCTGAACAGCCCGGCCGGGCCCGCCCAGGTCGCGATCACCGGTGCCGGAAGCGTCGATCAGTTCCGTACGCTGGCCGCGGCCACCCAATCACAACCGCCGTTACCGCCACGACGGGAGAAGGGACATCGATGAGCGCACCGGACAGCGCACCGGAAGCTGACCTCACCGGCTGGACGGCCGCGCCGTTCACCGGCGGCGGCTACACCCACGACGTCTACCGCAAGGGCGACGGACCTGGCGTGGTGCTGATTCCCGAGATACCGGGCATCCATCCCGGTGTGTTGGCGCTGGGTAATCACCTGGTGGACAACGGGTTCACCGTCGCCATGCCGTCGCTGTTCGGCGAGGCGGGCCGGCCTGTTTCGGTCGGCTACCTGCTTTCTTCTCTTAGACGGGTCTGTGTGGCACGGGAATTCGCCGCGCTGGCGACCAACAAGCAGCGGCCGATCGCGGTTTTCCTGCGCGCATTGGCCCGTGACCTCAATGCGTCGACGCCAGGCAAGGGCGTCGGTGTGATCGGCCAGTGTTTCACCGGCGGCTTCGCGCTGGCGGCCGCGGTCGACGACAGCGTGCTTGCGCCGGTGCTCAGCCAGCCGTCCGTGCCGTTTCCGTTGACGCCGCGCCAGCGGCGTGATCCCGGACTCAGCGACGTCGAGCTGAACGCGTTCAAAGACCGCGCCGCCAGCGAGGGCGTGTGCGCGTTGGGTTTGCGGTTCAGCAAGGACTTCAAGTCACCGGCCGAGCGGTTCGCGACGCTCAAAGAGCGACTTGGCGATGCGTTCGAGGTGATCGAGATCGACTCGGGTCCCGGCAACGAGCATGGTTTTTCCCGGGCGGCGCATTCGGTGCTGACCCTGGAGGTCCGCGAGGTCGACGGTCATCCGGCCTACGAGGCGCGCAAGCGAGTCGTCGAGTTCCTCACCCAGCGGCTAGCGGCCTCTTAGCCGCGGGGGCTTCCAACGGGTCAGCCAACCGGGTTTGCTGTCCTGGTCGACGGGTTCCGCGAGCTCCACGCCCTTATACACCGCCAGGTAGACGTCGATGGTGGTCACGATGACGATCATCAGCAACGGTCCGATGACAATGCCCCACGGGCCGAACATGCCGATACCTGCGAACACGGCAAGCAACATGAGCGCGGGATTGAGGCGGGCGTCTCGGGGGACCAGGATCGGGCGCAAAAAGTTGTCCAGGTTGGTGACGACTATGAGATGCCAAACGATCACGAAAACGCCGCCGACGATGTTGCCGTAGAGGATCATCCCGATGCCGAACGGGATGGTCACGATACCGGCGCCCAGCGGAATGATGGACAACGCGGTCAACAGAATCGCGAATATGAAAAATCCGTGGTGGAATCCGGCCACGTAGACGGACGCGGCTCCGGCCACCCCTTGACTGAGCGCGATGACGAAGTGGCCGCTGACGGTACCGCGCACCATGGAGCCCATTTTCCGCAGGTAAAGATCGGTGACGTCGTCGCCAAGCGGATTGAGTTGGTGGATCAAGGTGAGGAGTTTCTCGCGGTTCGTCAGCAACGCTACAAACACGTACAAGAAGATGATGGCTGAGGTGACGGCGCCGAATAAGCTGCCGGCCGTGTCCTGCAGGAAGTGCAGGGCCCATTCGCCCGCCTTCTGTGACACCGTCACCATCGTTTTCCTGAGTGACTCTGCGGTGACCGTCATGTGCAGGAACGGCACCCGCGCCAACAGCTGATTGACGACATGGAGACTCTTGTCGCCGATCCCACTCAGACCGGTCCTCTGGACCCAGCCGGCGACGTGGGTGACCATGCGGGAAATCTGGACGACCGCCAGCAGCACCAACAGGCCGACCGGCACGAACACGACGACCAGAGCCGAGAGCAGCGTGCAGGTGGCCGCCAGCCCGCTACCGAGGCGACGATGGAACCAATTGAAAAGCGGTGTAAACAAATACGCCCCGACGGCGGCCACCACGATGAGGACGAAGTAATTGCGCAGGAAGTACGCAGCGAACAGCAGGCTGATGATGGTGACGACCGCAAGGGCCCGTTTCTGGGTGAGCGTGAATTCCGTGTTCATCGCCGCCCTCCACGTCGCTGCCGTCGTGAACGTTAGCGTGCAGCCGCGGATCTAGCGGCTTGGCGCGCGCGCTGATCGGCGATGAACCGGATCGACATCCGCTGCAACAGACCCGGTGCCAGCCGGGCGAACAGCCAGGATGCGTGCGACGACTTCGGCGCAACCAGCAGCGCCTTGTTGCGCTCGATTGCCTTCAGGGTGTCGCGGGCCAGCCGGTCCGGGCTGTACGCGGTCTTCGTGCCCTGGCCACGTAGGTAGTAGTCGCGGCCGACGAAACCGCCGATGGCGCCTTTGTCCAGGATCGGAGTCTCCACGGCGCCCGGGCAGACGGCCAGCACCCCCACCCCGCGGGACACCGCCTCCGATCGCAGCGCCAGCGACAGCCCCACCACCGCGTGCTTGGTCATCACATAACTGGTGATCTGGCCGGCTGCGGTCAGCCCGGCCATCGACGCGGTATTGACGATGTGGCCGTGGCCCTGGCGCAGCATCACCGGGTAGGCGGCCGCCACTCCGTGCACGACACCGCGGATGTTGACGTCGATGATGGCATTCCATTGGTCCAGCGTGAGCAGTTCGGTGTCACCGCCCCAAGCGATTCCGGCGTTATTGAACATCAGGTCCAGCCGCCCGGTGCGAGCGACGACAGCGTCGACGGCCGCCGCAACCGCGGCCGCGTCGGTGACGTCGAGGCTGGCCGAGCTTGCGTTGCCGGGTCCGTGCAGGCTCTCGGCGGTGCGGGCTGCCGCGGCGCCGTCGACATCGGTGGCCACGACGTCGGCGCCCGCGGCAACCAAGGCCCGGCACAGTGCGGCGCCGATGCCCGAGCCGGCGCCGGTGACTAAAGCTTGCTTGCCGGTGAAGGTTTTATTGAAAGTCACTGCGGTGCAGCCAGCTTCATCACGTGGCTCAAAATGTCGGGATAACGTCGCATGTGCGCGCCGCCATTGAGGTCGAGCACCTCGCCGGTCAGCCACGGAGCCGTGCACAAAAACACCACGGCATCGGCGACGTCTTCGGGAGTACCGGCCCGGCCCAGCGGGGTGTTCTCCACGTATTCGTCGACGACACCAGGAATCTGGATCGCCCCCTCGGTGAGCGGGGTGTGCACGAATCCGGGTGCGACAGCGTTGACCCGGATTCCGTGCGGCGCGAGCTCAAGTGCGGCGACTTGGGTCAGCATCGACAACCCGGCCTTGGCCGCGCAGTACGCGCTCATCCCTACGGCCGGCTGGCGTCCGTTGAGTGAACTGATCGACACCAGCGCCCCGCCGTCGCGCAGCCGCGGTGCGGCGTGCTTGATCACCAGGAACGAGCCGGTGAGGCAGACGTCGACGACCGACCGGAAATCTTCGACGGCCAAGTCGCTGATCAGCCCGAGGCCGCTGAAACCGGCGGTATTGACGACCACGTCGAGCGCGTCGGCCTGCTCGAACAGCTCCCGTACCGATGCCTCATCGGTGACTTCGACGGTCACGGCGGTATGCGGATCGCCGAGCTCGGCGGCGACGGCGTGTGCGCCGTCGGTGTTGCGGTCGGCGACGATCACGCGGCAGCCGTGTGCGGCCAGCGCGAAAGCCACCGCTCGGCCGATGCCCGAGGCGCCGCCCACGACTACCGCGTTTCGGGCGTTTGTTGCGCTCATGCTTGCGCCCCTTCGGGTCGCGGGTCGCTCCATTTGGCACTAATGACGCCCCAGGGATCGGCGTAGTGGCCCGGATAGCGGCGATACGGCGAGCGGCACTTGAGCACCGCATGTGCCAGCGGCGCCGCCAGTAGCGCCGGATAACGTCGCCAGCCCATCCGGTCGGCGGTCTCAGAAAGCATCTGCTGCCACGAAACTCGTTGAAATTTCAGCGCTTCGGTTGAGCGGGCGGTGTCCATCCAGTCGGTGGCAAACCAGTCGGCGTCGCTGTCCGGATTGCCTTTGCGCCCGGCAGGTATCCCGCCGGCCAAGCCCATCGCCGCCGCCATGGCCGGACCGAGTTCGCCCTGGACGTGGCGGTGTGAGTCGTCGCCGCCGATGAGAAGCGTTTCGCCGGTGACCGGCGCGGTGGTGGCCGCGACGAAGGCGCGGGCCACGTCGCGCACGTCGACCGTCTGGATGCGACCGTCGACGGGCAGCGACGCCTCGAAGTAGATGGTGTCCAGGTCGAGGTCGAAGCGCGGCTCGGCGGTGAGCACGCCGCCCAGCCGCAGCACCACCCAGTCCAAGCCCGGAGCTGCCCACCAGCTGCTCGGCTTCCACCTTGTGGGCGCCGTAGTTGTCGGATGGCCGCAGCGGGGTGTCCGCGGTCAGCGCGTCGGTGATGCGGTGCGGATTGCGGGCGCCGTAGGCGGCGACGCTGGAGGCTTGCACGAATCTCGGCGGCGCCGGCAGCGTCTTTGCGGCGTTGAGCAGAAATCCGGTCGCGTCGACGTTGACGCGGCGGGCCAACGCCGGTCGCGCGTAGCAGACCGGCGGAATGATCGCGGCCAGGTGGATGATCGCGGCCGGAGAGACCGCGCCCACCAGCGCGTTGACCGCGTCGGGATCGGTGAGGTCGGCCCAGCGCACATCGGTGCCCGGCAGCAGGTTAGCCGCCTGCTTGCGGTTGGCCGGCAGGTCGAGGTCGGTGGCTACCACGTGGCGGCCGTCGGCGAGCAACTGTCGCACCGTCGCGGACCCGACCAGTCCGAACGCCCCAGTGACCAGCACAGTCTCGGACACGACCCTCCTTGCTCGCGAAAAGTGTATTTCGGCAACAAGCCGACCTGAAATAGGCGCGAATATGTTCGCAGTCGCTCGTTAGCGGCTCGACAAGGGGGCGGGTTTTGCAGCCGAGGGTCGTACCAGTCCGGCCCGTTATTCGGGCGGTGCCGCGCTGACTAACGCCGCCAAGTGAGGATGGCTGGCGGCCTTGACCTGCTCAAACAACTCGACGTAGTAGGGCAGGCAGTCGGCCATGGCCTGTTCGGTGGTGAATAGCGGGCGGTAACCGAGGTCGCGGGTCGCCTTCGCGATGGAGAAGTAGTTGTCGAGGTAAAGTCGCTCCACGGCAAGGGGTTCCAGCGGCGGCTTCGGTAGCTCGAAGCGGAAGTGCAGACGCTGCCAGACCGACATCACGTCCCGCACCAGTCGGCCCGACACCCGGGCCCGCGGCCACCGCACTCCGCATGCCTCGGCGATTGGCCGGGCGAACTCGAACATGTTGATCGGTTCGCCGTCGTTGATGAAGTACGCCTGCCCGGGCGCGCTGCCGCCCGGCACCAGGTGCTCGGCAGCCAGGATGAAGCCGTGAATCAGGTTGTGCACGTAGGAGTTATCCAGTCTGGCGCGCTTGCTACCGATGAGCACCTTGACATGGCCGGCGACTACGCTTTCGAACAGCTTGCGGAACATCGTCTGGTCGCCGTTCCCCCAGATCCCGCTGGGCCGGATGGAACAAGTCAGCAGACCCTCAACTCCATTCTGGGACAGCACAAATCGTTCAGCGACCACCTTGGTCTCGGTGTAGAGATCATTGAATCGCTCGGTGTAGGGCAACGTCTCGTCGCCGGCGGCAATCGGCTCGCCGCCCATCACCACACTGTTGGACGCGGTGTAGACGAACCGCCTCACCCCGGCGGCCTGCGCGGCATGCACCAGGTTCTCGGTTCCGCCGACGTTGACGGCGAAACTGCGTTTCCGGTACTCCTCGGTGACCGATGCACCGCCCAGCAGCTCAATGATGGCGGCGGTGTGAAAGATGGTGTCGATGCCGTCGACTGCCGCCGCGACCGTGTCCGGATCGCAGATGTCGCCGTCGAACACCTCCAGCCCTGGCTGGGCGGGCAGCGGCGAGGGCGCCCGGTCGAAAGAGCGCACTTGGAGGCCGCGGTCGAGCAGGGTGGTCACCAGGTTGGCGCCGACGAACCCCGAGCCGCCGGTGACCAGCACCCGCCCCAACGTGGTGGTCGGCGATGATCCAGAAATGTCAGCCATGCGGCCGAGAATAACTGAAACGTGTTCCAGTTTCGAGCACAATCGCCAAAACTGGTTTCGATTTCAAGAATCTTCCTGCTCGGAGGAGGCCAATGCGTCGGTGACTCGCTTACGGGCTCCAGCTAAGTGCTCCTCACACCGTTTCGCCAGCTTTTCGCCTCGTTCCCATAGCGTCAGCGACGCATCGAGGTCTAGCCCACCTTGCTCTAAGAGACGCACTACTTCGATCAGTTCGTCTCGGCATTTTTCATACCCAAGCTGACTAATAGGCGTAGCGTGTCCGGCTCCCGCCGCGTCGTCAGGCGCCATCGGTTCGTCCCTCGCTGGTCGCTGCGACGGCACCGTCGACAACCCGCACCCGCAGCTTGGTGCCTGCCGGGGCATCGTCGACTGAGCGCAGCACTTTCCCTATTTCAGCAGCGGGCCCTCCGGTCGCAACCGTCTGCACCACGGCGTAGCCACGGGCGAGGGTAGCCGCCGGACCCAACGTCGGCCAGCCGGGCGGACAGGTGACCCACCCGTTCGGCCTCGGCATCGATCCGTCGGGTGATATCCCGGCGAACCGCGGACCGGGCGCGGTGAACCTCTTCTGCGCGCACCCTCAACGCCGCCAGCGGCTCGGCCAGCACCGGGCGGCTGCGCAACTGCGCCAGCGCACGCTCTTCACGGGCCACCCAGTTGCGCAGCGCCCGGGCGCTGCGGCGACGCAGGTCGTCGAGCAAGTGTTGTTCTGCTGCGGTGTCCGGGACGATCCTCTTGGCGGCGTCGGTGGGAGTCGCTGCGCGCATGTCGGCGACGAGATCACACAGCGGATTATCGGGCTCGTGACCGACCGCACTGACGACCGGCGTACGGCAGGCCGCGATCGCGCGGCACAGCGTCTCGTCGGAGAACGGCAGCAGGTCCTCGACGCTACCGCCGCCGCGAGCCACCACAATTACGTCCACGTCGGGGTCGGCGTCCAATTCGCGTAGCGCCTCGACGATCTGGGGGACTGCGCTGGGACCCTGCACGGCGGTATTGCGGACCGCGAAGCGCACCGCGGGCCACCGCGTGGTGGCCACCGTGGTCACGTCCCGCTCGGCCGCACTGGCCCGACCGGTGATCAAACCGACCGTCGCGGGCAGGAACGGTATGGGCCGCTTGAGCCGTGCGTCGAAAAGCCCCTCGGCGTCCAGCAGTCGCCGCAGCCGCTCGATGCGTGCCAGCAGCTCTCCGATCCCTACCGCGCGTATTTCGCTGAGCCGCAACGAGAATGTGCCACGCCCGGTGTAGAAGTTGGGTTTGCCGCAGACCACAACTTGGACGCCTTCGGCGAGCTTGACCGGCGCATCGTCCACCAGATCTCGTGGGGCGGTGACGGTCAGGCTCATGTCGGCCGCGGGGTCACGCAGCACCATGAACACGGTCTTGCTGCCCGGCCGGACGTTGATCTGGGTCAACTGACCTTCCACCCACACCGTGCCCAGCCTGTCGATCCAGCCGGCAACTCGGATGGCCACCGCGCGAACCGGAAACGGGTTCTCGGCCGAATTCGCCGGTTGAACCGGCACCGATCGGGTCACTTCACCGTCGCGCGAGTGATCCTGTTGGCGAGCAGCGTCTGGAACGGTGCGCGCGCCTTGGTGGCCTCCTCGTAGGCCAGCAGGGCCTCGAGTTCCTCCACGTCGAGCGATTGCAGCCGGGCCCGCAGCTGGGCCAGCGTCAGCGCTTCGTAATCGAGCTCGTCGGCCACCGCCGGCGCAACGACGTCGGCCTTGGCGGCTGGCTTCTTCGCCCGTCCGACAGCCACAGGTTGAGTCGGGGGATCGGCCGTCACATCCCCGTCAGGCGCCGTGTACAGCGCGAACCGTCCTTCGGCGCGGCGTTCAGGGTCGACCGCATCGAAGCCGAGTCCGGCCGTTTCTGCTCGACCGTCTGCACCGTCCGCGAGGTCCTCGTCGAAGGTCGCCCATTCCGGCTGCTCATCCTTGGGCGGGAAAATCGATTCCAAAGTGGAGTCGCCCTTGATCACCAGCTCGGCCAGGTTTTGCTGGAATCGCATCACGATATGCGCGGCCTGACTAGCCAGTGTCATGGGATACATCAGGATGGTTTTCGGCAGCTTGATCGTCTCCTCGACGGCGAATGTCGCCGCGCCCACCAGCAGCCGGACCCCATACGGTGCAGAAGCCATGCGCACCAGACTGCCTTAACCGGCGGTCAACTCCAAGCCGACAGCGCGAGCTGGCGGCTCCGAGTCGGCAAAGTAACCTGGTTGTCATGCCGCCGACCGTCAACATGGGGATTCCGGGCGCCACCCGCGCAGTAGTCGAGCCGGTGACTGGCAAGAGGGTGCTGCTGGCCGAGCCACGCGGCTACTGCGCCGGTGTGGACCGCGCCGTCGAAACGGTCGAGCGCGCGCTGGAGAAGCACGGGCCACCTGTCTACGTACGGCACGAGATTGTGCACAACCGCCATGTGGTCGACACCCTGGCCGAGGCGGGAGCCGTCTTTGTCGACGAGACCGACGAAGTGCCCGAGGGCGCCATCGTGGTGTTCTCCGCGCACGGCGTGGCGCCGACCGTGCACGCGTCGGCCGCTGAGCGGCAGCTGCGAGTCATCGACGCCACCTGCCCGCTGGTCACCAAGGTGCACAACGAGGCCAAGCGCTTCGCCCGTGACGACTACGACATCCTGCTCATCGGTCACCAGGGCCACGAGGAAGTCGTCGGAACTGCTGGCGAGGCTCCTGACCATGTGCAGCTGGTTGACGGGCCCGACGCTGTCGACGGTGTGGCGGTTCGCGACGAGAACAAGGTGGTCTGGTTGTCGCAGACCACGTTGTCCGTCGACGAGACCATGGAGACCGTGCAGCGGCTGCGTGTGCGCTTCCCCAAGCTGCAGGACCCGCCCAGCGACGACATCTGCTACGCCACCCAGAACCGGCAGGTCGCGGTCAAGGCGATGGCACCCGAGTGTGAGCTGGTGATCGTCGTCGGGTCGCGCAACTCGTCGAACTCGGTGCGGTTGGTCGAGGTTGCCCTGGGCGCCGGGTCGGCTGCCGCGCATCTGGTGGACCATGCCGGCGATATCGACCCGGGCTGGCTGGACGGCGTCACCACGGTCGGGGTTACCTCCGGCGCATCGGTGCCTGAGGTGCTGGTACGTGGCGTGCTGGAGCGGCTGGCCGAGTACGGCTACGACGTGGTGCAGCCCGTGACGACGGCCAACGAGACCCTGGTGTTCGCGTTGCCGAGGGAGATCCGCCCGACGCGAGGGGGTTAGACGTCGTATTCCCAGGAGTCGGCTGCGGGCTTGCGCGGTCGCGGCGGGCGCACCGTGGGCTCCTTCGCCGACTCGTCAGGATGGGATGAAACCCGATAACGGACCTGGGAGATGGGGTGGTGCGTCGTGGTGGTGCCGGATGTCCCATTGGGCACCCGGCGACGGCTTCGCTCCGGCGCCGCAGAGGACCCAGTGGGTTCGTAGGGCTCCATCGGCTCGTAGGGGTCGAAGCGGCTGCTTCGGCTAGCCGGGCGGCCCTTGCGGACGTGCGGGTCACGCCGGATTTCCCGGGGCGGCCGACCACGCAGGTCGGGGTCGCGCGGCAGCCTGCCGCGACGCGGTGGTTCCGGAGCGTCCAAGTCTCGGGTACGTGTCGGGCGTCGACGCCGGGTCGGTTCGGGCGCGTCGTCCAGCGGCGGCCGGATATGCCGGGAGCGCGACGTCGCAGGACGTCGGGCGGCTCGCCGGTCGGTGGCTTTGGCCGATTTCGCGGAACGTCCGACGGCATGGGCCCGCTGTGAACGCCGCTTGGTGGCTTTGTCGGCGGTGTCTTCCGTGGCGGAGTCGCGGCTGAACAATGCGGCTAGCCTCGCGGCCAACCCGGCAGGCCGGTCGGCGCTGCCGTCGGTGTCGGCTTCGGCGGTTGCGCCTGTGGTTGTAGCTGCGGCTGTGGCCGGGCGCGTCGCCATTCCCAGGTACCAGCGGATCATGCCGATCAGCAGCACCCCGCCCGAGGTGAACAGCATCAGCGGGAAACGCTCGATCAGCGGATAGCCACAGTTGATCAGCAGGTCCCGAAGGCCGGTGAACTTGGCGCCGTGAAACAGAAAGTACGCCCCCGGCACCGCACAGAACAGGATCAGCGGTGGCTGGATGACTGCGGTGAAGACACCGGACTGGCGCACCGCTAGGACCGCAGCCACGCAGCCAGCCGCGTACAGCGCGGAGAATACGGTGGTCAGCTCCTTACCCGATCCGGCGTCGAAGGCGACGCCCACGGCCGTGTGCGTCACCGCGATAACCACTGCCGCCCACCACGGCACACCAGGAAGGTTGGGGAATATCGACCGATGATCTGCCGCCACCGCCGACCGCGTCCGCTGTGCTGACACACGTCGACCGTACCGGCTCAGCGCCCAAAGACGGGTAAAGACCTCGTTAGGACGCCGTTGGCGTGCCACATTTCACGGCGCCAAGCGGCGGTGGGACCCGGGCTGGCATTGCCGTCGTTCTCCTACACTTGAGTCCCTGTGAGCTTGAGCCTGGGAATCGTGGGTCTGCCGAACGTCGGCAAGTCGACGCTGTTCAACGCGTTGACCAGAAACAATGTCGTGGCCGCCAACTATCCGTTCGCGACGATCGAGCCGAATGAGGGCGTGGTGCCGCTGCCCGATCCTCGGCTGGCGACGTTGGCCGAGATGTTCGGTTCGGAGCGGATCGTGCCGGCGCCGGTGACGTTCGTCGACATCGCCGGACTCGTCGCGGGCGCGTCGGAAGGCGCCGGCCTGGGCAACAAATTCCTGGCCAATATCCGCGAATGTGACGCGATCTGCCAGGTGGTCCGGGTGTTCTCCGACGACGATGTGGCGCACGTCGCCGGCCAGGTGGACCCCAAATCCGATATCGAGGTCATCGAGACCGAGTTGATCCTGGCCGATCTGCAGACACTGGAGCGTGCGGTGCCGCGGCTGGAGAAAGAAGCGCGCAACAACAAAGACCGCAAACCGCTTCACCAGGCTGCCGTGGCTGCGCAAGACGCGCTTGACGGCGGGACGACGCTGTTCGCCACGGGCGCCGACGCCCTGCTCTTGCGGGAATTAAATCTGCTGACCACCAAGCCCTTCCTCTACGTGTTCAACGCCGACGAGGCGGTGTTGACCGACGCCGATCGGGTCACCGAACTGCGCGCGCTGGTGTCGCCCGCGGACGCGGTTTTCCTGGACGCCAAGATCGAGGCCGAGCTCACCGAGCTCGACGACGAGTCGGCCGCCGAACTACTGGAGTCCATCGGCCAGGCTGAGCGCGGACTGGATGCCTTGGCGCGGGCAGGCTTTCACACGCTGAAGCTGCAGACGTTCCTGACCGCTGGACCCAAAGAGTCGCGGGCCTGGACGATCCATCAGGGCGATACCGCGCCCAAGGCCGCCGGGGTGATCCACACCGACTTCGAAAAGGGCTTCATCAAGGCCGAGATCGTGTCCTACGACGACCTGGTCGCCGCGGGCTCGATGGCCGCCGCCAAAGCCGCCGGCAAGGTCCGCATGGAAGGCAAGGACTACGTGATGGCCGACGGCGACGTGGTGGAGTTCCGTTTTAACGTCTAGCGATGCACGTCGTTCAACCTCCGCTATCGGATCAGATCGGGTAAAATTCGGTGCCGCTGGGAATTTCAGCTGGTCCGGGCATGACTTCCGCCGTTTTGTTCCGCCGCAGAACTCAAGGCGCGCTGCGCCTCCGCCGGACATTAACGGTAATCGTCTACGCGCGGGATCACGATGAGCGCATCACCTGATTTTGCTAAGCCCCGAACCGACCCGACCGCCGGGCCCGCCAGCGCCGAAACCAACGGCAACCGCTACGACAACTTCGTGGACGCGAAGAAGTCCAGCACCGAACGACGCCGCCGACCTTCGCCGAGCACCCCGGACGAATACTTGTATGCGCTGCCCGCGTTGATTCTGCTGGACCGATTGCCTATACCCATGCTCGCCACCGGACTCGACGGCGTCGTCGTCTACACCAACCCCGCTTTCGCCACCATGCTCGGCTACCACCCCGATACCATCACGCTGACCGGACAACGACTTCCCGCGCTCCTGGCCAGACATTCAGCGACCCCGCCGCGCGACTGTGTCTCCGCACTGCGCGCCGCCGGTACCGTGGTCGTCGACTGGCTCCACGCCGAGGGCTTCCCGGTCCGCAGCGTTATATCCGACACGCTGTTCGTTCGCGCCACTGACCAGGTACTGCTGATCGGCGTTACCGACATCACCGAACTGATGTGGACCAACCCACCCAAACCGCGCTGAGGCGCGACACGGCGGTAAGCCGCGCGACCGTCTATCGGGTGCTTTCCACTCTCGGCACGCGTGTTCGCAGCACGGTTGTATGAGGGAGGTACGCAGATGAGTTGGCAAAAAATCGTTATTTCGGAGTTCCGGGGCCCTGAGGTCCTTGCTTTGGTCGAGGAAACGACCATCCCGGAACCAGGTCCTGGCGAGGTTCGTATCAAGGTCCTCGCCGCCGGGACTGGCTTTACTGACATCTTCATCCGCCGCGGGCGCTATCCGGACTACAAGGGACCACTGCCATTCATTCCTGGCTACGACATCGTTGGCCAAGTCGAGAAGGTCGGTGTCGGGGTCGCGTCTCAACTCGAGGGTCAGACTGTGGCCGATCTGTGCGTCGTCGGTGGCTACACCCAATACGCGATACGCCCCGCACGGTTCCTCGTGCCCCTGCCTGATGGCGTTGATCCCGCCGAGGCGGTGTGCATCCCTTTGGCGTATCTCACCGCATTTCAAATGCTCACCCGCTACCGCCAACTCGCCCCGGGTGAAACGATCCTGGCGATTGGAGCCTCCGGAACTGTGGGCACGGCGTTGCTCGACCTGGCGCGGCACTTCGGTCTGAACGCTATCGGCACGTGCTCTGCCGCCAACATGCCGGTGGTGGAGAGCTTCGGAGCTAAGGCCATCGACTACCGCGACGGCGACTTCGTCGACGCACTGCACAAGCTCACCGCCGGGGTCGATGCCGTCTTCGACGCCATCGGCGGAGCGCATTTCAAACGCTCCTACGCCTGCCTCGCGGCCGGCGGTCTCCTCGTAGGGTATGGGTCGCAAACCATGGCCGATGGACGCGAAGGCTTGTTGTCGGCGGGGATGGGCATAGCCCGACTCAAGCTGTGGGACACGTTCAATGGCCTATTCCACGGTCGGCGCGCGAAGTGGTACAGCATCACCTCCCGGCGAAAGACCCACCCTGACGAGTTCAAAGCTGATATGGCTGCCCTGTTCACACTGCTGCGTGACGGTGCGATCCATCCTGTGGTCATCGACCGTCTACCCTTGGCCGCCGCACCAGAGGTGCATACGCGCATCGAAGGTGGCGGTCTGGGCGGCAAAATCGTTCTGACCCCTTGGCCGCCGGAGTTGGATAACGCTGCCGCCGCGTCGGCCGCCGATGCACCCGCTCCGATTTGATGGGGTAATCGCGCACTTCTGTTCCGCGATCCCGATGGAAACCTCGTCAACTTGTTCACTCCTGTGACGGACGACGCCCGTGCCAAGTTCGGAGTGTGATTATTTGGCAGCAACGTTCGGCGACGACGCTTCGATTGCTCAGCGAGTAACTGAGCGTGACGGGATCGCACTGAATGCGGTCGAGTCATCTGCGCACATCGATCTACGTGTCGCATTGTTCGAGCGGTTATTGCGAACCTTCCGCAGAGAAGACGTCGATCGGCCGCACGGGTGTCAACATCACCAGCGGGATCTGACGGCTAGTCGACTGCTGATAGGTGAGGTACGGCGGGTATAGATGAGCCATATAGGCCCACACCTGATGCCGTTCCTCGCCTTCTGGTTCCCGCCACGTGGCCTCGAACGCTTGGGTCGCGATTTGCACACCGATCGTGTTGCTCTCTAAGACATTCAAGTACCACTCCGGATGCGCGTCGGCACCGCCTTTCGACGCGACGATCACGATCTCGCCACCGACGTTGCCATAGATCAACGGCCTGACATGGACCTTCGCCGACTTGCGACCCACACACTTGATCAAGCAGTGCGTGGTCAGCGCACGGCCCCCGACCGCACTCACGTCCATGATGTGGCCCCGCGTGCCACCCGAGGTCAGATAGATCTCGAGTGCTCGCTGACCCAGTTACCTCGTGCCGCTCGGATCGCTGCGGCATCGCCGTCGCCCATGGGTGACTCCTCAACGTAGACGGGGTGAAGGTGATTGGATCGAACCTGCGTCGCCGACTTCGCCAGGTTGAATCATGTAACCATGCACCCATCCAACTGGTGAGGGCGGCCGCTGACGTTAGGTCCGCGATCTGGTGGAGTTCCGGTTCAACGTGTGAGGACGCAGACGAAGACCCGAGGAGTTAGATGATGGTGGTTCTCGTTAACGTGGACAACTTTGTCCGGGCGGAGACCCACCGGATGTTTGCCGATATTCAGGCTGTCGCGGGGGGTGTCGGGAGTTTTCGGCACAACCGCACACCCGCCCGCATCGATGAACAGACGGTCATCAGGCTCAACCGGGACACGCTGTACAGCTTCGCGATTGTTGATCTCGCGCAACCGGCCCGGCTGAGGTTGCCGGATGCGGATGGTCGGTACCTCTCAGCGATGATCGTCAACGAAGACCACTTCGTGAACAGCGTCTTCCATGAAGCCGGTGAACATACGCTCACGAGCGATCAGTACGGGTCCCGCTACGTCCTGGTCGGTGTTCGAATCCTGGTTGACCCCAACGACTCCACAGATGTCGCCGCCGTCGTGGCGGTTCAAGACCGGCTCGCGATAGTGGCCGACTCATCTGAGCTATTCGTCAAGCCGGACTACGACGTCGACAGCCTCGACGCGACCCGCGACGCCCTGCTCGAGCTCGCCCGGGGGCTCAACACTTTCGACCGCATGTTCGGTGCGCGGGGTGACGTTGACCCAGTGCGTCACCTGATCGGATGCGCGGCCGGGTGGGGCGGGCTTCCCACCTCTGAGGCGACGTATATCGGCGTCGACCCGAAGGTCCCGGTCGGCGACTACGAGTTGGTGTTCATGGATGTTCCGGTCGACGCGTTCTGGTCGGTGTCGGTGTACAACGCGAGGGGATTCTTCGAGCCGAACATGAAGGACCTCTATTCGGTCAACAGTGTCACCGGCGATCGCAACAACGATGGCTCGATCACCGTGCGTTTCGTTTCCTCGGCAGACGGCGACGTCCCCCCGAACGCGATCGTCACGCCGGAGGGCTGGAACTACCTCATTCGCTTCTACCGGCCTCGTCCGGAGGTTCTCGATGGTAGCTGGACGCCACCGACGCTCACGCCGTGCAAGGCTTCATGAGCCCCAGTAACATTGGTCCGTTTTCGGGCCGACGGCGACGTGGTGGAGTCCTGCCGATCACCAATCAGTTAAGTGCGGCTTAATGGCCCGTCAACCCTGGCATGTGATGATCCGGCGACAGTCGTCGAGGACGAGCACACGGGGCGTCTTAATTTGTGGTATCGCTATCACCGCGCCACAAGTCAGTACGCCCCGGCACGGTCGTCGACTCCAGGATGCGAGGTAAGCGATGAGTGGATCGAATCCTGCTTATGAGGACCCGGGCAGCGCGTTGCCGCTCATTCATTTATCTGAGCTCTTGAAAGCGCCGCTGTCGGCTCCTTCCGGTGATGTGGTGGGACGGGTTGACGACGTGATCGTCCGGCTGCGCGGTGAGCAGGAGTACCCGCTGGTCACCGGAATCGTCGCTCGAATTGGCGGGCGGGGGATCTTTGTGGGCAGCGGCTCGATCGAAACCTACGCCCAGGGCAAGGTCGTGTTGGCGGCAAACAAGGTCGACTTACGCGGGTTTGAGCGCCGCGAGGGTGAGGTGTTATTGCGTGCCGATGTGTTGGGGCATCGGCTGATTGACGTGGCCGCGGTTGAACTGGTGCGCGCCTACGATCTGGAGCTGGAAGACACCGGCCAAGGCTGGGTCCTGGCGCGGGTGGACACCCGCCGACCGCCGCGGCTGTTCGGTTTGATCCGCGGTTCGGGCGGCCACGCGGCGCGTGATTGGAAGGCCTTCGAACCGCTGATAGGCGATGCTCGCACCCGGGCTTTGCGCAAGTTTTCAGGTCGGATGGGTTCGCTTAAGCCGGCCGAGCTCGCCAATTTGATCGAGGAAGCCGACAGCGAGGAGGGCGGGGAAATCCTCGATCGGGTGCGCATTGATCCCGAATTAGAGGCCGACGTCTTTGAGGAACTCGATCCCGACAAGGCCAGTCGGCTGCTGAACGAGATGCCCGACGCTGAGGTGGCCGCCTTACTGGGACGGATGCGCGCCGACGATGCCGCCGACGCCATTTCTGACCTGCGCCAGTCGCGACGTCGGCAGGTTCTCGACCTCATGCCGGCACCACAGCGCACCAAGGTGATCACGCTGATGGGGTTCAACCCGGACAGCGCCGGTGGGCTGATGAATGTCGACACCGTCTCCTGCTCAACCACGGCCACCGCCGCCGATGCGCTTGCGTTGATCAGCGCGGCCCACACCATTCAGCCCGAGGCATTGCTGAAGGTCCATGTCCTCGATGGTGAGAGACGTCTCGTCGGGGTCGTTTCGGTTATCGCGCTGTTGCAAGCTGGGCCCGGTGAAAGCGTTGCGGCGCTGATGGATTCGGACCCGGTACGCATCACCGCGGACACCGACTTGACCGATATCGCTTTACTAGCAGCCGATTACAACCTCTACAGCATCCCGGTTGTCGACAAGCAGGACCGGGTGTTGGGCGTGGTGACTGTTGACGACGTGCTGGAGGCCACGGTCCCGGACGACTGGCGGCGCCGCGAACCTGCACCCCGCCCCACCCGCGGGCCAAGCTCACCGGCCGCCGACAACGGTCAATACCCGCACCGCAACGGAGCGGGGTAAGCATGAGCGCTCACGGTGAGGAAGCGGCGTCCAACGAGCCCCAGCAGCCAACGGATGCGGCCACCCGATCGGTTGCTCGCAAGCCCGTTGCGGAGCCGCGTCCCCTCGCCGTGCTCGACAGAGCTCACATCGGCGACATCGAGGGCGCGTTCGGGCGCATCAATGTCAGTGAGACCGATCGAGCGCGCACCCTCAAAGTCCGGTTGCTGACGCTGGCAGCCATCGTCGGTCCGGGCATCATCGTCATGGTCGGCGACAACGACGCGGGCGGGGTAGCGACTTACGCGCAAGCTGGCCAGAACTATGGCTACTCGCTGTTATGGGTTTTGCTGCTGCTGATTCCGGTGCTCATCGTCAACCAGGAGATGGTGGTACGGCTGGGTGCGGTCACCGGCGTCGGACATGCTCGGCTGATCAATGAACGCTTCGGCCGCGGCTGGGGCTGGTTTTCTGTGGGCGATCTGTTCCTGCTGAACTTCCTGACGATCGTCACCGAGTTCATCGGGGTGAGCCTGGCCGCCGCCTACGTCGGTGTCTCCCAGTACATCGTCGTTCCGTTCGCCGCGGTGGCGCTGGTCGCCATCACCGCCAGCGGCAGCTTCCGGCGCTGGGAACGCGCCATGTTCGTCTTCATCGCGATTACCCTGGCGCAGGTTCCGATGCTGCTGATGTCACACCCACAGTGGGGCCACGCCGCCAAATCGTTTGTGGTACCCAGTATTTCAGGTGGCATTAGCTCCGATGCGGTGCTGCTGATCATTGCCATCGTCGGTACCACGGTGGCCCCGTGGCAGCTGTTCTTTCAACAGTCCAACATCGTCGACAAACGCATCACGCCCCGGTTCATCGGCTATGAACGCGCCGACACCGTGCTGGGCGCTTTCGTCGTCGTGATCGGTGCGGCTGCGCTGGTGATGACCGGCGACTGGGCGGCGCGCTCCACCAACAGGTCGGGCCAATTCACCGACGCCGGCGCTATCCCGCGCTTGCTGGGCGTGCACAGCCCGACTCTCGGCGCGATATTCGCCATCGTGCTGCTGGACGCCTCGATCGTCGGAGCTGCAGCCGTCACGCTGTCGACCAGCTACGCCTTCGGGGACGTGTTTGGTATCAAACACTCACTGCACCGGGGCTTCTTGGATGCCAAGCAATTTTACCTGTCGTACACCGCGATGGTGGCCCTCGCTGCGGCGATCGTGTTGATCCCTGGCGCACCGCTGGGGCTGATCACGACCGCGGTGCAGGCTCTGGCCGGCCTACTGCTGCCCAGCGCCAGCGTGTTTCTGCTGCTTTTGTGCAACGACCGGCAAGTGCTGGGTCCGTGGGTGAACCGACCTTGGCTGAACTGGGTCGCTGGCGTGATCGTCAGCGTCCTGCTGCTGCTGTCGGGCATCTTGATGGCTACCACGCTGTTCCCCCACATCGACGTGGTCGCTGTGGCGATAAGGCTGACCGTCGCGCTGATCATCCTCGCGTTGGCCGCGTTCTTGGTGTTGCGCTGGATCAGCCGCCGCCACCCCAAAACTACAGCGGAGCAGGACCTCGACCGTCAACTCGCCAATGCAAACCCCAGCACTTGGCGGATGCCGCCGCTGACCTTGTTGGAGCCCGTCAAGTGGTCCGCCGGCACCAAGCTGGGCATGCTCGCGTTGCGTGGTTACCTGGTTGTCGGGGCTCTACTTCTGGTGATCAAAGCCATTCAGATCGGCCGAGGGTGACCCATGACCGCTCCCGTGATTCCGACCCCGCCGGCAGCGACCAGCCACGCCGTGATGATCGGCTTCGTGACAACTGGACACCTGTCCAGCTAGTCTGCGGTCAATGAGCAAGGTTCCAACCCGAAAAGCGCGACTGGCGCACGCGGCGAAGCACGCCGAATTGTGGAACGCGGGCAAGAAAGACGAATGGGTTGCGTCGTGGCGAACCATCTGCCCCGGCGAGGTCAGGATGTTCGATCCGGTCGGCACCGAAGAGAAGCGCGGCTTCGAAACGGCGACGTCCGAGGCGTTCGACACCTTCCAGTCCATCTTGAAGATCAAGATGCTCACCGTTCAGGTCAACGGCGACGAGATGGCCTGGGTATGCGAGAACTTCTTCGGTACCGAACCCGACGTCCAATCCGCCTACAGCATTGAAACGTTCGCGTGGGACCAAGACGGCAATCTGTTGATCAAGACGTATTACCCGATGCCCGAACACGTCGGTACGGACGAGGACCCATATGCGCACCTGCTCGGTTCGCAGCCGGACGCAACTTCCGGCTAGGGCTGCCCTTTCTATTTGGATTTAAGTCTGCGGACTCACTGGTCAGGCCGTAGCATCTGCGGAATCGAGAGGGAAAGAAAAGAATGAGCAGACCCGCGGGCAGCTGCCAGTCAGCCGGCGCCGTGAGAACGTGTCGGTGACGGCTATGCGGCCTCTCCGGTGTGCGATAGCGGCCATTGTGGCGAGCTTCATTTCAGCACCGGGCTAGCGCACGCCGACGAGGCCGGTTTCCTGGACCAGTTGAGTCGGCACGGATACGTGATAACTCCGCCGTCAGGGGAGTACCTGCTGGGCAGCGGCCACGCGATGTGCCAACAACTGCAGGCCGGGCATTCGCCAGAAGACGTTGCCAGGCACTGGACGTACCCCAACGCGTCGTATCAGAACTTGCTGGACATGGCCAGAGCGGCGCAAGCCAACCTGTGCGGTTAGTCTGCGACCACGGCGATTTCGTGGCCCAAGCAATACGGCGCTACCAGCGGCAGTGCGTCGCCGCTCCAAAACCTACCGGGGTCAAACCAGTTGGTGCGCTTCTCGGTTTCGATCAGCCCCATCTCCTCGTAGGTCACCGCCACCGTTTCCGCGCAGTACGCGGATTCGAAGCGGCCCTGTCGCTGTTCTGCCCTGCGCCGCCGCGTTGATTCGCGAACGTAGGTGTCCAAGAACGGGATTCCCCGCACCCAGTCGTATCTGGTCGGAAGTTGGCCGCGCAGCCAGCGCAGCGTGAGTCGTGCGGTGGAAGGAAACGGCGTGCCGTCCATCCGGGCGATGACACGCAGCAGCCGATTCTCCTGCTCGCGGTCGGCGTCCGGAGTCAGCTGACGCAACCAGCATCGCTGCCCGTAGCGCTGCATCCACCGCTCGACCGCTTGCCGGGCGTCGTTGAGTTGCACACCGCGGTGGTTGGTGCCGGTCCAGACATCGGTCAGCTTGTCGCCGAGTTCGGCATGCCACATCAACGGCGGCAGATCCTCGATCGCCACCGTCATGCCGACATGGTTGACCGGGCTGTTCGACAAGGTCTGGATTGCGCGGTCTGGTCCGGACCGCCCGCGAAACAGCCAGACGTCGCCGGTGCGGGTTTCGCCGAGGGCCCGCTCCAGGCTCACCGTATGTGTTTCCACCACAGCACCATATGCACATACCGGCAACTGCCGGGACGCAGTTGCGAATAACCTGAGGCGATGCGCACCATGTGGAAGTTGCTGGGGTTGGCCGGTTTGGTCGGAGTGGCCGCCGGGGGAGCGCTGGTGGTCCGCGATCATCGGCGGCGCAAGGCATATACCTCCGACGAGATCCGGGCCCGGCTTCATCAGCGGCTGGCCGAGGCGGACGGGGAGCCCTAACTGCGTCAGGCGGCGCTGACCGCGTAGAGGCGGTGGGTGCCGGCGAAGCCCTTCAACTCGGCGTCCCGGCCGTCGTCGAAGGAGATGTCATCGCACTCGCTGAGGGCGTCGCGCACGGTTTCGCTGACCAAGATCTCGCCGCCATCGGCCTGCCCGGCCACTCGTGCCGCCATCGCGACGTTGCGGCCGAACAGGTCGTCGCCGCGGCGCACCGATCGGCCCGTGTGGATCCCGATTCGCACCCGAATACCGTTGTGCCGCTTGCGCTGTGAATCTTTCTGACAGCGCGTCCTGCATGTCGATACCGCAGCGCACCGCCTGCTCGGGTTGAGCGAAGGCAATCATGAATCCGTCACCTTGGCTTTTGACCACGTGCCCTGAGCGGGCGCTTGACCAGCTTACGGACCAGCTTGTCGTGTTCACCGATCAACTTGACCCAGGCCCGGTCGCCGACCCGCTCGTTCAGCGCGGTGGACTCTTCGATGTCGGAGAACAGAATCGCCACCTTGCCGTCTGCGGTGACCCGGGCCAGATCAGGACGTTCGACCTCGGCCCAGTCGGCGAGATCTTCGATGGAGCTGCGCACCGCGGCGCCGAAGCCCTCCTTGCGCACCAGGTTCGCGGTCTGCCACACGGTCTTGACCGCTTTAGAGCCAAAACCCAATAGGTCGGGCGATCGTCGTAACGCCTCTACCTCACGGCGGCTGCGGTGGAGAAGCCGCCAGAGCACGCCGAGCCCTGCTGCCTCGATCAAGGCAACTCCACTGACGACATAGAGCGAAATCTGTAGCGTTCCAGCCACGCTGGACATTCAACACGCCGGTGGTGGTAGACGCCGGGGTTTTGCGGTAGCCGAGGGTAACCTGCGGTACACACAACTCCACATGGCTCCGCCCAATTGGGCACACCAGGCCCCTGGTGATGGAGCACCTGTAATGCAGACCGGGCCCCCCTGCGGGATCACCCACGAAGGACTGCCTTGCAAGTGGAAGTCAAACCTGCCCTCACCGTGGCGGACGCCGCGCGGTTGGCGAACACCAGCACGAAATTCATCTACAGCGAGATCGACCGCGCGGTGTCATGTGTCCCTACGGGCCGGACAGCGAGTACAGGTGATGACTTCCGACGCCAGTGCATTCCTTTCGTCGGGAAGGTGTCGGAGAGTGGGTCGGAGGCGCGGCGCCCCGACCCCGGATCGCTACATCTGGCTCCAAGGTCGGGTGCACCGATGTGCACTCAGAGCGACTGTTCAGCTGAACAGCTAGCCCATCGATACGGCAAGTGGCGTCAGTGACTCAGCTCTTGCTGAATAGCCCGACGGTGCCGCCCAGCGCCAGCACGCCGCCGAGTCCATCATGAAGATCGAGTCAAACTTGTTGTGGTTGCGCTCATCAGCGCTATCTCTGGTGTAGCTGCTCCCGGCACCTGTGTAGTGGCAGGTATCGCCCGATCCCATGTGCTCGCCGCCGCAGGTCGCGGTGGGATTCTGCATACCGTGCCACCCAAACCAGACCAGCGCGATCCCGCCTGCGAGGAACAATATGGCACCAATTTTCTTCACGTCAGCCTTTTCGAATAAGGTTGAACAGCGCCATCACCGTGATCGCGACAAATCGCCGTCACTGAGGAATCGTTGTTTTGAGCACGTCGCACCACTCCGCCCCGATCATCACGTGTTCCCGGGGAATTGCGCGGATGAAGTGCGCTGGCCTGCCGCAGGCAAGTGTCTCTCAGGGGTCTGCGATTACCCCCCGACACGGTGCGTGATCGGTTGCGCACCACCCGATGACCATCCGCGTGCCACAGCCTTCGCGGTGGCATTGGCCGCTGCCGCACTCTGGGTGGCGCCGGTGTCTAAACCCAATCCACACCGGGACCAGCCACCACCGAGATGCAGGTGGCGGAGGTGCCGACCGGCTGACAGCCGGAATACTTCGCATTGCAGCCGGCTATCGCCTCAGCTTGCGCTGCTGAGGGGGTTAATCCCGTGCCTTGCGGCGACGTCCACAGTGTTGAAGTCCGGCGACGTCATAGATCGCCAGCGCCACGTACTGGTCGGCGCCGTGGGCCACGGGGCCAATGCAGTGGCAATGCCCAGCAGAGCGGCGGCGGTCAGGGCTTTCTTCACGATGTTCTCCTGTCGTTGATCGGGTACGAGTCCTTTCCTTTCTGCACCGTCCCACTGAGCGCAGATGCGCACATGCGTAGTGCGCTACTCAATAACCGCAAGCCGCATACTCGGCTGTTTCTAGTGCAGGGCTTGCGCTCAACGGGCTTGCGGTTCCCTAGCTCAGGCCGATGACCAGGATCGCCCTTCCGAGCACGACCCCGAGGGCGAGCAAGGCGAATCCGGCGATGCCGACGTCGGACCACGGTTCATGGGGCTTCCACAATTCCGTTTTCGGCTCAGGCTGGAGCACTTCTGTTTCTGCCTCCGCGTCCCGCACCTGTCGCCGATGCGCGATCCAGCCGAAGAACGCGATCACCATCGCCAACATGAGGACTTCCATCAGCGCCGTCGATCCATGCGCTTCGAAATCTCGTGGCCGACGATGAACATGATCAACGGCATCGCCACGGCCACGGCGAGCCAGCGGTGCCAGCCTGGCACCCCTTCCGTGGTTGCGTGCCGCCATAGTGCTACCGCTGCTGTGACCCACACCAGCATCAAGATCAGGATCCTGGTGTTTACCTCCTTCTCGTGCCGCAGACTGGTGCCGTAACCACGCGCCAGCCAGCGGATCTCTCACCTCCGCTGGCCAGCATCTGGCTAGGGTTTGGTTGCGCGGTAGCCAGCCCATCCAATGGACATCGCCGCCGCCATCAGGCCGGTCACTGCCACGGCCAGCGCCGCGATCACGCGGCTACCGGCTTGCTGGCGATCTTGACGTCGGCGGTCACAACCACGTCGTAACCCTTGCTCCGGAGCCGCGTGGCTGCCGCTTGGGCCTTCTCGGCGCTATGAAGAACTGCCAGATCTGACCGGTTCGCGGTAGCACCTTCTCGGACTTCGGGTCGGCAACATCGATCGCATGCGTCATGGTGGCGGCAAACTGTCCGTAGACCCGCTGACCCGACCTGCCCTGTGCGCTGTAGGTCTTCTTCTCGGCTGCTGGCTTTTCGGCCTTCGCCTTAGCCGCTGGTGCCTTTTTCGCGACTGGGTTGGTCGCCGCTGGCTTCCGTGCCGCAGCCTGCTCTTTCTTTGCTGCGCGCAATCCGGTGGTGATGGTCATGATTACTCCTCTTTTCGGTGGCGTGGCCTATTTTCCTTGCTTACCAACAGCTTACCCGCCTAGAGCGGTTCGTTACTGCGGCGAACCTTTGACGGTTAGCTTTAACAGAAGTAGTTCGCTGAGAGGGTCGTTGAATGCGGGTAGCATAGTCGGCGGTGGCGACCAATGAGCAGTGACGACCGTGACGACTGGTGGCACTTATCTGTGCATTGCAGGATGATCTTGACGGGGTGAACCCATGACCAATAACGCGGACGCGCGTGCGGCGCTGGTCCTGCTGATCGCTGATCTACAGGCCGCAATCGACAGCGCCACCGCATCCGGTGGCGCTGTGGTTCTCCGCCCGTCAACCGGTCCAGAGCACAATCTCGGCTCCCTGGAGATGGCCAGCGCGCTACTTGCCGCGCTGGTCGACTACCTCGCCGAACTCCGACGCCAAGACCGACAATGACTGATCAGACCGAGGATCGGTGGCGCATGGCCGCCGTCCCGCCTGCCACCCGACACACCTACCCTCGGCGATAGGACGGGAGGCCCCACCGATGCATGCATGCGCTAGCAAGTTGAACTGGCACGTCGGTGCCGCTTCAGTTGCTAGCGCGCACAAGTGAAGCAGTTGCTTGCGCGCGCAAAGTCATCTGACTCGCTTTTAAAACAAAACCCGTGCCACAGCGCCGAGGTTGCGGGCGATCAATTGCCGTGAAGGAGTGGACAGATCCCACTGGCCAGCCTTGACCGTGTGGGTGGTCACCCCATGCTTCTCCGAGATGCCGATGTAGCGCTCGTGGACCTGCCACCCGAGCTGCTGGGCCAGCAGCCAACTGCGGGGGTCGACCCGCTGCTATAGTTCGGCGGCCTCCGGCGACTGCGGGTCAGCGCCACCCACATGACGCCCAGGGCGGTGGCCTCCATCGCCGCGAGGCCAGCCAGGGCGTAGACCGCGATCATCAGGTGGTCATGCATGCCACGCATCTTTCCCGATCAGCCGCCGGTGCAGGTTCGTACCGCCAAAGTTGAACTGCGAGAACAGTTTCAAGCAACCATGAATCTGGTTGACCCAGCCCCGCCGACCCGCCGGTGTTTGGCCGCTCGAACAACCGGCTACTTGACACCCAGCACGCGGCGCCGCGCGTGCGTCTGCCGGTTGTCCGGTCCGACCCCAGTTGTCTAGGGTTGGACTTGGCCGCGGCGGGTCGAGTTAGGCGTGTTTTGCAAGTGTTGAACCCGAGCTGACTAGTCGAATTTTCGTGGAGGTCCCCGATTGGCCGAATCCGGCGACAACGCCCCAGAAGCCTCAGACCTGCTGGTGATCTTCGGAATCACCGGCGACCTGGCCCGCAAGATGACCTTCCGGGCTCTCTACCGCCTGGAACGCCGGGAGTTACTGCAATGCCAGATTGTGGGCGTGGCCAGCGACGACATCACGATCGAAGAGTTGGTCAATCGGGCCCGCAAGGCGATCGCTCGAGACCGGCGAAAAAGTAGACGACAAGGTGTTCGACCGGCTGGCCGATCGCCTGTCCTACCTGCACGGCGACGTCACCGATGCCGCGCTGTACGACTCGCTAGCCAAGCACGTCGGTTCGAGGCGCTGCCTGTACTACCTGGAAATGCCGCCGTCGCTGTTTGCGCCGATCGTCGAGAGCCTGGGCAAAGCCGGGTTGCTGGAGCGCTCCCGCGTCGCGGTGGAGAAGCCGTTCGGTCACGATCTGGAGTCCGCGTGTGAACTCAATACCCGGCTGCGTGCGGTGTTGGACGAGGACCAGATCTTGCGGGTGGACCACTTCCTGGGCAAGCAACCGGTCGTCGAACTGGAATATTTGCGCTTCGGCAACCTGGCGCTCGCCGAGCCTGTGGGACCGTAACAGCATCTCTGAAATCCAGATCACCATGGCCGAGGACTTCGGCGTCGACGACCGGGGCAAGTTCTATGACGGGGTCGGCGCCTTGCGCGACGTCGTGCAAAACCATCTGCTGCAGGTGCTAGCCGGAGTTGCGATGGAGCCCCCGGTCGGGCCGAGCGCCGACGACCTCAACGACAAAAAAGCCGACGTTTTGCGCGCGATGCCGGCGCTGGACCCGAACCGATATGTGCGGGGTCAGTATCGCGGCTATACCGACATCGACGGGGTGGCCAAGCGTTCCCAGACCGAGACATTCGTCGCGCTGCGACTGGAGATCGACAATTGGCGCTGGGCCGGGGTGCCGATCTTCCTGCGGGCGGGCAAGGCCATGGCCGAACAAGGTCACCGAGGTGCGGTTGTTCACCCACCGCGTCCCAGCGTTAGCTTTCCTGCCTGACCGCAGGCGGGCCGAGATCCAACCAGATCGTGCTTGCGGATCGACCCAGATCCCGGACTGCGCCTGCAGTTGACCGCCTAAGGCGACCGGTGGCGAGACGTCCACCTGGATTCCTCGTTCGTGCAGGACTTGGGTGAGCCACTGACACCCTATGAGCGGCTGCTGCAGGCGGGGCTGACCGGGGATCGCCAGCTGTTCGCGCGCGAAGACGGCATCGAAGAGACCTGGCGGATCGTGCAGCCGCTACTCGACAGCCCGGGCAAGGTGCACCGCTACGAACCCGGCTCCTGGGGCCCCGACGCGGCGCAGCGATTTGCTTCGCGGTCATCGCGGTTGGCAACAGCCGTGGCTTCCGGGCAACAACCCTGCATCACAGTAAGGAGAACAGGACAACATGCAGCTAGGGATGATCGGTCTGGGCCGGATGGGCGCAAACATCGTCCGTCGGTTGACCAAAGACGGGCACGAATGCGTTGTGTACGACCACAACCCGGACGCGGTCAAGGCGATGGCCGGCGACGGACAAGATCGACCGGGGTGTCGTCGCTGTCCGAACTGGTCGACAACCTCACAAAGCCTCGAGTCGTCTGGGTGATGGTGCCCGCCGGCGATATCACCACCGAGGCAATTAAGGAGCTGGTTAACACGCTGCAATCGGGCGACATCGTGATCGACGGCGGGAACACCTACTACCGCGACGACCTGAAGCATTCAAAGGCGCTGTCCGAGAGCGGGATTCGCCTACTGGACTGCGGAACCAGCGGCGGAGTGTGGGGTCGGGAACGCGGCTACTGCCTGATGATCGGCGGTGACGACGAAGCATTCGCGCACGCGGAGCCGATATTCGCCAGCGTCGCACCGGGGGTTGATGCCGCGCCGCGCACGCCAGGCCGCGACGGCGAGATTGCGCAAGCGGAGAAGGGTTACTTGCACTGCGGGCCATCCGGGGCGGGGCATTTCGTGAAGATGGTGCACAACGGCATCGAGTACGGGATGATGGCCTCGCTCGCCGAGGGGCTGAACATCTTGCGCAATGCCGACATCGGTGCCCGCGTAGAGCAGGGCGACGCCGAGACTGCGCCGCTGGTGAATCCCGAGTGCTACAAGTACAACTTCGATATCCCCGATGTCGCCGAGGTATGGCGCCGCGGCAGCGTCATCGGCTCCTGGCTGCTGGATCTGACCGCGATCGCGCTGCACGAATCACCCGACCTCAAAGAGTTCACCGGACGGGTCTCCGATTCCGGGGAGGGCCGGTGGACCGCCATCGCGGCGATCGACGAAGGAGTTCCCGCGCCGGTACTCACCACCGCGTTACAGTCCCGCTTCGCCTCGCGTCGTCTCGATGACTTCGCCAACCAGGCGCTGTCGGCGATGCGTAAGCAGTTCGGCGGCCACGCCGAGAAGCCGGAGGGCTAGCCGTTAAGCGCGCGGTAGATGAACTCGGTCAACGTGTCGATGGCCTCATTCTCGTCGACGCGGCGACCGTCGAACCGGCCTTCAGATGGCTGCCAGCGGTAGCTGAATGCGTCGAGCAGTGATGCGAACATAGCCAACACCATCTCGGGCGGTCCTGGCAGCCTCAGCGGCGCCGACGACGCGTTCCAGCGCCGCGAGGAAACCCAGCAACTCGACTTGAGCTATCGGCTTGGGCCATTGACGCTCGACGACGGCTCCAGTCGTGCGCTGGCCGCGGGTGATCGGGCACCCGACGCGCCATGTGTGCACCGTGACGGTCGACCGCTACGGTTGTTCGACTGCTACGCCGGGCCGCAATGGACACTACTGAGATTTGGGGCAGCCGCTCCCACCCTTGACCGCGCGGGCGTGCAGTCCCACCGCATCGATGACGACCTCGTCGATGCCGATCACCACATCCGGGATGCTTATGACGTCAAAGACGGTGCGGCAGTGCTGATTCGGCCCGACGGCTATATCGGCGCCGTCACGTCACGAACGGCCGACCTGGCGGACTACGCCAACAGGGTGATGCCTAAGTAGTCAGCGGGTCACGAACGTCACGACCACGTCGCTGAAGGCGTCGTTGTCGTCGCCGGCCGCGGTGTGCCCTGCCTGGGACAGTTCGACAAATTCCGCGTTGGGCACCGTCGCCAGAAAGTGCCGCACACCTTCCGGGCTGACCACGTCGGAGAGCTTGCCGCGGATCAACAGCACCGGGATCGTCAGGTCGGCGGCAGCGTGTTCGAATTTCTCGGTGCGCAGCTGGGGGTCGTCGCCCGGCTTGGTCATGAACGCCGGATCCCAATGCCAGTACCAGCGGCCGTCGCGCAGCCGCAGGTTCTTCTTCAGCCCCTCCGGACTGCGCGGCCTGGTTCGATGTGGCAGATACGCGGCGACGGCGTCAGCGGCCTCCTCGAGAGAACCGAACCCATGGAGCCCGCTGAACATAAAGTCGCGAATGCGAGCGCTGCCGTTCTTCTCGAAGCGCGGCACTACGTCGACCAACACCAGCCGGGTAACTCGGTCGGGTCCGGCCTGATCCGCGGCGAGGATGCCGGTCAGTCCGCCCATGCTGGCCCCGATCAGTATCACCGGCCGGCCAATCGCATCGAGTACCTGCATGACGTCCGCGGTTAACGTCTCGACGTCGTAGTCGGCGTCGGGCGCCCGATCACTGTCGCCATGGCCACGGCTGTCCAGCGCAACCACGTGGAATCCCTCGTCGGCGAGCACCTGGCCGGTGTTCTTCCAGGAGAACCGATTCTGGCCGCCGCCGTGCAACATCAGGATCGTCGGCCGACCGGCCGCCGCGTCGACGCCGCGGTTCCACTCATCGGCGACCAGGGTGAGCCCATGGACGCCGGAATACTCGACAGTCTGCGGAGTGCTGCTCACAATAGTCACGGGCGTCCTCTCGGTTGATCGCCCATTGACGTTACCGAGAAGGTCTACGCACTTTGCGCGCGGTGGTTGGTTAGCGCTCCCAAGCCTCATACTGATGTCATGGACGTGACGAGACGGCGGTTTTTCATCACCGCAGGCGTGGCTGCGATGTCGATGGTCACAATAGGGGCGTGCGCCGAGAGTAAGACGTCGGCAGCGCCTGACACCGGCTTCGCTGTGACCCACACCGACGCCGAGTGGCGAAATCTGCTGACTCCAGCTCAATACGACGTGTTGCGCAACGCGGGCACCGAGGCTCCGTACAGCAGCCCACTCAATGACGAACACCGTCGCGGCGTGTTCAGCTGCGCGGGCTGCGCGCGGCACCTCTACTCCTCGGACACCAAGTTCGACAGCGGCACGGGCTGGCCGAGCTTCTGGAAGGCCTTGGACAACGCGGTGCTCGAACGCCCGGACAGCAGCCTGGGCATGATGCGCACCGAAGTTCTGTGCAGCCAATGCGGAGGCCACCTCGGCCACGTGTTCGACGACGGACCGCAGCCGACCGGTCTGCGGTACTGCATGAACGGCGTCGCCATGACCTTCCAGACCCTCTGAGCCCGCCGCAGGCTTCCAGCGCACGTAGGTTGGACTGTATGGGTACCTGAACCCCTCGGGTTGACCCGCGCCGACGTGCCGAACAGGAGCAAAGATGCCAGATGATGCTGCGATCTCCGGCGAAGAGCCCGTCGGGGTCGCAGACGCCATACTGGTCAAACGCCCGATCCAGGTTGAGCGCCTCGCCCTGATCACCGGGCTGGTCGCGGGAATGGTGCTGGCAGGGCTGGTCGGCTGGCTGGGTTTTAGAGCCTATGAAGCCCATACCATCGAGGCGCAGCACACCCTGTTCGTGCAAACCGCTCGCCAAGAAGCAGTGAACCTAGGCACGCTTGACTACCAGCATGCCGACGCTGACGCGCAGCGGATCCTGGACTTGGCGAGCGGCAAGTTTTACGCCAGTTTCTCTCGTCGGAAGCAGTCGTACATCGACAGCGCCAAGCAGCTGCGATCGAAAACGGTGGGTACCGTCACCGACGCGGGACTGGAATCGCAATCCGGCGACTTGGCCCGGGTGCTGGTGGCGGTGACAGTGATCTCCTCGGATCCCACGCAGGCCCAGCGGGAGCCGCAGTACGGGCGGATGCGGATCACCGTGCGAAAGGTGGGCGACGTCGCCAAGGTCACCGACGTCGCAACGGTGTCGTGACGCAACGACGATCCGGCGGCAGCCACCGCGTCAACTGGTCGCGGGTATTGGTCTACGGCGTGCTTCCCGGTCTGGTGCTGCTGCTGGCGATGGCTGCCGGCTTTCTGAAGTGGAAGGACTCCTCGGTTCGCAACGCGGACCTTGTCAGCAGCGAATCAGTTGTAGCTGCAAGGGATTCCACCGTCGCAGTGCTCACCTTCCGATTTGGCACCGTCGATCGGGACGTGGCGGCCGCGCGTGAGCGATTGACCGGCGGTTTCCGTGACACCTACACGAAGGTGGCGCAGCAGACGCTCATTCCCGATGCGAAAGAACGTCGCGTTACGGCGACTGCCACCGTCCCAGCGGCGGCAGCAGAGTCCACGACCGAGAATCACGCGGTGGTTTTGTTATTCGTCAACCAGTCCGTCAAGATTGGTGACTCCCGGCCTTCCGATAGCACTTCCAGCGTTCGGGTGACGCTGGACAAAATCTGTGGACGCTGGCTGATCTCCGGCTTCGACCAGTTCTAATGACCGGACCGCGCTGGATCGATCGCCCATGTCTTCGGCCTGTGGATGCGTCGGCAGGCCTGGGCGCGGGTGATGCGCAGCCGGTTGGCCAGCGCCGCGGGCAGTGTGCCGCCTAACTCTACCTCGCTGGCTTGCCGGGCCAGCTGGTTGATCAGGTCGTGGCCGGCCGCTGGCAGGCGGCGGGTTTGGCGTTCGAGGCGTTGCAGCAACCTCAGGCGTTCCGGGGTGGTCAGCGCGTCGAAGGACAGCTCGAGCACGTCGGATACCGCGGTGTGCAGCGCGTCGAAAGCTGCGACGATCTCTTCCCGACTACTCGAACGCATGTGCGAATTCTATCGACGACGAAAGACGAAAGTACGGCTGAGAATCAGCACCTGTGGATAAAGGCTCAACTGTGGATAACTCATAGCATGCAGAGGGGGAACACGAGGAGGTGAACATGCCGGCGCGGATGGCCGCGGTCGACGCGCAGTTCTACTGGATGTCGGCCAAGGTCCCCAACGACGACTTCCTGCTCTACGCATTCGATGGTGAGCCAACCGATTTCGACTCCGCCGCCGACGAGGTCCGCCGTCGGGTCCAAGCTTGTCCGGCGTTGACGGTACGGGTCGACGACGGATCGTCATGGACGTACCCGCACTGGGTGCCCACCGTCGTGGAGCCCGCCCAGGTAATCCACCACCAGCTCGACGACGGCAGTTGGCAGGGCTGTCTGGACGCCGTAGTCCGGCTCGCCGACGATCAGCTGGACATCCGCCGGGCGCCGTGGCGCCTGCACCTCTTCGCGCCGGTGCACGGGATTCCGAATGGCAGCGGGCCGGGCACTGTCGCGGTCATGCAGGTCTCCCACGCGCTGGCCGACGGTGCTCGCGGCGCGGCGCTGGCCGCGGTGCTGTTCGGCCGCGCGGCGGCGGTGCCCGACGAGGTGACATCGTCGGGCTTCCTGCCTTGGCGCGCGGTCAATGCCGCACGCGCCCATCGCAAGCTGGTGCGCGATACCCGCGCCGGGCTGTTGCGACCGTCCGGTCGGATCACGCCCCGCACTGTCCACCAATGCCCGGCCTGCCGGCGCGCGCACCGGCCGCACACTGGTACGGCACCGCTCGCAGCTGAACGGCCCGACCGTCACCGTTGCGGTGCTAGCCGCAGTGTCCAGTGCGCTATCCGCACATCTGGGTGACGCGGCCACGTCGCCGATTGCCGAGGTGCCGATGGCTAAACTCGGTGTACGACAGGCACATAACCACTTTCTCAACGTCACGGTCGGGCTGTACCCGGATCTGGATCGGCCAGCCCGAGTCGAGCGGATCGCCGCCGACCTGGCCGATGCCCGTCGCCGTGCGCAGCACCCTGCGACGCGCGCCGCCGACCGGGCATTCGCTGCGGTGCCGGCTCCGCTACTGCGTTGGGGTGTCAGCCTGTTCGACCCCGCCGTCCGACCATCGCAGGTGTCCGGCAACACCGTGGTGTCGAGTGTGTACCGTGGGCCCGCCGACTTGCGTTTCGGCGATGCGCCCGTGCTGCTGACCGCCGGCTTTCCGGCGCTATCACCGGCGATGGGCCTCGTCCATGGCGTGCACGGTATCGGCGACACCATCGCGATCAGTGTTCACGCAGCAGCATCGGCGGTCGGCGACATCGACGACTACACAGCCCGGTTGGACGCCGAGCTCTAGCGAAAACTATTGCGCGTTACCGGATCTTGCTTCCGAACTCCGGGTCAGACCCGCGGCGAGGATCAGCTCCTCGTGCAGTTCGAACCATACGGTGTGATAGGAGTCGATTAGTGGTCGGGACAACCAAATCGTCTCGCCGACATGAACCTTGTCCAGCGCTGCCTGCAGCTTGCTCGAGTAGCGGCTCAGCCGCGGCAGCTGGGCAGCCGCGGCGGCGATGATCGGCGTCACCCGTTGGTGCACGGTATCGAGGCGGGCCAGCACTGCCGCGTCGTACTCGGTGTCCTCGTGCGTGTTGGCTTGGGCGTCCTTGAGCTGCCAATCGGTGACCAGTGCTTTGAATTCGGCGTTGACGGCGCAGAAATCACCGTAGACGGCAGAAAGCGCCGCGCTGTCGACGTGCCGGCGCTCATCGGTGAGTAACTCGTCCAGGCGGACGCGGCCGTCGGGGCTGAGCCGCAGGGTTTTGCCGTCGATCAGCAGACCCGACCGGGCGAGCCGGTCAACGGTGCCGGCAACGTCGTCCGCATCTTCTCCCAGCGTCGCGGCCAGGTCGCCGAGGCTCACCCGCCCCTTCAGCCGAACTGCCTGCAACACAGCCAATTCACTCACGCGCGCTCGCTCAGCCGTATCGCGATCAGCATCGCGAGCAGCGGGCTGGCGGACACCACGTCGGTGCGGCCACTGTCCATGGCGGCGCGCACCGCGGCCGCGGAGTGGCTCTGCAGCGCTGGGTAGTCGCCGCGGGTATGCACGCGCAGCGGGCTGACCCGTCGCGCGATGTCGGCCAACTCGCGTAGCTCTGGTGTGTTGTCCTCAGACCAGTCGGAAAGTTGCACCCGGCCGTCGCGCACCTCACCTTCGTTGCCGTCGACAGTGACCAGCTTGCCGGCCAGGGCGTCGGCGACTCCGCGGCCGCAGCCCACCACAGCCGCCCGGCCGAGTTCACGGCTAACCACCGCGGCGTGGCTAGTGACGCCACCGGTTTCAGTGACAACGCCGCGCGCGACCAGCATGCCCTGAATGTCGTCGGGACTGGTGTGGTTGCGCACCAGGATGACGTCCTCGCCGCGGTCGGCGGCGTCGATCGCCGCGTCCACCTCGGTATAGGCCCGCCCCGATGCGACGCCGGGGCCTGCCGGCAGGCCTTTGGCCAAAAGTCCGGCAGCCAAGCGGTTTTCCGGTTCCAGCGACGGCCGCAGTAAGACTTCCACGTGCTCAGGCGTCACCCGACGCAGAACCTCGGCCTCGTCGATCAGGCCGTCGCTGCGCAGTTGCAGTGCCAGGCGCACCGCAGCCTGCGCCGACCGCTTGGCCGCTCGCGTCTGCAGCAGCCACAGCTTCCCGTCTTGGATGGTGAACTCGATCTCTTGCACGTCGGACGCGAGCCGCTCCAACGAGCGGGCGGCGGCGATCAATTCGTCATAGACAGCGGGTTGCTGATCGCGCAGCGCAGTAATCGGCTCTACGTCGACTGTGCCCGACACCACGTCGGCCCCTTGGCCTGCGGGCAGCCACTCGCCGAACTCCGCGTTGGCGCCGGTCATCGGGTTTCGGGAAAACACCACGCCCGCACCGGAATTCATATTGATGTTGCCGAACACCATGGCCTGCACCACTGCGGCGGTACCGCCCGCGTGGTCGAGCCCGTTGTGGGTCCGGTACGCGACGGCGCGCGGCGAATCCCACGACGCGAATACGGCTTCGATCGCGGCGCGCAACTGCAGATACGGTTCAGCGGGCACCCCTGGGCCGGCCAGGTCACCGCTCACGATGTGCTGAAACCAGCGAATGAACCGCCACCGGGTATCCCGGGCGAACGCGGCGGTGCATTCTGCGGCCAGCGCCTCTTCGACGGCGTCGTTGACCCCGACATCGAGCACCGTGTCCATCATTCCGGGCATCGACACCGCTGCGCCCGAGCGCACGCTGACCAACAGCGGATGCGGGCCGCGTCCGAATGTTCGCGAGGTCGCCGCCTCCAGCCGGCGCATGCCGTCCAGCACGTCGTCCCAGATCGCATCGACCGTCAGCGCGGGCTCGGCGAGATACCGAGCGCCCACCTCGGTGGTGATGCAGAACGCCGGCGGTACCGGCAGACCGTTGCCGGCCATCAGGTCGATGCCGTGTCCCTTGTGGCCCAGGATTTCCGGCGGATACTTCGCCGGAAATCCTGAGCCGTCCAGGAGTAAGACAGGCGGTGCAGGAGTGGTGGACATTCGGGTGGTCAGGACCGGCCGCGCAAGACGCCGAATCCGAAATTGGTACCGAATCCGCGGGCGCGCCACGCGATACCCTGCGTGCGCCCGACGTTGCCGGCTCCAATGATCGCGATCTTGATGTGCAGCTCCTTTGCGGTTGTTTGCGGGTGGGACGATACCTTCTGCCCATCCGTGCCTACCCGATGATCTAGCGTGGCGTCTATGAGTCATGCCTATGATGTCGGCTTACTGATCCTGCGGCTGGTGCTGGGGTTGACACTCGCCGCTCATGGCTACAACAAATTCTTCGGCGGCGGGCGGATACCGGGCACCGCGCGCTGGTTCGAAAGCATCGGCATGAAGTACGGCACCTTCCAGGCCGTGGTCGCCGCCAGCACCGAAATAAGCGCCGGCCTGGGGCTGGCTGCCGGGCTGCTCACGCCGATTCCTGCCGCGGGCTTTGTTGCGCTGATGTTCGTCGCTTCCTGGACCGTGCACCGGCCCAACGGCTTCTTCATCGTCAAAGAGGGCTGGGAATACTGCTTGGTGCTGGCCGTCAGCGCCGTTGTGGTGGCCACGCTGGGAGCCGGGCGGTACAGCCTGGATTGGCTGATTTTCGGAAATAACTGGCGCTCAGGATGGCCTGGCCTATTGATCTCGCTGTTGCTGGGCCTGGGCGGCGCAGTCGGCCAGCTGCTGATCTTCTACCGGCCGCCGGTCAAGCAGGCGCAGTAGCCGCTGTCGTTTCGCGTGCCAGCACTTCTGCGGCGGCGCGCTCCCCGGACCGGATGGCGCCGTCGACCCATCCGCACATGACGGCCGAACTCTCCGTCCCGGCCCAGTGGATGCGGCCGCACGGCTCGCGCAGGGCGTGGCCGAACTCGGTCAGGACACCGGTGGGTGCGTGGCTGATCATGCCGCCGCCGGAATAGCGCTCGACACTCCAGTCCTGCTCGTGGTAGCCGACGGGCGAACCGGCTTTCTCGCCGAACCTGTCGACCAGCTCATGCAGAACCGCAGCTTTTCGCTCGGCTGGGGCAAGTCGTGTCAGCCGGCGCGCCGCAGGACCTTCGGTGATCACACACATGACCCCCGGCCTGCCGCTATCCGTGCAGGCGTCGATGGTCAGGGTAGCCAGGGATCCCGGCGAGGCGGTCTGGCCGGACAGGCCGTCGGCGCGCCAGAACGGCTCCTCGTAGACGACCGAGATCTTGACGATCGCGCCGCTGGGCATCCGCTGGTGCAGCAGCAGCCGATCGATCGGCAGCGTCGGCTCGTAGTCGATCTGGCTGGCGATCGCCAGCGGAACCGCCACGATCGCCCGCCGTGCGCGGACCGTCAGGTCGTCGGAGCGGACCGTGACGCCGTCGGCGTCCTGCGCGATGTTGCGCACCGGCTGCGACAACTGCAGTGCGTCGCCGAGTTCGGTCGCCATCGGTCGGTAGATGGCTCCCATCCCGCCCACCGGTCTGGAATCCTGGGCGCCGTCCTTGCTGGACACGACGAACTCTGGCCCGCCGCCCGAGGCCATCTGATACAGCACCCACAGCAAAGACACCTCCGATGCCGCCGAGGTGTAGGGGCCGGCCAGCGCCATGTCTAGCATGTCGCGGGCCTGCTGGGAGAGCAGGTTCTTGTCCAGCCATGCGGCCAAACTGATCTGGTCCCAGTCGGCCGCCTTATGCGCCTGCCACGGCGCTTCCAGCGGAATCGACTGGCACATCTGCCGCACTTTGAGCAACCCCGCTCCGAGGTTCATCGTCGCCCACGGGCTCACCGTCCACGGGATCGCGCCCGCGTATCTGTGCTGCTTGCCGCCGACGATCATCATCGACTCGCCCTCGGTGTACTGCTTGTATGCCGGCACACCGAACTCGCGCATCAACGCGTAGATCCGGTCCTGGCCCGGCCCGATCCATGCGCCACCGCGGTCGATCCAGAACCCGTCACCGAGGTCCTCGGTATAGGTGCGCCCGCCGACCCGATCACGGGCCTCCAACAGGGCCACCGAGCGACCCGCCTGTTTTAGCCGCAGCGCTGCCGTTAAACCGGCGAACCCCGCACCGACAACGCAATAGTCGAACTCTGCCATCAGTGGCCCCCATCGTGCATGGCGTTGGAATTCCCAGTATCTACCCGGATCCGCTACCCGCGTGCGGGTTAGCGCGGCTGAGTAGCAGGCGAATAGGGCAGGCCGCTGCCGGTGTTTTCGTCGATGACGACGCGTCCGCCGAGATAGGGGAACGCGCGTTGCGGGCAGGCAGGGCGGTTGCAGATCTTGCAGCCGGCGCCGATCGGTACGGCGGTGGTGGGGTCGTCCAGAGCGATTCCGGTCGAGTACACCAGCTTGTGGGCATGGACCAGGTCGCAGCCCAAACCGATAGCGAAGCTTTTGTGCTGACCCAGATAACCTTGCCCTTCGGGCGCGGTGGTCTTGGCGAGCCAGAAATACGAACGGCCATCGGGCATCTGAGCGACCTGCGTGACGATCCGGCCCGGCTGGGCGAACGCATCGTGCACCACCCACAGTGGGCAGCTGCCGCCCACCCTGCTGAAGTGAAAGGCCGTGGCGGACTGACGCTTTGAGATGTTGCCCGCCTTGTCCGTCCGCACGAAGATGAACGGCACCCCGCGCAACTGCGGGCGCTGCAATGTCGAAAGGCGATGGCACACCGTCTCGAAACCGACCTCGAACCGGCGGGCCAGCAAGTCGATGTCGTAGCGCAATTCGGTCGCGGCCCGGTGGAACTCGCGGTACGGCAACAGAAATGCGCCGGCGAAATAATTGGCCAAACCGATTCGGGCGACGCCACGGGATTCGGGACTGAGCTGGTCGTCGGTGGCCAGCATTGCCGATAGCAGCTCCGATTGGCTGAGCAGGGCCAGTTGGGTAGCGATCTGGAAGGCGCGCTGGCCCGGCAACAGCCACTGCGCGACTCGCAGCACCTGCGTCTCGGGATCAAAGCTGCGCTTGGCGTGCTCGGCGAGATTGCCGTCAATCACGACGCTCACGCCGAACCGGTCGCGCATCAGCGCCGACAGTTGGACGTCCAGCCCGCCGACCGTCATCGTGTTTTCGGCGAACATCTGCTCGGCGGCGGTGTCGAGTTCGCCGATGTAGTTGTTGCGGTCGTAGAAGAAGTCGCGGACTTCCTCGAACGGCATCGGGTGCTCCGGCGGCAGCGACGTATCGGTGGTCGCGTGCGAGCGATACGCCTCGAGTTCCTCGGTGGCGTCCCGCAGCCGCCGGTGCACGGCAACCAGGCTTCGGCCGACCTCAGGCATCCGGGCCACCAGTTCCTCGATCTGGCTGCCGCTGACCGCGTCGTCGCCCCCGGTGGCGGTGAAGACATCGGACAGGTCGGCCACCAATCGGGCGTCGGAATCGGCGGAGAAGTAGTTCGAAGGCAGGTCGAACCGCTCGGTGAGCGTAAGGAGCACCGGCACGGTGATGGGCCGCTGGTCATTTTCCAGCTGATTGACGTAGCTGGTGGACAGGTCGAGCGCCTTGGCCAGCGCAACCTGGGTCAGGCCGCGTTCGTTTCGCAACCGCCGCAGCCGGGCACCCGAAAACATCTTCTCCACCGCTGAGATGCTACCCCGGATTTGCTTTCGCAACATTCGCAAAATGTTGCGAATAAGGACGCAAAATTACGCAGATGCTGCGTCTTTCCTTTGTTACCAGCATTGCATAGTGTGTGGATTATGTTGATCCATTCGGTACGGACGCACCGCAGCGCCGATCACTTTCCGCGCACCGAGCACCTCGCCTACAAGATCGCGGAGGTCGCGGCCGATCCGGTCGCGGTACCCGCCGAAACCGAGGCGATGGTGATCAACCGGATGATCGACAACGCCGCGGTCAGCGCCGCCTCGGTGCTGCGGAGACCGGTCACCACCGCCCGCCAGCAGGCCGGCTATCGGCCCACCGAGCCCGGCCGGGCGCGACGGTGTTCGGCGTCGACGGCTGCTACTCGGCGGAGTGGGCGGCCTGGGCCAACGGAGTCGCCGTGCGCGAACTCGACTACCACGACACTTTCCTGGCCGCCGAGTACTCCCATCCCGGCGACAACATCCCGCCACTGGTGGCGGTCGCCCAGCAGCTCGGCGTGCGCGGCGCCGATCTGATCCGGGGGCTGGCCACCGCCTACGAGATTCAGATCGATCTGGTGAAGGGCATCTGCCTGCACGAGCACAAGATCGACCACGTCGCGCACCTCGGTCCGTCGGTTGCCGCCGGGCTGGGCACCATGCTTCGGCTCGATATCGACACCATCTACCAGGCCATCGGTCAGGCCTTGCACCTGACTACGGCCACCCGCCAATCCCGCAAGGGATCGATCTCCAGCTGGAAGGCGTTCGCCCCGGCGCACGCCGGCAAGGTGGCCATCGAGGCGGTCGACCGGGCCATGCGCGGCGAGGGTGCGCCGGCGCCGATCTGGGAGGGTGAGGACGGCGTGATCGCCTGGCTGCTGTCCGGCCCCGAGCACACCTACCAGGTGCCGTTGCCCGCGCCGGGGGAGCCCAAGCGCGCCATCCTGGACAGTTACACCAAGGAGCATTCCGCCGAGTACCAGAGCCAGGCGCCCATCGACCTGGCCCGCCGGCTGCGCGAGCAAATCGGTGACCTGGACCAGATCGCCTCGATCGTGTTGCACACCAGCCACCACACCCACTACGTCATCGGCACTGGCTCGGGGGATCCGCAGAAGTTCGACCCCGACGCGTCCCGGGAGACGCTGGATCACTCGTTGCCCTACATCTTCGCCGTCGCGCTGCAGGACGGCACCTGGAACCACGAACTCTCGTACACCCCGGAGCGTGCGCACCGGCCCGACACGGTCGAGTTGTGGCACAAGATCTCCACCGTCGAGGACCCGGAGTGGACCCGCCGGTATCACTCGACCGACCCGGCCGAAAAGGCGTTCGGGGCGCGTGCGGAGGTAACACTCAACAGCGGCGAGGTGATCAGCGATGAGCTGGCCGTCGCCGACGCGCATCCGTTGGGTGCGCGGCCGTTCGAGCGCGAACAGTACGTCGGCAAGTTCACCGACCTCGCCGAGGGTGTGGTGGACGCCGCTGAGCGGCAACGATTCTTAGACGCGGTGCAGCGTGTCAGCGAGCTGAAGGGCGGCGAGCTGAGCGCACTGAACGTGCGGGTGCTGCCCGAAGTGCTCGACAAGGCGCCGACCATTCCGCCCGGGATCTTCCGATGAGCGGTCTATTGGGCGCGCCGTTCAGCGCCGCCGACAAACGGGCAGCGTTTCGGGCTGGATTGAATTCCGGTCGGCTACAACGCTTCCCGGGCGCATTCTCACCGTTGGTAGCCAAGCTGGTTGCCGAGATCGGCTTCGAAGGGGTCTATGTCTCCGGTGCCGTCTTGTCGGCCGACCTGGGGCTGCCCGACATCGGGCTGACCACGCTGACCGAGGTGGCCGCGCGCGGCGCGCAGATCGCCGCGGTCACCGACCTGCCGACGTTGATCGACGCCGACACCGGTTTCGGCGAGCCGATGAACGCCGCGCGAACTATCACCGTGCTGGAGGACGCCGGGCTGGCCGGCTGTCACCTTGAGGATCAGGTCAACCCTAAGCGGTGCGGGCACCTCGACGGCAAGGCCGTCGTTCCGGCAGCAGAGATGGTGAAGCGGCTGCGAGGAGCGGTCACGGCACGCCGAGACCCCAACTTCGTCATCTGCGCGCGCACCGACGCCGCCGGGATCGAGGGTCTGGACGCCGCGATCGAGCGTGCGCGAGCCTACGCCGACGCGGGTGCCGATCTTATCTTCACCGAGGCACTGACCGGCCCCGCCGACTTCCAGAAATTCCGTGCCGGAGTGGACATCCCGCTGCTGGCCAACATGACCGAGTTCGGCAAGTCCGAGCTGCTGAGCGTCTCGCGGCTCACCGACATCGGCTACAACGTGGTGATCTACCCGGTCACCACGCTGCGGCTGGCCATGCACGCCGTCGAGGACGGCCTGCGCGAAATCGATTCCGAGGGCACACAATCCGGCTTACTCGATCAGATGCAGCACCGCACGAGGCTCTACGAGCTGCTGCGCTACGCCGACTACAACCAGTTCGACGACGAGATTTTCAACTTCACTGTGAAGGGACCAAACCAATGACTGCCGCACTTGCTCCCGAAAAAAAGATCTACAAGGGGCTCGCCGGTGTCGTCGTCGACACCACAGCGATCTCCAAGGTGGTGCCCGAGACCAACTCGCTGACTTACCGTGGCTACCCGGTGCAGGATCTAGCCGCCCACTGCAGTTTTGAGCAGGTCGCCTACCTGCTGTGGCACGGCGAACTGCCGAATGACCAGCAGCTGCAGTTATTCACCCAGCGCGAGCGGGCCAGCCGCCGCATCGATCGTTCGTTGCAGTCGCTGCTGGCCAAGCTGCCCGACACCTGCCATCCCATGGACGTGGTGCGCACCGCGATTAGCTATCTGGGCGCCGAGGATCCCGAGGAGGACGACAGCACCGAGTCGGCCAACTACGCCAAATCGCTGCGCATGTTCGCCGTGCTGCCCACCATCGTGGCCATCGACATGCGTCGCCGGCGCGGACTGGCTCCGATCGCACCGCACAGTCACCTTAGCTATGCGGAGAACTTCCTAAACATGTGCTTCGGGGAGATTCCCGACCCGGTGATCGTCTCCGCTTTTGAGCAGTCGATGATCCTCTACGCAGAGCACAGTTTCAACGCGTCCACCTTCGCCGCACGGGTGGTGACCTCGACACAGTCGGACATCTACAGCGCGGTGACCGCGGCGATCGGCGCGCTGAAGGGGCCGCTGCACGGCGGCGCCAACGAGGCGGTCATGCACGACATGATCGAGATCGGCGATCCGTCGAAGGCGGCGGAGTGGTTGCACGGCAAGCTGTCTCGCAAGGATAAGGTCATGGGATTCGGGCATCGCGTCTACAAGAACGGCGACTCCCGGGTGCCGACGATGAAAGAGGCGCTGATCCGCGTCGCGAAGGCCCGTGACGGCCAGCGCTGGCTGGACATCTACCGGGTGCTGGAGACCGAGATGTATGCGGCCAGCAAGATCAAGCCCAACCTCGATTTCCCGACGGGCCCCGCCTACTACCTGATGGGGTTCGACATCCCCAGCTTCACACCGCTTTTCGTGATGAGCCGCATCACCGGCTGGACCGCTCACATCCTCGAGCAGACCGCGTCCAATGCGCTCATCCGCCCGCTGTCCGAGTACTCGGGTGAGCCGCAGCGCAAGCTGCCGCGGCGCACGCTCAATGCGGTTCCAGCAGGTCGGTGATCGTCTTCAGGCCGGCGTCGTAGAGCACACCGGGCAGCATGCCGCCGTCGTGTTCGATGGTCGTACCGTTGACGAAGTCCGCCGTCTCCGCTAGCGAGGAAGACACACACCCGGCCCACCTCTGCGGGCTCGCCCGCCCGGCGCAATGGGACGGCGGCGAAGTACTTTTCGCCGGTGGGATCGTCTTTGGGCAGCACAAAGGACCGGAAGTTCTCGGTCATCGTCGGGCCCAGTGCGATGCAGTTGACCCGGACCTTCGGCCCCCATTCCTCGGCCAGCGAACGGGTGAGGTGGTTGAGCCCGCTTTTGGCCGCGCCATAGGAGACCAGGGTCGGTGATCCCGCCGGATGCCCAGCGCCGCTGGAAATGTTGATGATGCAGCCGGTGCCGTCCTGCGTGGCCATCTGCCGGTAGACGCGGATGGCGAACCACAGCGGACTGATCAGGTTCATCTGCACCGCGTACGCGTGGAACAGCGCGGTGCGTTCGTAGTCGTCGTCGCTGCCGGGTGCGCCCTGAATGCGTTGCACGAGTTCGGGAATGCTCTCCACATGCGGCGCCGGTACGGTCCCGCCGGCGTTATTCACCAAAATGTCGACCCGACCGTGGGCGGCGACGACATCGCTGACGAACGAGTCGATCGATTGGTAGTCGCCTTGGTCGCAAACTCGCTGTGAAGCGCGCGCCGACCAGTCCGCGTCGACGCCGGGGATGGTGTCCAGCGGCGAGCGTGCACAGCCGACGACCATTGCGCCGGCGCGCAGCAGCTCATGGGCGATGCCGACACCGACGCCGCGGCTGGTTCCGGTGACGACCGCGACCTTCCCGTCCAGAACGCTCATCTCTCGCCCTCCTCACCGAGGATATTGACAGTAACTGCCACATAGTCATAATGTGCCATCGAGTCATGGATGTGTAAAGGTCCGACCGCAGCGCGCTGTCCAACCAGGAGGTCGAATGATCAGTAGTCCGGCCAAGCTTCGTGTCATCCAGTGGGCGACCGGAGGCGTCGGCAAGGCCGCCATCGAATGCGTGCTCAATCATCCCCAGCTCGAACTGGTCGGGTGCTGGGTGCACAGTGCAGACAAGAACGGCCGCGACGTCGGCGAGATCGTCGGCGCCGCTGCGCTGGGCGTTGCTGCCACCGCCAGCGTCGACGAGGTACTGGCCTTGGATGCCGACTGCGTGGTGTACAGCCCGCTGGTGCCCAACGACGAAGATGTCATGGCGATTTTGCGGTCCGGTAAGAACGTGGTCACCCCGGTCGGCTGGGTATATCCCGATCCGGGCAACTCGCGTCACCAGGCCGTGGCCGACGCGGCCGTCGAAGGCGGGGTGACCCTGCACGGGTCGGGTATCCATCCTGGCGGCATCACCGAGCGATTCCCTCTCATGCTGTCCTCGCTTTCGTCGGCCGTCACCCATGTGCGGGCCGAAGAATTCTCCGACATCCGCACCTACAACGCTCCGGATGTCGTCCGCCACATTATGGGATTCGGCGGTACCCCCGAGGAGGCCATGCAAGGGCCGATGGCCAACTTGCTGGAGGCGGGTTTCAAGCAATCGGTGCGAATGGTCGCTGACCACATCGGCTTTCGCATCGATCCGAACATCAGGACCATCCAGGACGTCGCGGTGGCGACCTCCGAGATCGAGTACGGCCCATTTCCTCTTACCGCCGGGACCGTGGCTGCGCGTCGGTTCCGCTGGCAGGCCCTCGTCGACGGCGAACCGGTCATCACTGCGGCGGTCAACTGGCTGATGGGTGAGGAAGACCTCGACCCGGCTTGGAATTTCGGCGGGCGCGGCGAACGGTTCGAGGTCGAAATCACCGGCGACCCGACCGTGAGCCTCACCTTCAAGGGACTGCAACCGGAGACGATCGCCGAAGGGCTGAAACGGAATCCGGGTGTCGTGGCCACCGCCAACCATTGCGTCAACGCCATTCCCGACGTCTGCATCGCCGAGCCCGGCATCAAGACCTATCTGGAGCTGCCGCTGTTCGCCGGCCGCCCGGCCGTCAAGCTCGCCGCGGGGACACCATGACGGACGCAGTCGTGGCAGACCTGTCGTTCTGTCACCTTGTCGTTGGAGTGACCGACATGGACCGCGCCCTGGCGTTCTACCGAGATGTGCTCGGCATGGAAGTCGTCTTCGAAACCCTGATCTCCGGCGAGCCTTTCGACGCCGTCCTGCACGCGAAGCGTAAGCAAGAAGGCCGGGTGGTCGGCGGCTTGCTGGGTGGATTGATGCTGGAGCTGCTCTCCCTCGGAACCAGACCCACCGCGGAAAAGCCTGCCCGTCGGGGCATCACCGGGATCCAGAACGTGTCGTTGTCGGTGACCGATCTCGACGACACCCACCGCCGCATTAGCGACGCCGGCTACCAGCCCGATCAGGCGCCTTTCGAGATCGGCGGTGTCCGAATGTTTTTCGTTAAGGACCCGGACGGAACACCGGTCGAGTTCATCGAGTTACCCAACGGTGCACGCAGCACGTACGAGATGCACCGCGGCGTGCGACTGCAGATGGGACCGGTGGCGTGAGCTACAGCCATCCCGACTCGATGCGTGGGCACGTGGCGATCGTCACCGGTGCCGCCCAAGGTGTGGGCAAGGGTATCGCCGCCGCCCTGCTCGAACGCGGCGCAGCCGTGCTGCTGGTCGACATCCAAGACGATGTGCTCGCCGCGACCACCGCCGAACTCGAGGCAGCGGGCCGCGTCGAGAAGCTGGTTGCCGATCTACGGGATCCGGACAGCGCCCGGCGGATCGCGGCCGCCGCCGTCGATGCCTTCGGTGCAGTGCACGGGCTAGTCAACAACGCCATCGCCACCAACGAGCCCAAGGCATTCGTCGACATCACCACCGAAGACCTGGCGCTGGGTTACGACGTCGGCCCCCGCGCGACCTTCCTGCTCATGCAGGCCGTGCACCCGCTGATGGTCAACGCGGGCGGAGGGTCGATTGTCAACCTCGGCTCGGGCACGGGCACCGGCGGCGAGCCCAAATGGGGTGGCTATGCGGCCGCCAAGGAAGGCATCCGCGGCCTGTCGAAGGTCGCCGCGCTGGAATGGGGGCGCAACAACATCCGGGTCAACGTCATCTGCCCGTTCGCCGAATCCGACGGCGTCAAACTGTGGAAGCAGTTCGCGCCCGACGATTACGCGAAGGCAGTGGGACGCGTTCCGATGAAGCGCATCGGCGATGTCCGCACCGACGTAGGCGCGCTGGTGGCGTTCCTGCTCAGCACCGACGCGACCTTCATCACCGGGCAGACCATTCACGTCGACGGCGGAATCGGTTGCTTCCGATGACCTTTCCGACCAGACAAGAGTCGCTGCGAGACAGGCAGCGCGCACAGATCCGGGCCGACATTCGCCGCGCGGCATTCCGGCTGTTCGTCGAGCGCGGGTACGACGCCGTGACAACCGAAGAAATCGCCGCGGCTGCAGGCGTTTCGCCGCGAACTTTCTTCCGGCACGTCCCGACGAAGGAGGAGGTCCTGCTGGCGCCAGTTCGGCACGGCGGCACCGCAATCGTCAACCTGCTCGAAGCGCGGCCCGCCAACGAGTCGCCCGACGTCGCGCTGATCAACGCCATCATCACCCGAACCCGTTCGTTCGACCAAGCCGACATCGAAGAGTGGCGCAAGGCTCTGCTGGTGGCTCCCGATGTGCTGGGGAAGCTGACCATGGTCACAGCTGCCGACAAGGAGCGGGCCGCCAAGCTGGTCGCCGCACGCATGGGCGCCAACCCGGATGCCGATATCCGCCCGGGCCTACTGGTCCAACTTGTCCTTTGCGGCTGGGGATTACGGCTTTCAGCGCTGGGTGCGCCAATCCAGCAACCGTTGGCCGCTGGATCGCTATGTCACCGAAGCCCTCGAAGCGGTCAAGAGCCCGCACTGGAAAAGACAGCGCACTTGATGAAGCTCGAAAAGACCAGAAGTAAGACAGCGTCACTGGCGCTGGTCGCCACCGATTCACCCGAGATCGGCGTGCCGGTGAAGTGATGGATCGCGGACTGTGGGCCTGGTCGCGGCATCCGAACTACTTCGGGGAGTTCGGTTTCTGGTTCGCCTTGGCGTTGTTCGGTATCGCAGCCTCGCCGTCGGATACCTGGTGGCTGGGGGTGGGGGCGCTGGCGATGCTGGCTATGTTCCTCGGCGCCAGTATCCCGATGATGGAGACGCGCAGTCTGGAACGACGCCCGGCATATCGCGATGTGATCGTACGGGTGCCGCGCTTCGTGCCGCGTCCACCCCGACGGAAGAGGCGCTCAGCAAGCCGCGGGATGTGACTCGCAGTATGGGGTAGTCCCCGGGAAGCGATACCGGTGCGCGGCCACCCACCGGTAGACGGCCTCTTGGATGAAGCGGATACCGGGAATCCGGTAGAGCGCCAACGGCAATCTGGTGCCGATGGCGCTGGACAGCGCCGCGTTGACGGCCTCTGCGCCCGAGTAGACGGCTCCGGACCCGTCCAGCCACCACCCCGATTCCAGCAGCTGCGATGGCGCGATACCGAGTCGCTGCGCGGCTCCTGGACTCTGCAAAGTCTCGGTCTGCAGGTTGCCGGTCCGATCGAATTTCAGCAGCAAATTTCTCGAGCGAGTGCACATTCCGCAGGCTCCATCGAAGAACAAGATTCCTGTCGGGCGTTCGATGTTCATGGTGAGACCTCCTCTCGAGACGGCAAGCGCAGCGCCGACGCCGAAGCCTTGTCGACTGACCGTCGTGCCTGCAGGCCGGCGATGGCAAGCACTATGCCGGTTCCGATCTCGGTTACCGCGGAAAACCAGGAGAACCACGTCACGTTGATGTGTGGCGGCGAGATGAAGCTGTCCTGGTAACCGGGCAGGAATGTCGGCAACAGATGTGCGTAGGTGAATATCAGGGCGCTGCCGAACCCGACCGCGACCGCCGCTTCCGGTGCCCGTCCACGGTAGGTGAGCGCCATCAGCACCGCAATCGCGACGAACAAACCCTGGATTGCGCCGCCGACCATGACGAACGGCGGCGATGCGGACATGCCGCGGCGGAGGTGGTCTAAGCCATGGATTCCGAATCCAATGGCGAATGCTATTGCTGCCCAACGGAGATATCGGCTCGCGGAATCGGGTGGCTGCGAAAAACGAACTGTCATCGCGGATCACCGTCCCTGGTGCAGGCAGACCAGGCGTCGTTGCCTGTCTACCGTCCGTTCTACTACTACACTAGGTAGTAGTCAAGGGTGGGCCGCGATCCGGCGAACCGGGACCATCCGGCTAGAACACGTTCTAATCTTGCCGCCATGGGATTTCTCAAACAAGAAACTCCGCAGATCAACTTCGAGGAGTGGAGCAAGGGCACCCGCGCTGAGAAGATCATCCCGATGGCCCGGCACTGGGCCGAGGTCGGCTTCGGCACACCGGTTGCACTGCACCTCTTCTACGTGGTCAAGATCGGCCTCTACATCCTGGCGGCATGGCTGCTCGCGTTGACCACCCACGGCATAAACGGGTTCACCAATGTCGCGCACTGGTACGCCGAGCCGATCGTGTTCGAGAAGGTCGTGCTGTACACCATGCTGTTCGAGGTGGTCGGCCTGGGCTGCGGATTCGGGCCGCTGAACAACCGGTTCTTCCCACCGATGGGCTCGATCCTGTACTGGCTGCGGCCCGGCACCATTCGACTGCCACCCTGGCCGGGTCGCATACCGCTGACCAGGGGAGACCAGCGCACCCCGGTCGACGCGCTGCTGTACGGCGCGCTGCTGGTGCTGCTGGTGATCGCGATCTTCTCCGACGGCACCGGGCCGGTCCCGGCGCTGGGCACGACGGTCGGAGTGCTGCCGTCGTGGCAGATCTGGTCGGTGCTTTCAGTGCTGGCGGTGCTGGGGCTGCGCGACAAGGTCATCTTCCTCGCCGCGCGCGGCGAGGTGTATGCCTCGTTCACCGTCGCCTTCTTGTTCGCCGGCTACGGCGTGGACCTGATCCTGGGCGCCAAACTGGTCTGCCTGGTCATCTGGTTGGGCGCGGCGACGTCCAAGCTCAACAAGCACTTCCCGTTCGTCATCTCGACGATGATGAGCAACAACCCGGTGTTCCGGCCGCGGTTCATCAAACGCAGGTTCTTCGAACATTTCCCGGATGACCTACGGCCGGGCCGGCGATCGCGCTGGCTCGCGCATTTCAGCACCGCGATCGAAGGACTGGTGCCGCTGGTGCTGTTCTTCAGCCACGGCGGCTGGCCCACCGCGATCGCCGCGTTCGTCATGCTGTGCTTCCACTTCGGCATTCTGTCGGCGATTCCGATGGGGGTGCCGCTGGAATGGAACGTCTTCATGATGTTCAGCGTGCTGGCGCTGTTCGTCGGCCATGCCTCTGTCGGACTCGGCGACCTGACGACACCGTTGCCGATACTGCTGTTCGGTCTCGTCGCGGGCACCGTCGTGCTCGGAAATCTGTTCCCGCGCAAGGTGTCCTTCCTGCCTGGGATGCGTTACTACGCGGGCAACTGGGACACCACGCTGTGGTGTATCAAACCGTCTGCGGACGAGAAGATCGACGACAATGTCGTGGCGATCTCGAGCATGCCCGCCGCCCAGCTGGAGAAGTTCTACGGCAGCAAGGAAGCCGCACAGATCCCGATGTACATGGGATATGCGTTCCGCGCCTTCAACACTCACGGCCGGGCGCTGTTCACCTTGGCGCATCGCGCCATGGCCGGTCAGAACGAAGACGACTACGTTCTCACCGACGGCGAACGGATATGCAGCACCGCCATCGGGTGGAATTTCGGTGACGGCCACTTCAGCAACGAGCAGTTGGTCGCAGCCTTGCAGAAGCGTTGCCACTTCGAGCCGGGCGAAGTGCGCGTGGTGATGCTCGACGCCCAGCCGATCCAGCGCCAAACCCAGCAGTATCGGCTAGTTGACGCTGCCACCGGCGAATTCGAACGCGGCTATGTGCGGGTGGCCGACATGGTCACCCGCCAGCCATGGGCCGACGACGTCCCGGTCCACGGGGTGTCGACGGCCACGCCAGCGTGACGACGAAGGCCGAACGCCACGCTGGCGCGACGCTCGGCCTTCGATCGCCGGCGTTAGGCTCCGGCCCGGACTTCTTTGGTCGCGGCGACCAGGTTGGTCAGCGACGCCGAGACCTCGTCGGGGTTGCGGGTCTTCAGACCACAGTCGGGGTTGACCCAAAGCCGGTCAGCAGGAACGGCTTTCAGCGCTGCCCGCAGCGACTTGGCGATCTCGTCGGTGCTGGGCACCCGCGGCGAATGGATGTCGTAGACACCCGGTCCGACGCTATTGGAGAACCCGATCGAGTTCAGGTCGTCGAGTACCTCCATGTGCGAGCGGGCCGCCTCGATCGACGTGACGTCGGCGTCCAGATCGGCGATCGCACCGATCACCTCGCCGAACTCCGAGTAGCACAGGTGGGTGTGGATCTGTGTCGAGTCCGACACCCCTGAGGTCGCCAGCCGGAACGAGCCGACGGCCCAGTCCAGGTAGGCCTCCTTGTCGGCGTCGCGCAGCGGCAGCAGCTCCCGCAGCGCCGGCTCGTCGACCTGGATCACCGCGATACCGGCCGACTGCAGGTCTACCGTCTCGTCGCGGATAGCCAGCGCCACCTGGTTGGCAGTGTCGGCCAACGGCTGGTCGTCGCGGACGAACGACCACGCCAGGATCGTGACCGGACCGGTGAGCATGCCCTTGACCGGCTTGTCGGTCAGCGACTGGGCATAGGTTGCCCAATTGACGGTCATCGGGTGGGTTCGGGCGACATCACCGTAGAGCACCGGGGGACGCACGCAGCGGCTGCCGTAGGACTGCACCCAGCCATTCTTGGTGGCGAAGAATCCCTCCAGCTGCTCGGCGAAGTACTGCACCATGTCGTTGCGTTCCGGCTCACCGTGCACCAGCACGTCAAGACCGAGGTCCTCTTGCAGCTTGATGACGTCGGCGATCTCCTTTTTCATCCGGTTCTCGTACTCGGCCTGGTCGATTTCACCGGCCACCAGCGCAGCCCGAGCCTTCCGGATTGCGGAGGTCTGCGGAAACGACCCGATCGTCGTGGTCGGCAGCGGCGGCAGGTGCAGTCGCGCCGTCTGCGCCTCCCGTCGCTCGGCAGCCGGCCCCCGCTCGGTGCCCGACTTGGTGATCGAGTCGATGCGGGCACGGACCCGGTTGTTGTGCAGGCGCGGGTCCTTCTTGCGTGAATCGACGGCCGCATTGGAGGCCCCGATCTCGTCGGCGACGGCGTCGCGCCCGTCCCGCAGTGCGCGGGCAAGGACGGCGACCTCGTGCACCTTCTCGGTCCCGAAGGCCAGCCAGCTGCGCAGCGCGTCGTCCAGCTCGGTCTCGGGCTCCAGCGAGTACGGCACATGCAGCGTCGAGCACGACGTAGAAACAGCCACCGCCGCCGCGCTTCCCAGCAGGGCGGCCAGCTTGCTCAGCGCCGATTCGAGGTCGGTGCGCCAAATGTTGCGGCCGTCGACGATACCGGCCACCAGCGTCTTGCCGGCCAGCTCGGGGACCGACCCCACCGCGGCGTTGGCGCCGTCGATCAAGTCGACGCCGATCGCCTCGACGGGTGTCCGGGCCAGCGCGGGCAGGGCGGTGCCGGGGTCGCCGAAGTACGTGGCCACGTGGATCGCGGGCCGCTTCTTGACCGAGCCCAGTTCGTTGTAGACCTTCTCGGCCAGGGCGGCGGCGTCGGCGTAGATGTCGGTCACCAGCACCGGCTCATCGAGCTGCACCCAGTCGGCGCCGTTGTCGGCGAGCTTGCCCAGCAGCTCGGTGTAGAGCGGGACCAACTCGTCGAGCCGCTCGATCGGTGCGCCCCCGCCGTCGACCGCCTTGCTCAGCAGCAGGAAGGTGAGCGGCCCGATGATCACCGGGCGTGCCGGGATGCCTTGATCGTGAGCTTCTTTGAGTTCGGCGAGCACCTTCTCGGGGTGCAGCGAGAACGAGGTCTTCGGTCCGATTTCCGGAACGATGTAGTGGTAGTTGGTGTCGAACCACTTGGTCATCTCCAGCGGCGCGATGTCTTCGGTGCCGCGTGCGGCCGCGAAATAACGGTCCAGTTCGTCGGAGACGGCCTGTACTCGGGCCGGCAGCGCACCAAGCAGCACAGCGGTGTCGAGCATCTGGTCGTAATAGGAGAAGGTGTTTACCGGAACCGAGTCCAGCCCGGCCGCGACCAGCTGAGCCCAGGTGTCGCGGCGCAGGGTGGCGGCCACATTCTCCAGCTCCGAGCGGCTGGTCCGGTGCGCCCAGTAGCCCTCGGTGGCGCGCTTGAGCTCGCGTTTCGGGCCGATGCGCGGAGAGCCGGTGACGGTGGCGGTAAATGGTGTAGCGGTCACGAGTTCGGTCCTTCAATCGACGAAATGGTTGTCGCTAGCGGACGCAAAGCCGATCTGGTCGCGGCGTGCCGCCAGCACAAAACCTGCAACCAGGACAGCCGTATGCCCATTCCACGAGGCGACGAGCCGCCAGGCGCGGCGCGCCCGGCACAGCCGGCAGGTCTTCGGACTTGCAGGCAGCGCACCGGGTGGTGCTCCTACTAGCCGTCGCTTCCCGGTCGGGTGACCAGTGCCGATGACGGCGTTCGTTCCTGCTAACCGCTGCGGGACAGTCCCGGACTCTCACCGGGTTCCCTCTTGCGGTGCATGCCTAACATGCCCCGCTCGATGCCGACGCTGCCCCCTGTAAGGCACTCGGGCCCCGCCGACAAACCAGTTGCGAAGTGCAGATTACCCGGCGGCCAGCGCCTCGGTGATGGGCAGGTCGCCGTTGTTGAATTCGATGGTCCGGCCGATCGTCGAGTCATCGTGCAGCGCTGCGGCCACCACCAGTGCGACGTCTTCCCGCGTGACGTCTTTGCCAGCGCCGATGGTGATCCGGCCGGTCGCTGGTTCCAGCGTGAGGCGGCCGGGGCCCAGCACGGTCCAGTCCAGGTCGCTGGCGCGAAGATGGGCGTCGGCGGCCGCCTTCGCCTCGGCGTAGGCGAAGAACGGATTGTCTTCAGCCACTCCGTGGTCGGGTCGCGCGCCGAAATACGACACCATCACGAAGCGTCGCGGGCCAGCCTGCCGGGCAGCGTCGATCACCCGGATCGCGGCGTCGCGGTCCACGGCATAGGTGCGCGCCGGGTTACCGCCACCGGCGCCGGCGGAGAACACCACCGCGTCGTGGCCGGCCAGCAGATCGACCAGCGCCGCGGTGTCCAGTGTTTCGATGTCCGCGACGACCGGACGGGCACCGGTGGCGGCGACGTCGTCGGAGTGGTCGGGGTTGCGGAAGACCGACGTCACCTCGTCGCCCCGCTCGGTCAGGACGCGAGCCAGGTGCAACGCCACCTTGCCGTGGCCGCCGATAACGACAATGCGCGACATGCGTGCGACGCTACCCGCCGGCTAAGCACCCCCGCGGCGAGCCGCCCAACGGGTTGGTCAACAATCGAGGCACAGGCTCGAGTAAGGAGAAGGTCATGGCTGAAGCCGTCATCGTCGAAGCAGTCCGCTCACCGATCGGTAAACGCAACGGTGGGCTGTCCGGGGTACACCCCGCCGACCTGTCGGCGCAGGTTCTCAACGGGCTCGTGGAGAAGGCCGGCGTCGACCCCGAGATCGTCGATGACGTGATCTGGGGCTGCGTCATGCAGGCTGGTGAGCAGTCCCTCGACATCGCGCGCACCGCGTTGCTCACCGCAGGCTGGCCGGAGACCGTCCCCGGTGTCACCGTCGACCGTCAGTGTGGGTCCAGTCAGCAGTCGATCCACTTCGCCGCCGCGGGTGTGATCGCCGGTCATTACGACGTCGTCGTTGCCGGCGGTGTGGAGTCGATGTCGCGCACACCGATGGGGTCTTCGCTGGCCAACGGCGGCAGGCCGTTTTCGCAGGCCTTCCTGGACCGCTATGACGGGGCGATCCCCAATCAGGGCATCGGCGCGGAGATGATCGCCGAGCAGTGGGGATTGGACCGCACCACGCTCGACGAGTTCTCCCTCGCCTCCCACGAAAAGGCGGCGGCCGCACAGGATTCCGGTGCATTCGACGACCAGATCGTGGCCATCAAGGATCAGGACGGAAATGCCGTGCTCAAGGATGAGGGCATCCGACGGGGCACGCCGATCGAAAAGATGGCGCAGCTGAAACCCGCTTTCAAAGAGGACGGTGTGATCCACGCCGGCAACTCCAGCCAGATCTCGGACGGGTCGGCGGCGCTGTTGTTCATGTCGGCGGAGAAGGCGAAGTCGTTGAAGCTCAACCCGATCGCCAAGGTGCACACCGCCGCACTTGCCGGCGCCAACCCGGTGATCATGCTGACCGCGCCGATCCCGGCGACCCAGAAGGTGCTGCAGCGTTCCGGCGTGAAGCTGGAGGACATCGGGGTCTTCGAGGTCAACGAGGCGTTCGCGCCGGTACCGCTGGCGTGGTTGAAGGACATCGGGGCTGACGAGAAGAAGCTCAACCCCAACGGCGGCGCGATCGCGCTCGGCCATCCGCTTGGCGGCTCGGGTGCGCGGATCATGACCACGATGCTCTACCACATGCGGGACAAGGGAATTCGCTACGGCTTGCAGACCATGTGTGAGGGTGGTGGCCAGGCCAACGCCACCATCGTGGAGCTGCTGTGACCGCAGCGCTCGTCGAGCGCCGCGAGCAACGTCATGGTGATCACGATCAACCGGCCCGAAGCGCGCAATGCGGTCAACGGTGCCGTCAGCACCGCCGTCGGTGACGCGCTTGCGCAGGCGCAGGACGACGACGAGGTGCGGGCGGTGGTGATCACCGGCGCCGGCGACAAATCCTTCTGTGCGGGAGCTGATCTCAAAGCGATTTCGCGTCGGGAGAATCTGTATCACCCGGACCATGGCGAGTGGGGCTTCGCCGGTTACGTCCACCACTTCATCGACAAGCCGACGATTGCCGCGGTCAATGGCACTGCGCTGGGTGGCGGCACCGAGCTGGCCCTGGCCAGTGATTTGGTGGTGGCCTGCGAAAGCGCGAAGTTCGGTTTGCCCGAGGTCAAAGTCGGGTTGTTCGCCGCTGCCGGCGGGGTGTTCCGGATCGTGCATCAGCTGCCCCGCAAGGTGGCACTCGAGATGGTGCTCACCGGTGAGCCGATCAGCGCCGCCGAGGCCGCCAAGTGGGGACTGATCAACCAGGTCGTCCCGGATGGCACCGTGCTGGAGGCCGCGCTGGCGCTGGCCGAGCGGGTCACCGTGAACGCGCCGTTGTCGGTGCAGGCCAGTAAGCGGATCGCCTACGGCGCCGACGACGGCGTCATCCCCGACGAGGAACCCGGCTGGGCCCGCACCCAACGCGAATTCGGCGTAGTGCTGAAATCCGAGGATGCCAAAGAAGGCCCGCTGGCGTTCGCCGAGAAGCGCGCACCGGTCTGGAAGGCGCGCTGATCAGTAGTCGCGCGGCATCAGGTGGTCGACAGGACTAACGATGCGGCCGTCGACGATCGGCACGCACTCGTTGGGCAGTTCGCCAGTTACTGCCAACCGCGTTGCGGTCCAGTTCGTCGAGAAAGCGTGGTAGTGCGTCCATAGCTCCGGAAGCCACGTCATGGATCACCACCATGGTGTGTTTGCGCGCCTGGACATCGACGAGCGCCCGGTCGACCCAACCGACCGGATCCGCCCAATCGCGCGGCACGCTGTTCCATAACACGCAGGTGTGCTTCCCGCTAACCAGATAATCGACCGCAGTGCGGTTAAGGCATCTTCGGTCTAGCTGTCCCTCGGTGCCCCAGGGGCGGAAGAGGAAGTTTTCGCCGGTAAATCCCCGTAAAACTTCCTGCGCTGTGGCGATTTCGGTGATGGTTTCCTGCTCACTCAGCTCGCCGAGTGGCCGGCCGTGAGTCAGCGAGTGATTGCCCACCCGGTGAGAATCCCGAACCATTCGAGTCAGCAGAGTACGTCCAGCTGCGTCGACGCGGTCGGCGACGACGAAAAAGATCGCTGGCAGTGACCTCTCCGCGAGTATGTCGAGGACCTGGTCGGTCACACCCGGCGTTGGTCCGTTATCGAACGTGATTGTGACCTGTCTACCTTGCGCCACCACGTTGTTCGACCTCTCGCCGTCTCGTGCTAACTGACCGATCAGTCAGCTAATGTAACGTGGACTGGTGACAGCAGACAACGGAGGTCTGATTGACACCATCGACGCCGGGACCCCCGGCTTCGACGAACGCTCGAACACGGATCCTCGCGGCGGCTTTTGACTGCTTCTGCGAGTTTGGCTACGAGAAGTCCTCGATGAAGCGGATCGCCGCGCGCGCCGGTGTCTCGCAGCCCCTGCTACACCATCACTTCGACACCAAAGAACGGTTGCTGCAGTCGGCGATTGGCGCGATGGCCGCTGACATCTTCTCGATAGCAGCCGCCGAACTACCGCAACAGGGATCTGTCGCGGAGCGACTGGATGCCGCGAAGGAACTGCTCTATGTCCTTTTTGTCAACAATCTGCGGGCAGCGACCTTCATGGTGGAATTCGCCGCAGCAGCAAACCACAATCAATCGCTCAGACAGGTATATTTGGACTATCAGCAAACTCAACGGCAGAACGTTGCGCGGTTCGTCGAAATACTGGCCCCCGGAGCAGAGGTCGAGGTATCCGTGGCTGTCATCGAGACATTCCTGCTTGGAATGGCGATGCGCCGCCCCTTTGCCACCGACGAAACCGCATTCCGGGCCGGCTTCGACGTCCACGTCCAAGTGTTGATCGACCATCTCATCGCTCAAGGGAGGGAGCACCCCACGTTATGACCACCATCAGCCCTGAAAGTGCGCTTGAGCCCCCCGTCGACGATCGCGTCGCGGGGAGCCACGGCAAGCATCTGTTCCTGAAACGCTACGAGCATCCCAACGCCGAGTACACGCTGGTTCTGGTGCACGGCACCGCAGGCTATAGCGCGGTCTACCACGATTTCGCCGAACACTTCCGGCGCCACTTTCCGGCGACGGTCTGGGCTTTCGACTTGACTGGTCACGGCCACACTCCCGGCCCTCGAGGCGTCTTTACCTTCGAAGACTTCCTTGACGACGTTCGGGCAGTCACCGAGCACGCGGCCGAACGCACCGGCCTTCCGGTGGTGCTGCACGGTGCCAGCCAGGGCGGCGAAATTGCATTCCACGCGCTCGCCCGCTGCCCAAGCGTTGCCGGCGCCGTGTGCATGAACATTTTGTTGAACGACGAGCTGCAGATGAACCGCGCGATTCGGTTAATGCGTTCGGGGTTCGTGAATCTGCTGGCCCGAGGTCTTGGCGATCGGGTTCGGGTACCGCTGCGCCGGGTCATCGACTTCGAAGCTGCCTATCAGGAGGACCCAGATTTATTGCCGAAGAAGCTGGCCGACCCGTTCTATGTCTGGTCCTACGGCTTCAAGAGTTACCACTCCGTCTTCAACTACAAGCCGGCTAAGCCCTCCGCGGCGAATACCACGCCCGTGCTGCTTGCCTGCGGCGAGAACGACGAGATCGTCGGCCCAGACCATGTCCGGGCCTGCTTCGAGCGCATCGGCGGCCCGAAAGACCTGTTCGTGCTGCCCGGTGGTGGACACCAGCTCATGCTCTTCGAGACCGAGCTGTATAGCCGGGTTGTCGACTCATGGATCCGTGAGCGCGTCTTAGGTCAAGCGCAGGCGTGGGAAGCGCCGCTCGACGTCGAAGAGCGAACATACTTCGCCTTCCTGCACCGCGAGCAGCGCAACGAGGCCAGCGGTGAGCCGGACTACCGTTACTCCTTGCTGGACATGCTCCTCACCAGGGTCCACAACGGCACGATTGAACGCGGCGTGCGCTACTTCGCCCAAGCCCAAGACAGTGCGCATTGGCGGTTCACCGAAGAGCTGGTCAGCAAAATCGACTGCGTCGCTTGGGGATTCCTGCGCGACTACTTACCCGAGTCCGCAGGAACTGAGCGTCGGCGGATGGCGGTGGCAGGCTGCGGCAGCGGCAAAGCGATCCGTAGTTTGCTCGAGCTGGACCCCGGGCTGCGGGATTGGGACATTGAGGGCTTCGACGTCGACTACAAGGCCATCCGCGCAGCGCGGCTGTCCTTCGCCGACCTGCCGAGTATTCAATTCCACCTTGGGGACATCCGCGACCGAAACGTGCTGCCCACCGATCAGTTCGATGTGGTCTACATGCACGGAATATTCGACCACTGCGGTGAGCATCGCGCGTTGCTGGAGAATGTCCACCGTGCGCTCAAACCCGGTGGACGGGTGTTTTATGTGGCTCCAGATCGGAATCTGTACACCTGGTTGGCATTCGTCAGCATCGGCCCGTTGTTTGTGTCCGGCCTACACAAGTCAACTCACGACTTCCGCCGGTTCCCCAGACCAACCGAACTTTCCAGGCTTCTCGAAAATGTTGGTTACCGGCCACTGCCGAAGGATGGGGGGTCCCGGCGGCCGGCCATTGCCGGGCTTGAATACACCACCAAGATGAATCCGTTCGCTTCGGGGCGCGCGTTTGAGACACGCGACCTCTCTGGCTTAACCCTCGAGCTGACCAAGACCCGACGCTGGCTCGGCGGCCGACATCTGGGCGAATACGTGGGCGCAGCGGAAAAACCTGTTGCAGCACAATCAAACTCGTGATCGCTGACCCGTCACTGAGCCAGCGTGTTCGCCACCCAGCCGAAAACGCCGGGAAGAAGCGCGGATGCCGGGACGACCGCGCGCCGGCCCGCGCGCGGCGCGGTGGCCAGCACCAAGGTCCGGGTCAGCAGGCGGTAGTCGCGGGTGATCCGGCGCCACGCCGCCTCGTATGACGACGGGGTCTCGTCGATGATGGCGGTCACCGCGGCGCCAGCTTGCTTGACGGCCAGGCTGATGCCTTCACCGGTCAGTGCGTCCTCGTATCCTGCTGCGTCGCCGACCAATAACACCCGTCCGGCGACTCGACGGGACACCACCTGGCGCAGCGGACCGCAGCCACGGGCCCGCCCGCGGTCAGCGCTTTGCAGACGTCGGGCTAGCTGAGGGAACCAGGCAAGGTCGGGCCGGTGACGCGACAGAATCGCCACCCCGACCAGATCCGGCTCCACCGGCGTCACGTACGCCTCGCCCCACCGCGACCAGTGCACTTCGACAAAGTCCGACCATGCGGGTATCGAAAAATGTCGGCGCACGCCGTAACGCCGCGGTTTTCCGGCTGCCGCGGTGATTCCGACGGCGCGGCGCACCGCCGAGTGCAGTCCATCGGCTGCCACCAACCACTTCGCGCGCACACCGGCCGCAGTAACGCCGGCTGCGTCCTGGTCGACGCTCGTGATACGCGTCGAGATCCACTCGGTGTCTTGTTCTTTGGCACGCGCGGCCAACGAGGCATGTAGTGTGGTGCGCCGCACGCCCCGGCCTGGGTCGGCGCGAAAGCGTGCTTCGGCGCGTCGATGCTCGCTCAGGTAAGCGATCCCCCGGAACGGTAGTCCAGGCGGGTCGATGCCGAGCGATGTGAGTTCGGCCAGACCGCCGGGCATCAGGCCCTCGCCACAGGCTTTGTCGATCGGGGTCACCCGCGGCTCGGCCACGATCACCGAAAGACCTTGACGGCGGGCGTGTAACGCCGTGGCGAGGCCGCCGGGGCCGCCGCCGACGATCAGCAGATCGGCGTCATATGTCATCACGAGTCGCCCAGTGCCGCCTTCTCCACCCTGATCCGCACGCTCAGCAGCAGCGCGTTGGCCAGCGTGAAGACTGCCGCGGTCAGCCACGCCGTGTGCACCAGCGGTAGTGCTACACCTTCGGTGACGACAGCCAGATAGTTCGGGTGATGCAACCACCGGTACGGACCTTGCCGTATCAACGGCGCCTGCGGCACCACGATCACCAGCGTGTTCCACCGATGGCCCAATGTCGCGACACACCACCAGCGCAGCGCCTGACTCAGCGCCACCAACGCCAGCATCGGCCAACCGAGCCACGCGATGAACGGTCGGTGCAACGCCCACACCTCGACGACGCACCCGAGCAGCAGCGCAGCGTGCACCGCAACCATCACCGGATAGTGGCCACGGCCGAATTCCTTGCCGCCCCGGGCAAGAGCCCATTGCGCGTTGCGTTTGGAGACGACTAGCTCCACCAGTCGCTCAATGCCGACCGCCAGGATCAGCAGGTAATACACGACCTACCAGCCAAGCAGCACGAGTTCTGAGCAGAACGCGGGTCCCATGGCGAGCATCAGCCCAAACGAACCCGGCGGCGGCGGATCGGCCATGTTCGCCCGAAGCACATCCAATACCGAAACTGACGACAGGTTTCCGTTGTCGCGCAACGATTTTCGAGTGTAGTCAAGGGCGTCTGCCGGAAGCTCCAGGGTGTGCTCGACCGCCTCGATCACCTTCGGGCCACCGGGGTGGCAGACCCACGTCGAGACGTCCGCCGGGGTTAGGCCCTGGTCGCTCAGGAAGTTGCGGACATCTTCGCCCAAGTACTTTTCGGCGACGTTCGCAACCTCCGTGGACAGCTTGATCTGGAAGCCGTTGGTGCCGATATTCCAGCCCATGACGTCTTCGGTGTCCGGGTAGATCCGGCTGCGGGTGGCCAGCACTCTGGGTCCCATGGTCGTGCGGGCAGACCCCTTCGCGACGACGGCGCCGACGCCGTCACCGAACAGGCTGGCCGCGACCAGATTGGCGATGGAGTAGTCGTCGCGCTGCAGCGTCAGTGAGCACAGTTCGATCGCCAGCAGGACCGACACCTGGTCGGGGTAGGCGAGCAGGTAGTCGTTCATCCGGGCCACTCCGGCGGCGCCGGCGACACAGCCGAGTCCGAACAGCGGCATCCGCTTGACGTCGGGTCGCATACCGACGCGGGTCGCCAGCCGAGCCTCCAAAGTCGGGACCGCGAGGCCGGTGACCGTCGTCGAGAACACGATATCGACGTCGGCGGGCTTGACCTTGGCGGCGTCCAGAGCCGAGAGCAGCGCCCGCTCGCCGAGTTCCAGGGCGGTCTCGATGAAAATGTCGTTGGCTTCGGTGAAGCCGCTCAACTTGCCGTATTGAGCCAGCGGTATCGCGAGACGGCGGGTCTGGACGCCGGCGCTGGCTCCGAACCGGTCAAATTGCGGCCCGCCGAAGCCGGTCAAGCCCGACAGCGCTTCCTGTTGGCCGACCTGATGCGGCGGGAATTCGACCATCACCGAGGCGACGGAGGCGGAAGATATCATCTTTGATTTACTCCCTGCACGCCCCTGCCGATGGGGCGCACTCGTCATCATCTTCATGGGGTCACGGGTGAACCGCTTGGTCGGATCATCCAATTAGATGGATGTCTATCACAGTATTCTGGATGAGCTGTCATCGCATTGCGCAGGGTGACCCAGACATGCCGGTTTTGACGGCAGTACCGCGGGGCAACAACCGAACTCACCGCATGGCCTGCCTCGCCGATCGCTTGGCCCGCATCGTGGCCGCGCTAGCTTGGCGCTAGGTTGGAGTATGTGCGGATTCTGGTGACGGGCGCGACCGGTTATGTGGGATCGCGGCTGGTCACGGCGTTACTCGCAGCCGGCCACCAGGTGCTGGCCGCAACCCGCGACCCCGAGCGCCTGGGCCGGATGGGCTGGTTCGACGACGTCACGACGATAGTTCTGGACGCCTCCGACGCCGCGTCGGCTCGCGCGGCATTCGTCGCGGCCGGTCCGGTCGACGTCGTCTACTACCTGGTGCACTCGATCGGACAACCTGGTTTCCGCGATGCCGACCGGGCCGCGGCTGGCAACGTCGCCGCCGCGGCTAAGGACGCCGATGTGCGTCGAATCGTCTATCTGGGCGGCTTCGTCCCCGCCGACCCCGATGACGGGGCACTGTCGGAGCATCTAACCAGCCGGGCCGAGGTGGCTCACGCGCTGAGCGTCGAGGGTGGTCCGGAAATAGTGTGGCTCGGCGCAGCACTGATTTTCGGCGCCGGCTCGACGTCGTTCGAGATGTTGCGCTACGTCGGTGACCGGTTCCCGGTCATCCCGATCCCGGCGTGGATGGACAACCCGATCGACCCGATTTCCATCCGTGACGTGCTGCACTACCTGGTCGCCGCGGCCGATGCCGGACAGGTACCGGCCGGCGCCTATGACATCTCCGGCCCGGACACCACGTCGTATCACGCGCTGCTGAAAACCTATGCACGGATTTCCGGCAAGTGGCACACCGGTTTGCCGGCGCCCGGGGTGCATACCGCGGTCGCGTCCCGAGTGACGGCTATCGCGCTGCCGGTACCTGACGGGCTGGCTGCCGATCTGGTGGGGTCGCTGGATCACCCGATGCGAGCCGCAGGCACCGGCCTGCATGGGCTGGTTCCCGACCCACCCGGCGGGCTGATTGCGGTCGAGGAAGCGATAACCCTGTCCCTGTCGAGCCGCCGACCGCGCCCCGTCAACGGGTTGGCTGATCCGCATCACCTCGCCGACAGCGATCCGGCGTGGGCCGGCGGCGATGCACTGCGGCTGCGGCGGCTCGCCGGAAAGGTGACGCCGTCGATCGCGCGGCCCGGTCTCGGACTGGTCGATGCCGTCCCCGGGCCTATCGCCGGTGTGCTGCGAACCGGCCTCGACATGCTGATCACTCTGACCCCGAAGGTGCGTTTCGCATGACCGACCTGACCAGTCGCCCCCCGACCAGCGCCCTGGCCGAAATTCGTCGTGGCATCGTCAATGTCGCCGTGCCGCATCATGAACCGCCCTCAACTGTGCGACGCCGGCGGATCGTCGTGGGGATCGTGCTGGTGCTCGGCGCGGCAGTGCTGAGTTTTGCATTGCGACGACACCCGGGTGAGTCGAGCTTCTACTGGTTGTCGTTGGCGCTGGCGGTGGTGTGGGCGATTGGCGCGTTCGCCTCCGGACCGTTGCATCTTGGTGGCGTCTGCTGGCGTGGTCGCAATCAGCGCCCGGTGATCAGCGGCACCGTCATCGGTCTGTTGCTCGGCGGCGTCTTCGTGCTCGGCGGGTTGATCGCCAGAGAGATTCAACCGGTCTCTCACCTGATAACCCAGGTGCTGTTGTTCGCGAACGCAGGTTCGTGGCGGCTCACCATGGCCATCGCGCTGGTCGGTGCCATCGCCGAGGAGCTGTTCTACCGCGGTGCGTTCTACACCGCGTTGGGCCGACACCATCCGGTGCTCATCTCGACCGTCGTGTACGTCGCCGCCACGTTGGCCAGCGGCAACCCCATGCTCGGGTTCGCCGCCATCTTCCTGGGGACCGTGTGCGCGTTAGAGCGCCGCGCGACCGGCGGCGTGCTGGCGCCGATCCTGACTCACTTTGTCTGGAGCCTGGTCGTGCTGCTTGCGTTGCCACCGCTGTTCGGTCTGTGACGGTTACCTGTCGGTGAAGTTCGGTGTCCGACGCTGCTGGAAAGCCCTTGCGCCTTCCTTGAAATCGGGTGATTTCAGCAGTTGTGACTGACCCTCCAGTTCGCGCTGCAGCGCAGCCTCCAACTCGGTCAGCGTGGCGGCGTTGATGGCCTGCTTGGTCTTGGCGAACGCCACCGCCGGGCCCGACAAAAGTCCGGACACCACCTTGTCCACCTCGGCCTCGAAGTCGTCGGCCGGGTAGACCGCGCTGATCAGGCCGCAAGCCAATGCCTCGGCGGCAGGCAGCCGCTCGGCCAGCAACGCCATACGCATCGCACCTATTCGGCCGATCGCGGCGGCAATCAGCGCCGAAGCGCCGCCGTCGGGCATCAGGCCGATCTTGGTGAAGGCGAGCATGAAAAACGCGTTGTCCGAAGCCAATACCAGGTCGCATGCTATGGCCAGCGAGACACCGACGCCGGCGGCCGGTCCTTGAACGGCCGCGACGACCGGGCGCGGCAGCGCCACGATAGCCCGGATCGCGCGGTTGGCCGCCGAGATGATTTCGGTTGGCAGGCCGCCGGCCGCCACATCGTCGGCGCTCATCCCCGCGCCGGAGCTGAAGCCGCGTCCGGCGCCGCCCAATCGCACCACCTTCACCTGGGGATCGGCGGCCGCCTGCTCCATGGCATCGGCAATTCCAGCCAGGATCTCCAAGTTCAGCGAGTTCAGGCTTGTGGGCCGATCGATAGTCACCGACAGCACACCGTCGTCGAGGGTGACGGAAAGTCCGCTGACGGGCGCGAGGGCGTCGATTCCGGAATCGATGGCGGTCATGGGCTCGACTTTAAGCCACCTTCGGCAACCGGGTGCAGGGCACTCGACGGCGGCTGCGAAGATGCCACTGTGTTTAGTGGCGGCTTGGCGGTACCACCCGCTTGGGTAGGGACTGCGCCCGGCTTCGCCGCGCTGGCGATCGCCACGCATCAATGTCGACGAGGAGGTCGGTAGACATGGCGGGACCGCTGACAGGTTTGCGAGTCGTCGAACTCGCTGGAATCGGGCCGGGCCCGCACGCCGCGATGATCCTCGGCGATCTCGGCGCGGACGTCGTGCGCATCGATCGGCCCGGAGCCAGCGGCGCGGACCCCATGTTGCGCAACCGGCGCTTCGTCACCGCCGACCTCAAGTCCGATCAGGGCCGCGAGCTGGTGCTCAAGCTCCTCGCTAAGGCCGACGTGCTGATCGAGGGTTACCGACCGGGAGTAACCGAGCGGCTGGGTCTGGGACCGGAGGACTGCGCCAAGGTCAACGACCGGTTGGTCTACGCCCGAATGACCGGCTGGGGTCAAACCGGTCCACGTAGCCAGCAGGCCGGTCACGACATCAACTACATCTCGCTCAACGGCGTGCTGCATGCCATCGGCCGGGTCAACGAGCGACCGGTACCGCCGCTGAACCTGGTCGGCGACTTCGGCGGCGGTTCGATGTTCCTGCTGGTCGGCATTCTGGCAGCGCTGTGGGAACGGCAGAACTCCGGCAAGGGCCAGGTCATCGATGCCGCAATGATCGACGGCTCGTCGGTGCTGGTTCAGATGATGTGGGCGATGCGTGCCATGGGCATGTGGACCGACGAGCGCGGCACCAACATGCTCGACAGCGGAGCGCCCTACTACGACACCTACGAATGCTCCGATGGCCGCTACGTGGCAGTGGGTGCCATCGAGCCGCAGTTCTACGCGGCGATGCTGGCCGGGCTGGGCCTGGACGCTGCCGATTTACCGAAGCAAAACGACCGCACCCGCTGGCCCGAGTTGCGGGCCCGGTTCACCGAAGTGTTCGCCAGCCGCGACCGCGACCACTGGGCCAAGGTGTTCGCTGATTCGGATGCGTGCGTGACGCCGGTGCTGGCGTTCGGTGAGGTCGAGACGGAGCCGCACGTCACCCAGCGGAACACCTTCTACCAGACCGGTGGGGGACTGCAGCCGTTGCCGGCGCCCCGGTTTTCGCGCACGGTCCCGGGCGAACCGCGCCCGCCCGGGACGCCCGGAGCCGACACCGAGGCCGTCCTCAGCGACTGGGTATAGTCCCGACCAACCAGTAGGTCGGCTCCGGATCGGTCCCGGGCGAACCGCGCCCGCCCGGGACGCCCGGAGCCGACACCGAGGCCGTCCTCAGCGACTGGGTATAGTCCCGACCAACCAGTAGGTCGGCTCCGGATCGAAAGGAACATCTGCGTGGAGATCAACGATTCCGTGGCACTCGTCACCGGCGGGGCGTCAGGCCTTGGCCTGGCTACCACCAAGCGCCTGCTGGATGCCGGCGCCCGGGTGGTGGTGCTTGACCTCAAAGGCGAGGAGGTGGTCCGCGAGCTCGGCGATCGTGCGCGTTTCGCGCCAGCCGATGTCACCGACGAGAAAGCGGTGACCTCTGCCCTGGACATCGCCGAGTCGCTGGGCCCGTTGCGCATTGTGGTCAACTGTGCCGGCACCGGCAACGCGATCCGGGTGCTCGGTAAGGACGGCGTCTTCCCGTTGGATCTCTTCCGCCTTGTTGTGGAGATCAACCTGATCGGCACCTTCAACGTTCTGCGGCTGGGTGCCGAGCGGATCGCCAAAAACGACCTGATCGGCGAAGAGCGCGGCGTCATCATCAACACCGCGTCGGTGGCGGCGTACGACGGCCAGATCGGCCAGGCCGCCTACTCCGCGTCCAAGGGCGGCGTGGTGGGCATGACGCTGCCGATCGCACGCGACCTGGCCAGCAAGGGCATCCGCGTCATGACGATCGCCCCCGGCCTGTTCGACACTCCGTTGCTGGCCGGCTTGCCCGAACCGGCCAGGCAGTCGCTCGGCCAGCAGGTGCCACACCCCAGCCGGCTCGGTAATCCTGACGAGTACGGCGCGCTGGCGTTGCACATCGTTGAGAACCCGATGCTCAACGGCGAGGTCATCCGGCTGGATGGCGCGATCCGGATGGCACCCAGATAGCACCGAGCCAGGACCTAGACAGACCTAGACAGAGACCGCCAACCCGGCCAAAAAAGAAGGTCCCCGCGTTGCGGGGACCCAAACAATAGCGAAACGGCGAACTCAGCCAGGGGCTCAATCGAGGCGGACTATCACCTCGTTACCGGCGCGCCCACATCGGTAGCGCGCGCCGCGCAGTTCAGCTGGCGTTGGGGAGTGGGTGCCAGTCGTCGAGCTGCTCCGAGCACTCTCCCTCTACCAGCACGTCGCCGTGGTAGAGGGCCTCGAAATCAGCTTTGATCACGTCGGCACTCGAGTCGTCGATCCACATGTAGATAAGCGTATGAGTCAGCTCTAAGGAATCTTTGAGTCACGATTCGGAAAACATTGGCAATATTACCGTCGGGTAGGAAGCGGGCAGTCCGGACGTGCCGTCCGGACTCCTGGATGTTCGTCGCGTATCCAATTAGCAGCCGATACGCTCGAAGGAATGTCCTGGTTATTCGATATTCCGGGAAATCGATGTGAACCGTCACGGGGGTCTGGCCCGTACATACGGGTAGGGCGCGCAATAGCGCGCGTGACGTTGCGTGCTTAACTTATCGCTGGTAAGTTAACGCGGGTATTGATATCTGGAGGACACACATGCTGCAGCGAATCGCTCGTCTTGCGATCGCCGCCCCCCGGCGAATTCTCGCCGTAGCAGCTCTGGTCATGGTGGCGGCGGCAATCTTCGGGGTCCCCGCCGCCAAAAGCCTGTCCGCCGGCGGCTTTCAAGATCCGGCGTCGGAGTCAGCACAGGCGATCAAGCGGTTGACCGACAAGTTCGGTCAGAGCGACCAGCAGATGGTGATTGTGGTGACCGCGCCGGCCGGCGTCCAAAGCAACCAGGCCCGCCAGGTTGGCACCGACATCGTCGAGCAAGTGAAAACCTCGCCGGGGGTGTACAACGTGTCCTCGGCGTGGACCGGACCTACTGCCCAACCGCCGCACCTCGCCGCCGATCTGGTGAGCAAGGACGGCAGATCCGGGTTAATCGTGGCCAACCTCAAAGGCGGCGAAAACAACGCGCAGAACTACGCCAAAGCGATCGCGAAGCAGGTCGTGCATGATCGCGACGGCGTCACGGTCCGCGCCGGTGGGGTAGCGATGGTCTACGCCCAGATCAATCACCAAAACGAACGTGACCTACTGCTGATGGAGTCGTTGGCGATTCCGCTGAGCTTCCTGGTGCTGGTCTGGGTTTTCGGTGGACTGCTGACCGCGGCGCTGCCGGTTGCCTTGGGTGGGCTGGCCATCGTCGGATCAATGTCGGTGTTGCGGCTGATCAGCTTCAGCACCGACGTCTCGACGTACGCATTGAACCTCAGCAGCGCGCTGGGGCTGGCTCTTGCCATCGACTACACCCTGCTGATCATCAGCCGCTATCGCGACGAGTTGGCCGATGGCAGGGGTCGAGACGAGGCGCTGATCCGGACCATGGCCACCGCCGGCCGCACCGTGCTGTTCTCGGCCACCACCGTCGCGTTGTCGATGGTGGTAATGGTGCTGTTCCCGATGTATTTCCTGAAGTCCTTCGCCTACGCCGGCGTGGCCACCGTGGCGTTCGTTGCCGTGGCGGCAATCCTGGTGACACCGGCTGCGATCGTGTTGCTCGGGCCGCGGCTAGACGCGCTGGACGTACGCCGGCTCGGACGGCGGATCTTTGGTCGCCCCGATCCCGTGCGCAAACCGGTGGAGCAGCTGTTCTGGTACCGGTCGACCAAGTTCGTGATGCGTCGAGCTGTGCCGATCGGTCTGGCCGTGATCGCGCTGCTGTTGATGCTCGGGGTCCCGTTCCTCGGCGTGAAGTGGGGTATGCCCGACGACCGGGTGCTGCCGCATTCGGCTTCAGCGCATGCGGTCGGTGACCAGTTGCGCCGCGACTTTTCTGATGACTCGGCCACGGCGGTCCCCGTTGTCGTCCCGGACGTCCGCGGGGTGCGTCCGGGCGACCTGGACCGTTATGCCGCCGACCTGTCCCGGGTGGCCGAAGTCTCGGCGGTGTCCGCCCCGACCGGGACGTTTGTGGCCGGCAACCGGGTCGGACCGCCGTCGGCGCCCACTGGACTGCACGACGGCAGCGCGTTTTTCACGGTCGCCACCACCGCGCCGCTGTTTTCACACGCCTCCGACACCCAGCTCGACCGGTTGCATGAGGTGGCCGGGCCGGCGGGCCGGTCGGTGCAGATGGCTGGCCTGGCACAGATCAACCGCGACAGCGTGCACGCCATCACCACACGGCTGCCGCTGGTGCTGGGGCTGATCGCCGGCATCACCTTCGCGCTGCTGTTCCTGCTCACCGGCAGTGTGTTGCTGCCGCTGAAGGCGCTGGTGTGCAACGTGCTGTCGCTGACGGCGGCGTTCGGCGCCCTGGTGTGGATCTTCCAGGACGACCACCTCGGCGCGCTGGGCACAACCCCGAGCGGAACGCTGGTCGCCAACATCCCGGTGCTGTTGTTCTGCGTCGCCTTCGGCCTCTCGATGGATTACGAAGTTTTTTTGGTGTCCAGGATTCGGGAGTACTGGTTGGCGGCGGTAGCGGCCCGCCCCGCAGCATCGGACACTCGACAGATGCGTGCCGACAACGACGAGAGTGTGGCGCTCGGGCTGGCGCGGACCGGTCGGGTGGTCACCGCGGCTGCCCTGGTGATGTCGATTTCCTTCGCCGCGCTGATCGCCGCTCAGGTGTCGTTCATGCGGATGTTCGGTCTCGGCTTGACGCTAGCCGTACTGGCCGACGCGACCTTGGTGCGGATGGTTTTGGTTCCGGCGTTTATGCACGTACTAGGCAAGTGGAGTTGGTGGGCGCCCAAACCACTGGTGTGGCTGCATGAGCGGTTCGGGATCAGCGAGTCAGACGCCGCGACTGCGCCGGCAGGCCCCGGCGGCAGCACTGGACGACACCGCCGCGCCGGCGCTGACCTTGCTGCGCCCGCTGCGTCCTACGGCGCTCGGGGTGCTCGTGCCGCGGTAACGGTCAGCCACCGTGGCTAGCCCGACAACGGAGAATGTTCGCCGGCGCCGTGCGCCGCGCGGATCCGGTGATCTGCTTCGCGACGAAATCCTGGACGCCGCTACCGAACTCCTGTTGGAGACTGGGCAGGCTAAAGCGGTGTCGATCCGGTTGGTGGCACAACGCGTCGGCGTGACGTCGCCCTCGATCTACCTGCATTTCGCGGACAAAGACGCGCTGCTCGGCGCGGTGTGCGCGCGCTATTTCGACAAGCTGGATGAGGAAATGCAGCGGGTGTCTGCGGGGCAACCATCCGCCTTGGAGGTGCTGCGAGCCCAAGGGCTGGCCTATGTCCGGTTCGCCACCGCGACCCCGGAGCTCTATCGGATCGCAACGATGAATGAGTGGCGCTCGGGTAGCGAGGTGGACGCCGCCTTGGCCAGCTCGGCGTTCGAGCACATGTGCGCCACCGTGCAGGCGCTGATCGACGAGGGCGTCTGCCCGCCCGGCGACGCGACGATCGCCGCCCTGAAACTGTGGACCGCCGCGCACGGGGTGGCGTCGCTGTTGATCGCCAAGCCGCACCTGCCGTTCGGCGACGCCGACGATTTCACCGAGCAGGTACTGTCTGCCGTCTTTTGCGGGCATATCGTGACGGGGATAGCCGGTGCCGATGCGACCCCGCAGCAGACCGTGGAGTGGCTGATGGGACTGGCAGCTTTGCAGCAACTCCCGAAAGGCTCGTAGGCATGACATCGGCGGCGACAACGGTCAGCAACCCTTTCTTCGCCCGAATCTGGCCGACCATCGCCGCTCACGAGACCGAGCAGTTACGCGCACTGCGCCGGGAGAATCTGGCTGGACTATCGGGCCGGGTGCTGGAGGTCGGTGCGGGCACCGGGACCAACTTCGGCTATTACCCGGATTCGGTTCAGCAGGTTGTCGCTGTCGAGCCCGAACCCCGGCTGGTCACCCGGGCGCGCGCCGCGGCGGCCGAGGCGGCCGTTCCGGTCATCGTGAACGACGCGACGGTGGAGAGCTTCTCCGCCGCCGAGCCGTTTGACGCGGTGGTCTGCTCGCTGGTGCTGTGCTCAGTGGGCGACCCGGAGTCAGTTCTGCGGCAACTGCTTTCGCGACTTCGGCCGGGTGGCGAGCTGCGGTATCTGGAGCATGTGGCCACCGACGGCGTCCGGGGCCGGTTGCAGCAGGTGGTCGACGCGACGGTATGGCCGAAGCTGGCGGGTAACTGCCACACCCACCGCCACACCGAGCAATACATTCTCGCCGCGGGATTCGACGTCGACAGCTCCCGAACCGAGCGGACCCTGCCTGCGTGGGTGCCGCTGCCGGTGTCGGAGTTCGTGATCGGCCAGGCGCGGCGGCCGGCTTAGTTCAGCAGAGCCGGGAGCCGCTGCAGCAGTGTCGGGAGCGCCTCGCTGGCCTTCTCACGCACCGTGATTGTGGCGCTGCCGGACAGCGGCGTCGGCTCCGGATTGACCTCGATGACGACCGCGCCACGGGCCAGCGCCAATTCTGGCAGCCCGGCCGCCGGGTACACGATGCCCGACGTGCCCACCACGACCAGCACATCGGCGGCGGTCGTCGCCTGGACTGCGTGTTGCCACGGCTCCTCGGGCAGCGGCTCGCCGAACCACACCACGCCCGGCCGGATCAAGCCACCACAGTCGCAGCCCGGTGGCTCCACTTCCAGCGCGGGCTCCGTCATCTCGGGCAGGTCGCCGGCGTAGGGAACATCGCAAGTCGCGCAACGGAATTCGAACAAGCTGCCGTGCAGGTGGTGCACCGGCGAGCTACCGGCCCGCTCGTGCAGGTCGTCGACGTTCTGCGTGACGACGCTGACCTCGGCGTAGTCCTGCCAGGCGGCGACCGCCCGGTGGCCGGCGTTGGGCTCGACGGTACCGACCAGGTAATGCCGCCACAGATACCAACCCCAAACCCGTTCCGGATTGCGCAGCCAGCCTTGCGTGCTGGACAGCTCGTAGGGGTCGAAGCGGGCCCATAGTCCGTTCTTGTCGTCGCGGAACGTGGGCACGCCGCTCTCCGCGGAGATCCCCGCACCGGACAGGACCGTTATGCGCACCCCACCAAGATAGCGGGACTGCGGGATACTGAGCTGGTGGAGCTGGGGGAGTGGCTGCAGGTTGACGGACGAGCGGGTCGGCCGCTGTTCGATCAGCTCCGCAACCAGATCATCGATGCAATTCGGGCCGGGACGTTGCCGCCCGGGGCCCGGCTGCCGACGGTACGGGAACTGGCCGCTCAGTTGGGCCTAGCGGTCAACACCGTTGCCCGCGCATACCGTGAGCTGGAAACCGCGGGCGTCGTCGAAACGCGAGGACGCTTCGGCACATTCGTCGCCCGAGCTGACCCGTCGGATACCGCGATGGCGGCTGCGGCGCGCGCCTACCTTGACGTCGCCCGCGGACTGGGACTGGGCAAGGCAGACGCGCTGCGTTACCTCGAGGCCACCGATGACTGAGCGAAGTGTGCCGTCTTTACCGCAGAACTTTGGCTAGCGTGCGCACGTTGCGGGTGGTAGTCGACGATTTGTAGCGCTTCTTGCCCATGGTCTTGCCGATGGTGCTGTCCAACGTGTGATTCTTGGGCACCTGCCAATAGATCACACCCGCGGAATCCGTGCCGCGGCTGATCTTCTCGTCGGCGCCGGTTTCGTCGGCCAGCGCGGCGAGTTCGTCGAGCACATAGGTGTCGCTGACAAAGGTGACGTAGGACTGGTATCCGTCCACCTCGGGTTTGAACGGGTAGGCGTCAACGATGGCCTGCACCTGCTTGATCGGGTAGACCAGCACCCACGCGTCGTATCCGAATCGCTGCCGCAACGCATTCTCGGCCGCGGCGCGCACCGCCTTCGTCGCGTCCGGCGAGTCCAGCAACACGTTGCCGGTGGCCAGGATGGTACGCACATTGCTGAACCCGGTGTCGGTCAAAGCGGCCGCCACGTCGGCCATTTTGAGGTTGACGCCGCCGACGTTGACACCGCGCAGGAACGCAGCGTAGCGGGTCATGGGTCCATGCTAGCGGCGAGTAGGCTTTCGCCATGGGACGCCAAGTCTTCGACGACAAACTGCTGGCCGTGATCGCCGACAATTCCTTCGGCGTGCTGGCCACCGTCAAGCGCGACGGACGTCCGCAGCTGTCCAACGTGTCGTACTACTTTGACGCCCGCAACATGGCGGTCCAGGTGTCGGTCACCGAGCCGAGGGCCAAGACCCGCAACCTGCGTCGCGACCCTCGGGCGTCGCTGCTGGTCAGCTCCGACGACGGCTGGTCCTATGCCGTTGCCGAGGGTTACGCGGAGCTGACACCGCCGGCAGCCGCCCTCGACGACAACACCGTCGAAGCGCTGATCACGTTGTACCGCAACATCGCCGGTGAACACCCGGACTGGGACGACTACCGGCAAGCGATGGTCACCGACCGCCGGGTATTGCTGACGCTGCCGATCGCCCATGTATACGGCATGCCGCCGGGTGTGCGGTGATCGTCGAACCACGCTGAATTGCCGTCGACGCGCTACGCTGCGGGCATGGCTGCATCCAAGTCGGGGCCGGCATCTCCGTCGGAGGACAACAAGCGTAAGTTCCGCGAGGCGCTGGAGCGCAAGAATGCGAACTCAGCGGGCGGATCAGATCACAAGGACGGGGGCGCCAAGCAGCCCCGCGCGCACGGGCCGAAGGAGAGCCGTCGAGAGTTCCGCCGCAAGAGCGGGTAGTCGGCTATCCGCCGGCGCGCAGGGCGGCTTTGTTTTCGGTCTCGGTGATCCCGAAAAATACTGCGGGAACAACGAATTCGACTGCCGTGAGCACTTCTTGGAACCAGTGCGGCCGACCGTTGCGGGCCAGCGAAATCAGCCGTCCGATGCCGCTGAGCAGCATGACGCCTGCCAGCAGATGCACATCACCGGCTCGGACAGGGTATTTGCGTGCCGCCCGCATCCAGGCGAAGCCATACCCGGCGAAATAGGCGGAGTAGAACCGCTCTCGCGAATCAACCGTGGCGTTGGCATCCGTCGCACCGGGAACCGAGGCTGTCCCGAGCGCGAAATGGTAGGCGCCGATGGCCATACAGGACAGTCCGGTGAACGCCGCCAGATTCCGCAAGCCGCGGTCCCTGACCACGGACGTTGGGCCCATATCGCCACCGTAGAACTTAAGTAGACCAACGTCAACTTAAATCCTAAATTTCTGCCCCGCAACCTTATTCAACGTCCGTGCAATTTCCGTGCGTTACGATGGGGTGTGCCAGTGCAGCAGCGTCTTCGCCCTGAGCTGCGGCGCGAACGAGTTGTCGACGCCGCGGAGCGGGTCTTCGCGGCGCAACCATACGAGCAGGTGACCATGGATACGGTCGCCGACGCGGCTGGCATTTCTCGTGCGCTGCTCTACCGGTATTTTCCGGGTAAGAATGCACTTTTTGCGGCGGTGTATCAGCGTGCCGCCGACCGGCTCGTCGACCGGGTCCGCTTGGACGCGGACGCGCCGCTGGAGGAGCAGATCCTCGCCGGACTCGACGCCCACCTCGATTACTTCGTCGCCAACCGCAACGCCGTGCTGGCGGCCAACCAGACTTTGGCCACCGATCCCGTCGTGCAAGACATCATCAATACCGAGTTATCCACCTTAGGCGATCGACTCACCGATGCCATTACACTTGATCCGTTTGAGCGCCAACGTCTTTCAGCTCTCGCGATTAGCTGGCTGGCGTTCGTGCGGGTGCTGTGTGTGCAGTGGCTCGCGCACGGGCATTTCAGCCGTGACGAACTCCGCGTTATCTGTATCGACGCCCTCAACGCGGTGATACCGGCAGAGTCTTAAACCGGTTCGCATTGCTGGTCGGCATGCTGCTTGAGCAGTAGAGCTAAATAGGCACGTGTCGAATGTGGTTGACCGCGAATGGCAATCGTCCCAGGCGTGAAACCATCCACCGTGGGACCGGCGTCGCGGCAACGGCCTGAGCAATCTGGCATCGCGGCCTGACTTCTTCGGCTAGGGTTGGCCGATCTTTGCGTTAACCGCCAGCTGTGACAGGAGTTTCGCCATGATCAACGACCGCCGCACCGCTCGTCGTGTCCGTCGCTGCGGCGTCGGTTTCGGTATGGCCGCTGGTGCCGTCATGGCCGCGATGATGGGGCTGCCGACCGCCCAGGCCGACGATGTTGACGAACTTTTGAGCCAAGCTGCGCAAGATTTGACCCAAGGGACCCAAGTGTTGGACCAAGTCCCCGTAACGTCGCTTGATGTGGGCGCAGCGGCGGCCCTCGCTACCCAAGAGACGATCCAAACCGGCCCAGCATTAAGCCTTCTAGATAAAGCTGAGACGTTCCAAGCCGGCTTACCCGCAGCTGACCAAACTAGCCCACTGCTGCTCGACGTCGACCAACAGGTGGCCCAGGCTTACACCGGGTTGCTCGACGCTGACCAAGGCTTCCTCGCAGCTGCCCAAGCAGGTGATTTAACCGGTGGCGTAGCGGGGCTGCCCGCCGACCTAGCAATGATCGATGCGAACCTAGCGGTGCTGGGCGCTGACTTCAATGTGGGAGTTACAGACTTCGTTGCGATGCTCGACCCTTCGATTCTGACCGCCTTTTGATGCGATGCCTCATCTGCTCTGACGAGCTGCGCATTCCGATGCACCAGGTACCCAGTGCCAGGAACCCTACAATGAGGGGCGCACCATCTTGGCCGGCCCCGGTGGGCTTCCCTATTCATACGTCATTCTCGACGACCACCTGACTGTGGCACCTCCGCGATGACGTGAAACTGGCGAGGCCCAGGCTCGGTCGCCGCTATCTGAGTCACACCGCGGTAGCCGACGAATCGGCGTTAAGCCCACGACGCGGGCAGGACTCGAGCGTAGCCCTTCGGCTCGGATCGCTTAGCGTTCGTCGTCATCCACGATGGTTAGGACTCCCAATCGGTGGCTATCAATTCCGAACTGAAGTAACTTCGATCTGATTGGAAGCGCCTAGTGAACGCTTGGAAGATCACACTGCCGCTGGCCGTTGCGTGTGTGTTCGCGGGCCTCGTCGTCGGTGGCATGACGATCACCCTGGTCAGTTCAGAAAGCGTCGACTGTGGCTCCGGATTGGGCGGCGGTTCCGGGACGAGCGACGCAAACGCGGAGGCTGCGTGTGCTCCCATCCTGTCTGAACGCAACGCATGGGCGATCACCCTCATATTCATCGGTTTAGCTCTGGGGGCGTCCACAGGCCTTCTTCGCCGTGGCGCCACTGAGCCCATGTTCGGGTGGCGATGGTCGTGGAATACGGACCGTGCGCCCCGATTCCAGTCGCCTTATCCCGGGTACAGACAGCAACCCGACGGTACGTGGGTTCGGGATACACCACCGCCGCCTGGCTATGGCGGACCCCCGCCGACGAGTCCTCCGCACCCGTCGCAGTAAACAGTCTCTACCCGCCGTGATTGGCGATCAGGTCCAGATTCCTAGTTGATCAATCTTGTTTCGATAATCCCAGCCGCATCTCTTATCACGGCGATGAGCTTCGCTGTCTGGTCGGACGTGAGCCTCATAAACCCCTCCGCATCTTGTCGCTTATCAGCCTCCTGTAACAGTTCGACGCACTCGTCCATTTGTTGTAAAAGCTCCAGAAGGCTCTCTTTGCTCATGCCCAGGACGCTAGCGAACCATGCCAACACACGGGCGGGATCGCCATAGGTCACACGGGTTTCCAGACGGGAGATGGACCGCGCGGTGGGATTTAAGCCGTCTATCGTTGCGGGTCAGGCGGTATCCCACCTGCCGAGTGCCCGTAGGCTACGGGGAGTGGGATTTGCCCGGCTTCACTAGCTGTAGGACGGCGATGTTTAGTTGGTAGGGAACGTGTCGTAGCCGTGCTTCTGCCAGGTGCGTGGGCCTTGGCCGCGCCCACCTTCGGCCGTAACCGACAACCGTTGGTCATCGTTTATCCACCGTCGCGTTGTCATGTCAGAACCCAAGCCCGTGGCTGTCATCACGTCCTTGACGGTGACGACACCGTCCCGATGTACTCGTCGTAGGCGGCCGCTTGGGGTCGAACGGCTGCTCAGCCTCGCCGTACCAGACCCGCCTGGTGGCCGGGTCGTATGCCAGCGACCGGCCACGGTGGACAATACCGCCGACCGCGCGGTTCGACTGGATGGAGAACCTGCGCTGGCTGAACGGGTCATCGGTGGTCACCTTCTGCTCGGTCGAATCGAGCTCCAGTCGACTGGCTGAGCACGGTAGACCCCGGGCTCTTCACGGTCACGAAGGTCTTGTGGTTGGCTAGTCGGGTGGCGAAGCTCTGGCTGGCACAAGAACCTGAGGCCGACGAGCTGCTTTCCCGGAACCCGTTTGCGCTGCTTGTCGGGATGGTCCTCGACCAGCAGGTACCGATGGAGACCGCCTTCGCCGGCCCAAAGAAGATCGCTGACCGAATAGGCGGCTTGGACGCGACCGAGATCGCCGATTACGACCCGGACAAATTCGCTGCCTTGTGCTCGGAAAGGCCTGCAGTACACCGCTTTCCAGGGTCGATGGCCAAACGGATCCAGGCGTTGGCGCAGATCATCGTGGACCGCTACGACGGCGATGCCGCCGCCGTGTGGACGGCGGGCGACCCCGACGGGCCCGAGCTGCTGCGGCGGCTTAAAGACCTACCCGGATTTGGCGAGCAGAAGGCGCGAATTTTCCTGGCACTGCTCGGCAAGCAGTACTCGGTAACCCCGAAGGGTTGGCGGGCAGCTGCGGGCGAGTACGGCAAAGCCGGCACGCACCTGTCGGTCGCCGACATCGCCGACGCCCGTTCACTGGAAAAGGTGCGGTCATACAAGAAGCAGTTGAAGGCTAAGGGAAAGGCGGCAACGTGAAGACACACCTGAACTGTCCGTGTGGCGAGGCCATCGTTGGCAAAGACGAAGACGACCTGGTCGAGCTGACCCAGCAGCACCTTGCCAGCGTGCATCCCGGCCTGGAATACGACCGGGACGCGATTCTGTTCATAGCCTACTGACGGTTGGTCCGCCGACGCGCACACGGCATTGGATGCGCGCCGGCGGACTGAACCGGGGTTACGGCACCACCGTCGACCCGATGGTGGGCATGAACTGGCATTGCTTGTCTTTGGTGGTGACCTGCCCGAAGATCGTCGACATGATGCTGCCCGATCCGGTGTCGACGATGGCGGTCAGCGTCGTCGGCCCGTTCGGGTTGATGTCCGGTTGCGGCTTGAGGGTCGCGCTGCCCGACTTGCCGGTGGTCAGATTCACCCAGGTCACGTTCAACGGGAGCTTCTGCACGTCGGCCGGTCCCGAGGTGCCGATGGCGGTGAACACGTAGGCGGTCTGCCCCGCGTTGGGCCCCGGGGCAGGGATCTTCGCGGGCCCGGCCACCGACAGCGCGGTCGCCAGCACGTTACCGCCGTCCGCCGAGCAGCTGTTGCTAATCGAGGGATACATGAAATCCTGCGTCGGCGGCGCGTCCGGGCTGAAACCCGGAGCCGCAGCTGCAGGAGCCGCGGCCGGAGCCGGAGCGGGTGCCGGCGCTGCTGGTGCAGGCGGTGCGGCGGGCGCGGCTGCCGGTACGACGGGCGCGGGCCCGGCTGGCGGTACGGGCGCGGCTACCGGCACGGCGGTCGCGGGGGCCGGTGCGGCCTCGGGAGAGGGTCCCGCAGCGTGCACCGGGTCAATCCCTGTCGGCAGGTGCGCCTGGGCGCCTGGTTCCACACCGGGCGGGACGATGTGCGCGGTCGGAGCGGAGCCCGCCGGCTGGTTCAGGTCGGCCGGAACCGCCGCGTTGGGGGCTTGTACGAACTGATTCACCGACTGCGCAACGCTTTTCGATGCGTCTGGTGCGCTCGGATTGTGAGCGAATGCCGACGCTGCGGCCATCAATAACTGCGTTGCCTGCTCCGGGTTGCCGGCGGCCTGCTGGATGATCGGGCTCAGCTCAGTCAGTGCCGGCAGCCCCGGCAGCAGTTGGGAGGGGATCGGCTGGGGTGGCGCCGGGTCAGCGGCCGCACTCGGGCACAGCCCCACTGCGGCTCCGGATGCGATGGTCGCAGCGGCGAAGGCGCTGATCAGGTTCCTGGTGGTTACCACGGTGTTCTCCCGTCGTCGTTGGTGAGGTGGCCGGCTAGCGCGGCGCTGGCGCTGAGCCGCGCTAGCCGGCCAGATTGTTGGGTCAGGGCAGGCCGGACACCGGGAACAACAACGGGTTGGGCGCCGTGACCGGCGCGACGGCCGGGACGGACGCCGCCGGAGGCGAGGCGACGCCGCCGGTGGCCAGTGAGGTCAGGTCGCCAGGCAGCGACAACTGCTGAGGCAGCGGCACACCAAGGAAGGGCAGCTGCGGCAGATTGAGCTGCGCCTGGGGCAGCAGCCCCGCGGGTCCGGTCGCCGGAGCGGCCGCGGCCGGAATCGTCGGCGTCAGCCCGGGAAGCCCGGGGAGCCCAGCCGCGGGCGCGGCCGGAACCGTCGGCGTCAGCCCGGGCAGGCCGGGCAGCCCAGCCGCAGGCGCGGCCGGCGCCGGAAGAGTCGGCGTCAAGCCAGGGATTCCGAGTCCGGGCGTAGCGCTCGTCGCCGCGGGAGCGGTGCTGGCACCAGGAATGAGCGAGCTCGCGCCCGGGATGGCAGAGGCGCCCGGAATGGCGGAGGATCCCGCGGCCCCCGGAAGGGCTGCGGACGGCTGCGGCACCTTGATGGCGGCGCTGGCTAGTGGTGGCGGGGTGGCCGGCTGTCCGCCCAGGGCCCCTGCCAGGTTTTGCAGTATTTGGGGCGCGTTGGCGACCGAGGTGATCAGCTGGTCCCCGATGTTGGGTGTGGGTAGCGACGGCCCCGGGTCGGCGTGGGCTGTGCCCACCAGACCGCCCAAGAGCAACGCGGTCGATGAGCCCACCACGACGGCGGTGGCCCGTAACAACGTGCGAAGGTTTGACATGACTCTCCTGGTTCTCGACAACAGGTCTCGCGCTGATAGTTCGCGTGATGCCAAAGTGACTCAAGTGACACGTGTGGCGGTTATTCGATCGTTACGGATTAGAGCGGCTGCGGTGACCGGACAGCGCCATCCCAGGCAGTCGCAGGTAGCCACCGCACCTGTCGCGGCCCCGTTAGAGTCGTTCAGATAGACACCACCTCGGCCGCTCCGGCGGCACCCACCACCCGCCGGCGGGCAATGTCGCCGAACGCTGTCGGGCCGGTGCTGTTCGTTCTCAGCGTCGCCGCGCGGTTGGCCTGGACTTACCTGGCTCCCAATGGCGCCAACTTCGTCGACCTGCACGTCTATATCGGCGGCTCGGCGGCCATCGACCACCCCGGAACGCTGTATTCCTACGTCTACGCCGACCAGACCCCGGATTTCCCGCTGCCGTTCACCTACCCGCCGTTCGCGGCGGTCGTCTTTTACCCACTGCATCTGCTGCCGTTCGGACTGGTCGCCTTCTGCTGGACGGTCGGGACGATGGTCGCGCTCTATGGCGTGGTCAGGATCAGTCAGCGGTTACTCGGTGTTGCCGCCGGCGAGGGTCACCGCATGGCGATGCTGTGGACCGGGGTCGCCATCTGGCTTGAGCCGCTGCGTAGCACGTTCGACTACGGCCAGATCAACGTGCTCTTGGTGCTGGCCACGTTGGCGGCGGTGTACACCACCAGGTGGTGGTTGTCGGGATTGTTGGTGGGCACGGCGGCGGGGATGAAGCTGACGCCGGCGATCGCGGGCCTGTATTTCGTCGGCGCCCGCCGCTGGGGTGCGGCGGCGTTTTCCGCCGTCGTCTTTCTGGCCACCATTGCGGTGTCGGCGCTGGTTGTCGGCGGCGAGACTCGGCACTACTTCACCAACCTGATTTTCAAGACCGACCGGGTCGGGCCGATCTGCACGACGTTCAATCAGTCCTGGCGCGGCGGCATCTGCCGAATCTTCGGCCACGACGCCGGCTACAGCCCGCTGGTGCTGGTAGGCATCGCGATCACCGCGATATTGGCTGTCCTGGCCTGGCGTGCGCTGACCAGCCGCGGTCCAGATCCGCTGGGCACCCTCTTGGTGGTCGAGTTGTTCGGGCTACTGCTTTCACCGATTTCCTGGACCCACCACTGGGTGTGGCTGGTGCCGTTGATGATCTGGCTGCTAAACGGACCACTATCGGAGCGTCGCGGCGCGCGGATTCTCGGTTGGACCTGGCTGGTGCTGCTGGTGATCGGTGTGCCGTGGCTGCTGAGCTTTGCCCAACCGAGCATCTGGCAGAACGGCAGGCCGTGGTATCAGGCGTGGGGCGGGCTGGTCTACATCGTGGCGACGTTGGCGACGTTGGGTTGGATCGCCGCCAGCCGAGCGCGGCCCGGCGCACCCGCCGGCGCGGCGCAAACGTCACAATCCCACGCCTCGACCGGGGCCTAACGCCGAACATCCCAGACCAGGCTCGACCGTCGCGGCTGGGTAACGAATAAGCCCACTCAGCGGCGACCGCCGAGTGGGTGTCGCGACTCCGGGATCGGCTAGTCCGCCAGGATCCCGTCGATATCGCGTGCCATGTCGATATCGTTTTGCGTGATACCACCCGCAGAATGCGTCACCAGCGCGAAAGTGACCGTCCGCCAACGGATATCGATATCCGGGTGGTGATCCTTGGCTTCGGCGTGCTCAGCCACCCGGCGAACCGCATCGATGCCGGCAAGGAATGACGGAAACTTGACCGAGCGCCGCAGTGCGCCCTGGTCACGCTCCCAGCCGTTGAGGTCAGGCAGTGCGGCGTCTACTTGTTGATCCGTTAACACAGCCATATCTCGACCGTATACCGTCACCCGCGATGCCGAACCAGATCGTGGTCGCCGGGGCCGTCATCGCCAAATCCCGGGTGCTGGTCGCACAACGGCTTCGGCCGCCCGAATTGGCCGGTCGGTGGGAATTGCCGGGCGGCAAGGTCGGGCCGGGTGAGACCGAGCCCGAGGCGCTGGCCCGTGAATTGGCCGAAGAATTGGGCGTCGCGGTCGCGGTCGGCCAACGGCTAGGAGACGACATCCGACTCACCGAATCGGCCACGCTGCGTGCCTACCAGGTCAGCCTGATCAGCGGTGAACCCCAGCCGCACGACCACCATGCGCTGCGTTGGGTGCCGGCCGAGCAGTTGCACGAAATCGACTGGGTACCTGCCGATCGGGGCTTCCTAGCAGCGCTGCATCGAGTCTTGGGATCGCGCTGAACGCTCACCAATCGGTCCAAGCCCCTACGCTACGACGCATGCTGCTGATCGGTACCCGCGTCAACGCCGGGCGCGGTGTGGATGTCGCGTGGCTGCGCGATCGGCTGCGATGAGTCAATCCGCCCCCACCCGGCGGTGGCGCCGCTTCTCGCCGATGGTCGCGGTCCTGCTGGTCGGACTGGTCGTGCGGGGCCTGCTGATCCCGCTCACCCACGGCCAGGATTTCGTGGTCTGGGACAAAGCGAGCGCGGCGACGCTGCGCGGGGTCAACATCTACGCCCATCATCCGGCCTACCCGGCCGGTCCATACGCCTACTTCCCGCTGTGGCTGTACATCGAACTGCCGTTCCAGTGGTTAGCGCAGCACAGCGACATCCCGTTCCAAGTGGCTGGCAAGCTGCCCATCGTCGGCGCCGACCTGGCCTGCGCGTTGTTGATCGCGGCGGCGGTGCGAGCGCAGGGCCGCGGTGAATGGGTGGTAGCGGCTGCAGCGGGCGGGTTCTTCCTCAACCCTCTGGTTCTCTACAACAGCGCTTACTACGGCCGGTTCGACTCACTGGGTTGTGCATTCCTGCTTGCCGCGCTTGATCGGTCTGTCCCGACGACACCGGGCCCAGTGGCGCACCGCCGGGTATTACGCCCTGGCTGTGGCCGTGAAGACGTTTCCGGTGCTCGTGCTGGGCCCCGTACTACGAAGCGCCAGAGGTGCCCGGAAAAGGATATTGACCATGCTTGCGGCGGTGATCGTTGTGCTGACGCTGCCGTACCTCGGCACACCGCGGGCGCTGTACACCGACATCTTCCGCTACGACGCCACCAAGGTGCCGCAAGGGTTGTCCTGGCAGCGGGAGCTGCTCGGGCCGTTGGGGGTCGACCAGGCAAAGCAGTTGAGCTACCTGTTGCTGATCTGCTTTGCGGTAGTCGCGGTCCTGCTGGCGGTAACCACCGAGCTCTGGCTGTGCGCGGCGTTGACCCTGGTCGCCTTTTTGCTGTTCAGCAAGGTGGTGCTGGAGCAATATCTGATCTGGCCATTGCCGTTCCTGCTGGTGGTCGCGACAGGCGCTGGAGCGGCACTGGCAGGGACGTGCCTGGTCCTGGTCGGGCTATTGACGACGATCGGAATGCTGGACAACGCCAACTATCACCCACTGGAACCCTCGGCGGTCATGCCCTACTCGCTGGCGGCCATATGCCTGATCGGTCTGGTGGTGTGCGCAACGCTGCGGCGCAGCAGCTCGGCGCCGTCCGGAGCCGTTTGCTGACCAGCCGAGTTTTCGTCAACCGTGCCCACACTGCCAGAATTACCAGCGTGGATTTTCGCAACATCGCCATCGTCGCCCACGTCGACCACGGCAAGACGACGCTGGTCGACGCCATGCTGCGGCAATCCGGAGCGCTGCACGAGCGCGGCGAGCCGACCGATCGAGTGATGGATACCGGAGACCTGGAGCGGGAAAAGGGCATCACGATCCTGGCCAAGAACACCGCCGTGCACCGCCACCACCCCGATGGCAGCGTCACCGTGATCAACGTGATCGACACGCCCGGGCACGCCGACTTCGGTGGTGAAGTGGAGCGGGGGCTGTCCATGGTCGACGGCGTGCTGCTGTTGGTCGACGCCTCGGAGGGTCCGCTGCCGCAGACCCGGTTTGTGCTGCGCAAGGCGCTCGCGGCACACCTGCCGGTGATCCTCGTCGTGAACAAAACCGACCGCCCCGATGCGCGCATCGCCGAGGTCGTCGACGCCAGTCATGACCTGTTGCTCGATGTGGCGGACGACCTGGACGACGACGCGGCCAAGGCCGCCGAGGAAGCGCTTGGCCTGCCGACCTTGTACGCCTCCGGGCGCGCCGGAGTTGCCAGCACCGCGCCGCCCGCGGACGGCCAAGTGCCCGACGGCGACAATCTGGACCCATTGTTCGACGTTCTGCTGCAACACATTCCACCGCCCAGCGGTGATCCGGACGCACCGCTGCAGGCGCTGGTCGCCAACCTCGACGCGTCGGCGTTCCTGGGCCGGCTGGCGCTGGTCCGCATCCACAACGGCCGGTTGCGCAAGGGCCAGCAAGTGGCGTGGCTGCGCGAGGTCGACGGCGAACCAGTGGTCGCGACCGCGAAGATCACCGAACTGCTCGCCACCGAGGGTGTCGAACGCTCGCCGACCGACGAGGCCATCGCCGGCGACATTGTCGCCGTGGCCGGCATACCGGAAATCATGATCGGCGACACACTTGCCGATATCGCCAATCCTGTTGCACTGCCTCGGATCACCGTCGACGAGCCGGCGATCTCGGTGACCATCGGCACGAACACGTCCCCGCTCGCTGGCAAGGTGGCCGGGCACAAGCTGACGGCGCGGATGGTCAAGACGCGGCTGGACACCGAATTGGTCGGCAACGTGTCAATCCGAGTCGTCGACATCGGCCGGCCCGACGCCTGGGAGGTGCAGGGCCGCGGCGAGTTGGCGCTGGCCGTGCTCGTCGAGCAGATGCGCAGGGAGGGTTTCGAGCTGACCGTCGGCAAGCCGCAAGTCGTGACGAAGACCATCGACGGCAAGCTGCATGAACCGTTCGAGGCGATGACCATCGACATCCCCGAGCAGTACGTCGGGGCGGTAACTCAGTTGATGGCCGCCCGCAAGGGCCGCATGGCCGAGATGGCCAATCACGCCACCGGCTGGGTGCGAATGGATTTCGTGGTGCCCAGCCGCGGGTTGATCGGCTGGCGCACCGATTTCCTCACCGAAACCCGCGGCACTGGCATCGGCAACGCGGTGTTCGACGGCTACCAGCCGTGGGCAGGGGAGATCCGGGCACGGCACACCGGCTCGCTGGTGTCCGACCGGTCCGGCAGCATTACCCCGTTCGCGCTGATTCAGTTGGCCGACCGCGGCCAGTTCTTCGTCGAGCCCGGGCAGGACACCTATGAGGGCATGGTCGTCGGGATTAACCCGCGCCCAGAAGACCTCGACGTCAACGTCACCCGGGAGAAGAAGTTGACCAACATGCGATCGTCGACCGCCGACGTGATCGAGACGCTGGCCAAGCCGCTCGAACTCGACCTGGAGCGGGCCATGGAATTCTGCGCGCCCGACGAATGCGTCGAGGTGACCCCACAGGTAGTGCGGGTGCGCAAGGTGCAGCTGAACGCCACCGACCGAGCCCGCAGCCGTGCGCGGGCCAAAGCCCGCGGCTAGCCTGGGCAATCACTCCCTTAGCAGCAGCCACACCGGCACCCGTGCCATCAAGCTGAGCCTGCGATCTGGCTGGCCGATACCCTTAGGCCGTGCCGAATCGAGCTCGCCGCGCCTGGCTGACCATCGGCGTGCTGGTTTCGACGCTGGCTTTGTTTTCTGCGGCGGGCTGCACCGTCAGCCCACCCCCGGCCCCGCAGAGCACCGAGACCTCGCGCAGCACGGCGCCGCCGCCGCTGCGGAAGACACAGATCATCATGGCCATCGATTCGATCGGTGCCGGGTTCAACCCGCATCTGCTGTCCGATCTGTCCGCGGTGAACGCCGCGATCAGTGCGCTGGTGCTGCCCAGCGCGTTCCGGCCGGTGGCCGACCCCGCCACGCCGACCGGGTCCCGGTGGGAGATGGACCCGACGCTGCTGGTGTCCGCCGAGGTGACCAACGAGAACCCGTTCACGGTCACCTACAAGATCCGGCCGGAGGCGCAGTGGACCGACAACGCTCCCATCGCCGCCGACGACTTCTGGTATCTCTGGCGGCAAATGGTCGGCCAGCCGGGTGTGGTCGATCCAGCCGGCTACGACCTGATCACCGGCGTGCAGTCAATCGACGGTGCCAAGCAGGCGGTCGTCACCTTCTCCCGGCCATACCCGGCGTGGCGGGAGTTGTTCAGCAACATCCTGCCGGCACACATCGTCAAGGACGTGCCGGGCGGCTTTCCGGCCGGGTTGGCGCGCGCCCTGCCGGTCACCGGCGGACAGTTCCGGGTGGAGACCATCGACCCCCAACGCGACGAGATCCTGCTCGCCCGCAACGACCGCTACTGGGGACCCCCGGCCAAGCCGGATCTGATCCTGTTCCGACGGGCGGGGGCACCGGCTGCGCTGGCCGATTCGGTGCGAAACGGTGACACCCAGGTGGCCCAGGTGCACGGTGGCTCAGCAGCTTTCGCGCAGCTATCGGCCATTCCGGACGTGCGGACTGCCCGGATCATGACCCCGCGGGTCATGCAGCTCACGCTGCGCGCAAGCGAGCCCAAGTTGGCCGATGCGCAAGTCCGCAAGGCAATTCTGGGGCTGCTCGACGTCGACCTGCTCGCGGCCGTGGGCGCCGGCAGCGACAACACCGTCACCCTGGACCAGGCGCAGATCCGTTCACCCAGCGACCCCGGCTATGTGCCGACCGCGCCACCGGCACTGACCAAAACGGCGGCGTTGGCGCTGCTGGAGGCGTCCGGATACCAAATCGAGAACGACACGTCGGCGTCGGTCTCACCCCCACCCCCGGCGGGCCCGGCGCCCGCGCCGCCCACCGGACCGCCGGAGATCACCCGGGGACGCATCAGCAAGGACGGCAAGCAGCTGTCGCTGATCATCGGCGTCGCGACGAACGACCCGACGTCGGTGGCAGTGGCCAACACCGCCGCCGACCAATTGCGCAACGTCGGTATCGCCGCGACGGTGCTGGCGCTTGATCCGGTGGCGCTGTACCGCGACGCATTGGTCAACAACCGGGTGGACGCCATCGTCGGTTGGCGCGAGGCTGGCGGCAACTTGGCCACCCTGCTGGCTTCGCGCTACAGCTGCCCGGCGCTGGAGGCGACGGCGGTGTCGACTGCCACGGCGCCGACGGCCCCATCCGACCCGTCCGTCACCGCCAAAGCCGCACCGGCCACTCCCTCGACGGCCCCCACGTCGAGCGCGCCCAGCCGGGCACAGGAGCCCGGCGCGCTGGTGCAGGCGCCGTCCAACCTCACCGGCATCTGCGATCACAGCATCCAATCCAACATCGATGACGCGCTGGCCGGCGCCAAGGACATCAACGACGTGATCAATGCGGTGGAGCCACGGCTGTGGAACATGTCCACCGTGCTGCCGATCTTGCAAGACACCACGATCGTCGCCGCGGGCCCCAGTGTGCTTAACGTGAGTCTCTCGGGTTCGGTCCCGGTCGGCATCGTCGGTGACGCGGGGCGATGGGTGAAGTCCGCGCAGTAATTCCGTCGATAACGATTTGGTCACTGTTGGACGAAAGTAAGCGTCTCGCTGATTTTAAGGTTGCTCTCAGATACTGTTCGACACACGACCGGTTCAGCGAATACCGGGACTTCTGGCCGGCGGCAGCGTGCGGCGCTCACCGGTTTCCTCTGATCGAGGGTCAGACGGGGGACTAGTCGACTTCGGGGAGGAGGTCGACGTCGGGGGAGATCGAACGGCGGGCCGGCGGGGGGGCGGTCCGCCGTTCGGCTGTCACGGTCCCGGCTGCCACGCCATCCACCATGCGTTATAAGGCCGATAGTGTCAGCTGTCATGCACCGGCGACGATTGAGCGATCACGGTGTCGACGATATGCAGGAGCTGACGCTTGTTCGGTGGGGAGCCGGTGAGCAGCACCTGCTGGTTGATCAAAGCTGGCCCGACTCGCGCGGTGTACGGCGTGAACGTGGCGGCGTCGATCTCGCCGCCGTCCGCGCCTGCCTGCAGGATCGATTCGATGATCTGCAGCCGCGGCGTTACCACGGCGTCGGAAAAGATGGCCCGTAATTCCGGCTCGTGGAGGAGCTGATGCATGGCCGCGAGGCCGGGGAACGCGGTCTTGCCGGCAACCACGTCGCAGTGTGCGGCAAACACGGCCAGCAGGTTTTCCCGTGCCGTTCGGTCAGCGCGCGGCTCGGGCACCGGCGGCAGTGCGTAGAGCAACGCCGCCTGGACCAGGTCGTGCTTGCAAGACCAGCGTCGATACAACGCGGCCTTGCCAGTCCTGGCCCGCGCCGCGATTCCTTCCATCGTCAGTCCGCCGTAGCCGACGGTGGCCAGCTCGTCCAGCGTTGCGTCGTAGAGCGCGTCCTCGAGTTCCTTGCCTCGGCGGCGAGTGCGAATCGTGGTGGTCTGCTGTGCCATGCGATGATAGTAGCCAGTTGCGTTTCTTCGGGCGCGCCGAGTTTGCAGATCCGCCGAATATCATTGCCGCTCAATAGTTTATACCCGCGAGCTCAGGCAGTCGGACGTGAAATCCGTTGTCGGTGCCTGTTCTTCGAGGACGACACCGGTATGGTTCGTCCATGCAAGAGACCCCGCGGCTGTTGTTCGTGCACGCCCATCCGGACGACGAAAGCATCACCAACGGGGCCACGATCGCCCATTACGTCGCCCGCGGCGCTCAAGCCCACGTCGTCACGTGCACGCTCGGTGAAGAGGGCGAGGTCATCGGCGAGCGTTGGGCGCAGCTCGCCGTCGATCACGCCGATCAGCTCGGCGGTTACCGCATCGGCGAACTCACCGCGGCACTGCACGCCCTGGGTGTCAACGGACCGATCTTCCTCGGTGGCCCGGGCCGTTGGCGCGATTCGGGAATGGTGGGCACCGCACCTAGCCCTGCAACAAGGCACCACCAACGGTTCATTGACGCCGACGAGCGCGAAGCCGTCGGCGCGTTAGTGTCTGTGATTCGCACGTTGCGGCCGCACGTCGTGGTGACCTATGACCCCAACGGCGGATACGGGCATCCCGACCACGTGCGCGCCCACGTCGTCACCACTGCGGCGGTTGCCGCGGCCGCCACCGACGAGTACCCGGGCACGCCATGGCAGGTGTCGAAGTTCTACTGGACGGTCATCGCCCGGAGCGCGTTCACGGCAGGTTGGCAGGCACTCGGCCCGGACGATTTAGGGCCCGAATGGCTGATGCCGCCGGCCGACGGCGATTTTGACGGACTCGGCTACTCCGACGAGCAGATCGACGCCGTCATCGATGCGCCGGACGGTCTGCCGGCCAAGACGGCGGCGCTGGCCGCGCACGCCACCCAGCTGACCGTCGGGCCGACCCGCCGGGCCATCGCGTTGTCGAACAACTTGGCCCTGCCCATCCTGGGCCAGGAGCACTATATTTTGGCTGCGGGCATTGCCGGAGAACGCGATGAGCGGGGCTGGGAGACCGATCTACTCGCCGGACTTGACCTCACCGAGTCCGTCACGCGGTAGGCTTCCGACCAGGCAGCACGGAAGGAACGCCATGGATCCGGATCTGGACTACAACCAGCAACACTGGCAGGACCGCCTGGACAGCTTCCAATGGGTGCTGATGTCAATCGTTTCGCAATTGGACAGCGTCCCGACCTGACCTACCGCCACTAAGCCGCGTGCCGGGCAGATCGACGACACCGGCGCGACGGATCCTGCAATTCGAATCGTCATTCTGACGCTGCTCGCCGTCGACGGGATTCTCTCGGCGATCGCGGGCGCTCTGCTGCTGCCGGCCTATATCGGTTCAACCCCATTTCCGATCAGCGCATTGATCAGTGGCTTGGTCAACGGGGCTTTGGTCTGGGCAGCTGGGTGGTGGACCAGTTCGGCCCGGCTGGCCGCATTGCCGCTGTGGACCTGGTTGCTGGCGGTCGCCGCGATGGCGCTTGGCGGTCCAGGCGATGATGTCATCTTTGACGGGCGCGGAGTGATGGCCTACAGCCCGTTTCTGCTGCTCGTGCTGGGTCTGGTGCCGCCGTCGTGGGTGCTGTGGCGGCACCGAGCCGTAAGCTGACGAGCTGGCTTACCGGGCATTTCCCTCCGAAAGAGGGCAGGGGCTCGCTGCTGGACGGCTGGGGCTACTGTTGCGCGTATGGCACGCGTCGGGGTTGCTGGTGGTTGGGCCGCGCGGATGAAATCCGGCTGGGCGGGAGTTACACCAACGTGCCACTGACTCCAGGCGAAGATCCGACTCTGCTGCCCAACCCGTCGGTGCCGCCGCCTGCTGACGCGTCCGCGCTGCGTCGGGTGTTGCGGCGGGCGCGCGACGGGGTGGCGCTAAACGTCGACGAGGCGGCCGTCGCGATGACCGCCCGCGGTGCCGATCTCGCCGACCTGTGTCGCAGCGCGGCCCGGGTGCGCGACGCCGGTCTGGAATCGGCCGGACGGCGCGGCGCCAGCGGCCGGCTGCCGGTCAGCTACTCGCGCAAGGTATTCATCCCGGTCACGCACCTGTGCCGGGACAGCTGCAAGTACTGCACATTCGTCACCGTGCCCGGCAAGCTACGTGCCCGCGGCGTCGGAATGTATCTGGAACCCGACGAGATACTCGATATCGCCCGTCGCGGTGGCGAACTGGGTTGCAAGGAAGCATTGTTCACACTCGGCGATCGGCCAGAAGAACGGTGGCCGGAAGCGCGCGAGTGGCTCGAGGAACGCGGCTACGACTCCACCTTGTCCTATCTGCGGGCGATGGCGATCCGGGTGTTGGAGGAAACCGGGCTGTTGCCCCACCTGAACCCGGGCGTGATGAGCTGGTCTGAGTTGTCGCGACTCAAGCCGGTGGCGCCGTCGATGGGCATGATGCTGGAGACGACGTCGCGGCGGCTGTTCGAAACCAAGGGTCTGGCTCACTACGGCAGCCCGGACAAAGACCCGGCGATCCGGTTGCGCACGCTAACCGACGCCGGACGGCTATCGATTCCGTTTACCACCGGCTTGCTGGTCGGCATCGGCGAGACGCTCGCCGAGCGCGCGGACACTTTGCATGCCATCCGCAAGTCGCACAAGGCGTTCGGCCACATCCAAGAAGTGATCGTGCAGAACTTCCGCGCTAAAGAACACACCGCGATGGCCTCGACGCCCGATGCGGGTATCGACGATTTCCTGGCCACGGTGGCGGTCGCGCGGCTGGTGCTCGGCCCGGGCATGCGCATCCAGGCACCGCCGAATCTGGTGTCGGCCGACGAGTGCCTGGCGCTGATCGCCGCGGGTGTCGACGACTGGGGCGGCGTCTCGCCGCTCACGCCCGATCACGTCAATCCCGAGCGGCCCTGGCCCGCACTCGACGATCTCGCCGCCGTCACCGCGGCGGCGGGATACGACTTAGTGCAGCGGCTGACCGCACAGCCCCGCTACGTTCAGGCGGGGGCGGCGTGGATCGATCCGCGGGTTAGCGGCCATGTTGCGGCGCTGGCTGATCCGGTCACCGGGCTGGCCCGCGACGTGAACCCGGTGGGTATGCCGTGGCAGGAACCCGACGACGTGGCGTCGTCCGGTCGGGTGGACTTGAACGAGGCGATCGACACCGAAGGCCGCAACAGCGAGACCCGCAGCGATCTCGACAGCGCATTCGGGGACTGGGACTCGATCCGTGCGCAGGTGCACGAGTTGGCCGCCCGCGCGCCGGAACGCATCGACACCGACGTGCTCGCCGCGCTGAGCTCAGCGGAACGTGATCCCGCAGCATGCACCGACGCGGAGTATCTGGCGTTGGCCACCGCTGACGGCCCCGCGCTGGATGCCGTTGCAGCGCTGGCGGATTCGCTGCGCCGCGATACGGTCGGTGACGACGTGACGTTTGTGGTGAACCGCAACATCAACTTCACCAACATTTGTTACACCGGCTGCCGGTTCTGCGCCTTTGCGCAGCGCAAGGGCGACGCCGATGCTTACTCGCTGTCGACGGCCCAGGTCGCCCAACGTGCGTGGGAGGCCCATGTCGAGGGCGCCACCGAGGTATGCATGCAGGGCGGTATCGACCCCGAGCTGCCGGTCACCGGCTATGCAGACCTGGTGCGCGCCGTCAAGAAGCGGGTGCCGTCCATGCACGTGCATGCGTTCTCGCCGATGGAGATCGCCAACGGTGTGACAAAGAGCGGCTTGAGTATTCGTGAGTGGCTGACCGGTTTGCGTGAGGCGGGCCTGGATACCATACCGGGCACCGCGGCGGAGATCCTGGACGACGAAGTCCGCTGGGTGCTCACCAAGGGCAAGCTGCCTACCTCGATGTGGATCGAGATCGTGACGACCGCCCATGAAGTCGGGCTGCGGTCGTCGTCGACGATGATGTATGGGCACGTTGACGAACCCGGGCACTGGGTCGGTCACCTCAACGTCTTGCGCGACATCCAGGACCGCACTGGAGGTTTCACCGAATTCGTGCCGCTGCCGTTCGTGCATCAGAACTCGCCACTCTATCTGGCCGGCGCGGCCCGGCCCGGGCCGAGCCACCGCGACAACCGCGCCGTGCACGCGCTGGCGCGGATCATGCTGCACGGCCGTATCTCGCATATCCAGACCAGCTGGGTCAAGCTCGGCGTCGAGGGCACGCAGGTGATGCTCAACGGCGGTGCCAACGATTTAGGCGGCACGCTGATGGAGGAGACGATCTCGCGAATGGCCGGCTCCGAATATGGATCGGCGAAGACGGCCGCCGAGTTGATCGCGATCGCCGAGGGCATCGGCCGTCCGGCGCGTCAGCGCACCACCACCTACAGTCCGCTCGCGGCGTAGATGATGCGCGAAAAGGGAACACGAACAACGTGCTTTCAAGAATTGCCACCGACCGATTTCCGGAGTGGCAGCCGTTTATCGACGCAGTCCAGCAGCGCCGTCCCGACGCCGGCACCTTGTGTTGGACGGTGCGCGATATCGTCATCCATCAAGCAGGCAACGCCGAAGAGCTAGCCCGGGTGCTGGGCGCGCACCTGGACGGCGAGCCGGTCGCTAACACGCGGGTTCGAAGAGCGCGAGGCGCCATTGCGCGCGATGAACGACACCGATCTATGGGCGGCCCTGCATCGAAACATGGCGCATTTGAACCAGGTCGCCGAAGCAGCGGCCGATGACGTTCCGGCCGACACAGACGTGGCGTGGACCGGGCGCACCATGAAGGTGCCGTGGTTCGCCGAGCACATGCGCGAGGAGCTGGTCCTGCACGGCTGGGATATCACCGGCGACGATGCGGCGGCCCAAGCGCGGATGGCACAGCCCTGGATGACGGCCCACAGTGTGCTGGCGGTGGGAAAGCCGCTGTTGGCCAAGGGCGTCAAGCAACTGCGGCCGGGCGAACGTGTCGAGGCCCGCCTCCGAGTCGTCGATGAAGACGATGTCGTGGTTACCGCGGAGGCCGACCGCACCACCATCGGGCTTGTCGAGCCCGACGGTCCGGCCACCCTGGAGACCGACGCCGCCGCGCGCGTCTTGCTGTTGTGGGGGCGGAGGCCCGCCGACCCGTCGCGCATCTGCAGCCGGGTCGGGCCGGAAACCTTGGGACGGGTACGCAGTCTGCTGGCCGGCCACTAGCCGCGGCCGCTAAAGCCGGGCCGCCAGTTCGGTGCCTTGTTTGATGGCGCGCTTGGCGTCCAGCTCGGCGGCGAGTGCGGCGCCGCCGATGATGTGCGGATCAATGCCGTTGCGGCGCAATTCATCTTCCAGGTCGCGCACCGGCTCCTGACCGGCACAGACGACCACGTTGTCCACCGCCAGCAACTGGGGCCGCTGGTGTTTCGGGCCGAAGCTGATGTGCAGCCCGTCGTCGCTCACCCGTTCGTAGTTGACTCCGGAGAGCTGTTGAACGCCTTTGGCCTTCAACGAAGCCCGGTGCACCCACCCGCTGGTCTTGCCCAACCGCTTGCCTGGTGCGCCCGGCGTGCGCTGCAGCAAATACACCTGACGCGCAGGTTGCGCGGGAATCGGTGTGGTCAGCGCGCCGCGTTGATCCCACGGATCGGCGACGCCCCACTCGACCTTCCATTCTTTTAGGCCTTGTGGTTCATGCATTGGCGAGGAGTCGGTCACTAACAACTCGCTGACGTCGAAACCGATGCCGCCTGCGCCGATCACGGCGACGGTCTTGCCGATCGGTTTGACCCCGGTGATCGCCTCCGCGTAGGTCAACACCATCGGATGATCGATCCCGGGGATGGCCGGAATCCGCGGTGTCACGCCGGTAGCCAACACGACAGCGTCGTAGCCGGCCAACTCGGCCGCTGACACCCGTGTGCCCAGCCGCACCACTACGCCATGCGTGTCCAACATCGTCGTGAAATACCTTATGGTTTCCTTGAATTCCTCCTTGCCAGGGATCCGGCGCGCCATGTCGAACTGGCCGCCGATAAAGTCGTGGGCCTCGAACAGCGTCACGTGGTGACCCCGCTGGGCGGCGTTGACGGCGGTGGCCAGTCCGGCCGGACCGGCTCCGACCACCGCGATCGAGCGGGCGCGCCGGGTGGCAGACAACACCAACTGTGTCTCGTGTCCGGCCCGCGGATTGAGCAGACACGAAACCGTCTTCTTCACGAACGCGTGGTCCAGGCAAGCCTGATTACAGGCGATGCAGGTGTTGATCTCGTCGGCGCGGGCGGCTTGCGCTTTGAGCACCCACTCCGGGTCGGCCAACAAGGGGCGCGCCATCGAGATCAGTTGCACGTGGGTGTCAGCCAGAATTTGTTCAGCCGCCTGGGGCATGTTGATTCGGTTAGACGCCACGACCGGGATATCGACATGTCCGGCGACGGCATGGCTGATGTCGACGAACGCGCTGTTCGGCACCGACGTGACGATCGTCGGAACCCGCGCCTCGTGCCAGCCGAAGCCGGAGTTGATCATGGTCGCCCCCGCATCCTCCACTTCGGTTGCCAGCGAAAGGAGTTCATCCCAGCTCTGGCCTTCCTCAACATAGTCGGCCATCGACATCCGGTAGCAGATGATGAAGTCTGATCCGACGGCCGCGCGGGTGCGGCGCACGATCTCGACCGGGAAGCGTCGGCGCTTCTGCGGTGTGCCGCCCCAGGCGTCGGTGCGCCGGTTAGTACGCGGGGCCAGGAACTGGTTGATCAGATACCCTTCACTGCCCATGATTTCGACGCCGTCATAGCCGGCCGCGCGGGCCAGCAGCGCACAGCCTGCGAAATCATCGATCGTGCTGTGCACGCCGCGCGATGAGAGCCTGCGTGGGCGGAACGGGTTGATCGGCGCCTTGATCGACGAGGCGCTCACCGAAAGTGGGTGGTAGGCATAGCGTCCGGCGTGCAAGATCTGCAGCAAGATCTTGCCGCCCGCTTCGTGTACCGCGTTTGTGATGTGGCGGTGCCGGCGTGCCTGCGCAGAGGAGATCAGTTCCGAGGCGAAGGGCAGCAGCCAGCCAGTGCGGTTCGGAGCGTAACCGCCGGTGATGATCAGGCCGACCCCGCCGCGGGCGCGTTCGGCGAAGTACTCGGCGAGGCGATCGATGTGGCCGGCACGGTCCTCCAGGCCGGTATGCATCGAACCCATGACCACCCGGTTTCGCAGTGTGGTAAACCCGAGATCCAACGGGGACAATAGGTTTGGATATGTCATTGCTTTGCCTGTCTTGGGGCCTGTTTTGGGACCTGCAGCGCGCTGGTCACTTCGTCGAGCCAATCGATCGTGCTTTCCTCGGCGCGGATGCCGCCGCGCAGCACCAAATATTGATGGAGCGCGCTGCCGGACAGCGTTGACGGGTCGGGAAACTGTCTCTTCTCGAATCCGCGGTAGGTGTCCAGCAGCTGGGCTCGTTCGGCGCGCAGCGCGGTGATCTGTTCGCGCAGCGCTGCCGGCTCGCCGTAGCCGGCGCCGCGGAGCTTGACGGCGACATCACGGGTGCGGGTATCGCTGAGCGCGCCGCCGCGCCCGGACGCGCCCTGCCCGAGCGGCGCGGCAATCCAGCGAGCCAGCTCGGCACGGCCGGCATCGGAGACGGTGTACACCTTCTTATCCGGACGTCCGTGCTGGACGACGACTGTCGCTGTCACCCAGCGGTCGTCTTCCATCGCCCGCAAGGTGCGGTAGATCTGCTGATGAGTGGCGCTCCAGAAGTAGCCGATGGAGCGATCGAACCGGTGCGCCAGCTCGTAGCCCGAGCCGGACTGCTCGCACAAAGACACCAGGATCGCGTGCGGTAGTGCCACGCGGGGCAGCATAAGGATCGCACTGACACCTATGCAACTAGTTGCAGTGCATCAACTTGCCTACCGGCCGGGTGCTTGATTTGTATATGCAACGTCTAGTATCAGTAATCAACGGATCCGCATCCCGGGAAGCGAAACGATAGGGCAGACTAAGGCAGGCTTCACCCACCGGCATCGGCACCGACACTCGCCCGGGCGTCCTTCCCGAGTGAGATAACACCCACACTGAGCAGCACATGGAGGAGACCGTGAGGAGACGTCTGTGACGTACACGATCGCCGAACCCTGCGTCGACATCAAGGACAAGGCATGTATCGAAGAATGCCCGGTCGACTGCATCTACGAGGGCGCTCGGATGCTTTACATACACCCCGACGAATGCGTGGACTGTGGTGCCTGCGAGCCGGTATGCCCGGTCGAGGCGATCTACTACGAAGACGATGTGCCCGAACAGTGGGGTCAATACACGCAGATCAACGCGGACTTCTTCGCTGAACTCGGATCGCCTGGTGGCGCTGCGAAGGTCGGCATGACCGAGAACGACCCCCAGGTGGTCAAGGATCTCCCGCCGCAGGGTGAGGGCGACTGAGCAGCCTGGCCAATCGCCGCCTGGTGTCGGCGTCGTTGCCGGTGTTCCCCTGGGACACCCTGGCTGATGCGAGGGCGCTGGCCGAGTCGCATCCGGACGGCATCGTCGACCTGTCGGTCGGTACGCCCGTCGACGCGGTGGCGCCGCTGATCCGTGAGGCGCTCGCCGCGGCCAGTGCTGCACCGGGATACCCCGCGACTGCCGGCACTGAAAAGTTGCGCCAGTCGGCCGTCGCGGCGCTAAGCCGCCGTTACGGGGTCACCGACCTGGCCGAGTCGGCCGTGCTGCCGGTGATCGGCACCAAGGAACTCATCGCCTGGCTGCCGACCTTGCTGGGCCTGGGCGCCGCAGATGTGGTCGTGGTGCCCGAGTTGGCCTATCCGACATACGACGTTGGCGCGCGGCTGGCCGGAACCCGGGTGCTCTACGCCGATTCGCTGACCCAGCTCGGTCCTCAGACGCCGGCATTGGTGTACGTGAACTCGCCGAGCAATCCGACCGGGCGGGTGCTCGCCGTCGATCATCTGCGCAAGGTTGTCGGCTGGGCCCGGGACCGTGGTGCGTTGGTGGCATCCGACGAGTGCTACCTCGGTCTGGGCTGGGATGCCGAGCCGCTGTCGGTGCTGCATCCCTCGGTGTGCGACGGCGACCATACCGGTCTGCTGGCGGTGCACTCGCTGTCTAAGAGCTCGTCACTGGCCGGCTATCGGGCCGGTTTCGTCGCTGGCGACGCCACGGTGGTCACCGAGCTGCTAGCGGTGCGCAAACACGCCGGGATGATGGTGCCGACACCGGTGCAGGCGGCCATGGTCGCCGCCCTCGACGACGACGCCCACGAGCATGAGCAACGAGACCGCTACCGCAAGCGCCGGGATTCGTTGCGACCGGCCTTGGGCTCGGCCGGTTTCACCATCGACCATTCCGAGGCCGGGCTGTATTTATGGGCCACCCGTGGCCAGCCATGCCGCGACACCATCGGGTGGCTGGCTCAGCGCGGCATCCTGGCAGCGCCCGGGGAGTTCTACGGGGCGCGCGGCGACCGGCATGTCCGGGTCGCGTTGACCGCGACCGACGAGCGGATTGCCTCCGCCGTCGACCGCCTGACTTCATAGCGTCGAGTGTGGGCTTATGTCACGCGAAATCGCGTGTGGCGTGCATCAAGTCCACGCTCGGCAGCGTTGTAATACCGTCGCTGCATGAGCGACTACGACGTCGAGGCTGTCGACCGGCTGCCCTTCACCACCCCCGAGAAGTCGGAGCGGTACCGCACCGAGAACTACCGGGGAGCCGTCGGGCTCAACTGGTATGAAACCGACCCGAGCCTGCAGCTCACAATGGCCTACTACCTGCAGCCCGACGAGTTGGCCGTCGTCGAACCCGATCTGACTGACATCGGCGAGTTGATGGGCGGCCCGGTGGCGCGATGGGCCGAGCAGACCGACCGCAATCCATCGCGGCTTGAGCGCTACGACCGTTGGGGCCATGACATCAGTCAGGTGATCCAGCCGACCTCGTTCATCGAGTCCAAACGGGCAGTTCTGGACGCGCAGAAGACACTCAAAGACGACGCGCGGCGGGCCGGCGTCAACCCGTCGCTGCCGTTATTCGCGGCCAACTACCTGCTCAATCAGGCCGACATCGGGATGGGCTGTGCGCTTGGAACGGGCGGCAGCATGGTCAAGTCGCTGGTCGCCGCATTTGCTCCGGCCGACGTGCGTGAGCATGTTCTGGCCAAGTTCGCGACCGGCGAGTGGGAGGGCGAGACCGCCCAGCTGCTGACCGAACGCGCCGGTGGGTCCGATCTCGGCGCACTCGAGACCACGGCTAGACGCGCCAGCGGCGAAAACGACGGAGCCTGGCTGCTTAATGGTTTCAAGTGGTTCGCTTCCAACTGCGACGGGCAGGTGTTCGTCGTGCTGGCCAAGCCCGAGGGCGCGCCGGATTCCAGCCGCGGCGTGGCGACCTTCCTGGTGTTGCGAACCCGTCGCGACGGCTCGCGCAACGGCATTCGGATCCGCCGCCTCAAAGACAAGCTCGGCACCCGCTCGGTGGCCTCCGGCGAGGTGGAGTTCGTCGATGCCGAAGCCTTCCTGCTATCCGGCGAACCCAGCGACCAGGCGGGTCAGTCAGGCCAGCACGACGGCAAGGGGCTGGGCCGGATGATGGAACTGACCAACGCGGCTCGGCTCGGCATCGCGCTGTTCGCCGTCGGCAACGCGCGGCGCGCCTTGGTCGAATCGCTGTGCTATGCGCAGCGGCGGCGGGCGTTCGGCGACACGCTGCTCGACAAGCCGTTGATGCGCCGCAAGTTGGCCGAGATGATCGTCGACGTCGAAGCCGCCCAGGCGCTGGTTTTCGACGGCACCGGTTTCGCCAATCACCGTCAACCTCGCGCGGTGCGTCAGCGCATCGCCGTGCCGGTCACGAAACTCAAAGTGTGTCGGCTGGGCATCAGCATGGCTTCGGACGCGATCGAAATCCATGGCGGCAATGGCTACATCGAAACCTGGCCGGTGGCCCGGCTGCTGCGTGACGCGCAGGTCAACACCATCTGGGAAGGGCCTGACAATATTCTGTGTCTTGACGTAAAGCGCGGTATCGAGCGGGCCGCGGCGCATCAGCCTTTGCTGGAGCGTCTGCACGACGCGGTTTCGGTGTCCGATGACGACGCGACGACACGCTTGGTGCGCAGCCGTATCGACGACCTCGACGCGGCGATCACCGCCTGGAGCAAACTGGACGGCCCTGTTGCTGAGGCCAGGTTGTTCGCCCTCACCCAGTTCATCGGCGACGTCTACGCCGGGGCCTTACTGACCGAGCAGGCCGCCTGGGAGCAGGCCACCCGCCATACCGACCGTAAGGCCCTCGTCGCCCGGTTGTACGGGCGCCGTTACCTGGCTGAACCGGGGCGTCTTCGGGGAATCGACGCGGAGAGCGATGAGGCGATCGAACGATTCGACGACCTGGTCGAGGGCGCGCTGGTGGTCGGCTGATGCCCAGCCGTTGTGGACCGGCGAGGTGCGATCGACGGAGAGCCCCGTAGGCTTCCGGGCGACGTCAATACTTCGTCAAGACAGTACCCGGCGGGGGAGTGTCAAGATTCCGTAAAGATGATCCTGAAGGCCCGTCGGGGCACGTCCTCGTCGCGCCGACCGACGCAACGCATCGTAGGCTTGCGCCGGATGCGTCAAGGCCGCGTAAGAAATCCTCGACATTGCGTAAGGAATGTGTTAGTGACACCGGTAACTGACGGACAGAGGATATCGCCGTCGTTCTCTGACGCGTGTAAAAGGGCCTTCCTCGGAAGGCCCATGATCACCGATCAGCTCCAACATGAGCGACTTTCAAACCCTGTTGCACTCGGCGTGCTTTCACCGGACGCAATCTCGTCGACCGCCTACGGTTCTGAGCAGGTCATGATTGAGCTGCTCCCGGCCGCCGGACTGGCCGGGGCGTTCGCATTGTTACTTCCCATCACCGGTGTCATCTTGCTGATCCTGGTGTTGGTGGCCGCGTCGTATCGCCAGGTGGTGATGGTCTACACACGCTCCGGCGGCTCGTACGTGGTGGCCCGGGAGAATTTCGGACCGCGAGTGGCTCAGATCGCCGCGGCATCGCTGCTCATCGATTATGTGGTCACCGTCGCGGTGCAGTGCGCGGCCGGGACGGTGGCCGTGGTGTCTGCGATACCCGTCTTGGGTCCCTACAGCCTGGAAATCACCGTCGGCATTGTCCTCATCATGTGCTTCGCCAACCTGCGCGGATTGCGGGAAGCCGGAGCTCCTTTCGCGCTGCCGACCTATTTATTTGTCGGCATGGTCTCGTTGACAATCGTTGTCGGAGTCATCCGGGAATTCTTCGGGGGCCTACCGCTCTACCACCCAGAGTTCGCCGATTCGGGATCGGTGCCGGTAGGACACGGCAGCGGTCTGATCATGGGCGCGACGATCCTCATCGTGCTGCGCGCATTCGCCAATGGCGGCTCGTCGCTGACCGGCGTCGAGGCGATTTCGAACACGGTCAACAGCTTCCGCAAGCCCGAAGGTGTCAATGCCCGCAAGGTCCTCACCGTCATGGCATGCGTTCTCGCATTTTTGTTAGCCGGTGTCGCCTGGCTTGCGCACATCACCCACGCCTTTCCCTATGCCAGTGGCTATCCGTCGATGCTGTCCGAGATTGCCCGGGCGGTTTTCGGCAACGGGGCGATCGGCAAAGTGCTGTACTTTCTCGTGCAGGCAGCGACCGCGCTGATCCTCTACACCGGTGGCAACACCAGCTTCAACGGCTTTCCCGCGCTCGCCAGTTTCGTTGCTGAGGACAGTTTCCTTCCGCGGCCGTTGATGAAACGGGGCCACCGGCTGGTCTTCTCCAACGGCATCATCGCGCTGACCGCACTCTCGGTGGCACTGCTGATCGGCACGGGCGGATCGCTCAACGCTCTGGTGCCGTTTTACGCGATCGGGGTGTTCACCGGTTTCTCGATGGCTGGTTATGGGATGACCAAACACTGGCTGACCCATCGTGGGCCCGGCTGGCGATCCAAGCTGGCGATCAACCTCTCCGCCGGCATCCTGTCCACAATCGTGGTGGCCATTTTCGCGATCGCGAAGTTCACCGAGGGAGCTTGGCTGGTCGTGGTGGTCTTCCCGATTCTGGTGTTGGCTCTGATGCGGCTGAATCGGCAGTACCGTGCGGAGGCCTCGGTGCTGGAGATGTCCCGCACCGAGCGTCCCTACGTGGCCAAGCATCCCCAACACCGGGTGTTCGTCCTTATCGACTCGGTCGACCTGGCCGAGATCCAGGCATTGCGCTACGGAAACGGACTGCACGCCGACGAGTTGACCGCGGTGCACTTCGTGTTGGACGCCGCTCATGCCGCGCGGTTGCAGCAACGCTGGGAGCACTTCGAGCACGACACCCGGCTGCGGCTGGTGGACTGCCCGGATCGCCACCTTGCCCGAGCCGCACAAGAATTGGTGCTGCAGGAGTTCGCCGACCATCCAGGCACCACGGTGACGGTGTTGTTACCGCGTCGTACGTATTCACCGCTGCTGGGCCGGCTGCTGCACGACCGCACCGCGGACAAGATGGCCAAGGTGATCAGCCGGATCCCAGGCGCCAGCGCTCAAATCGTGCCCTACGACATCGGGTCCCGCATAGCACAAGTGACACGGACAGGGTGAGGGTAGTGCGCGTGCTGATGTGCTGCGGATCGCCGAAAGACGCGCCGAAACGGCTGACGCCGATAGTGGGCCCCTACATGCAAAGTCGTCGAGTAGCCCGAGGAAGTGTTTTGTGACGATATTGGCCGGCAGAGAAGACGGACAAGGAATACCGTCGTCGTTTTCCGACGTCTGTAAACGGATGTTTCTGGGCAAGCCGCTGACCAGTGAGCAGCTGGAATCCGAGAGATTATCCAATCCTGTTGCATTGGGCGCACTTTCGCCGGATGCAATCTCCTCGACCGCGTACGGCCCTGAACAGATCATGGTCGAGTTGCTGCCGTATGCCGGGGTGGCCGCCTTCGCGTTGCTGCTGCCGATCATCGGTGTGATCGCGGTGATTCTGGTGTTCGTGACCCTGACGTATCGCGGGGTTGTCACGGCCTACACCCGGGCCGGCGGCTCCTACATGGTCGCGCGGGACAACTTCGGGCCCCGGATGGCCCAGATCGCGGCCGCCGCGTTGTTGATCGATTACGTGGTCACCGCCGCGGTGCAGCCCGCGGCCGGCACAGTGGCGCTGTGCTCGGCGATACCCGCATTACATCCGTACCACTTGGAAATCACCATCGGCGTGCTGCTGCTGATCTGTTTTGCCAACCTGCGCGGATTGCGGCAATCCGGCCGGGTATTCGCGATCACGACGTACGCCTTCGTGGCGATGATCACGCTGACGATCGTGACCGGCTTTGTTCGGGAAGTGTTTTGGGGTTTACCGCGATACGACCCCGCGCACATCGCCGGCGCGGTACCGGTTCATCATGGCGGCGGCCTGGTGATGGGTGCCACGATCCTGATTGTGCTGCGGGCTTTCGCCAACGGTGGCACGTCGCTGACCGGTGTCGAGGCGATTTCCAACACCGTCAACGTCTTTCGCGAGCCGCAGGGCTTCAATGCCCGCCGGGTGCTCACCGTGATGGCCTGCATCCTGGGATTTCTGTTGGTTGGGGTGGCCTGGCTGGCGTATATCACCCATGCCACCCCATATGTCGCTGAATATCCCTCGATGCTCTCCGAGATTGCCCGGGCGGTGTTCGGCCACGGAGTGCTCGGGAACGTGTTGTATTTCCTGGTGCAGGCATCCAGCGCCGCGATCCTCTTCACCGGTGCCAACACCGGCTTCAATGGGTTTCCCGCATTGTCCAGTTTTGTTGCCGAGGACCGTTTCTTGCCGCGGCCGTTGACCAAACGCGGTCATCGGCTGGTGTTTTCCAACGGCATCATCACGTTGACCGCGCTGGCGGTGGCACTGCTGCTGGTGACCCGTGCCTCGGTCACCGCGCTGGTGCCGTTTTTTGCGATTGGGGTCTTCACCGCGTTCGCGATGGCCGGTTACGGGATGAGCAAGCACTATTTCACCCACCGCGGCCGCGGCTGGCGACACAAGATGGTGGTCCACTTCGTCACGGGACTCTTGTCGACGACGGTCGTCGAGATCTTTGTGGTGGCCAAGTTTAACGAGGGCGCCTGGCTCATCGTCGTTGTCTTCCCGCTTTTGGTGCTGGGGTTGATGCGGCTCAACCGGCAGTACCGCGCCGAGGCCTCGGTGTTGGAGATGTCGCGCAGTGAGCGTCCCGACGTAACCAGGCATCCGCGACTTCGCGTGTACGTGTTTATAGATTCGGTCGATCTCGCTGAGATCGAGGCACTGCGCTACGGAATGGGACTGCACGCCGACGAGCTGACCGCGGTGCACTTCGTGATCGACAGCGACCACGCCGCGCAGTTGCAGGAAATCTGGGCGCAATTCGATCACCAGACTCCGCTGCAGCTGGTCGACTGCCCGGATCGTCACCTGAGCCGGACAGCGCAAGAGTTGGTCATGCGGGAATTGGAGAACCATCCGGACACCAAGGTGACGGTCTTGCTGCCGCGTCGGACGTTTTCGGCGCTGCTTGGTCGGCTACTGCACGACCGCACCGCGGACAGAATGGCCCGGGCTGTCAGCCGCATCTCCGGTGCGACCGCGATCATCGTGCCCTACGACGTGGGATCTCGGATAGCTCGGCTGGTTCCCGAAGCTCTCCGGCCACAGACCGCGCCAGAAGCCGACGAAGCGCCTCTGCCGATCGTGCATGTCGACGCCGACTGACCCGCAGGTGGCTGGGTAGTCGCCCGACGCGGATTCCTCATCGCGCATCGCCGGCTGCAGAACGCGTTCTAGACTTCTCGCGACGCTGCAGATCGGTTAGGGAAGGTGGGCGTGACACCATCGGATGACGTTGAGTCGGTACCGCTGTCTTTTTCCGACTTGTGCAAGCGCATCTTTCTGGGAAAGCCACTAATTACCGAGGAGTTGTCCTCCGAGAGACTCTCGAATCCCGTTGCACTGGGCGCGCTTTCACCCGACGCGATCTCATCGACTGCATACGGGCCAGAGCAGGTCCTGACCGAACTGCTGCCGCATGCCGGGCTGGCCGCTTTCGTGTTGTTGCTTCCCATCATGGGCGTCATCCTGTTGATCCTGTTCCTGGTGGCGGCGTCGTATCGACAGGTCGTGATGGTTTACACCAAGGCCGGCGGCTCCTACATCGTGGCGCGGGAGAACTTCGGGCCACGGGTGGCGCAGGTGGCCGCGGCGGCATTGCTGATCGATTACGTCGTGACGGTGGCGGTGCAGTCGGCTGCGGGCACGGTGGCGGTGGTGTCGGCAATACCCGCGCTGGGGCCTTACAGCCTGGCGATCACGGTCGGTGTCGTGTTTCTGATCTGCTACGCGAACCTGCGGGGTTTGCGCGAAGCGGGGCTGCCTTTCGCGATTTCCACCTACTCGTTCGTGGTCATGGTCACGGTGCTGATCGTGACCGGTGTGATCCGGCACCTCTTCTTTGGGCTAGCGGTTTACCACCCCGAGCACATCGCCGGAGCGGTGCCGGTGCATCACGGCCACGGTTTGGTGATGGGCGCGACGATTCTGGTGATACTGCGGTCGTTCGCGAACGGTGGATCGTCGCTGACCGGCGTAGAGGCCATTTCCAACACCGTCAACGTCTTCCGCAAGCCACAGAGCACCAATGCTCGACGAGTCCTCACCGCAATGGCCTGCATCCTGGGCTTCCTGTTAGCCGGCGTCGGCTACCTCACCTATGCCACCCACGCCGCGCCATACCTCGACGAATACCCGTCGGTGCTCTCGCAGGTGGCCCGCGCCGTCTTTGGCAACGGGGTAATCGGCAACGTCATGTATGTCCTAGTCCAGGTGTCGACCGCGGCGATTCTCTACACCGGTGCCAACACCAGTTTCAACGGATTCCCCGCGCTGGCCAGCTTCGTCGCCGAAGACCGGTTCCTGCCGCGTCCGCTGATGACGCGCGGTTACCGCCTGGTGTTCTCTAACGGCATCCTCGCGCTGACAGCCCTGTCGGTCGCGTTGCTGGTGGTCACCGGCGGATCGGTGAACGCGCTGGTGCCGTTCTACGCGATCGGGGTGTTCACCGGCTTCTCGATGGCCGGCTACGGCATGACCAAATACCATCTCACGCATCGCGAGCCCGGTTGGCGGCACAAATTAGCGATCAACTTATCCGCGGCCGTCCTGTCAACGGTCGTGGTGGGAATTTTCGCGGTGGCCAAGTTCACCGAAGGGGCCTGGCTGGTCGTTGTGATCTTCCCCGTCCTGGTTTTCGCGCTGATTCGGCTCAATCGCGAATACCGGGCTGAATCAGCGATACTCGAAGCCTTTCGCACCGACCGCCCCGACTTGGTGAAGTATGCACGGCATCGCGTGTTCGTCATGGTCAATTCACTTGACCTCGCGGTGCTCGAGGCACTGCGCTACGGGAAGGGTTTGCGAGCCGACGAACTGATAGCGGTCCATTTCATGATCGACTCGGAACGTGCCGCAGAGCTGCGAAACCGTTGGGATCATTTCGACCTCGACACCCGGCTTCGGGTGGTGGACTGCCCGGACCGACAAATAATCCGAGCCCTCCAAGCGCTGATCGTGAAGGCCCGAAACGAACATCCGGACACCAACGTGACGGTGCTACTGCCGCGCCGAACGTACGCGCCATTTTTGGGGCGGCTGCTGCACGACCGCACCGCGGACAAGATCGCTCGGGCTGTCAGCCGGATCCCCGATGCCGCCGCTACGATCGTGCCGTACGACGTGCAGTCTCGGATCCGCGAAGCGTTCCCCGACGTTCTGGAGGAACGTATCCAGCGCAAGGTGGAAAAGGTCGAGGCCCGGATTCTGCGGGGCGAAAACCAGACCGTGGACGCTTACGAGCATCCGGAACGTTCAGCGTCGGTGATCCCGGTGGGCAATGTGGTTCCCGGACGCCGCGCCACTGTCGAAGGCCGAGTCAGCCAAGTCGAAGACATCTCCAAACGCGGAAAAACGTTCCGCTGGATCCTGCTCGGGGACGAGAGCGGCGAAATCCGCCTCACGTTCCGGCCCGGGCGGGGCGACGACATCCAGCCGGGGCAAGTGCTGCGCGTCACCGGAAAGGCAAACCAGAGCGGCAACCGCCAGCCATCGATGCTCGACCCGACCTATCAGATCGTCGAGACTCCCGAGGAGACTTAGACTTACGGCGGCTACGCGATAGTCCGACGGCTGATGGGTTCACCAATCCCGCGACGTAGGGTTGCAATTCGTGCACATCCATCCCGAGGTCTCGGACGCGCTGGCTGCCGGACGGCCTGTCGTCGCGCTGGAGAGCACGATCATCAGTCACGGCCTGCCGCGTCCAGACAACCTGCGGATCGCGCGCGAGATCGAGGTAGCGGTGCGCTCCGGCGGGGCGGTGCCGGCCACGATTGCGATCATCGGCGGGGAGCCGCACGTCGGTCTGGACGATGGCGCACTGCGGCGCATCGCGGAGGGCGACGCGGTGGTCAAGGTCAGCGTCCGCGACGTCGCTGTGCTGGCGGCCCGGGGCGGGGATGGCGCGACGACGGTCGCCTCGACCGCGCACTTCGCGGCGGCTGCCGGTATCACGGTGTTCGCCACCGGTGGGCTGGGCGGCGTGCACCGAGGGGCGCGCGACAGTTGGGACGAGTCCGCGGACCTCACCACGCTGTCACGCACTGGCGTGCTGGTGGTCTGCGCGGGCGTCAAGTCGATCCTGGACGTCGAGGCCACTTTGGAGCGGCTGGAGACCCTCAACGTCGCGGTGATCGGCTACCGCACCGACCGGTTCCCCGGCTTCTACCTCACCGACTCCGGCCACCCGGTCGGCTGGCGGGTCGAAACGCCGGCACAAGCGGCCGACGTGCTGCGCGCCCGACGCCGGCTGGGCACCGACGCGTACGGGCTGGTGCTGGCCAACCCCATCGCGGCCGGCGACGAAATGGACCGGGCGCTGCACGACCGGGTGCTTGCCGACGGTCTGGCCGCCGCCGAGACGGCGGGCGTACGCGGCAAGGACGTGACGCCATTCCTGCTCGACTTCTTCTACCGCCAGACGCATGGGGCCTCGCTGGCCGCCAACGTCGCGCTGGTGCTGTCCAATGCCCGGTTGGCGGCGGAGGTCGCCACTGCCTACACAGCCTTCACGGGGTGAGGATGTAGTCGTCGTCGTGTGGCTGGGCCAGCATGCGGGTGAGCCGTTTACGGTCGAACGGCCACAGATCGATGTGGTTGTCGTCGGCGAAGTACCACGAGTTGCACCCGGTGTTCCACACGGTCGGGCCCATCGCCTCGGCCACATCGTCGGCGAAGCGGCTGGTTGCTTCCTCGGTGACTTCTACGGTGCTGATCTCGCCGTCGCTGAAGCGCCGCAGCCAGTGGCGATGTAGCGGGCGGTCAGTTCGGCAACGTGTTGTAGCGACATCGATCCGGTGGGTGAGTTAGGCCCAAGGATCGTGAACAGATTGGGGAATCCGGGGATAGCGGTCATTCCCCACGCGCGAGGCCCTTTCGCCCAGGCGTCGTCGATGGACAGCCCGTCGCGGCCGCGCAGCATCATCGGGCGCATGTAGTTGTGGGCCTGAAAGCCGGTGGCGAGCACGATCGCGTCCAGATCGTGATGCACACCGTCCGTTGTCCGTAGTCCGGTATTGGTGACCTCGGCGATCGGCTCGCTGACGAAGCTGGCGTTGGGCTTGGAAATTCGCCGATAGTAGTCGCCGGAAAGCACCTGTCGCTTACAGAACGGTTGATAGTCAGGAGTCAGGCGGGCACGAAGAGATTTGTCGCGCACCAGCATTCGCAGGCATATCCACCCGTAGCGCTGGGCCAGCCGTCGTCGCCAGGTCGGCCGGATGACCAGGTCGACCAAGTAGTCCGAACCAACGAGCTGCGATATTCGCACGGTTGCTTTCTGTTTCGGGAGTGCAAGCAGAATCCGGCCGACGAAGCGTGGTTGCCGCAGGCCCATCGGCATCCACATCACCCATTGCGGTGTGCGGGCGAAGTGGGTGATGTGGGCCGCCTGGGGTTGCAGCGCGGAGAAGACCTGTGTGCCGGTCGATCCGGTGCCGATCACCGCGATGCGTTTGCCGTGGGTATCGATGTCGGTCCAGCGCGCGGTGTGCACCACCGGCCCGGTGAACGAGTCAAGCCCGGGAATGTCGGGGATGAACGGCTGGTGCAGACACGCCCGTAGCGGCGACGACGAAGTCCGCGTCGATCTCGTCGCCCCCGGCGGTCGATAGCCGCCATCGATTCTCGGTGAACACCGCCGAGGTGACTTCGCAGCCCAGCCTCAAATGCGGTTCGAGTTGAAGAGTTCTGATGAGGTCGTGGTGGTACTGCTGGATCTCCGCACCGGTGGCCCACACATGGCTCCAGTCGGCTTTCGGCGCGAACGCGAATTGGTAGCCGTACGAGGGCACATCGCATCTCAGGCCGGGGTAGCGGTTCCAATGCCACACGCCACCTACGTCGGAACCCTTTTCCAGAATGGTGAAGTTGGTGAAGCCCGCTTCCCGCAACACATGAGCGGCGGCGATCCCGGCCATCCCGGCGCCGATGATCACGATTCGAGGATCGCGCACCCTGGGCTTGGCCGTCATTTTCTTGCTCCTATCGCCGTCATCAGGGTGTGCACCCATTGCCGAACGAATCTGTCCTCGTCGATTCCGAGTGGGCGGTCATCGTAAAGAGATGTTGTGACCCAGTAGTTCTCGATCGCACCGAGCCAGATGGCCGTAATCGCCTCGAAGTCGCGATCTAGTGAATCATCCTTTGGTGCTTCGTCTTCGAGCCATTTGGCAAGAAACTGATGTGACCTGCCGAACAGGCTATCCCGCGCATCGGCCATCACCGTCGGGAACCGGTCGCCGTCCTTTGCCATCACCCGAATCAAGGTCCAGAGGCATGAGCGTTCGGCCCAACCAGGAGCCGAACCGCGAGGCGACCCAGGCATCAAGCAGTTTGAATATGCGCGGGCCCGGTTGATGACCCCATCGGCCATCCGGGAACGTTTCCTCATCCACAGAGAGAACTATCCTCTGCGGCCGAACATGGAGTGCGCCTACTCAGGGAACTGTCGCCTATCGACAACACTTGCCAGCCAGCCACGCAGCAGCCCCGATCCCTGGAATGAATGCTTCGTTGTGCACCCTAAACACGATGCCCGGTCGGCAGGATAACAACCGGCCGTTACTAGCCGCTTGACCTGCGGGTATGGGTGATTTGGTCGCTGATCTACCTATCCAGCGTCCGAATCCTGTTGTTGATCAGTCATTTTGACTGCCTCCCATTAGATTGGCTTGAACCGAAAGACCGGGATACGGCGGCCAATGGGGTCTGTCTTTAGGCGGTAGTCGCCCCAACCGGCGTAGACCTGCTCCGCCAGCCCGTAGAGGCGCGCGTAGTCGTCCGAGTCGGTCACCTCAGTCGCGAAGAACCTCTCACCGCCCAATTCGCATTCAGGGTGGGCCTTCAGGTTGAAGTACCACCCAGGGTGCTTCGGTCCCCCGTAATTGGATGCGATCACGATGGCGTCGGTGCCATCGTGGAAGTAGTTGACCTGATGCTCTCGCGGCTGACCCGACTTAGCGCCGGTAGTCATCAGCGGCGCTGTAGACAGTGCGCCAAGGAACGCTGGATAGCGGCCGCCAGTTGCGCGATACAACCACGGGTCGATGTGAGAAAAAAGGTGACGTACCGACAACTCTCCCGACCGCGAACGGATGAAGCTTTCGAAGGCCCTATACCAGCGGCCGTGCTTCTTATGGGGATCCACGTAACGCAGCGGCATGCAGCAAACCATACGCCGCGGGCAAACGACTACGTGCGATTGTTTTTGCACGTCGCGCGGGGTGTTAGCTCGACAGGCGTCGACTACGGTCCATCCTCGTCTTCGTCGTCCTGCAGGAGTTTTTCGGGGTGGTGGAAGGTGTTGACCCGGGTTGACCGCGAACTCGCCAAATACACTCTAATTCCAGCTGGTTGCCTGACACCGAAATTCGACTCGCTCCTTCCGCTTACACTTCCGCAATGTTCTCGGAGACGCGGTACGCGCTCAACGGGGACTTGCGCGTTGCCTACCGCGCGTCGCGTGAAGGACCCCGCGACATCGTGTTCGTCCCCGCGTGGTTCAGCAACTGTGAGGTCTTCCCCGAGCTGCCGTTGCTTCAAGGCTGGCTCGAAGCGATGACATCGCTGGGTCGAATGATCTTTTTCGATCAGCCGGGCGTCGGTGTATCCGACCCTATTGACCCGAGCGCGATGCCGAGCTTGGAGCAATGGGCCGACAGCATCACAGCGGTGCTCGATGACATCGGCAGTCGCGAAGCTGTGCTTCTCGCTCCCACATCCGCCGTAGCGCCTGCGGCGCTCTTCGCCGCGACACATCCGTCCCGCACGACCGCACTCGTCGTACTCGAGGGCTTCGTGGGCGGTTTCGGCTCCCCAGAAGGGTTGCTCGAGCAGGGCGAAGCCGCCATGCTTGCTATGTGGGGATCAGGTGAGTACCACCACGCCATCAATCCGGATATGCCATGGAACGAGGAGATTCGGGCAAGCCTTGCACGCGTCGACCGCCTGTCTGTGAGTCCGAAAACCCTCGGAATTATGTTGCCAATCAGCAGCCGAACGGACGCGCGGTCAGTCCTGCCAACAATTCGTGTTCCGACCGTCGTTCTTCATCGCGCCGACGACCTTGTAATTCCAGTTGCGACGGGCAAGTACATCGCCGAGCACATTCCGAGCGCAAAATACATCGAGCTGCCGGGCCGCAACGTGTACCACTTTGTCGAACCGGACTGGCGCGAGTCCTTCCAAGAGATCGCCGAGTTCCTCACCGGCGAGCAGCCGGAGGTATCCGATGATCGGGTTCTTGCCACGGTGTTGTTCACCGACATCGTGGACTCGACACAGCGCGCCGCAGAGATGGGTGACCGTGACTGGCACGCACTGCTAGATGCGCACGACGCGGTGGTCCGCGTGCAACTCACTCGCTTTCGAGGCCGCGAAGTCAACACCTCCGGCGACGGCTTCCTTGCGATGTTCGACGGCCCGCAGCGAGCGATCCGCTGCGCCATGGCGATCCGCGACGCGGTGCGGTCGCTCGGCATCGAAGTGCGCGCCGGATTGCACACCGGCGAATGCGAGGTCCGCGGCGATGACATCGGCGGGATCGCCGTGCACATCGGCGCACGCGTGAGCGCACTGGCAGGGCCGAACGACATACTCGTGTCCAGCACGCTGCGCGACCTCGTGATCGGGTCAGGACTCGATTTCGAGGAGCGCGGTACTCACACGCTCAAGGGCGTGCCCGGTGAATGGCGCCTCTTCGCCGTCGCGTCTCCGTAGCAGCTTGTGCACCCGGGGTTAACCGTGGTCGAGGTGGGCTGGTGGAATCCACTCGGTGTCACCGCGCTGATTTTTGCGGGTGGTCCAACCTTGGTCGGCGAGTTTGTGGTTGGGGCCACAGGTAAGGGTGAGGCCGTTGATGTCAGTGGCGGGGTTGGTGGCGTAGGGGTTGTTGTGGTGGGCTTCGCAGAGATAGCCGGGCACGGTGCAGCCGGGGAAGGTGCAGCCACGATCCTTGGCGTACATGTGCGGGTTGTGCACCCTAGCCGTCCCCTTCACCAACCGGTCATCCGAGGGGCGAGGTGCGCTGGCCGATCTTGTCGGTTGTTTCCATGGGCACCCTGGTGCCATTGAGAAACAGACTCAGCAGACTGAACCACGCGATGGTGGCAATGTACTTGCGTGTCGTTGTCGTCCCAAAGGCGTCGAGCAGGGATTGTAGGGTGCCGTCGGTGAGAGTGCCGGAGGTGAGGAGCTCATTGGTGGCAGCGATCAACCGCTGATAATCATCGTCAAGGTTGCCCAAAGGGCCGTCGCCGGCGATCGCGTCGATCTCAGACGTCGTAAGGCCCGCGTTGCGGGCCATCCGTTCGTTCGCCTGCCACTCGTAGGGGCAGTTGAGTACGGACGCAGCACGCAAAATGATGACCTCGCGGTGCTTGGCGTCGATCTCGCGCTCACCGAAGACGGCCTTCACCATGCCGATCAGCGCAGGAAAGAAGTCTCCGGTGCCGCTCATCATCTTCAGGACGTTAAGTGCGGTGTCGGGGTCATACCCGTCGCCGAAGGAATGGGCGATCTCGTCTTCGTCCGGGAGCGGCACGACGACCGACGCCTGGTAGGGAGAGGGCTTTCCCATGGGTTTGTTCTCCTAACTGCTCCGCGAGATCGACGTTAGCGCGTACTTTTGCGAGTGGGCACCACGCTGGCGTCGAATTCGACGCGAAGACCGTGCAGCCGGGGAACGAACACCCACGGTCCTTGGCGTAGAGCACAATCCGCTGCGCCGGTGAGGCCAGTCGTCGACGGTGAGATAGCGCCAGCGCGCGGCCGTTGTCGAAGATGGCCAGGTAGTGACAGGTGGGCATCGAGCGGAGCCGGCCACCGAATCGAAGAGCATGGCAATGAACCAAACCCTTCTGGGCCTGATTCAACAAGTTGGTGGGCGGGTTTCGCTGGCTTGCTGGCCGAGTTGGTTGATCAGTGGGTGCTCGACGGCGGGTAGTTGGCGGCGGATCTTTTCGCAGCGGGCCAGCATGGCCAGCAGCTCTGGGGTGGTCAAGCGTCGAAGGACAGCTCGAGCACCTCGGATAGCGCGTCGTGCAGCGCGTCGAAAGCTGCGGCGATCTCTTCCCGATTACTCGAACGGATGTGCGAATTCTATCGACCTGGGTCGCGACAAGCCGCCGCGAGTATCCAAAGGTAAAACTAAAGTGACACAAGTTGTTTGAGGGAGGGGCGTCACCCCACCCACCGATGGGTATACCTCTGGGTGGTTAAGTTGTCAACGCCGCCGACGGAAGGGACAGTCGTGAAGAAACTGGCAGCCGTGCTGGGTTCGCTGGCCGGGCTCGCAGTCACCGCCAATGGCTACCGGCCGCTGAGCAAGCGCGGCTATCTCTCCATGTATGCGTTCAGCTTCGGAGTGTTCGCGTCGGAGCTGCCGTTGCAGATGATCGCCGGCCAGTTCGCGGCGCTGGTGGCGGTGACCCGCAGGCTCTCGCCGCGGCTGCGCCGGTTCAGCTGGCTCGTGTCGGCGCTGTCATGGCTGGGACTGCTGGGCCTGAACCGCCTTGGCCGGCAGGCCAACCAGCCGCTCACCGCCGCGCTCGACGCTGGGTTAGGCACCGACCGCCGCACCGCGTCGGGCGATCTGTGGAAGCGGCCGACTGGTGCGGGCACCGCCAAGAACCCCGGGGTGGTTCGCATGATGCGGATCCACCGCGACTACGCCCACGACACCGACATCAGTTACGGCGAGTACGGCGCCCGCAACCACCTCGACATCTGGCGACGGCCCGATCTGGACCGCGGTGGACGGGCGCCGGTGCTTTTGCAGGTTCCCGGCGGCGCCTGGATGGTGGGTAGCAAACGCCAGCAGGCATATCCGTTGATGAGCCATCTGGCCGAGCTGGGCTGGGTGTGCGTAGCGATCAACTACCGTCTCAGCCCTCGCTCGACCTGGCCCGACCACATCGTGGACGTCAAGCGCGCGCTGGCGTGGACCAAGGAACACATCGCCGAGTACGGCGGTGACCCGGACTGGATCGCGATCACCGGAGGATCGGCCGGCGGACACCTATCGGCATTGGCCGCCCTCACCGCCAACGATCCCCAGTTTCAGCCGGGCTTCGAGGACGCCGACACCAGCGTGCGCGCAGCGGTTCCGTTCTACGGCCTCTACGACTTCACCCGAACCGACAGCGCGATCCACCCGCTGATGGCCCCGACGCTGTCGAAGTACGTGTTCAAGCTGAAGCGGGCAGATATCACAGAGGCATTCCGCGCCGCCTCGCCAATTACCTACGCCTCTGCAAGCGCACCACCGTTTTTCGTGTTGCACGGGACCAACGACTCACTGATCCCGGTCGAACAGGCGCGCGGGTTCACTGCACGGCTGCGCGAAGTTAGTCGCCAGCCGGTCGTGTACGCCGAACTGCCGTTCGCGCAGCACGCCTTCGATATCTTCGGGTCTGCACGCGCCGCCCACGCGGCGGTGGCCGCCGAGCAGTTCCTCGCCGAGATCTACGAGCGCACGACAGTCACATCCAGCCGGATCGCTCAGTAGCGCGTCGACGGTCGGACGCGATCATCTGATCGGGATCAATTTAGCTTGACTGTGGACGCGGGCTGCGCGTATCGAGCAGAGCAATGACCTGCGCAGCCAGATCTTCGGTGTCGGCGCCGGCGGTGTCCAGCACGAGGTCCGCATCCTCGGGCGGCTCGTAAGGCGCGTCTATGCCAGTCAGCCCTTTGAGCTGTCCGCTGCGCGCACGCGCGTAAAGGCCTTTGGGATCACGCTTTTCGCACTCGGCCAGTGACGTGGCGACGTGCACCTCGATGAACGGCAGTTTGGCAGCATCGTTGAGGGCGCGTGCCGTCTCGCGGTCCGACTTCAGCGGTGACACCAGCGAAGCCAACGCCACCACACCCGCGTCGGCCAGCAGCCGAGTCAAGTGACCGACCCGCCTGATGTTTTCAGTACGGTCGCCGGGTGAGAAGCCCAGGTCGTCGGATAAGCCGTGCCGCAGGTTGTCACCATCGAGAAGGTACGCCGTCCGTCCGGACTCGACGAGTGCGCGCTCCACGGCGACCGCGATTGTCGACTTGCCGGAAGCGGGCAGGCCAGTGAACCAAATGGTCGCGCCTGACTGCCTGGTAGCCTGCCACCGGTGGGCACGGTCCAGGGCTGAAGGATGCCAGCGGATGTCACTACGGGAATGCGTGCCCGGTTTGACTTCCCGTGCCTCGATAATGGTCCCGGCGCCGACAGTCTCGTTGGTGGTTTCGTCGATCAGGATGAACGCACCGCTGTCGCGATTATCGGTGTAGGGGTCCGCGACGACGATGGAGCTGGTTCGCAGTGTCACAGTGCCAATGTCGTTGAGCGTCAACTCAACTGGCTGATCGAGCTCGTCGAGCGTCTCGGGGTCCAGTCGGGAGTGCAGCTCTTGCACCGTGGCCCGAACGCTGTTGCTGGTTTGCTTGAGAGCCAGCCGGTCGCCGGCTCGCAGCGGTGAGTCGACGAACCAGCAGACGGTAGCATCGAGCTCCCGGGCCAGCACCGGCCGAATGGCGTCGTCGGCCCCGCTGACCAACACGTCACCGCGGCCCACGTCGATGTCGTCGGCCAGCTCGATCGAGACCGACAGCGGTGCAACGCCCGTCGTGCGTTCGGCGTCGAGGGTGTCCAGCGCGGTGACCGTCGACTCGGTCCCGGCGGGCAGCGAAACCACCCGGTCGCCGACGCTGAGCGTGCCCGCCGCCAACCGCCCGGTGTAACGGCGGCGCACGTCGGAGGTCGGCCGGGACACCCATTGCACCGGCAGTCGCAGCCGCGACGGCTCTGCCTGCGGCGCGCCCAGTTCGACGTGTTCCAGGTAATCCAGCAGCGTCGGGCCTTCATACCACGGGGTGCGGTCGGATGTATGCACGACGTTGTCGCCGTGCTTGGCGGCGATCGGAATCACGTTAATGTCCAGTCCGCCGAGACGCTTCCCCAATTGCTGCAGCTCGTCTTCTACCTCGGTGAACCGGTCCTGGTCGAAGTCGACCAGGTCAATCTTGTTCACTGTCGCGACGAAGTGCTTGATGCCCAATAGCTTTGCGATCCGGGCATGCCTGCGGGTCTGACGCAGTACGCCGGCGCGTGCGTCGACCAGCAGGATGGCGACATGGGCGTTGGAGGCGCCGGTGAACATGTTTCGGGTGTAGCGCTCGTGGCCGGGAGTATCGGCCAGGATGTAGCTGCGGGTGGCGGTGGAAAAGAAGCGGTACGCGACGTCGATAGTGATGCCTTGTTCGCGCTCGGCGCGCAAGCCGTCCGAAAGCGCCGCTAGGTCGGCGACGCCCTCCTCATCGGTGACGGCTTCCAGGTGGTCTAGTGGCAGGCTGTCGGTGTCGTGGAGAAGCCGCCCGATCAGGGTGCTCTTGCCGTCGTCCACCGAACCCGCAGTCGTGATCCGCAGCAGCTGACGCGTGATATCGCCGGCGGGCTGAAGTTTCGCAGCCTGCTCCGTTTTTTCCGCCGCGGTCATCAGAAGTAGCCCTCTCGCTTTCGGTCTTCCATTGCGGCCGCCGAAGTGCGGTCGTCAGCCCGGGTCTCCCCGCGCTCGGACACCGTCGCCGCCGAGATCTCGTCGATGACCCCGCTGATCTCGGTGGCCCGGGACCGCACCGCCCCGGTGATGGTGAGGTCGCCGACGGTGCGGTAGCGCACCCAATCCACGGCGGCGGTCTCGCCGTCTTGCGGTTCCGCATACTCGGACACCGCCAGCAGAATGCCGTCGCGCTCGAACACCTTGCGTTCGTGAGCGTAGTAAATCGAGGGTATTTCCAGGTCTTCCAGCTTGATATAGCGCCAGACGTCGAGCTCGGTCCAGTTGCTCAGCGGGAATACCCGCACCTGTTCGCCTTTTTTGATCCGGCCGTTATAGAGCGACCACGGCTCCGGGCGCTGAGCGCGGGGATCCCACTGGCCGAACTCGTCGCGGAAGCTCAGGATCCGCTCCTTGGCGCGGGCGCGCTCCTCGTCGCGGCGGGCCCCGCCGAAGGCGGCGTCGAAACCACCGGCCTCCAGGGCGTCGAGCAGGGTGCGGGTTTGTGCACGGTTCCGCGACACCCCGGGGCCGGGATCAGCCACCCGCCCGTTGTCGATGGATTCCTGCACCGAGGCGACGATCAGCGTGTGCCCTTCGCCAGTGACCCGGCGGTCCCGGAATTCGATGACCTCGGGGAAGTTGTGGCCGGTGTCGACGTGCATCACCGGAAATGGCAACGGCAAAGGGCGAAACGCCTTCTCCGCCAGGCGAAGTAGCACGATGGAGTCCTTGCCGGCGGAAAACAGCAGGACGGGGCGCTCCAGTTCGGCGACCACTTCGCGGATGATGTGCACCGCTTCGGCCTCCAAAAGCCGCAGTTCGTCGACTCGCTTTGTCTCGGCGGGCGCGGTCATAGCGGTAATTCCTCTCTTTCAGCATCGGCCCGGTAGCGGTCTACCCAATCATCGGAACGCTGGTCGGCCTGCCGCTCGAGCACCGGCTGGGGTGCCAGTTGCGGGTCGAGTCCCAGCGACTCGAGGATGTTGCCGACCACCTGAGTGAGGTTGCGCCACAACACCGGATACGGGACTTCCATCGGTTTGACGTCCTCTTCAGCAAACCAGGCTCGCCAGCCCTGCTCCTGGGCACGGAGCATAGTGACGATATGGGCAATGGCTCCGCTGTGATAGGTGGCACGAGCATCGCGAGCGGGATCCGGCCTGCCGCGCCACACCCGCGTCTGCACCGCCCGCCAGAACGACACCGCCTGCGACACTACGTCCGGTCGGTAAACATAGACCAGAAGCGGATCCTCGCCGACGACGTCGCGGATCGCGGCCAGCAGGCCGCTGGCGGATGGGTCAGGTCGATCCGGCAGATCCTTCGCGCGGTCCAGGAGCAGCGGTGTCTGGTTCCACATCAGCTTCCCGCCCCACACGCCGTTTGGTGTCCGTCCGACTGTGCGGATGTAGTCGCGCCAGATCTCGGGCGGCGCGAGGTCCGGCTTCCCCTCGTCCAGTGGATCGAGCAGACTCAAAATCGACTCGTCCTTGACGTCGGCGAACCACTGGCGCGGCTGCGGGGCTTGGCTCGTGGTCGGCAGATACTGGAAAAACTCTTGCGGCTCGCCGGCCACGCCGGTTGCTCGTAGCGATTCGACCAGCAGCGTGCTGCCGCTTCGCTGGGAGGCCAGCACCAGGTATGCCGACGGGCGATCTGTCACCAAAGGAATCTTAGCTGACGGAAAATTGTTGCAACACTTAAAATTATCTTCACACTGAGCATAACTGTTGCGTAGTTGCAGCTTCTGCGCGAGTAGGACCACGCAGCGTCGAGTGCCGTGCGATGTGTCTGCGAACCGCAGGGTTAGACCGGTCTCGCTAGATCCGCTCTAGCGCTCGCAGCCCGAGCGAAAACAAGAGCCGCACATCAGGATTGGCCAGCGACGTGGACAGCAGCTTCTCGATCCGCCGAACTCGGTAGCGTACGGTATTGGGATGGATGTGCAACTGCTCGGCCGCAGCGGCGATGTCACCGAAACTGTCCAAATAGACGCCCAGCGTCTGGGCCAAGACCGGATCGTGGGCCTGTAGGTCGCGCACTCGCGGGTCGACCAGTCGTTCGTCGGCGCCGACCATGGTGACGATCTCGTCGAGCAGCACTGTGGTGCGGGCTTCGGCCAGCGACGTCAGCTGACCGAACGAATCCGGATGGCGCTCAGCGCTATCGAGCACCCGGTCCACCTCCGCTCGCACCGCGGCCAGGCCGCCCAGTCCGGTGACCGGCGCGGCGATAACTGCCCGCAACTGCAGTCCCAGCTCGCTGCGCAACGCGCCGATGGTGCCGCGAATCCAGGAGATGAGCGACGACCGCTTTGCCGTCTGAGGAAAAAGCACATATATCCGCGAGCCGCGCGAGGCGACCTGGGCATCGGCGCGAAAAGCACTGGCGCTCAGAGCCAGCACATCGACCAACCTGGCATGACGGTCTGGGGTGTCGAAACCGATCAGGGCGGCACTGCCGGCACCGCCGTCGTTCGCGATGCCCAATTCTCGGACAATGGCGTCCACGTCGACCGATCCGCTGTCTGCCAATCCCAGCAGCTGCTGCGCGCGAAGCACGTGCGTCGATGGTCTAGCCGCCAGTCGCGACATGATGCGGGCCGCCAGCACCGCGGCTCCGCGCAACACCTCCTCGGCGTCGTTCGCCAATGGGCGAGATCCTTGTTGCACCCAGATCGCGCCGGCAAACACCGACGCCCGGCGGGCGTCGAGGCCCGGCTGATGAATACCAACCGCCAGCCGGGGCCGGAGGCCCAACTCGGGACGTTCGGCGACCCGGACGACATCGCCGCCGGCTCGCAGCGCATCGAAGATGCCCCATTGGCCGATCCACTTCAGGTGCTCGGGCGGTCCGGCACGACCCAAGATCGATAGCCGTCGCAGTTCGTCGGCTTCGTCGTTGGATGCCGAGTAGGCCAACACGTGTGACTGCTCGTCCTCGATGCTGACCATGCCGTGGACACGGTCGGCCACCGACTGTGCCAAGCCGAACAAGTCGGTGCCTGAGTCGTAGCGCGGGTCGGCCCGATCGCCGTGATGCTCGAGAACGTGATTGACCAGTCGGTACAACCGCTCCCAGCGGGCCTGCGGATCTACGGCCACCACCGCGGTCCCGGCGGCGGCGGCCCGGGCCACTAGGGCAGGTGAGGGTTTCTTGGCGAAGATGGCCACCGGCGCCCGATCGGACGGACCGCTGTCGAGCCAACGCTGTGCCTCGGTGTCGGCGACGCCGAGCAGAAAAAACACGTCCGCGGAGTCGGCGCCGCGTCCCAACCCCAACCGCACATCGTCGGAGTCGATCAGCGCCGCCGACGCCACCGGCAAATCCAACCCACGAGGAGCGTCGACCAGGCTCACCACGGTCGTATCCAGCGCCAATAGCAGCTGGCCCAACCCGACACCCGCCTCTTGCATATTGTCCGATTCTACTGGAAATTTCGGGCCCTCTTGTCTGATCGGCCAAACGTCGGCGGGTCACCGGCGGGCATCCTGGACGCATGGACGCGATCACCGATGTTCCCCTGCCCGCCAACGAGCCGGTGCACGATTACGCGCCGGCCTCGCCCGAACGCAGCCGACTGCGCGCCGCGCTGACCTCGCTGGCCGATCAGCCGATCGACCTGCCGCACGTGATCGGCGGCGCGCACCGAATGGGAGATGGAGAGCGGATCGACGTCGTGCAGCCGCACCGGCATGCCGCGACGCTGGGGACGCTGAGCAACGCCGACCATGCCGACGCCACCGCCGCCGTTGAGGCGGCGATGGCTGCCCGAGCGCACTGGGCGGCAACTCCGTTCGACGAACGGGCCGCGGTCTTTCTGCGTGCCGCCGATCTACTGGCCGGGCCTTGGCGGGAGAAGATCGCGGCCGCGACCATGCTCGGGCAATCTAAAACCGCTTACCAAGCCGAGATCGACGCTCCCTGCGAGCTGGTCGATTTCTGGCGTTTCAACGTCACCTTTGCGCGCCAGATTCTGGCGCAGCAGCCGCTGAGCGTACGTGGAGAGTGGAATCGCACCGACTACCGCCCGTTGGACGGATTCGTCTATGCGGTTACGCCGTTCAACTTTTCCGCGATCGCCGGGAATCTGCCCACCGCGCCCGCGCTGATGGGTAACACGGTGGTGTGGAAGCCGTCGATCACCCAGACATTCGCCGCGTATCTGACCATCCAGCTGCTGGAGGCAGCCGGGCTGCCACCCGGCGTGATCAACATGGTGACCGGCGACGGCTACGCGGTATCGGATGTGGCGCTGGCGGATCCGCGGCTGGCCGGCATCCACTTCACCGGATCAACGGCAACTTTCCAGCATCTGTGGCGCGAGGTCGGCACCAACATCGAGCGCTATAAAAGTTACCCGCGCCTGGTGGGTGAAACCGGCGGCAAAGACTTCGTCCTCGCACACGCTTCGGCGCAGCCCGACGTGTTGCGCACCGCGCTGATCCGCGGCGCGTTCGACTACCAGGGGCAGAAGTGCTCGGCTGCCTCGCGCGCGTTCATCGCCCACTCGGTCTGGCAGCAGATGGGCGACGACTTCCTGGCGGCCACCGCCGAGCTACCCTTCGGAGACATCACGGACCTGTCTAACTTCGGCGGAGCGCTGATCGACGAGCGTGCCTTCGCCAAGAACGTCAACGCAATCGAACGCGCGAAAAGTGGGGCCGGTGTCACGATTGCGGTCGGTGGCGAATATAACGACAGCGAAGGCTATTTCGTCCGCCCGACGGTGTTGCTGTCCGACGATCCGACCGACGAGGCGTTTGCAACCGAGTACTTTGGTCCGTTGCTGTCGGTGTACGTCTACCCCGACGACCAGTACGAACGGATCCTCGACGTCATCGACGCCGGATCACGTTACGCGTTGACCGGTGCAGTGATCGCCGACGATCGCGATGCTGTGCTGGCCGCGGAGAACCGGCTGCGGTTCGCCGCTGGCAACTTCTACGTCAACGACAAGCCGACCGGCGCGGTGGTGGGCCGCCAACCGTTCGGTGGCTCGCGCGGATCGGGCACTAACGACAAGGCCGGTTCGGCACTTAATTTGTTGCGCTGGACCTCGGCGCGCTCGATCAAAGAGACATTCGTCCCGGCCACCGATCACCACTATCCGCACATGGCGGCGCAGTGATGTCCGGTCTGTTCGCCAAAACGCTACGTCCGGCGATCCTGGGCGCCGGCCGCTCCGACGGGTTGCGGCGCACCGCGGAACGGTTACCGGTCACCCGCAGGGTGGTGCACCGCTTCGTGCCAGGTGCGACGCAGGATCGGGTGTTAGACAGCGTTGCGGCACTGCGGGATTCGGGGCGGCTCGTCAGTATCGACTACTTGGGCGAGGATGTCACCGACGTGGACGGCGCAAACGTCACCGTGCGTGCTTACCTTCAACTCCTCGACGCGCTGGGCCGGCGCCCGGATGCCGCCCACTTTCGTGTGCGCCCGCTGGAGGTATCCCTGAAGCTCTCGGCGTTGGGGCAGGCGATGGACCGCGACGGCGAGAAGATTGCCATGCAGAATGCGCACACCATCTGCGAGCGCGCCCAGCAGATCGGTGCGTGGGTGACCGTGGACGCCGAAGACCACACCACTACGGATTCGACGCTGTCGATCGTCACTGACCTGCACGCTGATTTTCCTTGGTTAGGTGTGGTTTTGCAGGCCTACCTGCGACGCACACAAGGCGATTGCGAACAGTTCGCCGCGTCCGGTTTCAGGGTCCGGCTGTGCAAAGGTGCCTACGACGAGCCGGCATCGGTGGCCTATCGCGACGCCGCGGCGGTCACCGACTCGTATCTGCGCTGCCTTCGGGTGTTGATGGCTGGGTCGGGCTATCCGATGGTGGCCTCCCACGACCCAGTCGTGATCGACGCGGTGCCGACGTTGGTGAACGAATTCGGTCGAGGCCCCGGCGATTACGAGTACCAGATGCTGTACGGCATCCGCGACGACGAACAGCTACGGCTAGCGTCCGACGGCCACCACGTTCGGGTATACGTGCCGTTCGGCACCCAGTGGTACGGATATTTCATGCGGCGGCTGGCCGAACGGCCGGCCAACCTGAGGTTTTTCCTGCGAGCGCTCGCGCAACGCGGTCACTGAGAACGCCTCGGCCGGGGCCGATCGGCCCGGGCTCTTAGGTCGTTAGGACGCTTTAGCGAACCTGCGAACTAAATTGTCTTCCCCGAACGTGTTCGTATGCTGCCGCCCGTCGGCGTCGCGGCCGAAAAATGTCCACTGTCTTGGACTTACCTGCGGCCCACTGATCAGCCTGACCGTGTAGGGCAGGTGAGCCTCGTCGACTGTGCCGATGATGTCACCGACCCGGATCCGCGACGGATGAATCTCCGGTGCATTCTGCCAGTTCTGTATGGCCACTCGACCCATCCTCCCGTTGTTGCCACCACACTACCCCTAACGGGCCATTTGCCTCGTCGTTTGCCTGCGGGGCTGTCCGCCGTGCTTGCGCGCTGTGACCGACCGCCCGCCTTGAGCCCTGCGTTCCCGACCCGCCGGATCGATCCGGCGGGTCGCCCGAGGGCAATACGTTTTCGGCTCTCACTGAGCGCGCCTCGGCCGGGGCCGATCGTTGGCGAAGCCCCGTACGACATGCGTCCGCACGAAGTCGGCGACCACATCGGGATGGTCCATATCCAGCGTCGATGAGGGCGTGCTGAACAGCGAGAACAGTATCCGCGCAAACCATTCACCAGCCGACTGGATGTCGAGGTCTTTGCGAACCTCGCCGGTGAGCCTGGCCGCAGCCAGGTGTGGGGCGAGGAAGTCCACGCATTCGCGCAGCAAGACGGCGGCGTCTTTGGTCAGCAGCAGGCTGACCGCCTCTTCGTCGAAGTATCTCTCGGAGGCGATGGCTCGTCGTGCCTGGGTCACGAACACCGCTGCGCGGCTGAGCTTGTCCTCCAGCGAGCTACCGCGATCCATCGCCTTGGACATCTGACGATAGAACTGCTCGGAAGTGTGTTCGGCGCATGCTTCGACGATGGCGGCCTTGTCACGGAAATACTCGTAGATTGTGCTGCGGGAGACACCGGCCATCTTGGCGATGTCGACAATCGTGGCCTTCTGCAGTCCTTGCTTGCGGAAGCAGGTGTAGGCGGACTCGACGATGAGCTCCCGGGTGTCGGTCGCCTGGGTCAACGCAGAAGCTTGAGTCATCAGGGAACCAAAGCGCCTCTGGGCACCAACCCGGCATTGGCTGATTCGAATGCGGCGTTGACGTCGGTGAGATGGAACGGCTTGGGCATCAGCCGGCCGAACGGGAAACTGGTCTGCTGCAGAAACGCCAAGCCGATCGCGAGGGTGACCGGGTCGTAGAGCATGACGCCGCGCACCGACTTGTTTCCGTAGACCAGAACGCTGGGGTCGAGCTCGAAGGTGCGTCCGGTTCCGATGTTGCCGACCTCGAGCAATGTTCCGCCGTTGTTCAGGAACCCGATGCCGTCAGGAATGACGCCGGGAGCGCCGACGACTTCGAGCACCCAGTCGGCACCGATGCCGTCGGTGCGACTGCGGATCTGTTCGGTGATTTCCGCGGTCGAGATGCCGCCGGCGTCGATGCAGTGCGTGGCGCCGAAGTCGGATGCGACGTCGAGCCGCTGGGCAATCTTGTCGATGACGATGACCTCCGCGGCGCCCGCGGTGTGCGCGACGGCGGCGGCGTTGATGCCCAGCCCACCCGCGCCCTGGATCACGACGGTGTCGCCCAGCCGAACGTCTCGCAGCGCGAACAGCACTTGGGCCAGAGCGCAATTGAGCGGCGCGACCGCTTCGTCGGTCAGGTCCTCGGGCACCTTGTACAACGGCTGTTTGCGGGTGGTGTAGTAGTACTCGCCGTGTGCGCTGACGAAGTGCGGGGCTTGGTCGTGGGTGCGGAACTCGCCCGTCATCAGGTTCTGGCAGGCGTGCGGCCGGCCACGTGCGCACGCGTGGCATTGGCCGCACAACCAGAAGTAAGGGGTGACCACGCGGTCACCCACCGCCAGCGGCTTGCCGGTCGCGTCGGTAGTCAATCCGTCGCCGAGTTCGGCGATCTCGCCGACCATTTCGTGGCCCATCGCGAACGGGTAGAACAGGGGGAGCTCGCCGCGGAAGATGTGCAAGTCGGATCCGCAGATTCCGGCCATCCGCAGTTTCAGCGCCGCGGTACCCGGTGCCGGCGCGGTGAGCGGAAACTCGGCGAGCTCAATCGGTCCGCCGACCGCGGTCAGCAATGCGATCCTCGGCATGACGACCCTCCCTACCCTTTTCGCGCCAGAATCAGACCGCTGGTGGGCACCCCGGTACCCGACGTGACCAGGACGTGCTCAACGTTGTCGACTTGGTTATACGAGGTCCCGCGTATTTGGCGCACGCCTTCGGTGATGCCGTTCATCCCGTGGATGTAGGCCTCGCCGAGCAGTCCGCCGTTGGTATTGATGGGCAGTTCGCCACCCAGCGACAGCCGGTCGACCGTGGCGAAGTCTTTGGCTTCGCCACGACCGCAGAATCCGAGTTCCTCGAACTGGGTGAACACGAACGGGGTGAAATGGTCGTAGATGAAAGCGGTTTGGATGTCTTGTGGCTTCAGGCCCGAATCGCGCCACAGCCGGTCCGCGACCACACCCATCTCCGGTAGCCCGGTGATGTCGTCGCGGTAGTAGCTGGTCATCATTTCACCGTTAGCGGCTGCGCCCTGGGCGGCCGCGGTGATGATCGCCGGCGGCTGCCGCAAGTCGCGGGCGCGTTCGGCGCTGGTGACCACCAGCGCGACGCCGCCGTCGCTTTCCTGGCAGCAATCGAGCAGTCGCAGAACCGGTTCGATGATCCAGCGAGAATCCTGGTGGTCTTCCAATGTGATCGGACGCTGGTAGAACCACGCGTCGGGGTTCTTGGCCGCATGCAGACGGTCCACGACGGCGATTCGGCCGAAGTCCTCGTTGGTGACCCCGTAAGTCGACATGTAGCGCTGCGCGTGCATCGCGACCCACGCTGCGGGAGTGAGCAATCCGAACGGCGCGTAGTGCGCCATGAACAGCGGGGTCTCCGCGCTGGTGCGGCCGCTGCCACCGAAGCGAAAGCCGGAGCGTTCGTTGAAGGCGCGCCAGCACACCACCACATCGGCGACGCCGGACGCGACGGCCATTGCCGCGTGTACGACCGTGCCTGCCGCCGCGCCGCCGCCGTGATGTACGCGGGAAAAGAAGCTCAGGTCTCCGATCCCCACGTTTCGGGCGATGTCGATTTCGTCGCTGGAGTCCATCGTGAAGGTGACCATGCCGTCGACATCGCCGGATGCCAAGCCGGCGTCGTCGAGCGCGGCAGCGACCGCTTCGCACGCCAATTGCAGCTCGCTGCGCCCGGATTCCTTGGAGAACTCGGTCTGACCGATGCCGACAATCGCGCAGTTGCCGGGCAGCGAACCGCTCATGCGCCGGCTCCGTCGAGCAGGCTGAGAACGGCGGTGCCGGAGACGTGATCGCCAAGGCTGTTGGATGCCTTGAAGGTCAGCTCGACGAAGTTCTCAGCGTCCGATCCTTCGCGCTTGCCGGTCACACTGCCGGTGAAGCGCAGCGGATCGTCGGGAAAGCACGGCACGCCGAGGCGAATGGACAGCTTAGTGACCATCGCTTCGGGTCCGGCCCAGTCGGTGAGGAAGCGCACGCAATACCCGTTGGAGGTCAGGATGTTCATGAACAAGTTGGGCGACCCCTGCTTGTTGGCGTAGTCGCGGTCGTGGTGCACCGGCATGAAGTCACGCGACGCGATCGCACCGGCGACGATCATCGTGGTGGTGATCGGGATCTCGAGTGGCGTCACCTCGTCACCGACCTCGATGTCGCTCCACTGCAGGGTTGTGCCACGGGTCTTGGCTGTCGTCATAGCCGTCCTTCCTGGTATGTGCTGCCGAGGTGAGCCAGCTGTTGGGAAGCCGAGCCCAGGGTGAGTTCGTTCTGTTTGGCCCATAAGAAGTAGCGATGCAGGGGATAGGTGATGTCGATCCCGATGCCACCGTGCACGTGTTGGCTGGTGGCCGCGACCCGGGCGCCGGCCTCGGCAGCCCAGAACTTCGCGATCCGAGCCGCCCGGTGTGCGGGGCGTCTCTCCGCGATCAGCCAGGCCGCATGCCAAGTGGTCCACCTGATCGCCTCGACGTCGATGAATCCGTCGGCCATCCGCTGCTGCACCGCCTGGAAGCTACCGATCGCACGGCCGAATTGCTCACGCTCGGTGGTGTATTCGGCGGCCATCCGCAAGGCGCGGTCGGACACGCCGAGCTGGATCGCGCACAGGCCGACCATCGCGCGGGTGTAGAGCGAACTGACCAGGTCACCAGAGCCTTCGAGCCGGTCCAAAGCGGAAACGGTTGCGCCGTTGAGGTATACGTCGGCGTGCGGTTCGCGAGTGGTGGTTGACACCGGCCGGATGTCGACGCCGCGGGCGTCGGTCGCCAACAGGAACAGGCCCACGGCGCCGTGAGTGCCATCCGCTATCGATGCGGGAATCAGTATGG
>CAVUOR010000010.1:0-263897 GCA_963743145.1 uncultured Actinomycetota bacterium | reverse complement strand
GCCGGCCGATCGGACAATTCCAAGCCATCAAGCACAGGTGCGCCGAGATGATCGCCGATACCGAGCGGGCCACCGCAGCCGTGTGGGATGCGGCCCGCGCCCTCGACGAGGCCAGCGAGCATGTCGAGTTCGCCGCGGCGGTGGCGGCGACGTTGGCGCCGGCGGCCGCGCAGCGCTGCACGCAGGATTGCATCCAGGTCCACGGCGGCATCGGCTACACCTGGGAACACGACACGAACGTCTACTACCGTCGCGCGTTGATCCTGGCGGCCGGCTTCGGCCGCAAGTCCGAGTACCCGCAGCGGGTGGTCGACACCGCGACCAGCACCGGGATGCGCGAGCTCAACATCGACCTGGATCCCGACACCGAGAAACTGCGGGCGGACATTCGTGCGGAGGTCGCCGCGCTCAAGGCGATGCCCCGCGAAGACCGCACGACTGCCATTGCCGAGGGCGGGTGGGTGCTGCCGTATCTGCCCAAGCCCTGGGGGCGGGCGGCCAGTCCCGTGGAGCAGATCATCATCGCCCAGGAGTTCACCGCCGGGCGGGTGCGGCGGCCGACGATCGGCATCGCGGCGTGGATCGCGCCGTCGATCGTGGCCTTCGGTAGCGACGAGCAGAAACAACGTTTCTTGCCGCCGACGTTCCGCGGCGAAATGATCTGGTGCCAGCTGTTCTCCGAGCCGGGTGCCGGATCCGACCTGGCAGGGCTGAGCACCAAGGCGACCAAGGTCGACGGCGGCTGGCGCATCAGCGGACAGAAGATCTGGACCACGGCGGCCCAGTTTTCGCAGTGGGGGGCCCTGCTGGCGCGATCGAGCCTCAGCGCTCCAAAACATCAAGGCATCACCTACTTCCTGCTGGACATGAGCAGCGAGGGCGTGGAGGTGAAACCGTTACGCGAGCTCAGCGGCGGCGCGATGTTCAACACGGTGTTCATCGATGACGTGTTCGTGCCCGACGACTCGGTGCTGGGCGAGGTCAACCGGGGCTGGGAGGTCAGCCGCAACACGCTGACCGCCGAGCGCGTCTCGATCGGCAGCAGCGAGGCGCCGTTCTTGGCCAACCTCGACCAGTTCGTCGAGTTCATTCGGGACGGGCAGTTCGACCAGATCGCGCAAAACCGTGCCGGCCAGCTGATCGCCGAGGGCCACGCCGCCAAGGTGCTCAACATGCGCTCGACGCTGTTGACGTTGGCCGGCGGCGACGCGATGCCGTCAGCGGCAATCTCCAAGCTGCTGTCGATGCGTACCGCACAGGGCTACGCCGAGTTCGGGGTGTCCTCATTCGGGACGGACGCCGCGATCGGCGACCCCGACGAGCTGGCCGGGAAGTGGGCTGAGATCCTGCTGGCCAGCCGCGCCACCACCATCTACGGCGGCACCTCCGAGGTACAGCTCAACATCATCGCCGAGCGGTTGCTCGGGCTGCCGCGCGACCCGTAATCCTGCATACAAAAATCCACGCCGACCTGACTGTTGTCAGATCGGCGTGGATTCTTCTACGGCGGGAGCGGCGACCCTATTTCCGTTTGGGAGAGGCTAGTCGCCATTCACCGGGCGGATCCGGCTCGCCCGCGCCTACCGCTCCTCCCCAGGCCTAGAAGATGTGGAAGCCGCCGTTGGTGTGGCGGTGGTGGCCCCAAAACACGGGGGCGACGTGATACGGGCCACCCACGGTGGGCGCTGGTACTGCGGAGGCTGCACCCACGGTGGGCGCTGGTACTGCGGAGGCGGCGTTGGCCGCGGGCATCGCGCCGAACAGCATTGCGCCGGCCACGGCGCCTGCGCCGATCGCACCAACTGCTAGGCGACGGGCCGAGGACATCGAAGTGGATAGTGAGATCGACATTTTGGTTGCTCCTTCGTCATCTGGGTCATCTCTGGGGGACTGACACCAAGAACGCTAAACCCCAATCTTTAGCAAACGCTAAATTAGCGCCTTGATAATGCTGAGAATATTGCGTATTACTCAAACCAGCTATTTCTGTTTTCTATGCCAACTCCGCTGGTGGCGTTCCATTCATGAATTACTGCATTCATGATCTCATGAGGCACGTCCGTACTGGCTTCAGTAGCTACGGATGTATCTATACTGCCTGCTTATAAGGGATTTACGCGTCTACTGATCTCCGTATCTCGGTGCTTCATTACGTAAGGATAATTATCAGTAATGTGCACAAATTACTTTGCATGTCCGCTTCATTCACTACGAGATAGCGAACTATTTTGATTGCCGTTAACGACGCTGGCTGGCACGTTGTCTTCTATATACAGCAATCACACTCTGACGTGTCGATATAAATCGATGCAATCGTCCCGACGATCGGCCCAGCCCGAATGAGTCGGGCCGCCGGCGCTGACCACGGCATCCGTTGCGCAGACACGGACACCCGGGCGCGGGTGCACGACTCCGCTTTAACGGACATACTTATGTCCTGATCTACTGAAATCTCACACCGACAGAAGGTCTCCCAGCCGCATGGAACCCAGTTCCCCATCGTTTCGAGCCAAGCCCCACGCCCGCGCGGACGCCGCGGCGCCGACCGAACGCCTCACCGGTCTCCGACAGAAACTGGACCACCAGAAACTCGACCAACCATCCCGCGGCCAACGAACCCGACGGACCGTCGACCTCTCCCCCGCCACCCATCGGGCCCTCGACATCTGGCAGCGAGACGCCGCCGACCGGCTCGGATTCGCCCGCGTCACCGGACAAGAGGTCATTTGCGCGCTCATCGAGCTGCTTTTGACCGACCCGAAGCTTTCCGCCGAGGTGACACGGAGTATCCGGGACCGGCGCTGATCCCGCGAACGAGCGCGCGGTGCTAGCTTCGCCGTCATGGCAGAAGCGCAGCGTCCCGATCGCCGCGAGCAAGGAGTAGGCGCCGAGCGCACCACGCTGGAATCATTCCTCGACGACTATCGGGACATCGTGGTGCGCAAGGTTTCCGGCCTTTCCGATACCGATGCCCGCCGCAAGCTCGTCACGTCGCCGACAACGGTGGGCGGGCTGATCAAGCACCTGCGTTGGGCGGAATACGGGTGGTTCGATCAGCTTTTGCAGGAACGATGCGACGACAACCGTCGCACCCACGACCGCTCCTGGGAGTTCGAGTTCCTCCCGGACGAATCACTGCCAACGCTGATAACCGAGTATCAGACCCAGTACGAGGAATCCCGGCGTATCGCCGCACGGTATCCGCTCGATCACGTGGTGCCGCATCGTCGCTTCGGGACGGTATCGCTGCGCTGGATCTACGTGCACATGATCGAGGAGACCGCCCGCCACACCGGACAACTCGACATCCTGCGCGAACAACTCGACGGCGCGACCGGCTTCGACGGCTGAGCCATCGGCTAGTCGACCTCCAGCCGCCAAGGTGCTGAACCTGCGCTCGACGCTGTTGACGCTTGCCGGCGGTGACGCCATGCCGTCCGCCGCGATCTCGAAGCTGTTGTCCGATGCGCACTGGCCAGGGTTAGGCCGAATTCGCGGTATCGTCCCTCGGCACCGACGCCGCCATCAGCGACCCCGACACGCCGCCTGGCAGGTGGGACGAGTTACCTGCTCGCCAGCCGCGCAACCACCATTTACGGCGGCACTTCAGAGGTGCAGCTCAACATCATCGCCGAGCGGTTGCCGGGCCTACCCCGCGACCTGTAATCGCCCCGAAAAAGGGCCATGCCGACCTGTCGCACGTCTGTCAGGCCGGCATGGCTCGTTTGCCGCCCGGCTACCCAGGCGGCGTTAGGTCACCACCAGTACGAGTTCCACCAGGGCCGATAGCCCAAACCAGGGGGGCCCCAACCACCATTGCCCCAACCAGGGTGGCCGCCCCAGCCGCGTTGGCCGCCCCAGCCGCGTTGGCCGCCCCAGCCGCCCCAGGCTCCGCCGCGGCCGCCTCCGCCGCCGCCACCGCCCCTCAGCGGGACGCCAGGGCCGCCATGGGGGCCGGACATCTCGAAGCTGGTGCCGTGAGCGGGCGGCGGAGCGGCCTGCGCGATGGGGGTGCCACCGAACAGCATCACTGCGGTCACCATCCCGGCGCCCACAGCGCCGACCGCGGCCTTCCGGACCGAATGCAGTGAAGTCAACATTTGTGATCTCCTTCCACGATGTTGAACAGATCGAAAACTTAAAGCCTTTATCTCGGAGATAGCTACTTAATTTGTCCTCAGCGAATACCCCGCTTTATCCGCAACAAACGCAATCTATAGAAAATTCCATAAGGCTGCGTTCTACTGGTTACAGTATCTCCGCTTAGACCCAACACCGCAGCTCAAAGCATATCTGCTGAAGTACGGAGCTACGTCGTCACGGACATCAGTACTTAATGACGTGCAGCATTCATCAGATGCTGATTATCGACATGTTGGCTTTCATACTAATCAGGCAGCAAACTCCTGTCGTGCGCACCAAATCGCGTATTTACTCTGCGAGGATATTTCGGCGCTCACCACCAAGGCGTTCCCGCGTGGACCGGCGCCACCGTCAATAACCGCGGCGACCACCCGGGCGCCGTCGGCGCGCCGCGAGCGCTCGACGGCGATATAAATGGGGAGGTGCTCGAGGGCACGCATACAGGTAAGTGGATCTACGGATTTGCACCCCAGAGAGGGTCGCCGCGATGAGTATCAACCCGAGCCGCAACGCTTCCCGCTCCAACCGGTTCGCCCGGCACACCACGACCGGCACGCCGCCGCTGCCTGGGCAGACGGGCCCGACCCAGCGGCTCACCGGGCTGGCGCAGGTGGTCGCGCAGCCATCGCGCGACCAACGAACGCGACGAACCGTAGATCTGCCGCTGGCCATGCACCGCGCGCTCGATGTCTGGCAGCGCGAGGCCGCCGACCGCATGGGAGTCGCCCGCGTGACCGGACAAGAGGTCCTCACGTCGCTCATCGATCAGCTGCTGATCGACCCCCAACTCTCCACGCAGATCACCCGCGCCATTCAAGCCCGCAGGTGACGCGAGACGGCTCTCGGCGCCAAGAGGCGTAAGTCAGTCGACGTCGATCTCGCGCAGCTCGCGTTTGAGGATCTTGCCCGTCGGGTTGCGCGGCAATTCGTCAAGGAAGATCACTTCGCGCGGCACCTTGTACTTGGCCAGGTGGTCGCGGACATAATGCTTGACGGTGTCCTCGTCGAGGTTGGCGTTCTGCTTCTTCACCACGAAGGCACGCAGCCGGTGACCCCATTCCTTATCCTCGACGCCGAGCGCGGTGGCCTCCACCACGTCGGGATGTCCGCTGATCAGATCCTCCACCTCGGCCGGGAAGACGTTTTCGCCGCCCGAGACGATCATCTCGTCGTCGCGGCCGCTGATGAAAAGCAGCCCGTGTTCGTCGAAGTAGCCGACATCACCGGATGACAGCAGCCCGTCGATGATCTGCTTACCGCCGCCGCCGGTGTAGCCCTCAAACGGGAAGGTGGTGCCAACGAAGATTCTCCCGACCTCACCCTGCGGCTTCTCCTTGCCGTTGTCGTCGAAGATCTTGACTTTCACACCCTTGACGATGGGTCCTGCCGTCGACGAATTGCGCTTAAGGTGCTTGGGCTCGGCGATGGTGGCGAACGCGATCTCAGTTGAGCCGTACATGTTGTAGATCACCGGGCCGAGGTCCTTGAGGCCGCGCTCGGCCACGTCGGCGCCCAGCGCCGAGCCGGAGACGAACACGATCCGCAAACTGGACAGATCGGGCTTCTTGTCCATCTTCTCGTGGGCGTCGAGTATCCGCGACAGCATCACCGGCACCACGACGACCGCGCTCACCTTGTGTTTCTCGATGTCTTGCAACACGACCTCGGGTTTGAACTTGCTGTGCAGCACCAGCGTCGAGCCCAAGAACATCCCGATGGTGGCGTGCAAGAAACCCAGCGCGTGGAACATCGGCGCCGGCAACGAGGTCACCTCGTTGGCCTTGAACGGGACGTGGGACAAGATGCCGCCAATCGGCGCCAGCGACGGCGGGGTACTCCGGTTCGCGCCCTTCGGGGTCCCGGTGGTGCCGCTGGTCAAGATGATGATCGACGATTTCTTGCTGGCTTTGGGTACAGGCGCCTTGCTGTTGGCGGCGATCAAGTCGGCCAACGTCTCGTCATCGCTTTGCGACCCCTCGTCGCTGCCGGGCGTGACACCGAGCGCGCGCAGCTTGCCCAGCGGCGGGTCTGGCTTTGCTGACGTCCTCGGTGTACTCGTCGTCGTAGATCAGCAGTTTGGCGTCTTCGCGCTCGGAGACCTCTTTGATCTGCGGGCCAGAGAACGAGCTGTTGAGCAAAATGATGCGAGCCCCGACCCGCGCACACCCGAACTCAGCGATGGCAAACCAGCGGTGGTTGCGCGCCAGGATCGCGACGCCGTCGCCGCCGCGCACACCTTTAGCGAGCAGACCGCGAGCGACCGCGTTGGCAGCCTCGTCCAGCTCTTTGTAGGTCAATGAGCCATCGTCGTCGATGATCGCCGCGACGGTTCGGCGTACGTCTGGCGTTGAACGACGGCAGCATGCCGATCTCGCCCCATTTGCGGATGTCGGCTGCCATCGCCGCGTAGTTGAGCGGCGGCTCCAACCGGAAAGCGCCCGACTCGATGATCTTTCGGAGATAGTGCAGTTCGGCCAGCCCACGCTCGGCATACTGCTGGATTTTCGGGACGGCTCGCCAGGGCAGCAGGTCGGCGATGTTAGGCATGACCTCACCCTATGTGACGTGCGTCTCGGTTTTTCGGGGAAATTACGATGTAGAACATGGCGCCTCCCGTCGCACTCGAAGTGGACGGACGCCAGGTCGAGGTCACCCATCCAGACCGGGTGATATTCCCCGATCACCGACATACCAAACTGGACCTGATTCGCTACTACCTGGCTGTCGCCGACGGCGCACTGCGTGGTGTGGCCGGGCGGCCGATGATCCTCAAACGCTTCGTCAAGGGCATCGAGCAGGAGGCGATTTTCCAGAAGCGCGCGCCGGCAAAACGGCCCGATTGGGTGGACGTCGCCGAACTGCGCTATGCGTCGGGCACGTCGGCCAAAGAGGCCGTCATCCACGACGCCGCCGGCCTGGCCTGGGCGATCAATCTGGGCTGTGTTGATCTGAACCCGCATCCGGTGCTGGCCGATGATCTCGACCATCCGGACGAGCTGCGGGTCGATTTGGACCCGATGCCGGGCGTGGCCTGGCGACAGATTCTGGACGTCGCGCTGGTGGCCCGCGAAGTGCTAGAGGATCACGGGCTGACGGCTTGGCCGAAGACGTCGGGGTCGCGCGGCTTTCATATCTATGCACGTATCGTGCCCGACTGGTCGTTTCGGCAGGTACGGCTGGCCGCCCAAACGGTGGCGCGAGAAGTGGAGCGACGCGCCCCCGACCTGGCCACCAGTCGTTGGTGGAAGGAAGAACGCCAAGGAGTGTTCGTCGACTTCAACCAGAACGCCAAAGACCGCACCGTCGCGTCGGCGTATTCGGTGCGCGCTACTGCCGATGCGCGGGTGTCGACGCCGCTGCTTTGGGAAGAGGTCGCCGACTGCAACCCGGCCGCTTTCACCGTGGCGAGCGTGCCGGAGCGGTTCGCCGACATCGGCGACCCGTGGGCGGGGATGAACGACACCGCCGCTGGTCTGGAACGGCTGCTCACGCTGGCCGAAGAACTCGGCCCCGCCGAGAAGGCGCCAAAAACGGCGCGCAAGGGCGCGAGCGCAGGCCGCCGTCAGTCATTGATGCCGCTCATCGAGATCGCCCGCACCAAGACCAAGGATGAGGCGATGGCCGCGCTGGACACCTGGCGTGACCGCTATCCCGCCGCGGCGGATCGACTGCAGCCGGCGGACGTGCTGGTCGACGGGATGCGCGGACCGAGTTCGATTTGGTACCGGATTCGGATCAACCTGCAGCATGTGCCCGCTGACCAGCGGCCGCCGCAAGAGGATCTGATCGCCGACTACAGCCCCTGGCCTCACCCGACTCACCCGCCGACGCATTGACCCGGCACGCGAGGGCGTGCGAGAGAATGACGTCATGCAGGTGACTGACCCAACCCTTGGTCTGCGGGAGCGCAAGAAGATCAGGACCCGCGAGACCATCCGGCGGGAGGCGTTTCGGCTGATCGAAGAAAATGGCTACGCCGCCACTACCGTCGAACAGATCGCCGAGGCCGCCGAGGTATCACCGAGTACCTTTTTCCGATATTTCCCGACCAAGGAATCCGTCCTGCTCGCCGACGACATGGACCCGGCTTTCTTGGACGCCTTGGCAGCCCAGCCGCGTGATCTCTCGCCACTTAAAGCAATCCGCCGGGCCTACCAGGTGACCATGGGCAACATGTCGGAGGACGAACGGGAGTTCGAGGACGCCAGGCAACGGCTGATGTTCTCGATACCCGAACTCAAGGCAGCCATGTTCGACGAGTACTACCGCACCATCACTTCGATCGCCGAGGCGATCGGAGCCCGAATCGGGCGTCGCGCTGACGATTTCGAGTTGCAGGTGTTCGCGGGCGCGCTTGCCGGCGCGATCATGGCAGCCTACGATCCCGGCCCTGGCGCGGCCGACACTGTTTACCGCGCCCTCGACTTCGTCGACGCGGGCATGCCGCTGACCGGGCCGACCTGAGCGAACGCTGGAGGCTCACGCGATGCACGAGCTATGGAGTCGGCGCGGATTCCTGCGCGCCGGCGCGGCAACGGGATTGGTCGTCCTGGGGGGTGCAGCGGGTCCAGTGGCCTGCTCATCGCACAAGCCGCCACCTGCCGGCAGCCGCGGTGGCGAACCGGTGACGATCACTCACGTATTCGGCGAGACGAGCATCTCCGAGCCACCCAAACGGGTGGTCAGCGCCGGTCTTACCGGCCAGGACGACCTGCTGGCGCTCGGGGTCGTGCCGATCGCGGTAACCAACTGGTTCGGCGACCAGCCGTTCGCCGTCTGGCCGTGGGCCCAACCCAAGCTCGGCAACGCCAAACCCGTTGTCTTGAACCTTGACAACGGTATCCAGGTTACGCAGATCGCCGGTCTGAAACCGGACTTGATCGTGGCCACCGATGCCGGACTCGACGAGGACACCTACCAAAAGCTGTCCGCGATCGCCCCAACAATTGCGCAGGCCGACGGCGACCCGTTCTTCGAGCCGTGGAAGGACCAGGCGACGGCGATCGGTCAGGCCGTCTTTCAGCCGGACCAGATGAAGTCGCTGATCGGCAACGTCGAACACAGTTTCGCTGGGGTGGCCGATAAGTATCCGCAGTTCAAAAACAAGAGGGTGCTGCTGCTGGAAGGCAAGCTCTCCCAAGACAATGCAGTAGCGACAACCGGTTGGCGCACTGAGTTTTTGACCCAAATGGGCCTGGTAGTCGCCGACAGCATCACTTCGCTCGCAGTCGACCCGCAGCATGCGCTAGTCCCGGCCGACAAGATCAAGTCGGTGCTCGGTGCCGCCGATCTGCTGATCTGGACGACAGACAGCGATGCCGACCAAGGCGCGCTGCTGGCCAATCCCGACATCGCGGCGCTCAAGGCGCGCAGTGTGTTCACCACGAAGGACCAGGCCGGCGCGATCGCGTTCTCGTCGCCGCTGAGCTTCCCGCTGGTGGCCGATCAGTTGCCCCCGCTGATCGCCAATATCCTGCGCTAGATCCGATGTTCTGAGTGTTGGCTAAGGCACCTCTGGCAGTGCTCGAAGATCTCTCGCCGCCGCCCGATTGCGGAGTTACCGTCGAGTAATGAGCGTGGCAACGGATGTGAGTGTGGCCGACACCGTTCTCGACTACGGCGATCAGGCGCTGCTACTGCAGTTCGACAGCACCCCTGACGTGCTGGCGTGGACGGCTGCGCTGCGCGAGGCCGCGCTGCCCGGCGTACTCGACATCGTCCCGGCCTCCCGCACGGTGCTGCTCAAACTCGACGGTCCCCGCCAGCAGAGCGCCATCCGCCGTCGACTCCGCACACTGCGGGTGGTGCCCGATGAGCCGCTGACCGCTGCGCCGGACGAGACCACGGTGATCGACGTCGTTTACGACGGCGCCGATCTCGCCGAGGTGGCTGACCACACCGGGCTGACCACCGCCCAGGTCATCAACGCCCACACGGCTACTCCCTGGCGAGTCGGATTCTGCGGCTTCGCCCCGGGTTTCGCGTATCTGATCGGCGGCGACCCACGGCTGGTCGTACCACGGCGGTCGGAGCCGCGGCCATCCGTCCCGGCCGGTGCGGTGGGCTTGGCCGGCGATTTCACCGGAATCTACCCACGTCGATCCCCCGGCGGTTGGCAGCTGATCGGCCACACCGACGCGGTGCTGTGGGATATCGACCGTCCGGATCCGGCGCTGCTGACGCCGGGCATGTGGGTCCAGTTCCGAGCCGCATAACCGTAGGAGGGGCTCCATGACAACTCTGGAGATCTTGCACACCGGACCGCTGGCCCTCGTTCAAGACCTCGGACGAGTCGGGCTTGCCCACCTCGGCGTTACCCGCTCGGGTGCCGCCGACCGGCGTTCGCACACACTGGCCAACCGGCTGGTGGCCAACCCCGACGACCGGGCCACCATCGAGGTGACGTTTGGCGGATTCTCCGCCCGAGTCCGCGGCGGCGACATCGACATCGCGGTGACCGGTGCCGATACCGATCCGAGCGTCAGCGGGATCATGTTCGGCACCAACAGTATTCAGCATGTCCGCGACGGTGAAGTGATCTCACTGGGCGTCCCGAACTCCGGTCTCCGGAGCTATCTGGCGGTGCGTGGCGGTATCGACGTGACACCGGTGCTGGGATCCCGCAGCTACGACGTGATGTCGGCGATCGGTCCGCTACCGCTACAGCCCGGTGATGTCCTGCCGGTCGGCGACCATACCGACGAATACCCGGAACTCGATCAGGCTCCGGTGGCACCGATCTCCGACCATATGGTGGAACTACTGGTGGTGCCTGGCCCGCGTGACGACTGGCTCGTCGACCCCGACGCTATGGTGCACACGATCTGGATGGCCTCCAACCGCAGCGACCGAGTGGGCATGCGGCTCGAGGGTCGCCCACTGCGGTTCCGGTCGCCGGATCAGCAGCTGCCCAGCGAGGGTGCTACTCGCGGAGCGATCCAGGTGCCGCCCAACGGTTTACCGGTGATTCTCGGCCCCGATCACCCCGTCACCGGCGGCTACCCGGTGGTCGGCGTGGTCGCCGACGACGACATCGACAAGGTCGCCCAGGTGCGACCGGGGCAATACGTGCGGCTGCACTGGTCGCGACCCAGGTCTGCTTCCAGTCCAGTGGCTTCGGCTTCAACTTCAGTGGCCCCGATGGCAGAGGGCTAGTCCACCTGGTAAACCAGCAGTGTGCACACCCAGGTACACACTGCTCGCCTGGTTCACACCGCCGATCTCGAGGCCGAGGCGCGGCAGCGCTCCTATGACATGGTCAACGACGCGTTCGCCGGCGAGTTCACCGACGCCGACTGGGACCACGCGCTGGGCGGGATGCATGCGCTGATCTGGCATCGCGGCGCGATCATCGCGCACGGCGCGGTCGTCCAACGACGCCTGCTCTACCGTGGGGCCGCGCTGCGCTGTGGCTACGTCGAAGCCGTGGCGGTGCGCGAAGATTGGCGCGGTCAGGGACTTGCGATCGCGATACTCAATGCGTGCGAGCAGGTCATCCGCGGCGGCTATCAGCTCGGCGCGCTGAGTTCGTCCGACCGCGGAAAGCGGCTCTACACGTCACGCGGCTGGCTACCGTGGTGCGGCCCGACATCGGTGTTGGCGCCTGCCGGGACGATCCGGACCCCAGACGATGACGGCTCGGTGTTCGTGCTGCCGGTCGGGGTCAGCCTGGACACCTCCGCGGGCTTGGCGTGTGACTGGCGTCAAGGCGACGTCTGGTAGCGAACCCCGGCAGTCGCAGCTGAGCTTCGGGGGGCAACCCACCAGCAATTCCTTGGTAATGCGGCCGAAATCCCGCGGGCATACACAATTCACATGAGTCAGCCAGCGATGCAGTCACTCGCCGGTTATCGGGTGGCAGTGACTTCTGCACGGCGCGCCGACGAGCTGTGCGCGTTGCTGCGCCGCCATGGCGCCACCGTTGGCCATGCGCCGGCAATCACCATGGTCGCATTGCCCGATGACGACGAATTGCGGTGTAACACAGAGTCATTGATCGCTAGTCCGCCAGACATCGTGATCGCGACAACCGGCATCGGATTCCGCGGCTGGATCGCCGCCGCCGCCGGGTGGGGACTGGCCAAGCAGTTGACCGCGGTGTTGTCCCGCGCTCGGATCGTGGCCCGTGGACCGAAGGTGACCGGTGCAATACGCGCCGCCGAGCTGCGAGAGGAGTGGTCGCCGAAGTCCGAATCGTCGCGTGAGGTCGTGCAATACCTCTACCAATTCGGCATCACGGGCTGTCGCATCGCAACGCAATTGCACGGTGCCACCAAGGACTGGGATCCGTTTCCGGAGTTTCTGGACGAGCTGCGTTCTGCGGGCGCCGAGGTCGTCCCGATCCGGACATACCGGTGGCACCCGGCACCGGCGGGCGGCCAGTTCGACCAGTTGATCACTCAGATCGCCCAACGGCAGTTCGATGCCGTCAGCTTCACCTCCGCACCCGCCGTCGCCGCAACGCTGATGCGCGCCGGCGACCTCGGCATCTCGGACCGGCTGCTCGCGGCGCTGCGCTCAGATGTGCGGGCAATGTGCGTCGGCCCGGTCACCGCACAGCCATTGGTACGCCTCGGAGTTCCGACATCGTCACCACAACGTATGCGCCTGGGCGCGCTGGCCCGGCATATCGCCGAGGAGTTGCCCGTGTTGCGGTCGCGCACGATGCAGGCGGCCGGCCACCGTATCGAGGTCCGCGGCTGCGGCGTGGTGGTAGACGGCGCCGTCCAGGAGGTGCCACCGGCCGCGATGGCCGTTTTACGGGCGTTGGCGCACCGCCCGGGCGTGGTGGTCGCCCGCAGCGCGCTGCTGCGGGCTCTGCCGGGCAGTAGCTGCGATCCTCATGCCGTGGATACGGCGGTACTGCGGCTACGAAAAGCGTTGGGCGACAGGAATATTATCGCTACCGTGATCAAACGCGGCTACCGGTTGGCGATCGACGATAGTCCGGCCGGCGAGCTGTTCGCTTACGGCGAACATCCAGCTGGAACTTAAGCGTGGTCGACTCATGTTTGTACCTGTGGAGCCGGCAAGGCGTCGGCAATCACAAAGCATGAGGAGACACGAATGAGCAACCTGACCTTGTGGTCACGACCCGCGTGGGATGTCGACCGCTGGATGCGCGATTTCTTTGGACCCGCCCCGGCGACCGACTGGTTCAAGCCGGTAGCAAGTGGACTGCGCCCCGCCGCCGAGATCGTCAAGGACGGTGAGGACGCGGTGGTACACCTCGAGCTGCCGGGCGTGGACGTCGAAAAGGACGTCACCGTCGAGGTTGACCGCGGCCGACTGGTCATCCACGGTGAGCGCCGCGACGAAAACGCCAGCGAAGACCCCGCGAAGGACGGGCGCACGCTGCGCGAGGTCCGGTACGGATCGTTCCGCCGGTCGTTCCAGCTGCCTGCGCACATCAACGGTGAGGCCATCTCGGCGTCCTACGACGCCGGCGTGCTGACCGTCCGGGTTGCCGGGGCCTACGCCGGTACTCAGGCGCAGCGCATCGCGATCACCAAGTAATCCGCAATCGATTCGAATCCGGTGGGGCCCAACGGCTCCACCGGATTCACGGTGTCAGGCGGTCTGATAGTCCGGCTAGCCCCAGCGGGCCAGGATCTCCTTGACCCGGATCGCCAAGGCCGCCTGCAGAAACGGTCCAAAGCTGACCCGCCCGACGCCCAAGCGACCGAACGAAGCGGGATCGTCCTGATCGGGCGACGCGATTGCGTTGACCGGGAGCGGTAGTTCAGTCGTCAAGCGCTGCAACGTCTCCGGATCATGGCGGCCCACGGGATAGAGCACATCCGCGCCGGCGGCGGCAGCTTGCTTCAACCGCGCCACCGCCCTCTCGATGCGGTCCGAAGCGTCACCGTCCTCGCGCAGGAACAGATCGGTGCGAGCGTTGATGACGACATGGACGCCGGCCTCGTCCGCGGCGCCGCGCAGCGCACCGACCAGTTCGGCATGCTCAGCCGCTGAACGCAGTCGCTTGCCCTCGCTGTGCACGGTGTCCTCGATGTTCAGCCCCACCGCGCCGGCCTCGAGCAACCCATCGATCAGCCGGGAGGCCGGCAGCGCGTACCCGGATTCGATGTCCACCGAGACCGGGACGTCTACCGCCGCGGTGATCTGCGCGACCCGGGCCAGTAAATCGTCGAACGACATGCCTTCGTTGTCGGGTTTGCCGATCGAATCGGCGACCGGATGGCTGCCGACGGTGAGCGCGGCGAAACCGGCATCGACGGCCAGCCGCGCCGACCAGGCGTCCCACACCGTCGGCAGGATCACCGGATTGCCGGGCTGGTGCAGCATCAGTAGCGCGGTTGCCCGATCGGCCGGTGTGGTGGGTGCTGCCATGTTTGCCTCCCGGTTGGCGGGCGTGATCTGTCTCACGCCAGAGCGCTGCGCTGGATAGTATCGGGGGTGGCCGTACTGTGATCCATACCACCTTCGGAGGAGATCCGTTGTCCAGCACTACTGAACTCGCCGAACTTCACGAGCTCATCGGTGCGCTGCGGCGGTGCGTGACGTCGTTGAGGTCGCGATACCGCGACACCCCGGCAATGCGTCGGGTCGTCAACGACCTCGAGCGGATCCTCAACGACATCGAATTACTCGATATCGACGCCGGCGAGCTGGATTTGGCCCGCCACGCGCTGGCTCATCCGGGTGAAAAAATCGCCATTCCCGACACGGAATACGACAGCGAATTCTGGCGCGATGTCGACGACGAAGGCGTCGGTGGTCACGGCCGTTCTTGATACACCCCCCGCTATTTTGCGTGTTCACCGCTGTGGGTACTCTCCGACGAGGCCACGCGAAGAGGATCACAACAGATGAGCGCACCCACGGCGGACCGTCCTGCCACCGGAGTCTTTTCACCCACGCGCGCCCACATCAAGCAACGGACGCTCCGCTCCGACCGGTGGTGGATGTCGCCGCTGAGGATCGACCTGGGCTTCGCCGCATTTGTGATCTACGCGACGGCGCGCGCATTCCAACGGGATTACTTCTTCGTCCCGAAATACCACTATCTGACGCCGTTCTACTCGCCGTGCCTCAGTAAGGCTTGCGGTGAGGCCAGCGACTTCTGGCCGCAGATCCTGCCGAACGTGTGGTGGCTGCCGTTCGCGGCGCTGTCGCTGCCGTTCCTGCTGTTGTTCCGGCTGACCTGCTACTACTACCGCGGCGCCTATTACCGCACGGTGTGGCAGTCGCCCACCGCTTGCGGGGTGGCCGAGCCCCGCGCCCACTACACGGGCGAGACCAGGTTCCCGCTGATAGTCCAGAACACCCACCGGTATTTCTTCTACGTCGCCGGCATCATCTCGGTGATCAACAGCTACGACGCGATCGTCGCGTTCCATTCCGAGAACGGACCCGGTGGATTCGGCTTCGGCCTGGGCAACGTCATCATGGTCGGCAACGTCATCATGCTGTGGGTTTACACGCTGTCCTGCCATTCATGCCGGCACGTCACCGGGGGGCGGCTCAAGCACTTCTCCAAACACCCTGTGCGGTACTGGATCTGGACCCAGGTAAGCAGACTCAACACCCGACACAAGCTGTACGCGTGGATCACACTCGGCACGCTGATGCTCACTGACTTCTACGTCGCGCTCTTGGCCAGCGGCGCCATCCCAGACCTGAGATTTGTTGGCTGACGCGCTGATTCAGAAATAGCAGAAATAAGCCTAGTGAGGTTGCATGACTGAGGTCGAACGGCACTCCTACGACGTGGTCGTGATCGGTGCCGGCGGCGCAGGTTTGCGCGCGGTCATCGAGGCGCGGGAACGCGGTCTCAAGGTTGCGGTGGTGTGTAAGTCGCTGTTCGGCAAGGCCCACACCGTGATGGCCGAGGGCGGTTGCGCAGCCGCGATGGGCAACACCAACCCGAAGGACAACTGGCAGACGCACTTCGGCGACACCATGCGCGGTGGGAAGTTTCTGAACAACTGGCGGATGGCCGAACTACACGCCAAAGAAGCCCCCGACCGGGTTTGGGAACTGGAGACCTACGGAGCGCTGTTCGACCGCCTCAAAGATGGCAAAATCAGCCAGCGCAACTTCGGCGGGCACACCTACCCGCGGCTGGCTCACGTCGGTGACCGCACCGGCTTGGAACTGATCCGCACTATGCAGCAGAAGATCGTCTCGCTGCAGCAGGAAGACCATGCCGAGCACGGTGACTATGAGGCGCGGATCAGGGTTTACGCCGAATGCACCATCACCGAGTTGATCAAAGAAGGTGACGCGATATCCGGAGCGTTCGGCTACTGGCGCGAAAGCGGCCGGTTTGTCTTGTTCGAGGCCCCTGCCGTGGTGCTCGCCACCGGTGGGATTGGCAAGTCGTTCAAGGTCACGTCGAACTCCTGGGAGTACACCGGCGATGGCCACGCGTTGGCGCTGCGCGCCGGCGCGACGCTGATCAATATGGAGTTCGTTCAGTTTCACCCAACCGGCATGGTGTGGCCGCCGAGTGTGAAAGGCATCCTGGTCACCGAAGGTGTCCGCGGCGACGGCGGAGTGCTGAAGAACTCCGACCAGACCCGGTTCATGTTCGACTACATCCCGCCGGTGTTCAAAGGCCAGTACGCCGAGACCGAGCAAGAAGCCGACCAGTGGCTCAAGGACAACGACTCGGCCCGCCGCACCCCGGACCTGCTGCCACGGGATGAGGTCGCACGTGCGATCAACTCCGAAGTCAAAGCCGGCCGCGGCAGTCCGCACGGCGGGGTCTACCTCGACATCGCCTCGCGGCTGACACCAGAGCAGATCAAGAAGCGGTTGCCGTCGATGTATCACCAGTTCAAGGAGCTGGCCGGGGTCGACATCACCAAGGAGCCGATGGAAGTCGGGCCCACCTGTCACTACGTGATGGGCGGTGTCGAGGTGGACGCGGACACCGGCGCTGCCACCGTCCCCGGGCTGTACGCCGCCGGTGAATGCTCCGGTGGCATGCACGGCTCCAACCGGCTGGGCGGCAACTCGCTGTCGGACCTGCTGGTCTTCGGACGCCGGGCCGGCTTAGGCGCCGCCGACTACGTGCGGGCGCTCAGCACACGTCCAAAGGTCGCTGACGAGGACATCGACGCGGCGGCCAAGCGGGCGCTGGCGCCCTTCGAGACGCCCACCAACGGTGCCGCCGCGGAGAACCCGTACACGATGCAGTTGGAGCTACAGCAGTCGATGAACGACCTGGTCGGCATTATCCGCAAGGCGGAGGAAATCACCGAGGCCCTCGCTCGGCTCGACCAGCTACGCGAACGGTTCAAGTACATCCACGTCGAGGGGCACCGCCAGTACAACCCCGGCTGGAATCTGGCCATCGACCTCCGGAACCTTCTGCTTGTCAGCGAATGCGTCGCCAAGGCCGCGCTGGAGCGCACCGAAAGCCGCGGCGGCCACACCCGCGACGACCACCCGGGGATGGATCCATCGTGGCGCAAGGTGCTGCTGGTGTGCAGGGCTGCAGGCGGCGACCCCGTCATCCCCGACGTCTCGGTGACGCGCAAAGACCAGGTGCCGATGCGGCCCGACCTGCTCGAGGCTTTCGAGATCTCCGAGTTGGAGAAGTACTACACCGACGAAGAGCTGATCGACCACCCAGGACGGAGAGGCTGATGAGCTACGACGCGACCATGCGGGTATGGCGTGGCGACCAGTCCGGCGGTGGATTGCAGGACTTCACCGTGGAGGTCAACGAGGGCGAGGTGGTGCTCGACATCATCCACCGCCTGCAGCAGACCCAGACACCGGACTTAGCGGTTCGGTGGAACTGCAAAGCCGGTAAGTGCGGCTCGTGCTCGGCTGAGGTCAACGGCAAGCCTCGGTTGATGTGCATGACGCGGATGTCGACCTTCGCCGAGGACGAAGTGGTCACCGTGACGCCGATCCGCACCTTCCCGGTGATCCGTGATCTGGTCACCGATGTCTCGTTCAACTACGAGAAGGCCCGGGAAATCCCGTCATTCACGCCGCCCAAGGATCTTCAGCCCGGTGAGTACCGGATGCAACAAGAGGATGTGGAACGTTCTCAGGAGTTCCGCAAGTGCATCGAATGCTTCCTGTGCAACAACGTCTGCCACGTGATCCGTGACCACGACGAAAACAAAGAGGCGTTCGCCGGCCCGCGCTATCTGATGCGGATCGCGGAGCTGGAAATGCATCCGCTGGATACCCTCGACCGGCGCAACCAGGCACAGGAGCAGCACGGCCTCGGGTATTGCAACATCACCAAGTGCTGCACGGAAGTCTGCCCCGAAAGCATCAAGATCACCGACAACGCTCTGATTCCGATGAAGGAGCGCGTGGCCGATCGGAAATACGATCCGGTGGTCTGGTTGGGCAACAAGCTGTTCCGTCGGGACTGAGCATCGGGCGTTAGACCCCCGCTGATCCGGGTACCCGATTTGTAACCGAACGTGAGCGTAGTCAAGTGACTCCGCCGGTACGACGGAAAGGCGGCGACTGTGGGTATTCGAGAACCCGCCAGCATCAACGACATTCGAACCGCAATCCGCGAACTCTCGGTACGCGCCGAACTCGCCCATAAAGAGGGGCGCGAACAGGATGCCGCGGAAATCGAGCACCGTATCCAAGGCTACCGGGACGAGCTTGCCGAACGCCCCTGACCGCGGGACTCAGACACCGAGTCGGCGAAAAACGCTGCGGTGAAACACGATCGGCGCTACGTCCGCGTCGACCTGGACGTCGCTGACTCGTAACACGACGATGGTGTGATCGCCGGCCGGTATCAGTTGCTCGATGGCACTTTCCAACCAGACGCTGGTGCCCTTGATGAAGACCGCGCCGTGGGCGTTGGACACGGTTTCCAGACCGACGAACCGATCCCCCGTCTTGGCGGCCAGCGCGCGCGCAGCGTCGTCGTGGGCCTCGCCTAGGACGCTGATACCCAGCGCCTGGGCGCTTTTGAGTTTCGGCCATGTCGTCGAGGTGTTCTGCACGCAGAACGACACCAACGGCGGATCCAACGACACCGGGACAAACGTGCTGGCCGCGAGCCCTTCTCGGACCCCGTCGATTTCAGCCGCGATGGCAATGACGCCGGAGGGGAAATGACCGAAAGCCTCGCGCAGTGACGACGGCGTCAGCTTTTCAGGGGAGTTCACCGGGCTTCATTCAGGTCGGAGAGGGTTTTCGCAGTTTTGACCCTACTCGTTCGGCGTCGCACCGTGCGGTGTCCGACGAGTAGCCGTGCGCGGCAGCGACGTCGGGGTGCGCCCGTAACCTGCTCTTCCAAGCGTTGCGACCATAAACCGAGAAGATCGGGTCGGACGGATCCGCGCGCGGGCTGGCTCGCAGCGCCAGCTCCGCGGGCAGTGACAAGGTCGGGATCTGCGCGTCCAACCGCGGGTTGAAGAAGTAGGGCACCGAGATCCGATCACCTGCTTGATTCAGGTTCACCCGGTGCTCGGTGGCCCGCAGATATCCGCCGGTCGCCAGCTCCAGCAACTCACCGATATTGACGATGAATGCCCCGTCCAGCACCGGGACGTCGATCCAGCGAGGGTCGGCAGGCGAGCCGCTGTTCCCGCCCGGCCGTACTTGTAACCCCCGGCTGCCCTGCTCAGCCAGCAGCAGCGTTAGCACTCCCGAGTCGCGATGCGCACCCACGCCTTGGAAATGGGCCCGATCGGCGCCCGTCACCGGATAGTGCACGATCTTGATCAGGGTGGCCGGCGCGCCGGCAAAAGCAGCGTCGAACGCGTCCGACGGGCTGCCCAGCGACGCCGCCCAGTGCCGCAACAAGCTGCGCGCCACCGCGGCGAGTGCCGTGTCCCACTCGGCGATGATCCCTGGTAGCTCCGGCAACCCGGACGGCCACTGGTTGGGGCCTTGCAGCCACAGGTAGTCCGGCTTGCCCGGGCCGCCCACCGGGTCGCGCTCCGGTCCGATGTCGATCTGCTCGCGCCAGTCGACGTGGCCGCCGGTCAGCTCACCCCCCAGCCGGGTGTAGCCGCGGAAATGCGGGCTGCGCACCATCGCGACGGCGTCCTTGTCCGGCTGTGGCAGCGCAAACAAGCGCCGCGCCGCCGCCAAGACCCGGCGGGTCAATGCCGCGGGCACGCCATGGCCGGTCAGGTAGAAGAACCCCACCTCGTGGGCGACCTCGCGCAAGCGCCGCCTGAGTTGACCAGGACGGTCTCGGAGGTCGATTTCTGGCAGCGCCGTGATGCTCGACACAGTACTCACCTGCCCATCATCGCCGCAGGTTAAACGGTATGCCACGGTCTCGATCAGCGCGAACCCAACCGGTTGGTTAATTAGACAATGAAATTTAGCTCACACTGTGTTGCATTGAAGTTACCGATGGGTATAGTTGGCCCTGTTACTGGTGGGTAACTTAGAAGATAGTACCCAACCATGAGTGGCGTTCTCATCGAGGAGGAACCAGTGAGCCACTACAAGAGCAACGTCCGCGACCAGGTATTTAACCTCTTTGAGGTCTTCGGCGTTGACAAGTCATTCGGCGAAGGCGCGTTTAGCGACTTGGACGCCGACACCGCCCGCGAGATGCTGACGGAGATCAGCCGGCTGGCCGAAGGCCCGGTCGCCGAGTCGTTTGTCGAGGGTGACCGCAATCCCCCGGTCTTTGACCCGAAGACGCATTCCGTGACACTGCCCGAGAGCTTCAAGGAGTCGGTGCGCGCAGTTATCGAAGGCGGTTGGGACAAGGTCGGCCTCGACGAGGCGTTGGGCGGCATGCCGATGCCCAAGGCGCTGCTGTGGTCGCTGCACGAGCATCTGCTCGGCGCCAACCCGGCGGTGTGGATGTACGGCGGCGGCGCCGGGTTCGCGCAGATCCTGCACCACCTGGGCACCGAAGAGCAGCAGAAGTGGGCCGAGCTGGCCGCTGAGCGCGGCTGGGGTTCGACCATGGTGCTCACCGAGCCCGACGCGGGCTCGGACGTCGGTGCCGGCCGGACCAAGGCAGTCAAGCAAGACGACGGCTCCTGGCACATCGACGGCGTGAAGCGGTTCATCACGTCGGCCGACTCCGGCGATCTGTTCGAGAACATCTTCCATCTGGTGCTGGCCCGCCCCGAGGGCGCCGGACCGGGCACCAAGGGACTGTCGCTGTTCTTCGTGCCCAAGTTCCTGTTCGACTTCGAGACCGGCGAACTGGGCGAGCGCAACGGTGTGTTCGTTACCAACGTTGAGCACAAGATGGGCTTGAAGGTCTCCGCGACCTGCGAGCTGTCGTTCGGACAGCACGATGTTCCGGCCAAGGGCTGGCTGGTCGGCGAGGTGCACAACGGCATCGCGCAGATGTTCGAGGTCATCGAGCAGGCCCGGATGATGGTCGGTACCAAGGCCATCGCGACGCTGTCCACCGGCTACCTCAACGCCCTGGAATACGCCAAGAACCGGGTGCAGGGCGCCGACCTGACCCAGATGACCGACAAGACCGCGCCGCGGGTGAGCATCACCCATCACCCCGACGTGCGTCGCAGCCTGATGACCCAGAAGGCCTACGCCGAGGGTCTGCGGGCGCTGTACACCTACACCGCGACCTACCAGGACGAGGCGGTGGCCAAGGCAGTGAACGATGTCGACCCCGATCTGGCGGTCAGGGTCAACGACTTGATGCTGCCGGTGGTCAAGGGTGTCGGCTCCGAACAGGCCTACGCCAAGCTCACCGAGAGCCTGCAGACCTTCGGCGGGTCCGGCTTCCTGCAGGACTACCCGATTGAGCAGTACATCCGTGACGCCAAGATCGACTCGCTCTACGAGGGCACCACGGCAATCCAAGCGCAGGACTTCTTCTTCCGGAAGATCGTCCGCGACAAGGGAGTTGCCCTGGCCCATGTGTCGGCTCAGATCGAGGAGTTCGTCAAGAACGAGTCAGGCAACGGCCGGCTGAAGGCCGAGCGTGCGCTGCTGGCCACCGCGCTGGCCGATGTGCAGGCGATGGCCGCGACGCTGACCGGCTACCTGATGGCCGCCCAGGAGGACATCTCCAGCATCTACAAGGTGGGGCTGGGTTCGGTGCGCTTCCTGCTCAGCGTCGGCGACCTGCTGATCGGCTGGTTGCTACAGCGTCAGGCCGCAGTGGCCCTGGAGGCGCTCGATGCCGGTGTCAGCGACGCCGACCGGGCGTTCTACGAGGGCAAGATCGCCGTCGCGTCATTCTTCGCGAAGAACTTCCTACCGTTGTTGACCAGCACCCGCCAGGTGCTGGACACGCTCGACAACGACGTCATGGAGCTCGACGAAGCAGCCTTCTAATCTCCCGCTGCAAAATCCCCCGTTCTCGGTTTGAGACGGGGGATTTTGTTACGACGTAAGGGGAAGGGGCCGCCGCGGGATCCCCTCATTCCATCGGCGGCCCCCCGATTCGGCCCGGAATCCTGCGAACAGGCCTGCGACCGCTTCAAGGACGCTCCGTGCTGTCATCGGGTCGGGGGGTCGGACGACAACACGGAGCTATCCGGCCAATTGTCTACCCGTGCGACGCCGCAAGTAAACGGCGCCGCACCGCATCGTCCGGAATGTCGGATCAGGCTTCCAGAATGGCGGCAACGCCTTGACCACCGGCGGCGCAAATCGAGATCAGCCCGCGCACCGGCTTGGCTGCGGCGTCCGCCTGGTTGCTCCTGGCGGCGGATGCCTCGGAAAGCTGCTTCGCCAGCTGCGCGAGGATGCGTCCGCCGGTGGCGGCGAACGGGTGACCGGCAGCCAGCGACGACCCGTTGACATTGAGCTTGGACCGGTCGATGGACCCCAGCGCGGCGTCCAGGCCCAGCCGCTCCTTGCAATACTCTTCGGACTCCCAGGCCTGTAGGTGCGCCAGCACCACCGAGGCGAACGCCTCATGGATCTCGTAGAAGTCGAAGTCTTGGAGGCTGAGGCCGTTGCGGGCCAGCAGGCGCGGCACCGCATACGTCGGCGCCATCAGCAGTCCGTCGGCGCCGTTGACGTAGTCGACCGCGGCCGTTTCGGCGTCAACGAAGTAGGCCAACGGGGTGTGCGAATGCTCGGCTGCCCAGTCCTCGCTGGCGAGCAACGCCACCGAAGCGCCGTCGGTCAGCGGTGTGGAGTTGCCCGCCGTCATGGTGGCGTCACCGGACTTCACCCCGAACACCGGCTTGAGCTTGGCCAACTTCTCCACCGACGCGTCTGCCCGTAGGTTGTCGTCGCGGTACAGGCCTAAAAACGGCGTGACCAGGTCGTCGAAGAAGCCACGATCGTAGGCGGCCGCCATGTTGCGGTGGCTGGCGGCGGCCAGCTCATCCTGGTCGACTCGCTTGATACCCATCTTCTTGGCGGTGATGGCCTGGTGCTCGCCCATGGACAGCCCGGTGCGGGGCTCGCTGTTCACCGGAATCTCCACCCCGAGGGTGGCCGGCAGCTTGCCGACCAGCTTCAGTCGCTCGACGTTCGACTTTGACCGGCGCAGTCCCAGCAGCGTGCGGCGCAGATTGTCGCCCAGGCCGATCGGCGCATCGGAGGTGGTGTCGACCCCGCCGGCGGCGGCGACCTCGTAACGGCCAGAGGCGATGCCGTCGGCCGCGGCGATCGCCGCCTGCAACCCTGTCCCGCAGGCTTGCTGCAGGTCGAACGCGGGCGTGTAGGACGACAGCGCCGACCCCAGCACGCACTCACGCATCAAGTTGAAGTCGCGGCTGTGCTTGAGCACCGCCCCGCCGATCACTGCACCCAGCCGCTCACCGGAAAGACCGAAACGGTCGACCAGCCCACCTAGAGCGGCGGTGAACATGTCCTGGTTGGACGCCTCGGCATAGGCTCGATCGGAGCGTCCGAACGGTATGCGGTTGCCACCCAGTACGGCGACGCGTCGGGTCTTTTTCGGGGAGCTTGCAGAAGAACTTTCAGAAGGCACGCTTATCTCCGTCAGTTGGGGGTTATCCGCGGTTAGGAGCCATACTACTCACTGTTCTTACTCTGGAGTAAGTTAGCTCCCGATACGGTAGTCGATGGATGACTCGCAGACATGGAAGGCAACTCAGTGGCCCGCAAGGTTTCACCCGATCTATTCTCCCAAGTCGTCAACTCCGGGCCCGGCTCGTTTCTCGCCAAGCAGCTTGGTGTTCCGCAACCCGAGCCGCTGCGTCGCTATCGGACCGGTGACACGCCGCTGCCCGGGTCGCTACTGATCGGCGGTGCAGGCCGCGTTGTCGAACCGCTGCGCGCGGCGCTGGACCACGACTACGACGTGGTGGGCGCCAATCTCGGTGGGCGCTGGGCCGACTCGTTCGGTGGGCTGGTTTTCGATGCCACCGGAATCACCACGCCAGCAGGGTTGACGGCTTTGCACGAATTCTTCACTCCGTTGCTACGCAACGTCGGCGCGTCGGGTCGCGTCGTCGTCGTCGGCACCACGCCCGACGAAGCCGCCAGCACGGACGAGCGCATCGCCCAACGCGCGCTGGAAGGCTTCACCCGCTCGTTGGGCAAGGAGCTGCGGCGCGGAGCCACCGTGGCGCTGGTCTACTTGTCGCCCGACGCCAAACCGGCCGCCACCGGCGCGGAATCCACCCTGCGGTTCATCCTGTCGGCGAAATCGGCGTACGTCGATGGCCAGGTGTTCTACGTCGGTGCGGCCGACTCCACTCCGCCGGCCGACTGGGATCGCCCGCTGGACGGCAAGGTGGGCATCGTGACCGGGGCCGCCCGCGGTATCGGCGCGACGATCGCTGAGGTGTTCGCCCGCGACGGGGCGCACGTCGTTGCGATCGATGTGGAGGGCGCCGCCGAGGCCTTGGCCGACACCGCCAGCCGGGTAGGAGGTACCGCCCTGGCCCTCGACGTCACCGCCGACGATGCCGTCGACCGGATCACCGAGCATCTACGTGAGCATTACAACGGCCGGGCCGACATCCTGGTCAACAACGCCGGCATCACCCGCGACAAGCTGTTGGCCAACATGGATGACGCGCGTTGGAATGCAGTGCTCGCCGTCAACCTGCTTGCACCACAACGGCTCACCGAGGGACTCGTCGGCAATGGCAGCATTGCCGACGGCGGTCGGGTGATCGGGCTGTCGTCGATGGCCGGCATCGCCGGCAATCGCGGGCAGACCAACTACGCCACGACCAAGGCGGGTATGATCGGGCTCACCCAGGCACTGGCACCGGATCTCGGTGCGAAGGGCATCACGATCAACGCCGTCGCGCCGGGATTTATCGAAACCCAGATGACGGCCGCCATCCCGCTGGCCACCCGCGAGGTGGGCCGCCGGATGAATTCGTTGTTGCAAGGCGGGCAGCCGGTAGATGTCGCCGAGACCATCGCATACTTCGCCAGCCCGGCGTCAAACGCAGTGACCGGCAATGTCATTCGTGTTTGCGGCCAGGCCATGCTCGGCGCTTAGCGAAGGAGAACATATGACGCAGCCAAGCGGCCTGAAAAATATGCTGCGCGCGGCAGCTGGGGCATTGCCGTTCGTGCCACGCGGCGACCACCTGCCGACCAGGACGGTAACCGTCGATGACTTACCCATCGACCGCACGAACGTGGCCGAATACGCGGCGGTCACGGGACTGCGCTACGGCGACGCGGTGCCGTTGACCTACCCGTTCGCATTGACCTTCCCGACGATGATGTCACTGGTAACCGGGTTCGACTTTCCCTTTGCGGCAATGGGATCCGTCCATACCGAAAACCACATCACCCAACACCGGCCGATCGCCGTGACCGACACGGTCAATATCGTCGTGCACGCGGAGAACCTGCGTGAACACCGCAAGGGCCTACTGGTGGACCTGGTGACCGATGTCAGCGTCGGCAACGACCTTGCCTGGCACCAAGTGACAACTTTCCTGCATCAGCAACGCACCAGCTTGTCCGACGAACCCAAGCCGCCACCGCAGAAACAGGCCAAGCTGCCTCCGCCGAACGCCATCCTGCGGATCACTCCGGGTCAGATTCGGCGCTACGCTGCCGTCGGCGGGGATCACAACCCGATTCACACCAATCCGGTTGGAGCTAAGTTGTTCGGCTTTCCTACCGTCATCGCGCACGGAATGTTCAGCGCCGCAGCAGTGCTGGCGAATCTAGAGGCCGGGCTCCCCGACGCCGTCACGTATTCGGTGCGGTTCGGCAAACCGGTGGTGCTGCCCGCCAGTCCCGGACTCTACCTCGATCAGGTCGAGGGCGGCTGGGATGTCAGCCTGCGCAACATCGCCAAGGGGTACCCGCATCTGACTGGCACACTGCGGGCACGCTAGCCGGGTTTGCGTTCGACAAGCGACTGGAGTCCGTATGCGCCGCTGGCGGCAATGAGGAAAACCAGGAACAACCAAAGCGGAGGCCGGGCCAGCTCCCAGACGAAGATCGCGGCCCACACCGGTGTGCCTTGGGTGACCGCGAGCACGCTGGCCGCACCGGCCAGAGAGATTGCCTGAACATGAAATTGGGTTCCTGCCGCCGCGTTGATGATCAGCACCAACAGCGTCCCGGCTGCCGCACCGGTGGCCAGTGCGGGGGTAAGCATGCCGCCCGCTGCCCCGGCACGCAGAAACACCGCTGTCAGAAGAGGTTTCAGAATCAGGACCGCCGTCGCCGTTGTCAAGGTCAACCCGCCGGCGATGGTCGCGCTCAGAATCGATCGGCCGTTGCCGGGCAGTTCGGGCCAGCGGTGCGAGCACACGCCGATCAGCAACCCCGCGCCGGCGATCGCCGGGACCAGCAGCCAGGATCGCGTCAACGCAGCCCGATGTGCTGCTGCGGTGACCCAATTGAACGCCAGTCCCACGATGAGGGCCAGCGGGGCCAACACCAGCGCGTAACCGATCAGCCGGTAGGACAAGTGCAGGTTGGGCCAGCTCAGGTTCGGCTGGTTGTGAGTGATCAATGAGGCGACCGCCACAGCCAAGCTCGAGGTGATCAAAGCGGCACCCATCGCTCGGGGATGCCAGGTTTTCAACATGATGCGCGCTGTGAACAGCGCACCACCGAGCGGCACCGCATAAACCGCACCGAGGCCGGCGCCGGCCGCACAGGCCAGCAGGATCTCCCGATCACGGGGTGAGAGTCGTTTCAGCCATCTGATTCCCAGATCGCTTAGGGCCGCAGCGAATTGGCGAGGAGCCCCTTCCCTGCCCAGCGACGCACCGGAACCGACCACCACCACCTGGAGTGCCGCGTCGATGCCGAAAGGCAGTAGGCGCATCCGCTCACGGCTCGCGATGGCCGCAGACAGTGGCGGGACGATTGTTTTGGACCGCAATATCCACCAGCCCAACCCGGCGAGTGCGCCGCCGACCATCGGCCCCAAGGCTCGGCGGACCGGGCTGCTGCCGGTGACCCCCTCAAGCAGCGATCCGAAGGTGTAGTGGTAGGTCAGGTGTTGAACGAAACGCAACAACAGTGTCGTCGACAACCCGGCAACTCCTGCTAGCAGCCCGACAATCACCACCGCGCAAAGGAAGTCAACATTGCGGCGGCTCACGGGCACAACGACGAGACGCCGATTAGCCGGGACTGCCGGTGGCAGCTTCGGCCGCATCCCGATCAGACGGCACACCCTTGAGGCCACGCCAGAACAGGTTGATCATCACCTCGGCCGCCTCGTCGACGTCGGTATCGCCGGTGCTGAGCCGGGTCGCCACTGCCTCACCGGCTCCCACCAGGGCGACCGCCATCATCTCGAAGTCGGTGTCGGGTTCGGGATTTCGAGTACCGGCCTCCAGCAGCCGGGCGACCATGGCGATAATTCGCTCACGTCCTTCCCGCACGGTGTGGGCGAATGCCTGCGAGCTGGTGGCCTGGGTGTACATCACGATCCACGACGCCCGGTTGGCGTCGATGTAACGCATGAACGCCACGATGGTGTTCTGCAGCAGGTGCTTCGGGCTCTGGTCGAGGTCGATGTCTTCGCGCACGCCGTCGATGAACCGGGCCAGCTCGCGGTTCAGACACGCACCGAACAGTTCTTCCTTGGAGCCGTAATACAGGTACAGCATCGGCTTGGAGATCTCCGCCTTGGCCGCGATCGCGTCCATCGAGGTCTCGTGGTAGCCGTTGACCGAGAACATCTGCACAGCGGCATCCAGCATCTGCTGTTCGCGCACGGCGCGGGGTAACCGCTTGGTACCACCTGCCATGCTGTGCCCTTCTAGCCGACCTCGGCGCAGCTCTCTATCGCCTGCTCAGCCACCGAGGTTCGCTGACTTCAGAGTAAGCAATGCGGGTTTGTGGCGTGCACGCTACGGCCCGCATTCTGGTTTTGGCCCCTTCATCGCCGCCACTCGCAGCACCGATGCATTGACCGCCGACATCGTCAACTCCCGTGCGGCTAGCGCCTTCTCCAACCGATCCAGCACCGCCGGCACCTCGTCGGTGGTGACCCACAACGCGATGTCGGTGCCCGCCTGCAGCGTGCGCACGACCGCTTCGGGCACGCTGTAGTGCTCCTTGATCGCAGCCATGCTGGACAGGTCATCGCTGAACACCGGACCGCCGAAGGCCGGAGCCTGGTACCCGGTCCCGGTGCGCAACAACTGCACCGCGGCCCTGCTGAGGCTGGCCGGTTGATCGCCGGTCAAGCCGGGCACCTGGAGGTGACCGACCATCACCCCGACCGGGGCGGCGGTCACCAGCGTGCGGTAGGGCACCAAATCGTCTTTCTGCAACTCGGAGAGCGGCGGTGTTTTGACCCCGCCGGTGTGCGAGTCACCGGATCCATGCCCGTGGCCGGGAAAATGCTTGAGCACCGGCAGCACCCCGGCGTCGCGCAGGCCTCGCGCATACGCGCCGGCGTACCCGGTGACCACGGCGGGATCCGAGCCGAACGACCGGTCGCCGATCACCGTGTCGTCCGGGGCGTTGGTGACATCGACTACCGGAGCGAAATCGACGGTGATGCCCAGTCCGCGCATCCGACGGCCGCGGTCGCGCGCGATGCCGTAGACCTCCTCGGGGGTGTGGGTCTGGGCCAAAACTCGCGCCGACGGCGACGGTCCGATCAGCGACGACAGCCGCGCCACCCGGCCGCCCTCCTCGTCGACGCTGACCGCCACGGGCAGCGCTGTGCTCGCGGACAGATTCTTCATCGAGCCGTTGCTCAGCATCGACAAGTCCGTCCAGCTGCCGATGAAGATGCCCCCAACATGGTGATCGGCCACCACGGCTTTGGCGTCTTTGCCGTCGAGGACTCCCACCATCAGCAGCTGAGCCAGCTTGTCGCGGGGGGACATCGCCGCCAGGATCGCCGCCGGCGCACCGCACGCCGGTCGGGCCGGCGGGATGGGCTGGCCCGACGAGGTCGGCGCGGACTTGGGCCGTCCGGTGCTGTGGCCACACGCCACCACCAGCGCCGCAACCGCGACAAGCACAGCGAGAACCCGCGGGAAAGCCATCAGGCCATGCTGTCATGACAGCGATCTGCGCTCGGCGGGGGACGGGCTCACCTTCTGCTAGGTTGGGCCACTAAGCTCGCCGAAAAACCCAGCGTGCATCTCCAAGGAGCTTGTCGGAATGAACCGGTTCGTTGCGCCCGCCGCCGCCAGCGTCGTGGTCGGTCTGTTACTGGGTGCCGCCGCGATCTTCGGGGTCACCCTGATGGTGCAGCAGGACACTAAGCCACCGCTGCCCGGTGGCGACCCGCAGTCGTCGGTGCTCAACCGGGTCGAGTACGGCAACCGCAGTTAACCGCCCGGCGACCCCGGTCGCCCGCGTAGCGGCCGTGTCGACGGCGGCGCTGCTGTCCCGACGCTGGTTGTGGCTGGTCACGGCGGTCGCACTGGCCTTGAGCATTGCTGCCTCGCCCGGGCAGATCTCCCCCGACACCAAGCTTGATCTCACCGCTAACCCGCTGCGATTCCTGGCTCGGGCAACCAATCTGTGGAACAGCGAATTGCCATTCGGCCAAGCGCAAAATCAGGCCTACGGCTACCTGTTCCCACACGGGACGTTCTTCCTGGCGGGTCATCTGCTGGGGCTGCCCGGGTGGATCACTCAGCGGCTGTGGTGGGCGCTGCTGCTGACCGTTGGATTCTGGGGGTTGCTGCGGGTCGCTGAGGCGCTGGGTATCGGCAGCCCGACGTCGCGCGCGATCGCTGCGGCGGCGTTCGCGCTTTCGCCGCGGGTATTGACCACCTTGGGATCGATCTCGTCAGAGACCTTGCCGATCATGCTGGCGCCGTGGGTGCTGCTGCCCACGATCCTGGCCCTGCGCGACGAGGCCGGCCGATCGGTTCGCCGGCTGGCCGGGCAGGCCGGGGTGGCGGTGGCGCTGATGGGAGCGGTCAACGCGATCGCGACGCTGGCGGGCTGTCTGCCCGCCGTGATCTGGTGGGCCTGTCACCGGCCCAACCGCCGGTGGTGGCGCTACACCGGCTGGTGGTTGCTGGCATTGGCGCTGGCGATGTCCTGGTGGCTGGTGGCGCTGATCTTGATGGCGCGGATCAGTCCGCCGTTTTTGGATTTCATCGAATCCTCCGGCGTGACCACGCAATGGTCGTCTCTGGTCGAGGTGCTGCGCGGCACCGACAGCTGGACACCGTTCGTGGCGCCCAATGCCACCGCAGGTGCGCAACTGGTGACCGGCTCGGTCGCCATCCTGGCCACCTGCCTGGTCGCCGCCGCCGGGCTGGCCGGGCTTGCCGGGATGGCTGCGCGCGGCGGCCAGGCGTCCGGGCGGCTGGTCACCATGTTGCTGGTCGGCGTGGTGCTGCTGGCTGCCGGATACAGCGGCGGGCTGGGCTCCCCGCTGGCGCATCAGGTGCAGGCCTTCCTGGACGCAGGCGGAGCGCCGCTGCGTAACGTGCACAAGCTGGAGTCGTTGATCCGGATCCCGGTGGTGCTGGGCCTGGCCCACCTGCTCGGGCGGATTCCGCTGCCGGGTAGCGCGCCGCGACCTGCGTGGATCCACGCGTTCGCGCACCCGGAGCGCGACAAGCGGATCGCGGCCGGACTTGTTGTCTTGACCGCCTTGATGGCCGCCACTTCGCTGGCCTGGAGCGGTCGGCTCGCCCCACCCGGGACGTTCAGCGCGATCCCGCGGTATTGGCATGACGCCGCGGACTGGCTCACCGAACACAACACCGGCGCACCGACTGGAGGCCGGGTGCTGGTCGTTCCCGGCGCACCGTTCGCCACTCAGCTATGGGGCACCAGCCACGACGAGCCGCTACAGGTTCTCGGCGACAGCCCGTGGGGAGTGCGTGACTCCATCCCACTGACCCCGCCGCAAACGATCCGGGCACTGGACTCGGTGCAGCGCCTGTTCGCAGCCGGCAGACCGTCCGCCGGGCTAGCTGATACGCTTGCCCGCCAAGGTATTTCGTATGTTGTTGTGCGCAACGACCTGGATCCCGACACATCACGCTCGGCACGCCCGATCCTGGTCCATCGGGCCATCGCGGGATCGCCGCGGCTGCAGAAAGTCGCCCAGTTCGGCGCGCCGGTCGGGCCCGGCCCGGTGGCGGGATTCGTCACCGACAGCGGACTGCGACCCCGCTACCCCGCCGTGGAGATCTACCGGGTGACCACAGATGTCACCCGCGATCCCGCCGCTCCCTACCTGACCGACACCGAACAACTGAGCCGCGTCGACGGCGGGCCAGAGGTGCTGCTGCGCCTCGACGAGCGCCGACGGCTGTTGGGTCAGCCTCCGCTGGGTCCGGTGTTGATGACCGCCGACGCCCAGCGTGCACGGCTGCCGATACCCGCTGGGACCGGGGTCACGGTCACCGACACGCCGCTGGCCCGGGAGACCGACTACGGCAGGGTCGACGACCACTCGTCGGCGATCCGCGCCGCCGGCGACGCCCGTCGCACCTTCAACCGAGTGCCGGACTACCCGACCCCGGGTGCAGAGACGGTGTATGGCGGTTGGACCGGCGGCCGGCTCACCGTGTCCAGTTCGTCGTCGGACGCCACCGCACTGCCTGACGTCGCCCCGGCGACCTCGCCGGCGGCCGCGATCGACGGTGATTCGGCGACCGCATGGGTGTCCAACGGGCTGCAATCCGCTGTCGGTCAATGGCTCCAGGTGGACTTCGACCACCCGGTGACCAACAGCGTCATCACCATCACACCCAGTGCGACCGCCGTCGGCGCTCAAGTTCGCAGAATCCAGGTGTCCACCGTCAACGGGACCACCACACTGCGGTTCGACCAGGCCGGCAAACCGGTCACCGCGGCGCTGCCAGTCGGCGAAACCCCGTGGGTGCGGATCACCGCGATCGCCACCGACAACGGTTCCGCCGGCGTGCAATTCGCGATCACCGACTTGTCGATCACCCAGTACGACGCCTCCGGGTTCGCGCATCCGGTCGACCTGCGGCACACCGTGCTGGTTCCCGGTCCCCCGCCGAACACGGCCATCACCCGGTGGGACCTGGGCTCTGAGCTGCTCGGCAGGCCGGGCTGCGCGATGGGCCCGGACAACATGCCGTGCGCGGCGTCGATGGCACTGGCGCCCGAAACGCCGGCCACCTTCAGCCGCACGCTGAGCGTGCCCCAATCCGCTCTCGGTGCTTCCGACGGTGTGGGTGCGCGCGCGGCCTGGGCCCAAGCTGGCCGATCTGATCGCCGAGCCGGACACCACACGCGCCCACGGTGATTCGGATCTGGTCGACGTCCTCGGGTCGGCATATGCCGCCACCGACGGCGATCCGGCCACCTCATGGACGGCACCGCAACGGGTGGTGCAGCACAAGACGCCCCCGACGCTCACCGTCACCCTGCCCCGGCCAACCGAGGTGACCGGGCTACGGCTGGTTCCCAGTAGGTCGTCAGTACCGGCACACCCGACCATGGTGGCCGTCGACCTCGGCGACGGCCCACAGGTCCGCGGACTGAACGCCGCTGGCGCGGAACCACAAACGCTGCGACTGAAATCCCGCGTCACCGACACCGTCACGGTCAGCCTGCTCGACTGGAAAGCCGTCATCGACCGCACCGCGTTGGGCTTCGACCAGCTCAAACCGCCGGGGCTGGCCGAAATCGCGGTGCTCGGCGCCGACGGCAAACCGATCGCCGCCGCCGACGCCGACCGTAACCGCGGCCGCGCAATCACCGTCGACTGCGCTCACGGGCCGGTGATCGCGATCGCAGGCCGGTTTGTGCACACCGCGATCCAGACGACGGTGGGGGCGCTATTGGCCGGTGCGCCGGTGGCGGCCCACGCGTGCGACCCTGCACCGATCATGTTGCCGACCGGTCAGCAGGAGCTATTGATCAGTCCGGGGCCGCAGTTCGTCGTCGACGGCGCGCAGTTGGCTCGGCCGTCCGCCGCGGACACGTCGCAACCGCCCGCCACTACGTCCGCACCGCAGCGGCCGGCCGCTACCGGGGCATGGGGTCCGGCCCGCCGTGAGGTTCAGATACCAGAGGCGGCCACGTCGCGGGTGCTGGTCGTGCCGGAAAGCCTCAATCCCGGGTGGGTGGCTCGCACCAGCACCGGGACCCGGCTGACGCCGGTTGCCGTCAACGGGTGGCAGCAGGGCTGGGTGGTGCCGGCGGGAACGTCGGGCACCGTCACGCTGACCTTTGCGCCCAACTCGCTGTATCGCGCCGGCTTGGCCATCGGGCTGGCGCTGCTGCCGTTGTTGGCACTGATGGCATGGTGGCCGCAGCGACGACCGCGCCCGCAACGACCCCGCTGCGCGGCCGTGGGCCCCCGGGCCCTGGGCGGCAATCGCTGTGCTGACGGCCGGGGCGGTGATCGCCGGCGTGGTGGGCGTCCTAGTGTTCGGCGCCGCGATCGGCCTGCAGTGGGCCCTGCGCGGCCGTCCCCGGCGGCGCGACGCGGTCACCGTCGGATTGAGCGCCGGTGGCCTGATTCTGGCCGGCGCGGCACTGTCCCGGAATCCGTGGCGATCGGTCGAGGGTTACGCCGGGCATTCCGCCGGCGTGCAACTGCTGGCGCTGATTTCACTCGCGGCGCTGGCCGCGTCGGTGATGATGCGACCACGCGAGCTGTGACGGCGACAGCAGCGATTTGTCGTCGTCGGGCGCGTTCTCTGGCTGGTTAGCGGGTAGACGCGAGACAATAGACGTCCACCGTCGCCAGGAGCTACGGACATGGGATGGTTCAGCGCACCCGAGTATTGGTTGAGCAGACTGATACTGGAGCGCGGCATTGCGGTCGTCTACGTGTTCGCGTTCGTCGGCGCCGCACGACAGTTCCGGGCGCTGATCGGAGAGCACGGGCTGCTACCGGTACCGAACTACCTGACCCGGCAGTCGTTCCGGCGAGCGCCGAGCATCTTCCATGTCCACTACTCCGATCGGTTCTTTGCGGCGGTCGCTTGGCTGGGCGCGGTGCTATCGGCGGCGATGGCGGCGGGATTGGTCGACCTCGTGCCGCTGTGGGCCGTCGTGTTGCTATGGCTGCTGCTGTGGGTTCTTTACCTGTCGATCGTCAACGTCGGCCAGACCTGGTACTCGTTCGGCTGGGAGTCGCTGCTACTGGAGACCGGTTTTCTGGCGATCTTCCTCGGCAATGACCGGGTGGCCCCGCCGGTGCTGGCGATGTGGCTGGCGCGCTTGCTGCTGTTCCGGCTCGAATTCGGTGCGGGATTGATCAAACTCCGCGGCGACTCGTGCTGGCGGGATCTGACCTGCTTGTACTACCACCACGAAACGCAGCCGATGCCGGGGCCGCTGAGCTGGTTCTTCCATCACCTGCCCAAGCCCCTGCATCGGGTCGAAGTCGCGGGCAACCATTTTGCGCAGCTCATCGTCCCGTTCGGGCTGTTTGCCCCGCAGCCGGTGGCCAGCATCGCCGGAGCTATCGTCGTCATCACCCAGCTGTGGCTGGTGGTATCCGGCAACTTCGCCTGGCTCAACTGGTTGACGATCCTGCTGGGCTGCAGCGCGATCGACGCGTCGTCGGCGGCGGCGGTACTGCCGATCCCCAAGCAGCCGGCGCTGGTCGACGCCCCGCGGTGGTATGCCGGCCTGGTGATTGTGTTCGCGACGCTGACGCTGATCTTGAGCTACTGGCCGGTGCGCAACATGATCTCGCGGCGCCAGCGGATGAACATGTCGTTCAACCCACTTCATTTGATCAACACCTACGGGGCGTTCGGCACCATCGGCCGAACCCGCCGGGAGGTGGTGATCGAAGGAACCGACGACCAGAGGCTCAGCGATCAGACCGTGTGGAAGGAATACGAGTTCAAGGGCAAGCCCGGGGCGGTGCGCCGAATACCGCTGCAATGGGCGCCGTATCACCTGCGGCTGGACTGGTTGATGTGGTTTGCGGCCATCTCCCCGCACTACGCGGACCCCTGGCTTCGAGCATTCATGGTGCGGCTCTTGCAAAACGATCGGGCGACGCTAGGCCTACTGCGTAACAATCCCTTCCCGGACTCCCCGCCTTGTTACGTGCGCGCTCAGCTCTACCGATACCGCTTCAGCACTGCGGCCGAACTTCGGCGCGATCACGCATGGTGGCATCGCACGCTGGAACGCGGCTACCTGCGGCCGATTGCACAGAAGATATTCACGGCCCCGCCCAATTAGCGACGATGCCGGCCGGCTACAGGGTCTCGTCGAGTTCGCCGAGCCGGTCGGTCAACCGCAGATTTTCGGAGTAGTCGACCGGACAGCAGATCAGCGAGACGCCGTCGTCGTCGAGCGCAGCTTTCAAGGTGGGCAGCAGTTCGTCGGCGCTTTTGATTCGATAACCCTTGGCGCCGAAGCTTTCCGCGTACTTGACGATGTCGGGGTTGCCGAACCGCACGTAGTAATGCTCGCCGAGTTCGAGATCCATTTTCCACTCGATGAGCCCGTAGCCGCCGTCCTCCCAGATCAGCACCACCAGCGGTATCCGCTCTCGGACGGCGGTTTCGATCTCTTGCGAGTTCATCAGGAACGCGCCGTCACCGACCACTGCCAGCACCTTCGACTCCGGTTGCGCCAACTTGACTCCAAGCGCTCCGGGAAGCGCAAAACTCATGGTAGACAAACCATTTGAGACGAGGCAGGTGTTGGGCTGGTAGGTCGGGTACAGCCGCGCCATCCACATCTTGGTGGCGCCGGTGTCAACCAGCACAACGTCGCTGCGACCCAGCGCTTCGCGGATATCGGCGACCAACCGCTGGGGGGCCAGCGGGTACCGCGAATCCTGTTGTCCCCGCTCGAATTCCTCGCTGAGCAAGCCGGAACCGGGTATCTCCGGATCGGCATCGAAGACGTGGTCATCGAGCGCCTCGGCGAGCGCGTCGAGCGACTCGCTGATGTCGCCGATGATCCCGACATCGACCGAGTAATGCGCGTCGACCTCGGCCGGGAATCGGTGGATGTGGATGATCTTCTTGTCGGCCTTGGGATTGATCCGGACGGGGTCGAACTCCTGCAACTCATATCCGACCGCGATGACGACGTCGGCGTTGTCGAACCCGAAGTTGACGTAGTCGTGCCGCATGAACCCGAGCGTCCCGATGCTGTTGGGATGGTCGTCGGGCATGACCCCTTTGCCGTGAAAGGTGTTGGCCACCGGCATGCCGAATTTCTCGGAGAACCGCACCAGGGCCTTCGTCGCGTCGGAACGGGCGGCGCCATGCCCGGCCAGCACCACCGGCCGCGTGGCCTCCCGAAGAATGTCGACCGCTCGTGCCACCTGGCGGAAGGCCGGCGCGTCGGCGCGAACGACGTTGCGCGGTAACGGGCCGAGGTCGTAGTCGGCCTCGTCGGCGTCGATGTGCTCGGGCACGGCAAGGTACACCGCTGCCGGGCGTTCGGTTTCGGCGAGCTTGAACGCTTTGCGAACCATCTCCGGTATGGCCTGCGCGGTCGGGATCCCGGCAGCCCACCGGGTGATCGGCGCGAACATCGACACCAGGTCGACGTACTGGTGCGACTCTTTGTATTGGCGGTTCTGGCCGACTTGAGCGGAGATCGCCACCAAGGGTGTGCTGTTGGTGGTGGCATCGGCGACACCCAGCTGCATGTTGATCGCCCCCGGGCCCAGGGTGGCCGACACCACCGCCGCCCGTCCGGTCACCCGCCCATACATCTCGGCCATGAAGGACGCCGCCTGTTCGTGCCGGGTGAGCACGTAGCGGATGTTCGACGCGGCCAGCGCCTGCACGAAGCGAATGTTCTCCTCGCCCGGCAGCCCGAAGACCACGGAAACGCCCTCGTTCTCCAGGCACTTCACGATCAGCTCGGCGGCTTTGCTCATCCGGCACCTCCCTTTGGCCAACGATAGTGGCAGGCTAGATGTTGAAATTTTCACCCACGGACCAAGACGACTCCACGAAGGAGAGGCCACCGTGCCCATCGCCACGATCAACCCGGCCACCGGCGAGACAGTCAAAACCTTCACCGCCGCTACCGACAGCGAAGTCGAGGCAGCGATTGCCCGCGCCCACGAGCGATTCCTCGACTACCGCCACTCCACCACCTTCGCTCAGCGCGCCGAGTGGGCGAATGCCACCGCCGACCTGCTGGAGAAGGAAGCCGACGAGGTCGGGGCGATGATGACCCTGGAGATGGGCAAGACCCTGAAATCGGCCAAGGCCGAAGCGCTCAAGTGCGCCAAGGGTTTCCGCTACTACGCCGAGAACGCCGAGAAGCTGCTGGCCGACGAGCCGGCGGAAGCGTCCAAGGTCGGCGCGAAGCGGGCGTACACCCGCTACCAGCCGCTGGGGGTGGTGCTGGCCGTGATGCCGTGGAACTTCCCGTTGTGGCAGGCCGTCCGGTTCGCCGCGCCCGCGCTCATGGCGGGCAACGTCGGCCTGCTCAAGCATGCGTCCAACGTGCCGCAGTCGGCGCTGTATCTCTCCGACGTGATCGCCCGCGGCGGCTTTCCGGAGGGCTGTTTCCAGACCTTGCTGGTGTCGTCGAAGGCCGTCGAGGCCATCCTGCGCGATCCCCGGGTCAAGGCCGCGACCCTGACCGGCAGTGAACCGGCCGGTCAATCGGTCGCCGCCATCTGTGGCGACGAGATCAAGCCCACCGTGATGGAGCTCGGTGGCAGCGACCCGTTCATCGTGATGCCGTCCGTGGACCTCGACGAGGCGGTCAAGACCGCGGTCACCGCGCGGGTGCAGAACAACGGCCAGTCCTGTATTGCCGCCAAGCGGTTCATCGTCCATACCGACATCTACGACGCGTTCGTCGACACGTTCGTCGACAAGATGGAAGCGCTGAAAGTCGGCGACCCGACCGACCCGGACACCGACGTGGGACCGCTGGCCACCGAGTCGGGTCGCGACGAAATCGCCAAGCAGGTCGACGACGCCGTCGCCGCGGGTGCGAAGGTCCGCCTCGGCGGCAAGACGCCGGACCGGCCGGGCTGGTTTTACCCGCCAACGGTGGTCACCGAGATCACCAAGGACATGGCGCTCTACACCGAAGAGGTTTTCGGCCCCGTCGCTTCGATGTACCGAGCCGAGAGCATCGACGAAGCCATCGAGATCGCCAACGCCACCACCTTCGGGCTGGGGTCCAACGCCTGGACCAATGACGAGGCCGAGCAGGAGCGTTTTATCGACGACATCGAGGCCGGGCAGGTCTTCATCAACGGGATGACGGTGTCTTACCCGGAGTTGGGGTTCGGCGGTGTCAAACGCTCGGGTTACGGTCGCGAGCTTGCCGGCCTCGGCATCCGCGCGTTCTGCAACGCCAAAACGGTGTGGGTGGGGTAGGCCGCTTCCAGCGCCCGCGCGTCGAGATCGACGTCAGAGCGTAAATCTTCCAGTTCGTCTGCGCTGGCGTAGATCTCGGCGAAGCACGCAACGCCAATACAGCTTGGTTAGCCGATCGCGGCCAGCGTCTTCTCGTCCTCGTCGGCGAAGGTGTCCTCCAATTGCACCGGCGAGTAGTCGAGGTCGATCTCGCCGACCGGCCGCCCGCGTGCGCTGTTGATCGTGCCGTACCTCCGCATCCCCTTCTCGGTGGCGTACTGCATGAACTCGTCCACCGAAAGGTCAAAGGGCATCGGATCGTAAAGCGCGAAACCCTCTTCGATGAGGCGCAGCCCGAGCGGCAGGAGTTCGTTCATGCGCGTCTCGAACACAGTCCAGTTGGCGTCGTCGGCGGCGACGTGGCGCCGACAGGTGAAGGTGCCCCACGCCATGTGGCGTCGCTCGTCGTCACCGATGCGCCGGACCAGCTCCTGCATCCCGGGCAGAATGCCGCGCTCCACGCAGATCTTGTGCCAGCCGAAGTATCCAGTCAGCGCCAACATGCCTTCGACCACGTGGTTGTAGGTGACCGATGCCCGGACCTGGGCACCCGGTGAGGGATCGACGGATAAGGCGTTGAGGGAGTCTGGCAACTCCTCGTAGAAAATTGTGCGGTAGGTAGGGATGTCGTCCAGATAGGCGTGCAGGTCGTCGGTGACGCCGACGGCGTCCAGCCACATGCGGAACACCTGAACGTGTTTGGCTTCCTCGAATGCGAACTGCGTGAGGTACATTTCGTCGCCCAGCCGGCCTTCAATCCGCATCGCGGTCATGAACGGCTGGATGTCCTCGGTCACCGCTTCTTCGCCGGCGATGAACTCGGCGCATAGTCGGGTGGCGTAGTGACGCTCGTCCTCGGAAAGCCGCTCCCAGTCGGCGCGGTCACGGGAGAAGTCGATGTCGGCCGGGTTCCAGAACTTAGCATTGCCGCCGGCAAACAGCTTGAGCGGCAAGCTATCCCAGTTGAGTCCGCCCGCGGCCAGCGAGCCCGAATGTGTCCGTGTCATGTGATGACCTCCGTTATCTCATTCCGGTGGGCTTGCGGCAGCACGGCGAATGCAGCCGCCAGTACTGCGACGAGCCTGCGTACCGCCAGCGCCGGCTGCTCCGGTGTGGGTTCGTCGAGTCCGAGGATCGGATCTATGCCGCGCACGTAGGGAGCCAGTGCCAGATGCGGAAAGATCAGCAGCAGCAATGACAACAGCGCGTCGGTATCGGAATCGGCACGCAGGTCACCGCGGGTGTGCGCGTCGCGGACCAGTGGCCGCAGCACTTCCAGGTAGTGGCGGTGAATCACGTTCTGGACGCTGACACGGGCTTCGGTGTCGACTTCCAGAGTCGCCGCGGCGTGTAGCGAACGCTCGCGGGGATGGTCAGCGAAGTACGCGACCCAGGCGTCGAGAAGGTCGGTGAGGAACTCGAAGAACGGCCGGCTGGGATCGAGTTCGCGGATGCGATCCTCCATATAGGAGCGCACGCGCTGGCTGGCGATGTCGGCGATGAATGCGTACAGGTCGCGCTTGTCCGCGAAGTACTGGAACAGACTGCCCTTGGCGACGCCCGCCCGTCGGGCGATGACATTCAGGCTGCCTCCCGAAAAGCCGTGCGCCCCGAATTCGGCCTCGGCGGCCGCCACCACGGCTGCGCGGCGCGCCGGATCGACACGAGCCCACGTCACCGTTGGCATCCGCCCTCCCTGCATCGATGACCACTGGTCACTGTACTGTGACCCAGCTCACTTCTCAAGGTCGATCGTCGGCAACCCCGCTGACGTCCCCATCCCGGTATTCCGCCGACAGCCAGGCCGAATCGCCCTAGCATCGGCTACGTGTCACTACTGAATACCGCTCAGGGACCTATCAATACCGCTGATCTGGGCGTCACGCTCATGCATGAGCATGTGTTCATCATGACCACCGAGGTCGCCCAGAACTACCCGGAAGCATGGGGAGACGAAGAGCAGCGGGTGGCTGACGCCATCACCCGGCTCAACGAGCTGAAGTCACGCGGCGTGGACACCATCGTCGACCTCACCGTGATCGGGCTGGGCCGCTACATCCCGCGTATCGCCCGCGTCGCTGCGGCCACCGAACTGAACATCGTCGTCGCAACCGGCCTGTACACCTACAACGACGTGCCATTCTGCTTCCACTACATGGGCCCGGGCGCGCAGCTGGGCGGGCCGGAAATCATGACCGACATGTTCGTCCGCGACATCGAACAGGGCATCGCCGACACCGGCATCAAGGCAGGGATCCTCAAATGCGCCACCGACGAGCCCGGCATCACCGCCGGGTGTCGAGCGGGTGCTGCGCGCGGTCGCCCAAGCGCACAAACGCACCGGCGTGCCGATCTCCACCCACACCCACGCCGGGCTGCGGCGCGGGCTCGAGCAGCAGCGCATCTTCGAAGAGGAGGGCGTCGACCTGAGCCGGGTGGTCATCGGCCACTCCGGCGACAGCACCGACATCGGCTACCTCGAAGAGCTCATCGCCGGCGGCTCCTACCTCGGGATGGACCGGTTCGGCATCGACGTGATCCTGCCGTTCGAGGAGCGGGTGAACATCGTGGCGCAGATGTGCGAGCGCGGCCATGCCGACAAGATGGTGCTCTCGCACGACGCCAACTGCTACTTCGACGCGCTGCCCGAGGAGCTGGTGCCGGTGGCTGCGCCCAATTGGCATTACCTGCACATCCACAACGACGTGATCCCCGCGCTTAAACAGCGCGGTGTCACCGACGAGCAGCTGCACACCATGCTCGTCGACAACCCGCGCCGCATCTTCGAGCGACAGGACGGCTATCAATGACACAGAGCGAGCCGGTCCCGCCGATCGGCACCCAGATTTCGGCGCTGGCCGCGCTCGCCCCCGACGAGCCGGCGGTTACCTGCGACGGGCGCACGCTGACCCGCGGCGAACTCGACCGCTCGACCAACCGGCTGGCGCGCGCCTACGCCGAGCGCGGCGTCGGCGTCGGCGACTACGTGACCATCGTGCTGCCCAACTCCGTCGAGTGCGTACAGGCCATGGTGGCGTGCTGGAAGCTGGGCGCGGTGCCGCAGCCGCTGTCCGCGCGGCTGCCGGACGCGGAGTTCGAGGGTCTGCTGGAACTGCGGCCACGCGCGCTGCTCGTGGGGCGGACGCACCCCGGAATACCAAGTGTTCCTAAAGGTTTCGTCCCCGACCAGGCGTTCTCGGATGACCCGTTGCCGGAAGCGGTGTCACCGTGCTGGAGGTCGATCGGCTCCGGCGGCAGCACCGGCCGGCCGAAGCTCATCGAGGCGAGCGGCGACAGCCGGCTAGGGCCGGAACTGGGGTACGCCGTGGGTGGCCAGGAGGGCGATACCGTGCTGGTGCCGGTGCCACTGACCCACACCACCGGCTTCACCAGCGCGGCGGTCGCGCTGGTGATGGGCAACCACCTGGTGCTGATGAGCCGGTTCGACCCGCACGAGTTCCTGCGGCTGATCACCGAGCATCGCCCCCAGCTCGTCACCACGGTGCCGACGATGATGCAGCGGGCGCTGCCGGTCTACCGCGCCGATCCGGACTCCTATGACCTGTCGTCGATCCGGCGGTTCTGGCACCTCGCGGCGCCGTGTCCGCCGGCCATCAAGCAGGCCTGGATCGACCTGCTGGGCCCCGAAAAGATCTGGGAGCTGTACGGCGGCACCGAATTCCAGGCGATGACCTTCATCTCCGGCGACCAATGGCTGACGCATCCCGGATCGGTCGGTGTGGTGGTCATGGGCGAGATGAAGGTGCTCGACGACGACGGCAACCCTTGCGCGCCCGGCGTGGTCGGCGAGATCTACATGCGGCCCAGCCCAGGCAGCGTGCCGACGTACCGGTACATCGGGACGACGGCGAAATCCCGCGACGGCTGGGACTCGTTGGGCGACTTGGGCTATTTCGACGAGGACGGGTTCTTGTACCTGTCCGACCGCCGCGTCGACATGTTCACCGTCGGCGGCCGCAACGTCTATCCCGCCGAGATCGAGAACGCGCTGTCCGCGCATCCGGATGTGTTGTCCTGCTTGGTGGTTGGTGTGCCCCATGAGGATCTGGGTCAGGTGCCATACGCGCTCGTTCAGCTCGCGTCAGCGCTGGATGAGCAGATCCTGCAGGCGTTCTTGCACGAACGCATTGCGGCGTACAAGGTTCCGGTCACCTTTGAGTTCGTCGACGGTCCGCTGCGTGACGATGCCGGCAAGGCCCGGCGGTCAGCTGTCCGAGACGAGATCATCGCTCGATTGCATGCCTGATTCAGGGCGCTATAGCGTCGGATTCCGGGTCGCTGACTGCGATGTCGGTCGCGCGTTCGCGTTTTTCCCAGCGCCGCAATGCTTCCCGGCACGGTGATTCGACGAGTGCATAGCTCACCGCAGCGATGGCGATAGCGAAGATCAGCGTCAACACCAATACCTCGGGCATATGGCCCCGGAATGAGAATTCGCCGATGACGGGGAACACCATGGTCAGCGCCGCAAGGTGCCAGATGAAGATTCCGTAGGACCAGCGCCCCAGCGTCACCATCGGCGCGGATCCCAACAGCCGGTGGCCGATGTCGGGCCGGTCCAGGACCAGCGGCCCCACCAGGCCAGCCGCCACCACCGCACCCATCGCGGTCTTCACCGCGAACTGCGCGGCGCTGCTGGGGACTAACCCCGCGGGCCCGGCCAACGGTGAGGCAGCGACCAGGTAGGCCACGACCACCACGACGGCGATCAGCACCCGGCGCCTCGCGAGCCGATGTGGCCATCCGAGCGGGCTGTACACCCACTCCGCGAGCAGCATGCCCGCAGCGAACCAGGAGAAGAATGCCGGCGGCCAGTTCAACGGATTGAGCCCGGCCGGGGGGTGGATGGGAATCCAACCCCAAAACCAGCTGGCGAGACCAAGACCGGCGATCACCGGCACTCGGCCGCGGACCGGCAGCCGAGCAGCCAACAGCGCAAAGATTGGCAGCGCAAGATAGAAGGTGACCTCGACCGAAAGGCTCCACATCTGGGTGAGCCCGTGGGTCAGCGTCAGCGGCAGGTAAACCTGGGTAAGCGAGAGATTCGCCAGCCACACCGTCAGGCTCGCGCGATCGGCATCCGGCAGCAGGGTCAGGATCACGATGACAGCCACCAGGTAGGCCGGCATGATGCGCACTAGCCGCGATCGCAGGTAATGACCTGTCGACGGATGCGGTCCTAGACCTCGCGCCGCCGCGGCATGTCCACGCCACAACAAAAACCCCGACAACGCGAAGAACACCGCCACCGCTAAATCGAAACGGCCGAACAGCCGACCATCGACCCCGCTGGAGTGCCCGGTCTGAAATGCGACGTGGGTGACGACAACGCCGATGGCCGCGCATGCCCGCATACCTTCTACAGCGGGTAGGAAACTGCGCGTTCCACCCACCGGCTGCGTCGCATACGTCATGCGCGCCACTTCCCCCACAAGTGGGTGGTACCCCCACCCCCGCAAGCGGGTGGTACTCCCTTGATCCCGGCTGCGCCGGCATCATCGTCGTCGGCGCGGGTCATGACGACAGTCTGCCCGCGATGGAATCCACGACAAACCGGGTACAGCGGATTTGCCCGCCGAGGCCATAAATCGCAAGCTTAAATTTTGCTGTTAGGGTCGAACGAGTTTTGCTCCGCTGGCCCCCGCCGAGCGGGTGGAACCCCAGGTCGGGGCGGTTCGCGACGGATGGCTTTGGAACCGGGTGAGACCAGAAGGAGGTCACGGCCACGTGAACCGAGCAGTCATGTTGCGGATGGCCGCATGCGCGATCATGGGACTCGGGGCCGCCTTGCTGATCGCCGCGCTGTTGCTGTGGACCTACACCACCAGCAGGATCACCAAGATTCCGCTCGATCTGGATGCCACCTTGATCAGCGAAGGCAACGGTACCGCGTTGGACCCGGCGTCGATGAACAGTCAAAAGCTGGTGGTCAATCACAACATTCCGCTGGTGTCCCAGCAGCAAATCGACGTCGAGTCCCCCGCCAACGCCGATGTCGTCACGCTCCAAGTTGGCACCTCGGTTCGGCGCACCGACAAGCAAAAGGACACCGGCCTGCTGCTCGCGCTCGTCGACACCGTCACCCTCAACCGTAAAACTGCGATGGCGGTTTCCGACGACACCCATCCCGGCGGTGCCGTCCAGAAACCGCGCGGCTTCCACGACGAGAATCCGCCCACCAATATCGCGCTGCCGCACGACGGGCTGTCCTATCGCTTCCCGTTCCACACCGAGAAGCGGACCTACCCGTACTTCGACCCGATCGCGCAGAAGGCATTTGATGCCAACTACAGCGGGCAAGAAGACGTCAACGGCTTGACCGTCTATCGGTTCACCCAGGACGTCGGATATGACGCCGACGGCAAGCTGGCCGAGCCGATCAAGTACCCGTCGCTGTACGCCAATGACGAAGACAGCAAGGTGACCGCGACCGCGGCGATGTGGGGCGTGGGCGGCGATCCGGCCGAGAACATCACCATGACCCGCTATTACGCGGCGCAGCGGACCTTCTGGGTGGATCCGGAGTCGGGGACCATCGTCAAAGAGGACGAGCACGCCAACCACTATTTTGCTCGCGATCCGTTGAAGCCTGAGCTGACGGTGGCCGACTACAAGGTCACCTCCAACGAGGAGACCGTCGAGGCGCAGGTGAGTGCTGCCCGCAGTGAGCGCGACCGGTTGGCGTTGTGGTCGCGGGTGCTGCCGATCTCCTTCACCGCCTCCGGCGTGATCGCGCTGATCGGCGGACTATTGCTCGGCTCGTTCAGCTTGCGCACCGAGGCGGCGTTGCTCGACCCTGGCCTGGACACCGCCGACCACGGCTTCTTCGGCCGCGGCGAGCCTCCGGTCGAACGAGTGCCCGGCGCCGAAGCCGAGACCGAAAAGCTGCCAACTCCGCCGAAGGAAGTGCAGCGGGAGCCGGGCCAACCCGGAGCGAGTCCGCCCAGCGCCGGCGGCACGCAGGGCTCGGGTCCGCCCGACACGGGTTCGCCCGACCGGTCCTAGCTCGGCAAAGTGACGGCGGCACGCCACTGGGCTCTGCAGTGGACCCGTCCCGGGTACGCCCTGGCGTTGGCGCTGCTGGTGGTGGCGCCGCTGATAGGCCCTGGGTATTTACTGTTGCGCGATGCGGTGTCCACGCCGCGGTCGTATTTGTCCGACAGCGCCCTCGGGCTGACGTCGGCCCCGCGGGCGACGCCGCAAGATTTCGCCGTGGCGCTGGCATCCCGTTGCATCGACGGCGGCATCGTGGTGAAGGCGTTGCTCGTCGTCGGACTGTGGCTGGCGGGCTGGGGCGCGGCCCGGTTGGTCGCAAAGGTGTTGCCGGAAGCCGGCGCCAGCGGTCAGTTTGTCGCGATTACGTTGGCGATCTGGAATCCGTATGTCGGTGAACGGCTGCTGCAGGGGCATTGGAGCCTGCTGCTCGGCTACGGCTGCCTGCCCTGGGTCGCCACCGCCGCGCTGACGCTGCGGTCGGCCGACGCGGCTGCGCGGCCGGGATGGACGGCGCTTTTCGGACTGGCGTTTTGGATTGGGCTGGCCGGGCTGACCCCGACCGGATTGATCCTTGCCGCAACGGTCGGACTGGTGTGCGCCGCGTCGGGAGCCGGCCGTGCCCGTTGGCTGTGCGCCGTCGCGACGTTGGGTTGTGCTCTGCTGGCGGCGCTGCCATGGTTGACGGCTGCGGCACTGGGCTTGTCGTCGGCGGACCGCATCTGGGCGCGGACTCCCGATGTTGCCGTGTTCGCCGCTCGCGCCGAGCCCGGTCTGGGCACGCTGGGCAGCTTGGCCAGCTTGGGTGGTATCTGGAATGGCGAGGCCGTACCTGCCTCGCGGGCAACACTTTTCGCCGTCGTTTCAGCCGCGGTGCTGCTCGCGGTGGTGGCCACCGGTCTGCCTGCGCTGCTGCGGCGCCGTGCGGCGGTACCGCTGCTGGTGCTGGCGATGGTGTCGGTGCTGTTGCCCGCCGCGTCGGCGACCGGCCCCGGGCTGGCCGTGCTGCACTGCGGTAATCGATGCTGCCCCCGGCCTTGGCGTCCTGCGCGACGGGCAGAAGTGGGTGGCATTGGCGATGCCCGGATACGCATTGGCGGGTGGGGCCGCGGTGCTGACGTTGCGGCGTTGGCTAGGTTTTTCAGGGCCCGCGGTTCCCGCGCTGGTGTGCTGCGCCGCGCTGCTGGTCTCACTTCCCGACTTGGCTTGGGGGATTGGGGGAAAGGTTGAGCCGGTGCATTATCCGACGGACTGGGCAACCGTCGCAGCGGTGATCAACAACGATCCGGCAGACGTCGCGGTGCTCCCCGCCGACACCATGCGGCGCTTCGTCTGGTCCGGATCGGCACCAGTGCTGGACCCATTGCCGCGCTGGGTGCGAGCCGATGTATTGATGACCGGCGACCTGATCATTTCCGGGGTGACAATTCCCGGTGAGGGAACGCGAGCACGCGAGGTGCAGCGGCTGTTGTTGACAGGCGCCGACCCCACCACGCTTCGTCGCGCCGGTGTGCGGTGGCTAGTAGTCGAGCAGGGGACACCTGGTGATATGGGCAGCGCCGCAAGGACATTCACGCGACTACCGGTGACCTATCGCGGCCACGACCTGGTGCTGTATCGGGTGGGCGGCGATTCCGCGGACATCCCGACCAATCGTCGATTGCTCACGGTGATCGCGCACCTGGTGTGGTTGGCGATGCTGATCGGCGGAGTCATCGGAATGACGGTAGCGACCGGGCGCCCGCGGCGCCAAGCTGCGAATCCTCACTGATGTTGCGGATCGTCAAGGCGACCATCAGCCGCGGGCCCTCAGCAGGTGATGGCGCGGGCCACGCTGTCAGCGTGCATGCCGGCGATGACCACGGCAAAGATCCCCGCAAACAGCGTTCCGATGGCCAGGGCGGAGACGTCCCATGGTGAACGCCGCTTGATCGCCACCACGGCTCCAAACAGGCCCGCCACTCACAATCCGCGCTGAGTCAGATCGCGGTCGCCGCCGCCCGCATACCCTCACTGGCCACCGTGGTCGCCCCGGCCAACGACGTCGCCCCCGAAAACTCCGCCCGGTTCGCCACATGATCACCCGCGACCGTCAACAACTCCACCGCCGCCATCCGCGCCACCTGAGCAAACACATGCGAATCCAAATCCCCACCCATATGCGTCACACCCAACGCCGCCGGAGACGCCGCGGCCACCCCAGCCGCCTTCTCCGCCGCTAACCCCGCCTCCATCGCCGCCGAAGCCCCCACCACCTCAGGCACCATCCCAAACACCACGACCCCTACCTCCTCAATCAGGTCACAGACACGACTGACAAAATCATAACTAAGCCGCCGCGCCCGCATTTACACCAAATTCTTGGGCCCGGGAGTCCCGACGTGAGGCAGAAGGACGGTGTCAGAGTCAAACCACTCCGCTGACGCGGCCACCGGCCATCATCGACTCGAGCACGATGCGCATCGCATCAGCACTCTGCTGCCAGGAAAACTCAACGCTGCGCGCTTGCGCCTTGGCACCGAGTTGATCACGAAGCACCGAATCAGCCAGCACCTGTTGCAGCCGATTCACCAACTCGGCGCGACCGTCGACTAGCACCCCGGTGACCCCGTCGATGATCGAGTCCGCCAACCCACCGGAGGATCGGTAGCCGATCGTGGGCACCGCGTGCTGCGCCGCCTCGACGACCGCCAAGCCCCAGCCTTCTTTGCGCGATGGCAGCAGGTGCACCCAAGACTGCTGCATGACATGGTGTTTCGTGATGTCATCGACATGGCCGTGGAATGTCACCGCGTCGCTGATACCCAGCCGCGCCGCGTGGTCGACCAAGCGCTGCCACCACCACCCACCGCCGACGATGTCGAGATGCAGCTCGGGTATCGATGGGCGCAGCAGCGCCACCGCGGCCAACGCATCCTCGATCTGCTTGTGTGGCACCAGCCGGGACAACACCAGCACGCGCGGTCTGGCGGCTCGCGGTCCACGCAGAGACGCCTCGGGCGCCTCATCGAGACCGTTGCGCACCACCGCAATTCGCTCGTTACCGACACCTAGGCCGACAAGGTCACGGGCTGACGGCAGCGACACCGTCACGTACTGATTGCGGCGGTGCAGCCTTGGCGACAACTGCGACTCGACGAACCACCCAAGCCGACCCAGCAGCCGGCCGGCCACCGGCCACTGCTCACGATGGCAGTGGTGCACCAAGACCGCGACCCGCCGCCCGTAGATCAACCGGGCCAGAAACGGCAAGCCGTTCTGGGTGTCGACCACGACATCCGGGCGGGCCCGCCGCAGCGGTCCTACCCCGAGCCGCGCCGCCGCCATCGCCAACAGCGCCCACAGGTATACCGAGTACCGCCCGCCCGCGCGGCTGATCTGCACACCGTCGATCAATTCCCGCCGTGCCGCGCCGGGATAACGGGCGGTGCGCAACGTGACGGCGACACCGGAGGCGGCCAGCTGGGCTCCGATGCGCTGCAGGTAGGTTTCACTCCCCCCGCCCTGCGGGTGACCGATGTCGCGCCAGCACAGCAGCAATACCGCCCTGAGACTCTGGGTTTCCCGGCCCATGGCCTCACGTCGCACGGCAAACATCGTCGTCCAGCCTAAACCGTAGGGTGTGGTGAATGGCCGCCACCGACCTGTTTGCACGGCGGGCGACGCTTTCCCGCTCGCTGCGCCTGTTGTCGGAGTTCCGCTATGAGCAGCCAAACCCGGTGCGGTTCTACGGCGCGCTGGCCGACGACACCGCGGCGATGGTCGACGATTTGTGGCAGGGCACCCACGGCGGCTCGGCAGCGGGGCGCACCCTGCTCGACGTCGGCGGAGGGCCAGGATATTTCGCAGCGGCCTTTGCGAAAGCCGGCATCCGCTATCTGGGCGTCGAGCCGGATCCGGCTGAGATGCATTCACCCCAAACGGAATCTGCCGAGGCACCAACCATATTCGTTCGGGCATCGGGGATGGCACTTCCGTTTGCGGATGACTGCGTGGATATCTGCTTGTCGTCCAATGTGGCCGAGCATGTGCCGCGGCCTTGGCAGCTGGGCCGCGAGATGTTGCGAGTAACTCGGCCGGGCGGTCTAGCGGTGCTGTCGTACACCGTGTGGCTGGGGCCGTTCGGTGGACACGAGATGGGCCTGACCCACTATCTCGGCGGGGCGCGCGCCGCCCGGCGCTACGCCCGCAAACACGGTCAACCAGCGAAGAACGACTACGGGTCGTCGTTGTTCGCGGTATCGGTGGCCGACGGCCTGGACTGGGCCGCAAGCACCGGCGCCTTGGTAGCCGCGTTCCCGCGCTACCACCCTCGATGGGCATGGTGGCTGGCCTCGGTGCCGCTGCTACGCGAGTTCCTGGTGAGCAATTTGGTGCTGGTGCTGCGACCGCAGTGAGCCCACCGGACCTCTTGACTGAAACGTGTTCTCGTTTTGCGATCCGCTGGGTAGGGTGGCGCTCATGGCCGCCGGCGACGATGCAGTGCGGGGCAATGAGGAGGAGCGGGTCGAATGACCGACTTTAAGACCGAATACGACAAGCTTTTTATCGGCGGCAAGTGGACAGAACCGTCGACCGCTGAGGTCATCGAGGTGCACTGTCCTGCCACCGGCGAATACGTCGGCAAGGTGCCGATGGCGTCCGCCGCCGACGTGGACGCCGCCGTCGCCGCAGCGCGCGCCGCGTTCGACAGCGGCCCCTGGCCCACGACGCCGCCAAAGGAGCGCGCGGCCGTCATCGCTAAGGCGCTCAAGCTGATGGAGGAGCACAAGGACGGTTTCACCAAGCTGCTCGGCCTCGAGACCGGCCAGCCGCCGATGTCTGTCGAGACGATGCAGTGGATGAGCGGGATCGGGGCGATGAACTTTTTCGCCGGCCCCGCCGTCGACCAGGTCAAGTGGCGCGAGATCCGCAACGGCGGCTACGGACAGACCATCGTCCACCGTGAGCCGCTCGGCGTGGTCGGCGCGATCGTGGCGTGGAACGTGCCGCTGTTTCTGGCGATCAACAAGCTGGGCCCGGCCCTGCTCGCCGGCTGCACCGTCGTGCTCAAGCCAGCGGCCGAAACACCACTGAGCACAAACGCTTTGGCGGAGCTGCTCGCCGAGGCCGGCCTGCCCGAGGGTGTGCTATCGGTAGTGCCCGGCGGTATCGAGACTGGGCAGGCACTGACCTCCAACCGCGACATCGATGTGTTTTCCTTCACCGGCAGCTCGGCCGTCGGCAAGGAGATCGGCCAGCGTGCGGCGGAGATGCTCAAGCCGTGCACCTTGGAGCTCGGCGGCAAGTCGGCGGCCATCCTCCTCGACGACGTCGACGTGGCCGCCTCCATCCCGATGCTGGTGTTCTCCGGGATCATGAACACCGGACAGGCCTGTGTGGCCCAGACCCGAATTCTGGCGCCCCGCTCGCGGTACGACGAGATCGTGGACGCCGTCAGCGCTTTCGTCCAGGCGCTGCCGGTCGGGACGCCGTCGGACCCGGCCGCCCAGATCGGGTCACTGATTTCGGAGAAGCAACGTGCCCGCGTCGAGGGCTACATCGCCAAGGGCATCGAGGAGGGCGCGCGGCTGGTCTGCGGCGGCGGCCGTCCCGAAGGTCTAGACAGCGGCTTCTTCGTGCAGCCGACGGTGTTTGCTGACGTCGACAACAAGATGACCATCGCCCAGGAGGAGATCTTCGGTCCGGTGCTGAGCATCATCCCGTATGACACCGAGGAGGACGCGATCAAGATCGCCAACGACTCGGCGTACGGCCTGGCCGGCAGCGTCTGGACCACCAATGTGCCGCGTGGCATTGAGATCTCGGAGCAGATTCGCACCGGGACGTATGCGATCAACTGGTACGCCTTCGATCCGTGCTGCCCGTTCGGCGGCTACAAGAACTCCGGTATCGGCCGCGAGAACGGACCAGAAGGCGTCGAGCACTTCACCCAGCAGAAGAGCGTGCTGATGCCGATGGGCTACACCACCGACAGCTGACGACCCTCCAGCGTCACGCTAGCGTGGCCGTCGAACACCCGCATCACGCTGGCGTGACGCCCGGCAATCTTCGTGCCCTAGGGTCAGAATGCCTCTTCGCGCACGTCCATGATCCCTAGGTCGACCCCCGCGGCGATCCCGCGTTCAGCAGTCAGCCGCGGCAGTACGTTCTTGACGAAAAACTGTGCCGCAGCAACCTTTCCGGCATAAAACGCTCGGTCGTTCGCTGCCGGGTCGCCCTCGAGCGCTGCCAGCGCGATCTCCGCGTGTCGAAGCAGCAGCCATCCGATCAGCAGATCGCCGACCGCGAGCAGGAAGCGCACCGATTCCAGGCCGATTCGATAGAGTTCGCGGGCACTCTCTTGGGCGTCGACCAGAAAACCCGTCATCGCGCTCACCCAGGCTTGCAGGTCGTCGAGTGCGGTGGCCAGTACCGAGCGGGCGGTGGCGAGTTCGGGTCGGGCGTCGTCGCTGTCGATAAATGTCTCGATCTGGGTAACCAGATGTTGCAGCGCCACACCGTGGTCACGAACGATCTTGCGGAAGAAGAAGTCCTGCGCCTGGATTGCGGTGGTGCCCTCGTAGAGGCTGTCGATTTTGGCGTCGCGGATGTACTGCTCGATGGGGTAGTCCTGCAGGAAGCCGGATCCACCGAACGTTTGCAACGACTCGGTCAAAGTTTGATAGGCCCGCTCTGAGCCCACACCCTTCACGATCGGCAGCAGTAGATCGTTGACCCGTTCCGCCAACTTTGGGTCGGCGCCGGATACAACGGCGGCCGCCGCCGGGTCTTGGTGGGCGGCGGTGTAGAGATAGAGCGCGCGCAGGCCTTCGGCGTAGGACTTCTGCGTCATCAACGCTCGGCGCACATCGGGGTGGTGGATGATGGTCACCCGCGGCGCCGTCTTGTCCGTCATCTGGGTCAGATCGGCTCCCTGGACCCGAGTCTTGGCGTAGTCCAATGCATTCAGGTAACCCGTCGACAATGTCGCAATGGCCTTGGTACCCACCATCATTCGCGCATACTCGATGACCTTGAACATTTGCTGCGATCCCGTTGTGGCTATCGCCGACCAGCCAGCCTGTCGCTGGCACTCCGTGCTGACCGAACGTGAGTTCACAAGTGGCCGAAACCTTCAGGCCCATCTTGTGTTCCAGCCCGGTGACGAATGCGCCGTTGCGCTCTCCCGGTTCGCCGGTTTCCGGGTCGAGCAGGAATTTCGGCACCAGAAACAGACTCAACCCCTTGGTACCTGGTCCAGCGCCCTCGGGCCGGGCCAGCACCAGGTGCATGATGTTCTCGAACAGGTCATCGGTGTCGCCGTTGGTAATAAACCGCTTGACGCCTTCGATGTGCCAGGTGCCATCGCCTTGATCGATCGCTTTGGTGCGGCCAGCGCCGACGTCGGAACCCGCGTCGGGCTCGGTGAGCACCATGGTGGCACCCCAGTTGCGCTCGATCGCCAGCGAGGCCCAATGCCGTTGCTGCTCATTGCCGATGCCGTAGAGGATGTTCGCCATAAACGGACCGGCCATGAACATGAACACCGGCGGGTTGGCGCCGAGGACCAACTCGTTGATCGCCCACTGCACCATCGACGGCGCTGGCACACCGCCGACGTCTTCGGTGAGCCCGACTCGGAACCACTCACCATCTCGCCACGCGCCGAGCGACTTCTTGAACGGCTCCGGCAGGCTCACGACGTGCGTGTCGGGGTCGAACGTCGGTGGGTGGCGGTCGCCGTCGGCAAACGACTCGGCCACCGGGCCCTCAGCCAACCGGGCGGCCTCGGAAAGCATCTCCCGCACCGAATCGCCGTCCAAGTCGCCGAACGCTTCGTCGGCCAGCACCTTCTCCAAGCCGAGCGTTTCGAACAGATTGAATTCCAGGTCGCGCACATTGCTCTTGTAGTGGCCCATGGCAGTCGCCTTCCCAGATCCGCTGGGCCGAGCCTAACGCGGTTAGCGCCCCTGGAATCGGGCTTGGCGCCGCTCGATGAACGATTGCACGCCCTCGGCGGCGTCGGCGGTGGCGAACAGGGCGGCCACCTCCGGTCGTAGCCGCTCGATAGCAGCCGCATCACCCCGCTCGCGGGCTAGATGAGCTGACGCCAGGGTGGCTCGCACGGCCAGCGGCGCCGCGCGCCCGGCGATGGTGTGGGCGATCTCGCGGGCGCGCGTCAGGGCGGTTGCGCCGTCATCGGTCACCTCTTGGACCAGACCGATCCGGTGCGCCTCGGCGGCGTCGAACTCGTCGCCAGTCAGCAGCCAGCGCATGGCGTTGCCCCATCCGGCCTCACGCGGAAGTCGAAGGGTCGCGCCCCCGAATGGATAGATGCCGCGTTGCACCTCGAGTTGCGCGAAACGGGTGCCCGTCGCTGCGATTCGAACGTCGGCGGCCAGCAGCAACTCGATGCCCAGGGTCATACACCAGCCATGCGCCGCGGCGACTAACGGCGTCGTCCAGGAACCGTCCAGGCGCCAGGGATCGCGTCCGTCCGTTGGCAATGGCAAGTCACCGGACGCGATGTTGGGGCCGACGTCGACAAGATCCAGACCGCCAGTGAAGTGGTCGCCGTGTGCGAAGAGCACACCTACGCGCACCGACGGGTCAGACTCCAGTAGCCCGTAGGCGCGAGCCAGGTCGGCGAGCATCGTCTGAGTGAAAGCATTGCGTTTGTGCGGCCGGTTCAAGCCGATCAGCAGGACGTGTCCGTCCCGCTCCAGGGTCACGGTTTCCAGGTCCGGCAGCGTGGCCACCGAGGTTCCCGACGCGCCGGAAGTTCCGGAGGTGCCAGAAGTGCTAGTCATTGGCCGAGTCAAGCGCAGAGCTTGGGAATATGCAATAGGGCATATCACTGAAAGGTCGGCCATCAGCGCAAGCCTGGCTAAGCAGTGCTGACAAGCATTGCTTTTAACGATGTACACAGATTTCTCTTAGCCTGCGCTTGCCTGTCGATCACCGCTGTTATATGCTCCCTTGCATAATCGTGCGGTGAAGACCACAGCGCACGAGGGCAACAGAAAGCCCAGGAGAAGAACATGTTGCTCGTCGAACTCAATCTCGCCGGCTACCAGTTCATCCGGGAGATTCCCGACCTACGCCACAAGTCATTGCGGTCCATCCGGTTCAGTCGGCGTGCCGTGCAGTGGCGGATGCCGCAGCTTCGTCACCCGCACGCGGCATGACGGTCGGATCGCAGAGAGGCCCGCTACGACCATGTCGTTGACGACGCGTGTCCGCAGTAAGCGCGGGAATACTCGGACCAACATGCTGATCAGCGCCGCCGAGGTGATGCGTGAGCGCGGTGCCGCGGGCGTGACGATCGATGAGGTGCTCACTCGCAGTGGTGCGCCCCGTGGCTCGGTCTACTACCACTTTCCCGACGGCCGCAATCAGATCCTCGCCGAGGCGCTCCGGTACGCCGGCGATGCGATTACCGCTGACATCGACGCCGCCGCCGAGCGAGGCGCGAAAGTGCTGGTGCGGCAGTTCGTCAGGTTCTGGGAACGCGTGCTGGCCGAGAGCGATTTCAACGCCGGCTGTCCTGTGGTGGCCGCAGCGATCGGCTGCGCCGATGACGAAGTCCGGTTAGCCGCCGAGTCGAGCCGGATTTTCGCCCACTGGCGCACGGCGTTGACGCGTGCTTTTGCCGCCGACGGCTTCCTCGAGCCAGATGCCGACTCGCTGGCAGTCATGTCGATCGCCGCGCTGGAAGGCGCCGTCGTACTGTGCCGATCCACACGCAGCACCGACCCGCTGCGAAAGGTCCACGACCAGCTCGAATTTCTGGTCAAGGCAAGGGAATTCGTCCGCCGCAACGGACTCCCGGAGCGACGCGAAAGCTAGCTGCGCTCAGTCGCTGGCCGGCAGCGGTTTGGCTTCCTTGAGGCTCAGCACCGTCTCGCCGACGCTGAGTGTGCCGGCGCCGGCCTTGGTTACCAGCACCTCGGCGCCGGTTTCGTCCACATAGCGCTTACCCATCACGCTGCCGTCGGCGAACGCCGGATCCAGTTCACCGGAACGCTCGGCGTCCAATGCCACCATCGGTGCGCCGCCACAGCGCAGGTCGTCGAGGCTGTCCGAGCTTCGGACGACGATGACCTGGGTGTCACACACCTGGCTGGCCAGACGGGTTCCGTTTTTGATCATGTTTCGATCCTTTACTGGGCGCTCGCCCGAAGGTCTTCGACAATTTCGCGACGCAGCACCTTGCCCGTCGCGTTGGTGGGCAGCTCGTCGCGAAAGACTACCCGGTCAGGCGTACGCGAACCGCGCAAGCTCTTGCGGACATGCTCGCGCAGCTCCTCGGGGTCAGGATCGGTGCCGACGGCCGGCACCACCACCGCGACGATCGCCTGACCCCATTGCGGATCCTCGACCCCGACCACAGCCACGTCACGCACCTGGGCGTGCTCGATCAGCACGTCCTCCAGCTCAGCCGGCGCAATGTTCTCCCCACCCCGAATGATGGTGTCGTCGCTGCGTCCGCCGATGAACAGGTAGCCGTCCTCGTCGAGCGTGGCGATGTCCTTCGTCGGAAACCACCCGTCGGCGTCCAGCACCGAGCCGATCCCGGTGTAGCGGCCCGAGACCTGGTCGCCGCGAACGAACAATTCACCGGTCTGCCCTGCCGGCAGCACCGTGCCGTTCTCGTCGCGGATCTGCAGCTCGATGCCGGGCACCGGTTGACCGACCGAGGCCAGGCGCTTGACGACCGCGGGATCCGCCGCGGACTGCGCCTGGCGGTGATCGTCCGGGGTCAGCACGGTGATCGTCGAACTCGTCTCGGTCAGCCCGTAGGCGTTGACGAATCCGACATCCGGCAGCAGCTCGAGGGCGCGGCGGACCAGCGGCAAACCCACTTTCGAGCCGCCGTAGGCCAAGTTTCGCAGCGACGGCAACTGATGATCGCCGGCCTCCAACACGGTCACGATGCGGTCGAGCATGGTGGGTACCACCGTCGCGGTGGTGACGTTTTCGGCGTTGATCAGCCGCACCCATTCCGGCGCATCGAAGGTGGGTAGGTAGACCATCTTGCGTCCGGCGTACAGGTTCGACAGCGCCGCACCGACCCCCGCGATGTGATAGGGCGGCACACAGATCAGCGCCGCGTCGGTCGGCTCAGCCGACTCGAACTCGACCGTTCCGGTGACGTAACTGGTCAGGTTGTTGTGGGTGAGTTCGACGGCCTTGGGCTGCGATGTGGTGCCCGACGTGAACAGCACGATCGCGACCGTGTCGGGGTCGGGAAACTCTGCTGCGGGCTCGGCGTTGGCTGCCTCCGCCAAAAACTGGTCGGAATCGATGACTTGCTCGCCGCCGGTGCCCAGCATGTCGCGGTATCGGCTGTCGGCGATCACCAGCGGTTCGGGCAGACGGGCGATCAGCGCTTGGACGCCGTCTGCGGAGAGCCGGTAGTTGATCGGGGTAAACGCCACGCCGGCCCGCGCCGACGCGAAGATCAGCAGCGGCAGCATCACCCCGCCGGTGCCGACGTAGACGACATGCTTGGCGTTCGATGCCGCGATGACACCGGCGCCACCGTCGGCGAGATCGCTCAGCTGCTGAGTCGTCAGTCGGGTGTCCCCCGAGACGACGGCCGTGCGGTCGGGATTACTCGACGCAGCCATCTCGAGAAGCAACGAAATACTCAAGCTCGGACCTTCTGTGGGTGCCATCACGTTACAAAGCTCGCCAAAGCTGTCATGCGCTCGGCTGTAGTTTAGATCACGTAACTCATCGAAAGCCCAGCGCCATCTGGCCCTCCAGATGAACGGGCGCGGCGCGAGGTTTACCCGCAGATGGCGATGGGCTACCCGGGATCGAGCCGACCGGGCGCCTTTTGGTTAGCCAGGCGGTGAACGACATCGCTGTCGTCGTCTCCAACCGTCGCCGCCACTACCTGATAGCTCTGAGCGGCACGGGCCACGTAACTACGACCTGGCTGGGGAGAGTTTTGGGAACCACATCGCTCATCAATAAGGAAACAACGCTTCGTACTGCGCCTACCGTGAGCACCTTCACCAGGCTGCGTGCCGGGCTGCCCGGCGCGATGCTGGCCGAGTTCTTCGGCACCTTCGTGCTGATGCTGCTGGGCCTGGGCACCTGCGCACTGAACGTCGTGGGCTTGCCCGGCTCGGGCAGACAGAGCACAGCGTTCGGCCCGGCGAATTGGCTGATCCTCATCCTCGGCTGGGCGTTCGCCGTCATGCTGGCGGCTTACCTGGCCGGCGGTATCAGCGGCGCCCACCTCAACCCGGCGGTCACGCTGGCGTTCGCGGTCGCCCGCAGGTTCGACTGGAAAAACGTCGTCCCTTATTGGGTGGCCCAGTTCGTCGGAGCGTTTGGCGGGGCCGCGGTGGTCTACGCCGTCTACCGGTCCGCGATCGACGACTTCAACGCGGCCAACCACCTCGCCCGGCCGGACTCGCAGGACACCTACTCGATCTTCGCCACCTATCCCGCGTCCTACTTTCACGGCGGCTACCTCGGACCGTTGGTCGACCAGCTCGTCGGCACCGCGATTCTGGTCGTGTTGATCGCGGCGCTGATCGACCATCGCAACCAGGCGCCGGCCGGCAATATGGCGCCGCTGATCATCGGCTTCGTCGTTGCGGTGATCAGCTGCTCTTACGGAACCAACGCCGGCGCCGCGCTCAACCCCGCCCGCGACCTCGGTCCGCGACTGTTCGCCTATCTGGCGGGCTGGGGCAAGCTGGCGTTGTCCGGAAACTACGGCCAGACAACCCAATACTGGTGGATACCGATCGTCGGACCATTGGTCGGAGCGGTGATCGGGATGGCTCTGTACGACTTCTTCATCGGCCACGTTCTGGATGCCCGCGCCACGATGCTGTTGACGCCGGAGCCAGGCCTGGCGCCGCTACCCACCACCGATGCCGCGTCGGGGGTCGCGGGCCCCGTCACCGCCGAGGACAGCGCGGACGTGCGCGCGGCCTAGCTCAGGTGCCGGTCCAGCGGGCCGGGCGTTTCTCGGCGAACGCGATCGCGCCTTCCTTGGCGTCGTTGGACGAGAACACCGGCATCAGGAGCTTGTTCTGCTCGGCGAACCTGGTTTGCGGACTCCAGCCGCGCGACTCGACGATGATCTGCTTGGTGGCGGCAACGGCCAGCGGTCCATTGGCGGTGATCCGCTCGGCCAACTCGATCGCCGCCTCCAGCGCGCCACCGGGCTCGGCGAGCACGTTGACCATTCCGAGGGCGTGAGCGCGCTCAGCGCTGAAGTTTTCCCCGGTCAGCGCGAACTCCATCGCGATGGCGGCCGGGATGCGCTCCGGCAGCCGCAGCAATCCCCCGCCGCCGGCGACCAGGCCGCGTTTGACCTCGGGAATGCCGAACGCCGCGTCCTTGGATGCCACGATCAGATCGGTGGCCAGCGCCAGCTCGGTGCCGCCGGCCAGCGCGTAGCCTTCGACGGCGGCGATCAGCGGCTTGACCGGTGGACGCTCGGTAAAGCCCATCCCCCGGCCCTCGACGACGGGAACCTCGCCGCGGGCAAACGCTTTGAGATCCATTCCCGCACAGAACGAGCCACCCGCGCCGGTCAAGATGCCCACGGACAGGCCCTGGTCTTCGTCAAGCCGGTCCACCGCATCGGCCAGACCTCTGGCTACGGCAGCGTTGACCGCATTCTTGGCCTTCGGCCTGTTGATGGTGATGATCAGGATCCGGTCTCGCTGCTCGACGAGAACTTCGGGTTCGCTGGTGCCGGCTTCTTCAGTGCTCACGACTCTGTGACGCTCCTTTAAGTTCATCGACGGGTGTCGAGGAGATGGTAGCGAGCCGCCCCGAACGGTCGGCGAGGAGAGGACGTTGCAGACGCTGGGTTACCATCACAGCCAAATCCGCGCTGAAATCCCAGGGGAATGCGTTGAACGCAATCGATACCGAACCTACCGAGATTTCCAAGTGGGATCCCGGGCTCACCGAACGCGTCATGGGGTGGATCCGTCCGCTGATCAAGGGTTACCACCGGGCGGAGGTGCACGGGCTGGATTCCTTCCCGCAAGGCGGCGCGCTCGTGGTGTCCAACCACTCCGGCGGATTGTTCCCGATGGATGTACCGGTGTTCGCGACCGGTTTCTACGAGAAGTTCGGCTATCACCGGCCGGTCTACACGCTGAGCCACGACATGTTGTTCAACGGCCCACAGGGCGACTTCCTCATCCGCACCGGGTTCATTCGCGCCAACCACGAAAATGCCGACGAGGCACTGCGATCCGGCGGCGTGGTGGTGGTGTTCCCGGGCGGTGATTACGACGTTTACCGACCGACGCTGGCGGAGAACATCATTGATTTCGACGGACGCACCGGGTACGTCCGGGCGGCACTGAACGCCGGGGTTCCGATCGTGCCTGTCGTTGCCGTCGGCGGTCAGGAAAGCCAGCTCTACCTGTCTCGAGGTATGGGATTAGCCAAGGCGCTGCGGTTGGACAAGCTGATGCGAGTGAAGATCCTCCCGATCTCGGTGGGCTTCCCGTTTGGGCTTTCCGCGGTGGTTCCGGTCAACGTTCCGCTGCCGACCAAAATCGTGATGCAGGTACTCGAGCCGATCGACCTGGTGGCCGAGTTCGGCGAGGCGCCCGACATCGACGCGGTCGATGCCCATGTCCGCCGGGTCATGCAGCAGGCGCTGAACGAGTTGGCCAAAGTGCGTCGCCTTCCGGTGCTCGGCTAGCAGCACCGATGGCAGGTACCGGCGTGCTGTCCCGTCTCACCGAAGCGGGTGGCCTGCTGGCTGCCATGGTCCGGGCCGGAATCATCGCTCCGCTGCGGCCCGACAAGTATCTTCGGATAGCCGCCGTCGTTCAGCGCCAAGGCCTCTCCGTCACAAGCGGATTCGCGATGTCGGCGCAACGCTGTCCGGACCGTCCGGCCCTGATCGACGAGATTGGCACTCTAACCTACCGGGAACTCAACCAGCACGGCGACGCGCTGGCATCTGCGCTGCAGAGTTTGCCCGGCGGCACGCCGGAAGTGGTCGCCATCATGTGCCGCAACCATCGTGGCTTCGTCGAGGCGCTGGTGGCGGCCGACCGGATCGGTGCCGACGTGCTGCTGCTCAACACCTCGTTCGCCGGCCCGGCACTGGCCGAAGTGGTCAATCGCGAACACGCCGACGCGGTGATCTACGACGAGGAGTTCACCGAGTCGGTGGACCGCGCGCTGGCCGACAAGCCCGACACCACCCGCATCGTCGCGTGGACCGACCATCCCGAGGCCCACGACACCACCGTCGAGAAACTCATCGCCAGCCATTCCGGCAATCGGCCCGGCAAGACAGACCGTAAAGGCCGATTGATCCTGCTGACGTCGGGAACTACCGGTAACCCTAAGGGCGCCAAGCATTCCGGTGGTGGATCGACCGAACTCAAGGCGATCCTGGACCGCGTGCCGTGGCACACCGAGGAGACGACGGTGGTGGTGGCGCCGATGTTTCACGCCTGGGGCTTTTCGCAGCTGGTCTTCGCCGCATCGCTGGGCTGCACGGTGGCCACCCGGCGCAAATTCGACCCGGAAGCCACCCTCGACCTCATCGACCGCTACCAGGCCACCGGCTTATGCGTGGTGCCGGTGATGTTCGATCGGATCATGGACCTGCCCGACGAGATTCGTCATCGTTACAGCGGCCGTTCGCTGCGGTTCGCTACCGCGTCGGGATCCCGGATGCGCCCCGACGTCGTCACTCGGTTCATGGACGAGTTCGGCGACATCATCTACAACAACTACAACGCCACCGAAGCCGGCATGATCGCCACCGCAACACCCGCCGACCTGCGCGCCGCGCCGGACACCGCGGGCAAGCCCGCGGTGGGGACCGAGATCCGCATCCTCGACGCCGACCTTTGCCCCTTGCCGACCGGCGAGGTCGGCCAGATCTTCGTGCGCAACTCCAACCGCTTCGACGGTTACACCTCCGGCGCCGGCAGAAACTTCCACGAGGGCTTCATGGCATCCGGTGATATCGGCCGCCTGGATGAGGCCGGGCGGCTATACGTGGTTGGACGCGACGACGAGATGATCGTCTCCGGCGGCGAGAACGTCTACCCGATCGAGGTCGAAAAGATCCTCGCGGCTCACCCGGATGTCGCCGAAGCCGCGGTGCTGGGAGTCGACGATGAGCAGTACGGGCAACGACTGGCCGCGTTTGTCGTGCTTGCGCACGACGGGTCGGCCAGCGCCGACAACCTCAAGCAGCACGTCCGAGACAACCTGGCCAACTACAAGGTGCCTCGCGAGATCGTCGTGCTGGACGAACTGCCCCGCAGCAGCACCGGCAAGATTGTCCGTCGCGACCTGCTCGCCCGTCTGTCGTCTGATTAGCCGCCGAGTGTGGGATTGATGCACGCCAAAACCGCGTGCAACGTGTCTTAAGCCCACACTCGACGTTGCGAAAGCTACGCCTGCGCCATCGCGCTCTCGATGACCGTCAGCTCTTCGGAAAGCCCTGCGGCTCGGCGGATTTCGACCAACTCTTCGAGGATGGCCTCGGTTACCTCATGCGGGTCCTCGACTGTTGCGCCGTCGGAAAGAACCGAGACGTTCAGCTGGTCCACATAACTCCACACCGTGATGTTCAAACCGCTGCCGGTGGTTAACGGCCCCACCGAATAGATCTCGGTGACCAGCGCGCCACCGACCCGCCCGTGTTCACGCGGACCCGGAACGTTAGAGATCGGCAGGTTGAGCACCTTGTTCTGGCCGTCGCGGGTGGCCAGCCAGCGGAACAGTGACTCCGACGGCGCCGGCGGAAAGTAGGCCGCCCACCGGCTGACCAGTTCCGGCCCGAGGAGCTGGTGGCTCTCCTTAGCGTCGACCGCGTAGTCGTGGGAGCAACGCACCCGCTCCAGCGGGTCGTCGACGTCGGACGGCAGCGCGACCAGCATGCCGGTGAAAAAGTTCCCGGAGATCCGGTCCGCCGAGAAGTCGAAGCTCACCGGCACCGAGGCCAGCAGGGGGTGGTCGGCGTTGCCGTCGTAGCGCAGCAGCAGTCTGCGCAGCGCCCCCGCCGATAGCGCAAGCACCATGTCGTTGATCGTGACGCCGAGCTCCTTGCCGGTCTCCTTGATGTCGCTCAGTGCCAGAGTGGCGGTGGCGAATCTCCGCTCGGGCGTGAGCATATGGTTCATAAAGGTTGGGGGCGGAGTGAACGGCCGAGTCAGTTCCGGCGAGAGCTTGCGCGCGCTGCGCCGGACCCGGTTGACACCCCGCGCGGTGTAACCGATCGTCCGCGGGATCCGCCCGATTTGGCGCAGGTGATCGCCGAATGCCGAACGCAGCAGGGCCCCCTTGGTAGGGGCAGGGTCGGACGCGTACGCGTCACGGTCCCCCTGAGGACGCGGCGCCAAATCCATCCCGCGCGCCAGCAGATTCGCCGCGGCAACCCCGTCAGCGAGCGCGTGGTGGATCTTACCGACCACCGCGATCCGGTGATTGGCCAGACCCTCGACGAAATACATTTCCCAGAGTGGATAATCACGGTCCAGCGGCGTGCTGGCGATCTCACCGATGGCCTCGTCCAGCTCGCGACGACCGCCAGGGGCTGGCAGTCGCCACGGCCGCACGTGATAAGTCAGGTCGACTTCGCAGTTCTCCCGCCACATCGGGTGGTGCAGCTTGAGCGGAATGTCAACTAGCCGATAGCAAAACGGGTCCAGCTTGTACAACCGACTGTGAATGACCCTGCGGAATTCCTCGATACCGAAGTCGCGGCGGTCGGGATCCAACTCGATGACGGCGATTTTCAGAGTGTGCATATGCACATTCGGTGTCTCGCTGTACAGCAGCACCGCATCCCAGCCGCTCAGCCTTTTCACCTGAATACTCTCCCGCTTTTCAACCTCACGGGTGGGACGCTACCGGCGGCAGGCGGCTAAATAACCTCTTTAGCCGTGATCATCCGATTGCGATGGACCTGGTTGAGGAACAGCCCGATCGCGGTCGCCATTGCACCGGTCCGCGCCCCGTCGGTCAAGTCGAAGCCATGTCCGGCGCCGGGCAGCTCGACGTAGCTGACCACCGAACGGGAGACCGACCGCAGCCGCTCCACGAAGCTGCGCGCCTGCTCCACCGGTATCACGGAGTCATTGCGGCCGTGAATCACCAAGAACGGCGGGGCATCCGGATGCACCCGGGCGATCGGCGAGGCGCTGCGGAACACGTCGCCGTGGCGGTCGATCCGGCGCTTGACGACAACCCGCTCCAGGAAATCGACAAAGCGGTCCCGCTCAACGGTCGACCGGTCCTCCCAGTCGTAGCGGCCGTAAATTCCTACCACCGCATCCACCGAGGTGTCCGAGCCCGGTGGTAGCTCGGTCTGCATCTCAGGGTCGTTGCCGCTCAGCCCGGCCAGCGCGGACAGATGCCCGCCCGCCGACGTCCCTGCCACCGCAATGAAATCGCGGTCACCGCCGAACTTGTCGACGTTGGCGCGGGCCCATGCGACCGCGGTTTTGACGTCGGTGATGTGGGATGGCCAGCGGTGGTGCGGCGAGACCCGGTATTGCACCGACAGGCATACCCAACCCAGTTCGGCCAGATGCGACATTATCGCGTAGCCCTGCAGCTGGCGACCGCCGTGCACCCAGGCGCCGCCGGGCACGAAGATCAGCACGGGCGCCGGGCGGACCGGTAAGTCCTTCCTCCGCCACACGTCAAGTAGCTGCACCGGGTGTTCGCCGTACCGGACGGAGGTGCGGTGCAGATGCCGACGATGGTGCCGCGCTTTCCAGAACGGTGGGGTCCGCTCCGGGGCCGGCCACTCGATGTCCAGGTCGTTGCCCGACACGATGCCGCGCAGTGCAGCATCGGCGACCGCCTGGGTCTGGCGGCGCTCGGCCTTGCGGATCTCACCGATGCCCGGAGTGAACCAGGACTTCGCCGATGTGGACAAGAAGCCGGGCATGTGCCGGTAGCCCCAGACGCCCATCGCGGTCACGCCACCCAGCGGTTCCAGGTGCTTACCCACCACGGGCAGCGAAGCCGTCGCCATGCTTAGTGCCAGCATGTAGTCGCCGGGGCGGGCTCGTAGCAACCATTTAGCCCGGGCTGCCATGCTGGGTCCGGGGAGGCGTGGCGCCGGTCGTACCGTCATTCGGAGCAGAATACCCCGTGCAGCCCGCGTCAACCCGGAAACGGGGGGCTTAATCGGTGACCAGCTGGCACGTGCCGAGAAGCAGCCGTGGGGGCCAGCGCGAAGGCTCACGACACCGCGGTGCTGGCAACATCCCGCTTGCCGATCAGACGGACACCGGAGAAACCGCTCACGAACCCGCTGAGCAGATTCCAGCCGTACCGCCCCGCCAGCCGGATCGCCGTGACCGTTCAATCATACGTACGATCAAACAGCCAGAGCCACAACCTAACTCGGCGCTAGAACGATCGAGCTAAGACGCTTCGGAAATTACGGTGCGCTCTTCGCGGTTTTGATGTCATCTAGGGCGCGTGCCGCGAAAGTCTTTGTGCTTCAGCGCTTCTTGTCGTGAAATAACGCGTCGGTGGATGCGGTGCGGAGGGCAGCCTTGGAGTGCTTGTCGGCGCGTTTCTCCTTCAGTGACCTTCCAGACTTTTTGCTCATGGTTTGCCGAGGAGACTTATCGGACATCACTGACCCCTTCATCATGGGGGCCTGATGGTCCCGATTCTCCGACTCTACTCCACGACGGGCAGCTATGGGGTCGTCCGGCGACGGCATGACATTCGCGGCGATCTCGTCGCTCCGGCACAATTTTCGGGGTGTATCGTCAAAAAAGATGGGAGTCCAGCTAGTCCGGGCTGGATCAGCCTTTTGCCGCTGATCGCGTCGAGCAACCGCTCAAGCCGGACACGCAGGTGACAATCGCAGGTGGGATCACCTTGAGCGCTACACTTACATTTCGACCGTCGATGGTTCCCGTTCTGCGCCAGGGATTTTCTGGGTTTCCGAGTTTTGGCATCCAGGGCGTCGTGCGAGTCCTCACGCAACGGCGGGCACTCGTATGACCACGACGTTCCCTGCGCCCGTCTTCGATCATCTGCTGCGGCTGACCGATCGTCGTGGCACTTTGGAGCACGCCCGGCTTGCCGAGCCCCTGCCGGAGCCTGGTTACCGCACCGACCATGCGGCGCGGGTACTTGTTGTCGCCACCCGAGACCATGGCCCCAACCGAGCACTGAACAATCTGGCCGGAGTCGCGCTGCGATTCTTAAACGACGCGCAGGCACGTTCCGGCGCATGCCGTAATCTGATGGACAGCACAGGCAGCTGGGTCGACGAACCAGCCGTGGGGGACGCCTGGGGAAGGTGCGTCTGGGGCCTGGGCACGGCGGCCGCACGCAGCAATGTCGCTGGGTCCCGACAAGCGGCCATCATGCAGTTCGAGCGTGCCGCCCAGGAGCGGTCGGCACGGCCGCGGGCGATGGCGTTCGCGGCGCTCGGCGCTGCCGAACTCCTCGCCTTTGACCCGGAGCACCGTGCGGCTCGCGCGCTGCTCACAGACTATGCCGCTTCGGTACCCGCTTCGAACTACGACCCGAGGTGGCCGTGGCCCGAATCACGACTCACGTACGCGAACGCCGTTCTGCCGGAAGCGATGATCGCCGCCGGTGCCGTGCTCACCGACGCGAAGCTGCGTCAGCACGGACTGGAGCTATTGGCGTGGCTGATCGCGTTCGAAACGACAGACGGGCATCTGTCTCCGACCCCCGCTGCGGGCAGAGAAGCCCAAGACGCCAGGCCTGGTTTTGACCAGCAGCCCATTGAGGTGTCCACACTCGCCGATGCGTGCGCGCGCGCCGCCGCGGTCGACACCGACCCGATTTGGCTCGCCGGCGTCATGGCCGCCGCGGCCTGGTTCATGGGCGACAACGACGCGGGCGAGCCGATGTGGGACCCGGATACGGGTGGCGGATACGACGGCCTGCACGCCGACGGGGTGAACAGTAACCAAGGCGCGGAGTCGACTTTGGCGGTGATCTCGACGTTGCAGCATGCACAACGTTTATCGCTTGTGCGGCAATGACCGGCTCCGCCTGGGACCTCGTGGAATACCTCGTGTCCGTAGTCACACCCAGTGACCAGAAGCGGCGTAAGATTGTAGGTATTCGGGCAGCTCGGTTGCGAGCGAACATGCTCGACTATTAAGGAAAATTTCAATGGCTTCAACGGCTTCAACGACGACGTTCCGCTCGCCCTACGTCCTCCGTGTCGAACTGGTCAGGGACACCATCAGGTCTCATTCCAACCTCGGAGACAAGGCGGCAAGCGAACTGGCGGAACACATTCTGCACGCACTGAATTCGATTCCCGAGAAGGTGCGCTGAGCACGGGCCAACGATGGTCCGCATGTCGTGATCAACTCGGCTTCACCCGATTCACACGCACAGTCATACTCACCGATTCGATTTCTTTTCAAGTGAACTCATCACTCACGATCCCTGCCGGCATGTTGCCGGCGCACCTGGAGGTTTGAACCATGACAGTTACCGTGACACTCCGAGACGGCGAAACCGACCAATATATGCGATACGGTGACGCGTACCTCAAGCACAACGACGGCACACTCGACGTCATCCGCGATGGCGCCAGACAGCCACACAGCTACCCGGCGGGCGTCTGGACCGACGTAAAGGGCGACGAAAAGCGATTGAAGAGGAGCGGTTTCTGGCGATGGGGCAAACGGGAAGCCACGAGGTCCTCGCGACCGTAGAGCACGTCGGCGGTGGCGCCAGTCCGAATGCTAAGGTCCTCGTCAAACGATTGGTCGTCCACTCGCTGAGTCCCAGAAGCACTGCGGCACATGAAATTTGATTGAGTCTCCCGCTGCCTTGGCAACCTAGCTCGGCATTCGTCGCCGCCCCCCTTTTTGAATCGGGAAGATGGAGCTGATCGGGGCCGGTGGTGCGCACGCCGGCTGAATCGGACCGGTTGCTTGAGGCACGCGACATCTGACGTTGACGCAAACCAGCCCCGGCGAATGACCCATTCGGCCGGTCAGAAGCGACTGCCGAAACGCGAGTACGCCTCGTATCCAACACAGTTGACCCAGAACAGCTGACGGCCACCAATCCCTGCAACGTCGGCTATTAGGGCACGCGATTCATGGACAGGGCGCGTGCGTTAGGGCACGGTCCGCGTCGCCCGATTCAGGCGTCGGTCACCCGGCCTTGGGCACCCGTGACGGGTCTTGCCGGCCGGCATCATCTCCGCGCGGCGTATCGCTGGTTGGCGAGTCCGGATCGATCTTGTCGGCGCGCTCGAATTCTCCGTTCAGCTCGCTGCGGGAGGTAGCCGCGTCGGTGCGACGTGCTTGCGCCTGGTGCTGCAGGCCTTCCGAGTGCGCTGCCATGGCTTCGGCCTCGGCTTGCGCAGCGCGGGCCTTGGCTTCCGTCTCGTCGGCAAGTGCTTCGCGTTGGCCCACCTCGTGGGACTGCTCAACTGCTTTCTCGCGGATGTCGCCCGCTTGGACGCGGCGATGTTCGGTGCGTTTCTTGCGCGCCACCCACGCGACTGCGGCGACCAGCAGAAGTGCCGCGATCGCGACGACGACGATCCAAACGATGGTGCTCGTAGTCATGTCGGCTCCTTGGATTGGTTGAGCATGTTGATTGCTGAAATAGGCTGGATTGAGCTGTGGGAGTTATGAACTGGGCTGGAGCACGTCGCAGCGTTTTGGGCGATCGCGATTACGCTCCCGATCTGCCCGGTTAGTAGTAGTGGCGGCGACCGCCGACGGCGTGTCCCATCCGTCCCGCCACCGCCAGGAACAGGCCGACGACGAGGAGGATGACCCCGAAGATCAACACAATATGGGCGAAGGCGAAGGTAGGGACGAGGCTCGGGAGGACGAGCCCGAGGACGATAAGGATGATTCCGAGAACGATCATGACGTTTACTTAGTTTCTCTGTAGATGTTTGGGAGGAGGATTGCCCGGGTCAGTGCTTGAAGGCGTCTTTGACCTTGGCCCCTGCTTGTTTGGTGTTGCCCTTGAACTGATCGGCGCGCCCCTCGGTGCGCAGGCGGGTGTTGCCGGTGGCGCGGCCGAAGATCTTCTTGGTGGCGCCCTTGGCCCCTTCGAGCTTGTGGGCGATCTTCTTACCTATGCTCATTGCTTCTTACCTCTGTTCGTTGCGGATTCTTTCTTTTCGGGGATCACAGCTGGCAACTGACAACTCCCCCGAATGAACTGGATTGGCGCTTACCGGCGTTCGCCGCCAGCACGCGGTGCAGTCGGTTGTCGACCGTATGACCGGCGACCGAGGAAGAAACCCCTCATCCGCCTCGGTCGGGTGGTGGCCAATTCCGGGTTCACCGTCGAGCCGGTGGCCGCGCCGACGGGCTGGCGTTGGAAATCGCGCTCTCGGTTCACAAATTCCGCTTCGCGCTGGGACCTTTGAAGTTCGCGGCGGGCGTCGCGCCCGCGGCCGGCGGTGCGGTGTGCACCGGCCAGCAACACGCTCATACCTAGCATCGCCAGCGCGCCGATCACGATCCCGAAGAGGAACAAAGTGCCAGTCGACCCGGTGACGTGATAGCCCAACACCGAGAAGTTCTCGCTCAATGGATGAGCTGCGCCCGCATTGTTCAGCACGCCGGTGAACCCGACGATGACGGCGAAGAGTAGAACAACTAATCCAACGATGACAATCATGTCGCGGTCTCCGATCGCAGTGCTTGATATCCATTACACGCCGCACGTAGGGTGGTGTCAACAGTGTAGACAGACGATGTTAAATACATCGTTAGCCTACGGTGTTGCATTAGGATCGGTAGCCGCTTCGACGACGAGGCAGAAGGGGAGTGCTGAGGCAATGACCAGACAGTCGACCGAGCCCGACGCGGGCGCCGACGACGAGGACCCGTCCGCCGCCGGAAGAGACAACGGTCAGCTCAACCGGTCGATGATCCTGCAGACCGCGCTGAGGATCGTGGACCGCGACGGTGTGGACGGACTTTCGATGCGCCGTCTCAGCGAAGCGGTGGGCCGAGATCCGGTGATGCTTTACCGGCACGTCCCCAACAAAGCCGCAGTGCTCGACGGAGTCGCCGAGCTGGTGCTCGCACAGCTATCCGTGGACAGTACCGACCCGGACTGGGCCGGCCAACTGCGTACCGTCGCGCGCGACTTCCGCCAATTGGCCCTGACGCACCCCAACGTGGTGCCGCTGCTGGTCACTCGACCGTTGGCCACCCCGCTCGGGCAGCGGCCACCAGGAATGCTGCGGCCGCTAGAGGACGTCCTCGCACTGCTCACATCTGCCGGCTTCACCGGCGAGGATGCCCTGCACATTTACCGAGTGCTGTTCGGCTACCTGTACGGCCACATCCTCAATGAGTTGCAGGAGGTTATCGAGCGACCCGAGGAAACCGACCATGTGCTCCGGCTCGGTCTTCACCGGCTCGCGATCACCGAATTCCCTCAACTGCGTGCCTTGGCGCCCGCCCTAGCCTCCTACGACGGCGCCGCCGAACTGGACCGCTTCCTCGATCTGCTGCTCCCCGGCATGACCGCAACCCTCACCGGCCGCGACGGACAACCCGCAACCGTCTGACGACGATTAGGGTGCGACTTCGCGGCCGCGGCCCGGCGGTGTGTGATGGTTGCCCACCGCTCAACCACATGTATCGGGGTGAAACGTCAGAACATCGGAAAGTGGCCGCCGCGGCGTCATGGCGGGTGCCTCGTCAAGGACATGGGCTTCGCCGACGCGGATCAGAAGTTGCGGGATGGCTGCCCGTCCGGTCAAGGTGCCGATGAGGTGGCGGCTGGACTGTAGTTCTGTGAGATGGGTCAGTGTGCATGTCGCCATGCCGGCCAACGTGCACTCCAACAGCACCGCGGACAACGCTTCGCCGCACCGCAGGGCCCGAATAGATCGCGGATGCCATCGCTCTGGTGCTCAAGGTGCGTGGGGACCGGGGGGTGGTCGACGTTCACGGGCAGATCGCTGTCAGGATCAGCGCTGAGTGGTCAGCCGAACCGGCCGGAAATGTAGTCCTCGGTGGCCTTCTGGTCAGGCTTGGAGAAAATCTTCTTGGTGTCGTCGATTTCGATCAACCGTCCGGGCTTGCCGGTGGCCTCCAGGTTGAAGAACGCGGTGTGATCGCTGACGCGAGCAGCCTGCTGCATGTTGTGGGTAACGATGACGATGGTGTACTGCTCCTTGAGCTCTGCGATCAGATCCTCGATAGCCAACGTCGAGATGGGGTCAAGCGCAGAACAGGGTTCGTCCATCAGCAATACGTCGGGCGAGACGGCGATCGCCCGGGCGATGCAGAGGCGCTGCTGCTGGCCACCGGATAGGCCCCCACCGGGCGTGTCCAGCCGATCTTTCACCTCGTTCCACAGGTTCGCCCCGCGCAACGACCGTTCGGCGAGCTCGTCGAGGCCTTTCTTCTTGTGTGTCCCTTGCAGTTTCAATCCGGCGACCACATTGTCGCGAATCGACATGGTGGGAAACGGGTTTGGCCGCTGGAACACCATCCCGACGATGCGGCGCACAGCAACCGCGCTGATCTGCTTGCCGTAGATGTCACAGCCGTCAAGCAACACCGATCCTTCCACCCGCCCCCCCGGGGCGGTCTCGTGCAGACGGTTCAGGGCCCGCAAAACAGTCGACTTGCCGCATCCCGATGGTCCTATCAACGCGGTGACACTCCGCGGATTGACCGTCATGTTGAGGTCCGCCACCGCCTTAAAGGAGCCGTAGTAAATGTTGAGATCCCGCGCCTCCAGCCGTTTTGCGCCCCTGCGCAGCTTAAGGAGGCTGTCCGTTACCGGCTCCGTCGCTGGGGGTGCCGGCGGGGCTGCGTGCTGACTCCCGATTGCCGCGCCACCCTTTGTCACGTTGATGTCGCGTGTCACGCGATCCTCCTGTGGTGTCATTCGCTTTCAGACCCGGCCGGCGGACCTGGGTTGTTGTCGTAAGTTGGCCGAACCCCCACAGCCCTGGACCGGCGGCCTATTCGGCCACCGGCGCGCCTCGGTGAACACTGAAGCCAGACTCGTCCTCATGCTCTAGGTTCTGTCACACGTCCACGACCAACGCTGGTCCGGCTCGCGATCCATCGGGCCGCCAAAGTAAAGAGCAGGACCAACGCCACCAGAGTGAGTGCTCCCGCCCAGGCCCGGGCTTGGGCGGCTTTGTACCCGGTTATGGCGTTGCCAAAGATCTGCAAGGACAGTGTCGACATGCGCTTAGTCGGGTTGAGTTCGATGAACAGGTCGTTGCCGAGCGCAGTCAGCAGCAGCGGCGCCGTTTCTCCCATAGCGCGCGCAAACGCGAGCATGACACCGGTGATGATTCCTGAGCTGGCGCTGGGAAGTACGACCGACATGATGGTGCCCGCCTTGGTGGCGCCCAGCGCGAACGAGGCTTCACGCAGTTCGCGGGGCACGAGTCGCAGCATCTCTTCGGTCGAACGGATCACCAGCGGCAACATCACCAGCCCGAGGGCGATTCCTCCGGCGATGCCGGAGAACCCGAAGAACACCACCCACATCGCATAGACCAGTGCGCCGGTGACGATCGTTGGCACGCCGACCAGGATGTCGGTGAGAAAGCGTGTCACCCGGGCCAGTTGGCCTCCGTATTCCACGAGATAGATCGCTGCCGCAATTCCAAGGGGCATCGACAGCACCGTCGCGATGCCGGTGACGATGAGGCTTCCGATGATGCCGTTCAGGAATCCGCCACCAGGTTGGCTGGGATTGCCGGGCGGGGTCTGGGTGAGGAACTCCGGGCCGAGGTACTTCAGGCCTTGTCCAGCGACGTAGACGAGCACCCAGGCCAGCACGGCGACGGTGGCGATCATGACCAGTAGCAGTACGGCGTGCACGAACAGGTTGGTGATTTGGCGGCGGCGCTCCCCTGGGAACGCGTCGGCCTCGGACAGTTCCTCGAGTGGTTCTTCGTCGATCGTCATGCTCACGCGATGTGCTCCGAGACCCGGCCGACGATGCGCTTGCCGATCATGTTGACCAGCAACGACAACAACAGCAACGCGAAGGCGACCACGAACAGTGAATCCAAATGGAAAGGCTGGTTTGCTTCGGTGAACTCATTGGCGATGACGCTGGGCATGGTGGATCCCGCGCGCATAATCCCGTGCGGGATGGTCAACACGTTGTTGCCGATCAGCATGGTCACCGCGATCGTCTCGCCGAACGCACGGCCCAGACCCAGGATCGCGGCGCCGAAGATCCCCGAACGCGATCGCGGCAACACCGCGAGGCGCAGCATCTCCCATTTGGTCGCGCCGAACGCCAGCGCGGCTTCCTTCTCGGCGACCGGTGCGGTGTCGAAGACTTCCCGACAAATCGCGGTGACGATGGGCAGCACCATGATCGCGAGGACCACGCCGGCCGCGAACACGGAATATCCGAAAAATGGGCCCTGAAACAGCCAGCCGATCACCGGGATTCCCGACACCGACGTCAACCCGCGACCGATCGGCCCCAGCGCGGGGATCAGCGCGAACACCCCCCAAAAGCCGTAGACCACGCTTGGGATCGCCGCGAGCAGATCGACCAACGACGACAACGGTCGGCGAAGCACCGCTGGTGACAGATTGGTGATGTAGAGGGCCACCGCGATGGCGACCGGCACCGCGATTGTCATCGCGACCAGCGAGGTCACCACGGTCCCGTAGATGAACTGCAGGATCCCGTAAGGATTCGGCTTGGATGAGGTGGCCCCTGCCTCCGATGGCGCCCAGCGAGCGTGAAAAAAGCTCAGCGGCCCATAGTGCGACAGAGCCGGCCATGCCCTGATCAGAAGGAACACTGCTGTGGCCACCAAGACCGCGATCACGGTCAGCGCCGCGGCGGCCATCAACCGCGCGAACAGTCCATCGGTGAACCGGCCGTCCGATGATCGCTCCGACGTGTCGGGCGAGGCTAGGACTTCCGCGGTCAAAACTTCCCCTTCGGAGCAGCCGGGATCATTTTCCGACTGGGCCGCCGTTGAGGGTGACCTTTTGGACCATGCCCATGGCCAAACCCTGCAAATCCTTGCCCAACGGGGCGTAGTTGACGCTGGCAGCATCGTCCTGACCCGTAGATAGGGTCCAAGAGAAGAAGTTGACCAGCGCCTTTGCCTTCGCCGCGTCGGTCTGGTTCTGATACACCAGCGCGTAGGTGGTGCCGGTGATCGGGTAGGCGTGGGGATCGGGCCCGTCGGTCAGGCTTAGCCGTAGATCCGGCGGGTAAGCGATACCCTGGGTGGCGGCGGTGATAGTGGCGACGCAGGGCTGAATGAAGGTGCCGAACTTGTTTTTCACGAGGCCGTAATTGAGGTTCTGCGCCAACGCGTAGGCCAACTCGACGTAGCCGATGCTTCCGTCGGTCTGGTTGATCACCCCGGAAACGCCCTCATTGCCCTTACCGCCGATGCCCACTGGCCACGCGATGTCCTTGCCGAAGCTCCTATCGGAGCCGCCGAGGGCTTGCACCCAGGTCGGGCTTTCCTTGGTCAGGAAGTCCGTCCACACCGCGGTGGTGCCGGAGCCGTCCGAGCGGTGGGCCACCGCGATCGGCTGGTCGGGAAGATTCGCGCCCGAATTCAGCGCGACCAGCGCCGGGTCATTCCATGTGGTGATCTTGCCGGCGAAGATCTTGCCCAACGTGTCGCCATCGAACTTCAGGCCAGTTTGGACGCCCTTCACGTTGTAGGTGGGTACGACGGCGCCCAGCGTCAACGGGATGTGCAGGATCGGACCGAATTTCGCGGCCGTCAGCTCGCTGTCCTTCATCGGGGTGTCGGATGCGCCGAAGTCGACCGTGCCGGCGCTGATCTGCTGCACACCGCCTCCGGAGCCGATCGGCTGATAGGCGACCTGCACCCCATCGGACTGTGAGTAGTCTTTGGTCCACACCGACATGACCGGCGCCACGAACGTCGACCCGGCACCCGACAAACTGGTCGCACCGCCGTCGATCTTCGGGATCGTCCTAGGGTATTCGGGTTTGGCAGCGGCCCGTTGACCGCAAATCTGGCCCGCTATGTTCTGCTGGGCGCCGCTGGCGGCCCCACCGCCACTGGTGCTTCCACACCCGGTCAGACTCGCTGCGACAATGGCGACCACGGCGGTAATCGTCATCGTGCGGAACATCAGCCCTCCTGATCCGACGATGCCCGTACATCCTCCTGCTCATCGAAGACCCTCGACATGAACACGCATCGTTTCGTACCTGACAGGGAAATGAACGCCTCAACGCCGCTGCAGGTCAGCTCGTCGCGGCGCCCACTCGATAGCGCTCTAGCGCGAGCGGTCGACCCACGACGCCTTCCACCATGGGGCCGAAAAAGGGCGTCGACGGGTCATCGACGCGATGGGTTTGCTGCGAGAGTTCGAACTTGTCGTCTCGGTAGAAAGCAGCGGTACGGGCGGTTGCGACAGCGCCCGATCGACGTTCATCTGGTGTCCATGCCAGGGGGTTAAGCTCAACAGTACCGAGAGCCCTCTAACGCTCGGCGATCTCGCTGGCACCGTTCTCGGCGGCTTCCCTTCGGTCATCCATTGACCGGGCAACGGAGTATCCGCATGACTGAAGACCCGAACACCGTTCGCTCACCAGCCCGGGCCGGCAACGTGGCGACGGCGACGCCTCTCCGTCTGCAGCTCGATCCGAACAGGCCAGCGGAGCCCTACCTGGACGGAGCCTGGTGGCCCCGCTCAACCGAACTGCCAGCCGAGCTGCCGGCGTTGCTTGCGGAGCTGTCCGCGCAACTCGGTTCGATCGGCCTCGTCGGCTATCACCGCGACGCCTGGAACGCTGCGCCCGACCACCTGGACCTGGCAGGCCACCCGGTGCACCTGCAGGGCTTTGTCTCACCCGATCCTCCTACGCTGGTCGTGATCGCCGACACCGGTCGATCCATCAACCTGCGCGTCGTGCCGCCCGAGACCGACGGTGCGAGTGCGTCAAAGGCCATGACGGCCGCCGCGCATCACTCTGTCCAGCCACACCCGGGTGATCCGGTCACCGCGGCAGACGCCGCCGAGACGCGTTCCCTGCACGAGCTCGCTGCGCGGCTTGCCCGGCTGCCCGGCAACACCGACCCAGAGCAAGCCGCGCTGATCTCCAGGTGGGTCGGCGAAGCCGCCGATCAGTTCAGCAACGCACCGATTCAGGCATTCGTCCCGATCCTCGTCGAGCAAATCGTTCGCGGACGCCTACACAACGCCCGGGCCGATCGGGACGCTCGCAGCACGCACTAACGACGCGGCTCCAGCCGGCCGAGCTTTCATCGTGTCGGGCCTCGGAGGAAACCCTCGCTGAGCGGCTGGCCGGTTGGGGGAATGCTATCCGGGCGTCGCCGTTCATCCCCGGATCGTGTGGGACAGGCGTTCTGCGCGTTGAGATTTCGGATGTCACGGTGGGTCGCTTCATCCGTCACATGTATCGCGGTGAAACGTCAGAACATCGGAAAGTGGCCGCCGCGGCGTCATGGCGGGTGCCTCGTCAAGGACAGCGGCTTCGCCGACGCGGATCAGAAGTTGCGGGATGGCTGCCCGTCTTGTCAAGGTGCCGATGAAGTGGCGGCTGGACTGTAGTTCTGTGAGATGGGTCAGCGTGCATGTCGCCATGCCGGCCAACGTGCACTCCAATAGCACCGCGGACAACGCTTCGCCGCACCGCAAGGCGTCATCGCGGCTGTCCTCGTCGGTGGACAGAACCAGCACTGTGGACTGGTCTTGTCCGATGCCGACCGGCCGCTCGTCGTGAGGGCTAACCGGGAAGGTCCGTCCGACGTCGACCCGATCATTTTCGGCCGCCGACACCAGTGAACTGCGCGGAATCCCATCAGAGGTCTCGTGATGGCCTGTCCACCAGTATGACTCGGTATGGTACGAGGAATCGTAAAGTCGCAGCGATTCGGTGAGTTGTGACGCCCTGGCCAGTTCCGGGCGCAGCTCGTCGGCTATCACGTCAAAGTGAACTGTGCCGGCATCGACGGCGTTGCGCAGCGCAGGTTTCAAGGACTCCCAGTTCCTCGGTGCGGCGAAGGGAAGCCGATCGGTACGGCGGTTCAGGATCGCGTCGGCCCGGCGGCGATGGCCATCGGTGACGAGGCTCATTGGGCTGAAATCGAGTGACGCAAGATGATCGGGGTTATTCGGGTCGGGAAATCTGTCGACGTTGGCTGTCCACCCGGCTGCCGCCATCGCGACGCGTAGATGGTCGAGCACGGCGCCGCAGCTGATGTGGGCTTCCCGCCCCGATTTGTCGGTGGAGGGAAGAATCCGGCTGTGATCGAGGTATAGGTGCAGCACCGTCCCTTCGGCAACCCATTGCCAGGGCTGGCTGTTGTGCAACGACGGGGCCCGGCACGCCAACTGCACGGCGGCCCTGAGTATGTCGGTATCCACCAAGGTGTCGGGCATGATCAACCTCCAGTTCGTGTCTGAGTCAATTCTGGGTCTTTGGTCCTCGAGTAGCGAGCGCTATTGGGTCCAATCGATGCGCCCGGAAATCCCCTGCTGCCCAGGTCATCTGGATCCAGGGCCGGCGCCGCCATGCAAGACTTCTTTTCAGGGTCGAGGATGCGGTAGGCGAACAGTTTGATGCGGTCGCTGACGAGGAACCAGGCGAGGGCGTATCCCCACACCGCCGCTGCCCACCCCCAGCCCAGTGGGGTCATAAATAGGCCGTAAACGGCAATGAATGTGGCGATGGTCTGGGTGCCGAGGACAGCGATCAACAAGATGCGGGCGGGACGGACGGACCAGAACGGTCCGCGGGTTCGGGTCAAGAAAATGGTCAGGTGGCCCGCGACGGACAGCATGAGATACATCAGGGTCTGCAGGCGCGGGTGGCCGAGGTCGAAGACGCGGTCGCCGAGATAGAACAAGCCGAACGCGGCGATCGGTCCGACCACCCCCAGGACCGTGGAGATCCCGAGCACCAGGCGCATGTTCCACGCTTCGGGCTCGTTCTTGTAGCGGACGTTGTCGTAGGCGATGGACAGGATTGCGCCGTCGTTGAGCAGCGCGAGCATCACGATCATGATGGCGGTGAGCGGGTAGAAGTTGAAGACCAGGATGGCGACGGTCATGAATAGCAGCACCCGCAGCGTTTCGGTGATGCGGTATATCGCGTAGCTGTTCATTCGCTGAAAGATCTTGCGGCTCTGTTTGATCGCCTCGATGATCACCGAGAGGCCGGGAGTCAGCAGCACAATGTCGGCGGCTGCGCGGGCGGCGTCGGTGGCGCCCGATACGGCGATGCCGCAGTCGGCTTTTTTCAGGGCGGGGGCGTCGTTGACCCCGTCGCCCGTCATCCCGACGATGTGGCCATGCTTCTGCAGTACGTCGATGATGTGGTACTTATGCTCGGGAAAGACCTGGGCGAAACCGTCTGCGGTCTCGATGGATTCGGCCACCGCCGCCGATTCGTTCTTCGTCGCATCGCCCAAGGCTGCGGCGTCGAGGATGTTGGTGCCCAAGCCGACCTTGGCCGCCGTCTCCTTCGCGATGGCCAGCGCGTCACCGGTCACCATCTTGACGGTGACGCCCATCGCTGCGGCGGTGGCGATGGTCGCTGCAGCGTCGTCGCGGGGCGGGTCGAACAGCGGCAGCACACCGACGAACTGCCAGTCGTCCCCGTCGGCGCGGGCCACGCCTAAAGACCGGAAGCCCCGGGCAGCGAAATCGTTGACTGCGCTATCAGCGGCGGGTCTGATCTCCGCGGCGTTCGCGGCCAGCGCCAGGATGACCTGCGGCGCTCCTTTGGTGACCTTGAAGGTGGTCCCGTCGGTGGCAGTGACGGTCGCCTCGGTGCGTTTGTGCACCGGGTCGAAGGGTTTGAAGTGAGTGACGGTGTAAGCCTGCAAGACCTTGGCGTCGTCGAGCCCCCCGAGCACCGCCCGGTCGATGGGGTCGTCATTGTCCGCGCGGGAGGCCAACGCGCCGTCGAGGATGACCGTCGCGGGGGTGACGCTGTCGACGGTGAACGGGGTGCCCAACGTCAGCGAGTTCTGGGTCAGGGTGCCGGTCTTGTCCGCGCACAGCACGTCCACGCCGGCCAGTTCCTCGATGGCGACCAGGCGGCTCACGATGGCCTGCTTCTTGGCGAGCAGCCGTGCGCCGACGGCCATCGTCACCGACAACACGGTCGGCATCGCCACCGGGATCGCGGCAACGGTCAGCACCAGGGCGAACTGCAGCGTGGTCAGGATCGCATCGCCGCGAAGGATCGCCGAGACGACGATAAGCGTCACCAGCGCGACAGCGAGGATGATCAGATAGTTGCCGATCTTGAGCACGGCGCGCTGGAAATGGCTGACGGTGTGCGCGTCTTGCACCAGCTCGGCGGTCTTGCCGAAGTAGGTGCCGGTGCCGGTGGCATACACCAACGCACCGATCTCACCTTGCCTGATGATGGACCCGGAGAACACGGCGTCACCGCTTGTGCAGGTGGCGGGCAGCGACTCCCCGGTCAGCGCGGACTGATCGACCTCGATGTCGTCGCCGTCGAGCAGCCGGGCGTCGGCGGGCACGATGTCACCCAGGCGCAGCCGGATCACATCACCGGGCACCAACTCCGGCGCCGCCGCGCTGATCCATGCGCCGTCGCGTTTCACGCGTGCGTTGATCGCCAGCTTGGCTTTGAGGGCCTCAATCGCGTTGCCGGCCTGCCGTTCCTCGCTGTAGCCGACCACACCGTTGGCAACAAGCAGCAGCAGGATGATGAAGAAATCCGGCCAGTGCCCGACCGCGCCCGACAAGACGACGGCGATCTCGATCATCCATGGGATCGGCCCCCAGAAGTAGCTGAGGAACTTCAGCAGCGGGTTGGTCTTGTGGTCGGCGATCTCATTGGGTCCGTAGTGCGTCAACCGTCGTGCGGCCTCGGCGCTGCTCAATCCGTCCGGCGAATAGCCCAGCTCTTCCTTCAGCTCGGGCATGGGCGCCGATTTCAAGTCGTGACCCAGTTCAGCTGTGTCCGCGGAGTGGGGCGGCGCGACATGCGGTGCGTCAGCGGTCATGACGGTTGCTCCGTACGCCGGACGTCGGCGTGTTGTCGCGCCGTCTCTGACCGACGGGCAACTCTGCGAACACTGTCCGTCCGCCGATCGGTGGTGTCGAGCGCGTTGGATTCCAGATCCAGTCGCGGATTTCGGGCAGGTCTTGGCCGTGGGTGTTGATGTAGCGGTTGTGTTCGACGAGTTTGTCGGCCATCGCCTGCTTCAGGTAGTCGCCGGTCGCGCCGAGTTGGGGCAGCCGGTCGATGACGTCTGCGACGAGGTGGAAACGGTCCAACCGGTTCTGCACCCGCATGTCGAAGGCGGTGGTGATGGTGCCTTCTTCGTTGTAGCCGCGGACGTGCAGCTTGCGGTTTCTCCTGCGGTAGGTGAGTCGGTGGATCAGGCTCGGGTAGCCGTGGAAGGCGAAGATGATGTGTTTGTCGGTGGTGAACAGGGTGTCGTAGTCGCGATCGCTCAGTCCGTGCGGGTGCTCGCTGGCCGACTGCAACCTCATCAGGTCCACCACGTTGACCACCCGGATCTTCAACTCGGGCAGCTGTTCCCGCAGGATCGACACCGCCGCCAGCACTTCGAGGGTCGGAGTATCTCCGCAGCACGCCAGGACCACATCCGGTTCGACGCCCCGGTCGTTTCCGGCCCATTCCCAGATGCCGATGCCCTCGGTGCAGTGGACCACTGCGGCGTCCATGCTCAGCCATTGCGGCATCGCGCGCTTCCCGGCGACGATCACGTTGACGTAGTGGCGGCTGCGCAGACAATGGTCGGCCACGGAGAGCAGACAGTTGGCGTCCGGCGGCAGGTAGACCCGCACGATGTCAGCCTTTTTGTTGACGACGTGGTCCAGGAAGCCGGGGTCTTGGTGGGTGAAGCCGTTGTGGTCTTGCTGCCAGACATGAGAGGCGAGCAGGTAATTCAGCGACGCGATGTCACGGCGCCACGGCAGTTGCGCGGTGACCTTGAGCCATTTGGCGTGCTGGTTGAACATCGAGTCGATGATGTGGATGAACGCCTCGTAGCAGTTGAACAGCCCGTGCCGGCCGGTCAGCAGATAACCTTCCAGCCACCCCTCGCTTTGGTGCTCACTGAGCATTGAATCAAGCACTCTGCCTGCGGGAGCAAGGAATTCGTCGTTCTCGGCGGTGCGGGCCTGCCACTGCCGGTCGGTGACCTCAAAGACCGCGCCGAGCATATTCGACAGGGTTTCGTCGGGGCCGAAGATCCGGAAGTTGCGCGCCTCGTCATTAAGCGCGATGACGTCGCGCAAAAAAGTGCCGAGCACGGCGGTGTCCTGTGCCTGCACCGCGCCGGGCGACGTCACCGCCACCGCGTGGGCGCGGAAGTCGGGCATCCGCAGGTCACGCAGCAACACCCCGCCATTGGTGTGCGGGTTGGCGCCCATCCGCTGTTGCCCTTGGGGAGCCAGCGCAGCCAGGTCGGGCAGTAGCCGCCCGGCCACGTCGAACAGCTCCTCCGGTTTGTAGCTGCGCATCCAGCTCTCCAGTTGCTCGACGTGCCCGGGATGGTGGTCATCGACGAGCAGCGGCACCTGGTGTGCCCGGAAGGTGCCTTCGATCTGCTGGCCGTCGACTTCTTTGGGTCCGGTCCAGCCCTTGGGGGAGCGCAGCACGATCATCGGCCACCGTCTGCGGGTGGTGTCGCCGTTAGTTCGAGCGTCGCGTTGGATCCCGTGAATGGCCTCCACCGTTTCATCGAGGACAGTCGCCATTAGCTCATGCATGTCTTCGGGGTCCTCACCCTCGACGTAGCGCGGTTCCCAGCCGCAGCCGCGCAGGAACTGGTCCAGCTCCTCGTGTTCGATGCGGGCCAGCACGGTAGGGTTGCTGATCTTGTAGCCGTTCAGATGCAGGATCGGCAGCACCGCCCCATCACCGATCGGGTTGAGGAACTTGGTGGAATGCCACGCCGTCGCCAGCGGCCCCGTCTCGGCCTCACCGTCGCCGATCACGCACGCGACGAGCAGGCCGGGATTGTCGAAAACAGCGCCGAACGCGTGACTCAGCGAGTAGCCCAGTTCCCCGCCTTCGTGGATCGATCCCGGAGTCGTAGGTGCTACATGGCTGGAAATGCCTCCGGGAAAAGAGAATTGGGTAAAGAGCTTCTTCAGTCCGGACTCGTCCTGGCTGACGTCGGGATAAATCTCGGTGTAGGAGCCCTCGAGGTAGGTGTTGGCGACCAGGGCCGGCCCGCCGTGGCCGGGGCCGGCGACGTAGAACATGTCCAGGCCGTACTTCGTGATGGCACGGTTCAGGTGAACGTAGATGAAGTTTTGACCCGGCGTCGTTCCCCAATGGCCGACCACGAGCGGTTTGACATCCGATAGCTGGAGCGGACGTTTCAACAACGGATTGTCATACAGATAGATCTGGCCGACCGACAGGTAATTCGCCGCCCGCCAGTAGGCGTCCATCCTGTGCAAGAGTTCTGGTTCGAGGGTCCGGGTCGTCATTGTGGTGCTCCCTTGGTCGACTCGTATCTACCCGGTCCACATGGCGAATACGGCGCAGCCTGCTCGTTCCCGTGTGACGTGAAGGTGGTACCGCCGAGAAGGACAGCCGGTCATGGGGTTCCAGCGGCCTTGATCTCGAGTCCGGCAACCAGGCCGTTCGCGGGCGGCTGCCCGGGTTGCGTTGACGTGTCGGCCCCATTCGCGGTGGTGAACGGTTGGGTTGGGGACGCGGCGACGGCACTTTCTCGGGCGAGGAAGGCGCCCAGTTCACCGATCGCACTCATTAGCGGCGCCGGGAACACGATGGTGGTGTTCTTCTCCACCCCGAGTTCGACAAGCGTTTGCAGGTTGCGCAGTTGCAAGGCCAACGGGTGCGCCATCATTGTGTCCGATGCCTCACCCAATGCGGCCGCGGCCATCGATTCGCCCTCCGCCGCAATAATTTTGGCTCGCTTCTCGCGCTCGGCCTCGGCTTGCCGAGCCATCGCACGCTTCATACTGTCGGGCAACTGAATGTCTTTGAGCTCGACCAGCGTCACTTCGACACCCCATTCGAGGGTCGCGATGTCGAGGATCTTTCGGATGTCGGCGTTGATGGTGTCGGTCTCCGACAGCGCCTGGTCAAGGGTGTGCTGACCGACGACCTTGCGCAGCGTGGTCTGCGCGATCTGGTTGATCGCGGCGTGGACGTTCTCGATGGCGATCACCGATTTCACCGCGTCGACAACCCGGAAGTAGGCGACCGCCGAAATGTCGACGCTGACGTTGTCGCGGGTGATGATGCCCTGGGACTGGATCGGCATCGTCACAATTCGCAGCGATACCTTTATCAGCCGATCGATGACGGGGATAATTACGGCCAGCCCGGGCTCCTTGACACCCACCACCTTGCCGAGGCGGAACAACACACCCTTCTCGTATTGGGTCACCACTCTGATCGACAACGACAACACGATCAGGGCGACAACGAGCAGCACCACAACCAGGATGATTAGAGCTTTCATAGCATGTCCTTCTTGGGTATCGAGGAAGTTAGGGTTCGGCCCTCAGCCCTGGATGAAGCCGTTGTTGCGCACGAGGAAGTCCGCGAGGCAGCCGATGTCGGGATCTGGGGCGCCAGAAGGCGTGGATCATCAACGGGTTCGGTCCGGGGCAGATCTGGCAGGGAAACGCCGGTGTTGACACAGGAAGCAAGTGAAGTGGTCATGGTGACCTGACGTGCATTGGATCACCGGCGTGTGAGGGTTCGGAGCCAATGCTCCTTGAGTCAAGCGGCGGGCGGCTGAACTCATCCCGGACGAGCTGAAATTCTCAGCACCTTTGACGCTACACCCGTTGGACTGCTCGTGCGCGACAGTGTGCTTCTATGCCGCCGCTCTCGGCGTAATATCATCCTGACAACCATCTTGTGACGGTTGCGCCACGGGTAGGGTGCTGGGCTTCGATATCGATTCCCAGCTCCGCCAAGACTATTGAGCGCAGGTATGACCGAGTTCACCGAGGACGTCGACGGCTTACCGTTGGGGTCGCTGAGCACGCAGCAAGCTAGCGCTGATGACGCCGATTTGCGGGCGGGGATCGACGACCTGGCGGGCTTGGTGGCGGGCAGTCTGGGGTTGCCTGAGTTGCTGACTGAGGTGTCGACGTTCGCGGTGCACGCGATACCGGGCGCCGACGGTGCCGGGGTTACCTTGTTGCAGGTCGACCAGCCGGACAACATGGTGGAGGCGTTGGCGGCCAGCGCCCCGTTTGTCGCCGAGATCGACGAGATTCAGTACGTGACCCTCAAGGAGGGGCCCTGCATCACCGCGGCACTGGAGCGGCGCACGGTGCGGTCTGGGTCGTTGGGTGGGGAGAAGATGTGGCCGCGGTTCGGTCCCCGAGTGGGCCGCTTGGGCGTGCACAGTGCGCTGTCGCTGCCGCTGCTGCTGTCGGATCAGGTGATCGGCGCGATCAATGTCTACGCGCGTGGCAAAGACGTCTTCGATGAGCACGCTGCCGAACTGGGGGAACTGTTCGCCAAACCCGCGGCAGTGGCGGTGCATAACGCCCAGGTCCTCGCGCACGCGATGGCGCTGACCGCCCAGTTGCAGAAGGCGCTATCGACGCGCCCGGTTATCGATCAGGCGATCGGCCTGATCCGGGGACGCAGCGGGCGCAGCGCCGAGGAGGCGTTCACTCAGCTGCGGGCGATCAGCCAAGCCGAACATCGCAAATTGGCTGAGGTGGCCCAACACATTGTCGATGAAGCCGTGCGCCGCGCCCGCGCCCGACACAACCAGATCTGAGCCTGAGACCAGGTCGGCCCGCGGCCGAACTGCCGCTGCATGGTGTGAAGCGCGTAGGTTCGAGGGTGGGAAAACAGTCAACGCGACGGGTCCTGGCTTGCGTCGCGCGTTCCCCACCCTGCAGGCGGCTCGCCTGTTCGGCACCGGCAGGCTCGATCCGCGCTCGGGAGCGCCCTGCGGAGCAATCCCGCCATGAAGATCAGTGCGGCCCTGGCCGCCGATTTGGACATTCTCAACGCCGCCCTGGATGAGCCCGGCGCCGATGTGCTGCACAGCCTGCACCAATTGGGCGTCGACGCCCAAACGGCGGTGCCCACCTATCTCGGTCTGAGCGTGACCGTCGACGGCAGTGATCCGCCGTTCACGTTCACCACCCTCGAGGACGGCACGGCCGACAATGTTCGCACCTCGCTTGGGCTGAAGCTGCTGGCCCGTGTCGGTGACGGCCGGGTGGCACCCTCGGTTGCCCTCATCCTCTACGCGGAGACTCCGGGAACATTTGTCGACCTCACTGCCGACCTGGCGTGGCTAACCGGCCGTCCGCCCAGCGACTTCGCGCTCGATCAGCACCTGAGCGTCCCCGCCGGGTCGGACGACGGGACATCTCTGCGAGCGGCGTCGGTCATCAACCAGGCCATCGGCGTACTCATCGGCCGCGGTTACACCCCGCGGCAAGCACATTCGAAATTGGACACCCAAGCTGATGGCGCGGGTACCGATCGATACACCACCGCGCAGTTCATCCTCGACACGCTCACAGCCGAGGACCCAGCCGACGCCGAGCGCGCCGATCAGGAGCCCAACATGGGCTGAGTGTGTAAGCACGTAAAAACCGCGCTGCGCGGTGGCTCACTGTGGCCGCGCCATATAGCGTCAGCGATGTTGAGAAGCCAGGCAGTCCGACGGCCCAGGCGCTCAGGAGTGGGCAACGAATCTAACTGTCTATTCTGAAGATCCCCCAACTATCGGGAATTGCTACAAGTCCGACGTCGAGGGATAGTGCGCGACCGACTCACCGACATTTCGCACCCAGGCTAATCTGTTGCGGGCCAAGACAGGTCATTCGCGATCTCCGCCGCCTGCTGGAGGAGATGCGGGTAGTCGCGCGAGTCATTGAGCCCCAACGGGGGCCGCGCACGGCTCTCTCGCGACACCGAATGCTGCCACGCTCTTACCACCTGGCCGCGCGCCGACAATCACCACGGCCACACCGGACTCGGCGGCCAGCACCACTACCCGTGTGGGTGACCTCTCAGGTCAGAATCTCGCCGGGGGTACCCGACAGGTGTAAAGTTGTTACTGTTGAGCCCTTCAGCCAGTCCGGAGAGAGTTTTGGCTGTACGCCGCCGAACTTGATGAGCATTTGCTCGCGCCGCACATTCTGGATCTATCCCTTGCGGTCAGGAAAGCATGATGCCGGGAATATCCGGTTGCGCAACCAAAGACGCATCGATTGGGCTGGGCAACGCCAAATCGCTTGAGGGCCAAGCTAAATCTTGAGGGCCAAGCTAAATGGCGCCTTACAACGCTGACCCGGCCATCCTCCTCCCACATATCCACAGAAACTAGGTAACCGTCATGATCGGCCTCGGAATCCTCCTTATCGTCCTCGGGCTCCTCCTCCCTGCACTCGTCCCTACCTTCGCCTACGCCCATATTTGCTTGGTCATCGGGGTCATCCTCCTCGTCGTCGGCCTGGTACTGATGCTGATGGGACGGATGGGACACGCCGTCGGCGGCCGTCGCCACTACTACTGACCGGCCCGATGGACTCCCCGGCTCGGCTAGCAGCGGCTGGCCGAGCCGGGTGTAGAGGGTCGCGGTTTTTGTTGGCGATTAATGCCGGCAGCCCGACATATAAACCCGAAAGAAAGGAGGACAACGATGGCGATCACTGACGTTCCGGCCTTCGCTCACCTGACCGATGCCGACATCGACAACCTGGCCGTTGAGCTAGATGCGATCCGGCTGGACATCGAGGATTCCCTTGGCGAGCCCGACGCGCGCTACATCCGCCGCACCATCGCCGCGCAACGTGCTCTCGATCTCGCCGGCCGGCTCATGCTGGCCGGTAGCTCGAAACGCTCGGCGTGGTGGGCGGGAACGGTGACCCTCGGTCTCGCCAAGATCATCGAGAACATGGAGATCGGCCACAACGTCATGCACGGCCAGTGGGACTGGATGAACGATCCCGAAATCCACTCCTCGACATGGGAGTGGGACATGAGCGGGGTGTCCAAGCACTGGCGCTCCACCCACAACTTTCAGCACCATAAGTACACCAACATCCTCGGCATGGATGACGATGTGGGCTACAGCACCCTGCGAGTCACCCGTGACCAGCCCTGGGTGCCCGCCCACATCGGCAACCTGCTGTTCAACACCATCCTCGCACTGGGATTCGAGTGGGGAATTGGCTTGCAGCCCATCGATTTCAGCAAAATCCTCAAGGGCGGCTCGGACCGCGAAACCACCCTCCTGCAGATCCGCGCATTCTCAGCCAAGGCCGGAAGACAGGTGGTCAAGGACTACGTCGCGTTCCCGGCGCTGACCTCGCTGTCGCCGCTGGCGACTTACAAATCGGCGCTGGTGGCCAACGTGGTGGCCAACGTGATCCGCAACATCTGGGCCAACGCGGTGATCTTCTGTGGGCATTTCCCCGACGGGGCAGAGAAATTCACCAAGACCGACATGATCGGCGAAACCCGGGGTCAGTGGTATCTGCGCCAGATGCTGGGCAGCGCCAACTTTGAGGCCGGGCCGGCGATGCGGTTCATGAGCGGCAACCTGTGCTACCAGATCGAGCATCACCTTTACCCCGATCTGCCCAGCAGGCGGCTGCACGAGATCTCGGTGCGGGTCAGGCAGGTCTGCGACAAATACGACCTCCCGTACACCACGGGTTCGTTCCTGATGCAGTACGGCAAGACGTGGCGCACCATCGCCAAACTGTCGCTGCCGGACCGCTACTTGCGCGCCACCGTCGACGACGCTCCCGAGACCCGCAGCGAGCGGATGTTCGCTGACCTGGAGCCCGGTTTCGCCGGGACCGACCTGGCCACCGGGCGCCGCCGTGGGCTCAAGACAGCGATCGCGGCGGTCCGCCAATGGCGGCGCGACCAGCGCAGATGACCGTGATCTACTGGTCAGTAACCTACGGGACCGTAGGTCACGTTATATTCGGCTAGGAGTCGGGCCGGCACACCAGAACACTGTTGGACGGAGACGAGTTCACGTGACCGAGATGAGCTATCTCGATCTGCACGGTGAGCGTATTGCCTATCGGGACGCAGGGGCCGGCGAGGCGCTGCTGTTGATTCATGGCATGGCGGGAAGTTCGGCGACCTGGCGGGCGGTCATCCCTGAGTTGGCGAAAAAGTATCGAGTGGTCGCACCGGACCTGCTGGGGCACGGTGAATCGGCCAAGCCGCGCGGTGACTATTCGTTGGGCGCGTTCGCGGCGTGGCTGCGTGATCTGCTCGATGAGCTAGGTATCAGCCGGGCGACAGTGATCGGTCAATCACTCGGTGGCGGTGTGGCCATGCAGTTCACCTATCAACATCGCGACTACTGCCAGCGACTGGTTCTCATCAGCAGCGGCGGCCTCGGCCCCGACCTGAACTGGATATTGCGGATCCTCTCGGCACCCGGAGCCGAGTTGGTGCTGCCAGTGGTCGCTCCGCAGCCGGTGTTAAACCTCGGCAACAAGCTGGGGTCGTGGCTCACGTCGGCCGGAATCCAGTCGCCGCGCGCCGGCGAGATGTGGAGCGCCTATTGCTCGTTGTCGGATCGGCCGACTCGGCAAGCATTCCTACGTACGTTGCGCTCGGTGGTGGACTACCGCGGCCAAGCGGTCAGTGCGCTCGGCAAGATCCATGTCAGTCATGGATTACCCACCTTGCTGATCTGGGGTGAGCAGGACCGCATCATTCCTGTCGCACACGGGTACGCCGCTCACGACGCCGTGCCCGGTAGTCGACTTGAGGTGCTCGCCGGTGTCGGGCACTTCCCGCATGTCGAGTCCCCGACAGCGGTGGTGGACATCCTTGACGACTTCATCGCCACCACAGGGCCGGATGCCGGTCTGGCGAATCGAAAAACCTGATCAGAGTAGTCACCCAGCAGGAACGACCGGCTGATCAGATTACTGATCGTCGGGTACGGCGACATCTGCGCGGCGATCCGCATCGGTCGACGGCCACCGGCGGTCTTGCTGCGTTGTCGTTGGACGCATTGTCCAGCGTCGCTTATGGTCCCGAAGCAATCGTGCTGATTCTGATCGCCGGGGGTGCGGCCGCAGTGCGGTTGACCCTGCCGATCGCGATGGCAATCACGGTGCTGCTGCTGGTGTTGGTGGTCTCGAAGACTGCAGATCTCCGATCGACGGTCGTTGTGGCCGCATCCCAAGATCCACAGGACTTGACAATTGCTCCGGCGGGGTGGAGCGTCAATCAAGTTGAGACTCTCAACCAGTTCGGGATGGGGTCGGCCGTCCGCCGCTGTCCTCGCAGAGCGTTAGCTCGCGCCGGACAAAACCGGTGACAACCGCATGTCGGGGATCACCATGAATGCTCTTTCTGCCCCATCTATGCCGCGGGTGGGCGGCTTTCTTTCCAACCCCTGGGTGAGTCACACCACACGATTAGCCAATCGTCGGCTGAGGTCATCGGTAGCCGTCATCAGCGCCCACGGGCACATCGATGCATCCAACGCTGACACTCTGACCGAGTACACCCTGGGGCAGCTGATGCGTTGCCGCGGATTGATCCTTGATCTGCGCGACCTGGATTTCTTTGGAACCGAGGGTTTCTCGGCGCTGCACAGGGTCTCCGTCTGCTGCGCGCACGCTGGCATAGGCTGGGCAGTAGTACACAGTGAGGCAGTCTCCCGCGTGATGCGGATCGGCGACCCACAGGGCTTGCTACCCACCGCCAGCACGGTCGAGGAAGCGATGGCCATCGTCCAAGACCAGCCTCACCGTCCACCACCCGTCAACCACAGCCCATCGCGAGCCGCAGAGACCCCGAACAATCCTCGAGATGCCAACGCGCGGTGTGCTTAGTCTGCGGCGGTACACGACCGGTCCGGCACGAACAGCGGACCTTGACACAAGCGTCGCCAAGCTCGATTGTCCTGCGTTGTCGGTGGTTGATCCTGGGGTATCAGTCGGCACGCCATGGGCCTCCCGCTTCTTGGCGGGGCTCAATGCGCGGTAGCCGCTTATCGCGTGTAGTCTTGGAAGGGTTGGGAACCCAGCCAGTCCCGGATGAAGTCAGCTGTCCGCCGCTGATTTAGATAGAGCAACAGCTCGCGCCGGACACGCCGGTGACAACCGTCTGTCGGGATCACCTTGAGCGCTCAATCCACCTTTGAAATGTCGAATGCCCCTCTTGTTGGGCAAGACCCTTTCGGCTCGGCGAGTTTCGGCATTCTCAGTACGTACCCACCGACACCGTGCGGGCTGGCGACATTCACTGCGGCCTTGTCGAAAGGATTGTGCGCGAACGGCTCTGACGTCAGCGTGGTGCGGGTGGCCGACGGGTCGCTATCTTCTGACGCTCGGGTGATCGGGGAGCTCGTCAACGGTTCGGCGACATCCGTGGCTGCAACCTCCGCACGGCTGAACGAGAGCGACATCGCGGTCGTGCAGCATGAGTACGGCATCTACGGCGGTGTCGACGGCGACGAAGTGGTGGACATCATCGGCGGGCTGCGCATCCCGTCGATCGTGGTCGCCCATACGGTCCTCAAAGATCCGACGCCGCATCAGCGTTCGGTGCTCGAAGCGATCGCTGCGATGGCGGCTCAGGTGGTTGTTATGTCGGAGGCGGCCAGTCAACGGCTGTGTCTCGGCTTCAATGTCGATCCCCGCAAAGTCACCACGATCGCCCACGGCGCGACCGTCCCGAGGCAGATCCCCCCGCGAACGGGGTCGGACCGGCCGACGCTGTTGACGTGGGGCCTGTTGGGACCGGGAAAGGGCATCGAGCGGGTCATCGACGCGATGGGTTCGCTGCACGACCTCCCGGTTCGGCCGCGCTACCTGATTGCCGGCCGGACGCACCCAAAAGTCCTCGAAGCCGATGGCGAGGCATACCGCGACGCCCGTGCTGAACAGGCGCGGCTAGGTGGCGTAGCGGACTCGGTGGCCTTCGACGCGAGCTACCGCGATGTGTCATCGCTGACGGCGCTTGTCCAGTCCTCGGCTGTGGTCGTGCTGCCCTACGACTCCACCGATCAGGTCACCTCCGGTGTTTTGGTCGACGCCATCGCGAGTGGCCGCCCCGTGGTCGCGACCGCCTTTCCGCACGCCGTCGAGCTCCTCGCCAGTGGGGCGGGGATCGTCGTCGACCACGACGACCCGGATGCGCTGGCATCGGCTCTGCACCGGCTTCTGACCGAGCCGCACCTCGCCTCGACGATGGCCGCGGAGGCCGCGCGATTGGCCCCACAGATGGCGTGGCCGATCGTGGCCACTGCCTATGTGAATCTGGCACACCGCCTTCTCGCTGAACGTCCGGCAATGGTATGACCGCCACTCTGCCGGATCCGAGATTCGACCACCTGTTGCGTTTGACAGACCGGCGCGGCACGTTCGAGCATGCCTGTTTCGCCGAACCCCGGCCCGAGCACGGCTACTGCACCGACGACATGGCCCGGGTTCTCGTCGTCGCCACCCGAGAACCCAACTCTGGTGGGGAAGTCAACCGCCTTGCGCGCGTGGCCCTGGGCTTCCTGAACGATGCGCAGTCCTACGCTGGCGCCTGCCGAAACCGGATGGACAGCAAGGGACGTTGGGAGGATGAGCCCTCCCTAGGGGATTGGTGGGGGCGCTGCATCTGGGGATTGGGAACTGCCGCTGCGCATAGTGACGTCGGTCTGGTTCGGCGGTTGGCCGTCATTCAGTTCGAACGCGCCGCGAAGGTGCGATCGCCCTGGCCTCGGGCGATGGCGTTCGCGGCGCTGGGTGCTGCCGAACTGCTCTCCGTTGACCCCGGGCACCGGGTCGCCCGCACACTCCTTGCCGACTACGCCGACACCGTGGCCAAACCGAACGGCGACCCGACCTGGCCATGGCCTGAGCCGCGACTCACCTACGCGAATGGGGTTCTCGCCGAGGCGATAATCGCCGCGGGCGTTGCGCTGGACGATTCGACACTGCGGCAACAGGGTTTGAACCTGTTGGGTTGGTTGGTCGAATACGAAATGGCAGGGGGTCACCTCTCGCCCACGCCCGCTGCGGGCAGAGGGCCGGACGACCTTCGGCCCGCATTCGATCAGCAGCCGATCGAGGTGTCCACCCTCGCCGACGCGTGCGCGCGCGCCGCTGCCATCGACAGCGGTTCGATCTGGCCCGACGGGGTCCTGGCTGCTGCGGCCTGGTTCATGGGTGTCAACGACGCGCGGCAGCTCATGTGGGACCCCGAGACCGGCGGCGGATTCGACGGCCTGCACGCCGACGGGGTGAACCGTAACCAGGGCGCGGAGTCGACTCTGGCAGTGCTGTCGACGATGCAGCACGCTCGGCGCTTCTCGACTGTGCGGCAATGACTTCCGTGCAGGCTGGGCTCGTCACGCGCAGCCCCCAGCGGCTGGCGGCCAACCCGTCGAGGGTCATCACCCGACTCTTTGTGCCAGGCCAGGAGGGTTTCGAGCACCAAGAGTCCCGCGCAGGAGCGGTGCTGGCGCGGATCCTGGCCCTGGACGAAGGGCAGGTGCGGTCTTCGTTAGACGATGTCGTCACACGCTTCGACGAACGTCACCGCGATCTTGCTGACACCTTCCGCCGGCATGCCCGTGAACTCGCCGATCGGCTGGATCCCGGCTGGGAACTCTCCGAGGCGCGAAAGTTGTTGCTGGGCGCGACTTTCACCAGCGAATACGCCATTGAAGGTGCGGCGTTGTGCAACCCCAGCATCGTGGCCGATCCCAACCAGGCTGGAACCGTCACAGGCAGCCTGCGATTCGTGATGAGCGTGCGGGGCATCGGCGAGGGGCACCATTCATCCATCGGATTCCGGACTGGCGTCGTCGACGCGGCTGGCCGCGCCAGCATCGATGACCCGGCTCCGTTCGCCACCGCCGGAACACCCGAGCCCGCCGTCCTCGACGCAGCTGTCTTCCGCAGTGAACTCGCGCGGCTCGATGACGCCGGAGAGGCCGCCGACTATGTCCTCGACAGGCTCGGCCAGAGCTTCACCCGGGCCGCTCTCAATGAACAACTCGTCCAGCTCCAGACTCATCTGAGCACCCGCGGACACGCCGAGGAGACGATTGCCTCATTCCACAGCATCGCCGAACGGACGTATGCCGTCGAGTTCTCCGACCGCATAACACTTTCCGAGCGTGTCCTGTGGCCCTCGATGAGCGCAGAGCAGGCCGGCATGGAGGACGCGCGCTTCGTCCGCTTCCTCGACGACGACGGCTCTATCACTTTTTATGCCACCTACACGGCCTATAGCGGATCCCACATCAGCCAGCAACTCCTCGAGACCAAAGATTTCCAGTCCTTCACCTCCGCGCCGATGGTGGGACGCGCCGCCGCCAATAAGGGTCTGGCCCTGTTTCCCCGCCGGATTCGCGGGCGCTTCGCCGCCATGTCGAGATCAGATCGCGAAACAAATACGGTTGCCTACTCGGATCATCTGTCCGTCTGGACGGGTGCGCTTGCCTGCCACAGACCGACCCAAGCCTGGGAGGTGTTACAACTCGGGAACTGCGGTTCGCCCATCGAAACCGAAGCCGGGTGGCTGGTGCTCACCCACGGCGTCGGTCCGATGCGCACCTACCGCATCGGGGCGATCCTGCTTGATCTCGAGGATCCGACACGGATTCTCGCTGAGCTACCGCAACCGCTACTGAGCCCCGCCGTTGATGAGCGGGACGGCTACGTGCCCAATGTTGTCTATTCCTGCGGCGCACTGGTCCACGCCGACACCCTGGTGCTGCCATACGGCATCAGTGACGCCGCCATTGGTATCGCCACCGTGCCGCTACCCGAACTCCTTGCAGCTCTGAGCCGATGAGACCCGGGATATACGTCAGTGACCGCCACGTCTGCGGACACCCCGGACGCGCGGCACGTGGAACAGCGTCCCGCGCGACTGGGCCGAATCCAGCGTCCAATCAAGGGTCCTTGGCGTCATACGTCGTCAAGCCGACATGCTTGGCGTCCGGGATGGGCAAGATATCCCGCTGCACCTGATCCCGCTTGGGCGCTGCGATGGGTTGACCAGCCTCGCCATTAGATGCGGCAACGGACTTGTGGCCGTTAGGTTGTGCTGATGACTGAGCCATGATGGACCTCTCTTAGACTTTGGGGTTGCTTCTGGGCCAGCCGTCGAGGCGAGCCAGTGAACAGATGAGTCGCAATGTTCGAACTGCTGGCGGTCGAGGAAGTTCAGCACTACGAAAAGCTAGCTGGCGCAAGGGCTTTTGAGCGTCCCATGCGGCCGATAAGAATGATGCCCGGCTGGTGCTGGGTCCTGCTCATCTCGCGCCTACTAGCACTGGAAGGCATGACCGCCATCTGGGCGGCAACCTTGCGAGCTCATTTGCGTGAGCCCGATACCCCACCCTAGGCGGTCTCACCAATCGACAACAGCCCGTTGATGACAAACATTCGGAGAACTCGCCAGTCAGCACCGCCGCGGCTGTCCCGGCATGCGGCATATCCCAGAACGTGCACGGTTTCCGAATCGAAACCTGTCGCGCGCATTCAGATCTCGCTGTGAGCCGGAACGCTTACACCGTTGCCGGTTTCGCGTGCGCTCCCTGGCTCGTGGGGCTAGACGGTGCTGGCTTGCCGACGGCGGTGGCCAATTGTCGATAGTGGCCATCAGTGTGGTCGTGGTAAAAGGTCGTTTCCCCCGGCGCCGGCAGCCCAGCCTCTCGCAGTGTGGTCGACAGTGGGCGGTAGGAGGGCGTGAGCGGTATCCGGTCAACAATGTGGACGATGGCGGGACGCTGGTCCCGCGGGAGGCTGCTCAACGCGGTGGTCAGGCTAGCCGCGGTGAGGTTGGCGCCTTTGCCAAGCGTCACGGCCGCGACCGCGACGTCGTGCGTGTCGGTCGCAACGGGATAGACCACGGCCAGGTCGATCACCATGATGTCGCCGAGGGCGTCGCAAATCGGCTGGCAGAAGACCGGTCCGCACACCGACTGGATCACGGTGTTCCTGTTGTCGACGAACCAGTAGTCGCCTTCGCTGTCGCGGCGAAACAGGTGGTCCGTGGTGATCCAGGTGTCTGCCCGCGGCGAATACCCCGCGCATCGACACGCGTGCGGCGTCGAGTCCGGAGCGAGGTTTCGCTAGCAGCACGCCCACCTCGTTGTCGGCGCAGGAGCGCACGAAACCGTGGTCATCCTCGATGAACCGGCCCGTCGCGGCGTCGTAGCCGGCGAGCCGAACCGCGGCGCTGCCCGGCAGCGGCCGACCCTTGGCTCCGGTCTTCGTACCGGCCACATTGGCCAGCAACGCGTCCCCCTCGGTAGAGGCATAGAATTCCAGCACCCGGGCCGGGGCGAATCGGTCGGTGACCTTGTGCCACAGCCCGATCGGCATTCCGGCTCCGACGAACAGACGGATCGGATGATGTTCCTGAAGTTCGGGCGACGTCGCGTCCACCAATTCGAGCAACATGGCCCAGGTGTAGGACACCACCGTGACCCCGTAACGGTGGACCTCGTCGGCGAACCGCGTTGGGTCGACGCCCCGGGTCAACGCGATGCGCGACCCGCCGGCGACCGCGCCGCCGAGGGCGACCATCAGACCCGACGGATGGTGCAGCGGGGTCAGGCAATAGATCGTGTCGCCGCGGTCTAGTGCGGCGGCAGTGGCCGTGCCGTAGGCCGACAGCGCCCACCGATGATTGGTGACCTCCTTGACCACTCGGCGCCCTCCCGTCGTGCTGAAGAATACGAAGGCGAGATCACTTGCCCGGCCCGGGTTCGGCCGATACCACTGCGGCAGCCGCTCAGCGGAGAGGTCGAGGTGGTCCAACTCGACGACCCGGTCCGACTCCGTCCAGCCGAGGTCCGCGGTGCGGCCGTGACCGAGCGTGAGCACCCTGGCGCCGGTCGCGGTGGCCGCCGCCAGATGGTGTGGGTCCGTGACGATGTCGGCCACCTCGCACAGCCGGACGGCGGCGGCGAGGTCATCGTCCGGGGGTAGCAACACCGCCACCGCCCCGAGCCGCGACAGTGCCGCGATCGCGGCTACGGCGCTGGGGCTGGTACCCATCAAGACACCGACGTGGGCTCCCTGACGGATACCGACGGCGATGAGGCCGCGCACCACCTCGTCGATGCGACAATCCACCGCCGCGTTGGTGTGGACCCGATCCTCGAAGAGGAAGCATTCCTCGTTGGGCGCTCTGTTCGCCTGTTCGGCCATCAACCCGCCCAGCGACACCCGGGTGTGGGGCTGCAGCCGCCCGAGGCGTGCGAGCCGAGGCAAGGTACGCACGGCCTCCCCGGCAATCTCCCTGCCGCTGCGCGCCGCCCCCACCGCGGCGTCGGCCAACCCCAGGCCCACGCCGATGCCCAGTTCGGCCAGCGCACCCGCCGAGTGACCGATACGCGACGACAGCCCCACAGCATCATCGATCCCGACGCTGGGGTCGGCCTCCATCGCGTTGCACGCCCTCCGGCCTGGGCGCTCGACCGTCTCGCCACAGCACCCAATTACCGACGGTGGGCCACGTGTGCGTGGCGGCGGTCGATCCGACAACGAGCCCGAAGTGACCCGCCCGCAATAGCACCTCGGAAACCTCGGCGCGGGGGGCGGCCCGCCGGATTCCTCGCACGGACGCGGGTTGGCCGATGTCATCGATCTCGCCGACGAACGCAAGGACCGGACAGGTGATTTCCGCGAGCGTGATCAACGTGCCATCGATCACGGCGCCGCCGGCCATCATGCGGTTATGGACCACGAACTGCCGTAACAGTTCGGCGACCGCGGGACCCGACCATGCCACCCAGCCCTCCACCTCGAGGAAGCGGCGTTGCTGTTCCCTGGGCAGCAACGCCTCTCGGTCATGGAGTTGCCGTAGGAAGTCCCACCTCGCCTGGACCGTCTTGATTGGGTCCAGAAGTTGAAACCCGGTACGGGCCATCCATCCGGACACCGAGAGACGGTTGAAGACGTGATCGGCGATCAGCTGGGCGCCGCGGCCCGCCAGGGCCGCGGGAATTCCGAACGGCAGACCGCTGAGCGAATCGACGGCGGCGCCGAATGTGATGACGCTGGCCAGGCCCTCGGAACGTCGGTAGGCCGCGGTTTGATAGCAGAACATGCCGCCCTGCGAGTAGCCCGCCAAATGCACCTTGCGGCCGGTGTGTGCCTGTACCGAGTCGATGACGCGGCTCAACGCGACGACATGATCGCTCAACGTGCGTTCGAGCCCGCCGGTTTCCCGGTCCGGTGAGCCGAAGTCAACCACCCACGGGTCCACACCGAGATCATGAAGGACTCCGACCGCGCCCTGGTCTCTGGTGACGTCGAACACGTTGGCCGACATCATCATCGGCGGCACAAGTACTACCGGCGGCCGTGCCGGATCATTCGCGCCGTCGGGGAAGTAGCGTCGCAGCCGGTACATGTCGCAGCGTTCCACGATCTGAAACGGCGAAGGTAGGGATCCGGTCTGAAGGCCACCGAACCGCAGCACCTCGACACCGGTCCGCGTGGTCGCGACGATCCGGTTCACGGGACCGGCGATCAGATCGCTACCCCACGTCACCGGTACCACGCGTCACACCGACGCTCCCGCTGATCACACAGCTGCCGACGTCATGAATTGGACACTACGCGCCGCGAGGGTGCCGCGGCGGCGGGCAGAACGGTGACCGACGGTGCATCGGGGCCAGGATTCCTCGCCATGAGGACACACGTATGTTTCGCCGTTAACGGCGAAGCCTGGGACGTGGGGCCGGTTGCCGTTGGCGATACTAGACCGATGCCGAGCAGCCGATTTTCACCCTGACCTCCGCAGATTCGCCCGCCTCGCCCCGCGAACAGGGGTCGGCCCGCGCAGCCTGCGGGTCATCCGGGCGCTGAGCCGCTTGCAACGCAGCAAAAACCCGGCCGGCGCGGAGGTGCTCACCTTGGGCTCCGGTGTGGGTGTGCGGTTACACCGGCCGATCGACGTCAGCCAGCCCGCTCCCGCCCTGCTGTGGCTCCACGGCGGCGGTTATGTGCTTGGCACCGCCGCCCAAGACGATCGGCTGTGCCGTCGCTTCGCCCGCGAGCTAGGCATCACTGTGGCGGCGGTGGACTATCGACTAGCGCCCGAGCATCCTTACCCCGCGCCGTTGGAGGATTGCTATTCGGCGTTGACCTGGCTGGCCGGCCTGCCGGCGGTCGATCCCTCGCGGGTAGCCATCGGCGGTGTCAGTGCCGGCGGCGGGCTGGCGGCAGCGTTGGCACTGCTGGCGCGTGACCGCGCGCGAAGTGACACCGGCCCTGCAGCTGTTGGCGTACCCGATGCTTGATGACCGCAGCGGGGCGGGACCGGAGAACCCCAACTACCGAATGTGGGACCCGAAAAGCAATCGCTTCGGCTGGACGGCCTACCTCGGCGATGCCGACCCGCAGGTAGCGGTGCCCGGCCGCCGCGAAGATCTGAGCGGGCTGGCCCCGGCCTGGATCGGCGTCGGCACCAATGACCTGTTCCATGACGAGGACCTCGCTTACGCCCAGCGCCTTACTGCGGCCGGCGTGCCGTGCCAAGTCGAGGTGGTTTCCGGGGCTTTCCATGGTTTCGACCAGATGGTGCCGAAAGCGGCTGTGTCACAGGCGTTTTTTGCCAGCCAGTGCGCCAGCCTGCGCACGGCGCTGGCGCCGAAGGGCTAAGCGTCGGCTTTGCGCGATGGCGCGCGACGCGCCCGGAGTCGATGCTTGAACTTCATCAGCGTTGGGGCCATCCTGGCAGCGTGGCCCCTCGCGAAAAGCCGTCGTGGGGGATTCTTGACCCGGTGGCACGCAAGCTCCGTCTGCCATTCGCCACGCCGGAGTTCATCGACCGGATCATCCGCGGAGGCGTGAACCAAGCCGGCCGACGAACGCTGCAGATGCTGCTTACCACATGGGATGCCACTGGTGGCGGACCGTTCGCAGCCAGCGCGATCGCCACCGCGGGCCTGGCCAAGACGGCCGACGTCGCGCAGAGTCTGTTCATCGGCCCCGTCTTCGACCCGCTGCTCAAGACGCTGGGGGCCGACCAAATCGCGTTTCGCGCCTCACTGTGCGCCTCGCAAGTGGTCGGTCTGGGCATCATGCGCTACGGGGTGCGCGTCGAGCCGATCGCCTCCATGGACGTCAACACCCTGGTTGACGCGGTGGCACCCACGTTGCAGCGCTACCTCGTCGGCGAAATTTCCTGATTCATCCGGCCGCGTAGGCGATTTCGCCGTCGATGACCGTTGCGGCGACCATGCCGGCGTCCAGCTCGGCCAGCGCCGCTTCGGGCGGCACGGTCAGTACACACAGATCCGCCGGCTGCCCCGGTTCGACGGTCCGTGGCCGGGTGGGCTGATCGGGGCAACCGAAAAACATCGTCAAAGCTGTTCGCGCCGAGACGCGTTCATCCACGCCCAGCACGGCTCCGCTGGGCGTGATGCGGCGCACCGCCGCGCGCATCGCCGCCCACGGGTCATCACGGCCGAACGGCATATCGGTGGACAGTGCCACCGGCACGCGGGCCCGAAGCAGTGACGCGACCCGCCACAGTTGGTCATGCTCGGCGGCGGGAATCTCATCGAGGTACTGGTCGCCGCGCTCGGCGACGAAGTTGGGCTGGGTGACTACGGTCACCGCCAGTTCGGCCAGGTCTCCCAGACAGTCCGACGGCGCGACGGCGGCATGCTCGACGCGGTCGTGCGGGTGCGTGCCCGCTTGGCGGAGCGCCGCGATCGTCACCAGCAGCTGGGCGGCGGTCACACAGTGAACGGCGACCGGACCGCCGCCGCGGTGCCGGTCGGTGATCCAGGCCGCGAGCTGCTCGAGGTCCAAGTCGTCGTCGTGCAGAATCCGCTTGCCCGGAGCCAGCCAATGCACACGTTGGCGAAGTTCACCGTGCCGGTGCAGCTCGGTCAACCGAACTAAGTCGCCGATGTCGAGATCCGGTGTCGCATCGGTGATTCCGGTAACGCCGTAGCGGCTCAGCCGGCTGCTGAGCTGGCCCAGGCTGGTTGAGAAAGCAGGCGAGCTGCGGCTTAGCGCATCCGACCACGAGTCGGTGCTGCGCAACCGGCCGTCGGGATGCCCGGCCAGACCGACTCGGGCCAGACCCGCCGAGTTGAGGATCCACAGCACCCCGCTGCGATGCTGGACTCGCAGCGGCAACGTCGGGACCAGCTCGTCGAGTGCGGTGCGGTCCAGCGGTCCGGCAACCGAGTCGTGGTAGCCGACGGCACGGATCCAGCCGTCTTCGCCGGCCTCCGCTCTGGTCAACGCGCCAGCGAGGGCGGCATGATCACGTACCTGCGGCAGCCCGACCCGAACCGAGGTCTCGGCGGCTGCTGCCGAGTGCAGGTGGACGTGGTGATCGTGTAGCCCGGGCAGCACGGTGCCGCCGGCGGCGTCGAACACGTCCTCGCCGGGACGCGGAGCCAACGTCTCGGCCACGTCCTCGATGCGCGCCCCCAGCCGGACCTCGACGTGCACGCCATCCAGCGTCGTCGCCCGCTGAATTAGCATGGGGCACGAGATCTCTCGGATACGATGTGGCGCACTGCGGGATTGTCGGCGCCGAGCGGCGACGCGGGCGGGCTGGGCGGCGGCGGCTGGGGGCGGGCGACGGTCGCAGCCGACGTCGACGGCGCCCGTGGCAGCGCGGCATATCCGGCGGCGACCTGCGCCATCGACACGTCGATCACCTCGCCGCCGCCGCGCCGCAGTGACTGGCCCACCGCTCGCGCCGCCGCCAATCCGGTCAGCGGGTCGGCGATGGCGTCGCCGACGAACACGGGTCCTTGCGTACCGGCGCCAACCAGCCCGCCCGCCACCGCGGCGTCGTCGCCGAACGCCGAACGGTCCGGCTGACCGCCATAACCACTGATGCGCAACCAGATTCGTCCTGGATGGCCAGGCACGTCGTCGACGCTCAACTGGTGGCGTTGCAGCGCCGCGGGCCGAGAGCCCTCGATCACGATGTCGGCCGCTGCCAGCAGCTGCCGTAGTGCATCCCCGTCATTGTCGAAATCGACGGCGTAGGAGAGCTTTCCGAAGTTCATCCAATCGAAGAAGGCAGCGGTGCCGCTGCGGGTGCCATCAGGTCGGCTCGGGCTTTCCACCTTGACGACGACAGCACCCGCGCGAGCAAGCAACTGCGCGCATAATGGCCCGGCCCACAACGACGACAAATCGGCCACCAATAGGCCGTCGGGCCGCCGCGGCCCGGCCGCCCTGCGACCCGGTCGGATGGCCGGCGGCTGCGCAGACACCTCGGCCAATCCTGCGGCGACGATGTCGAGCAGTTGAGCTCGGGCAACCACCGCCTGGGTCGAACGTGTTGCCGTCCAACGAGACAGCAACATCCACGGGTCGCCGCCGGGCACTGAGTCGGCTTCCAGCAGCGCGGGCAGCGCGGCGACATCGTCGGCGCGCGGCAGCGCGATGGCACACCAGCCGTCCGCAGTGGCCAGCAGTCGAGTGGCCCCACCGGCCGAGACGCGTCCCTGCCGGCTCAGGTCGAGGATCGCCGCCCGGCCCGCCAGCATGGTGGCAGCGTCAACCTCGACACCGAGCAGCTGCCCGATATCGGCGGCTACCCGGCGGGCTTCGGCCAGCACAGCGGCACGGGAGAAGTCCGGCTGCCCGTCGGACGGGCCTGTCAAGCAGGCCAGCCCGCTGGCGGCCCAGTCGGCCACGTCGAAGGCCGGGTCTACCGCCTGGTCCACGACCACCATTCTGCGCGCCGCCGCCAGCGGGTTAGAAATGCAGCGCGGTGAAATGCCAGTCCAGCACCTGCCGCGGCGGCTCAGAGTCGGTGTCGGGGATCGCGTAGACCAGCGACCGCAGTCCCAGCACTCCGCCGTTTGGCGTCGCCTCGGCTGAGTCGATATGTAACTCGCTGTAGAGGGTGTCGCCCTCATACACCGGAGCGGTGTGGTCGCAGGACTGCCACCCCAGCACCGTCGCCACATTGGGCAACAGCCGGGTGGCCTGCGCAAGCGCCAGCCCGATGGTGTGCCCGCCATAGACCAAACGGCGTCCACCAATCCGTGAATCATGGTGGACTGCAGCGATATTCAGGGTGAGACGGGCCAGCTCCGGTGCACTGCTGACCACATCGGCGCTGCTGTGCAGCACCGTGCCCGCCATATCGGTATCGAAATGCGGGCCGGGGATGCGCTCGCGGAACACGTCGCCGTCCCACTCGTCGGCAGCAGACGGCGGCGAGGCGAGATCGGCACCCACTTTCGACAGGTCGTCGGCGTGATCGGCGTCGTTCGGGTCGGCGTCGGGACTCAGCGGCAGCATCGCGCAGCGGTAGAAGTCGAGGACTAATCGATCGGCCTGGTCGATGGTGGTCATCCGCAACGCCACCAGCCCGGTAGGCGCCCTGCCCGGCTTGACCGAGTTCTTCTTCAGGCCGACCACTTCGGTGCGGGTGAACAGGGTGTCGCCGATAGCCGGGAAGCGGTAGAACACCAGCCCCCGATAGAACAGGTTGGCCTTGACATGCTGGGTCACCAGCGTCGACTGCCCGATCGCGACGTCACAGACCAACCCCGGGTGGGCCAGCGGCCCGGGCGAACGGGTGACCGCCGCAGACAGCTCGGCATCCAGCGGCAACCGCAACCGGTCGCCAAGGATGCTCTGGTGGACGGCGGCCAGCCCCGGGGTCAGCGTCATCGCAGGCGCCCCGGCAAAGACCTGGCCGGTCTGCAGTTCGTCGAAATACGGGCCGGCGGTCATCGTTGCCGGGTATTCGGGCATGTCAACATTGCCGTATGGGTACGGGGCTGAACGACGACGAGGCGATGCTGGTCGAGACGGTGCGTCAGTTTGTCAACAAAGAGGTCAGGCCGACGGTGCGCGAGCGGGAACACGCCAATGAGTATCCCGAAGCGTGGATCGAGCAGATGAAGCGCATCGGCATCTACGGGCTGGCCATACCCGAGGAGTACGGTGGCACGCCGGTGTCGATGCCCTGCTACGTGCTGGTGACCCAAGAGCTGGCGCGCGGCTGGATGAGCCTGGCCGGCGCGATGGGCGGGCACACCGTGGTGGCCAAGCTGCTCACCCTGTTCGGCACCGACGAGCAGAAGCGGCACTACTTGCCGCCGATGGCCACCGGCGAGGTGCGCGCGACGATGGCGCTCACCGAGCCGGGCGGTGGCAGCGATCTACAGAACATGTCGACCACCGCGCTGCCGGACGGTGCGGATCAGTTGGTGATCAACGGGTCCAAGACCTGGATCAGCAATGCCCGGCGTTCGGGGCTGATCGCGCTGCTGTGCAAGACCGACCCGACCGCCAAGCCGCGACACAAAGGCATTTCGGTGTTGCTCGTCGAGCACGGGCCGGGGCTTACGGTCTCACGGGATCTGCCCAAGTTGGGCTACAAGGGTGTGGAAAGCTGCGAGCTGTCGTTCGACAACTACCGGGTGCCGGTATCAGCGATTCTGGGCGGCCAAGCAGGCCACGGTTTTTCGCAGATGATGAAAGGCCTTGAGACCGGGCGCATTCAGGTCGCATCCCGCGCCTTGGGCGTGGCGACCGCTGCACTTGATGATGCGCTGGCCTACGCGCAGCAGCGGGAGAGCTTCGGCCAACCGATCTGGAAACACCAGTCGGTCGGAAATTATTTGGCCGATATGGCGACCAAACTCACTGCCGCCCGACAACTCACCCGCTACGCCGCCGAGCGCTATGACAGCGGCGAGCGCTGCGACATGGAAGCGGGCATGGCCAAGCTGTTCGCCTCCGAAGTGGCGATGGAGATCGCGCTCAACGCGGTGCGCATCCACGGCGGCTACGGGTACTCCACCGAATACGACGTCGAGCGCTACTTCCGCGATGCCCCGCTAATGATCGTCGGCGAGGGCACCAACGAGATCCAACGCAATGTCATTGCCGGACAGCTGGTGTCGCGAGGCGGCATCTAGCCGCGGACGGCCGACGTCGCCTTGACGAGCAGGTCTGACAACAACTGCTGCGGGTTGAGTTGATCGTCAGCGCTGCCCATCACGACGACGGAGGTTTGATTTCCGAGTGCCGCGGTGAACACGTAGTCAGGTTCGTCATCGTTGTTAGCGGGGGTCAGCTTGGCCCCAGTCGTAGTGACACCATCGATTTTGGGGGCCGGAATGGGTTCGGCGGTTCCAGTCGCCTCTGGAGCGCCGGACAACGAGACCTGATCGCAGCCCGCTGGGGGCTGGCTGGCCGGAATCGGCTGAGGCAACTGCATTGCGATGACGAAGATCTGCCCTTGATCTCCTTCGCCGCTCACACCTGCTGCTTGAGTTCCGACGGAAGGGTCCGCGTAGGGCGGGATGAGCAACGCGCGGCATTGTGGTGGATCGAATTTAGCCTTTGCGAACGGGATGATGCCCGAGCTATCAATTTCGTCCTGGTCCAGGGTTTTCTCGGGGCGCGGATCTGGTTTGAAACCCGGCGGAAAGTCGCTTTTGACATTTTCGACGCGTGAAATGTCGTACTTGGCAGCTGGTGCCGCCGAACCAGCGCTCGACGACGGAGGTTGCGCCTGCGCCGACGAAGACCCCGTCGGCTTGGGTTGTTCGGAACTTCCACATGCGGCAACGATGACAGCACCGAGGCCGACCGCTACTAGCAAGGAAGCGATTTGCCCAGCAGCACGTCTTCGCGGACAAGTCATATTGGTCACCGTTCCCTTCTGAACTCAACATTAACACCGTAAATCAATGCACAGCAACATGATTCACGCTCGGCACTTGTCGTCCGTTATCTTAGCCGCACGCTATATCAGCTGTTTGCGACCATGTACTGAAGTCCTGAATTACCACATGCAGTACTTCAGTATTTGATGAAACTAGAATGGTGTGCCCCGAATGTTATTGGGTCGATTAGGGACGCCTGATCTACGGACATACTGATTTCCTGATCTGCGCGGACCAGCGCCACGACAAGTCATGGTGACCAGGATCACCAACCCGGCCGCTAGGAGCGACTCTGCGCATCCACCAACCCCCAGATCAATGCCGTATCGACATCGATGGTCTGACCACTCAGCACTAAATAGGCCGTGCGCCAACGGCCTATCCGCCGTGTCACGCTGACGGTGCCGCCTGCGCCGGGGATCAGGCCAAGGCTCAGCTCGGGCAGCGCGAATACCGCGTCGGGCCGGGTGACCACCCGACCGCAAAACGCCGCCATCTCCAATCCGCTGCCCAACACTTGGCCGTGCACTTCGGCGCGGCAGCCCTGGCCGAGTCGGGTAGTCAGCGCGTCGAGCACCAGTGCCGGGCTGAAGCGGGTGCGGGCCAGATGCGCGCTGGCCGGGTCGCTGAACGTGCCGAATTCGGCGAGGTCGCCGCCGCTGCAAAATGACGGGCCGTTGCCAGTCAGCACGACTTGGTCCACCGACGGGTCGAGTTGCGCGACGGTCAACGCCTCGAGCAGCGCGGCGCGGGCATCGGTGGAAAACGCGTTGTGGCGTTGCGGCCGGTTAAACGTGATCCGCAACGTGTTGCCGTCGCGGTGGGCCTGCACAGGATCGGCGATATCGGGCATGCAAGCCGGACCACGCTCGGCCAGCCAGCGGGTGAACTCCGGCCCGCCCTGCAATGTGGAGTAGGCCAGTGACTCGGTCACCACGCCGGCCAGCGTCGGGCCGGCCGGATCGGCCGACCGCAGCACGTCGTCACAGATCGCTGCGGCCAGCGGCCAGCGATCCACCCGCGCGGCCAGTTCGGCAATCGCCGAATCGATCGACGGGACGGTGATCGCCCGGCGGTCGTTGGTGTCGTCCTCGGTGAGCGTGAACGTCGCATGCTGCAGCCAGAATTCGGATGCGCGGGCGAGTGATCCGACAGCCAGCACCGGACCGGCTAGTAGTGCAGCGTCGAGGTCGGAGGCGGGCTCCGACACATCGACAACGCGCAAGGTCACACCGAATACTTCTCGACCAGTTCGTTTTTGTACAACTTGCCGGTGTCGGTACGCGGCAGCTGCGCTTCGAAGGAAATCGACCGCGGACACTTGTAGTGCGCCAAGCGGTCTCGCAGCCAGCCCAGCAGCTCCTCGGCGAATTCGTCGGTGGCATTGGCCGAGTCGACGGTCTGCACCGCCGCCTTGACACTTTGCCCCATCTCGTCGTCGGGAATGCCGAAGACCGCCGCGTCGAGCACCTTCGGGTGAGTGACCAACAGGTTCTCGGCCTCCTGCGGATAGATGTTCACACCGCCGGAGATGATCATGTGATGACGGCGGTCGGTCAAATACAGGTAGCCGTCCTCGTCGAGGTAGCCGACGTCGCCGACCGTCACCCAGCCGTGTTCGTCATGGCACGCAGCGGTTTTCGCTGTGTCGTTAAGGTATTCAAAGGCGTACCCGCCCTCGAAATAGATTTCGCCGGCCTGGCCCGGCGGGAGTTCATTGCCGTCCTCGTCGAGGATGTGGATCTCACACATCATCGGCTTGCCCACCGATCCCGGATGCGCCAACCACTCGTCGGCACTGATCAGGGTGGACCCGATGGCCTCCGAAGACGCATAGTACTCATCGACGATCGGCCCCCACCAGTCGATCATCTGTTTCTTGATCTCCACCGGACACGGCGCTGCCGCGTGCATCACCCGCTGCAGGCTGGACAAGTCATACGAGTCACGCACTGAGTCAGGCAATTTCAGCATCCGGGTGAACATCGCCGGCACGAATTGTCCATGTGTGACCCGGTAGCGCTGGATAGCGTCGAGGCAGCCTTCGGGATCGAACTTCTCCAGGACCACCGTCGTTATGCCGCCGGCCTGCGCGCTCATCGACCACACTGATGGTGCGGTGTGGTACAGCGGCGCCGGGCTGAGATATATCGAGTCTGGAGTCATCCAAAACCCGACCAGCGCTGACATCATGCCGGGCGCCTCGGCGGGCGGCAGGTGCGGCAAGTCCCGTTTGATTCCCTTGGGTCGACCGGTTGTGCCCGAGGAGTACTGGAGCAGATCGCCTTCGACTTCGTCGTCGATGGGCGTATCCGGCTGGTCGGCAACGCATTCGGGGTAGCGCTGCCAGCCATCGAGGTCATCATCGGCGATCATCAGCATTGTTGGCAGGCCACCGGGTAAGTGTTCAGCAAGGTTTTCGCAGGTCTTGAGCAACGCGGCCGAACCGATGATGGCTTTGGCCGCACTGTTGTCGACGATGTAGGCGGCCTCCGCCGCGGTCAGGTGGGTGTTGATCGGCACGTAGTACAAGCCACTGCGTCGGGCTGCCCACATGACCGCGTGGAGGTGCTCGTTGTTTTCCATCAGGATCGCGACGGCGTCGCCCTCCACCAGACCGGCCCGCCGAAAGTAGTGCGCCAGCCGGTTGGCGCGGGCTTCCAGTTCGTCGAAGGTGACGATCGTGCCGGACGGATGGAGGATGACAGCGGGCTTTTCGGAGCCCAGATGCTCGCGAATCTGCATGCGCAGACTGTACCGTCGCCGAACTTGACAGGTGTCAAGGCCCTGGCTCAACGGCTCCCGCCCGTTATTGCGCAGGCACCTGTTCGGTCTGCTGATGCGGATGTCCGCCGTGCCGCTTGGCCCGACCGGCGAACGGTGCCGACAATGTTGGGCCCAGCTGGTGGCGATTGACGACCACCGCGACGACAGCCACCACCGCATAGACAGCACTGAGCACTAGGCGGCCCTCGGTCGAGTTGATCGGGAATTGCACGAGGAACAAGCCGAGCAGCGCCCAGGCGGCCCAGCGACGGAACCGCAGGTCGAGCAGCAACGCCACGCCCATCAAGGTCTGCGCGGCGGTCAGCACCATCTCCTCGATTTGGCGGCCGTCCAGTTGTATCGACGTGCCTCCGCCGCCGAGTATGAAGGCCACCGGCAGTGACCCGACGAGCAGCGTCCACTGGTTGACCTTCGACGAGATCAACGTCGCGATCGCGATTGCGCCCTTGCCTCGGGCCGCGAAGATCGTCGCGATGATGAATTCCGGCGCCTCCGACGACAGCGGCGCCAGCCACTGCACCAGCAGGAAGCGATCGATGCCCAGCTGGGTACCGGCAGCAATCAGGCTGTCCGCGAATGGTTTTGCGCAGGTCACAATCACCGACGCGGCGAAAATGAACAGTACCGACACCGCGATGCGGCGGGCTCGGTCGGAAAGTGCGCCCAGCGCGGCGGCGGTGCCGACAAGTTCGGGTTCCTCGACCTCGCCGCGGCTGAGCTTGTACAGGTAATAGCCGAACCAGCCCAGCAGTATCACCCCGAAGGCGATGTGGATCCGGCCGGTCGCGGGTATCAGGAAGGCGGCCACCCCGGCGAACATCAGGAAGCCGATCTCCACCCGGTTGCTGGTGTCAAGATCCAGCTCGCCGACTTTGCGCCCGGTAGCCCGGCGTGCCACCAGCACGCTGATCAGTACGACGACCGGCCACCCGATACCCATCAGCAGCCGATTCGAGCCGGTCATGTTCGCCGCGGCGTATTGGGTGTATTCCGGCACATGGCCTGCGGTGTAGGCGTAATAGAGGTCGACCGCGTACTCGGGAAGGACGGCGATCACCCCCAGCACCGCGACCGCCAGACCACCCGACACGTCGATCTGGGCGGCCTCTGCGGCCCATGCCAGCAGGAAACTGGCCGCCACTACGGCGGCTCCGTAGGTGATCAGGCCGAGAATCGGACTTGGGTGGATACCAAGGGCGCGCACCACCAGGGCCGGGCAAATGAAGAGGGCGACGATCCCCAGCGAGCGGAACAACGTCCGCGAGGGCACAGCGGGGGCGGTGACGCCGCGGGCGGAGGTCGTCATGCTCACCCCTTCGCCTCGCCCGCACGATCGAATCCCGAGGGTCGGAATGCGCCCCCGATCGAAAACGTACTCCCCCCAGCGGGCGACAGCAACATAGCCTGTCTACCGATAAATCCAGCGGGACTGCTCAAATTAGCTGTCCAGCAATGCCGTAAAGGATAGTTCGGACATCCGATGTTTCGGTTTTGGCAATCCTGCATCCACTGCGGGCCGCGCGGCGCGCAAAACCCCGGGCCAGCCTGACCCGGGGTTCGGTGGCCGGGCAAGCCCGGCGAACACCGCTGTTAGTCGGCTTCGGCCAAGCGCTGCTTGAGCGCCTCGAACTCGTCCTTGACGCCGGTGGGCAGCTTCTCGCCGACGAATTCGAACCACTCCTCGATCATCGGCAGTTCCTTGCGCCATTCGCCCGCGTCGACGGCAAGGGCTCTCTCCACATCGGCGGCGTCAACATCCAGGCCGTCCAGGTCGAGGTCATCGGCGGAGGGCACGATGCCGATCGGGCTGTCCTGGCCGCCGGCTTTGTGCTCGATCCGGTCGACGATCCACTTCAGCACCCGGCTGTTCTCGCCGAAGCCCGGCCACAGGAACTTGCCGCCATCACCGCGGCGGAACCAGTTGACGAAGAACACTTTCGGCAGCTTGGATTCATCGGAGTTCTTGCCCAGGTCGATCCAGTGCTGGAAATAGTCGCCGACGTGGTAGCCCAGGAACGGCAGCATCGCCATCGGGTCGCGGCGCACGGTGCCGACCTTGCCCTCGGCGGCAGCGGTCTGCTCGCTGCCCATGGTGGCTCCCATGAACACCCCGTGCTGCCAGTCGCGAGCCTGCGTCACCAGCGGGACGGTGGTCTTGCGGCGTGCGCCGAACAGGATGCCCGAGATCGGCACGCCCTGCGGGTCATCCCACTCCGGCGCCAGGATCGGGCACTGCGACATCGGCGTGCAGTACCGCGAATTTGGATGGGCCGCTTTGGTTTCCGTCTCGCGAATAACCCAGTCCTGGCCCTTCCAGTCGATCAGGTGATCCGGCTCGCCCTCCAGGCCTTCCCACCACACGTCGTCGTCGTCGGTGAGCGCGACGTTGGTGAACACGGTGTTGCCCGCGGCGATGGTCCGCATGGCGTTGGGGTTGGACTTCCAGTTGGTGCCCGGCGCGACCCCGAAGAAGCCGAACTCCGGGTTGACCGCGTATAGCCGGCCGTCCTTGCCGAACCTCATCCAGGCGATGTCGTCGCCGAGCGTTTCGGCACGCCAGCCAGGGATGGTCGGCTGCAGCATGGCCAGGTTGGTCTTGCCACAGGCTGACGGGAACGCCGCGGCGAAGTAGTAGGCCTTGTTCTCCGGAGAGATCAGTTTGAGGATCAGCATGTGCTCGGCGAGCCAGCCCTCGTCGCGGGCCATTGCCGACGCGATCCGCAGCGAATAGCACTTCTTGCCCAGCAGCGCGTTGCCGCCATACCCGGAGCCATAGCTCCAGATCTCGCGAGTTTCCGGAAAGTGGGTGATGTATTTGGTGTCATTGCACGGCCACGGGACGTCTTTTTGCCCGGGCTCCAGTGGGGCACCGACTGAGTGCAGTGCTTTGACGAAGAAGCCGTCATCGCCGAGCTTTTCCAATGCGGCCTTGCCCATCCGGGTCATCACCTTCATCGAGACGACGACGTATTCGGAGTCGGTGATCTCCACGCCCAGCTTGGGGTCGTCGGCACCGAGCGGGCCCATGCAGAACGGCACCACCCACATGGTGCGGCCGCGCATGCTGCCGCGATACAGCTCGGTCATGGTGGACCGCATCTCGGCGGGGTCCATCCAGTTGTTGGTCGGCCCGGCGTCGATCTCGCGCTCTGAGCAGATAAAGGTCCGCGACTCCACCCGCGCCACGTCGGAGGGGTCGGACAGCGCCAGGTAGGAGTTGGGGTGCTTCTTCTCGTTCAGCTTGTGGAACGTCCCGGCCTCGACCAGCTGCTCGGCCAGCCGCTGCCACTCCTCGTCAGAGCCGTCGGCAAAGACCACCCGGTCGGGCTGGGTAAGCTCGGCGACCTCCTCCACCCAGGACAGCAGGCCCTGGTGATTGGTCGGCGCGGTATCCAGACCGGGAACGGTCGCTGAAGTCATCGAAATCTCCTGCACTCCTCGTACGCGGCTGCTCTATGTCCAAGAGCGGGCCATTTCGTCTGTATGGCTTTGCGGTGGCGCTTTCTACAGGTTAACGCGGGGAATATCGCCAGGACGGGTCGGGCGTGTATCAGCTCACTCACAGGAACGATTCAGATGGCGTTATCCGCGGTATTCGTCGACGAAGTTTCGTCGGTTTCGTTCGATTTGGTCGGTTTCAGCGGTTTCACGCGGCGGTAGCGCCCGCAGCCGCCGGTTCCGCGGGATCGCCGAGCTCGGCCCGCACCGCTTCGAGCGCGGCCTGCAGGGTCGGCATCTCCCGACCTCGCACCGCCGCGGCCCGCGCCCCGACAACGGCGTGCTCGCGCAGCTCGGTGTCGATGACGCCGACCTGCTCGGCAACCCGCGCGCTCTCGACCTCGTCTTGTTCGCTCAGGGCGGCGGTCAGCGACGACTCGGCTGTCAGCACACGAGTCGCGACCAGCTGTTCGACTGCGGACCGCAGCAGTGCGGTCGCCTCACCCGCCCAGCGGTCCAGCAACGCGCGATCGCGGAGCAGGCCGCGGGTTCCCACCACCCAGACGGTGAGCGCGAGCCCGATCGCCGCACACACAACGGCTCCGGCCGCGGTGAGCCCGGGAGCCAGGTCAGCCACCAGCCGGCTGAGCGTCAATGCCACACCTAACCCGAAGCCGGCGCCCAGCAGCATCATCAGCCGGCTCTCCAGCCGCCGCGATTTCAGCTGTGGAGCCGGTATGTCGATCTGCGGGAGGGCCGCGGGTGGCCGCGAACCGACCGACAGTCCGAGCCCGCGTGCCACGTCGGCCAAATGCTCGCTGGTGCCGTTGTCCACCTCGGCGACCACCTCGTCGATGCGTCGACGGGCGTAAGGCGCGAACTCCGGAAGTTTGCGCCGGGTGATACTTCCCAGATCCTCCTGCAGCTCGGAGCGCACCGAGGCGCAGCGGTTGCGGGCGTAATAAGACAGCTGGACGCGGGCCTGCTGGGTCTGGCTACGCAGCGCGATTGTGCGCTCGGACTTCGACAGCCGTCGCTGGCGCAGGATGGCGCTGCGGTGCTCACGTATCGCCTCGACTCGCGCTCGCCGACCAGCGCCGTCGGCGTCACGATCGTAGCGATCGGCGAGGGCCTGCAATCGGGATTCCCAGGCCCGCAACCTGTTTCGGCGCGCGAGATCCGCGTCGGCGAGGCGTTCGCGCACCGCTTCGACGAGGTCGTCGACGTGTGGTTCGCCGCGGTCGGGCAGGGCGGACGCTCCTACCCAGGGCACGTCACGGTAGCGCGGCGCGTGCGCTGACAGCTCGGCATGGTCGGTGGCCACCACGTCGCGCCAGTTGAGGTGCACGTCGATTTTCGACACCACGCCGATCACCGCGTCGGTGTCGGCGGCCGCGGCGTCGAGCAGCGTGCAGTCGGATTCGCTCAATGTGGCGGCCGCCGAGACGACAAACACCACCGCGATCGGCGCTTCGCCGGGCGCCAAGTCGGTCGACTCGACGAAAGTGTGGTCGGGCAGTCGTTCGCTTAGCGCGGTGAGCACGCCGCTGACCCCCGCCAGCCACGGCCCGGTCACCAGCACGACGTCGCGGCGCTGAGCCATCGGTGCACCCAGCCGCGGCCCGATCGCCTCGACCATTGCGTCGACTGCGTCTTCTTTGGGGACCGAATCGTCACCAGCCCGCTCGTTCACGCTGAATTCCCCGCCTTCGACCACCACAGCCGTAGCGAGCCCCTAACGATGTCCGCGCCGCAGGCGCGGTGCATGCCGGACACAGGCCCACAGCTATAGCGTTGCCAGCCCACGGCGCGGCGCAGATGGGCCGCCGCACTGTCGCAACGATCGACTCGTGTGCCCGCCGCCTCGACAACGTTCACCGCGGCCGTCATCCGGGCGATCACCGTCTCGTCGCGAGACAGGAACTCACCGACGCGGCAATCGCTAACAGCCAGCGCCTCCAAGTCGGCGACGGCATCCAGCAACCGCTGGTAAAGCACTTGCGCACCAACCGAACCGATCTCGTCGATGACATCGTCGATGCAGCTCAGCCGGCGTAACAGGGCGCGAGTCTGGGCGCGGGTCGCGCCGCGCCGGATGGCGGTCACTGCCGCCGTCACGCCGAATACGTCGAGGGTCTCCAGCAGCCGCCGTCGCAGATCGGCCGGCAGCGGATGCTCGCAGGCGACAAAGCTGTCCGTCGAACTCAGATCGGCGGGCTGGATCGCCAGCTGCTGCAGCGCGACCCACAGCGCATCGTCCACCAGGTCGTCAAGCGTGGCGACCGCGAGCACTCCTACCACCGGCTCAATGCGCACGCCGGTCAACCCGGGAAGGTCGGCAAGCCGCGCGCAGCGGTGTCTCGCGGCGCTGGCCGGTTCATGCGGGTAGCGGCCCGATTCGGCGGTTCCGATCAGATCGGCCTTGTTGAGCACCGCCACCACTGGCCGCCTAGCTGCCGCAATCGCCTCATGATCCTCGGGTTTGACGACCTCGGCGAGGACGTAGACGTTGATGTCGGCGTCCGCTGGCGATGTCACCGTGATCGTTTCCGGTACGCTTCTGGCGCGCGCCAGAGCGTGCGCGACGGTGCTGCTGCCTACGCCGCGACGTCCGGATACGGCCACCCGTAGCGGCGCGGTGAGCCTCTTGGCGATCACGGCGCAGCGCGAATCTGCGACGTCAGCGACAAATCGCTGCAGCTCGTCGACGAAAATCGGATGCCCCTGTCCGCTCATCTTTCGCCTGTCCCGTTTATTGCTCGGCTCCCCATTGTGGCCGAGCATGTGTCGATCGTGCGGTAGCACCACCTCTTTTCGCTCGCCTCGCCTACGCAAGCGGGGGAACCCCCACATCAGACCGTCCCCTGGCAAGCCGGTGCACCCCCTCGCGGTCCGCATCGTCGCCGAGCGCGATTCGTCGCCGAGCGGCCGCTATTCGCCCGAATGGTGACACCTGCGCCGCCGCGACGCGAGCCACCCACTACCAGCGGAAGGCAACTGTTGGGTATCAATCTGTACCGCAGGCGGCTACATCATGGATTCATGGGTAACGATGAACGGATGCGCGCGCAGTCCCCGGTGGAATCGGCCACCGCGCCGACGCCCGACACCGCGGGCCGTACTGGCGGCTATCGCCGAACCACCAGTTTTCGCACGCGGCGTTCTGCGTTGTCGGCCGCCCAGCAGCGAACCTGGGAGCGGTTGTGGCCGGAACTCGGCTTCATAGCCATCCCAGCGAGCCCGCCGGAGACGGCCGATGCGCCGAGGGAACCGCTGGATGCGCGCGCCTGGTTCGGCCGCGATGCACCGCTTGTACTCGAAATCGGCTGTGGCACAGGAACTTCGACGATCGCCATGGCGCAATCCGAGCCAGATGTCGACGTTATTGCCGTCGACGTGTATCGACGCGGGCTGGCGCAGCTGCTCTCCGGGATCGACCGGGAGAACGTCACCAATATCCGCTTGATTCGCGGGGACGCCGTCGACGTGTTGGAGCATCTGATCGTGCCTGGCTCGCTCAGCGGGGTCCGGGTGTTCTTCCCCGACCCGTGGCCCAAGGCCCGTCACCACAAACGTCGGCTGCTCCAGCCCGACACGGTTTCGCTGATCGCCGACCGGCTTCGCCCCGGCGGAGTCCTGCACGCCGCGACCGACCATCCCGGCTACGCCGAACAGATCGCCGAGGTCGGCGATGCCGAGTCCCGACTCTCGCGGCTGGAGCCGCTCGGTCGGCCGGGTGTTCTGCAGGCCCACGCACGGCCGGCTATCTCGGTCATCCGCCCTGCTACCAAATACGAGAGCAAGGCGCGCGATGCCGGCAGCGCCGTCACCGAATTGCTCTGGGAAAGGCGCTGACCATGAGCCTGATTGAAGAAACGACCGCACCGGCGGCACCACCGTCCAGCGACTCCCTCGGCGACGTCAGACCAACCGCTCGGCGCGTCCTGCTGGTATGGGACGCGCCGAATCTCGACATGGGCCTGGGCTCGATTCTGGGTCGCCGGCCGACCGCGCTCGAGCGCCCCCGCTTCGACGCGCTCGGCCGCTGGTTACTGGCCCGCACCGCCGAGGTGGCGGCCCAAAGCCAGAACGTGCAGGACATCGCAGCCGAACCCGAGGCCACCGTGTTCACCAACATCGCGCCGGGAAGTGCCGATGTGGTGCGACCTTGGGTGGATGCCCTGCGTAATGTGGGGTTCGCTGTCTTCGCCAAGCCGAAGCTCGACGAAGACAGCGACGTGGACAGCGACATGCTCGAGCACATCGCGCAACGACGCGCGGAGGGTATGGCAGCGCTGATGGTGGCGTCTGCCGATGGCCAAGCCTTCCGGCTGCCGCTGGAGGAAATCGCCCGTGACGGGGTACCCGTCCAGGTGCTTGGATTTCGCGAACATGCTAGTTGGGCGCTAGCGTCGGATACCTTGGAGTTTGTCGACCTAGAAGACATCGCGGGTGTTTTCCGGGAGCCGCTGCCGCGAATCGGCCTGGATTCGCTGCCTGAGAAGGGGGCGTGGCTACAACCGTTCCGGCCGCTGTCGTCATTGCTGACCTCGCGTGTATGACACTGGAAAACTAATGCCCGAGTCGCCACAGATGCGTTAAGGAGGTTGCGTGTTCGCCTGGTGGGGTCGAACTGTGTACCGCTACCGGTTCATCGTAATCGGCGTGATGGTGGCACTGTGCCTCGGCGCGGGCATCTTCGGGATCAGCCTCGGCAAGCACGTGACGCAGAGCGGCTTCTTCGACGACAGCAGCCAGTCGGTCAAGGCGTCAGTACTAGGCGACGACACCTACGGCCGCGACCGGACCAGCCATATCGTGGCGACTTTCACTGCTCCGCCGGGCAAGACGGTCGACGATCCGGCCTGGTCGAAGCAGATCAAAGATCAGCTCAACAAATTCAAGGCCGATCACCCCGAACAGGTACTGGACTGGGTCGGCTACCTGAGAGCACCGACTGCCCCGGCGGTCAAGGGCATGGCGACAGAAGACAAGAAGCACACCTTTGTGTCCATCATGCTCAAGGGCGACAGCGACGACTCGATCCTGAACAACTACAAGGCGATCGCGCCCGACCTGCAGAAGCTTGATGGCAGCAAGGTCGAAGTCGCCGGCCTCGAACCGGTGGCGAATGGATTGACCGGCACCATCGAAACCGACCAACGACGAATGGAAGTTCTGGCGCTGCCGCTGGTGGCGGTGGTGTTGTTCCTGGTTTTCGGCGGGGTCGTCGCCGCCTGCCTGCCGGTGATGGTCGGCGGTCTGGCCATCGCCGGCGCGCTGGGCATCATGCGATTGATCGCGATGTTCAGTCCGGTGAACTTCTTCGCCCAACCGGTGGTGACGATGATCGGCCTCGGCATCGCCGTCGACTACGGGCTGTTCGTGGTGAGCCGGTTCCGAGAGGAGATCGCCGAGGGCTACGACAGCGAGGTCGCGGTTCGCCGCACGATGATGACGGCCGGGCGCACCGTGACGTTCTCAGCGGTGCTGATCGCGGTGTCCGGGGCCAGCATGCTGGTGTTCCCGCAAGGCTTCCTGAAGTCGCTGACCTACGCCGTCATCGCGGCGGTCATGCTGTCGGCGATCTTGTCGATCACCATCCTGCCGGCCGTACTCGGCATCTTGGGCCACCACGTCGACGCGCTGGGCGTGCGGACGCTGCTGCGGGTGCCGTTCTTGGCGAACTGGAAGCCGTCGCGGGCATACCTGAACTGGCTGGCAAACCTGCTGCAAAAGACCAAGACCCGCGAAGAGTCGAGCAGGAGTTCTGGGGCAAGCTGGTCAACCGGGTGATGAAGCGCCCGCTGGTGTTCGCCATTCCGATTGTGGTGGCGATGATCCTGCTGATCATCCCGCTGGGCAACCTGAAGCTCGGCGGCTTCAGCGAGAAGTACCTGCCACCGAGCAACCCGGTCCGGATGGCACAGGAGCACTTCGACAAGCTGTTCCCCGGCTACCGCACCCAGCAGCTCACCCTGGTGATCCAAAGCAACAACGGCAAAAAGGTCACCGATCAGCAGGTCGCCGAAATCCGCAACGACGTCGGCTCTGTCACCGGTTTCACCGGCAAGAACTGGCAGGACCGGCCGTGTCCGACGATCGCTGACAACCCCTGCGTGGCAGGCCCGAATGGCACCAGCCACCCCAAGGACGACTCGGTCCGGGTGATCCAGAACGGGCTGGTCAACGGGAATGACGCGGCAAAAAAGATCAATGAACTGCGGGCCATCTCCGCGCCGAAGGGATTGAACGTTTTGGTCGGCGGCACACCTGCGCTCGAGCAGGACGCCATCCACGGCATTTTCAGCAAGCTGCCGCTGATGTTGGTCATCCTGTTGACCACCACCACGCTGTTGATGTTCCTGGCGTTCGGCTCACTGGTGCTGCCGATCAAGGCGACCGTGATGAGCGCGTTGACGCTCGGATCGACGATGGGCATCTTGACGTGGATTTTCGTCGACGGCCACTTCGCCACCTGGCTGAATTTCACGCCGACTCCGCTGACCGCGCCGGTGATCGGTCTGATCATCGCGGTCGTGTTCGGACTGTCGACCGATTACGAGGTGTTCCTGGTATCGCGAATGGTCGAGGCTCGAGCACGCGGCATGTCGACCGCCGAGGCCATCCGGATCGGTACCGCGGCCACCGGTCGCATCATCACCGCCGCGGCGACTGTGCTGGCGGTGGTCGCCGGCTCGTTCATCTTCTCCGACCTGGTGATGATGAAGTACCTGGCGTTCGGGTTGATGGCGGCACTGTTGCTGGACGCCACCGTCATCCGGATGTTCCTGGTCCCGTCGGTGATGAAGCTGCTTGGCGACGACTGCTGGTGGGCGCCGATGTGGATGAAGCGGCTGCAGAACCGCATCGGACTCGGCGAGATTCACCTGCCCGACGAACGCAAGCGGCCCGTCCCCCGCGGCCGCGCCGAGCGGCCACCCGTCGCCGCACCCGTTGCTGCGAAGCCGCGTCCACCGCACGACCCCACCCACCCCGGCTCTGAGACCCCAGCGGCCCCACCCGCACCCCCGAGGCCAAGCAGACCAGCTGGGCCGGCCCCGCGGCCGGAATACCGACCACCGGCTCAGAGCACGCCGTCGGCTGCCGGTACCAGCAAGATGCGCGCCCCCGGGCAGCCTGAGCCCAAAGAGCCGCCGACGACTCGCATGTCGGCCCAGCCGAACGCAGCAGGCGCTCCTGTGCCGGGACGGGAGCGCCCACCCAGGACACCCGCCGCGCCGCCGCCGAGGTCCCAACCGCCCCACGGCGGAGATCGCGAAATCGAGTCCTGGCTCAGTGAGCTGCGCGGGCCGAAGCCGAACGACCGTCCCGGCCCGGGCAACTCCGCGCCGCCGTCGAAACCATCCGCCGACCCGACCCGCGCGATGCCGGTTCCGAGCGAACGCTCTGCTGGGCAACAGCCACCCGCCGAGGACGACGCCACCACTGCCATCCCGACCGGTCCGCGGGAGCAGAAGGACCCCGACGTCGCTACCCAGAAACTGAACGCCCGCGGAAACGACACCGACAATGCCGATCGGCCCCGTCAACGCCGGACGGGCGGACTCAGCGCGCAGGACTTGCTACGGCGAGAAGGCCGGATCTAAGCGTCCTCGGTTTCGTCTTCGGACTCCACCTCATCTGGCTCGGCCTGGATGATGGGCGAATCGTCGCCGGATTGCTCCGCGGCGCTAGACGCATCCTCGGCCACCAGCACCTTGAACGCGCTGTTGAAGAATGCGACGGTCGGGACGGCCAGCAGCGCGCCGACAATGCCGGCCAGCACGCCGCCCGACGAGATCGCCACCACCACGGCCAGCGGGTGGATCGATACCGCGCGACCCATCACCAGCGGCTGCAGGATGTGCGCCTCGAGCTGGTTGACTCCGATGAGCACCCCGAGCGTGATGAGCGCGTAGACGAACCCCTTGGCGAGCAGCGCCACCACCACCGCGAGAAAGCCGCTGATGACCGCACCGACCAGCGGGATAAACGCACCAAGGAACACCAGCGAGGCCAGCGGCAGTGCCAGCGGCACGCTCATGATCGCCAACCCCGTGCCGACGCCCGCCGCGTCAACCAGCGCCACCAGGAAGGTGGCCCGCACGTAGCCGGTCAGCGAGCGGTACCCCGCGCCGCCCGCGGCACGCACCCGATCCCGGACGTGGCTGGGGAAGATCTTCGTCACGTAGTGCCAGATATTGCGTCCGCCATAGAGGAAAAAGATCAGGGTGAACAACATCAGCAGCGCCGCGGTGACGATCTCAGTGATGGTGGCCGCGGTCGATAGTGCGCCGCTGGTCAACTTCGCCTCATTGTTTTGCAGCGCCTGGATAGCCGCGTTGCCGGCGTTGTCGATCTGTTGGCGGCTCAGCTTCAGCGGCCCGTCGATCAGCCATTTTTTGGTGGAGTCGATGCTGCGGGTGACCTGGTTGACCAAATCCGGCACACCGATAATGAATTGGCTGACGACGAAGGCCAGGATGCCGCCCAGGATCGCGAAACCGCCCAGCAACACCAGGGCGACCGCGCCGCCGCGTGGCGCGCCCCGCCCGTCCAGCCAGTCCACCATCGGGACCAGCAGTGCGCTGACCATCAACGCCAATAGCAGCGGAACGACGATGATTTCCAGCCGCATGATGACCCATAAAAACGCGACCACAGCCGCCAAGATGACCAACAGGCGCCAAGCCCAGGCAGCCGTCTTTCGGACAATGGGTTCTACCGCATCGTCGTCGGTCTTCGACGGCATACAGTCACCCTAACCGTCGGCGGGTGCGCTACCGGCCGGAAAACAGCGCAGACACCTGCGCATGAGACGATCCTGGCGCGACCTGCGCGGCTACGCTGAAGCACGTGTCGCACGACGCACCGGCCACGAACGTCAACGGTCAGCACGAAGAACGTGCCCGCGGCAAGTACTGGTGGGCGCGCTGGGTCATTCTGGGCATCGTCGCAATCGTGCTGGCGGTCGAGGTAGCCCTGGTGTGGGACCAGCTGGCCAAGGCTGCCAAGAGCCTCTACTCAGCGAAGTGGTGGTGGCTGCTGGCCTCGGCGCTGGCGGCCGTCGTCTTGATGCACAGCTTCGCCCAGGTCCAGCGCACCCTGCTGGCATCCGCCGGAGTGCGCGTCAAGGAATTGCGATCGGAAGCCGCCTATTACGCGGCGAACTCGTTGAGCACCACGCTCCCCGGCGGCCCTGTGCTGGCGGCAACGTTTCTGCTTCGGCAGCAACGGATTTGGGGTGCCTCGACGTTGGTGGCGTCGTGGCAGCTGGTGATGTCGGGTGTGCTGCAAGCGGTGGGGCTGGTACTGCTTGGTCTGGGCGGCGCATTCTTCCTCGGCGCGAAGAACAACCCATTCTCGCTGCTGTTTACCCTCGGCGGCTTCGTCGCGTTGTTGCTGCTGGCCCAGGCAGTGGCGTCGCGGCCGGAACTGATCGACGGGATCGGGTGCCGGGTGTTGTCGTGGTTCAACTCAATTCGTGGCCGACCCGCCGACACCGGCCTGGCGAAGTGGCGTGAAATCCTCTCGCAGCTGGAATCGGTCAGCCTGAGCCGCCGCGACTTGGCGCTGGCCTTCAGCTGGTCACTGGTCAACCGGTTCGCCGATGTCGCCTGCCTCGGCTTCGCGGCTTACGCGGCCGGCTATCACCCGTCGGTCGGCGGGTTGACGGTCGCCTGTGCAGCCGCCCGCGCGGTCGGCACGATACCGCTGATGCCTGGCGGCCTGTTGGTCGTGGAGGCGGTGTTGGTGCCTGGTTTGGTATCCAGCGGGATGCCGTTGTCCGGCGCGGTTTCGACGATGTTGATTTACCGGCTGATCAGCTGGGCATTGCTCGCCGCCGTCGGCTGGGTGGTGTTCTTCTTCATGTTCCGCACCGCGAACGAGCCCGAGCCCGACGCCCAGGACACCGACGCGGAGTCGGGCGTCGGTTCCGCGACGGAGCCGCCAGGGAACTCGGCTTCGACACTGCGGAACGGGCACGGGGCGGCGCCCGTCGACCCGGCTGACGCCGCGCTACAAGGCCCGGTGCCGCCGCCAGATCCGGCCGCGCAGACCGGCGAGGCTTCCGCGCCGCGCCAGCCCCGCGGCGCTGCCCAAAACTAGCGGGCCGGCCACTTAATGGCGCTCAGCGCCGAGCCGGGGTCGGCCGGCACGGCGGCCGGAAGGCCGCCCGAGGGCACGGCCCCCTGCGCGCCGGAGATGGCCTGCGCTGCGGCACCACCTGGTAGACCACCTGGCAGCCCGCCCTGGGCGGCCTGCATGAAGCCGAGCACCTGAGGAATGCTGATCGGCAACTTGCATCTGCTGGACAGCCCCGCCAACGGCAGCGCGATCGTCTGCAGATCGCTGGCTGCCTTGGGATTGCCGTCAAAATAGTTCTTCAACGAGTTCACCGATTGCGGTCCCGCCGGCTCCTGCAACACCGTGGTCATCGCCTGGTTGATCTCCGGATGGCCGTCCAGGTAATCACCCGCCGACCTGGTCACATTGCTGATGGTCCTGGCTACCTCGCTGGCCGCACACGGGTCGGACGCGCCGACCGCCGATGGCGCCGACAGCAGCACCACCGCGGCGCCCCCACCCAATCCGGTGGCGGTCAGGATGCCGAGCAACCGTCGGCGCAAAGTCGCACTACTCCCGGTCAGGGAAGTCATAGATAACTCCTCTTGGCTTGCGCATATCGGTGCGCCCCACACGTTGCGATCAGCCGAGTCGAAAAGGCCAAACCGCGAACGCCCACGGACATCCTGCCATCCACCGCAGCGCAGTCGCCAACTCAACCGATAGGAATCTGCTCACACCCGATCGGCCCGACACCGTTGCCGAGTCGTTGCAGCTCAGCGACCCCGCAAGCGACATTGCCACATAACTTGCTGGGGTAGGCTGGCCTGCACGCAAACGCTAATGCGGGGAGAGAAAAAATCCAGCAGTTCATGATGCGCCTCAGCAGCAACCTGCGCAGATTCCGCTGGCTGGTCTTCACAGGTTGGCTGCTCGCGTTGATACCCGCGATCTACCTGACGGTGACTGCGTCGGGTCATCTCACCGGCGGCGGCTTCGATGTCGCGGGGTCCCAGTCGCTGCGCGTCCACGACGAACTCGAAGCGCATTACCCCGATCAGGGCACGTCACCGTTGGCGCTGGTAGCGGCTCCCCGCGCGGATGCCAGCTACGAAGACATGAACGCCGCTGCCGCATTCATGCAGAAAGTCGCCGGCGAAGTCCCCGACGTGGCGGTGGTGCCCAATCCGGCCCAGCCGGCGCCGGAGCCCGACCGCCCGTATGTCGTGTCGCTGCGGCTGGACTCCACCAACAACAGCAGCGCCAGCGACGCCGCCAAGAAATTGCGGGCAAAGGTCGGCGTCCAGGGCGACCGACCAGGACAGATGCAAAACGGCCGGGTCCGGCTCTACGTCATCGGCCAGGGCGCGCTTAGCACGGCCGCGGCGGCCAACACCAAACACGACATCGCCGCGGCGGAACGCTGGAACCTTCCGATCATCCTGATTGTGTTGCTGGCGGTGTTTGGTTCGCTTGCCGCGGCCGCGATTCCGCTGGCGCTGGGCATTTGCACCGTCGCCATCACGATGGGACTGGTCTTCTTGCTCTCCGCCTACACCACGATGTCGGTGTTCGTCACCTCAACGGTGTCGATGTTCGGCATCGCCCTGGCGGTCGACTATTCGCTGTTCATTTTGATGCGTTTCCGCGAGGAGCTGCGTGCCGGACGTCAGCCCCAAGAGGCGGTTGACGCGGCGATGGCGACCTCGGGGCTCGCAGTGGTGCTGTCCGGCATGACCGTCGTAGCCTCGCTCACCGGGATCTACTTGATCCATACCCCGGCCCTGGCGTCGATGGCCACCGGCGCGATTCTGGCGGTCGCGGTGGCAATGCTGACCTCGACGACGATGACCCCCGCAGTGCTGGCGACGTTCGGTCGGGCGGCCGCCAAGAGATCCGCGGCGCTGCACTGGTCCCGACGACCCGAAACCACCCAGTCGCGGTTCTGGACTCATTGGATCGGCTGGGTGATGCGCCGGCCGTGGGCGTCGGCGTTGGTGGCATCGGCTGTGCTCATCACCATGGCGGTGCCGGCGCTGTCGATGGTGCTGGGCAACAGCCTGCTGCGGCAATTCGACTCCTCTCATGAGATCCGCGGTGGGGTGTCGGCGGCAGCCGAGGCGCTGGGCCCGGGCGCGCTGGGTCCGGTGCAGGTCCTGGTGACCTTCCCGAACGACGACGCGTCCTCGCCGGCGCATACCCAGACACTTGCCGCGATCCGCCAGGAGATGGCAAAAGCTCCCGACATCATCTCGGTGGCACCGCCGGTGTTCGCCGACAACAACAGCAGCGCGCTGTTGTCGGGGATCCTCTCGGTAGATCCCGAGGACTTGGGCGCGCGCAACACGATCGATTGGATGCGGGCGCACCTGCCCGCGGCAGCCGACGCCGGTTCGGCACAGGTGGACGTCGGCGGACCGACGGCGCTGATCAAAGACTTCGACGCCCAGGTGTCCAGAACCCAGCCGTTGGTCCTGGTGTTCGTGGCGCTGATCGCCTTCGTCATGCTGCTGATCTCGATTCAATCGGTGTTCTTGGCGCTTAAGGGCGTGCTAATGACGGTGTTGTCGGTCGCCGCGGCCTACGGCAGTTTGGTGGTGGTCTTCCAGTGGGGCTGGCTGGAAAAACTAGGCTTCGCGCCGATCAGCTCGATCGATTCCACCGTTCCCCCACTAGTGCTGGCCATGACGTTCGGCTTGTCGATGGACTACGAGATCTTCTTGCTGACCCGGATCCGGGAGCGGTTCCTGCAGACCGGTCACACCCACGACGCCGTCGCCTACGGCGTGAGTACCAGCGCGCGCACTATCACCAGCGCGGCGCTGATCATGATCGCCGTATTCATCGGTTTCGCGTTCGCCGGTATGCCGCTGGTGGCCGAGATCGGGGTGGCGTGCGCCGTCGCGATCGCGGTGGACGCCACCGTGGTGCGGCTGGTGATGGTGCCTGCCCTGATGGCGATGTTCGCCCAGTGGAACTGGTGGCTGCCAGGCTGGCTGCATCGCATCCTGCCCTCGGTTGACTTTGAAAAGCCGCTGCCCACAGTCGATCTCGGCAATATCATGATGATCCCCGACGACATCTCGGCGCCGGTAGTGCCCAGCGCCGACCTGCGTGTCGTGCTGAAGTCTGCGGCCAGGCTCAGGGACCTCGTTCCGGATGCGATCACCGTGGCCGACCCGTTGGCCTTCACCGGATGTGGGCGCATCGGCGAACTGCGCGGACGCGTCAAGGGCGGTGACGATGCCGCCACTGCCGCCACTGACCAGCTGGCGGTGATCGGGACGCCACCGGCGGCGAACGGCCACTCGAGGGCCAGAAAGTTCGTCGGCGGCTTGTCGCACCGCAACGGCGCAGGCCGTCCGGCAGCGCGCGCGGTGCGGGCGGTGCATCCGGTCACCCTGTGGCGCGGCCGGCTCTCGGTCGCGCTGGACGCGCTGGAAACCGAGGCCGCAGAGGCCGGAGCCGACCACCCGGACGTCGAGCGGCGCAGCCCGGTGGAAACGACCCACATCCAGTTGACCACCGGTGACCGGCTGCAAATTCCGACCGGCGCGGAGACGCTGCGGCTCAAGGGCTACCTGATCATGTGCCGCAACAGCACCCGCGACTACGCCGAATTTGCTGAATTGGTCGACACGATGGACGCCGAGACCGCCGCGGTCGTACTGGCCGGGATGGATAGGTATTACTGTTGTCAATCACCCAGGCGACAATGGATCGCTACCCAGTTGGTTCGGCGGCTGGCGGACCCGCATCCGTCGGATCTCGATGACGAACATTGGCCGGGGGCGGACGCAAAGGCAGACTGGGAGGAGATCAGGCGGCGCTGCCTGTCGGTGGCAGTGGCGATGCTGGAGGAGGCGAGGTGACGTTGGCAGCGGACCGACGCCCCGGGCCGGCACCGCATCGATCCCACGCCCGCCCCGGCCCTGTCGACCGGCCGGTGGAGTTTTGGCCCACTGCGGCCATCCGCTCGGCGCTGGAAGGCGGCGACATTGCCACCTGGAAGCAGATCGCGGTCGCGATCAAACGCGACCCGTACGGGCGCACTGCCCGCCAAGTCGAAGAGGTTCTGGAGATCGCGCGGCCATACGGCATCTCCAAAGCGTTGGCGGAGGTGCTGGACCGAGCCCGCGACCACCTAGAGGCCAACGAGCGCGCCGAAGTAGCCCGCCACGTGCGGCTGCTGATCCAGCGATCGGGATTGAAGTTGCCCGAATTCGCATCGCGGATCGGGGTGCCCGTCGACGAGCTGAGCGCCTACCTCGCAGCCAAGACCAGCCCGTCGGCGTCGTTGATGATCCGGATGCGCCGACTGTCTGATCGCTTCGCCAAGGCCAGGCCTGGAAGTGAGCTGCAGGGTGCGCCTCAAGGTGCATCCCAGCGTGGGCCCCAACGGCCGCCTGGCAGCAACTGACGGCCTCCGGGAGGACGGATGGCGTGCTGCGATTTCCCGGTTGCAGCTGAAGACTGCGACGGGGCTTTTACCGTCGACGCGTCGCGGGTGACTTTCGGGCGCGGGTGCCTGGCGGAGGTGGGTGACCGAGCCAACGCTCTCGGGTTGCGGCGGGTGGCGTTGTTCTCCGACGCCGGTGTGGCTGCACTGTCCCTCTATCAAAAAGACGCACGATTCGCTTGTCGCGGCGGGACTGGACGTAGTCACCTACACCGACGTGCACGTCGAGCCCACCGACGCGTCGTTTTTGGACGGCGCGCGGTTCGCGCAAGAGGTGAACCCTGATGGCTACGTGTCGCTGGGCGGCGGCTCTGTCATCGACACGTGCAAGGCCGCCAATCTCTACGCGACCTATCCCGCTGATTTGCTGACCTACGTCAACGCGCCCATCGGCGAGGGCAAATCCGCACCCGGCCCGCTCAAGCCGCACATCGCGTGCCCCACCACAGCGGGCACCGGCAGCGAGGTCACCGGCATCGCGATCTTCGACATTCTGTCGCTATCAGCAAAGACAGGCATCGCCGGTCACGCGCTGCGCCCCACCGAGGCGCTGGTCGACCCCGACTGCACTGCGAGTCTGCCTGCCGAGGTTGTCGCCTCGGCGGGCCTCGATGTGCTGTCTCACGCTTTGGAGTCCTACACCGCACGGCCATACCTGCGCCGGCCCGCTCCAGCGCGTCCCAGCCTGCGACCCATGAGTCAAGGTGCTAATCCGTGGAGTGACCTCGGCTGCCGTGAGGCGTTGCGTCTGCTGGGACAGTTTTTGGAGAGAGCGGTGCAGGACTCCTCCGACCGCGAGGCCCGCGAGCAGATGATGTGGGCCGCGACGCTTGCGGGCATCGCCTTCGGGAACGCAGGCGTTCACGCACCACACGGCATGGCCTACGCGGTGGCGGGGCTGGTACGCGACTTTCGCCCTTCCGGCTATCCGGCCGACGAGCCGCTCATTCCGCATGGCATGGCCGTCATCCTCAATGCACCCTCGGTGTTTCGGTTCACCGCCGAGGTCAGCCCCGAGCGGCACTTGGAGGGCGCACGGCTGCTCGGTGCTGACGCGCAGGGCGCCGGTCCAAAGGATGCGGGCGAGGTGCTGGCCCAGGGGCTCATTCGCATCATGCGAGCGGTGGACATGCCGAACGGGTTAAGTGGAGTGGGCTACACCGAAGATGACGTGCTGGCGCTCACCGAGGGGGCTTACCCGCAACAACGTTTATTGCAGAACGCACCCAAAGAGACGAGCAAACCAGTTCTGGCGGACCTGTTTCGGCAAGCCATGCGCTACTGGTAGTTAGCGGGGGTTGATCGGCACGATGTCGCGCGCCAGCCACTGGTCGCCGCGCTTGGTCAGGACGATGCGCGACGCCAGCACCGAATGGCCGGCCGGCTGACCCGGAGCGGTCAGGGTAGCCCGCAGGATTACCGCGACGACGGCATCAGACGGCCCGATCGCTTCGACGCCAGCTTCCAACGTCGAAGCAGAGGCGGTGACGTTGTTGCGCACTAAATCCGCTGTCGACTTTGCGACTTGATCTTTGTACGCGGTGGCCTGTTCGGGCACCATCATCGCCACGGCGCGGTCGATGGAGGCCGTCGGCTGTTGCGGCGACAACGTAAACCTCGCCTCTGCTAACCCGGTCGCGATTTTCACCACCTGTGCCGAGTCTGTCTTCAGGGTGCGGTCCGGCGACGTCCAGTGGGTGTATCCGGTCAGCACCGCTGCCACCACGGCGGCCGTGCACAGACCGACAACGGCGAACCGAAGCCCCGGCGCTTCGTCGTCGGTGCCGACGGTCACCGAATCGCGGCGCGCCAGCCAGACATTCACCATGACGCCTTCGACGATCAGCAACACCAGCACCGAACATGCCGATACCCACCACAGCGGCCAGCTCAGCACCACCCCGATCGCCAGCAACGCGCCGATCGCGGCCAACGGCGCGGCGATGTCGAACGCGAAGACTCGCCAGGCGTTTCTCATTTAATCGACTCGAGCCGCGAGATCATCAGATTGCCGTCCACGTCGGAGACCGCCAGCCGCAGGTTCCAGTGCACGATCTGCGGCTTGCCGTTACCGGCGTTCTCGCTGATCGATGTGGCGACCACCATGACGGTGTCGGTGCGGGAGGTCACCGAGGCAGGCAGTTGTTCAGCCCGCGCGGCACCGCGGCGCGCCCGGCTGCGCGTCGAGTTCGTGGTGCACTGCTTCCAATGCCACCGCTTCGATCTCACCGCGGCTCCGCGATCGCAGCCGCTGAACCACTTGCTGGTAAGGCTGGATGGCCGAGTCGAAATCGGCGTTCAGTTCCCCGACCGTACCGTCGTGCAGCCGCTGCAGGCTGGCCGTGACGTTGTCGGTGTTCATATTGATCAGCACGCCCGTCCAGTCGACTGCGGCCTGCATGACTCGGCTCTGGTAGCCGCGCTCGTCGACGTCGCTGCGGTGTGTCACCCAGATGAGCGTTCCCAGCGTGATCGCCGCCACCGAAACCGCTCCCAACACCGCCGACGCCACGCCGTAGGCGGAGATGATCGGGCCGCCCGATTCTTCCGGCGCGCCGTTGTTGTCGGCCGCTGACTCGGTCTGCTCAGCGTCGGGCATGGCCGTGAGGCTACCTGGCGCGTCCGCAGATGGTAAGGATGGTGGCGTGACGGTAGACGCTATCCGCTCGGGCATCGACCTGAGCCATGTCGACGCTGGTGCCCGCCCCCAAGACGACCTATTCGGCCATGTCAACGGTCGCTGGTTAGCCGACTACGAGATCCCGGCCGACCGTGCCATCGACGGCGCCTTCCGCTCGTTGTTCGACCGGGCCGAGGTCCAGGTACGCGACCTGATCGCCGAAGTCAGCGAGAAAAGCTCGGAGCCGGGCACCGACGAACAACGCATCGGCGACCTGTACGCCAGCTTCCTCGACGAGGACGCGGTCGAGCAGCGCAGTATGCAGCCACTGCTCGACGAGTTGGCGACGATCGACGACGCCGCCGACCCAGACGCGCTGGCGGTCGTTGTCGGTGTCCTGCAACGCAGCGGCGTGGGCGGCGGGGTCGCTGTGTACGTCGACACCGACGCCAAGAACTCCAGCCGCTACCTGGTGCACGTCGCCCAGTCGGGGCTCGGACTGCCCGACGAGTCCTACTATCGCGACGAGCAGCATGCCGAGCTGCTGGCCGCCTACCCCGGCCACATCGCGCGGATGTTCGCTCTGGTCTATGGCGGTGAGCCAGAGGATCACAGCCAGACCGCGGCGCGGATCGTGGCGTTGGAGACCAAACTTGCTGCCGCGCACTGGGATGTGGTCAAACGCCGCGATGCCGACTTGACCTACAACTTGCGCACCTTCGCTGATCTGCAGGCAGACGCGGCGGGTTTCAACTGGTCCGGGTGGGTGAGCGCGCTGGGTAGCACACCGGAAGCGGTCGCCGAACTTGTTGTACAACAACCGGATTACCTGACCACTCTCGCCGAACTCTGGCGCAGCGAGGATTTCGACGACTGGAAGAGCTGGGCGCGCTGGAGGCTCATTCATGCCCGCGCCGGATTGCTCACCGACGCGCTGGTCGCCGAGGACTTCGCGTTCTATGGCAGCAAGCTCACCGGTGCCGAGCAGATCCGCGAACGTTGGAAGCGGGGAGTCGGCCTGGTGCAAGGCTTACTGGGCGATGCCGTCGGAAAGCTTTACGTGCAGCGCCATTTCCCGCCTGACGCCAAGGCCCGCATCGACGCGCTGGTCGCCAATCTGCGTGAGGCATATCGGGTCAGCATCAACAACCTGGAGTGGATGACGCCGCAGACCCGGCAGCGCGCGCTGACCAAGCTGGACAAGTTCACCGCCAAAGTCGCCTACCCCAACAAGTGGCGGGACTACTCGACGCTGGTGATCGACCGGGCCGACCTCTACGGCAACTACCGGCGCGGTTGCGCGGTCGAGTACGACCGTGAGCTGGCCAAGCTGGGCGGCCCTGTCGACCGCGACGAGTGGTTTATGACGCCGCAGACCGTCAACGCTTACTACAACCCGGGGATGAACGAAATCGTCTTCCCGGCGGCCATTTTGCAGCCGCCATTCTTCGACCCCGACATCGACGACGCGGTCAATTACGGCGGCATCGGCGCGGTCATCGGTCACGAGATCGGGCACGGCTTCGATGACCAGGGCGCCAAATACGACGGCGACGGCAACCTCGTCGACTGGTGGACTGACGACGACCGCACCGAGTTCGGCGCCCGCACCAAGGCGCTGATCGAGCAGTACGAGGTCTACACACCCCGCGGGCTCGATGGCGGCCACCACGTCAATGGTGCGTTCACCGTTGGCGAGAACATCGGCGATCTGGGCGGTCTTTCCATTGCGCTGCTGGCCTACCAGCTGTCACTGGGTGGCGAGGGCCCGCCCGTCGTCGACGGCCTCACCGGCGTGCAGCGGGTGTTCTTCGGCTGGGCCCAGGTGTGGCGCACCAAGTCACGCGACGCCGAGGCCATCCGGCGGCTAGCCATCGACCCGCATTCGCCGGCGGAGTTCCGCTGCAATGGCGTCATCCGCAACATCGACGCCTTCTACGACGCCTTCGACGTCGCGGCGGACGACGAGTTATACCTGGACCCGCAACGCCGAGTCAGGATCTGGAACTAAACCAGCACGAGCAATTACATCTGCCAGTCGTTCGAGCCGTCGTTCTTGCTGTAGGTACCGACGGAGTTCTTCACCACGATGGGATCGCCGGTGCCGAAGTTGTCGAAGAACCACTTCGCATTCGACGGGCTGATGTTGATGCAGCCGTGGCTGACGTCCCGCTTGCCCTGATCGCCCACCGACCACGGCGCGCTGTGCACGTAGTCACCACTGTTGTCGAACTGGACGGCGTCCTCGACATTGACCTTGTAGCCCCAGGTCGAGTTGACCGGAACGCCGTAGGTGGAGGAATCCATCACCACCTTGGCCTTCTTGTCCAGCACGTAGTAGGTGCCGTTCGGAGTCTGGTGACCACCCGCCGCCATCCCCATCGACATCGGGATGGTCTTCTCCACGGTCCCGTTGCGGGTGACGGTCAGCTGATGGGTGGCGTCGTCGGCCGTCGCGATCAGCTGGTCGCCGGTCCTGAAGTCCTCGATGGTGCCCGCGGCGTCGACGTGCACCGCGGTGTGTGCCGGCCAGAAACTCAGCGGGCGCCAGCGCACCTGGCTGGGGGTCAGCCAGTAGAACTTGCCGGGCACCGGCGGGGTCGACGAAATGTGGATCGCCTGTTCGGCCATCGGCTGGTCAGCGATCGGCCGCCCGAAGTTGATGATGATCGGCTCCCCCACTCCGACGGTTGCGCCGCTGACCGGATTGAACGTCGGGGGCACGAACGGCGGCTCGCCCGTGAACGGCGCGGGGTTCTGCCCCGCAACCGGACCCGACGGAACGGCGGCCGGAGCTGCCGGCGGCGGCGCGAACGGGTCTGCGGGCGGCGGCGGGGGCGCAAACGGATCTCCCTGGCGGCGGTGCCGCCAGTGGGGCAACGGGACCCGGCGGCGCCGCTTGCTGATCCACCGGAGCCGGCGGCGGTGGTGGCTGGTCCGGGTCGGCGAGCGCCGAACCGCTTCCTAGCGTCAGCACAGCGGTCACTCCGACCGCGGCGAGCACAGCGGCGAGCGGACCCCTGGTCCAGGGCGACATATCCATTCCTCCAGTCAAGGTTTCCAACCCAGTGTGGCATAGCGCTGAGCCCGGCTCCTGATTCGGCTGTGTGGTTTCGACTGAGACGCCGGTCCGCACTAGGCCGCTGACCTGCTGTTTCTTCGCCGTGAGGGCTGGGAATGTTACGGCGAGCCCGCGTCGGGGACATCGAACAGCCGCCGCTCGGCGGCCATTCCGGCCGCGCTGGCGCCGATCAGCACCGCCGAGGCGCCCAGCATCGACAACAGGCTGTGTTCATAGAGCAGGCCGCCGGCGAACGATCCGGCCATGATGCCGATCTGGAACGCTGCCATATAGAGTGCGGACGCGCCGTCCGGGTCGTCGGCTCCAGCGCGCATCGCCGCGGATTGCAGCATCGGCGATACCGCATTGGCGGTGCCACCCCACAGCGCGATCGCAATGATTCCGATCACGCTGCTGGCCACCGTGGACGAACCGAGGAACGCTAGCGTTGTCAGCACCAATAACGTCACATAAAGTGCGGCCGCGCAGCTGATGACGGCGGCCCGGGGGCGGTGGTCGGAAGGTCTGGCGACCAGCGGCATGGCCAACAGGCCCGCGACGCCGTAGGTGGCCAACACCCAGGCCAGAGCTGGTCCCCGCACTCCGACGACGTCCCGGATGATCACCACGATGAAGGTGTAGGAGATGTAGTGGCCGGTGACGGCGACCATGGTGAGCAAGCTCACGATGACTAACCGCCTATTGCGGTGGTGTCCTGCCCCCTGGCCGACGACGGCCAGCTGGTCGTTGCTCAAGGCCAGCACCGGCAGCACGGCCCACGCCGCTACGGTGACCGCGGCGGCTACCACGGTCACGGATACCACAGCCAGTCGCCAGCCCCACAGCAGACTTATCGCCGCCGTGGCCGGGCTGCCCACCACCACCGCCAGGCTGATGCCGACGTAGATCGTCGTCGTCGCGCGTCCGGAGTGGCTGGCCGGAACCAGCCGGGTAGCGATCGGCGCGATGACCGACAACATCAGGCCGTGGGTGATCGCCGAGAGCACTCGGCCACCGGCCAGCACGACGAAGTTGGGCGCCACCGCCGAGATGAGCTGGGAGGCAGTCAAACAGGCCAGCGACAGCAGCAGCGCCGTTCGCCGCGGCCAGTGCGCGGTCCAGCGCACCAGCGGAATTGTCGTCACGGCCGCCACCAGGGCGTACCAGCCCAACAGGGTTCCGACCATCGGCACGCTGACGTGCAGGTCTCGCGCGATCGCGGGCAGCGCGCCGACCGGCAAGATCTCGGCGGTGACATAGATGAAGGCCGCCGCGGCCAGCACCGCCAACTGCACCGCGATCCGCGCCGTCCACGGTCCGCGGCCGCCGTAACGCTGGTCGCCGACGATCTGTGCTGGGGAGTCGGTCCACCAGCGGCGCAATCGCGCTGGTCCGTCGGCACCGGCTGGCCCCACGGCCCCTACTCAACCATGCAATGCAGGTATCGCGTTAACCATCAGGACCGGACGAGTCGCGCGATAGCGGCAGAGGCTTCGGCAAGCTTCTCGTCGGCCTCGCTGCCGCCCTCGGCTACCGCACGGCTGACGCAGTGACCGAGGTGCTCGTCGAGCAGGTTCAGTGCCACCGATCGCAATGCATTGTTGGCGGCACTGATCTGGGTGAGGACGTCGATGCAGTATTTGTCGTCTTCGATCATCTTGGCGATGCCACGCACTTGCCCCTCGATGCGCCGCAGTCGTTTGGCGTAATTGTCCTTCTGCGACGAGTATCCGCGTGCGGGTGCCATCTACCCTCTCCCAGCTTCTTGATGTCGAACTCGGCGTCCAGCGTCGTGACGATGTCGCGGCCCTGTTATGGACTCTCGTGACGGCGCCGGTGTTGACACCATTGTCGGTCCCGCCCCGATTCAGCTCGACGGCGGCCCAGGAATCGCTGATCATCCGCGCGCCGTCAGCCTACCCCATACCCCACCGGGGTATCCGAAATGATTTGGGCCGACATCGCAGCACGCGCATACTTGGACCGTGCCTGAAATCAAGCCCCAAACCAAGGATCCGTCGGCAGCCGTCGACATCAAACCCCGCAGTCGCGAGGTGACCGACGGCCTGGAGAAGGCCGCCGCGCGAGGAATGTTGCGAGCAGTTGGCATGGACGACGACGACTTCGCCAAACCTCAGATCGGAGTGGCGTCGTCGTGGAACGAGATCACCCCCTGCAACCTGTCCTTGGAACGGCTGGCCAAGGCGGTCAAGGAGGGTGTGTTCACGGCGGGCGGCTATCCGCTTGAGTTCGGGACGATTTCGGTGTCCGACGGGATCTCGATGGGCCATGAGGGCATGCACTTCTCGCTGCCGTCTCGCGAAATCATCGCTGACAGCGTCGAGACCGTAATGCAGGCCGAGCGATTCGATGGCTCGGTGCTGCTGGCTGGCTGCGACAAATCGCTGCCGGGAATGTTGATGGCCGCGGCGAGACTGGATCTGGCGGCGGTGTTCCTCTACGCGGGCACGATTCTGCCGGGTCGGGTCAAGCTGTCCGATGGCAGTGAGCGTGAGGTGACCATCATCGACGCGTTCGAGGCGGTCGGCGCATGTGCCCGCGGCTTGATGCCGCGCGAGGACGTCGACGCCATCGAGCGCGCAATCTGCCCGGGTGAGGGGGCGTGCGGCGGCATGTACACCGCCAACACCATGGCCTGCGCCGCCGAGGCGCTGGGCATGTCGCTGCCGGGCAGCGCGTCGCCGCCGGCGACCGACCGTCGCCGCGACGGATTCGCGCGCCACAGCGGGGAAGCCGTCGTCGAACTGCTGCGGCGCGGCATCACCGCCCGCGACATCCTCACCAAGGAGGCATTCGAGAACGCGATCGCAGTGGTGATGGCGTTCGGCGGGTCGACCAACGCGGTGCTGCATCTGCTGGCCATCGCGTACGAAGCCAACGTCAAGCTCGCGCTGGAGGACTTCAGCCGGATCGGTGCACGCGTGCCGCACCTCGCCAATGTCAAGCCATTCGGCCAACACGTCATGTCCGACGTCGACCACATCGGCGGTGTGCCGGTGGTGATGAAAGCCCTGCTGGATGCCGGTCTGCTACACGGAGACTGCCTGACGGTGAGCGGTCGGACCGTCGCAGAGAACCTTGCGCACATCGCCCCGCCAGACCCCGACGGGAAGGTGCTGCGCGCTCTTGATCATCCGATCCACCCGACCGGCGGCATCACCATCCTGCACGGCTCGCTGGCGCCCGAGGGCGCGGTGGTCAAGACGGCAGGTTTCGACGACGACGTGTTCGAAGGCACCGCAAGGGTTTTCGACCGAGAGCGGGCTGCATTGGACGCATTGGCCGACGGCACCATCACTCACGGTGACGCGGTAGTGATCCGCTACGAAGGCCCCAAGGGCGGTCCCGGGATGCGGGAGATGCTCGCTATCACCGGTGCGATCAAGGGTGCCGGCCTGGGCAAGGACGTGCTGCTGTTGACCGACGGCCGGTTCTCCGGCGGCACCACGGGCCTTTGCGTGGGGCACGTCGCGCCCGAGGCAGCTGACGGTGGGCCGATCGCCTTCCTGCGCGACGGTGATCGCGTTCGACTCGACGTGGCCAAGGGCACGCTGGACGTGGTGGTTGATCCTGACGAGTTCGATTCCCGCCGTGAGGGTTTCACTCCGCTGCCACCGCGCTACACCAGCGGTGCACTCGCCAAGTACGTCAAGTTAGTGGGTTCCGCCGCCATCGGAGCGGTCTGCGGCTAACTACCCGGCGCCAACGCCTACTTCACTAACGCGAGCGCGAACCCGTCCCAATGCTTCGACCCCACCGTCTGAAGCACTGCGGTATCAAGCCGGGGGTGCTCTCCCATGATTTCCAGCGTTGCCCGCGTGGACCGCACCACCTCGTCGGGGTCCGGTGACAGAATTGCGCCTTCACGAATGACGTTGTCCACCACGATAACCGAGCCTGGACGGGTCAGCCGGATAGCCCAATCCAGATAACCGGCGTTGTTTTCCTTGTCGGCGTCGATGAACACCAGGTCGAAGGGACCGCCGGTAACGGCCGGCAGTGTCTCCAGCGCGGCGCCGACCACCACCTCAACCCGATCGCCGACGCCGGCGCGGTCGATGTTGGCGCGCGCGACCTCGGCATGCTTGGGCTCGTATTCGAGCGTGACGACCCGTCCGTCGGGACCGGCGCCCCGTGCCAGCCAAATCGTGCTGAAGCCGCCCAGCGTGCCGATCTCCAGAATGCGGCGAGCCTGAATCGCGCCGGCCAAAAGGCTCAAGAACTTGCCCTGTTGCACCGACACCGCGATCCGCGGCAGCCCGGCCGCATCACTGGCCTCCAGAGCGGCGGACAACACCGGATCATCGCCCACCACGGTGGTGTCCAGAAAAGCGTCAACGTCGGCAGGATTCGGCTTTTGAGTCATGAGGCAACGCTAGCCCGCCGCCTTCACCGATCGCCACTTGTTAAAACCTAGGTGCCCTATACCCCTAGGGGGTATATGCTAGGGTGGTTCCAACCGACCGCTCGGCTCACGAGGGTCCCGACACAGATAAGGGTGGAGTACATGGCAAACGAGGCAGGAACGCTACTGACCTGTTCGCACGGAAGCTGCGGCTGCCGGGTGCGTATTGAGATCGAATGCCACTGCGCCGGAGCGGACCAGCCGTACCGGTGCACATGCGGCGACGAGATGGTAGCCGTCGGCTAGCACACCACCGCCGGGGCTAGCTCGACCCCGCTGACGAGTCGCTAGCGCACACCCTCTTTGGCGTATATCACCCGCAACACATGCCCGAGTTCCGGTCCCATCACCAGCTCGGCCAGCGTGCACAGCGTCGCGACGTACCGCGATCCGTGCGGCGGCGTTGCATCGCAGAGATGGTGCGCAATTTCGTGCAGCACCACCAGCTCACGCATCGCCCACTCGGCGGTGTCGAGGTCGGGAACTGCGATGATGCCGGTGCCGCCGCGGTTTTCGTAGTGAGCCGCGGTGGCGGCCCGCCGGGCGCGCACCTTCAGCGGCGCTATCGCCGGCCATTGTCGCCGCACCGCCGGTAATGCCAGCACATCGTCGACGTAACGCTGCACCGCCGGTACCGAGGCAAACCGCGCCTCGGGCGGCAATGTCAATTGTGCGCCGAAGAACTCCACGCTGCGCGACCCGTGTTCGGCGGCGCGGTCGAACAGGGTTCGGACGAATTCCTCGGCGGCATAGACTTTGGAGCGCTGCCAGTCCCGCGGGGCCGAGTCATCGGCGTTCACCGCTCCAGCTTGGTCCGCGCCGCCGAAAGCTCTGGACTACTTCCCAATCGCGCCCGCCGACCCGCCCGGTCCCCGGCTCGCCGTGCGGCCGAGGAATACCCCGCCGCAGCCCGGCTGGCCTGCCAGGTGCCCCGCGCCTTTGACGCGCTGCGGTAGTAATCGCGAAGTTCGAGTTCCTTGTCTCGCAGGGCGATAGCCGTTCCCGGCCGGTGCTTGCGATCTTTCGTTGCCTCGCGCTGGGTCTGCTCGCGGGCCTCGGCCAGCCGCTGACCAACCCGGGCACCGAACGCGAGCTGAAAATTCAGTCGGGCGGTGATCGTCGGGGTGGGTCGATGTGCACCCGACGTGATGTAGACATCGGATGCGCGCACCATTTGAACCACCAGGCTCGCGTATAAGGCGTGTGTGGCGTCGATGTCTTCGGCGAACCCGTAGGCGTACACGAACGTCGAATTGGATGCCACGTCGCAGCGCACGTCGTTGGCCGACGCGATCACCACGAACAGCTGCACATAGGTCCGTAATCCCCTGGCGCCGGCGGCGCCGATGGTGATGGTGCGCTGAATCGGGGTCTGGACGGGCGTGCGCTTGTCCGCGTGCGACCGGGCCACAGCCAAGTCGATCGACGTGGCAGTGGCCAGCCGTTGCGCGGCCGCCATGAAGGCCTCGGCCTCGTGAGCGTTGTCGGTGCCTTCGGCCTGACGCAACAGGGCGGCGATGCGCGCCAGCATCTTGTCGTCACTCATAGCACCAAAGTAAGGGAACGGTACGACTTTCCGACGCGGCGGCTCACAGGCGGGCGTTGATCCACGAAACCACATCGTCGAGGACCTGATTGCGCTCCGGCTCGTTGAATACCTCGTGATACAGGCCGGGATAGATCTTCAGCTCGACGTCGGAGCTGCCCACGGCTTCGACCAGCTGGCGGCTGCCGTCGACGTCGATCAGGCGGTCCTCGGATCCGTGCACAACCAGCAGTGGCGCGGTCAACGCGGCGGCTCGCTGCGGCATCGTCTCGCCGACCACCACCAGCGCGCGGGCGATACCCGCGGGAACTTTGCCGTGATATACCAACGGGTCGCTGTTGTAGGCGTCCACCACCGCCGGGTCGCGCGATACCGCGGTGGCGTCCAGCTGCTGCACCGGCAGGCCGGGCGCGACTGCGCCGAGAGTCTTGGCTGCCAGCACCAGCAGCGGCGACACGGCGGCCTGGGCGGCGACCGCCGGCCCGGATAGCACCATCAAGTCGTAAGCGTCGGGGCGTTCGACGCCGTAGGCGAACACGATGCCGCCGCCCATGCTGTGCCCGAGCACGATGCGCTTTAAGCCGGGATGTTCTTTGGTGGCGATCCCGACCAGGGTGTCGAAGTCGCCGGTGTACTCGGAGATGTTTTTCACCAGCACCCGCTTGCCGCCCGAGCGGCCGTGTCCGCGGTGGTCCAGCGCGTAGGTCACCAACCCGTCCCTGCCGAACCGCTGGGCGACGTGGTCGTAACGACGGGCGTGTTCGCCGAACCCGTGCGAGAGGACCACCACGGCGCGCGGTGCGATGTCGGGGGTCCAGACGTCGTAGACGATGCGCACACCGCCGACACCGTTGAAGGTTCGCTCGCTACGGGTGGTTGTCATCAGGGGCAGCGTAGACCCAACTGGCTTTGACCCGCCCAACGTGGGCTTGTGTTACGTGTTTTGCCGAAAGACGTGCCTCAACCCCACACTCGACGCCGCCGGCGCAGCTAGAAGAGGCGGCTATCCGGTGACGGTCCGGGCACCGACCGCACTAGCCCGGCACCGGTGACCAGCGGCAGATCCAACGCCGAGAGCAGGCCCGCCGGCGCCTGGCAGACCGCCGGGATGGCGTTGACCATCCGAGATGCGCCAGCCATCCGCGCGCCCAGGTCGTGATCATGGTCGTCGGCCATCTCGAACTCGCAGCGCATGCTCGGCGAGCCGTCGATCTCGATGCGGTAGAGCCCGCGGCCGGACGCCGCCCCGTACCCGTAGTCTCGCGGTTCGATCGAGATACGCGGCTGCGGCCAGTCCGGCGCGATGTCGTCGCGCATGCGGGTGACGTGATCAATGACGAAAGTCGGTGTCCCATCGACGTATCCGGTAAGGGTGGACCGCATCGCGGCGATCGTCCCCGCGGCGATATGCCCGGTCGGGGTGTCGAACGATTCCTCGGCCGCGATGCGTTCGAGGTTCTCGTCGATGTGGTCGATCTTGACACCCAAGCCGGTCGCAAGCTGGTGCAGCACCGGACCCCAGCCGAAGGTGAACACCCCGGGTGTCGCCGCAAATGGGGTCTCCTCCGGAGGCTTGCCGAATCCGAGGATTTCATACACCGCGGTCTTGTCGGGGTAGGTCGCGTAGTTGAACATCTCGATCACCCGGACGGACTCGATAACCCGCGACACTCCCGAAAGCACCAGCGGCAGCACATCGTTGGCAAATCCAGAGTCAATTCCCGTGGTGAAAAACGACACGCCGCCAGCGATTGCGGCCTCACGCAGCGGCTCGGTGAAGGCCGCGTCGACGGCGTCCGGAAAGACCAGCGGCACCACCGAGCACGACACGACGTTCTTACCGGCCCGCAAGATCGACACCATGTCCTCGATCGCCTCCGCCGGCCGCAGATTGGCCGCCGCCGCATAGACCACCACGTCGGCGTCGCCGGCCAGCATCCCAGCGGGGTCCTTGGTCGCGGCCACGCCCATCGGAGCGATCCCACACAACTCGCCCGCGTCCCGACCGGCCTTGGCGTCGCTGTGCACGACGAGATCGACCAGTTGCAGCTGTGGGTGGTCGATCACCCCGCGCAGGGCAATCAGCCCCATTGAGCCCGGTCCCCAGACGCCGACCTTGTACATTTATTCTCCTAATATTAGGAATGAAATAATGAGATTTCGGACGGATGGTAGGAAGGCGGCGATGGATTCGTCAACAGTCCCGCCGAACGGAGCCGGTCCGGCCAAGTCGCCGCCCACCGGCCGCGTGATGGATGTTCTTGCAACACTCTCGGATTCATCGGGCGGCAGGACATCCGCCGAGGTGGCCAAAGCCTGCGGGATCAGCACCTCGACGTGCGCCCTGGTGCTGGCCGAACTCGAGCGGCGCACCTGGGTAACACGGCACGACGATCGCCGCTACACGTTGGGCAGCGGACTGTTCGGGCTGGTGCACGGACTCAGGACACAATTCCCGTTGTTGGACCGCGGCCGTGATGCGCTCACCTTCCTGCACACCACGCTGGGCGCGGGCTGCTCGATGTCCAAGATCGGGCAGACGCACCTGATCACCGTCGACGCGGTCGGGCACGGCACCGATGGGGTGCACGCAGTCGGTCAGCGCTTTCCGATCGGGCCGCCGTTCGGCCTGGTCGCGATGGCCTGGCGCGACGAAGAGGCGGTCGACGCGTGGCTGCGGCGGGTCACGCCGCGGTTGACCAAAGCCGATATCACCGCCCATCGGCGGGTGCTCACCCAGATCCGCGACCGGGGCTATGGGGCCTGGCGGTTCGATGCCGCCCACTCCTCGCTACATGACCGCCTCGCCACGGTGCTCGCGTCCTTGGAGCCGACCACCCGAGTAACTCGAGAACTCAACACTCTGATGACGATGGTGACGCTGCAGTCTGTGACGGACATGCTCGAAACAGAGCTCACATCAACCGAATTCGTTGTCTTGCCGATCTTCGGCCGCGATGGCCAGCCGGAGTACCAGATCGAGATCCACCTGGGCGGTCGCGACGAGTTGACCCTGCCCGATCTCGACGCCGCGCTCGGACACGCCCAGGCGCTGCTGCGCCCAGGGGTAGCCTGACCCGCCATGGGACGCGTAGACGGAAAAGTTGCACTGATCAGCGGCGGCGCGCGCGGCATGGGCGCCGCACATGCCCGGGCGCTGGTCGCCGGCGGGGCCAAAGTCGTCGCCGGCGACATCCTCGACGACGAAGGCAAGGCGCTGGCAGACGAATTGGGGAAAGCGGCGCGATTCGTACACCTCGACGTGACGCAACCCGATCAGTGGAAGGCGGCCGTCGATCTGGCGCTGCGCGAGTTCGGCACGCTCAACGTGTTGATCAACAACGCCGGCATCCTCAACGGCAACACCCTGCAGAACTTCCCGCTGGCCGACTGGCAGAAGATCATCGACGTCAACCTCACCGGGACGTTTCTGGGCATGCAGGCCGCCGTCGAACCGATGACCGCGGCCGGCGGCGGTTCGATCATCAACATCTCCTCCGTCGAGGGCCTACGCGGCAGCCCCGGACTCTATGGTTACGTCGCATCGAAGTTCGGGGTTCGCGGTCTCGCCAAGGCCGCGGCGCTGGAGTTGGCACCACACAACATCCGGGTCAACTCCATCCACCCCGGACTGATCCGCACCGCGATGACAGCGGGCGTCCCGGAGGACTTCCTGCAGATCCCGTTGGGCCGCGCCGCGGACCCGGCCGAGGTTTCCGCCTGCGTCGTCTACCTGGCCTCCGACGAGTCGTCGTACTCCACCGGCGGGGAGTTCGTCGTCGACGGTGGTCTGACCATAGGGGTACCGCACAAGAACTTCTAGGCGTTGACCGCCAAGACCGGCACCTGTGTGGTAACCGGAATGGGCGCAATCACCGACGTCGACATCAAACTCAACTTGTTCCTCTTCAAAACGTTGCAGAAAACGCTGAAAGGCAACATCTTCGACGAGATGGTGACCAACACGTACCGGCTCGAGGACAACAACGAGGGCTATCAGGACATGTTGGCCGGCAAGAACATTCGTGGTGTCATCTGCTACACCGAGGCCGACTGGTAGACCCGCACCCGTCGTGGGAACACCATCCGCTTGCGGGGGACTACCCTAAAAGCCATGCCTGCCGACATCCAGCTGCGGCGAGCCGCCGATCGGACACTCACCAAGACGGCATGGCTGAACTCCAGGCACTCATTCTCCTTCGGCGACCAGTATGACCCGAACAACACCCATCACGGGGTACTGCTAGTCAACAATGACGACGTCGTCGAACCCGGTAGCGGCTTTGACACTCATCCGCACCGCGACATGGAAATCGTGACCTGGGTACTTGACGGGTCACTGGCGCACCGTGACTCCGCTGGCAACAGCGGAGTGGTGTATCCCGGTCTTGCCCAACGGATGTCGGCGGGCACCGGCATCTTGCACTCCGAGAAGAACAATTCCACCACCGATCCGGTGCATTTCGTGCAGATGTGGGTGCAGCCCGACGAGCCGGGAATCACCCCGAGTTACCAGCAATACCAGATCGGCGACGATCTACTGGACGGCCGGCTGGTAACGATCGCCTCAGGCGCATACCCGGCCATGACGCCGCCATCACCATCCACAATCGCTCGGCGGCGTTGCACGGCGCACGGCTGCGGACCGGTGATCGGCTCGAGTTGCCGGCGGCGCCCTACCTGCACCTGTTCATCGCGCGCGGCGGTTTGGACCTGCAGGGGCTGGACAACGACGCCGAGCTGGCCCAGGGCGACGCCGTACGGTTCACCGCGTCGACCGGCACGCGAGTCACCGCTCGGACGCCGTCAGAGATTCTGGTTTGGGAGATGCACGCGGCGCTGGCCGAATAGGGCGGGGCCAGGGTTGCGGCCTGAGAAATATGCAAACGCGAGCCCAATTCACGCGACCGGCGTCATAGGGTTGGCCCGGACGAACAGGAGCCCGCATGTCTGAATCCAATGCCCGCCACGCGGCACCCGATGCCACACCAGCAGACGAAGAGGCTTTACCCAGTCCATCGCTCCCGCGTCCGGGTGGGGCGCGCCGACTTGGCCCGGCCAACTCGAGAGCGACCCGTACGGTGTGGTTCTGGACGGTCCCGATCGTTGTCACGCTGGCGGTCTTGTCGGCGTTGGCCGCCTTCTATCTCGGCGGAATCCTCAAGCCGATGACCAACCTGCGACATTTCCCGATCGCTGTGGTGAACGAAGACGCCGGGCCCAATGGCGCACTGGTGGTCAAAGGAATGTTGTCCGGGATTGACAAGGATGCCTACGACGTCCGCGTCCTCTCCCGCGATGACGCCAAGCACCAACTGAACACCGCGCAGGTCTACGGCGCGGCAGTGATACCGCCGAATTTCTCGTCGAAACTGCAGTCTTACGCGAAGAGCGCGCTAACCGCGGGGCGCGTTGATCGGCCGATCATCATCGTCACGACGAATCCGCGTGCCGGCACATTTGGCGCCAGCATCGCCGGCCAGGCACTCGACCGAGCGGTCGCCATGGTCGATCGCGCTGTGGGCGAACGGCTTTCGCAAGACGTGGCACAGCAGGCCCATGGAGCACCGCTGGCCGGCGCTGTGACGTTGATGCTCGCCAATCCGATCGAAGTCAAGACCACCGTGCACAACGCACTGCCCGACGGGACCGGTAATGGGCTGTCCGCGTTCTACTATGCGCTGTTGCTGCTGCTGGCCGGCTTCACCGGCAGCGTCGTGGTCAGCCCGCTGGTGGACTCGATGCTGGGCTTTGCACCGTCCGAATTCGGCCCGGTCTATCGGCTTGCCGAACACGTAAAGATCTCGCGATTCCGCACGCTGTTGATCAAATGGGCGTTAATCGTGGTGTTGGCATTGCTGACGTCAGCGGTCTACTTGTTTGTCGCCACCCAGCTTGGCATGCCCGTCCAGCACAGCTTGCCGCTGTGGCTCTTCGGGGTATTGGCGATCGCGGCAGTCGGTATCACGTCAACCTCGCTGATCGCGGTGCTGGGCTCACTCGGCTCGCTGGTCAGCTTGTTCGTGTTCGTCATCCTCGGGTTGCCCTCGGCGGGCGCTACGGTGCCGCTGCAGGCCACGCCGCCGTTCTTCAGCTGGCTGGCGACGTTCGAGCCGATGCACCAAGTGTTCCTGGGCGCAAGGGCATTACTGTATCTCGACGGCCAGGCGGCCGCCGGCTTGTCACAAGCGGTGGAGCTGACCGCCATCGGGCTGGTGATCGGTCTGCTGCTCGGCGGCATCGTCACCTACATCTATGACCGCCGCGGTTATCACCGAATCCCTTCGGAGCCAGAGGTTGCCCCCTCGGCTGCGGTGCAGAGTCCGGCGGCATCCACTCCTGCTGCCCCTACCAGCGAGACAATCACCTACCCGACGAACACCGACGAGTAACGCTGGCCGTTCGGGGGCGTGCTCTCAGACCCAAACTGTCAGCGGCCGAACGTCATTGGACCGCGCCTAAACTGTGGCGCGACTGTTATGCAAGTTGGCTGCGTTATCCGCGTGGTTAATGCTGTGCTGTTTGCATCGACTTTCGCGCCGAAAGGGCAACCGTGCCGACCCTCGCCGCCGCCTTCCGGCGCATCGCAGCCTGCTGCGCCGCGACGACGCTGTGCCTGTCGCTGGCGACCAGCACTGGGCAGCCGGTCGCGCGCGCCGAAGCACGCGACTTGCTGGCTAGTGCCATCGCAAACACGCAGGGCTCCTACCTGGTGTACAACTTCGGTGGCGGGCATCCGGCGCCGATGCTCAGCGCCGCCGGTAACTGGTATGACGGCGGCAGTGGTGGCCACTTGATGATCATCAAAGCCGCCTCGCAACGGCTTGCCCCGCACCTGCTGGTGGACAGCCATCGCGGATATCAGGCACGGTGTGAACGCGATCCGCGGGCACGCACCAGCGACGGGTTGATGCAAGCCTCGGAGACCTATCCGCCGGTACAGGCTTGGCAGGTGTTGGGCCAGCCGACGATCGCCATCAATGCCAACTTCTTCGACATTCGCGGACAGAAGGGCGGCTCGTGGCGGTCCACGGGCTGTAGTTCGCCGCTGGGGGCGTACGTGGACAACACTCGCGGCCAGGGCCGGGCCAATCAGGCGGTCACCGGCACCATCCCCTATGCGGGTAAACAAGGCCTCTCCGGCGGAAATGAGCATTGGAGCGCGTTGGCGACGATGATCCTGCCGACCCGCGGCGCCCCATCGGTGGTGTGGCCCCGAGGGGGCCGGGATGGCCATGACTACGACGCCGCCACCCCGGTGGTTGAAGGCTTGGTGGACCGGGGCGAGCAGTTCGTGGCGGTGAGCGGGCTCGGGCTGTTATCTCCCGGGAATACTGGCCAACTGAATGACGGCGGCCCCAGCGCGGCGCGAACGGCCCTCGCCTACTCCAAGCCGCGAGATGAGATGTATGTGTTTCAAGGGGGCAGCTACACGCCCGACAACATCCAGGATCTGTTCCGCGGCTTGGGCAGCGACACCGCCGTCTTGCTCGACGGTGGCGGATCGTCGGCGATCGTGTTGCGCCGCGATACCGGCGGCATGTGGGCCGGCGCCGGTGTACCAAAGGGGAATTGCGATACCCGCGAGGTCCTTTGCGACTCGCACGAGCGGGGTCTGCCCGGCTGGCTTGCTTTCAACTAGCTCTCATCCGGTGCCTGCCGCTCGGGCCCGAACTGGAAGATCAGCAGGCTGACCGTCACCAGCGCAGCGGCCAGAGCGATCACCGGAGCCACCGCGACCCGCGAGAGCGTCGCACCGACAATGGCACCGCCGCACATCGCCAAAACGACGCTGTAGCGGAGCTTTTCCCGCTCACCGGTGCCGCCGGCCAGTCTGCTGTCGACACCGATACCGACAACGGTCGACGTGAGCACGGTGGTGCTGAGCTCTTGAATGCCGAACTGGCGCGCGGTGGCGTTCTGCACGCCGAATGTCACGGCCAGTCCCGCGATCAGGATGAGTTTGGTGTTGGTTTGATAGCTCAGCACACCGGTACCGGCCAGGATCGACAGTGTCAGCAACACGGCGATTTCCAACCCCAGCGACGTGGTGAGCCACCGCCGGGTGTGCGTACGGAGATGTCGGGTCATCCGGCCACCGATCACGGTTCCGGCGAGGAAGCCGACGAAGGCGACGATTGCGGCAGTGAGGTCCACGCCAGCGCGGGGAACGAACCAGAACCCGAGGAAGATGATGTTTCCGGTCATGTTCGCGACGAAAACGTGGCCCAGCACCAGGACGCTGATCGCGTCGACGACGCCGGTCGCGAAGGTCAACAGCAACAGCGCCGCAACGGTCAGCCGGTCCGATACCGGCGAGGCCGTCACGCCAGCGGCCATGGGCTGCAATCCCTCTCGGCGGGCGGCTTTAGAACTGAGGAGTCAGATCCAACGATGTAATCGTCGTCATCCTGGTGACCAGCCAGCGTGCATCGACGCGTTTCATGACCAGCCGATAGGAGAGGTACTTAAGGGAGGGAATGTCTTTGGTAGCCGGACTGGTGGACGTCGTGTTGGTGTAAACGATCGCAGTGGCATCCCGCCCGTCCAATGACTCCACCGCCGCCCCGGTGACCTGTGTGGTATTCGTGACCTTGGCTTGTTTATTGGGCGCGACGATCGCGTCAATGTATTTGCGGTATTCAGCTTCGAAGTCGCCGCTGAGGTATTGCGCCGCTCGATCTGCCAACTTGTCCATGTTGTCCGGCGTGTAGGTCCACAACGTCGTGATTGCATTGGCGGCGGTGCGCGCGACTCGCAGCTTGGTAGCCACGATGGCGCGATCCGTCACGTATTGATGTGCGGTCGCGCCGGCAAACGCCGCGGAGCCGACGAACAGCACGGCCGCGAGGGCAGCAGCAGCGATCGGGAGCCGCCTAGCGACCGGCCGTCTTGGCCGCCGGCCACCGTCGTCTTCGTCCGGTGTGTCGTTGGCCGTCGCCTCGCCGTCTTCAGCTGTGCCATCGCCGGTTTCGTCGTCGCTAGCTGAGTCGAGTGTGGATCCGGCTCCACTACCTTCCACGGTTTGAGCTTCGGCAGGTTCGGTTTCGCCGGACGTGTCATCCCCCAAGTTCTCATCGGGAGTCTCGTCGGTCAGATCACCTGTTGCAGGCTGCTGATCTTCCACTGATCACCTTCCCGCTGAGCGGTCAACACCCAACGATTTGTGTTCTCGATTGTTAGCTTTCCGTCGGGAGATTTCGACGTGACTTCGGTGGCCACCAGCACGTTTGCGCTGCCGTCGTCGTTCCACCGTTCCACCCCGGCGTCCAGAGCGATCCCCTTGGTCGGCTCCGCTTGGGCGACATTCAAAAGAATCTCGTTCACCTTGGTGCGGTACTTGTTGGCGAAATCACCTGTGGCCTGGGCTAACACCCGATCTACGTAGTCGTTGGCGTGAAACGGATCCAGCGACGTAAATCCCGTCATAAACGACCGGGCGAAGCCTAGTACGTCGACTTCCTTCATGGCCAACTGATGGTGCGATCGGTGATCCACCAGCACGAACGAGGACGTCGTGATGGCGCCGGCCGCCAGTACTGCGGCGACGCCCACGGCAAGGGGCAGCACCCAAGTCCGCGACGGTTTCCACCACTGCGGCGCTAACGTCAACCGCATCGGCAACCGCGACCAGGGTGTTAGCGTCGGCACCCGCTCGGTGAGCAGCGGCTCCTCGCCGGGCTGGATTCGGCGGCGGGGGCTCATCTTTCACCCATGGGTAATTTGGGTTTCGTCACGACGGCTAGGTCGTCGACGAGCCATTGGCCGCCGCCGCCTTTGACGAACGAGACCCGGACGGTGGCGGTGATGGGGCGTTCCTCGTTCCCATCGCCGCGGTGACCCTGCAGAAATAACAGCATCGCGGCCTGATCCGGTGTTGCGGCCAGCACCGCCGAGTCGGTCGCCCAGTACTCGTTGACGATGGGTCTGCGTTTCTGCGCAGACTGCTGCTGTTCGACCAGCTTCGGCCGGTATCTATCGGTCGTCAGCGATTGAGCACGGGCGAATTCATCGTGCAGCGACTTCGGGTCGTAGGACAGCATCTCGGTGACGATCTTGGGGCCCTGCGCTTGGATCGCGGCGCGCGTCTGATCGGAATGCCTATCGTTCAGGAAAACCACCACGAAGCTGCCTGCGGCACCGCCGAGGCACAGCAGCACCGCGATCGACACGACGATCGCAGTGAGCCGCCGGACGTTGGCGGGCCGCTGATCCGGTTCGACGCGGCGCACCTCGGTGCCCAGCAGCAGGTCGGCGAAGGTGCGCCGTCGTGGGTCCCACAGCGGCCACAGCCAGCCCACGAACACCGAGAAAGTGTCCAGCAGGTGGGCGACCTCTCTCAACAGCAGGCGTCCTAACCCAGCGGGAGACCCGTCTGGGCGCACGACGACGATCCCCATCAAAGCACGGCCCAGACTCCAGCCACGGTTCGCAGGCCACACCAGCCGGTTAATCAAGGTCAGCAAGATCACGGTGGCTAGGACCGAAACGGATACCGACCACAAGGTGCTGCGCACCGGCGCCGTCAACCACGCCAGTGCCATCGTCGCTATCACGGCGACGCCAGGCAACACATCAACGGCGAACGCAGCGGCGCGGATGCGCCAGCGCGCAAGTTCTGACGGCGCTTCCTGTTCTACCGCTGGCGTGGTCTCGGTCTTCTCTATCACCGCCGTCACTTCGCCACCTGGTCAAGCTTGGCAATGCGGTATTGGCCTTCGCTGAGTGCCATCTTCACCCGCAACCGGTAGCCGACTTCTCGGTTTTGCGTTTCACTGTTGGACGTTTTGATTCGGAATGCCACCAGCACATCGACCGATCCGTCAGGGTTGCTGCGTTCTGGAGCCGCACGCATATCGGACACTTGGACGTGAACGTCCCCAGCCTGATAGGCCTCGACAAACAAACTGCTGTACAGAATCGCTTGGGAGCGGAACTCTCCGGCGCTACAGTCGATGATTTTCTGCGCGCCAGCGGCCATCGCGGCGGGGTCCGGCGCCTGGGTTGCCGCGACGCAATCCTTTGCGATCTGCACGGCCTGCGCGTCGTGGCGCGCGATGGTTTGGCTTTCTTGGTTAGCGCGCAGCGCGAAATAGCCGCCGGCAGCGACACCGCCAGCCATCAGGAGAAGCGCCGCGGTGATACCGATCAACCACCGGCGGCCCAGACGCGACGGGTGGTCCGCGACCGCGGCGGCGTCGTCGCTTTCGGTTACCTGATCGGCAACCGTCTCGGTGCCGTCGTCGATTCCAGCCTCGGATTCATCTTCGGCGGTTGTCTCGGTGCTGGTCTGGTCGGCTTCGTCGGCGGTATCGATCTGCTCGGTTCCGATCTCGGCGGTACTGGTCTGGTCGGTTCCGACCTCGGATTCTGACGCATCCTCGCTCGTCACATCCGAAGTCGACGAGTCGTCGGTATCGGAGGTGTTCAGCCGGTTGGCGCCAGCATCGCCTTCCATCCGTCGTCTCCTGTGTTGCTCGAGTTGTTGACGGAGTATTTCACGCCGTCGGGACCGGTCACCTCACCGCTCTGCGGACTATAGACCGCGGTGGGAGGCCCGCCCGGAGTGTAGAGGCACGGGTTGGGCTGCTGCCCGTTGCACTGAACGGTACCCGAACCCGGCCGCTGCAGCGGGTCGCTCTTCGGCGGCGGCGTCAGTCCCCCTGGTGGCAATCGATTGGCGGGCAGCGGGTTCAGACCATTGTTGACCGACGGCGCCGGGATCACCTGGCCGGGATTCACTGGCTGGTCACACCGGGCGCCGGGCGCCGGGCAATTAAGGATCTGGTTCGGGTCGCCGTACCACGGGTTGGTACCGAGCGGGACGTAGGGCTTGCCGCTGCGGCAATCCCTCGGTGTCGCCGCACGTTTACCCGGGACGTCGACGCACGGGATGTTGCGCGCTCCGCGCACCGAGTTGGCAGGGGTATCTTGCGGGATTTTGCAATACGCGCCTTCCGCCAGCGGCGCCAGGGTCGTGTCCGCCGGCGAGCGGTACTCCGACGCCGGAGGCCACCCGGTCAAACATGGCGGCGGATAGTTGATGGCCGACCCAAGGTCGAGCACAGCTGAGTGCTCTTTCTCGTACGGCGCGGATATCGCCTGGACGATCGATCCAGCCTGCGGCAATAGCACCAGCACCTGCTCGACTCCGGCGTGGTAGCGCTTGAGCATGTCGATCACGACCGAGAGATTGGCGAGGGTCTCCGGTAGCGAGTCTCGGACGTCGCTGAACGCCGCGTTGAGGTCATCGGCGGTGGGCGCCGCCTTCGACAGCGCGTCTTTCAGGTTCTGGTCTTTTTCCGCGGTTTGCGCGCCCAAGACGTTCAGGTTGTGTGCCCAGCGGTCGATCGCGTTACTCGAGGTGGACTGGCTGTCCAGGATCGGCGCGGAGTTCTGAATGATGTCGTCGATATTGGTGATGTTGGTTTTGAAATCACCGGCGATCGCCTGGGTGGAGTCGACCAGCCGCTGCAGAGCCGGACCCAATCCGCCGACTGCCTGCGACGTCTCGTCGAGCAACTGGCTGATCTTGTCCTTGGGCAGTACCTCTAACCCACGGTTGGCGGTGTCCAGCGCCGGGCCGATCTCGCTGGGCACCGTGCCCTTGGTGATGGTCTGGCCGGGCGAGAAGAACTTTGCCTCCGGTGCCTGGCGACACCAGATCCAGATACTGCTCACCAACCGCCGACACCGAATGCACGTTCGCCGTCGCATCGACAGGGATCTTGTAGTCGCTGTTGATGCTCAGCGTCGCCTCGGCGCCACGCTCGGTTGGCTCGACGGCAGTCACCTTGCCGATGGTGATACCGCGATACGTCACGTTGGACGTTGGGTATAAACCGCCCGAGGCCGGCAGCTCGGCCGTCAACTGGTACCGACCTATTGTGAAAGGTTCAGGGAGAAGCGTTCCAACCTGCAGGTAATACACGCCCAGCACGAGCAGCGCGATCACCGTCATGATGGTGAATGCGATCAGTTGGCGCCTGACGAAACGAGTCAGCATTGCCGGTCCGCCCTCTCCACCAGTGGCCCACCGGGGGCATCGTTGGGGTTGGGCGTGTAGCGGACGTCGGGAATCATCGTTTCGGGATCGCGGCCATACGACTGCTCGAGCGCGCGCAACACACCGGAAAATCCGGTTCCGGTGAGGAATACGTTGTCGACGGTCGACAACGTCGTGTCGAGGTTGAGCGACGCGTTCATGAAGTCGCCTCGAATCAGCTTCGGAGCGGTGTCAATGTCAAACGGTATGGTGGCGAGGATCTTCAGCGTGCCGAGCAGGAAAGGCCCGGCGCGGCCAAGTTCCTTCAACGGGCACTGCAGTGACTGCAGATTCTGATGCAGCGGGCCCCGTGTTTCGGACAGGTACTGGTTGGCGGCTTGGCTCAGGTCGCCCAGCGAATCGATCGCGTTGATCAGATGCTGTTGGTAGTCCTTGTTCGCGAAGTACTCGATGAGCGGCGGGATTTCGGTCAGCGCCCGATCCAGGACATTCGACCGGTTAGCCACGTAGGCCAGCAGTCGGTTGGTGGAGTCGATGGCATGGGTGATGTCGTCGCGCTGCGCGTTGAGTTGCTGGGTAAAGGTGTCCAGCTTGCCCAGGAACGCCCGGATCTGGGGGCCCCGGCCGGTCAGGATGGCGTTGACCTCGTTCTGCAGGACTTCGATGTTCGGGATTCCGCCGCCCCGCAAGATCATCGCGAGGCTGGCCAGCGTCTGCTCGGTGCTGGGGTATGCCGATGAGTTTTCCTTCGAGATGCATGGCCGCAAGTTCGTGTGCGGGCAGGCGTCGCCGTTCCTGAGTGGCGTCGGTGACGGGTCGGGCGGCGGCGCCAACTCAATGTGCTGCGAACCCAGCAGGCTGGTCTGCCCGATCTTGGCGGTGGCGTTCTTCGGCAGTTTGACGCTCTTTTCCAAGCTCAGCGTCAGCGTAGCCACCCAGTTCCTCAGCTCGATCTTGCGGATGGAGCCGACGAACACGTCGGCAACCATGACCTTGCTGTTGCCGTTGATCGCCAACGTATCCGGCATCTGCACATAGACGGTGTAGGAGCCGGATCCGCTGCCCGGGCCACCGGGGAGCTCCACATTCGAGATACCCTTCCAGCCACACGAGCTCAGCATCATCGCGGCCGCCAGCAGAACAAGGCCCTGCCAGGCCCGGTGACGAACCAGGCTCATCGCGCTCGTCACGCGCCTCACTGCCCGTTGGTTTGGCTTGCTCCTCGCGCGAATCGCGCTCGTCACGCGCCTCACTGGCCCGCTCCTGCCGGTGCAAAAGCTGCCTCAGCCGGCAGCGGCGGTCCCGCGGGTGCCGGCCCTGGCGGCGGCCCCGAGACCGGCGCTGGCGTGGGCGCAACCGGACCTGGGATGACCTCGGGACCCGGCGGCGGCGGTGGTATCGGCGCCGGGTGGCCGGGCTGGCCGAGGTACGGCAGCGGACCGGGCTCCTCGTTGTACGCATTCGGTGGCCCCGGCGGTGTCTGCAAGTCTGACTGCACCGGTGCGATGTCAGGGCCGCCCATCAATTCGGCAAGCGAGTCGGGGGTCAGCAAGCCCGCCGTGATCGGGCCAACCTGCGTCCCCTTGCATCCCGGGCGCCGTGATCCAGCCGTGCTGAGTATTGCGGTGCGAGGTCGGTGTGTCCGGCACCCAGATCCCGGGAACGGTGGTGTCTTTGTAGCCCGGGGGCGGCTGCAGCCGTGGCTCCGAGTAGGCGATCTCTTTTGGCAGCGTCGCGGCGGTGATGAACGGGTTCAACCCGAACGGTAAGTAGTTGAACTTGATCGCGTCGAGGATCGGCGCCAGGTACTGCGCGCACAGTTCGGCAGATTCTTGGTAGCCCAGCCGGCTGGCGGCCTGGATCGAGCTGCAGATCATCTGCATCGGGTTCTGGAACTGGGCCCCGAGTATTGAAATGGGCTGGCCGACGACGGCGCCGATCGCCGGATGATAAATCTGGTTGAGATTCGATAGTGCCGTCGGCGCGACGTGCAGTACCGTTTCCAAACCGTTCAGCGGGTCGGGTTGGAGCAGCGTGTTGGTCGCTGTGGCGAGGTTGTTGATGTCATGTGTGAGCACCTCGCGGTTCTGGGCGAGGAACGGGCGAAGTGTCGTCACCAATCCGTCGAACTGCTCGATGGCGTTGGCGAGGTCTCGATCCGAGCTGGTCAAGTTGTTCGTGAACTGGGCCAGGTTCTGGTTCAGCGCGACGAACTTCTGGTCGTCCTCGTGTAGTGCGTTCACGAACAGCGCCAGGCTGCGCACGACGGCGAAGAAGTCGCCCCGGCCTTGGTTGAGTGCGGTAAGCGCACGCGACAGGTCGTTGAACGTGGTGTTGATCTGCTTGCCCTTGCCGGCCAGGCCATTGGCGTAAGACTCGATGATGTCGCCGAATGGCCCCTTGGGCTGCTCTTTGGTGGGCCCGAGTTTGGAGATGACGTTCGTGATGGTGTTACGCAGCTCATCCCACTCGGTGGGCACCTGGGTGCGCTCCTCCGGAATCACCGCATTGTCGGCCAGCACCGGGCCGCCCTTGTAGGGCGGCTCCAGCTGGATCAGCCGCGACGCCACCAGGGTGGGGTTGAGGATCACCGCATGCGCGTCGGCGGGGACCTTGTACTTGCTGGCGTAGTGGAAGGTCACCTTCATCTTGTCGCCGGCCGGTTCGACGTTGTCGACCGCGCCGACCTTCACACCCATGATCTCGACCCTGTCACCCGAATAAAGCGCATTGGCCTCCGGGAAGTAGGCCACCACGTGGTTGAAGTACAACTTCTTGTACAGCTGGAAACCAACGAACGCGAGGACAACTGCCAGCACAACCGCCAGCGCGGCGATGATCACGGCTGTCCGCGACATTTTGGGCAGCCGCAGGTTGTCAAAGATGGTGCTCAATTCTGACTACCTCCCGTGATGCCGCTACCTCCCGATCCGCCCGGCGTGACGAACGGAGCGGGCAGCTGATTGCCGGGTCCCGGTAGCGCCGGAGGTCCGGGTGGCAACCCGGGTGCGAAAGTCGACGGTGGCGCAGCCGGACCTGCCGGTCCCAGCGGTTCGCTGCGTGCTCCAGGCGGGCCCGGCGCCAACGGCACCGGTGTGCCCGGAACGTCCGGAGGCGCAATGCCCGGTCGTCCGGCGATCGGGATCCCTGGCGTCGGGGGCAGGCCATTGGGGTTCGGCGGCGACGACAGCACGTCGGGCAGGCTCGGATACGGACCGTTGGGTCCGAAGGGTCCTATCCCTTGGGCGATGCCTGCACACGGCATCGGGTTCCACGGCCTCGGCAGCAATTCTGGCGTCGGCGTGTAGGAACAGGGCGACCCCGGCGCTACCGCGGGCCCCGGATGATCCGGGGTCCCCTCCAACACCGGCGGCGCCGGCGGCGGTGCACCGTTGGCGAAGCGGGTGCCGTTGGGGTCGGGGAACCGGTACGCCGGCAGGCCCGCATTGCGCCAGAACTCCTCAGGATCGATACCCCGCTTTTTGAACGCCGCATCTACCCACGGCTGCAGGACCCAGTACGGCGTTAGTAACCAGTTGGCCAGCGACACCTTGAAATACGGTCCCGACGCGACGGTTTCGTTGAAGGCGCCGATGGTTTTGCCGAGCATGGTGACCGTTGTAGCCAGGTCATCCTTGTGCTTCACCAGCAGGTCGCTGACCGTGCGAAGCTGCTCCAACACGTGATTCAAGTTGGGGTTGTCGTTGATCAGGTTTTGCACCTGGGCCGAGAAAGCGGAGACATTACCCAGCAGCGCGCTGATGGCCCGACTGCGCTCGTTGAACGCGGCCAGCAGGGTATTGCTGTTGACGAATAGCCGGTCGATCTGTTCGCTGCGATCGCCCAGCACGCTGGCCACCTGATTGGCCTGGGCGAGCAAGTGGGTGATCTGCTCGTCGCGCTTGCCGATGGTGTCGGAGAACTTGGCCACCCCGTCAAGGGCGGCACTTAGGTGCGGGTAGGTCTGATCGATGGTCTGCGACAACACGTTCAGCGACTGTTTGACGGTGTCGATGTTCCAGCCGGCGGCTGCCTTGGTCACGTCGAAGAACGCGTCGTAAATCTGGTACGGAGTAGTGCTTTGACCCAGCGGCAGCACTCCACCGGGCCGCAATGTCTGGGTGCCCCTCGGCTCGATCTCCAAGACCTTCTTACCCAAGATGGTGTCGGTCTTGATCGCGAGTCGGCTCTCGGTGCCGATGGTGGTGCTTCCGGTCGAGAACTTCATCAGGACGTGATCGCCCTCGATACTGACGCCTACGATTTGGCCGACGTCAACACCGGCGATGCGCACCTTGTCACCCTTATTGAGTTGGCCGGTGTCGGTGAACTGCCCGTAATATTCCGGGCTCGCCCACAGCATGGGGACGCTAGTCAGTGTTTGGCCCACACCGACGACCAGCAACACCACGACCAGGCCCATGAGGCCGAGTCGCATCCGGTTGGGAGTTTCCAGTGTCCTCATTGCGGCGTGCACCTACCGCTCGGCTGCGACCAGATCCTGACTGTGCGAACCGGGCCGCCGGCCTGCAGTCCGTTGGTTTTCAGCGACAAATCGCACAAGTAGAAGTTCACCCAGTCGCCGTAGCTGCCGACGGCGCGGCCTACTGTGTTCAACCCGTTCGGCGCGCGATGGAGCAGATCGTCGTACTGGTCCTTCTGATCGATGACCGCCTGCTGGATCGGATCCAGATAGTTCAAGGTTTTGTGCAGCAGGGTCCGGTTGTCGGCAAGCAGATCGGCCACCGTCCCGGCCGCGTTGCTGATGTTCGCGGTGCTGGCAGCCAGCGAGTCGCCGTGGTTATTCAGTCCGGTGATCAGCTTCTCGAAATTGTCGACGGTCTGGTCGAACTGCTGGCGATGCCTGACCGTGGTGTCCAGCACCACGTTGAGATTCTTGACCACCTCGCCGATCGCCTGGTCACGCTCGGCGATCGTGGAGGTCAGCTGCGCGGTCTGGTCGAGGATGTCGTTGATGGTGCCGCCTTGACCCTGGAAGACGGTGATGAGGGCCGAGGCGATGTTGTTGACCTTCTCCGGATCCAGGGCCTTAAACAGCGGCCTGAAACCTCCGATCAGCGCGTCCAGATCCAAGGCCGGTTGAGTGTGCGACAGCGGGATGAAACCGCCCGGCGGTAGGACGCGGTCGGCGCCCTCGCCCTCCCCGCGCTTGAGCTCGACATAGCGGTCGCCGATCAGGTTGAGGTAACGGATCTGCGCGGTCGTGGACTGGTAGAGCGGTACCCCGCGGTCGACGTCGAAGTCGATCTGTACCCGGTGGCCGTTGTCGACCAGCTTGATTTCCTTGACCTTGCCGATCTCTACGCCGGAGGCACGGACGAACTGACCGGCCCGGAGCCCGCTGGCATTGCTGAACTCCGCGGTGTAGCTGCTGGTCCGGTCGAAGCGCATCTGACCGAACACCACGATGATCAACGCCGTGAAGAGCATCAGCACCATCGAGACGATGCCGAGCTTGACGAGGGTACCGGTGATTTTCATGGGTTGATCGTGTTATCTCCTACCTGGCGGCCCCAGACGTACTCGATCGCATACGGTGAGCCGGTGTCGACGTGGTTGTACGGCGCTTCGCTGACGCCCGTGTCCATCACCAGATAGGGCGCCGGCCACAGATCACGAGTGATCTTCTGCCAGCAACCCGGAGCACCGCCCGGACCGCCGTGAGCGTTTATCCGCGGCAGGTTCTCCGGGTAGATGTAGGGACTCGGCGAGCCGCCAACCAGTCCGGAAAGAGCTGCGAGTCCCAGCGTGGCCGCTGCGATGCCGAGCCCTGGGAGAGACGCCGCGAGCCCCAATCCGGAAAGCAGTGCGACGTTGGTTCGCAGCTCGTAGCCGCCAACGCCGCCGGTAAACGCGGCGACCTTGGGTTCGCTCTCGCTGATGTTGCGGACGGCGCAGAAAATCTCCGGGCTGTAGGTGTCCAGCAGCTGCGCGCTAGGTACCAGATCGGCGGCCCCCCGGGCCAGATACGGCCCGCCGCGCCTGAAGATGTCGGCGCCGGTGTTGCCGAAGCCTGCCGCCGCCAGCAACGCTTGATCCAGATCCTTTTCCTGCTGGTGAATCGTGTGTGCCGTCGTCGACGCGTTGTTGAGGAAGTCGAGCAGATCAGGCGACGCGTCGGCGTAGGTGTCGCCCAGGGCCGCCAACTGTTGGATGTCGTGGCGGATCGTCGGCATCCGCGGATTGACCTCGTCGAGGATGGCGCTGCCGTTGACGATCGACTGACCGAACTTGTCGCCCAACCCGCTCAAGGCCTGTGCGGCCGCCGAAAGCGTTAGGTTGACCTTGACCGGATCCACCTTCTGCGCGATCGAGGTGATCGTTTGGAACAGGGTGTTGATCTCCGTCGTCACCGACCTCGCGTCGAGCGTGATCTTCGGCGCAGTCTGCGGTGTGAGGTGTTGGGACGACGGGTTTTTCGGTGCGGTCAACGACACGTACTTTTCACCGAACACCGTGGTGGCCACGATCCGCGCGTCCACATTGACCGGAATCAGGTAGCAGCCTTGGGGCGGGCCGCCCGAAGCGCCGCAGAAGCTCCGCGAGCGACTGCGGTACTTCTGGTAGACGTCCAAACTCAACTTGGCCGCCGGCTTGCCGTCGATCTCACCTTCGACGATGTTGGCTACCCGGCCGATCTGCACCCCGTTATAGGTGACCTTTGAACCGGGATCCATCACCAACCCGGCCCTCGACGACAGCATCGTCAGCTGAGTCTTGTCCGTGAAGTTCCCGCGGTACTGCCAGAACACCAGAAACAGCACCAGCCCGGCGATCAGAAAAACCACCACACCGGCCACCCGGTACGGCTGCAGTGGCGCCTTGTTTTCCTTACCGCGTGGATACGTCATGGCGTCAAACCGTGAAGTTGAAGTTCGGATTGACGCCGTAGAGCGCCATTTCGGCCAACAGGATGACGACAGGGGTCGAAACCAGCGAGAAACGCATCGAGCGGCCCACTGCTTCACCGACGCCCACCGGGCCGCCGGTGGCGTTGTAGCCGTAGTAGCAGTGCGTCATCATCACGACCCCGGCGATGATGATGACTTCGACGAATGACCAGAACACGTCGTTGGGCCGCAAGAACGTTCGGAAGTAGTGCTCGTAGGTGCCGGACGTCTGGCCGTACAAAAACGTCGTGACGATCTGCGGAGACAAGAAGGACAGGATCAGGCCCACCGAGTACAGCGGGATGATCACCACTAGCCCGGCCAGGACCCGCGTGGATACCAGGTACGCCGTCGATTTGACGCCCATCACCTCCAGCGCGTCGATCTCCTCGCTGATCCGCATGGCACCCAGTTCGGCGGTGGCACCCGCGCCGACCGTAGCCGCCAACGCGATGCCGGTGACGATCGGGGCAACAAGACGCACATTGATGAACGCGGAGACGAACCCAAGCAGGGTTTCGAGTCCGATGTGCCCCAGCGACGCGAGTCCTTGAATGGCGACCAGCGAACCGGCCGACATCGTCACGAAACCGATGATGACAGCGGTGCCGCCGATGACGGCCATCGCTCCGGTGCCCATGCCGACCTCGGCGATCAGCCGCAGAATTTCCTTGGGGTAGCGGGTTACTGCCCACGCCGTGTCCCGCACGCCGATGACGGTGAACCAACCGATTTTTCCAGATTCGTCAAATGGTCGGGTCGCGGTGTCGTAGAAGCGACGAAGATTGGCGGATACCCGCGGGAAGCGGCCGCGCAATACCTGAACGGTCGTCATGTCATCCCCGTTCCGAATCGCACGCCGATGGTGGTTAGCACCACGTTGACCGCGAACAGCGCGACCACGCACAGCACCACGGTCTCGTTGACCGCGGTGCCCAGACCCTTCGAACCGCCGCTTACGGTCAGCCCGCGGTAGCAGCCGACCAGGCCCGCGATGAGCCCAAAGGACAACGCCTTAATCGTCGCGATCACCACTTCGGGCAATCCGGTAACCAAGGTCAGCGTGGCAAGATAGGCCCCGGCCGACACATTCTGCAGGTAGACACCAAAGAGAAAACCGCCGACCAGACCGACCATGCTCACCAAGGCGTTGAGCAGCATGCTGACCAAGGCGCAGGCCAACACCCGCGGCACCACCAGTCGGTGGATGGGGTCGATCCCGAGCACCTCCATCGCGTCGATTTCCTCGCGGATGGTCCGCGCGCCCAAGTCGGCGCAAATGGCCGTCGATGCAGCGCCGGCGATCACCAGCACGGTGTTAATCGGGCCGATCTGGGTGATGACAGCGATCCCGGCGCCCGCGCCAGAGATGTCCGCGGCACCGACCTGGATCAGCAGGATGTTGAAGGTAAAAATGAACAGCGCTGTCACTGGCACCGAGACGGCCATGGTCGGCAGGATTGCCACCCGCATGATGAACCAGGCTTGCAGGATGAACTCGCGCCACTGAAATGGGAATCGGAACAACGCTTTTCCGGTCAGCACACACATCCGGAAGAAGCCGCCGACGAGGACCAGCGGCGGACCTAGTTGGTCGCGAACGTAATCGGTGACTCGTGGCTGCGTGGTGGTCACTGGCACCCCCTCACGACGCAGCCCTGGCCCTCACGGGGGAGCGGCGGATCGTGTCTCACGCCTCCTCCTTCCCCCGGCACTATGTATGTGACCTGCGTCTCACTACTCGCAGGTAGTAAGGCAGACCACAGGACTGTACCCGATGGCGCGCTCGGCGTGCACAGCATCCGCGTTATTAGCCTTTCATCGATGTGACCTGCGAGTTTCGTGTAATTTCAGTCGCTCTCGTCCAACTTTTGGACTCTTCAGGGGACGGCCCCTTAAGAGCCCCCTAAGGGCCTATCGCGGCCCCATAACGCGCACGTAATTCAGTTTTTAGGACCTTTCCTGCGGGATTGCGCGGCAGCGCGTCGACGATTTCGAGCCCCTTGGGGTGCTTGTAACGCGCCAGCCGTTCAGCGAGGAACTCGTCGAGATCCTCAACACGTAACTCGTTTTGGGTGACCGCCGCGACCGCGATCGGCACCTCCCCCCACTTCTCGTGAGCCCGACCGATCACGGCCACCTCGACGATCGCCGGATGGCCGGCGAGGACGTTTTCCACCTCGGCGCAGTAGATGTTCTCGCCGCCGGAGATGATCATGTCCTTCTTGCGGTCGACGACCCACACGTAACCTTCGTCATCCATCCGTACCAGGTCGCCAGAGTGAAACCAGCCACCCTTAAATGCCTCGGCGGTTGCCTCCGGGTTATTCCAGTACTCGCTCATCAATGTGGGTGCGCGGTAGACGATTTCACCGACCTCGCCGATCGGCACGTCGTTCATGTCCTCGTCGACCACGCGGGCAGCCACGGTGGGGATCACCTTGCCGACCGAACCGCGCTTACGGATCGCGTCTTCGCTGAGCAGCATGCAGGTGACCGGCGACATTTCGGTCTGGCCGAACGCGGCCAGAATCTGGGTGCCGGGGAAGGTCTGCGACATCTGCCGCAGCAGGGTGTCCGATGCCGGCGCGGCACCCCACGACATCACCCGCAACCTCACGTCGCGCAGATTCGCCTGCTGCGCATTGCAAACCGCCTGCCACTGCGCCGGCACCAGGAAGATTCCGGTGACCTTCTCCGCGGCCAGCACGTCGAGCAGCTGCCCGGGGTCGAACGCCCCGAGCGGATGGATCACCGTTGGGATGCCGAGCAGCATCCCGGGCAACAGGTTGCCCACTCCAGCGATATGGAAGAACGGCACACCGATGAACCCGACATCGTTGACGTCGACGCCGTGGGTGTAGAGGCCCGACATCGTCTGCCCGGTCAGGTTGGTGTGGCTCAGCACGGCACCCTTCGGCCGACCGGTGGTGCCCGAGGTGTACATGATCAGCGCCGGCGAATCGTTGGGGATGTCCACCGGTTCGGGTGGATCGCCGGGCTCGTTGACCAAGTCTTCGTAGCCGAGCAGACCCTCGTCGACAGCGTCGCCGACAACGATGACGGTGTTCAACACTGAGGTGATGTTGCGGACAGCGCTGCCGACCGCGGCCAGGACCGGTTCGGTGATCATCAGCCGTGCCTCGCAGTCGTCGACCAGGAAGGCGAGCTCGGCCGGTGTTAGCCGGAAGTTAGCTGGGACGGCGATGGCCCCAATCATGTTGGCCGCTAAGACCGACTCGACGAACTCGGTCCGGTTCAGCATCAGGATCATCACCCGGTCCCCGAAGCCGACCCCTCGGCGGCTCAGGGCGCCGGCCAGCGCCGCGACGCGACGGCGGAGTTCGGCCCAGGTGACGGTGTGGCCCAGAAATCTCAACGCGGTCGCGCCTGGCTGCATCAACGCGTGCCGGTCGAGTTGATTGACCCAATTCTGTCGTCGCGACAGATACGGCTGCTCGGTAGCTGCAGGCTGTCGGGCCTCGACTGCCCCTTGGCCGGTCAACTGCGCGGTCAACTGGTCGCTTCCCTTCTCTCACGCCTGTTTCGAGTTGATATTTGATAAAACCTGGTGTTATCTGGGTCACACTATGGTCTTAGCGGCACGAAGACAAGACCGGTTACGCAGGTGAGCGCACCCGTCTCGGCTCGGCTTCCGCTGCGCCGAGCGCAGTTATCCGACGAGGTCGCAGGCCACCTGCGGGCCGCGATCATGTCGGGCGCGCTGCAGCCGGGAACGTTCATCCGGCTTGACGAGACCGCGGCGAAACTTGGCGTCAGCGTCACGCCGGTGCGCGAGGCGTTGCTCAAGCTGCGCGGCGAAGGCATGGTGCAACTTGAGCCGCACCGCGGCCACGTCGTGCTGCCGCTGACCCGCCAGGACATCGACGACATCTTCTGGCTGCAGGGAACCATCGCCAGGGAACTCGCAGCCACAGCAGCCCAGCACATCACCGATGCCGAGATCGACGATCTCGAACGCATCACCGATGTGCTTGCCGCCGCCGTCGCCTCCGAAGACACCGAGGCGATCGCGGCGACCGAGTTCGCATTTCATCGCGCCTTCAATCACGCCACCGGACGCATCAAACTGGCCTGGTTCCTGCTGCATGTGGCGCGCTACATGCCGTTGATGGTGTATGCCGCCGATCCACAATGGGGCGCAGCCGCAGTCGAGAACCACCGGCAGATGATCTCCGCGCTGCGCCGTCGCGACACCGCCGCGGTCGTCGAGTACACCAGCTGGCAGTTCAGCGACGGCGCGCGCCGCCTCATCGAAAAGTTGGACAGCAGCGGGATCTGGGACTAACGCCGCCCGGCGACGATGCGGACCGGGACGGCCCGTGGGGGTCCCCCCGCTTGCGGGGGAAGCCGGGCAATTGGGTTAGGCGCGCTGTTCCTCGGCGCGCCGCTTCAGGTTGTCGGCAAGGTAATCCAAGACATTGTCGGCCAGCTTCTTGACCATCGGCGCGGGTATCGGCATCGCGGGCTCGACATCCATGTCCACCGTCAGCAGCGACATCGGACCCATCTCCACGACGCTGAACAGCTGCTCCTGCTTCTTAAACAGGTTGCCCTGCTGCATGACGGTCTGGATCTGGTTGGGGGCCGGGTAGTACACCGCCTGGATCAGCGTGTCCTCGATGGCTTCGTAGGCAGCATCAAGACGCAACTGGCTGGGGCGTCCATCGTCGTAACGGGCCAGCACCCACAGTCCTTTGATCTCCTTGTTCCACTGCGGGTAGGACTCGAAGTCGGCGACTATGGCCAGAATCGAGGCTGCGTCGGCACCAACCTCGACAGTCTTGCTCACGAACGGCATTGGCCGAGCATAACGAGGGCGAGGCGGCGGCTAGCTCACGCACGCCGTTGACAGCAGCTCCCGGATGGGTTCGGGAATCGGCGCGGGTTTGCGGCTGATGCGGTCGATGTAGACGTGCACCCAATGGCCGAGCGCCGCGAGAGTTTGTGGTTCGTCGGCCGGCGATTCTTCGCTGGCCGCGAACACCCCGAGCCGATAGGTGACACTGCTGCGGCCCAACCGTGTCACCGCCAACCCGACAACGAGCCGTTCCGGAAAGTGCAGTTCGGAGAAGTATCGGCAGCCCGATTCCGCGACGATGCCCTGCAGCGGAGTAGTGACCGGGTCGATAGCGACATTCGTGTTGATCCAGCCGTTGATCGCGGTGTCGAAGAGTTGGTAGTACACCGCGTTGTTCAGGTGGCCGAACATGTCGTTGTCAGCCCACCGAGTCAGCACGGGCCAGTGCACCGGGAAGTCACGGCTGGTGAGCCCGTCCGGTGTGGGCGGAACCGAGGTCATGGTGGTATTCGACCATGGTGGATCCGGCGAGCTGGGGCTCGGGCTACCCCGCCGCGTAGAAGGCTCGCCGCAGCGCCCGACCCTGTAGCGCGAACAGCTGCTCGGCGACCTCCCAGTCCGGCAGCAACGAGTCGAAGCCATGGCAGGTGCCCGGAAAGACGTGCAGTTCGGTGGCGACTCCGGCACGCAGCAGCCGCACGGCATAGTCGAGCGCTTCGTCGCGAAGCGGATCGACCTCCGAGCAGGTGATGAACGCTGATGGCAAACCACTCAATTGGCTACGCCGCGCGGGGACGGCATTCGCGGATGGCGGCGTCGAACCCAGATAGTGTCGCCACATCAGTTCGGCCGCCGGGCCGTCGAACGCCGGGGTGGTGGCGAACTCCGCTTTTGATGCGGTGACTCGGTCGTCGAGCACCGGCTGATGCAACATCTGGAACACCACCGGCGGTGGCGCCCCATCCGCGGCACGCTGCGCGAGGCATGCCGCCAGCGCCGCGCCGGCGCTGCTACCGGCGACCGCGATGCGTCCCACATCGACGTCCAGGTCTTTCCCCTGAGCGGCAACCCAGCTCGCCACCGCGAGCGCGTCATCAAGCGCAGCCGGATATGGGTGTTCCGGTGCCAGCCGATAGTCGAGCGACACCACCGAGCACCTGCCCCGGCGTGCCAGTTCCACGCATTGGCGGTGGTCGGTGTCCAGGTTGCCCAGCACGAATGCCCCTGCGTGGCAATAGATGACAGCCGGCGCCGGTGCCGGCGCACCGCGGTAGATGCGTACTCGCACCGGACCGGATTCGCCGGGCGCGACCTCCTCGCCGATCGAAACACCCGCGGTGTCGATGTCTGCGACCGCTGCGTGGCGACGCTGATCGAGCGATTCCCGGATCGGGCCGATCGACGATAAGTCGGTGCGCGTCGTCGCGACCGCGCGCAGAGCCGGATCGAGTCGCTCGTTCATGACCCGCCGCGCTGCGACAGGTATGCCGCCGGTCGGGTAACGGCGGCCGGCTCGAAGGTGAAGTCCGCGGGCCTGAATCGGCGGGTCATCTCCGAAAACGCGCGTGCGCTGCGCGGCCACTGCGTCACCACCCGCCCGTTGGCCGCGCGCCAGGTTCCGCCTACCCCGTCTTCCCGGTCGAAGATCGTGAAGTCGCGAAAGCCCGCTCGCGCCAGCAATATTCCCAGTGCAATACCGCCAGGACCGTAGCCGATGATGCCGACCGACATCTTCGGCTTCATTGGATCTTCAGGCATTGGCCACCATCGATGACGAGCTCCGAACCGGTGATGAAGGAAGCCTGTTCGGAAACCAGGAAGCCGACAGCGTCGGCTACCTCGGACGGCCGGCCGATCCGGCCGCTGACCGACGTGGCCACCAGTCGCGCCTGGGTATCGTCGTCGAGCATCGGTGTCGCGATCGGTCCGGGAAACACTGCGTTGACGCGAATTCGCTCTGGCGCAAGTTCAGCCGCGGCGGCCTGGGTCAGGCCGCGCAGCGCCCATTTGGACGAGCCGTATGCAATGTGGTTGGGAAACGGGCGGATCGCCCCGGTGCTGCAGGTGTTGACGATGGCTGCACCCTCGGCGGCGCGCAACTGATCGAGTGTCGCGCCGATCCCCAGAAACGCCCCCAGACAGTTGACCCGCCAGGCTGTTTCGAACCCGTCGACCGACTCCTCGGCGATCGACGCGCGGTGCAGCACACCGGCGTTGTTGACCAGGGTGCTTAACGACCCGAACTTCTGCACGGTGGTCGCGACGGCGGCCTGCCAGTCCGACGGCGACGTCACGTCGAGCCGAATGGCGATCACCGCGTCGGCGTGCAAGCCGTCCACCGCGTCTTTCAATTGGGCCGCGTTGACGTCGCAGGCTGCGACGAAAAACCCGTCGGCGCGCAGTCGTTGCACAATGGCGAAGCCCTGCCCACGGGCGGCTCCGGTCACCAGGGCGACACGCTGTTCAGTGGTCACGTCGACGCGCCCTCCGGGCGGTGGCCCAGCCCGCCGATGGTGATGAACCGGCATCGCCGCCGCCGGAATCGCCACCGTCGGCCCTCGCGGCTGAGTTCGTCGTCGAACAGAGCCGGCCGCAGATGCAGGGTGCCTGCTTCGACAAGCAGCACCTGCGAGCGCGCCGTGGCGGCTTCACCGGCTACGTCGATGCTCGACACCCCGGTCAGATGCAGTCCGCGCGGCGCGGATTCGAACATCGCGCGGATTTGGTCGCGTCCACTAAAGGCCCGCCCGAACACCACGAACTCGCCGTCATCGGTGAAAAGATCCAGGCATCGGTCGATGTCGTCGGTGTCGAGAGCCAGCGCATAGCGGGCCAGCAGGTCGCGGATCGCACGATCGTCACCGGAAGGATAGTCGATCACTGGTAGCCACCCGTGGGTGAGCTGCCGGTGGGCGCGTCTCGCGCGACCGCGTCCGCGAGGCCTGCCGCGGCTCCGCGCCGCAGCGCCTGCGATTCCGACGCCAACGTGATCAGCCGAAAACCCAGCTGTGCCATGGCGTGACCGACCTCGCCATCGCCCGCGTGAATGCCGGGCACCAGACCAGCCGACATCGCGGCCCGCTGGATGTCAGCGACCGCGTCGCGCACAGCCGGGTGAGTAGCCGCCTTGGTGACATCGACGCCCATCGAGATTGCCAGATCGGCCGGACCGACGTAGACGCCGGAAAGACCAGGCACAGCGCATATTTCATTCACATCGGCGAGCGCCGCGGCGGTTTCGATCATCGCGAACACGCTGACCCGAGACTCCAGCGCAGCCGTGTCGAAGCCGAGGCTGGCCCGCAGCGGACCGAAGCTTCGCACACCGGCGGGCGGATATCGGGTGGCAGCCACCGCGGCTGCGGCCTGGTCGGCTGACTCGATCATCGCCACGATGATGGCGTCGGCGCCCGCGTCGAGCACCCTTCCGATCGGCGCCGGGTCGGCAGAGGGCAGTCGCACCGCGGTGCCCACCGGCAGGTGTTCCAGGCGACGCAGCATGGTGGCGATGTCGGCGTCATCGAGATAGCCGTGTTGGGCGTCGAACCCGACATAGTCGTATCCGGCGCGGGCGAATTCCTCCGGGCCTATCGATGTTGGCCCGGTAACCCAGCCGCCCCACACCGGTTTTCCCCGGGCGAGCGCCTGCTGCAGGTGGCTTGCCGTCATGGCACACCGGATTCGGTGATCGCGATTTTCACCCGTCCGGGCACCGGCCGGCAGGCCAATTCGAACGCCGCCTGGACGTCGTCGATGCCGAAGGTATGGGTCAAATACGTTGCCAACAGCGTGGGATGATCGGCGGCAAATTTGTTGGCGAGGTCCAGCATCCGTCGACGATCAAGCGTCACACCGGATTTCAGTGTCAGGTTGTTGCGCAGCATGGTGCGCATGCTGATCGGATAGCTCTCGTCGTCGGCAACACCGAAGTAGAACACCGTGCCGCCGGGAGCGGTGGCATCGATTGCATGGTTCAGTGTGGCGACCTGATGACCGACGGCTTCGATCATGATGTCCGGCCGGTCCTCTCGCGCAAGCTGACTGGCCCATCGGTCGCTGGTGGCCCGCACCATGGCGTCGACGCCGAACTCCTTGCCCACGTCGCTGCGGTCGACGGGGTCGACACCGGTGACGCGTCGCGCGCCGGCGGCTTTGGCCGCATACGAGAACAGCAGCCCGATGGAGCCCTGACCGATGATGCCGACATGGCGGCCTTCGACATCGGGCAGCTGCTCGACGGCGTAGAGCACACAGGCCAACGGCTGCAGCCCGATCGCCTGCGCCGGTGTGAGCGCCGGGTCATACGGCGCCACCTGGTCGCCGTCAGTTACCACGCGTTCCATCAGGCCATCGAACGCCGATGCCCAGCCCACTACCCGATCGCCGGGCCGGTGTTCGGGATGGCGGCTGGCGATCACTTCTCCGGCGACTTCGTGGATCGGGTAGCCGTCCTTCTCGGCGCCGCTGCGCCCGTCGTCACCCGGAAGCCGCCCGCGCACACCGCGAAACGCCGGCATGTCGCTGCCGCAGACCCCGGCCGCCAGGAATCGCAATAGCACTTGGCGATCGGCCAACTGCTCGGGTGTCTTCTCGGCAATCGACGTCTTCTCGAACTGATACGGCGCGACGATCCGGTAGGACCACACGTCAGACCTCCACCGGCAGGCTGCTCCAGCCCCATTGAAAGCTCGACGGTGGCCGGAATGCGGACTCTTCGATGATCCGGAAATCTGGCACCCGCCGCAGCCATTCCTCGATCATGATGGCGATTTCGAGGCGAGCGACGTGGTAGCCCAGGCAGAAATGCTGGCCGCGGCCAAAGGCCAGCATCCGTTGGATGGGCCGGTTCCAGATGAACTCGTCGGGTTGCGGATACTCCCGCTCATCCCGGTTGGCCGACGCCAGCAGGGTGATGATGCGCTGGCCCGGCTCGATCGTGGTGCCGTGAATGGTGAACGGCTTACGCGCGGTCCGGGCGAACCACTGCGCCGGCGCGCAGTAGCGGATCATCTCCTCGCGTGCGACGGGCACATTGGCTTTCGGGTCGCCCCGCACGGCGGCTAGCTGGTCGGGATGTCGCAGCAGCTCCCACAAGCCGTGCGCCACGATCTTGGGCACGGTTTCGGTGCCGCCGATGAACACACACAGCATCTGAGTGGCCACTTCGACGTCGTCGAGCGCACTGTCGTCGGGCAGCCGGTAACCCAGCAGACCGTCCACCACCGGCAGCTGGCCGTCGAAGGTGTTGGCGCGTCGTCGTTTCACCGACGGAATCAGGTAGTCCAGGTAGTTGGGCCGCGACTGCGCGGTGTCGACGCCGCTACCGGGTTCGGCCAGGCTGCCCGCGTTCACTGAGGCCAGCACCTCAGACGCTAAATCGACTGGTATACCCAAGAATTCGCATACCACGGACGCGGCGACGATTCCGCCGTAGTCCTGGGTGAGGTCGAAGGTGCCGCGCGGCAGCAACTGGTCGAGCTGCTCGTTGACCAGCTCGCGGATTCGGGTTTCCAGTTGCGCGGCTGCTCTCGGCCGAAACGACTTGCTGTGCGCCTGCCGAACGCCGTCGTAGATTGGCGCATCGAAAACCGCGTGAAATGGCAGCGGATGCCATGGCGGGTCAGCGACCGGTCCGTCGTTGTGGTGACCGAGAGTTGAGGCGGGCGGCAGGGTGCCCTCCGACGCGACGAAGGTTCCGTCGGTGACGGCCAGCACGTCCCAGATGTCGGCGAACCGGGACAGCGCAAAGGTGTCCCACTGCGCCAGGTAGTAAACCGGGTAGTACTCGCGCAACACCCGGTAGTACGTCAGCGGGTCCGCCATTACCGCCGGGTCGAACGGATCATACGAGAAATCCTGTAGTGCAGTCATTTTCATTGCAGCGGTGAGGGCGGTAGGGCCTGCAGTATCGAGTCTTCCCAGCCGTCACGAAGGGCAGGGGCCACGCTCATCCAGGTGACGATCTCGGCGGGCGGGCTTTCCTTCCACGAGGGGTAATGCTCGGCGAAGCATTCCCAACCCCCGTCGAGCGCCCAGTAGTGGATGACCTCGTTGAAGCGAAAGGTGGTGGTGAATGATCCCAGCCAGCGCTTTCCGGTGCGCTCCGACCATGGCACATAGAGTCGCTCCAGCTCGCGGATGTAGTCGTCCTGGCGACCTGGTTTGGTCTGCATGATTTCTTGAATCACCACCGAAGCACTGAAATTGGCCTCGCGCAGTTGGGCAAGTGTCTTGTTGCTCGGTCCCGGATACATGATCCGTCCCTCCCCCGATGCCCCGATGTCGGTCAGGAACGCCGACCACTTGGCGGCGGCTGACTCGTGACTACCGCCGCGTGTTTGACCGGCTCCGATCCGGGCGTAGTCGGCGAACGCATCGATCTCCCAGATGATGGTCACCTGCGGCCAGTGCCCGTTGTAGGGGGTGGTTTCCCACAACGCGAATAGTCGCGCGCCCAGTTCTTCCATCATCGGTTGGTAGGTGTCGGCGAATACTTCGGTGAAACGTCCACTCGATCCAGAGCCCAGCCCGATCGTCTCGTGCAGGTAAAGCAGCGTGTGGCTGTGGTACTTCCGCATCAGCCAACCGGAATCAGTTCGGAATCCACCGGCAAGCAGGCTTTCATGTCGCTGAGCAGAGTCTCGGTTGGACCGACCGGGCCGGAAATCCCGGCTGCGGTTAGGGCATGACGCTTGAATGCACGTGCAGCCCTGCTGAGCAGATGCTGCACCGTCGTCGTCCGGTGTCCGACGGCCAGCGGCCAACCCTCATGCCAGAGCGTGACTTCCGTCATCCGGCGATCCAGCGCCTTGAGCAGTTCCTGCTGAATTCGTACGTCCGAGGCAAACATCTCTGCGCTGACAGCCAAGCCGCGGGCCACGTATCCGCTGCCAGCGGAGGCGATCTGCGAATCGAGCGCGGCCGCACGCACACCCAGGATCTGCAGCGGACGGGTATCGCATTGCTGCGGCAAGAGCACGGTGACCTCCCAGCCGGCCCTCACCCGGTCGTACAGCCACCCGCCGGCTGAGCGCACCACGTCGGCGGGAGTGGAACCGACGACGTCGAGACGATACTTGACCGCAGCACCGTCGGAATGCCGCGAAGACGCCTGCGCAGCCTCGTCCGCCCGACGAGCTGTCTGGAAAGTTTGAGCTATCACCGAGTCGTTCCTCATCGTTGCACCGTCATCTGACCCGCTCGACTCAGCGTGACACTTTCACGCCAATCTGTAAAGTCTCGGGGAGTAGTTGGGTATCGCAACCTGCCTTCAAACCAGCAGCCGGCTCGCTGCCACCCCGGGTGTCTGGCGACTCGGTGTCATGTCATTGCGCGGTCGCCCCGACATAAAATTGATAGGGCAAGCCGAGCCGTGTGAGACAATTGGCCGGCATGTTGCTGTGTCCAGCCGGGTTCGGCGGCCAGGCCACCGTAGCGAACACCGCGGGTTAACTGTCTATCTGAAGAAAATAATCATTTGGACACCCCACGGCGGCCGAAGCGACGGCAGCCGGAGCTAGTGTGCCCATCGATCGAATGGCGCGGCTCATCCAGTCGAGTGCCGCGGTTCACCAGGCCGTATTCGCGGCATCGGTGTCCAACTATCTACTTTCCTGCTGGTTAATGTTTTTCGACCGGTCCACGTGGCAATGTGGTGCTGGTCGACTCCGGCTTTTCGGACGAAGTGCCGTCGGCGAGGGGAACCAGGGCGCTGCTCGTACCCTCGTGCGGGTCGATGCAGCCATGTCCAGATAGTTCGCCACGAAGGTACGGGGTTATCACGTGATTTCGGAAGCGGGAATTCGGTGCCGACCGACAACCAATTAGAGAAGTTGGCGCAACGCGTTGCCGACTTATACGAGAAAGACAGCGAGTTCGCCGCCGCCGCACCCAGCCTGGACCTCTGCCAACAAATCAACGAGCCCGGCAAACGGCTGGCCGACGTCGTGCGGACAGTGGCGGAAGGCTACGCGGATCGCCCGGCGCTTGGCCAACGCGCCGTCCGCTTCATCGAGGACTCCGCTGGCCGGACGTCGCTGGACCTGCTGCCGCGGTTTGAGACCATCACCTACCGCGAACTATGGGAACGAATCTGCGCAGTCGCCGGAGCTCTTGCCGACGATCCGGCGAAGCCGGGCGACCGCGTGTGCTCCCTGGGCTTCACCAGCCTCGACTACACCATCATTGATCTGGCGTCGGTGCTGCTGGAGGCAGTATCAGTACCGCTGCAGACCAGCGCGTCACTGACGCAGCTGCAGTCCATCATCGAAGAGACCGAGCCGGCCATCATCGCCACCAGCGCCGAGTACCTGCCCGTGGTGGTCGAGCTGGTGCAATCCGGTTTCGCGCCTGCGCGGGTCATTGTGTTCGACTGCCACACGGAAACCGACGAGCATCGCGAGGCTGTGGACTCAGCCAAGGCGCGCCTCGGCGAGGTAAACACCTCACTGGTTGTTGAGACTTTGGCCAATGTGGCCGAGCGCGGAAAGTCGTGCCCGGCGCCCTCGATCGCCTCCAAGGCCGACGACCCGTTGCGTCTGGTGATTTACACCTCGGGCAGTACCGGTACCCCGAAGGGTGCCATGCAGAATGAATCGCTGGTGGCCATGGCGTGGCTGAGTTCCGCCCGAGTGGCACTGCAGTATGGCGGCGGAATCCCATCGATCACCTTGAACTTCTTGCCGATGAGCCACGTCGGTGGCCGCGGCATGCTCTATGCGGCGCTTGGCGTCGGTGGGACAGCGTATTTCGTGGCCAGAGGCGATCTGTCGACTCTTCTCGGCGACATCGCGCTGGTGCGACCGACGCAACTCAGTTTCGTACCGCGGGTCTGGGACATGCTGTTTCAAGAGTTCCAGCGCGAGGTGGACCAGCGGCGCGCCGCTGGCGGTGACCGCCCCGAAATTGAGGATGAGGTGAAGGCCCACCTTCGCCAGGACGTGCTTGGCGGGCGGTACGTCGCAGCGTTAACCGGTTCTGCACCAATCTCACCCGACCTGCATGCCTGGGCAGAGTCGTTGCTCGACTCCCCGCTCATGGACGCGTTCGGCTCAACCGAGTCCGGTTCGGTAGTGGTGGACGGTCGGGTGCAACGGCCACCGGTCATCGATTACAAGCTGATCGACGTGCCTGAGCTGGGCTACTTCAGCACCGATCGGCCCCATCCGCGAGGCGAACTCGCCGTCAAGTCAAAGAGTATGTTCGCCGGCTACTACAAGCAGCCGGAGCTGACCGCTGAGGTATTCGATGCCGACGGCTATTACCGGTCCGGCGACATCGTGGCCGAGGTGGGCACCGACCAACTCGTCTATGTTGACCGCCGCAATAACGTGTTGAAGCTGTCGCAAGGCGAATTCGTTACCGTCTCGAAGTTGGAAGCGGTGTTTCTCGACAGTCCGCTGGTAAGTCAAATCTTCGTCTACGGCAACAGCGCTCGCCCTTACTTGCTCGCGGTGATCGTGCCGAGCGAGGACGCGCTGTCACGCGATGACGCTGACGTGTTGAAGCCGAAGATCAGGCAATCACTCAACGACGTCGCGCGCGCGGCCGAGCTGCAGTCCTACGAGGTGCCACGCGACTTCATCATCGAGACCGAGCCGTTCACGTTGGAGAACGGACTGTTATCCGGCATCCGTAAACCGGCGCGGCCCAAACTTTTGGAACGCTATGGCGACCGGCTTGAGCAGCTGTACACCGAATTGGCTGACGGGCAGGCCGACGAGCTCAAGGCGTTGCGCCGCGACGGTGCTGACCGCCCCGTGCTGGAGACAGTTAGCCGCGCCGCAGTGGCGTTGCTCGGCGCCTCCGAGGCTGACTTATCGCCCGACGCACACTTCACCGATCTGGGCGGCGACTCGGTGTCTGCGCTGACTTTTTCCAACCTGCTGCAAGAGATCTTCGACATCGACGTGCCGGTGGGCACCATCGTCAGCCCGGTCGCCGACCTCCGGGGAATCGCCGACTACGTTGAGGCGGCACGGCGGCCCGGCGCCAAGCGGCCGACCGTTGCCTCGGTGCATGGCTCGGCGGACGCCGTCGAAATTCGGGCCACTGACCTCACACTGGACCAGTTCATCGACGAGGCGACGCTGCACGCAGCGGGCAACCTGCCCCGCCCCGGCGCCGAGCCGCGCACCGTGCTGCTGACCGGTGCTACCGGATTCCTGGGACGTTTCCAAGCACTGGAATGGCTTGAGCGCCTCGCTGCAGTCGGAGGGTCGCTGATCTGCTTGGTGCGGGCTAAAGACGATGCGGCAGCACGCAACCGGCTCGACGCGGTGTTCGACAGCGGCGATGAGAAGCTTCTTGCCCACTACCGGGAACTGGCCGCCGACCATCTACAGGTCTTCGCCGGCGATAAGGGCGAACCGGACCTCGGCCTGGACCAGCGAACGTGGCAACAGTTGGCCGACACTGTGGATGCGATCGTGGATCCGGCCGCCATGGTCAATCACCTTCTGCCGTATAGCCAATTGTTCGGGCCCAACGTTGCCGGCACCGCTGAGCTCATCCGTCTGGCTCTCAGCGGCAAGCTGAAGCCCTACGCCTATGTCTCGACCTTGGGCGTCGGCATGCAAGTCGATCCGGGCGCTTTCACTGAAGACGCTGACATCAGGACCGCCAGCCCAACCCGCAAGCTCGACGATGGCTACGCTAACGGCTACGCGAACAGCAAGTGGGCCGCCGAGGTGCTACTGCGGGAAGCTCATGATCTGTGCGGTCTGCCGGTGACGGTGTTCCGCTGCGACATGATCATGGCCGACAGCCGCTATGCGGGCCAGCTCAACGTCCCCGACACGTTTACCCGGTTGATGCTCAGTCTGGCTGCAACCGGGATTGCACCAGAGTCTTTCTACCAGCTCGACAGCAGCGGAAACCGGCAGCCGACGCACTATGACGGGCTGCCGGTCGATTTCATCGCCGAAGCGATCACGACGATCGGCCAGCAAGCAGAGGGGGTTTACACCTATCACGTCAGCAACCCCTACGAGGACGGTCTCGGACTCGACGAATACGTAGATTGGCTGATCGAAGACGGCAACTCGATCAGCCGCATCCCCGACTACAACGAGTGGTACTCGCGATTCGAAACCGCCGTGCGCAGCTTGCCGGAAAAGCAGCGCCAGTATTCGGTCTTGCCCTTGCTGCACGCCTATCAGCAACCGCAGCCGCCGGCCAATGGCTCCTTCGCGCCAGTGGACAGATTTCGCTCGGCCGTGCAGCAGGCCGGGATCGGTCCCGATAAAGACATCCCGCACGTGTCGCCGCCGATCATCGTCAAGTACATCACGAGCCTGCGACTGCTCGGGCTGCTCTAAATGCGGCTTGCAGAACTGCTGACGTCAAGAAGTCATGCCGCTCGGCTGACGGGACTTGACGGTGTCTTCCTGGCCGCCGAATCGCGGCATAGCCAAATGCACACTCTCAAGCTTGTCATCATCGAATCGCCCGAGGGTTTTCCGCCAGTGACGGTTAAAACCATTCGCGAGGCGATGCAACAGCGACTGCACGCGCTCCCCTGCTACACCCAAAAACTGCGCCGGATACCGTTCGGCCTACATCATCCACTACTGGTCGGCGCCAACGACTTTGATATCCAAAACCACCTTCGGGTTGCGCAAGTGCCGCCGCCTGGCGGGCGGCGAGAGCGCGACGCGATCGTCTCGGAGATCTGTGGCGGCTTTCTCGACCGCAGCAGGCCGCTATGGGAGCTCTGGGTGCTCGAGGGTCTCGAAGGCGGCCGGGTGGGATGCTTGGTGAAGCTGCACCACGCCCTGGCTGACGGCAGAGTGTCGGCCAATCAGCTACGCGCGTTCGCTGACGCCGCCCATGCCGAACTGGTGCTCAACGACACCGAACCGACGCAGCTCGAAATAATCCGCGACGCCCTGGCCGACCGTGCACGCGACCTTCGTAAGTTTCCAGCGCTGCTGCGAAATACTCGGCGGACGATACGAGCCACCCGGGAGGTGCGCTCAGGCACAACGGCACGGATCCCGAGATTCTCGGCAACTCCGCGAACACGTTTCACCCAACGCATGTCCGACGAGCGCAGTTGGGGCACCAGGTCGGTACCTCTGTCGCAGATGTCAGGACTCGCCAAGGCCTATCAGGTGTCGATCAACGACGTATTGGTGACCATGGTTGCGACCGCGTTGCGGAACTATCTGGCCGCCCGTGGTGAGCTTCCGAGGCGATCTCTGCATGCGGCGCTTCCGGTGGACATCCGCGGACCCGCCGACGCCGACGCGCTGCAGGGCAACAAATGGTCAACCGTCACTGCAACGCTGGCCACCGACGTCGCAGATATTGTTGACCGACTGGGCGTTATCCACCAGTCGTTGACCGCCGCCAAGCACGTTCGCGAAGCGCGTGGCGACCTTTTCGGCGAGTGGGCCCAATTTCTCAACCTCGCGCTGTTCGAGTGGGCGGCACAGACGTTCCTCAAATCTCAGATAAGCAGCAAAATGCCTCTGCCAATCGGGATTTCCAACGTGCGAGGACCCGGGTCACAGGTCACATTCGGCGAGCTACGAGTCAGCGAGTTCTACTCGGTCGGGCCACTGTTTCAAGGCACCGGGCTCAACGTCACGGCCTGGAGCTATGCCGGCCAATTCAATATCACGCTGCTTTCGGCGCGGAACCTGATACCGGATGCGTTTGAGTTCCTCGACCACATCGTCGATGCGCTCCACGAACTGGCCGAGCGCGCGTACGACAAGAGCTCGTCACAAACAGACCACGACATCGGCCGGGACATGATCTCATGACCTTCACCGCGAAGCTCCGCGAGACCGGCTGGCAAGTCGGAGTACTGGCTCGTGCGGGCTTGCTGCCGGCTATGAAACCGCCAAAGTATGTGCGGGCCATCAAATCGGCCCGGCACTATGGCATGTCGCCGGCAACCACCTTCGCATTGGCGGCACTCAGCAGCCCGAACCACACGGCCATCCTGGATGCGAGCGGCTCGGCTACCTGGGCTGAGCTCGACCGGCGCACCGACACACTAGCCGCCGAGCTGGCAGAGATGCTGACAGGGAAAGTTGCACCCACCGTTGCCCTGATGGCGCGCAACTCAATTCCTTTCGCCGAAGTGGTGATCGCCACCGGCAAGCTCGGCGGCCGATTGATCCTGCTCAACACTGGGTTCTCCGGCCCTCAGTTGGCTGAGGTCATCCAACGTGAGGGCGCCGACCTCGTGGCATTCGACAGCGAATTCTTGCCGGTCGTTGGTCAAATCGGCAGTGTCCCAACCACTCTTGTTGTCTGGCAAGATGAGTCGGCCGCCGGCCGATGTGTCACATCCCTCATCGATGCCTCGTCCGCCGGCCCCCCACCGCCACCACCACAACCCGGGAAAATTGTCTCCCTCACCTCGGGGACAACAGGAAGCCCCAAAGGCGCTGAACGCAGCGGTGGTTCAGGCGGCATCGGCGCCATCAGTGGATTCTTCGACCGCATCCCGCTACGCCGGCACGAAACCATTGTGTTGGGCGCGCCGATGTTTCACGCCTGGGGATTCGCCGGGCTGGCGATTGGATCGAGCCTTGGCTGCACACTAGTCAGCCGGCGCCGCTTCGATCCCGAACAGACGTTGGCGCTTGCTGAGCAGCATCGGGCCAGCGTGCTGTGGCTCGTGCCGGTGATGCTGGAGCGCATCATGGCGCTGCCCAACCACGTTCGTGCCCGCTACGACCTGTCCAGCCTGCGGGTCGTGGCGTTATCCGGGTCATCGCTGCGTGCCGCCGCGCTACAGCGCTTCATGGATGAGTACGGCGACGTGGTTTACAACAACTACTCGTCAACGGAAGTGGGGTGGATCGCTATCGCCACACCTGCCGACCTAAGAGAGGCTCCCGACACCGCCGGGTTGCCGTTACGGGGAACCGAGGTGCGCATTCTCGATCAGCAGAATTCCCAACTGCCGCCCAACACACCGGGCAGCATCTTTGTGCGCAACGACATGCTGTTCGAAGGCTATACCGGTGGCGGGGGCAAACAGGTGGTGGACGGCTTCATGGAGACCGGCGATGTCGGGCACCTTGATACCAACGGCCGACTCTTCATCGACGGTCGTTCCGACGACATGATTGTTTCAGGAGGCGAGAACGTCTATCCCGCCGAGGTAGAACGACTGCTGGCCACTCATCCGTCGGTACTCGAGGTTGCGGTGGTCGGGGTGCCAGATGACGAATTCGGTCAGCGACTGGCGGCGTTTGTTGTGCTGAACGACGATGCAGATCCGTCAACCATTCCCGACCAGCTACGAGATATGGTGCGGGACAACTTGGCTCGGTACAAAGTGCCAAAGAAGATCGAAGTGATCGACAAACTGCCGCGCAACGCCGCCGGCAAGCTTGTCAAGCGCGAGTTGATAAGTCCGCCGGCCGAATGATCAACCGATCACCGGAAGGCGTCGCTGGGCCGCCAATCCATTGAGGGCCTGCTGCATCACACCGCGGACGTAGAAGTCGACCTCCCCGACGTCCGGGTTATTGCCAAATTGCCTGGTGACGTCAATCGGATCGAGCACTTCGGTCACGATCTTGGTTGGCAGCGGCCAGTTCAATGGCAGGAAAAGGACGCTGAGTCCGAAGGGCACGCCGATGGTGAGCGGCAGAGCGTCTATCCGCAGACGGCGTTTCAACCCGAGTTGCCGCGCCAGCCATTGACCTCGAGTCAGGTAGAGCTGATTTTCCTGACCGCCGATCGACACCGCCGGAACAATCGGCACACCAGCCTCGACTGCGGTGGTCACATATCCGGTTCGATTCCCGAAGTCGATGACATTCGCCGACATCGTAGGCCGGTAGACGTCGTAGTCGCCACCGGGAAATACCAATACCGTGGCCCCTGACCGCAGCGCTCGCACTGCGTTGCGGCGGTCGGCGCGAATCATGCCGGCCTGCACTAGTAGATCAGCCTGCGGTCCTTTGAAGAACATGTCATGGACCAGGGTGCAAAAGGGTCGGTCATACCCGAAATGTTGAAAGAAATCGGTGATGAATACCGGGATGTCCATCGCGAAAAGGCCGCCCGAGTGGTTGGCCACGACCAGTGCGCCGCCGAGCGGAAGCCGTTCCAAGCCACGGACTTCCGAGCGGAACCACCCCTTTACGACCGGCCGCAGGGCAGCGCAAGCCCGTCGGATCAAGCCAGGATCCCACTTGTCGGTGAAGTCACCCGGCCTGTGACCAGCATTGTCTTCATTGCGTTCGATCACCACGGCCCCTTTCGGCCGAGCAAGCGTATCCCGGCGCAAGCAGCAGTGTTTCACCAAATTCGACTACTGGGCCAGGCAACAACCGCGGTGTCACAAAGCGCGTTGGGTATTGCTCAACACGTGATTTCGGTATGTCTGATTGAGGAACCGGTCGATCACGGTGGTGGCCGGCCCAGCACGCCATCGATCGATCAAGTCAAACCCGTGGTCAGCTCCCGGGATCTCGAGGTAGCCGACCACAGAATGTGACACCGCGCGAAGCTCGTTGACAAACATCTGCGCCTGCTCCACGGGAATGATCCGGTCAGCGCTGCCGTGCACCACCAGGAATGGCGGGGCGTCGGGGCGCACCTGCGCGATCGGCGAGGCCTTCAGGAAGATGTCGCGATGCCGAGCGAGACGCTTACGCACAACAACTCGTTCCAGGAATGCGACGAATCTGTCGCGGTCGGGCGTGGACCGATCCGCCCAGTCGTAGCGGCCATAGATGCTCACCACGGCGTTGACCGACGTGTCGGCGCCGGCGGGCAGACCGGCATCGAACTCCGGATCAATGGGGTTTAACCCCGCAAGGCTGGCCAGATGACCACCTGCCGAGCAACCCGCGATTGCCACAAACGTTGGGTCGCCACCCAGACTGCTCGCGTTGGCCCGGGTCCAGCCGAGAGCGGCCTTGACATCCTGGATGTGGCGCGGCCAGCGATGGTGTGGCGCAACGCGATAGTCGATGGAGACACAGATCCAGCCTCGTTCGGCAAAATGCGCCAGCAGCGGATATCCCTGCAGCATGCGGCTGCCGTGTATCCATGCGCCGCCGGGCACAAAGACCAGCACCGGAGCCCGGTCGGAAGGCAGGTCTGGGCGGCGCCACACGTCGAGCACTTGCTGCGGTGCGTCGCCGTATTGCACGCCGGCCCGGTACAGGTACTTGCGGCGCTCCCGCATGCCGCGCAGCAACGGAAGTGTGCGGTCAGGTGGCGGCCATTGCATATCGGGCTCATCAGTCGGAACAGCGGCACGTAAAGTCGCGGCTGCCACTGCGGTTATCTGGTCATGGTCGCGGACCCGGCTGTCGACGCTGCGGATATGCTCATCAAAAAGCCTGCGCCGCAGCATCTCCGGCAGCGAGGCAATAAGGGCGGGCGCTTCCCGAGACCCGAACGCAGCGATGGCGGTCAACTTACCGATCGGTTCCATGCGATCGCCGATCACCGGCAGTGCAACACACGCATCGTTGAAAGCAAGCGCATAGTCAAATAAACGGGCGTGCCGGAGCCACCGGGCCGAGGCAAGGACATCGCGGCGACGGGTCGGCTGGTGAGCAGCACCCATCGCGGCAGTTTAGCGTCAGCGGCGGCCGTGTCGCCGAGTTTGCACGATTCCGGTACGACTAAGGAGCGGCTCGCTCGCCTGACTGAATCTCGCGTATCCGCTCTTCGCGAACGCCGACGGGCCCGGGCTCTAGTTGTTCAGTGATCCCCAGATCAGCCAAGCCGAGGTCGGTGAGCAGTGGAATCCCGCTGGCGTTGAGGACGAACCGCTGATCGTCAGTGACCCCGTCGTCGAAAAGCATCGCGCCGATCAGACAAATGACCGCCATCTTGAACGCGTTGAGCGCGCGATACCACGGGCGATTCTCGACCCTGATCCCGCTAGCCCGCTGGTAACGAGCGATGAACTCGTCGATGGTCGGCGCGTCCGGGTGGCTGGTGATCCCCACCGGCTGCATCCATAACAGCTCCATCCAGCCGATATCGGTCAGCGGATCTCCGATTCCGGTCATCTCCCAGTCGAAGATCGCGCTGACCTGGTCGCCCACGAAGGCGAAGTTGCCCGGCTTGGCATCCCCATGCACCAGGGTGATCCTCGGGCACTGCCGCGGCTTGGTGTCCCGAAGCGCGCCCAGCAGTCGTTCCAAGGCGGGCAGCCTGCCACGCTGCACGCGATGCATTTCGGTAGCCCAGTGGTCCAATTCGCGACCGAGATGACCACGGCCGTCGCCAAGGGCATTCAGACCCGTTGTCCGCACGTCGACGCTGTGTACCGCGGCCAACTGATCGGCCATGTCCTCACACATGCGGCGGATGCGTTGAGGCGTCACACCGGGACCTTGGGGGGCCTGCATCTCATAGACGTCGCCGGCAACGCGTTCCATCACGAAGAACGGGCGTCCGAGCACGTCGCCGGATCCTTCGAGCCACAATGCTCGCGGCGCCCGCACCGCTGTGTTCTCGAGCTTGCACAAGATGTCGAACTGCCGCTCGAGGTCGTAGGGCTCGAGCAGCGCTGGCGGACGAGGCCGTAACCGCACCACGACATCTCGGCGTTCCTCGATTCCTGCCGTCTCGCCTCGTCGGGTGGCTCGGGCGACAATGGTCAGCAGCATCATCTCGGCGGAGTGTCCGAACTCGACCCGGTCGAGCCCTTCGATCCAGAGTTCGTCCGCGTCCGGCAGCTGAGTGCGCAGCCACCCGGTGAGCGGTTGGCTGATGTCACTCATTGCGCCGCCGCCTCGGAAGCATCGGCGGGCAAGCGCTGCACCGGTGACTTGTCTTGCCGGAACGACGACATGTCCATCGGGCGCCAGTTCGGGTACCGCGGGTAGGCGTTTCCGCCCATCAGAATCTCAAAGATGCCCCAACCGTTCTGCCCGTCGAAGTCGAAGCGCATCAGCTGGTCGATCGCCATCGACTTGCCCTCGGTTTCGGCGAGTTCGTCGGCGTTATTGCTGTCCCACCGGAAATGCACGAAATAGGCGCCGCCGCCGAGATCTTGGTAGGTGCATTTGGACAGCGGCATTCCGTAGTACGCATTGACGTGCTGGTGCGTCGCCGTGGCCGTCACGTGGTAACGGTGTCCGTCTTCGTCGGTGAAGGTGAGGATGGCCCGCGCGGGCCGCTTGAGATCACCGTCGAAGTCGGCAGCGTGCTCCATACTTGACGAACCGCTTGGACAGCGTGCCGTCGCGGTGAGTGATTCCGCCGTCTACGTAGGTGACCGTCCCGTCCGACGTCTCGAACACCCACGCCTCGATCGCGCGATCGTCGAAACCCGCATCCAGCCAGAGCCAGAAGTCGATCTCGTCGGCGACCCGCAATCCGAAGGTCCGATCCCGCCCACCGTGGAAACCGTCGACAGAAATCCGCTCACCTTCAATTTCCACCCAGCCGCTCCAGGTGCCGGGCTCTTTGATGTGGTACATGTCGGCCAGCAGTCTGCCGTTGCTGCCATGAACCTTGATCGGCAGTAATTCCCACATCGGCGCGCTGGGCTCGTAGTAGAGCTCCCATGCGATTCCCGAATCGTTGGGCGCCACTTCGAGTTTCCATCGCTTCAGCGGCTCGACGCAGGTCCACCGCATCGGCCCTGCACTCAGGTCGGCGCGATCTGCGCCAGTTACCCGCCGCCCGGCCATCAGGTCCCAATGGCGGCCGTCGGCCAGGGAAACCTTGACGTAGCCCATGCCGCTTTTGGTGTTCGGGTTGTTTCCGTATCCGCTCGCCAACAGCATCGTGCCGTCGGGCGAGGCGGCGAAGAAGTAGCACCGGTCCGACCACGTGTTGTCCGAGTGATGCACTTCGTCGAAGGGTCGTGGACATTGATGAGTGAAGGACTCATCCGCGGCGGAATAACCCATCGTCTCAGCGACCCCATCGTCAAAATCGTGTCTCGACCAGGCCTAAGACCAAGCCCTAGCCGTCGGCGCTAACTATTCCCCCGCTGATCAGTGAGCGTGACACTTTTGAAGACCTTTGTAAAGCTTCGCCTTCACGGCGTGCGGGGGGCGTCCAGCTCGGCGAGAACCTCCTCCGTGTGCTCGCCCAGCCTTGGCGCGACCGACCGCGGCGCCCACGGCGTGCCGTGGAAATCCGCCGGCGTCGCGATCATCGAGACGGCTGCAGGTCCATCGGGGACATTCACCATTCCGCCGGCGGCATGGAACTGCTCATCGGCTACCACATCCTCGATCGTGTTGATCGGCGACCAGAAGAAGTCGGGTTCGCTGGCGAAGACTTCTGCCCATTCGTCAAGCGGCTTGGTCGCAAAGATCTGGTCCAACTCAGCGATCAGGTCGACGGCGTTGACCGCGCGTAACCGCGCGGAGGAATAGCGCGGATCAGTCAGCCAATCGGAGCGGCCGATGGCCCGGCACAACGCCGGCCAGTGCCGGTCAGCCTCCAGCCCGACAATCCAGAATCGGCGTCCGTCTGCTGCGGCGTAGTTGTTCATGCACGGGTTACCCATCGACTCGCGCTGCCCGATGCCGATGGGATAACCGCTCATCAGATAGGTGTTCAGGTCAAAGCTCACCGTGTAGGCACCCTGCCTATACAGCGATGTGGACACCAGCTGTCCGGTCCCGATCCGGTCACGGGCGACCAGTGCCGCACAGATCGCCCCCGCTAGCGTCATACCGGCCATGTGATCACCCATTCCGCCGCGTTGAAAAGGCGGGGTGTCGCCGGGGCGAGTCAGCAGATGAGCCACCCCGGCGCGGGACCAGAATGCCGCGATGTCGTAGGCGGCCCGGTCAGCGTCGGGCCCGGTTTCGCCGTAACCGGTGATCAGCCCGTAGACCAGTCGGGGGTGGGCCGCGGCCAACGACGCGAAGTCGAGCTCCAGCCGCCGCAGCGCACCGGTTCGGACATTGGTCACGAACACATCGGCGCGACTGATCAATTCGAGAGCGGTGGCGCGGCCGACGTCGGTGGTCAGGTCGAGGACGATGCTGCGCTTTGAGCGGTTGTCCATCTCGAAGGGCGGGCTCACGTCGAGATCGAGTCCCAGCATCCGACCGAACAGTCGTCCGGGGTCACCGGCGGGCGGCTCGATCTTGATGACGTCGGCACCCCAATCGGCCAGGATCCCGCTGGCCGCCGGCCCGGCTACCCAGACACCCAGTTCGACGACCCTGACGCCTTCCAATGGTCCCGCCATGCTCGACACCCTCTCGTCGGCTGTGCTTCAGCCACACACCATGCCACGGCCGGTCTCGAACGGTCACTGGCGCACTGTCCCGATCAGATCTCCGTACAGCAGAAAGTTCTCCAGCATCAGCGGAGGCACCGCATACATAGCCTCCGCATCGTGATCGACGAGCCTGTCCCGCAGCAACATCAATAGTCGGCCAACGATGTTGCGGCCCAAAAGTATTGCTTGCTCTTCCTTGTCGGGCACCGCACCCCAGAACGCGTCGCGTCGGCTTTCTTCCACGATGACGCGGCCCCGGGTGCTCAGTAGTAGCCCCTCTGGGACCATCGCCAGGTTGCACTGCCCTACGCCTATCCGCCCGGTGGCTACTATCCGCCCCCGCCGTACTCCGGGTTCCCGGCGGCGCCCACCGCCCCGAGAAACGGACTCGGAACGGGGCCCTGATAACGGGGATCCTCGCCGTCCTAACAAGTTGGACGGTTGATGGCGGTCTTGGCCTCGGTATCGTCGCCGCGGTTATCGGGCTGGTCGGGTGGAAACGGGCAAGGCGCGGCGAGGCCACCAATGGCGCCGCCCCTTTCGTCGGTGCCTTGCTCCGGCATCGCCGCCGCGACCCTTAGCGGAGTTCTCCTCGCGGTACTGATCGTGGTCTTCAATACAGATCTATTCAACGAGGACTGCGAGCACTGCCTCGGCGAGCACAATGGAATGGCGCAGTACTGCAACCAATATCTCTGACCGGAAGAGGGCGATGACACATGAGCCTCGTCACCGGGCGCGGGCCGCTGAGCACTGATCCCGCGGGGTGGTTTTCGCCGAACTTGCCTCCGAACGTGGTCTACGTCGAACCTCATTCCCGCCGCGTCCAGGCGCTGAACGGCGAGCAGACGGTCATTGACACCGAGCGGGCCCTGCTGGTGCACCGGCCAGATCGTCCGCTTAGCTACGCATTTGCCGCCGAAGAAGTGAACGGCTTACCCACAGAGCCGGTTCCGGAGGCGCCTGGATTCGTCTATGTGCCGTGGGACGCAGTCGACACGTGGATCGAAGAGGGCCGCACACTGGTGCACTACCCGCCCAACCCCTATCACCGCGTCGACTGCCGCCCGACGCAGCGACGCCTACGCGTCACGGTGGCCGGGACCGACGCTGGTGGACACCGACGACACCGTGGTCGTCTTCGAAACCGCGCTGGAACCTCGCCTCTACGTCGATCCGTCGCTGGTGCGCACCGACCTGCTGCGGCAGACCGACACCTCGACCTACTGCAATTACAAGGGCGTCGCGACCTACTGGTCGGCCGCCATCGGCGACACCGTCGTCGACGACATCGCGTGGAGCTACCTCGATCCACCACCGGAAAGCCTGCCCGTCGAGGGATTTCTCAGTTTCGACGCCAGCCGCGCCGAGGTTCTCGCCGAGCTGCCCGAATCCGTTTCGCCTCAAGCCCGCGGCGGCGAATAGTTCGGCCGCCCGAGTCCCAGCGCGTGCTGGGCGATCATGTTGCGGAACACCTCGAGGGTGCCGCCGTAGATGCCGGTCGGTGAGGCCAGCCGGAAGATGTATTCGGCGCCACCATCATCGGCGGCGCCTTTGGTATCGACTGGCAGCGCCGACGCAGCACCCAGCACGTCCATCAGATCAGGCGCGACGTCGCGCATGGTTTGCGCATTGGCCACCCGGCCGAACATTCCCGGGGTGCTCAGCGCCGCCTCGGTGCGGGCAATGCCGCGGCCCAGCCGGTATGCCACCGACTTGTCGTCGAGCAGACGGTGTCCGTCGACGCCACGTCGTGCGACCAATGCCGCGATCTTGTCGATCGCCTCGGCCATCAGCGTGGCCTGTTCGCTCATCACCGCGATTCTGTCCAGGCCTTTTTGCGAGCCGTCGGCCTCACCTTCGACGGTGCCGTGCTCGACGTCGAGCGCCCCTCGCAGTACCGCCCAGCCGCCGTTGACCTCACCGATGCGATATCTGTCGTCGACCCGCACGTCGCTGTAGTAGACGATGTTGGTGCGGTCGCCGTCGACGGTGCGGATGGGCTGGATGTCGACGCCCGGGGTGTCCAGCGGCACCAGAAACATGGTCAGGTTCTTGTGTTTTGGCGCATCCGGATCGGTGTTGGTGAGTAGGAAGACGTATTTTGCGTTGTGCGCATTGGAGGTGAACATTTTGGAGCCGTTGATGATCCAGCCGGCCCCGTCGCGAGCCGCACGAGTTTTGCACGTCGCTATGTCGGAGCCGCCGTCAGGCTCGGTGTAACCCAGGCACAGCCGGATGCGGCCGGACAGCACGCCGGGCAGTACCTCGTCGGCGAGTTCCGGTGATCCGAACTGCTGCAACGTCTTTGCCACCATCGCGGTTGTGCCCCAGTGGAACCATGGAGTGTGGGCCCGGCCGATCTCCAGGTTCCAGATCCGCCGGTGCAGTGCCGAAAAGCCGCCGTCGGATTCGTCCTTCCAATCGGCGGCCAGATAGCCTCCGTCACCCAGCGCCTCGTGCACACCCAGGTCGAAATTCTCTCCGGTCTCGCGGTCGCGTCGAATCACCTCGTCGGTGACGTGAACGCGCAGAAACGCCCGCAGTCGATCGCGAAATTCCTTGTCGTCTGGGGAGAGTTCGACCAGAGAGAAATCCATCAGACCGTCGCCGCTAGAACCGCGCCTGGGACTTAATCGCAGTGTCGCTGGTGCGCAGCGGGCGGATCAACGCCTCCTGCGCGAATGACGCGATCAGTTCGCCATCTTCGGTGTGCACCGTGCCGCGGACATAGGACATACCCGCACCCACCTGGATGCTCTCATGCGAATACAACAACCAGCCGGTCCATGACACCGGCTCGTGAAAGCTGACCATTATGGTCAGCGGTGCCGTCGACACGGTGTAGTGCGCCTGGCTGGTGCCGATGCCTTCATGAGCGCGCATCGTTGTCGAAATCCCCAGATGACCAGTGAAATATGCGAGTAACGCCTTGGCCAGGTCGTCGCGGGCCGGGATCGGGTCGTAGTGCAACCAGGCATAGAGCTCGGGCGGCCCGACCTCGTCGGGGCTGTTGACATCGACCACGTCGACCAGCCGTAGTTCCCGCCCGGTCATCGGCATCGGCGAGAAGTTTGCATCGGCGGGTGCGGCCACGTCGGGGCGGGGCAGGTGGTGTCGGATGACGTCTTCTGTCGGCACATCGGTGAGCACGGTCGCGGTAATGCAGCGCCGGCCGTTCTGCAGCACACTGACAATCGCGGTGGCAGTGGAGCGGCCCTCGTTGAGGATCTCGATACTGAATTCGACAGGCGGCCCGACCATCACGGCACGAGCGAACACGGCGTGCGCCGAGCGGACCGACTTATCCGGAAACCGTTTGGCCACCGCGACAATCGCCTGCGCCAGCACCTGCGTGCCTTCGACGACCTGTCGTTCGTCATCGCCGGCGATTCCGGTGTCGCCGCTGAAGTGGTCAGGCTCGCCGGGCTGCACATCAAACAAGTCCAGCAGGTTGGTAACCGACCAGTTCGTCTGCTCAGATTCCGTCGTCACATAGCGAGCGTGACATTTTCGTCGAATCTTGTAAAGGCTTCAGCTCGCTTCGATCACCGAAGTCTGGAACCGCTCGATGGTTTCGGTGAGGTGCGCCAGACTGTCTCCGGGCAACCCCACCTGCAGCCAGGTGACGCCGAGGGCCGCCAGCTTTTCCATCCCGGTGAGGTAGGCGTCGGCGTTGAAGTCGTCGCTTGCCGGGCTACCGCCGTCGAAGTTGGTGAAGACCACGTCGAACTTCGACCAGTCCCGGCCCGCTTGGTCCACGCGGCGGCGCAGGTCATCGATGCCGTCGGCGAGGCCCTGCACCGAGTCGAGGGTCGCCGTGCGAGCGGTCTGGGCCAGCGCGGCCGGCGCGGCGAACGGGCACCATCCGTCGCCTTTCTGCGCAACGCGCCGCCGCGCGGCACCGGTGTTCCCGCCGACCCAGATCGGTGGATGCGGCGTACTCATCGGTCGCGGGTGCGCGGTGATCCCGCTGGCGGTGAAGTGCTTGCCCTCAAACGAGACGTCGTCGCTGGTCCAGATCGCGCGGATCACGTCCAAGGCTTCGTCGAACAATTCGGCCCGTTCCTCGAAGTCGACGCCCAGCGCGGCGAACTCCCGCTTGAGGTAACCGACACCAACCGCGAGGGTGAACCGACCGCCGGACAGCAAGTCCAGCGTCGCACCGGACTTGGCCACCACGAAAGGATTTCGGTACGGCAGCACCACGATGTTCGGGATCAGCCGCAGCGTGCTGGTCCGGGCCGCGGCGTAACCCATCGCCACGAACGGGTCCAAGGCATCGTGTCCACCGGCCTCCAGCCAGCGCTGCGTCGGCGCCGGGTGATCGGTGAACCCGAAACCGTGAAACCCGGCTGCCTCTGCTGCCGCCGCGACCGCGGCGATGCTGTCGCCGCTGACCAGTTCCGGGTTGTAGGGGTGGCTGTGCATCGGGTGGGTGATGGTGAAATGCATCTGCCGCTTTCCTACTTTCCGGACCTACTCGCCGATCGGGATCCCTGCAAAGTTACCGCGTGACACTTATACGATAATCTGTAAAGCTGGCCGGGTACCCGCCCGATCGGATCCAGCGCCACAGAGAGGTGACGCAGTTGGGCATTGTGACCACGAGTTCGGAAACGGCCTTCGTCCGATCGCCCGAGACCATCTATGACTTCGTCACCAACCCGGCGAACTGGACCAAGACCTACCCGGGCAGCGCGCACATCACCAACTTGCCCGACGAACTGCCGCTGAAGGTCGGCGACACCTGGCAGGAGTCCGGAACCGACGGCGACCGCGTGTTCACCTGGCATCTGGCGATCGCGATGCGCCCACGGCTGTGGGCATTCAATTCCGTTGGCGCACTTGGGCACAACCGCGACGGCAAGGGCGGCATGCAGGGCCGCATCACGGTCCAATACCAGTTCACCAGGCCGGGTGAGGAAATCACGCTGTTCACCCGCACCATGACGATCGAGGCGTACAAGGACGCGCCGCTACCGGACGCGTTGTTTCAGCAGGTCAACCCGGCCAAGATCGACGCCTACCATGCCGCGATCGCGCGAGAACTCGATGCCCTCGATGGTGTTACGCATGACGACCACCGTTGACGGGCTAAGCCAACTGGCCACCGGCTTCTGCTTCGGTGAGGGCCCGCGCTGGTTCGAGGGGCTGCTGTGGTTTTCCGACATGCTGGGCGAGGCCGTGCACACCGTTGACCTACGCGGCTCGCTGACCACGCTGCCGCTACCCGGCCACGCCCCGTCGGGCCTGGGATTCCGGCCGGACGGCACACTGCTGATCGCGTCAGGAGAAAACCGGCAGCTGCTGCGCTACGACGGCGAAACCGTAACCACCATCGCCGATCTGAGCGATGTCGCACCCGCCGACCTCGGCGACATGGTCGTCGACGACCTCGGGCGCGCCTACGTCGGGTCTCAGGCCTTCCACGGCGGCGTCATCCTGCGGGTCGACCCCGATAACACCGTGCGCGTCGTTGCCGACGATCTGGACTTCCCCAACGGGATGGTCATCACGGCCGACCGGAACACCTTGATTGTCGCCGAGTCGATCGGCCGGCGGCTGACCGCGTTCAGCATCGGCGACAGCGGCGAGCTGTTCGACCGGCGCGTCTTCGCCGACGGCCTCGACGGCCCGCCCGACGGCATCGGCCTCGACGCCGATGGCGGCGTGTGGACGTCGATGACGCTGGCCCACCAGTTCGAGCGCGTCGTCGCCGGTGGGCAGGTAACGCATCGAATCGAGGTCGGCGATCGCGCCGCGATCGCCTGCACGCTCGGCGGCCCTGCGCGCCGCACGTTGTTCATGCTGTCGAGCACCGACGCCTACCCCAAGCGGTTGGTCGGCACCAAGCTCTCCCGACTCGACACAGTGACCGTGGATACCGCCGGTGCCGGCCTGCCCTGAAAGGTGAACGATGACCGACGCGTACTACGAGCTCATTGACGAGACCGACCCGCTGGGCGAAAAGTTCCGCGCCACCGATCTGGTACGCAGCACTTGGACGGCCAAGATCCAGCACGCCGCGCCGGTGTCAGCTCTGTTGGTCCGGGCACTGGAGCGCTGCGCTGCGCGCGACGACACCCGGCTCAGCCGAGTCGCCGTCGATTTGTTGGGGCCGGTGCCAGCCGAAGGCGACTCGTGGGTCCGCTCGCGAGTCGAGCGTCCCGGCAAGCAGATCGAGCTGATCAGCGCTGAAATGCTGACGGTGGGTCCCGACGGTCAGCCCCGGCCGGCGGCGCGGGCCAGCGGGTGGCGGTTGCAGCAGCTGGACACCGCCGACCTGGTGCACGCGGCGGAACCGTTGCCGCGCCCGGTCAGCGAAGCCCGCAGCCGCGATCTCGCAAAGAATTTCGACCGCAACTATGTGCACAGCCTGGACTGGCGATGGCTGACCAAACCCCTCAACGAGGGCCCTGGCGAATCCTGGATCGCGCCGACAGTGAGCCTGGTCAACGGTGAGGCGCTGACTCCGCTGGAGCGACTGTTCGCGGTCGCGGACTGCGCCAACGGCATCGGGTCCAAACTGGACATCACCACGTGGACGTTCCTGAACAACGATCTCGTCGTCCACGTGCACCGGATTCCTGACGGCGACTGGATCGGCATCCGCGCCGAAACCAATTACGGCCCGGACGGTATCGGCACCACTGTTGGCACGTTGTTCGACGAGACCGGAGCCGTGGCCGCCATCCAACAGTCGGTGTTGGTGCGCCGACGGCCGCGCTGATCTATTGCCGAGATCGACGTCAGCGTAAGGTTTTTCGCGCAATGTTCAACGCTGGTGTCGATCTCGGCGACGCGAGAAGCACTGCTACTGGACGAAAGCCGGCAGATGCTTGACCCCATGGACGAAATTGCTTAGTAAGTAGGAAGGTTCACCGAGCTCGACGCGGCGCAGCCGGGTGAGCAACTCGCGGAAGAGGTTGCGCAATTCCGTTCTGGCCAGCTGGTTGCCCAGGCAGAAATGCGCTCCGCCGCCGCCGAAACCGAGGTGCGGGTTGGGTGCTCGTGCGACATCGAACGTGTGCGGCGCCTCGAACGCGCTCTCGTCGCGGTTCGCCGAACAGTAGAACAACCCGAGCTTGTCGCCGGCTTTGATCTGCGTTCCTGCGATCTCGGTGTCGGTGGTAGCGAAGCGGGCGAACTGCATGACCGGCGACGCCCAGCGGATGAACTCCTCGACGGCGGGCCCAATGCGGCCGTCGAAATCCTCGATGAGCCAGTCACGTTGGGCAGGATCGGCTACCAGCGCCATCATCGCGTGGGTTGTGGTCTGTTTTGTCGTGTCGTTGCCCGCCGACGCCAGCAGGATCAGGAACGCGCCGATCTCCTCGTCGGTCAGCCGGTGTCCGTCCACTTCGGCGTTGACGATGCTGGTCATCAGATCGTCGGCGGGATTGGCACGACGGAACTTAGCCAACTCGATGCCGCAGTTGCTCAGGAACATTATTTCGTTGATGGTGTCCGCGGCCCGGTCTTCCAGCGTGCTGTACTCGTCATCGCTCATGCTGAACAGCTTTTCGGCGGCCTGCGCTACCGTTTCTCGGTCAGACGGTGCAACACCGAGCATGTCCGAGATCGTCATCATGGGCAGCCGTGCCGAGCACGCCGTCACGAAGTCGACGTCGCCGGCACCGACCAAGTCGTCGACAACACTGACCGCGTTCTGCTGGATCTGTTCTTCGATGCGCCGAATGTTGCGCGGCGTGAAGGCGGCGCTGATCAGCCGCCGGTACACGGTGTGTTCCGGCGGGTCCATCGTCAGGAAGAAGGTGGCGATCCGCTGGACTTCGGCGGGCATCGGATCCAGGGCGACACCCTGCGTCGAGGTGAACAGCTCGGAATGCTGACTGGCGTACACGATGTCGGCGCGGCGGGTCAGCGCCCAGAAACCGGCCTCCTCGATGGAAAACAGCGAGGGCAGCGGCGGATGCCAGGTCAGGCCGTCGGCTGCGCGGAGCTGGGCAAACGTTTCGTCGCGAATCGCGAACGGCCGGCTCCAGAATGCGCGCGTGGTGATGTCGAGTGCGCTGTATTGGTGGCCCGGTGTTACGACGGTCATCGACTCTTGTGCTCCTTTGCCAAGTTCGGTGCGGGAACCGCTGGGATGACCTCCACGACGCGCAGGTGTGTCCGGGGTGAGCCGAGCACCGTGGCGATCAGGTATCCGATGTCGCCGGGCGGCACCTGCGCATTGCCGGTTGATCGGACGACCGACGCCCGCACGCCGGTACCGACGAATTCGGCGTCCAGCCCGGCCGCCCAAGCATCGAGCATGCGATGCGCCGCCTGCGACGACGCGCCGACAAGCTCCGGGCTGATCAGCACCACGTCGCCGCGCCGTTCGCTGATCATCGGCGGGATGACTTGTGCCGCAAGGTGTTGTGCGCCAACCCAGGAGCTGCCGATTTCGCGGTCGACCCGCTGCGTCCGGTCCCGTCGCGCTTGCGATCGTCCGTCAGCGAGACCGGCGGCGCTGATCAGCACGTCGACGGCACCGATCAGGTAGTCGGCGGACTCGACGAACCGATCGACCGACGGCGGGTCGGCGAGGTCCAGGTAGGCGGCGAAAGCCGGCGCGCCATCGGCCCGAAGACGGGCCGCGAGCCGCTCGCAGACATCGGTGCGGCGGGTTCCCATCAGCACCAGATGTCCGCCGGCGGCCAACTGCGCCGCAGTGGCAAGGGCGACGGGCGAAGAAGCTTCGGTGATGACAATCGCTCTGGCGGCCCTGGACCGGCTCACGTTCGGCGCCTATCGGCCGCGATGCGGTGGGCCTGCCCGGCTAGGATTTGGTGGTCAGCTACCTTGCGCGGGGGCGCGTAGGCCCCGGCAAGGGACCTTGACAGTGACACCAAAACAGCGTGACACTTCCGCCAAATTTTGTAAAGTTGCGGGCATGGAGCAGACGGCGATCATCGAAGGCGACACCTCGACGCGGCAGCGCATCCTCGCGGCGACGGCCGAGGTTCTCAGCCGCAACGGCAAGCGCAAGCTCAGCTTGTCCGACGTCGCCGCCCAGGCCGGGGTGTCGAGACCCACGCTATATCGCTGGTTCGCGTCCAAGGAGGAGCTCCTCTCGGCGTTCTCGCGCTACGAACGACAGGGATTCGAGAGCGGCTTGAGCAGGGCGACTGCCGGCCTCAAGGGCGTCGACAAGCTCGACGCCGCATTGCAGTTCATCGTGGAGTACCAACACTCCTACTCGGGCGTGCGCATGGTCGACATCGAGCCCGAGCACGTGATCAGCCAGTTCTCGCACGTCATCCCGCAGATGCGGGAGGGATTGCAGCGACTGCTCACCGGACCCAACGCCGCGGTGAAGGCGGCAACCGCGATCCGCGTGGCGATTTCGCACTACATGATCCGCAGCGACGACGCTGACCAGTTCTTGGCCCAACTGCGTCACGCGGTGGGAATCAAGGCGGGACCTGACTAGTCGAACAGCACCGCGGCGTTGAGGTAGCCGGTCGGGTCGAACGCGGTTTTGACCGTTCGCATCGCCGCGATATCGGCGGGCTCGCGGGACATGCCGACATACTTCCGTTTGCGGCTGCCGACCCCGTGTTCGGAGCTGACGTTGCCGCCGCACTCCGCGATCAGGTCCATCATCGCCGCATACAGATTGCGTTCCTGCTCTTCGTCGCAGCGCAGCACGTTGAGATGCAGGTTGCCCTCCCCGATATGCCCGAAGAGCACATCGATGGCGTCTGGGGCATGGCGATTCACTAACGCCTTGGCGTCGCGAGCGAAACCGGCGACCGTCGAGAGCGGCAACGAGACGTCGAACTTCAGCGGCGGCCCGTAGACGCCGAGCACCTCGGCCACCGATTCTCGTAGCCGCCAAAGCCGTTGTTGGGCAGCAAGATCAACGCCCACCGCCGGCTCGCCGCTGGTGCGCACCCCCTCCAGCGCGTCGGCCAGCCGCTCGGTCTGGTCCTGGTCGGATGCCAACTCCACCAACAGCAACCAGTCACCACTCACCGGCGCAGCCACGCCCAGATGCTCGTCAGTCAAGGCGCTGGCCCGGCTATCGATCAGTTCCAGCGCTGCGATGCCGTCCAGATCGCGAAATAGCCGGGCGGCATCGACCAGCGCATCGAGATGCTCGAACCCGCACACGGCCGTCACTCGATACGCCGGATCTGGGTGCAGCCGCAGGTCGAGCGCGGTGATCACACCGAGCGTTCCCTCGGCGCCGACGAACAGTGCCGGCAGGTCATAGCCGGTGTTATCCGCCCGCACCTGCGAGTGCCGGCGCACCACCGACCCGTCGGGCAATGCGACGTCCAAGCCGATGACCTGTTCGCCCATGTTGCCGTAGCGCACGGTGCGCAACCCGCCGGCGTTGGTCGAGGCCATGCCACCGACGGTCGCGGTGTCGCGTGCGGCCAGGTCGACACCGAAGACCAAACCGGCCGTGGTGGCCGCGCGCTGGACCGCGGCCAACGTGGCCCCCGCACCGACTTCGATGCGGCGCTCTGTCGTGTCGACATCGCTTATGGCGCAAAGCCGCTCGGTCGACAGCAGCACATCGTCATGCTCGGGGACCGTACCGGCCACCAATGAGGTACGACCGCCCTGGATGGTGACGCGCACCCCTGCGTCCCGACACACCCGCAGCACGTCGGCGACTTCTTCCGCCGACCCCGGACGCACCAGCGCGCTCGCGCGCCCTCGATAACGGCCGGTGTGGTCGACACTGCGGCCAGCCAGCACATCCGGATCGGTGCTGACATGGCTCGCTCCGACCAGCGAAGACACGGTTTGCACCAGACTCGGGGTCATGGCGACGGTCTACCACACCCTCGCGGTGGCGCCGCGAGTGATGCAGGATGAGGACCCGTGAGAGCTCGGTGAAAGACCACCACGCAGACCAGTCCAACAAGCTTGACTTCTCCAGCGTGCGCTGGGGCTCAGTGGAATGGACCAACCTTTGCACGCTGTATTTACGGGCCTACGAAAGTCGGCTGAAGCACCCGGTTCTCGGCGACAAAGAGGCCGCCGAAGCCGTCGACCGGATCGACTACGACTTCGCCCGAATGCACCGAGCCGCCCAGCCGTGGGGCAACCAGTTCCTGGTTGCATTGCGCGCCAAACAGCTCGATAGCTGGGCCGAGGCCTTCCTGCGCCGCCACCCGGACGCCGTCGTTCTGCACCTGGGTTGCGGACTCGACAGTCGCGCGTTCCGGCTCGACGTGCCGCCGGGGGTGCACTGGTTCGACCTCGACGTGCCCGAAGGCATCGCGCTACGGCGACGGCTCTACGCCGAGCGGGCCGGCTACACGATGATCGGGTCATCAGTCACCGACCCGGGCTGGCTGGACCAGATCCCGGCCGAGTACCCGGCGTTGATCGTCGCCGAGGGTCTGCTGATGTACCTCACCGAACCTGAAATACGTGAGCTGTTGCAGCGGCTCACCGATCGATTCAGCACCGGCGAACTGCTGGCCGACCTGCTCTCACCATGGGGCCCGCGGTTCTCCAATTCTCGATTGCTCGCCAAGTTCTCCACGGCAGGGATCACCAAATGCGGCAGCAAAGACGGCCATGAGCTAGCCGAGTGGAACCCGCGGCTACGCCTGGTGGACACGTCGATGTTCCTCGACCCGCAAAGGTCCCGCTGAAGCCGCAACGGCTCATCTACCGAATGGTGACCGCGGTCCCCTTCGTCAGGAACTACGACCGGCTGTACCGATTTCAGTTCTGACCCCGAGCGGTGACTCCGTGCGGACCGCCTCGTCGCGGATCAGACCCCGCAACAGTGCGGTGCTGAACTCGGCGGCGATCTCCTTGGCGCTGCGGCGTCCGCTCGGCCGCAGCCAGCGATAGGCGCCGAGCGTCATCCCGATGTAGCCGAGTGCCAGCACGTGCGAGTCGCACTCATAGAATTCGCCGCTGCCGATTCCCCGATCGATCAGGCCGTGCACATGCTCGTAAACCTGGGTTTCCTTCTCGCGGATCGCGGCGACTTGCTCCTCGGTGAACCACTCGGTGATGTAGGGCTGCTCCTGGAAGTACACCGCCGCGCCTTCCGGGTTGGCGGCGATCTGGTTGAGCAGCCGGACCGTGTACTGGTAGAGCGCCTCCCTCGCCGACATCGACGGGTCGTCGTGCACAGCGGCCAGCGTGCGTTCGGCGGCCTGCTGATAGATGTCGTAGAGGATCAGCGACTTGCTCGCGTAGTAGTGGTAGACGGTCGCCTTGTTCAGCCCGACCACATCGGCGACATCGTCCATCCGGGTGCCGTGGTAGCCGCGCGCGGCGAAGAGCTTGGTGGCAACAGTCAGCAGCTCCTCGCGGCGGGTGAGCCCGTTCTCGGATGGCATGTCTACTCGCTATCGGCAGTGCCGGGCGGTGCCCGGTGTCAATCAACTAGTTGGATAGTTTAGGCAGAACGGTTGATCGCTGTTGTGCATTGCCCCCGGCGGACTAGACTGCGGTTGGAGTCAAGTCGCGAGTCATGAACGATCGAGCCTATCGAGAGGGTGCCAGATGGATCCGGATCCCAGCTACGACGTTTCCGACGAGCTCGAGTTCTACTTCAAATATGCACTTTGGGGCTTCCGCGGTGTCGCGGACGGTAACGGCTACCCGCCACCGGCCTATCCGCCCGTCTAGGGCAGCGGCTTTATAGCGCCTTAAGTTCCTCGGTGACTGCGGATACCGACTTTTTGGCATCGCCGAATAGCAGTGTGGTGCCGTCCGCGTAGAACAGCGGGTTGTCGATGCCGGCGAATCCGGAGTTCATCGACCGCTTGAGCACGATCACCGACTTTGACTTGTCGACGTTGAGAATCGGCATGCCGTAGATCGGGCTGGATGCCTCGTTGCGCGCCGCCGGGTTGGTGACGTCGTTCGCGCCGATGACCAACGCGACGTCGGTGCGGGCGAACTCGTCGTTGATGTCGTCCATGTCCTTCATCGCGTCGTAGTCGACCTCGGCCTCGGCCAGCAGCACGTTCATATGCCCGGGCATCCGGCCGGCGACCGGGTGGATCGCGTATTTCACCGTCACCCCCTTGTTCTCGAGCAACGTGGCCATGTCCTTGACGGCGTGCTGGGCCTGTGCGACGGCCATCCCGTAGCCGGGAACGACGATCACCTGGTTGGCGTAGGCCATCTGAATCGCGGCGTCGGCCGCTGACGTGGATTTGACGTGCTTGTCCCCGCCGTCACCGCCGCTCACGTCCACACCACCACCGCCGAACCCGCCGGCGACGATCGCCGGGATGGAGCGGTTCATCGCCTTGGCCATCAGGTTGGTCAGGATCGAACCCGACGCGCCGACGATCATGCCCGCCACGATCATCGCCGTGTTGTTCAGCGCCAGACCTGCCGCTGCCGCCGACAGCCCGGTCATGGCGTTGAGCAGCGAGATCACCACCGGCATGTCCGCGCCGCCGATCGGCAGCACCACCATCAAGCCGAGCACGCCCGCGGCGGCCAGCAGCCCGATCATCCACCACAACGGGGCTCCGCCGGTGCCGGGATGCGCGTGCAGACCGATGACCACCGCGGCGGTAACGGCGCTGGCCAGCAGCAGGAAGTTAATCAGCTGCTGAGCCTTGCCGAAGCCGATCGGCGAACCGGAGATGATCTCCTGCAGCTTGCCGAACGCGATGATCGAGCCCCAGAACGAGATCGACCCGACAATCGCGGCGAACAACGACGCCACCACGATGTGCACGGTCGGCGACTCGCCGTGCTGGAAGGCTGAAAAGCCATCGGTCTCAATGAATTCCGACAGCGCGATCAGCGCCACCGTGCCGCCGCCGACGCCGTTGAAAAACGCCACCAATTGCGGCATGGCGGTCATCTTGGTGTAGCGGGCCGGCGGAACTCCGAGCACTACACCCACCAGCAGGCCGGCGATGATCAGCACCCACTGGTCGGTATCCCGGATCTTGATCAGTGTCGCCGTCACGGCCAGGGCCATGCCCACCGCGGCGATCAGGTTCCCACGCACCGCGGTCTTGGGCCCGGTCAGGCCCATCAGACCGTAGATGAACAGCCCGAACGAGATGACGTATAGGCCGATCACCAAGTAGTTCATTTGGCGACCGCTTCTGGTTTTTCGGCCTTCGCCGAGCTCTTCTTGCCTTTGAACATGCCAAGCATCCGGTCGGTGACGATGAACCCGCCGATCACGTTCAGCGTGCCGAAGACCACCGCAACGAACAGGATGATCTGCACCGCCACCGACGGGTGCTCAACCTCCCCGAACACCACCAGTGCACCCAGCACCACAACGCCGTGGATGGCGTTGGTCCCTGACATCAGTGGGGTGTGCAGCGTGTTCGGCACTTTCGAGATCACCGCAAACCCGACAAATCCCGACAACACCAGGATCGCCAGGTTGGACAGAAGTTCGTCATACATCCCGTGCATCTGTGCTTCCTCCCCCATCTCCCGCCCTTTGCAGGGTCACGCACGACTCCGCGATGACTTCGTCGTCGAAGTCCGGGGCCAGCTTGCCGTCCTTGATCAACAGCTCCAGCAGCGCCGTGATGTTCTTGCTGTAGAGCTCGCTGGCGTGCTCGGGCATTGTCGCCGGCAGGTTCAGCGGCGAGGCAATCGTGACGTCATGCTTGACGACGACCTGACCGGGTTCGGTCAATTCGCAGTTGCCACCGGTTTCCCCGGCAAGATCCACGACGACGCTGCCAGGCTTCATCGCTTCCACCGCGGCGGCAGTCACCAGCCGCGGCGCCGGGCGGCCCGGAACCAGCGCAGTGGTGATCACCACGTCGAACCCGCTGATCGCCTCCTCCAACGCTTTTTGCTGCTGCGCGCGTTCGTCCTCGGTGAGCTCGCGAGCGTATCCACCCTCACCCGCCGCATCGATTCCGATGTCCAGCCACTGCGCGCCGACGGACCGCACCTGGTCGGCGACCTCCGGACGGACGTCGTAGCCGGTGGTGCGCGCGCCCAGCCGTTTGGCCGTCGCCAGCGCCTGCAGGCCGGCCACGCCGACGCCGAGCACCAGCACCGTGGCGGGCTTCACCGTGCCCGCCGCCGTCGTCAGCATCGGGAAGAACCGGGTCGACTCCGAGGCCGCCAGCAGCACAGCCTTATAGCCGGCCACATTGGCCTGCGACGACAACGCGTCCATCGCCTGCGCCCGGGAAATCCGCGGGATCGCTTCCAGGGCGAACGCCTGCACGCCGGCATCGGACAGCGCACCGATCGAGTTGTCGGCGTCGCGAGGCGCCAGGAACCCGATCAACGTCTGGCCATGCTTTAGCCGAGCGACTTCCTCGGTATTCGGCGGGGCGACCTTGACAACAATGTCGGCCGCCCAGGCGTCGCCGATGGTGGCGCCGGCCTCGGTGTAAAGCTCGTCAGGAAGCAGCGCCCCCTCGCCGGCGCCGGCCTCCACCACGACCGCGACCCCGCTGTTCACCAGCGGCGCGACCGCCTTGGGCACCAGCGCGACCCGTCGCTCGTCGGCCGCGGACTCGGCGACTACCCCCACCGTTGTCTGCGTATCTGTCATGGCGCCTACATCTGCTTTCTTGTTCTTGTCCGCACTATCCCTACCCCGATAGACGGCCCTCACCCTAACCTGGCCGCACCTGTCCCCCGTCGGGCCGCTACCAGAGCGGGAAGTCTTGCCCGCGCTCAGCCTCCGGACGCGGCCCGAAGTAGCGGCGCTCCGACTCGTCGATCCGGATGTCGTTGATGCTGGCTTCGCGCCGGGCTGTCAGCCCGGCGTCGTCGAACTCCCACAACTCGTTGCCGTAGCTGCGGTACCACTGCCCGTCGGCGTTGCGGCATTCGTATTGGAAGCGGACGGCGATGCGGTCGTCGTGAAAGGCCCACAAACCTTTGCGCAGCACGTAGTCCAGCTCGCGCTGCCATTTGCGGGTCAGGAAGGCCACGATCGCGTCGCGGCCGACGAGATGTTCGTCGCGGTTGCGCCAGTGCGAATCAACGGTGTATCCCAGGCTGACCCGTTCAGGGTCGCGGGAATTCCACAAGTCCTCGGCGGCCTGGACCTTCTGGATCGCCGTCTCGAGGGTGAACGGCGGGAACGGCGGACGTGACTCTGTCATGGCGTCCATCCTGCGCCGTCGGCCTTTGCGCCGGTGGCATATCGTGACGGGCATGGACTTTGCGATGTCGGCCAAGGCAATCGACTATCACAAGCGACTGTCCGACTTCATGACCGAGTATGTCTTTCCGGCAGAAGCCGATTACGACAAATACCGCCACGAGGCCGGCCCGACCGACCACACCGTCCCGCCGATCATCGAGGAACTGAAAACCAAGGCCAAAGCGGCCGGCCTGTGGAACCTGTTCCTGCCCGCCGAGTCAGGCTTGACCAACCTGGATTACGCGCCGCTGGCCGAGCTGACCGGCTGGAGCCTGGAGATCGCCCCCGAGGCGCTCAACTGCGCGGCACCCGATACCGGCAACATGGAGACCCTGCATCTGTTCGCCACCGAGGAGCAACGCAAACAGTGGCTGGAACCCTTGCTGAACGGCGAGATCCGCAGTGCCTTCTCGATGACCGAGCCCGCAGTCGCCAGCAGCGACGCCCGCAACATCGAGACCTCCATCGTGCGCGACGACGCCGACTACGTGATCAACGGCCGCAAGTGGTGGAGCTCGGGGGCGGCGGACCCGCGCTGCAAGATCCTCATCGTGATGGGCCGCACCAACCCCGAGGCGGCAAGCCACCAACAGCAGTCGATGGTTTTGGTGCCGATTGATACGCCGGGTGTGACAATCGTCCGCTCGACAACGGTCTTCGGCTACCACGACCAGCCCGGGCACTGCGAGATCATTTACGACAACGTCCGGGTACCGGTCACCAACCTGCTCGGCGAAGAAGGCGGCGGCTTCGCGATCGCCCAAGCGCGGCTGGGACCGGGCCGCATCCACCACTGCATGCGTGCCCTCGGCGGTGCCGAACGCGCACTGGCCCTGATGGTCAACCGCGCGAAAAACCGGATTGCCTTCGGCCGCCCACTGGCTGATCAAGGTCTCGTGCAGCAGGCAATTGCCAAGTCGCGCAGTGAGATTGACCAGGCCCGATTGTTGTGCGAAAAGGCGGCCTGGACCATCGACCAACACGGCAACAAGGCCGCCCATCTGCTGGTCTCGCAGATCAAAGCAGTGGCGCCGCAAGTGGCCTGCGACGTCATCGACCGTGCCATCCAAGTGCACGGCGCCGCCGGCGTCAGCGAGGACACCGCGCTGGCCCGGCTCTACGCCTGGCACCGCGCGATGCGCATCTTCGACGGGCCCGACGAGGTGCATATGCGATCCATCGCGCGCGCAGAGATCGGTCGCGAGCAAAGCACTTTCGCCGCGGCGGTCACCTGAGATGGCCACTGAGACGCGGGATCTTCAGGGGGCCTGGAACTTTCGCGATGTCGCCGATAGCACCGGTGTGCTGCGGCCAGGCCGGCTGTTTCGTTCCGGTGAGCTGAGCGATCTCGCCGACGACGGCCGCGACGAGTTACGCCGATTGCGCATCACCGATGTCGCCGATCTGCGCTCGCGTCGCGAGGTGCAGCGCCACGGACCGGGTCGGGTGCCCGACGGCGTCGATATCCACCTGTTGCCCATCCCGGACCTCGGGCCCGACGAGCTCAACGAGGACGGCGAAGCCCCGCACGAGCACGCCTTCAGGCGGTTGCTGGAAGACAAGCCCGACGACGAGCCGGTCAGCGATGCGTCCAGCCGCTACATGATCGACGAGTACAGCAGGTTTCCCACCTACAACGGCGCCCAGCAGGCGCTGCACCGCGTCATCAGTTTGCTGGCCGACGGACGCGCAGTGCTCGCCCATTGTTTCGCCGGCAAGGACCGCACCGGCTTCCTGGTGGCGACGATGCTGGAGGGCGCCGGTGTCGAGCGCGACGCGATCGTGGCAGATTTTCTGCGCAGCAATCAAGCGGTCCCACTCTTGCGAGCCAGGATTCTGGACGCGGTCCGGCAGCGGACGGACGTCGAAGTGACGCCGGAGTTGATGGCGTTCACCGAAGCGCGACTGTCCGACGAAGTCCTCGGTGTGCGCGAGGAATACCTGGACGCGGCGCGGCGGACCATCGACGAGAACTTCGGCTCCCTTGATGGCTACCTGCGGAGTGCAGGCATCACCGAGGCCGAGATGACCGGGCTGCGCACAGCGCTGCTGGGCTAGAAGGTCCGCGGCCGAACCCCAGCTACACCAGCACCCGCGCCGACCAATGAGATGGTGGCCGCGCTGTCACAACAACACTTCAGCCAGGGATTGAAGAGGCTGCTGAGGTCGCTGAGGTTCAACTGCCCGCACTTCGCGCCCACCTGCAACCTGTAGGTCTCGAATGGAAAGACTTAATTTACGCGAAGGAAAACCTGTGGATTTCTTAGACAACGGAGGCAAAGAGGAGTAAAACATATGTTGAATACCCGCGCCGCTGGGCTACCTGCCTGCCCTGACGATCCGCCCAAGATCCGGGAGGTCACACATGTCAGACCGCAAGCTTCGTTGGCTGGGTTTAGGGCTGGTGGCAACGGCCGGCGCCGGTGTCGTGGGGCTGAGCGCGATGATGAATCCGGCATTCGCCCACGCAGACGAACTCCGATATCCCCAATATCGGGCTGGTCATGGGCGGCACCGAGCTGCCCATCCCCGGTCCCGACTACGTGGCGGCCGCGGACGAGCTCTACCTCGAAACCCGGCACGAAGCTCTACCCCGACCTGACCTTCTACCAGGCCACCCCGGCCCCCGACGGCTTTGGCAACGGCCTGTTCACGCCCGAGGGGGCCTATCCGCTGTTCGGCGGCGGCGTCCAGCAGCTGTATTACAACTATCCGCTCGATTCCGATGGCCTTGCGTCCCTCAGCACATCGGTGGGCCAGGGCGCCGCCATCCTGGAAAGCACGATCCTCAGCCGACCAGGCAAACGGAGACGCCTCAACGGTGTTCGGCTACTCGCAGAGTTCCACGCTATCCGGCGTCACGATGCAGCTGCTCGACCCGTCCGGCACGCCAGAGACGGGACCGCTTGACCCGCAATTCCTGCTGATCGCTGACCCCAACAATCCCAACGGCGGGCTGTTCGAGCGCTTCAACGGCTTCGAAACGACGTCGGGCCAGCCCACCGTCGACCAGCTGAACCTCGCGAGTCTGGGTATCGCGTTCAACGGTGCGACCCCGTCCGATGACTTCACCACCAACATTTACTCACTGGAATATGACGGCTTCACGGACTTTCCGCGCTACCCGATTAACTTCCTGTCCGACCTCAACGCCTTTTTGGGCATCGAAGACGCTTCACGGCACGTATCTCGAACGGGGGCGTCGACGAGCAGCGGTCCCACGGCCGCAGAAATCGCCGGCGCGACTCTGTTGCCGGGATCGGAGAACTCACTGACGGCACCCTGCACCGAGTGCCTCACCAACTACTACATGATCGACGAAACCCGCGCCGCTGGTATCAGCGCTACCGACACGCTCCAAGAATTGCTGGGGCCCGACCTGACGTATCTGATCAACCTGGGCTACGGCGACGGCAGTCTCGGCTACTCCGTGGACGCTGATTCACCGGCGAACGTGGCCACCCCGTTCGGGCTGTTCCCCGACGTCAGCCTGTCCACAGTGCTCAGCACACTGGCCACCGACACCGAGCAAGGCTTCCAGAACTTGATGAGCGGCACAGACCCCTACTCGGCGGCGGTGGACTCGGCCTCGTCGGGACAGAGCCTCACGGATCTGCTCTCGGCATTAGAGGCCGACGCCGCAAACCCGGCAGCGTCGTTCACCGACTTCGTCAACGAACTCTCGAGTGCGGCCTCGACACTGTATTCCACCTTGCTGCCAACGGCGGACATCATCAACTCACTGGTGACCAGCCTGCCCGCGTGGGAAACCTCAATTTTCACAGACAACCTGTCGAACGGTGACATCCTCGACGCTCTCGGTCTACCGGTCGCGGGTACCACGGCGATCGGCACGCTGGCGGCCGGATTCGAGGTCTCCATCCTGAGCGATGCCTTCTCACAGGTCGCTGCTGACTTCTCAGGTCTGTTCTAGTAGCGGGGGAGATGGAACGCGCCGCCACCGTCCGCGGGGCGGCGCGTTTCTCGACGGCATATTCAACTTTGCTGCCGTTGGCTGACGTCGTCAACGCACTGGTCACCAGCCTCCCCGCCTATGACCTGTCGTTGTTCACGGATAACCTGTCGAGCGGTGACCTCCTCGACGCGCTCGGTTTGCCGGTCGCCGCTAATACCGGGATGGAAACGCTGTTCGCCCGTTTCGGACTGGCCGTCGTCGAAAACGCGGCCTCACAGATATCCGCCGACTTCTCGGGTCTGTTCTAGAGCACTGCGCTAGGGCTCCAGCACCAGCTTGCCGAACACCCCGCCGTCGGCCAGGGCCTGCAGCGCGGCAGGAGCCTCTGAGAGCGGATAGCGCTGCGGCGGAGGCGGTTTCAAGCCCAACGACACCAGCTGACCCAGGCCCCAGGCGAACAGTGCCGCAGACCCGGGAACCTGATGCAAGTACTCACCCCAGGCGACGCCGAGCACGCCGACATTGCGTAGCAGTAGCCGGTTGACCTTGACCGTCGGGATAGAACCCGCGGCGAATCCGATGACCAGCAGCTTGCCGTCGATGGCCAGCACCCGGATGGCGTCGTCGAAAGCCGGCCCGCCGACCGGATCGACCACGATGTCCACCCCGCGTCCCTCGGTATGCTCGCGCACCGCCTGAGTCCAGCCGTCGGTCAACGGCAGCACTACGTCGGCGCCCAGCGACTCGACGAATTCTGTTGCACCCGTGCGATGCACCACCGCGATGACCTTGCTCGCACCCATCGCCCTGGCCACTTGGATCGCCGCAGTGCCCACGCCACCGGCTGAACCCAGCACCAGCACGCTGTCGCCCGGACGCATCGCGGCACGCCGGGCCAGCGCGAAATACATGGTGTTGTAGTTCACCAGCAGCGACACCGCTTCGGCGTCATCGAGTTCCGCCGGACTGCGGGTCACGTTGGCCAACGGGGCAATCACCTTTTCGGCGTAGCCGCCGAGCACACCGAACGCCGAGACCCGGTCACCCACTGTGAATTCCGACTCCTCCGGCGCCCAGTGCACCACACCGGCGGCCTCCATGCCCGGGATGAACGGCGGCGGCAGCTTGAGCTGGTATTCGCCCTTGCTCAGCAGCAGGTCCGGAAAGCACACGCCGGCGGCACGGACGTCGACGATGATCGTGTCGTCGTTGCCGGTGACATCGTCGACATCCGTGTACACCAAGCCGGATGGCCCTGAAAGCTCCTGTACTACACAGGCTTTCATGTGGTCTCGATTACCGGATCGAGAAGTTGGCCTGTTTTGCGGCGGACAAGTCGTCGATCTCGGCCCAGTGCGCGGCGATCTCGTCGACGGACGGCGGCGTCTTGAAGGTGACGCCCTCGTTCTGGAACAGCGCGGTGCGCTGCACCTTGCCGCCGCCGACGATGAAGATCGAATCGGTGTCAGGCACCTCTTCGGTGCACAGGTAGGCCACCACCGGCGCCACGAAATCCGGTGTCAGGTTTTTCAGCACCTCGGGCGGCAGGATGTCTTCGGTCATCCGGGTCGCCGCGATCGGTGCGACCGCGTTGGCCTTGATGTTGTACTTGGCGCCTTCTTGGGCCAGCGTGTTGATCAAGCCGACCAGGCCCAGCTTGGCTGCGCCGTAGTTGGCCTGACCGAAGTTGCCGAACAGCCCGCTGGTGGAGGTGGCAACAACCACCCGGCCGAAGCTCTGCTCACGGAAATGCGGCCACGCGGCGCGGATCACGTTGTACCCGCCGTAGAGATGCACCTTGAGCACGGCATCCCAGTTCTCGAACGACATCTTGTGGAAGGTGCCGTCGCGCAGGATGCCGGCGTTGCTCACCACACCGTCGACTTTGCCGAACTCGTCGAGAGCGGTCTTGATGATGTTCTCCGCACCTTTGGGCTCGGCGACGCTGTCGTAGTTGGCGGCAGCGCGGCCCCCGGCGGCCTTGATCTCTTCGACAACCTGGTCGGCCATGTTGTGTCCGGCGCCGGTTCCGTCGCGGGAGCCGCCGAGGTCGTTCACGATGACGCTGGCGCCCTCCTTGGCGAGAGTCAGGGCGTATTCGCGGCCCAGTCCCCCACCGGCTCCGGTGACGACGACGACGCGATCCTGCACTCCGGGCATGGGCTTCCTCTCTTTCTCGGGCTTCATCGCCCGACTCTTCTCTAGGCCGGATGGGTTCAGTCAGCGCTAGAACAGCCGACGCGCCAACTTCCACGCCCTCTCTGTATACGGCGGATAGACAAAGCTGGATAAGTCGGGTCTGGTCGGCTTGGTCAACACCGACTTGGCGTGGCTGAACTCTTCGAAGCCCCAGCGGCCGTGGTAGGCGCCCATGCCCGATGCGCCGACGCCGCCGAAAGGCAACCTGGCCGTCGACACCTGGAAGGCCAGATGGTTGACCAGCATGCCGCCCGCCGGCACCTCTCTGATCACCCGCTCACGCACCGCGCGCGTCTTGGTGAACAAATACGCCGACAGCGGCTTAGGCCGCGAGTTGACGAAACGTATTGCGTCATCAAGAGATTCGACCGAGATGATCGGCAGGATAGGGCCGAAGATCTCGTTGCTCATCAACGGCTCGTCCGGATCGGGGTCGACGACCACGGTCGGTTCCAGGCGCAATCCCGACGCGTCGGAGTTGCCACCCAGCGCGATCGTGCCCTTCGTCCTGGCCAGGTATCCGGTCAGTCGATCAAACTGGCGCTGGTTGACGATACGCAGGCCGGTCGTTTTCTCCTGCGCCCGGAACTTCGTGATGGCCTCGCCGATCTTGCCGACGAGCTCGTCGCGGATCTTCACGTCGGCCAGCACGTAGTCGGGCGCCACGCACGTCTGACCGGCATTGAGCAGCTTGATCCAGGCGATCCGCTTGGCCGCAACGTCCACATCGGCGTCCGCCGCGACGATGACCGGGCTTTTGCCGCCCAACTCCAGGGTGACCGGCGTCAGGTGAGGTGCGGCGCCCTCGTAGACCTTGCGGCCGATCTCGGTGCCGCCGGTGAAGAACACCCGGTCGAAGCCCTGCGCGATCAACTCCTGGCTCACCGCGCCATCACCCTCGACCACCGCGATCGCGTCGCCGTCCAGGTAGCGCGGCACCAGCTCGACCATCAGCGCTGACGACGCCGGCGCGATCTCGGATGGCTTGAGCAGCACCGCGTTTCCAGCCGCGATCGCTCCCACCGCCGGGCCGAGTGTCAGATAAAACGGGTAGTTCCAGGCACCGATGATCAACACGGTGCCGTAGGGCTCGTACTCCACCCAGCCGCGGCCCGGCAACTGCGCCAGCTCGAGCAGACGGTGCTTGCGGCGTACCCACTTCTTGACATTTTTCGCCGCATACCGAGCCTCACCGGCCGTGGTGGCGATGTCAGCCAACCACGCCTCGAACGGGCTGCGGTCTAAATCTTTCTCCAACGCGGCGGCGATCGCCGGCTCATTCTCGGCCATCATCTTCTCCAGACCGCGCAGCTGGGCTCGTCGCCATTCGATGCTGCGGGTTTTGCCGGTGGAGAACGTCTGCCGCAGGTGGGCGACGATTTTCGCGATGTCGGAGTGAGTAGCGGTAGTACCGACGGTATTTGCGGTGGCTTCGGTGGTCATCGGGTTTCCTTCCTGACCGGCGAAAGCCCAATCCTAATCAACCAGCCGATCGGGCCAACAGGTGCCGTCAGGTCTTTTGCGCGACGACGAACGTGTTTTTGAACCGCGGGTCATCGCCGGTTGGGGCGCGTCCGAGACGCGTCGCCTCGGCACCGCTGCCGACGGATTGCGTGGTCCAGCCGTGGGTAGCAAACCATTCAGCTGGGTCGGAGCGGCCCTCGTGATCGAACCAGAGCTCGAACGGGCTGAACGAGACGTCTTCGCCGCGCTTTTCGCGTGCCGTCCGCAACTTCGCCCACCTCTCGCCGATCTGTTTGCGCTGCTCCTCGTCAACACCGAAAACCTCGACGGCCACCCGGCTGCCGGGCCCGCTGAGCTCGTTGACCGAGGCGAACATCGACTCCTGCGCCTCGGCGGGCAAGAACGGCAACAGGCCCTCGGCCAGCCAGGCAGTCGGCTGAGTCACATCGAAACCCTGGTCGCGCAACGCCTTTGGCCAGTCGTGACGCAGGTCGACGGGCACCGCACGGCGGGTGGTGCTCGGCTCAGCGCCGTGCTGGGCCAACGTCTCGGACTTGTACTGCAGCACCTTCGGCAAGTCGATTTCGTAGACGACGGTGCCTGCCGGCCAGTCCAACCGGTAGGCGCGGGAATCCAGACCGGCGGCCAGGATCACCACCTGACGGACACCGGCCTGGACCGCGGCGGTGAAGTACGCGTCGAAAAAGTGGGTGCGCACCGCCTGGTAATTGACCATCTGCTGGATGTCCGCGGTGAAGTCGACATCGTCGTCTTCAGAGTCATCGTCATCGTCTTCAGCCGGACGATCCGCCCACCACGACGCCATCCGCTGGCAAACCTCCGCCAGCTCAGGCGTGGAGACCAGCGGCCCGGCGAACTGGTCGCGGATCAGCGGCTCGTCGCTGGCCGTTTCGGCGGCACGGGCCAGCGCGACCATTACCGCCGTTGCCCCCACACTGGTTGCGATGTCCCAGGAATCGTCGCGGGTGCGCATCACTAGACCCTTCAGGGCTTTTCGGCGGAGACGAAAAGCGCTCGGAATGTCGCCGCGACGTTGGGTTCCTCCGGCAGCGGACGACCGACCTCGGTCAGGTAGTCGCGGCCGGACAGCGATTCGACGCGCCACTTGTGGGTGTCGAACCAGGCTGCCGGATCGCGGCGCTCGTCCTCGGTGTACCACAGGTCGCCGGGGTCGAAGACGTTCTCGTCGCCGAGCCGCTGGCGTAGCTCGTCGGTCTTGGCGCGGCGTTTCTCATAGGCCTCCCGGGCCGCGTCGTCGAACGTGAAATCCTCGATGCAGACCCGGCTGCCCGGTGCACTCAGCGCGTCGATGTCGGAAAACAACCGCTCCTCGGCCTCGCCCGGCAGGAACATCAGCAGACCCTCGGCCAACCACGCGGTGCGCTGCGACGGGGTCGAACCCCTTGTCGCGGAGGGTCTTCGGCCAATCGAACCGCAGGTCGGCCGGCACCTCGTGCCGATCGGCCACCGGCTGGGCGCCATTGGCGGCCAACGTCGCGGCTTTGTACTCCAACACCTTCGGCTGGTCCACCTCGTACACGCTGGTCCCGGCCGGCCAGTCCAGCCGGTAGGCCCGCGAGTCCAGTCCGGCAGCCAAGATGACGTGCTGACGGATACCGGCGGCGGCCGCCGCTGCGAAGTAGGCGTCGAAAAAGTGCGTGCGCGCGGCCTGGTAGTTGACCATGTGTGCTCGGACAGCCGCCAACTCAGGATCGGCCGTATAGGTCGTCGACATCTTGGTGACCAGCTCGGCGAGTTCCGGGCCGTCGATCAGGATCTGCGCGAACTCGTCGCGGATCAGCGGCTGCTCGCTGGCCGTCTCGGCCGCCCGCGCGGATGCCACCATCACGGCGGTGGCGCCGACGCTGGTGGCGATGTCCCAGGTGTCGCCGTCACTGCGGCTGGTTGTACTCACAGTCGTTCCGCGGTGACGAATTGCGCGAACGCGTCCTGGTCGTCGGCCATCGGCACACCGTCGACCCAGCGGTCCAGCCGGCGCATCTCGTCCCCGGAGTTCTGTGCCGTGGCCCGCCAGCCGTGGTCGTTGAGCCAATCGACGACGACCGCGCGATCCTCGTCGTGGTAGATCAGGTCCTGTATGTCGACGGTCTGCTCGATGCCGAGTTTGTCCGCCAGCCCTGCGAACCGGTCCCGCATCTCCTGTCGCCGCTCGTCAGCGTGACTGGCCGCGGTTTCCACCGCGATCCGGCTGCCCGGCGCGCTCAGCTCGGTGATCTGGGTGAACAGCCGATCCTGGGCGTCGGCGGGCAGATACATCAGCAGGCCCTCGGCCAGCCAGGCCGTCGGCGCCTTCGGGTCGAAACCCGCACCGACGAGGGCGGCCGGCCAGTCCTGACGCAAGTCGATCGGCACCTCGCGGCGCTCGGCCGATGGTGTCGCGCCGTGCGCCGCCAGCGTGGCCGACTTGTAGGCCAGCACCTTGGGCTGGTCGATCTCGTACACCGCGGTGCCAGCCGGCCAGTCCAGCCGGTAGGCCCGCGAGTCCAGCCCGGAAGCCAAGATCACCACCTGGCGGATGCCGGCGGCCACCGACCCGGCGAAGTGGGCGTCGAAGAAGTGCGTGCGCACCGCCTGGTAGCTGCGCATGTGTTGGAGCACCGCGGCGCCTTCCGGGTCGATCGACTCCACCTTGGCGAGCAGGGAGTCGTCGAGCATGCTTTCCCATACGCCGGTGCCGGCCTGGGTGACCAACAGCTTGGCGTACGGGTCGCGAATGAGTGCATCGGGGCGATCGGTTTCGACGGCGCGGGCGGCGGCCACCATCACCGCCGTGCTGCCGACGCTGGTGGCGATGTCCCAGGTGTCGTCGTGGGTGCGCAAGGTGCTCATGTTGCTTCCGCCTCCTGCAGAATGCGTTTGGTGATCAATTGGCCGCGACGAGCTGCGCTCGCAGTAGCCTGGTACGGAAGGCCTCCTCGGCCAAGTCGGTAGGTATCGGCCGGCCCAGTCGCGCCATTTCGTCGAGGTTGTCGACGGCGTGCACTTGCCAGCCGTGGCTGGTTAGCCAGTCGGCGGCGTCGGCACGCTCGGTTTCCTGGTAGGTCAAGGTCTCAACGTTGATATCCAGGCCCAGGCCTCGTCGCATCCGGGCCCAGCGCTCGCGCCGCGCCGCCCTGCGTCGTTCGGTGTCCGCGGAACCCAGGCTGAACGCTTCGACGGCGACCTGGCTGTCTGGTGCGCTGAGCGCGGTCAGCCTCTCGAAGAGCCGGTCCTGCGCCTCGGCAGGCAGGTAGGGCAGCAAGCCCTCGGCCAGCCAGGCAGTGGGCTGGGTCGGGTCGAAGCCCGCAGCCGACAGCGCGGCCGGCCAGTCGTCACGCAAGTCGACCGGAACCGGGCGTCGCGTCGCCCTGGGGGCCGCACCGGCCGACTCCAGCGTGCCGGTCTTGTAGGTCAGGACTTGGGGCTGATCGATCTCGTAGACCGTGGTGTCGACCGGCCAATCCAGGCGGTAGGCCCGCGAGTCCAAGCCGGCGGCCAGGATCACCACCTGCCGGATGCCTGCGGCGACGGCGGCTTGAAAGTATCCGTCGAAGAAATGAGTGCGCACGGCCTGGTAGTCGCAGGCCATCCGATGCGCTCGTCGTCCATGCGTGTCGTCGCCGATCCATTCCAGCCCGGGGCTGGCCAACCGCGCCCACGACTGCCCGGCCGACGACACCAGCAGGTAGGCGAACTCGTCCTGGATCAGCGGATCAGCAGTCGCCGTCTCTACCGCGCGGGCCGCCGCGACGCTCAACGCGGTGGCGCCGACGCTTTCGGTGATCTCCCAGCTGTCACCGTCGGTGCGCACCGAGCCGACGTCATACAGATCAGACATAGCGGCACCCATGCTACCGAATAAGTTAGGTAATCTATGTGGTGCTGTGCGCTACATCACGGCGAATTGTGCGAGACGTCACCCGAAACTACGGGCTAGCAGCTGGTGCAATTGCTCGGTGACGGTCGCGAATTCCTCTCGGCTGGCGACAAAGCCAGCGTAAAATCCGACCCCTAACAAAACCGCGACCAGCAGCTCCGTCAGCGCCGAGGCATCGGTATCGCTGGCGAGCTCGCCACTATCAATGGCGTCGTTGATCGCCCAGGACAGAAATTCCCGGGTGGAGCGAATCGAGTCAGCTTCTCGCGGACCCAGCTCGGGGTGTCGCTGCGACTCCAACGCGACGGTGATCAGAAACGCTGCCGCTGTCCGATTTTCGATCTCGGCCTGAGTTGCTGCATCGACAAATGCGGATACCCTTCCGATCAATGTCGTCTCGCGCCGAGCGTGTTCGACGCTCTCGGCGACCACCATCGCGTTAGTCTCGTTCACCACCTCTCGATAGAGCTCACGCTTGCTCGAGAAATAGTGGTTGATCGCAGGCCGAGTCAGGTCAGCTCGGACTGCGATCGCCTGGAAGGTGGCAGCGTCGTATCCGCGTTCGCTGAACACTTCGCGAGCAGCACGCAAAATGCGCTTACGCGTTTCCGCAGCCTTCGCTGCGGGGGGGCGCCCCGGACCCCGACTAGCGGGTTGCAGCACAAATAAATTGTGCCACAGATCACACTTATCGCCGTTAAGTTCGGTGCGGCATCAACCCGCCGGGCGGGACACTGCCGAACTTTCCGGCCTGGAAATCCTCCAGGGCCTGGATCAGCTCGGTCTTGGTGTTCATCACGAACGGGCCGTAGTGGAAAACCGGCTCGCGGATCGGCTGGCCGCCCAGAATCAGCAGTTCCAATGCGGGTCTGCGCGACTCCTGCGACGGCTCGGCGGCGACGGTGATCCGGTCACCTGGGCCGAGGACCGCCAGCTGTCCCTGCTGGATCGGGTGCCCGACCGGACCGATCGTCCCGCGCCCAGACAGGACGTAGACCAGCGCGTTGAAGTCGCGGTTCCACGGGATGCTCAGCCGCGCGCCCGGTTGAACCGTGGCGTGCACCATCGTGATTGGCGTGTGGGTGATTCCGGGCCCACCATGGCCGTCGATGTCGCCTGCGATGACGCGGATCAGCGCGCCGCCATCGTCCGAGGAAAGCAGGGCGACGTCGCCGCCCGCGATGGCCTGGTAGCGAGGTGCGGCGAACTTGTCCTTCTTCGGCAGGTTCACCCAGAGCTGGATGCCGTGGAACACGCCGCCGCTTTCGACGAGGTCGGCCGGTGGGGTTTCGATGTGCAGGATGCCCGCACCGGCTGTCATCCATTGGGTGGCGCCGTCGGTGATCAGCCCGCCGCCGCCATGTGAATCCTGGTGGGCGAACCGTCCGTCGATCATGTACGTGACCGTTTCGAATCCCCGATGGGGATGCCAGTCGGTGCCCCTGGGCTCGCCGGGCTGGTATTCGACCTCGCCCATCTGGTCCATGTGCACAAACGGGTCCAGTGCGGCGGTGCTGACGCCGGCGAACGCCCGGACCACCGGAAATCCCTCGCCCTCGTAGGCGTGTGGCCCGGTGGTGATCGAGCGGACCGGACGTTCCGTGTCGGCCGGACCGGCTGCCGACACCCGCTCCAAAATCAACGTGTCTGCGGTTACCGCGGGCATCCGTACCTCCTAAAACGTCGTTACGCGATATAACCGGACCGCGGTCCGATTATTCCCACGGCGGCGGCTGCTAACGTCGCTGGCGATGCTGGAGGTAGACGAAACCGATCTTGGCCGCGGCGGACGGTTAGGCCGCTTCATCAGGAATCTTGAATACCTGTACAAATGGCTCTTGCTGGGCGTCATCATCGGAGTGGTCGCCGGTCTCGGTGCCGTCGCCTTCTACCTGGCGTTGCGCTACACCACTCATTTTCTGCTGGGCTATGTGGCCGGTTACCACTTGCCCACCCCGCTCGTCGAGGGCGGGAGTCCGGGCTCACCCCACTACTCCAGGCCGTGGGCGCTTCCGCTGGTGACAACGGCCGGTGCGCTGGTGTCGGCGCTGATCGTGGCCAAGTTTGCCCCCGAAGCCAGCGGCCACGGCACCGACAGCGCGATCGAGGCGATCCACACCGATCCACGACACATCAGGGCCCGGGTCGTCGTCGTCAAGATGATCTCGAGCGCCCTGACCATTGGCTCGGGCGGCTCAGCCGGCCGTGAAGGGCCCGCGGCCCAGATCTCCGCCGGCTTCTCGTCAATGCTGGCGCGCCGACTGCACCTCTCCGACGAAGACGGCAGAATCCTGGTGTCGTTGGGAGTGGGTGCCGGCATTGGCGCCATCTTCGGCGCGCCCCTGGGTGGCGCGGTCCTGGCGGCATCGATCATCTACCGCGAAGACCTCGAATATCGCGTGCTCTACCCCGGTTTCGTCACCTCGGCGACGGCTTTTGCCGTATTCGGCTCGTTTTTGGGTTTCGACCCGATGTTCGGCTATATCGACGCCGAATACCGCTTCGAGGATGCGTGGCCGCTGCTGTGGTTCGTCGTTTTGGGCATCGTCGCGGCGACCGTGGGTTATTTGTACGCGCGCATCTTCTATGCCACCGAAGCACTGACGACACGGCTTCGGGGCGGCCCGGTGCTCTGGCCGACCATCGGGGGCCTGCTGGTTGGCCTGTTGGGTTTGGCGATTCCCCAGATCCTGGCCAGCGGCTACGGCTGGGTCCAGCTGGCCACCACCAAGGCCGGACTGCTGACGATTCCGTTGTGGATCGTTCTGGTGCTGCCGATCGCCAAAATCGTCGCCACGTCACTGTCGATCGGCACCGGCGGATCCGGTGGGATCTTCGGGCCCGGGATCGTGATCGGGGCGTTCGTGGGCGCGGCGATCTGGCGGCTGGGAGACATGTTCCATCTGCCTGGTGTGCCCAACAGCCCGGGGATCTTTGTGGTGGTGGGGATGATGGCCTGTTTCGGCAGCGTCGCACATGCGCCGCTGGCCATTCTGATCATGGTGGCCGAGATGACCGGGTCGTTCTCGGTGGTGCCCGGCGCGATCATCGCGGTCGGGATCGCCGCCTTGCTGATGCATCACACCAAGGTGTCGATCTACCGCTCACAGCGCCTCAACCGCGAGGTCGCCGAAGCCGAACGCGCACTGGCCGCCTCCGGCGCGAGTTAACTCTTGCGTCGGGCGGTCTTCGCCGCGCTGCGTTCGGTGGATGAGCCCTCGTGAGCCAACTTGCCGCCCGCGTTCTCCAGATGTGCCCGGACAAACCATTGGAACTTCTCCAGCTCGGCGGCGTGGTCGATGAGGATGTCTTGGGTGACCGGATCGAGCTGTTCGGTTTCGTGGATGGCCTTGCGGGTGTCTTCGATGACGCCGTTGTAGACCAGGTCGAGTGCGGCCAAATGCGCCTGCACGACGTCGCGGTTCACTGAGTAGTCGTCCCAGGTGCGATCCTTCAGAATGGCACCGGGCGTCCCGTGCGGTGAGCCACCAAGCGTCGCGATCCGCTCGGCCACTTCGTCGGCGTAACCGCGAACCAGTTCCACCTGCGGGTCGATCATCTCGTGCACCCCGATGAAGTTGGGTCCGACCACGTTCCAGTGGATGTGCTTGAGCGTCAAATGCAGGTCGTTGTAAGTGCTTAGCTGCTTCTGCAGCAGCCCGGCGGTTTTGATTCCCTGCTTTTCGGTCAAGCCCGGGACCGTGAACTGCGTCATGGCTACCTCCTTGAGGCGGTCGTCGCGCGCGGGGTCTCGCCTCGAATACCCGATGGCCGCGCGCAGTAACCGCGGCGGGAGTCACAGCCCGCGGATGTCTTGCACCGGGAGCCGTGACCCACGTCGCGGTTCGTAGGCCAGTCCGCTAGCTTCCAGCAACCGGACCACCCGGTGCCGGTGCGGCCGCATCGGCTCGAGCAGCTCGACCATGTCGGCGTCGACGATCGGACGCCCCAACAGCGTCCAGCCGATCATCTTGGCGATGTGGTAGTCGCCGACCGACAAAGCGTCGGGATCGCCGAATGCCCGTTGCGCGGTCTCGGCCGCTGTCCACACGCCGACGCCGGGCAGCGACGTCAGCGCGTCACGGGCCCGCGCGGCCGGCCAGGAGGTCAGCCGTTCCAATGACGACGCCCGCTGCGCGCAGCTGACGACGGTACGTGCCCGACCGGGATCGACGTTGGCGCGGTGGAATTCCCACGACGGGATGTGCCCCCACACGTCGGCCGACGGCGGCACACGCATCCGCGCCGGCGCCGGTCCTGGTGGCGGGGTGCCGAATTTGGTCACCAGTAGGCGCCAGGATCGGAATGCGTCGGCACCGGGAACGCGCTGCTCAAGTACGGCTGGAATGAGGGCTTCCAGAACCTGACCGGTACGGCCCAGCCGAAGGTGCGGTACTCGCCGATGCGCAGCGGCGACCGTCGGGTCGGTCGGAACGAAATCCGATGCGTCGTCGCCGGCGCCCAGCATGGCCGGGAGCGCGTCGAGCAACTCGTCGGCACCGCCTCCCCATGCCGTGCAGTGGACGGCACGGGGCGACGCGCGGCTGATCCGCGCCGTGACCGATCCGCTGGGCAACAGGCTGGTCCGCCAAATGGCGCCGTCATCGCCGACCTGAAAGCACGGATCACCCGGGCCTCGGCGCAGCGGGAAAAGAGTGATCTCGGGGCTGACTACACCCCCGAACGACACCGTGCGAGCGCTAGTCATCATGTGCTCCCGCCCGGATGCCGCAATTGCTGATGCCGATGATCATAGGTTCTAGGCCCGCAGATGCTGTCGCGCGCATGATTGACCGGTAACTGTGTTCCGCGTCAGGATGGCCAGATGACCGCGCCGGCGACGATGCCGAACGAAGCGATGCTGTGGGGGCACCGCCCGCTTGCGGGGGTGGGGGTCCCTCCCACTTGTGGGGGAAGCGGCGCCAGATGACCACGCCGTTCGACGATCCGCAGGCCGAACTGGCGTGGATGTTCCTGCAGTGCCTGTCCGATGGCGGAGACGTCGACGAATGCTTCGGGCTGCTGAGCGATGACTTCACCTACTGGAGCATCGTGACCCGCGACTCGGTCGACAAGGCAGCGCTGCGCCAAGACGTCGAGCGGCGCAAGCGCCGTGTCGAGCTGAGCCTCGACTTCATCCAATGTTTCAACGATGGCGAAAGCGTGGTGATCGAGGCGCAGACCGAGGGCGAGACCGCCGACGGGATGCGCTACGACAGCCCGGCCGTCTTCGTCTTCGAGACCCGCGACGGGCTCATCGTGTCATTGCGTGAATACAGCGACACCCAGCTGGCGGCCCAGGTGTTCGGCCAGGCCGGTTCCTAGCTTCGCTCGACGCTGATGTCAGCCTTGTCGGGATAGAAAGCGACGTGTCCGGCGATCGCCGCCACCGCCGGGTAGGGCTGTTCGTAGGTCCAGATCGCGTCGTCGACGGTGTCGCCGGCGGACGTGGTCACGCTGTAGTAGCCGGCGTCGCCCTTGTATGGGCAATAGGTGGCGGTGTCGGTACGAGTGAGCAGCTCTTGCACGACATCCTTGAGTGGAATGTATTGCACTGCGGGGTAAGTGGACTCCTGTAGCTGGAGCGCGTCGTGTGTGTCGGCGACGACCTCGCCGTTGACACGGACCACAACCCGTGCCTCGGTGGGGCTAATCGTGATCGGATGCTCGGTGGTGGGTTCCAGAACGGGCCGACTAGTCATGCTGACATCTCCTCATCTGTCAATAGCAGGTGCAACACCGAGCAGCCCGCAAGATTCCCGTAGCGGCGCAAGTCAGGTCGCTGCAGATGCATAGCGACGCGTACCCGCTCGGTGGTCACGTCGCCCGCGGCTAGTCCGCTGGCCAATCGATGGGCGTGGTGTCACCGTGCAGTGGGCGCCAGCATGTCCTTCCACCCGTCGTCTCCAGTGTGGACTGAGTTTTCGACGGCGTATTTGGTGCCATCGGGCCCAACTACTTCAGCACTGGAGGGAAGGTAGATCGCGGCCGGGCCGGCGGGGGTGTAGATGCACGGATTGGGCTGCTGCCCGTTGCACTGCACGGTGCCCGATCCGGGCCGTTGCAGCGGATCGATGATCGGCGGCGGTGTTCCCGGCAGTCGATCAGCGGGTAGCGGGTTGAGTCCGTTGTTGGTCGACGGCGCCGGTATCACCCTGCCGGGGTCCACGGGTTGATCGCAGCGAGCGCCAGGCGCGGGGCAGTTCCGGATCTGGTTCGGGTCGCCGTACCACGGGTTGGTACCCAACGGAACGTACGGTTTGTTGTCGCGGCACTCCTGTGGGGTAGCCGCACGTTTGCCGGGAACGTCGACGCAGGGATAGTTGCGTGCGCCGCGCACCACATTGGCCGGAGTGTCCTGCGGGATCTTGCAATATGTTCCGACCGGCAACGGCGCCATGCTGGTGTCTGCGGGCGCCCGCCACTGCGATGGTGGCAGGAATCCGGTCAGACACGGTGGCGGATCGTTGATCGACAGGTTGAGACCCATCAGCACTGAGCCCGGGGCGGACGCCACCACCGTTTGTGCGACTGAGCCGATTTCCGGCAAGAACACCATCAGCTGCTCGAGACCTTTGTTGTAGCGCTTGAGCATGTCGGCAACGATCCCGAGGTTCGCCACGGTCTGCGGCAGCGAGTCGCGGACGTCGCTGAACACCTCGTTGACTTCATCGGCGGTCGGCGCCGCCTTCGACAGGATGCTTTGCACGTGCTGATCGTTGTGCGCGATCTGGGCGGTCAGACTGTCGAGGTTGTGCGACCACCGCTCGATCGAATCGCTCGAGTCGACTTGGCTCTCCAGGATCGGCGCTGAGTTGGCGACGACGTCGTTGACGTCGGAGATATTCGCTTGGAAATCACCGACGATCGACTGAGTCGAGTCGACAAGTCGTTGCAGCGCCGGCCCCAAACCGCCGACCGCTTGCGCCGTTTCGTCAAGCAGCGACGCGATTTTGGCTTTGGGCAGCGCCGACAAGCTCCGGTTGGCGGTGTCCAGCGCGGGACCTATCTCGCTGGGCACCGTGCCCTTGGTAATGGTCTGTCCGGGGGCGAAGAATTTTCCTGGGTTACCCGTGGAGACCAGATCCAGGTACTGCTCACCGATCGCAGACACCGAGTGCACGTTGGCTGACGCATCGATCGGGATTTTGTAGCGACTGGCGATGCTCAGTGTCGCCCTGACACCATTTCGCGTCGGCTCAACCTTGGTGACTCGGCCGATCTGAATCCCCCGATAGGTCACGTTGGACGTGCGATACAAGCCACCTGACGCCGGCAGCTCCGCGGTCAGCTGGTACTGCCCGATGCCGATCAGGCTGGGGATGCGTAAGTAGTACCAGCCCAGTGCAATCAGGGCCGCCATCGTCAGGGCGGCGAACACCAGTAACTGAACGCGGATGAATCGAGTCAACATTGCTACTCGCCCCGTTCCACCGGCGCGTCAGCCGGGTTGGGCGTGAACCGAATATCGGGCACCATTGTTGCGGGGTCACGGCCCCACGACTGTTCGAGGGCACGCAGCGCTCCGGAAAACCCAGTGCCGGTGAAGATCGCGTTGTCGATGGTGCTCAGCGTCAGGTCCAGTGCTCCCGAAACGTTGATGTAGTCGCCGCGCACAATCTTCGGCACGCTGTCGATCGTGAACGGGGGTGACAACAGCAGCATCAGCGCGTCGACCAAATATGGTGCAGCACGGCCGAGTTGCTTCAGTGGGCGCTGCAGCAGTTCCAGGTCTTGGTGCAGATTGCCCTGCGAGGACGACAACGTCTGGTCGGCGACCTCGCTGATCCGCCCCACCGCATCGACGGTGTTCGCGAACAGGTCGCGCTGCTGTGCGAAATGCTGTACCAACGGCGGGAATTCAGTGAGCACTTGATCCAGCGTGTCGGTGCGCGTAGCCACATACGACAGCAGTCGGTCGGTGGAATCAATGGCGTGGGTGATGTCGTCGCTCTGCTGGTTGAGCCCGCCGCTGAAGGTGCTCAGCTTTTCCAGAAAATCCCGGATCTGGTGAGCACGCCCGTTGAGAATGTCGTAGACCTCGTTCTGGATCACCTCGAGATTGGGGATACCGCCACCGCGCAGCACCATGGCCAGGCTGGCCAAGGTTTGCTCAGTGGAAGGATACGCCGACGAATTCCTCAGCGGGATGGTGTCGCCGGCCTTCAGCAGGTCCGGCGCCGGGTTCGGCGGCGCAGCCAGTTCCACGTGCTGCGACCCCAATAGACTGGTCTGGCCGATCTTGGCGGTGGCGTTCTTCGGAAGTCGGACACCCTTCTCCAGGTCCACGGTCAGCGTGGCGACCCAGTTTTTCAAGTTGATCGCGCGAACGGTACCTACAAAGACATCGGCCACCAAGACTCGGCTATTTCCATTCAGCGCCAATGTGTTTGGCATTTGAACGTAAATGGTGTAGGAGCCGGGGCCACTGCCGGGACCACCGGGCAACGGCACGTTGGCGATGCCGTGCCAGTTCCCGCATGAGGTGAGCAGGGTCATCGCCACTAGCAATGCCACTGCCTGCCAGGCTTTGTGGCGAATGAGCCGCACCGCGCTCGTCGCGCGCCTCAGAGGCTGTCGGTTCGGCTTGCTCCTCTCGCGTACCGCGCTCGTCGCGCGCCTCACGAGCCAGGTCCCAACGGTCCGGGGGCCTCTGCGGCACCGAGCGGGGGCTGCGCCGGTGGCGACGCGGTCGGCGACGGCAGCGGCTGCGGATACCACGGCGGTGGCAGCGGGTGGTTCTCGTCGTAGGCGTTCGGCGGGCCGGCCATGTTCTGCGCTGGGGGTGGCGGGGCAATGTTCGGGCCACCCATCAATTCGGCCAACGACGCCGGCGTCAGCAAGTTCGCCGTCGCTGGCCCCACCTGCACGCCCTGCATTCCAGGCGCGACAACCCAACCCGGTTCAGAGTTGCGGTGCGACCACGGCGTATCCGGCGAGAAGATCCCGGGGACGGTGGTGTCCTTAAAGCCGGGTGGTGGCTGCAACCGCGGCTCGGAGTAGGCGACGTTCTTGGGCAACGTGTCGGCGGAACTGATGAAATTCATCCCGAACGGCAGATAATTGAACTTGATCGAATCCAGCACGGGTGCCAGATACTGCGCACAAAGCTCCGCCGAATCCTGGTAGCCGAGCCGGCTGCCAGCTTGAATTGCACTGCAAATGAACTGTATTGGGTTGGCAAAGTTGACTATTGCGGGCACGCCGGTCAGGCTGCCGTGCGCCGGTTCGTAGATCGCGAGCACATTGGCGGCCATGTGCGGCAAGATGTGCAGCGCAGTCTCCAAACCGTCTCGCCCAGTTGGTTGCACGATTGCGGTGGTTGCTTCGGCAAGGTTGTTGACGTCGTGAGCCAGCACCTCGCGGTTCTCGGTGAAGAACGTCTGGGCGGTGGAAAGCAGATCGTCAGTTTGTTGTATTGCGTGGGCGGCCGCCTGATCTGAGCTGGTGAGGTTGTTGGTGATTTGGGCCAAATCCTGGTTCAGTGCGACGAATTGCTGGTCGTCGCGGTGTAATGCATTGACGAATAGCGCCAGGCTGTGCAGCACGGCGAAGAAATCGCCACGACCTTCGTCCAAGGTCGTCAGCGCGTTCGACAAGCTGTCCAGGGTGGTGTTGATCTGCTTGCCCTTGCCGGCCAGTCCGTCCGCGAAGGATTCGATGATGTCCCCGAATGGCCCTGCCTTCTGCTCCTTGGTCGGGCCGAGTTGGGAGATGATGTGGGTGATGTCGTTGCGCAGGTCGTCCCACTCCACCGGCACCTGGGTGCGCTCCTCCGGGATCACCGCGTTATCGGGCAGGGTCGGTCCACCCTTATACGGCGGCTCCAACTGGATACTTCGCGAAGCAACCAGGGTCGGGTTGAGGACCACCGCTGAGGCGTTGGCGGGAACCTTGTACTTGTTGCGGTAGTGGAATGTCACCCGCATCTTGTCGCCGGCGGGTTCGATCTTGTCGATCGCACCGACGCGGATGCCCATGATCTCAACCTTGTCCCCGGCATAGAGCGCATTGGCCGCAGGGAAATAAGCGACCACGGTGTTGTTGGTCAGCTCTTCGTAGAGCCGCCAGCCCGCGACTGCAGCGACCAGACCCACTGCCATAACCAGCGATCCGATGATCACCGACGCTCGCGACAGTTGCGGTAGCTGCAGCTTGCGGATATCGAAGATCGTGCTCATTGGCTGCTACCTCCTGTCCCGCCGGGCGTGATGAACGGGGCCGGTAGCTGCGGGCCGGGCCCCGGTGGGGGTGACGGCAGCGCTGGCAGCCCGGGAGCAAACGTCGATGGTGGCGGAGTTGGCCCTGCGGGTTGCAAGCCCTCGGTGCGCGCGCCCGGCGGCGCTTTCGGCGGTAACGGCACCGGTATGCCCGGCAGCGCGGGCGCTGGGGCGCCGGGCCGGCCGGCGATCGGGATCCCTGGCGCCGGGGGTAGGCCGTTGGGGTTAGGCGGCGCCGAGAGGACATCGGGCAACACCGGATATGGTCCGTTGGGCCCGAAGGGGCCTTGGCCTTGATCGACGCCCGCGCAGGGCATCGGGTTGCCCGGCCGCGGTATCAGCTCCAGCGTCGGCGTGTAGGAGCAGGGCGAGCCGGGCGCCACAGCCGGTCCCGGATGATCCGGGGTGCCTTCGAGCACCGGGGGTGCTGGCGGCGGCGCACCGTTGGGCAAGCGCGTGCCGTTCGGGTCAGGCCACCGGAACGCCGGCAATCCCGCACTGCGCCAGAAGTTTTCCGGGTCGATGCCGCGCTTTTTGAACGCCGCATCGACCCAGGGCTGCAAAATCTGGTACGGCAGCAGGTTGGCAATCATCACCTTGAAGTAGGGCCCAGAACCCACGGCTTCGCTGAGCGCCGCGGTGTAGTTGCGCAATGTGCTCAGCACCGAGACAAGGTCGTTTTTGTGCGCGACAAGTACGTCGGTGACGGTGCGGAGCTGCTCCAGCAGATGGTGCAGGCTGGGGTTGTCGTGGATGAGCCCTTGCACCTGGGCCGAAAAGGCCGAGACGTTTACCAGCAGCGCCTGGATTGCCCGGCCACGTTGGTTGAACGCGGCCAGCAATTGCTGAGCGTTCGCCAGCAACGCGTTGATCTGTTTACTGCGGTCACCAAGGACGCCGGCCACCTTCCTGGCCTCGGTGAGTAGGTGCTTGAGCTGCGCGTCGCGTCTGCCAATGGTGTCGGAGAATTTCGCAACTCCGTCGAGGGCAGCGCCCAGATGCGGGTAAGTCTGATCAATCGTGTGCGACAACACATTCAGCGACTTCTTAACGGTTTCGATGTTCCAACCGGCGGCGGCCTTGGTGACGTCGAAGAACGCGTCGTAAATCTGATACGGCGTCGTGCTCTGACCAAGCGGCAGCACCCCGCCGGGTCGTAGCCGCTGCGCGCCCCGCGGCTCAATCTCGAGGACCTTCTTACCCAGGATGGTGTCGGTCTTGATGGCCAGTCGGCTTTCGGTGCCGATGGTGTGGGTACCCGTCGTGAACTTCATCACGACGTGGTCGCCGTCGATCCTGACGTCCTGCACGGTGCCGACGTCCATTCCGACGATGCGCACCTTGTCGTTCTTGCTCAACCCGCCCGAGTCGCTGAACTGCCCGTAATAGCTCGCCGTGGCGAACAGCACCGGCAGGCTGCTAAAGCTTTGGCCCACACCGACAACCAGCACGACCACCGCGACGGCTAGCGCTCCAATACGCACCCGGTTGGCGGGTTCCAGGGTTCTCATTGCAGCGTGCACCTACCCGTCGGCTGCTGGAAGAGCTTGACGGAGCGAACCGGGCCACCCGGCTGGAGCCCGTTGGCCTTGACCGACAGGTCGCACAGGTAGAAGTTGAAAAAGTCGCCATAGATACCACTAGCGCGTCCGATCACATTGAACGCCTTGGGTAGCTTCGCCAGCATGTCGCCGACCCTGTCGTGCTGGTCAGCGAGGGGTCCAGCGATGACCTGCAAGCGGTTCACGGTGTCATGCAGCAGCGCCCGGTTGTCGGCCAACAGGTCGGCCACCGTTCCCGCGGCGTTGCTGATGTGCGCAGTGCCGGCAGCCAGCGGACCGGCCCGGTCTTTCAGGCCGGTGATGAGCAACTCGAAGTTGTTGACCGTCTCGTCGAACTGTTCGCGGTGTTTGACGGTTGTGTCCAGGACTGTGTTCAGGTTGGTGATCACCTCGCCGATCGCCTGGTCGCTTTCGGCCAGACGTGAAGTGAGTTGGGCCGTCTGATCGAGGATGTCGTTGATGGTTCCGCCCTCGCCCTGAAAGACGGTGACGATCGACGAGGCGATGGTGTTCACCTTGTGCGGATCGAGTGCTCGAAACAACGGCTTGAAGCCACCGATCAGCGCGTCGAGATCCAGCGCGGGCTGAGTCCGGGCTAGCGGAATGAAGCCGCCCGGCGGCAGCACCTGCTCGGCACCCTCCCCCGTCCCGCGGTCGAGTTCCAAATAACGGTTGCCGATCAAATCCTGGTAGCGGATTTGCGCCGTCGTCGAGTTAGACAGCTGCACTGAGCGGTCGACGGAGAAGTCGACCCGTATCCGTTTGTCCCCCTCCACGAGGTCCACCTTTTTGACCTTGCCCACCTCTACGCCGGAGGCACGAACGAACTGGCCGGCGCGTAATCCGCTGGCATTGCTGAACTCAGCGGAATAACTGTTGGTGCGGTCGAAGCGCACCTGGCCGAAAACCACGACAATGATTGCGGTGAATACCAACTGCACGAGGACGACAGCAGCGAGTCGGATAACCGTTCCAGTCATTTTCATGGGTTGATCGTGTTCTCCCCATACTGGCGTCCCCACACGTATTCGCTGGCGAGGGGCTGACTGAGTTCGAAGTGGTTGTACGGCGCGATGCTGGTGGCGGAATCCATCACCAGATAGGGCGCCGGCCACAGATCACGGGTGATCGGCTGCCAGCAACCCGGGGCGCCGCCCGGTCCGCCCCTGGCGTTTGTCCGCGGCAGGTTGTCCGGATACACGTATGGGTTCTCGGCACCCGCGATCGCGACACCGAGTTGCGCGGCGTAGTGGTTACCGCTTTCGATCGCACTGATTTTCGGCGCGACATCGGCGAAATTGCGCAGGGTGCAGAAGACCTCCGGGCTGTAGGTATCCAGCAGATGAGCGGTCGGGCCCAGATCCGCCAGAAGACGTTGCAGATACGGCTGGCTCCGCTTGAGGATGTCTTCGCCGGTGTTGGCGAAGCCGATCGCTGCCAACAATGCGGCGTCCAGTTGGGCCTGATGCCGATTGAGCGTGCGCGCCGTCGTGACCGCATTGTTGAGGGCATCAAACAGATCCGGCGCCGCTTTGGCGTAGACGTCGCCCAGTGCCGCCACCTGTTGGATGTCGTGGCGGATCCTCGGCATTTGCGGGTTGACGTCGTCGAGAATCCGGTTGCCGTTGACGATCGACTGTCCGAATTTGTCGCCCAGCCCGCTCAACGCCTGCGCTGCTGCGCTGAGCGTGAGGTTCACCTTGACCGGATCGACGCTCTCGGAAAGCTGGATGAGCGTCTCGAATATGGTGTTGAACTCGGTCGTCACCGACATCGCGTTGATCACAGCACCGGGTGTGATCGGTTGTGGCGAGGGGTCTTTCGGAGAGGTAAGCGACACATACTTGTTGCCGAACACCGTGGTCGCCTGGATTTTGGCGATCACATTGGCCGGAATGAGATCGACATACTTGGGATCCACATCCAGGGCGAGCTTGGCCGCGGGCTTTCCGTCGCGCTCAACCTCGGAAATGCTGGCAACCCGACCGATGCTCACGCCGTTATAAGTGACCTTGGACCCCTGGTCCATCACCAAACCGGCACGTGCGGCTAGCATCGTCAGGCGCGTCTTAGAGGTGAAGTCTCCGCGAAACTGCCCGTATACCAAGGCAAGTCCCAGCGCGCATGTCAGCAATAGCCCCACGCCTGCCAGCGTGTCCGGCCATGTTCGGGACTTGCGTTGCTTCTGCTTTTTCACCGGAACTGTCATGTCGGCTACACCGTGAGGTTGAAATTAGGATTGACGCCATAGAGCGAAAGGGAAGTCAATAGCACCACGATCACCGTTGAGACCAGCGAGAAGCGCATCGACCGGCCGACGGCCTCTCCCACACCGACCGGTCCACCGCTGGCGTTATATCCGTAGTAGCAGTGTGTGATCATCACGATTACCGCCATGACGATGACCTCCGCACCCGACCAAAACACGTCCTCCGTGCGCAGGAAGGTTCGGAAGTAGTGCTCGTAGGTACCTTCTGACTGGCCGTAGAACAGCGTCGTGACGACTTGTCCGGACAGGAAGGACATCACGAGCGCCATCGCGTACAGCGGAACGACCACCACCAACCCCGCCATCAGTCGGGTCGAGACCAGGAACGCAATCGACTTGATTCCCATCACCTCGAGCGCGTCGATCTCCTCGCTGATCCGCATAGCTCCCAGTTCAGCGGTCGCGCCGGCACCAACCGTGGCCGCCAGCGCGACACCAGTCACCACGGCCGTGACCACCCGGACGTTGGCCAACGCTGCGAAGAATCCGGTGAATGCCTCGACGCCGATGTTGCCCAGAGATGCAAAGCCCTGGATGGCGATCAGCGACCCGCCGGATAACGTGACGAAGCCGACGATCGCCGCGGTCCCGCCGACGACCGCCATCGCGCCGGTGCCCATGCCGATTTGGGCGATCAGCCGTAACGTCTCTCTGCGGTAGCGGCGCAGCGCCCAGCCGATCGACCAACCGCCGACGATGGCGAACCGGGTGAGGTGTCCGGCCCGGTTAAGTCCCCGCGTCGCACCGCCGACGTAGTGATTGAAGTTCGCGACTGCGCGCGGGAAACGCGCGCGTACGACGGCCACAGTCGACACGTCAGCGTCCCGTCCCGAACCGCACGCCAATGGTGGTCAGCACCACGTTGACCGCGAATAACGCGATCACGCACAACACCAGAGTCTCGTTGACGGCGACGCCAACGCCCTTGGGACCGCCCTTCGTCGTCAGGCCGCGGTAGCAGCCCACCAGGCCGGCGATCGTGCCGAACACCGCGGCCTTGACCGTGGCAATGATCACCTCGGGTAAGCCGGTGACGAGGGTCAGCGTCGCGAGATATGCGCCGCCCGACACGTTTTGCAGGCGGACGCCGAACAAGAAGCCGCCGACCAAACCGATGGTGATGACGGTTCCGTTGAGCAGCGTCGCGACGACCGTGGCGGCCGCCACCCGCGGTACCACCAGCCGGTGGATGGGATCGATGCCGAGTACCTCCATCGCGTCGATCTCTTCGCGGATGGTGCGCGCACCCAAATCGGCGCAGATGGCAGTGGATCCGGCGCCGGCCACCACCAACACCGTGGTCAGTGGTCCCAGTTGGGTCACCGCACCCAGCGCTGCGCCTGCGCCCGAGATGTCTGCGGCGCCAAACGAGGCCAGCAACGTGTTCAGCGTGAAGACGATCAGTACCGTCAGCGGTATTGAGACCGCAACCGTCGGTAGCAATGCAACTCTGGTGATGAACCAGGATTGGAAGATGAACTCCCGCCAGTGAAATGGCACCCGGAACAAGGCCTTTCCGGTGAGCATGCACATCCGGGCGAAACCGCCGACCGTCGCCAGTGGCGCCTCGAGTTGGTCGCGGATGTAGCCGGTGAGGCCTGCCTGCGTCGCGGTCGTCATACCTGCCTCGCAGCAAAACCGCGACGATGACCGACCAACGGCAGGTGACATGTTTCAATGCAGGAACATCCCACATTCACCATGTGTCACACTATGTAGCAAAAATCACTCTAGTCTCATAAGACACGCTGGACTTAGCTGGACGGAGCCGCCTTACCGCTTTGTCTGGCGTTTTTCAGACGTGCCCAGAATCGCGCGGCATCCCGAATGGACTCCTCGACCGGCCTTGGCTCCCAACCCAGTTCGCGGGTGGCCTTGCGGTGGTCGACGTGGGCTTCGGCGCGCATCATCCGCACCGATGCGAGGTTGAGTTCGGCATCTTTGCCCGTCAACCGAGCTCTTAGGCTGCCCAGCGCGCCGAGGCCGTAGAGCGCGGGCACCGAGATGGACCGCCGCGGCGGCGGGACACCGGCTTCGTCAGCCGCGATCTTGACCACCTCTTTCAGCGGAATCATCCGCTCGGAGATGAGATATCGCTCGCCGTTGCGGCCGTGTTTTGCGGCCAACAGCAGCGCCTTGGCCGCGTCGTCCACACCGACGACCTCCAACTGGATGCCATTCATCAGAAAAGGCAGCTTGCCGAAGACCGCGCCCGCGATGAACGCGCCGTGCGGAGTGCGGCCCCAATCACCACTGCCGTAGGTCGTCGAGACGCACATGGCGACAGCGGGCAGGCCTTTTTCCGCCGCATACTGCAGCACGATGTCTTCGGCTTGGACTCGGGACGCGACGTAGGGTGTGAGCCGACGCCGGTCGATGAGGTCATCTTCGGTTGCCACGTGGCCGTGCCGTCGACCCACCGTGGCGTAGGTGCTGGTGAACACAAACCGGTGCAGCGTTGCGGCGATTGGCTTTTCGATGGCGACGTCGAGGACGTTGTGCAGCCCATCGACGTTGGTGCGAAACAGCGGCGATGGGTTTTGCAGCCAGGCCCGGGTGTCGACCACGCAGTAATACACCTCGTCACAACCGTCCATCGCCTGGCGCACGGTGGCGGTGTCGAAGACGTCACCGTGGAATCGGGTGACCGGTAGGTCGTCGATGCTGCGAGTGTTGGCGGTCGGGCGCACCATGGCGCGCACGTCGGCGCCGGTGGCGACGAGTTGGCGGGTGACATGCGAGCCCAAAAATCCGTTCGCGCCGATGACCAGCTTGGGTGCCGTCACGGCCGGGCTCATTGCTGGGCTCCCTGTTGACGCAGCCACCGGGCAGCGTCGTCGTCGAGCGTGCCCAATTCCTTCGCTTTTTTGCACCACTTCAGCGCCGCCCGCAGGAAGCGCAGCGGGTTGTAGATGTCTTCTTGCCGGCACCACTGGCCGTCGCCCGCGTAGGTGATGATCGAGATGTTCGTCGCACTGATGATGGTGCCGTCGCCCGGATCGACCATCGGGTTGTCCAGTTCGCAGATGATCCGCCCGCCTGCCTCGTCGATGACCGACCACAGCGACGGGAAGGCCGTCATGTGACTGCCCGGAAAGGTCGTCATTGTCTTGCGGATCCAGATGAGCACCTGATCACGGCCTTTCATGGTGCCCGCCGCGTGCTCGATGTAGTCGACGTCCGGGGTGTAGTGCGCTACCCACGCGTCCCAGTTCCTGGTCTCGGCGGCACGGGCCACCGTCTGCTCGAAGTTTTCGAATGCGACGGCCAGCTCACCGCGGGTAAACGCCTGTTTCACGTAAGAAACTAGAACACGTTCTACCAGGGTTTGTCGAGCAGGTAGTCGGGCCGGACGTGCCATTTCGCGATCAGTCAGGTTTGAAGCTGGCGTCAAGGGGCTATGCCAATCCAGCGCGGTCTGAGCCTAAATACTGGTGACCGCTCAAACGAGGAGCGAAAAAGGAGCCCATCGTGACATTCACGACCAGCACTGTTAAGTCGGCCATTGGTGCCACGGGAATAGCTGCGGTAAGCATTTTGGCTGCGGCAACTGCCGCCGCCGCACCACCAAACATCCAGGGATTCGGTTCCAGCGAATCGCTGATCGACGGGCCAATGGTTACCGCCTACACGGTGAGCAACCTGGAGCCCAGCAACATAGCGATTCCCGGCTACACGCCAAAAGGAACGCTCTACCAGGCAGACATCACCGCCACCTCGAACGGTGGAACCGTCACTCCCATGGTTAGAGACTTCAGCGCCCGCGGGCCCAACGGTCAGACCTACAAGCTGATCGACAAGGTTGAGGTGCCGAATGGTTTTAACCCGGCGCCTATCCCTCAAGGCAGCACGTCGACGGGCACCCTGTACTTCGACGTGACGGGCGCACCGCCGAATGGCGTTGTCTACAACGACGGACTGCAAGACATTCTGATCTGGACGTCGAACGTCCAAGGGGCCTCGGCGCCTGGTACACCAGCGAACCCGAGCCCGGCACCGGGTGCGCCGCCTAGCCCGACGGGATAACAGCTGTTGAGTGACTAGCCGGAAACGTCCTCGGCGCCGACAATTCTGTCGACGTCACCGTTTCCGGGTGGCGAGCGATTGCCACCGTTAGCCGCCGAAGATTATGCCTGTGCGGCCTGCGCACTCGCCTACCCAGACATCACCGTCGAACACGCCGCCAAGACCATCCGCGGCCTCCCAGCTGCGGTGGGCGCGGCAGTGCTCGTCCTTCCCGCGGAGGCGCTGCGGGTACGACCTAGCCCGGGGGTGTGGTCGGTCATCGAATACGTCTGCCACCTGCGCGATGTCTACGTGACCTACACCGTGCGGCTCTATCGCACCCGCACCGAGCAGCGGCCCACGTTGGAACCGATGTTCAACGACCTGCGAGCAAACCGATTTCGGTATATCGACTGCGATCTGGCCGCGATGCTTGACGAACTCGAGGCGGCGAGCAGGGGTTTCTGTGCCGAAATCGCGTGCACTGATCACGACGACTGGGACCGTAGTGCGACGCGATTGCCGACTGAGCAGCGGACCGCGCGCTGGCTGGTCCGCCAAGGCCATGCACGAAGGTATCCACCACCTTGGCGATATCCGCAGGATCGGCGATGGACTCGCTGCCCATGCCGTGAGCGCGGAATAATGGGGATAGACCACATTCACTAGCTCCCCGGCGACGCGTTAAGGAGAACGAGATGTCGAACTACAGCAAGGCGATACTGGCCGGCGGGTGCTTTTGGGGCATGCAAGACCTGATCCGCAAACAGCCCGGAGTGGTATCGACCCGGGTCGGCTATAGCGGCGGCGACGTCCGCAATGCGACCTATCGCAATCACGGCACGCACGCCGAAGCCATCGAAATCATCTTCGACCCGGCCAAGACCGACTTCCGGATGCTGTTGGAATTCTTCTTCCAGGTCCACGACCCGACCACGAAGAACCGGCAGGGCAACGACGTCGGAACCAGCTACCGCTCGGCTATTTTCTACCTTGACGAGGAACAGAAGCAGATCGCCTTGGAGACCATCGCCGACGTCGAGGCGTCGGGCCTATGGCCTGGCAAGGTGGTGACCGAAGTCAGCCCTGCCGGCGACTTCTGGGAGGCCGAGCCCGAGCATCAGGACTACCTAGAGCGCTACCCCAGCGGGTACACGTGCCACTACGTCCGGCCCGATTGGAAGCTCCCGCGACGGGCAAGCATCGAAGGATAACGAGGACAGGCCGCGAGATTGCGCCTATGGCTGTGATCTCAGCGGGATCACAACCCTCACCGCAATCTCACGGAGCGCTGCGGCTCGGTCAACGGTGACGACGATGGACCACGATCTTTCCGCCGCCCTTGGGGGTGTAGGCAACGCCCCGGGAATGCCACTTCTCACCGGCGGCAGTAGTCGTCTCGATAGTGAAGTGGCGCAATACCGTTCGCAGCACCACATCCATCTCCATGTTGGCGAACACGGCTCCCACGCAGCGGCGGGCACCACCACCGAACGGGATCCATGCGAAGCTCGGCGGCTTGGCGCCGACGAAGCGCTGCGGATCGAAATGGTCCGGATCTGGAAACACCTCGGCGTTGGCGTGCATCTGCGAAATGCTGACTAAAACCGAATTATTCTGGGGGATAACCCAATCGCCGAGTTCGAAAAACGGCGCCAAGACGCGGCGGCCGGTGAAATCGATGACAGTCCTGGTTCGCTGAACCTCCAGAATCGTCGCCTGGCGTAGCTCGTTACCGTTGATGTCAGCCTCAGCGACGAGGGCTGCCAGTACATCCGGGTGCCGGCTGAGCCGTTCGAACGCCCAGCCCAATGTGGCCGCGGTGGTTTCATGCCCGGCCGCCAGCAGTGTCAGCAGCTCATCACCGAGGTCCTTGCGCGACATGGCCGAACCGTCCTCGTGGGTGCTGCGCAACATCAGCGCCAGCACGTCAGCGCGGTTCTCGAAGTTCGGGTCTGCCCGCTCGTCTTCGATGAGCTTGTCCAGAACCATGTCGTACCTGCGCCGCCACTCGACCAGCCGGCCCCATGGAGAGTAGCGGCCATAGGTCCGAGCGGGCTTCGGCAGCGCTGCCAGTCGCGAGCCGAGCGTGACCCACGGCGGGATGATCCGCCGCAGCTCATCGAGCTCGGCGCCTTCGGCTCCGAAGACCGCACGCAAGATTGCGTTGAGCGTGATCCGCATCGTCGAGGGCAACGTGGCGAACGGCTTGCCTTCCGGCCAACCGGCTGTCTCGCGCAGCGTCTCTTCTTCGATGATGGTCTCGTAGTTTTTGATGCTCTTGCCATGCAACGGCGGAGCCAGCAGCCGACGCCGCGCCCGGTGCTCGTCACCGTCGAGTGCGAACACCGAGCCGGACCCGAGCAGCCGGCTCAGGTTGGGCTGGATGTTGCCGAGCACTTCCGGGCTGGTGGTGAAGATGTGTTTGGCCAACTGCGGATTCGCCACCACCACGATGCGGCCATACACCGGCACGTTGAGCATGAAGACATCGCCGTGGCGGCGCGCCATGTGCTGCACCATCCCCCGTCGAGAGATCGAGAATGCCGCGCCCTGAACCGCCTTGGGAAGCCGGGAGGCAGGAGGGAATCGGATGGCGGGCGGCGCTGGAGCCGCTTGGGTGTCGATGGTGCTCATTGTCACGCACTCCCAACATCGCATGTGGTACTGCGCCGTACCGGCGGTCTATTCAGGTACGGTACCGTGTGGTACCAAGCCCTGGCAAGGGTTGGTCCCGGTCGAATCATCCGAGGGAGGCGTCGTGGCTGCAACCGTCGCTGACGATGCGGCGTCGGCCCAGGCTGTCGATGTCGATCCGTTTCGACGCCGATTGCTCGACGGCCTGGCGGCCTCCATCACCGAGCGTGGCTACCGGGCCAGCACCGTCGCCCATATCGTCCGTCACGCTCGCACGTCGAAGCGCACGTTCTACGACCAGTTCCCCAGCAAGGAGCAGTGCTTTCTCGAGCTGCTGCAAGCCGATGTCGAGAACCTGGCGAAGGAGATTCGCGCCGCTGTCGATCCGGACGCGGAGTGGCAGGCTCAGATTCGCCAGGCCGTGGAAGCCTATGTCGGCCACATCGAAGCCCGACCGGCCATCACGTTGAGCTGGATCCGCGAGATGCCGTCATTGGATGCCGCGGCGCGGCCGTTTCAGCGTCGCGGTCTGCAGTTGTTGACCAATTTGTTGGTCGAACTCACCGGCAGCGCCGGGTTTCAACAGGTCGGCCTGCCACCGTTGACACGGCCACTTGCGGTGATCTTGGTCGGCGGTCTGCGCGAACTGACCGCGCTCGCCGTCGAAGACGGGCGCACCGTGCGTGACATTGTCGAGCCCGCCGTGGCTGCCTCCGTTGCGATGCTCGGATATCGGGCCTAGCCCAGTAACGATCACCGCGATCGACACTCAGCCTTGGAGATCAACGCGCGCGTTCGGATTTCTTAGCGAGGACGCGCCGTTGCTGCTTGTTGGTCGCCAGGCTCGCGGCACGGTCGAACTCGTCGGCAGCCTCGGCGTCTTTGCCCATCCGAGACAACAACTCTCCCCGCACACTCGGAACCAGGTACGAGCCGTCGAGCCCCGATATCTTGTCGATGATCGCTAGTCCTTCGGCGGGGCCCCTGTGCATTGCCACCGCGACGGCGCGGTTGAGTTCGACGATCGGTGACGGCGCGATCTTCAGAAGACCGTCATACAGCGCCACGATGCGGCCCCAGTCCGTCTCGGCGGCCGTCGGTGCGCGAGCATGACACTCGGCCAGCGCTGCCTGCAGTCCGTATGGTCCCCATCCGGTCCCCTTGCGCTGCAACACCTCCGCCGTGCGTCGTAGTGCTGCGGTCCCGCGGACGATCTGGGCGCGGTCCCATCTCGTTCGATCCTGGTCCTCCAGTAGGATCGGCGCGCCGTCGGCTCCGACGCGCGCAGCGAACCGTGACGACTGGAACTCCATGAGGGCGACCAGTCCGTGCGCCTCGGCCTCGTCAGGTAACAACGCCGCCAGCAATCTGCCCAGACGCAGTGCCTCAGTGCACAGTTCGTCGCGAATCCAGCGGTGACCGAACGACGCCGAGTAGCCCTCGTTGTAGATCAAGTAAATGACGCCCAACACAGCCGAAAGTCGCGTCGGGTAGTCGGCGGTATCGGGCACCTCGAACGGCACACCCGCGTCGCCGAGGGTCTTCTTGGCCCTCGTGATGCGCGCGGCCACCGTCGATTTGGGCGTCAAGAAAGCCTGTGCGATCTCCCCGGTCGTCAGGCCACCGACCACCCTCAGCGTCAGTGCGATCTGGCTCTCCCGCGACAACATCGGGTGCGTTGAGATGAAGACCAGCCGAAGGACGTCGTCGTCAATCGTGTCGGGGTCCCAGGCCTCCTCGACCTGGGCCGCCAGTTCGCGTGCCAATGTGGCGTATTTGGCGTCCAGACGTTCCTGCCGGCGCCAGAAGTCGATCGCCTTGCGCCTGGCGACGGTCGTCAGCCACGCAGCGGCATTGCGTGGGACACCCGTCGAAGGCCACTGCTCCAAGGCGTCGATCAGCGCCTCTTGAGCGAGATCCTCTGCCAGGCCGACATCGCCAACCGCTCGCGTCAGCGTCGCGACGATCTTGGCCGCCTCCATCCGCCACACCGCATCGACGGTCTGACGCAGGCCCGGTTCAGTCACGTATTCATTCTGCCGAGCGGGCGTCGGCGCGAGGCTGCCTCGTCGAATCCGAGCTACCCCATGGAACGCCGGAGGATGGCACATGCAAGCAGGGCGGGCGACGTCGAGTTTCAGCGTCCTGCCGCCTTGCGCGCCACCGCCGCGACCTTATCGGCGATGTCGGCCTTCCACTGGATCTCCTTCTGAACCCACGGGTTGTCGGGCGGGAACTCATCAACCTCCGATATCCGGCGCACCTCAAGCTTGACGCCGGGCCCCAGCGGAGCCCTGCGAGCCCACTGCTTGGCCTCCTCTTTTGACGACACGTCGAGGATCCAGAACCCGTTGAACAGCTCCTTGGCCTCGGTGTATGGCCCGTCTGTGACGATCGGCGGGTCGCTGACGAAGTCGACGACGAACCCTTCCTCGGGCCCACTCAAGCCCTCGCCGGCCAGCAGCACGCCTGCCTTGACCAACTCCTCGTTGAAGCGGCTCATCGAGGCGATGACCTCGTTAAAGTCGATCTCCAGTTCGGCCATCCGCGCCTTGGCCTCGGGAGCCACCCGCATGATCAGCATGTATCGCGTCATTGTGCTATCTCCTTCTCAATGGGAGGGAGCTCTGTCATCCTGCCCTCATCCACACGTCGAACGGCAACCGGGCGGAATCGACACAGACTCGGAAATTGCTTTCTGAGATCGCCGCAGAGACGGGTCGTTCCTCGCGTCCTGAAGAAATGACATGAAACGAGCCGAACGGGCTGCGACACTACCTGAGAAAATTGCATCGTCGCAGTTCAGGCGGTCGTCATAGGGCACGAAGCTTGCTTAGGCCCGAGTCACACCTTCAGGAAGGCTCGCAACCGGTCGAGCACCTTCGGCGACGTGAATCGTGCCACCGTCGCCCACATCGACGAACCCGGTGCTCGACCCATCAAGTGAGGGGTGGGTAACCATGGCTTGACAATCTAGCAATGGCAGCGAAATCGATCGCTACTATACAAGGAAGATGGACCCGAGTGACTGTCCCAGTGGCGATGACGATGTTCCGTTACTAAGCGGCGGCGTAACTCGAAACGCCGTCGGCAAAATCGGGATGATTACGGGGGTGTGCACGGCAATCGCCGCGGCAACGATCGGCTTGGCACCAAGTTCGCACGCCGGCCCCTTCTCCCAGGAGTTCCAGTCGCCATCGGGAGACATTTCCTGCAACCTGGTTAACGCCCCTCCCTCAGACCAACACTCGCTCGCAAAGAATTTCGTGCAGTGCGACATCGCGAACCACAGCTGGGTGGCACCCAAGCCGCCCCCCCAGGATCGGCCTGACGCCACCAGCACCTTCCTTCTCATCCGGGGTCAGGCGCCCATCGTGGGCTACAGTCCAGGCACCGTCGGGGATGGCGCCCCGATGCTGGATTCCGCTCGAGCACCGTATGCGGGTGCGATCGCCTGCCACAGCGAGCAATCGGCGATGAAATGCACCGACGCCAGCACCGGACACTTCTTCCGAGTGTCGCCGGAGTCCTACGAGCTGGGGTGATGACCCCCATTTAGCAGCCGGGCGCTCCACTCAGGCGGCGACCAGCTCACGCACCTCGGTGCTGCTGCGATCCCTCAGCGGGACGGCCAGTTTGACGATCTTGCGCACGACAGTCCCGAACTGCTTCGGCAGCGAGCCGGCGTTGTACGGGATGCCGTAGCGGCGGCAGATCTCCCGAACCTCGGGCGCGATCTCCGCGTAGCGGCGCGCCGGCATGTCCGGGAAGAGGTGGTGCTCGATCTGGTGCGACAGGTTTCCGGACAGCAGATGGAAGAGCTTACCGCCAGTCAGGTTGGCCGAACCGAGAATCTGGCGGAAGTACCACATGCCGCGGGATTCGTCCTGGGTCTCCTCGACGGTGAATTCCTGTGTGCCATCCGGGAAGTGGCCGCAGAAGATGATCATGTAGGACCACACGTTGCGGATCAGGTTGGCCGATAAGTTGCCGGCGAAGACGAACGGTGCGAACGGACCGGCCAGCAGCGGAAAGGCGACGTAGTCCTTCAACATCTGTTTGCGGGTTTTGCGCCAAATACCCTGCAGGACCTCACGTTTGTCAGCCAGCCGAATCTCGCCGGATTTGATGCGCTCGGTCTCAAGTTCGTGCAATGCCACCCCGTACTGGAACAGCACCATCAGCAGGAACGCGTAGAGCGGGTTGCCCAGGAAGTACGGTTTCCATGGCTGATCCTCACTCATCCGCAAGATGCCATAGCCGATGTCGCGGTCCATGCCAACGATGTTGGTGTAGGTGTGGTGCATGTAGTTGTGCGAATGCCGCCACTGATCGGCCGGGCACGCGGTGTCCCATTCGAACTCGCGACCGCGGATGTTTGGGTCTCGCATCCAGTCGTACTGGCCGTGCATGATGTTGTGGCCAATCTCCATGTTGTCGAGGATCTTTGCTATTCCGAGCATCGCGGTCCCAGCCAACCAAGCCGGTGGCAGAATCCCGGCGAACAGCAGGGCCCGACCGCCGACTTCGAGCGCGCGCTGCGTCTTGATGACGCGACGGATATAGTCGGCGTCGCGCTGGCCGAGTTCGGCCATCACTCGTTCCTTGATGGCGTCGAGTTCGCGGCCGAAAGCTTCGGCCTGCTCGGATGTCAGGGTGACCTGGTTCTGTGACATGGTGAATTCTCCTGTTGTCTAGAGGGCGATATCGACGTCGCCAACGGGAACGGACACGCAAATCTGCACGTCCTCGTCGGGGGCGGTCGACACCGCGCCGGTGGTCAGGTTGCGCACGACGCCACAGGTCTTGCGGCGTGTACAGGTGTGGCAGATGCCCATCCGGCATCCGCTATCCGGGTTGAGGCCAGCCGATTCGGCCTGCTCGAGCAGCGAGCGGCCGTCGTCAACAACTTCAATACCGCTGTCTGCGAACGTCACTCGTCCGCCCGACGGATCGGCAGGGGCGTCCAGCGTCGGCGCCACGAAGCTTTCGGAGTGCACGTTCTGGCAGTGCGTACGGACGGCGTCGACGAGGGCCGTTGGACCACAAACGAATACGGCGTCCGGCGACTGCATCGCCGCCGCCAGGTGCTCGGGCCCGAAGCGACCTTCGAGTTCACTTGCGCCCGAACGGGTGTAGCCATGCACCACCCGCACGCCCGCCATCTCGGCGAGCTCGTCACGGTAGCAGGCCTCCACCGGGGTGCGTGCGTAATGCACGAACGCGATTTCGCCGGCATGACCTTCGTTGACCAGGGTGCGCAGCATCGCCATGACGGGCGTGATGCCGCTGCCGCCGGAAACGAACAGAATCCGGCGGGGCCGTTGCGCCGGCAAGACAAAGTCGCCACCGACGCCGGTGAGCCCGACCACCATCCCGCGCCGTGCGCGTTCGTACAGGAATGTCGAGACCAGGCCGCCGTCGTGGTGTCCGATCGTCAGCTCGAGGTGTGAGGCACCCTCAGCATTGGCCGGCGAATAGCAGCGGGTGTGCCGTCGGCCGTCGATCTCAACGGTCAGATTGACGTACTGCCCGGCCCGCAGGGCGCGGCCGGCGTCGGCGAACGCGTCATTGGGCGCCAGCACCAGGGTGACGCTGCGCGGGGTGCTCCGCCGCACCTCGATGACCTTCGCGCGGCCCTCGCCGAGGGTCCACGTTGGGGCCACCAGCTCGGTGTACCGGTCGACGCCATGCGGACCGGTGAGCAGGTTGAGCAGGTCGGAACCTAGCACCCGCTTTGTCAAAGTTTGAGTGAACATGTGTACACTGTGCGGCCCGTTGCGCGGCTAAGTCAAGGATTTACGCAGGTCTGTGGTACGGTTCACATAGTGAACAGTCGTACGCCTACCTCACGTTCGCACCGGTCGAGTCGTGGGCGCAGCCGCGAAAGCCCGTCCCGCGAAGAGCGCAAAGAGGCCACTCGGCGGTCCATCATCGCCGCGGCGCTCAAGCTGCTCGACGATGGCAGTTTCAGCGGCCTGAGTCTGCGCGAGGTGACCCGCGAGGCCGGGATCGTGCCGGGGGCGTTCTATCGTCACTTCGAATCGATGGAGGCCCTCGGGCTGGTCCTGATCGACGAGTCGTTTCGAACCCTGCGCGACATGCTGCGCGGTGCCCGCGCCGGCAAGCTCGACCCGAACCGAGTGATCGAATCGTCAGTCGAGATTGTCCTGGCGAGCGTCACCGAGCGTCGCGAGCACTGGCGTTTCATCGGTCGCGAACGTTCCAGCGGCGTCACCGTGTTGCGCTATGCCATCCGCACCGAATTTCGTCTCCTTACCTCGGAGCTTGCCACCGACCTCGCCCGGTTTCCGGGGCTAAATGCCTGGAGCACCGACGATCTCAACGTGCTGGCGACCCTTTTCGTGAACTCCATGATCGTCATCGCCGAGGCGCTCGAGGACGCCCAAAGCGCTGAGGCGCTCGAAGAGATCCGGCGTACCGCCGTCAAGCAGCTGCGGATGATTGTGATCGGCGTCAACGGCTGGCGCAGCAGCCCGTAGTCAGGGGCTTTCTGGGCCTTCCAAGTTCTCCGCGCAACGGATCAAAACGTTTGCGATGCTTCGCTGTTCGCTTACCGAAACGCCCTGCAACATCGCCGCCTGGACTGTAGACACGGCGTCATGGGCGGCGGTGAGCTGCCGTGATCCACGGCGCGTCAGCGCCAGCGACCGTGATCGCCCTCGCCGCGGAGCCCGGTTGGCAGAGCCAGTCTCGACCAAATCGGCCGCGCGCAGCCCGCTCAGCACGTCCTGCAAGGACTGCCGCGTAACGAAGCACAGTCGAGCCAGCTCGGCGGCCGAGGCATCCGGATGCTCGGCGAGGGCACGCAACACCGCGTACTGGGCCATGGAAATGCCCGTCGGTTTCAGTGCGGCGTCACATCGCCGCCGCAGCCCTTGCTGAACCCGCTTGACCAGATATCCAACCGAGCGTTCGACCTCAGACGATCGCATGACAGGAACCTTACATCAGTGGTAGCTTAATGTAAGGAACCTGACACAGGAGGAAGGCGCGATGACCGTCATCACCAAACACGCCGACCACGCCACGTTAATCAACGTGTTCACCGTGGAACCCGGGCGGGCCCGCCAACTGGCCGACCTATTGACGGCGGCCACCGAGGAAGTGATGCGGCACATCGACGGGTTCATCTCGGCGAACATCCACCTCAGCACCGACGGGACCCGAGTCGTCAACTATGCGCAATGGCGCAGCGCGGAGGCGTTTCACGCGATGCTGCAGAACAGCACGGCACAGCAACACATGGCGCTGTGCGCCGAATTGGCGTGCGGGTATGAGCCCCACCTGTACACGGTTGAGTCAGTGCACACCGCGACGACCTAGCCGCGGGGCCATGATGGTGCCATGGGCACCAGAATGCGAGATCTGCTCGGCAGCGAACTGCGGTCGCTGCGCTACGAGCCCACCGAAAAGCGCCTTCGCGTTTACCTGGACGGCGAGTCGGTTGCCGACACCGTTGATGGACTGCTGGTCTGGGAGCCTCGGCGGGTAGTCCCGACCTATGCGGTGCCGGAAAGGGACGTCACGGCGCGGCTGGAATCGGTGGGCAGGGTTGACGACCTCCCCGACCTGCCGGTCCTGGTGCCGACGAACCCGTTCACGGCGCATAGCTGCACGGGCGAGATGGTGGACGTCATTGTCGACGCCGTCGGCGCCGCCGACGCGTCGCGGCGACCAGCAGCGGGCTTCCGGCCAGACGATCCCGACCTGACCGGCTACGTCACGCTCGACTTCGCTGCGTTCGAGTGGCGCGAAGAAGACGAATCGATCGTCGCCCACCCACATGATCCGTTCAAACGCATCGACATACTCGCCAGCAGCCGGCGTATCCGGCTCGAGTGGGAAGGCCGGCTGCTAGCCGAGTCGTCGCGGCCGCTGCTGTTGTTCGAGACGTTGCTGCCGGTCCGCTTCTACCTGCCGCGCGACAACATCGTCGTCGACCTACAGCCCACCGAAACGGCCAGTTACTGCGCATACAAAGGCCGGGCGTCCTACTTCTCGGTACCCGACGGGCCCGCGGATATGGCGTGGACCTACTACCAGCCGCTTCGCGAAGCCGAACCGGTCCGCGATCATGTCGCATTCTTCGACGAGCGGGTCGACGTCATCGTCGACGGCCGCCGCCGAGGTCGCCCGGTCACGCCGTGGTCGAGCTGACCGGATGGCTACCGCGCGTCGCAAAGCCGGCAAGCTGACCGACATCACCGGCCCCGGCCTCACCGACCGGTGGGGTGTGACGTGCGCGGACCTGGGCGCGTCGGTCGTTGCACCCAACGGGATGCTGGTGTCGGTCTTCGGAGACACCTTCTCGGGCAACAGTGTTGGCCACGGCGACTGGCGTTCGCCGGTGATTCTCATCGGCACCGGCGACGCCGATCACCCGATCAGCTACCAGCGCGCGGGCGGTACCGATCCCGACTACGCGCACCAGCTGTGGCGCTACCCGCACCGCACCGTCGCGTCGGGCAGGATGCGCCGCGGCATCAGCACGGTCATTCCTTCGGACCTGCTGCGGGTGGGTGACACGCTCTACCTGCATGCGATCGTCAACCGGGGTCTCGGCAACGTGACATGGACCGAGATCTGGAGATCGGACGACAACGGTGTCTCGTGGCGACACTTGGGCGACGACGCGAAGTTTCCGGCCGACCTGCACAACGGTCACGCGCAGTGCTGGTCGTGGGATTACGACCCGGTCGACGGCTGGATCTACGTCGCCTCCACCGGTTTTCAGCGCGACAAAAGGATCATCCTGCAGCGGGTCCGTCCGGAGAACATCGGCGATCCGGGTCGGTACTCCGGGTGGGGGCGCGCCGACGGTCGCTGGTCATGGGGTAAGGAGCCGACCCCGCTGACGCCCGACGGCGAAGCATGGGGCGAGCTGTCGCTGCGGCGGCTGGCAAAAGGCAAGTGGATCCTGGGCGGATTCCTGTCCTCCAGCTACGCACTCGGATATCGGGTCGTCAACTCCCCCACCGCGGTACCTGATGCGCCACTGCAGCTACCGGTCGTCGGGTCGGCATGGGACGCTGAAGATCATGCCAATAACCGGGTCGCGCAGCTGTATGGCGGGTACCTTCTGCCGGGTTCAAAGCTGGATGTCGTCGGCGGCGTCGGCCTGGTGGTGTCGCAGTGGAATACCCAGCGCGGCTGGCCTTACCGGACAATGCAATTCCGGGTGACGCTGCGCGACACCGCCAAGCGTCACTCGTCGGCCACAGTGAAGAGCGAGTCGCCGTCCTCGGGGGTGCCGTCGATCTGACCGGCCCCGCCGGAGTTATATTCCTCCCCGAAAAATAACCGCTCCTACCCTGTTCGCGAGCTGGTCACCGGCAGTAACTTGGGGCAATGCAAAAACCCGCAATAAGAGCCCTGGTGCCGCGCGCCCCGGTATGGCTGTGGTTGTGATGCTCCGGACGATCGCACCGTCAGAATGAAACGAGTGTGGGGCCTCATCGTTGCGGCCACAGCCCTTTGCCCTGCTGTCGCGCACGCCGACAACGACACAGGAGCAACACTGTTGGATGGCTCAACCACGGCGTTGATTATGGGACCAACCGGTCTCCCGGACCCGGCCGACCTGCCAGGCTACATTCCCACCATCGACAACCTCTATCTACAACCCCTCGGTTTCACCGGAACGGACATCACATCGCTTGTCACACCGGAGTCACCAGATTTCGGGCCGAGCATCGCCGAAGGCGAACTTGATCTCGTCAACACCATCGAAGGTGACTACACCGCAGGCGGTGACGTCACATGGGCGACCGACCCCCTGACCATCACGGCCTACTCACAATCCACCGTCATCGCATCCCTCGCTGAACCAATCCTCAAGGAGTTTGGCATCCCATCGAACGATCTGCGATTCGTCTTGCTCGGCGACGCCACCGCCGACCCAAGCACCGGAGCAACCGGCATACTTGACACTTGGGGCGACACCACCTTCGGCGAAGACATTCTCGACCTACTCGGCTGGGGCAACCTTGTTGACGCCACAACCCCGAACGATCTCTACCCCACCGACGTCTACACCATTACAGGCGACTTCTGGGCCGACTACCCCGTCTCAGCAGACGAAGGCTGGATACTCGGATTCTTCGAACACGGCCAATACATGGGGCTCACAGAAACCGCAATCCAAGCAGCGATGAACGACACCGCAACCACAGTCGTCGACGGGCTCACCACCTACTACACCATTCCAGACCCAAGCGATCTCATCGGTACACTCTTACAAACCAGCATCAACGACTTCGTTGGATAGACGACCAAGGCAGTGCGGAAGATCCCATCCGTAGCTAGCGGGGTTGCCGCCACATCGGCCACAAGGTCGGACCCCCATCAGGTATCACGACCTCCCCGGTGACTTCAAAGCCGAAGCGCTGGTAGTACGGTACGTTTTCCGCCTTGCTCGACTCCAGGTAGGCGGGCGCGTGCTCGGCGTCGACCCGGTCCAGCCGCGACCGCATCAGGGCCTGTCCGAAACCTTTGCCGCGCACGGCGGTGTCGCTGCCGATGACGGCGAGATACCAATGTGGTTCCTCGGGGTGATGACGATTCATCAACTCGATCACGTCGCGGGCGGCGACCGCCCGATAGCCGAAGGTGCGGATTACCGACGGCAGCATGGCGAGTTGCGCGCGCGCCGATTGCTTCCAACGGTTCGGCGGATCCCAGAGCGCGGCCGCGCCGATGCTCTGCCCGTCGCAGGCCACCTCCGCGCCGCCGCCGGCGAGGTGGTGGTGGCGTGTCAGCGTCGCGAAGAGCCGAGGCAAGCGCGTCGGGCGTGTTTTCTCGTCGGGCAGCATCCAGGCGGTCACCGGGTCGTCGTAGAAGGCGCGGCCCAACACCTGCGACAGCGTGGCAATGTCGGCTTTGCGCGCCGGGCGTGCCTCGATCGTCATCAGGCCAGGCTAGACCGGATCGGCAGACGTGCAGCCGGGCCGGGTTGCTCACACCATAGCCAGGAGGACATAAGCTCGGAGATTGTGGCGTGGGACTTCGAAACGGACCCGGAATACCAGCAGAAGCTGGATTGGGTCGAAGAGTTCATGGTCAACGAGCTCGAGCCCCTCGACCTCGTCGCGCTCGATCCGTACGACAAGAAGAACAGCGAAACGATGGCGGTGCTGCGGCCACTGCAGCAGCAGGTCCGGGACCAGGGGCTGTGGGCCGCGCACCTGAGACCTGAACTCGGCGGCCAAGGCTACGGCCAGGTCAAGCTCGCGCTGCTCAACGAAATACTCGGCCGGTCACGCTGGGCCCCGTCGGTTTTCGGCTGCCAGGCACCCGACTCAGGCAACGCCGAGATCCTCGCCATGTTCGGCACCGCCGAACAGAAAGCCCGCTACCTACAGCCGCTGCTCGACGGTGAAATCACCTCCTGCTATTCGATGACCGAACCGCAAGGCGGCTCGGATCCGGGTCTGTTCGTCACTCGTGCCGAGCGCGACAACGACTCCTGGGTGATCAACGGCGAGAAGTGGTTCTCCACCAACGCCAGACACGCGACCTTTTTCATTGTCATGGCGGTCACCGACCCCGACGCCCGCACCCGCGACAAGATGTCGTTGTTCATCGTCCCCGCCGACACACCGGGTATCGAGATCATCCGCAACGTGGGGGTCGGCACGGATTCGCACGCCACCCATGGCTACGTCCGCTATGCGGACGTTCGGGTGCCGGCCGACCACGTCCTTGGCGGCGAAGGGCAAGCGTTCGCCATCGCACAGACCCGACTCGGCGGCGGGCGTATTCATCACGCCATGCGCACGATCGCGTTGGCCCGGCGAGCATTCGACATGATGTGTGAGCGAGCGGTGTCGCGCCAAACCCGAAACGGGCCGTTGTCGAACTTCCAGATGACCCAAGAGAAGGTTGCCGACAGCTGGATTCAGATCGAGCAGTTCCGATTGCTGGTGCTACGCACCGCATGGCTGATCGATAAGCATCACGACTACCAGAAGGTGCGCCGCGATATCGCGGCGGTCAAGGTTGCGATGCCGCAGGTGTTGCACGACGTGGTGCAGCGCGCGATGCATCTGCACGGCGCCCTCGGCGTGTCCAACGAGATGCCGTTCGTCAAGATGATGATCGCCGCGGAGTCGCTCGGCATCGCCGATGGGGCCACCGAGCTGCACAAGATGACCGTCGCCCGCCACACACTGCGCGAATACCAGCCAGTGTCAACGGCTTTCCCGTCCCAGCATCTGCCGACTCGGCGCGCAGAAGCACAGGCGAGGCTGGCCGAACGCCTCGAACACGCGGTCGCCGAGTTCTAGCTACTGGCGGTAACGCGGTCGATGTGGGCGAGAAAGTGTGTCAGCACCGCATCGGGCGCCTCGAGTTGCGGCCAATGCCCGATGTCGTCAGCAAGCATCACCACATCGGGTTCGGGTATCACCTCGGCGTAGCGGCGGGCCATGTGAGCACCGGAATTGGGGTCGACCGGTCCGTCGATCAACCGCATCGGAACCTCGGTCTGCCGCATCGCACGCACCCACCGGTTTCGGTGGGTGTAGCGGTCGTTGATGAAGCGACCGACCTTGTGCAGCACCCGGCGGCCATCGTTGTAGTCCAAGATCTGATTGAACACGTCCATCATGTGCGATGTCGGCTTGGTATTCGGTCCGAACATCTCGCGCAGCGTTGGTTCCAGCAAACGACGAGAATACCAGACAGTGGGCTGCCCTGCACACGACTGAAGATGTCGCCCAAGGGAGTACGTGACATGAGCTTCTGCGCCACCCGGGGCGTGTAGGTCTCGACGAACATGCCACCGTTGAGCCACGTGATCGAGTCGATGCTTAGTGTGCCGTAGGCGCGCTCACCGAATTCGTGGCGGGCCAACAGTTCCTGGCCCACCGAATCACCGATGTCGTGGGCCAGGATGTGGGCGTTGTGGATGTTCAGGTCTGCCAGCAGCGCTTCGTGCATGTCGGCGTGGTCGTGCACCGAATATTCATAGGCCACGGGTTTCGCAGAGAATCCCATACCGATCATGTCCGGTGCGAGGCACGGTAAACCGTTGCGTCAGTGCCGGCCAGATCGGCGCCCAGTCATAGGAGTTGAACGGGTAACCGTGGATCAGCAGCAGCGGAGGTCCACTGCCCTCCAGGCGGTAGAAGATGTCAAAGCCGAGGTAGTCGAAGTACTTTCCGGTGGCCAGCCAGCGTGCCAGTTCAGGGTCCATCGCATCCATCGTCCCGTCTGGTCAGATGTTGAGTTTGGGGCCAGCCCTACGAAGCGAACCTAGGAGATGTAGCGGACGAGGCTCTCGGCCACACACGCCGGCTTGGCCGACCCCTCGATCTCGACGGTGGTCGACATCGTCGCCTGCACGGCACCATTCCCCAGGTCCTCGACACCGACCAACGTGCTCTGCGCGCGAACCTTTGACCCGACCGGAACGGGAGCCGGGAAGCGGACCTTGTTCAGGCCGTAGTTGATGGCGAGCTTGATGCCGTTGACCGTGTAGATCTGGTGCTGGAGCCGGGGCAGCAGAGCCAGCGTCATGAAGCCATGCGCGATGGTGGTGCCGAACGGGCCTTTCGCCGCCCGTTCCGGGTCGACGTGGATCCACTGGTGATCCCCGGTCGCATCAGCGAACAGGTTGACGTCTTCTTGGGTGATAGTCACCCAGTCGCTTTCTCCGATACTTTGCCCCTGGGCGGCGGCGAGATCGGCAACTGACTCGAAGGTGCGCATAGTGTTCTCCTCTGCTTCGGTAGCGACGATAGTGCCGGTGTCGCAATGGCCACGCCGCGGGTACCTACGCAACGCCCGCCCGGCTAGCGGCAGGGTTTGGCCCCTTCTGGTGTTCGGGTCTCGACGTCGGCGTGACCGAAGCAGAAGCGCGCTAAACGGAGCTAGCGGCCGACCCCGCTGCAGGAGGACACAGGAGGACACAGTGAGGCTGCTGCTACTCGCCGACACGCACGTTCCACGGCGCGCTCGCGATCTACCCGCACAGGTGTGGGAAGAGGTAGAAGAGGCCGATGTGGTCTTTCACGCCGGTGACTGGGTGACACCCGACCTGCTCGACAACTTGACGGCGAACGCTGCGCGGCTGGTGGCGTGCTGGGGAAACAACGACGGACCAGTGCTGCGGTCGCGGCTACCGGAGCGCGCGGACGTGCTGTTGGGAGGGCTGCACTTCACGGTGGTGCACGAAACGGGTGCCGCCGCCGGCCGCGAGGCGCGAATGTCGCAGCGCTACCCAGACAGTGACGTGCTGATCTTCGGTCACAGTCACATCCCATGGGACACCACGACAAGTACCGGGCTGCGGCTGCTCAATCCCGGGTCACCGACGGATCGCCGCCGCCAACCGGCCTGCACGTATATGACCGCGAGCGTGGACGGCGGGCAGCTGACCGACGTCGTCCTGCACCGGCTCGACCGATAGCCCGCTTAGGTATCCCTAACTACCTCACAGCTCGCACCCATATTTAGCTCTTAAACAGAGGTATTGTCGGGTAGGTGCAGGTGACTAGCGATTTAGCAGCCGAAGTTTTCCGGGTCGTCGGAAAATTTCGCCGCCAACTTCGAAGGTCGGCCGGCCGCGGTTTCGACTCCGTGCGACTCACCGAGTCGCAGTCGGAACTGCTCCTGCTGGTGGGCCGCCGACCTGGGATATCGGTCAACACCGCTGCTGCGGAACTCGGGTTGGTAGCCAACACCGCCTCGACGCTGGTCTCCAAGCTGGTGTCCGGCGGCTTCCTCACCCGCAGCGTCAGTGGCACCGACCGCCGCGTCTGCGAACTGGCACTCGCCGAGCCCACCCAGCAGATCGTCGACGCATCCAGAGCCGCACGGCGATCGCTGCTGTCCGAGGTAATCGGCGAACTAGATGACGACCAAATCGAATCTCTGGCAAAGGGGCTGGAGGTTCTCGACACGATGACACGACTACTCCAGGAGCGCCGATCATGAGCGAATTGCTACCCCCGGCCATCGACTGCCAACATCTGACCTATCGCTACGGCAAGTTCACTGCCGTCGATGATGTGACGCTGCAGGTGCGGCCTGGTGAGACCATGGGCCTGCTCGGGCCCAATGGGGCCGGTAAAACGACGTTGGTGCGCATGCTCACCACGCTGACGCCGGTCCAGCAAGGTGAGCTGCGCATCTTCGGGTTGGACTCACGTCACCAGACGGTCGACATTCGAAGCAACATCGGATATGTCCCACAACAACTTTCGATCGAGCCCGCCCTGACTGGTAAGCAGAACGTGGAGTGGTTCGCGCGGCTCTATGGCGTGTCACGTGCCCAGCGCGGTGCACGCGTCGAGGAGGCGCTGGCCGCCATGGAGTTACTCGACGTGGCCAACCGGCTCGCGGGGACCTACTCCGGCGGCATGGTGCGCCGGCTAGAGGTCGCCCAAGCCCTTGTCAACCGCCCGTCACTGCTAGTTCTCGACGAGCCGACCGTCGGGCTGGATCCCATTGCCCGAGAAAGCGTCTGGAGTCAGGTGCAGAGTATGCAGGCCCAGTACGGTATGACCGTTCTGCTCACCACGCACTACATGGAAGAGGCCGACACGCTGTGCGATCGAGTGGCGTTGATGCACCGCGGCGAGTTGCGGGCCGTGGGAACGCCGACGAAGTTGAAATCGACGGTGTCACCCGCGGCCACGCTCGAAGACGTGTTCCGTCACTACGCAACATCGGACCTCTCACAGCAGGCAGAACCTTCTGGGTCTTCAGAGTCATTGCGTTCAATCCGTTCCAGCAGAAAGGTTGCTCGCCGTGCCAGCTGACCAACACCCGATTGAGGTAACCCTGGTCCGCGCCCCGCACGGATGGGAGCGTGCCCGTGCGACGTTAGCGCGCATCGGAGCGTTCGCGATCGTCGAGCTGCAGAAACTGCAACACGATCGCACCGAGCTCATCACCCGGATGGTGCAACCGGCGCTGTGGCTGTTGATCTTCGGTACCACGTTCAGCCACTTACACGTCATCAATACCGGCTCGGTGTCGTACCTGGCCTTCCTGGCGCCCGGCATCATCGCGCAGTCGGCGCTGTTCATTTCCATCTTCTATGGCATACAGATCATCTGGGATCGAGACGCAGGCATCCTCGCGAAACTGACGGTGACGCCGGCGCCGGCATCGGCGTTGATCACCGGTAAATCGTTCGCCGCGGGTGTGCGGTCGGTAGCCCAGGTTGTTGGCGTGTTGGCACTGGCCTACCTGATGGGCATTGGTCTGACGATCAACCCGCTGCGAATTCTGGCGGCGATGGGCATTGTCATGCTGGGTGCCGCGTTCTTCGCATGCTTGTCGATGACGTTGGCCGGCCTGGTTCGCAGTCGCGATCGGCTGATGGGCATCGGCCAAGCCATCACGATGCCGTTGTTCTTCGCATCCAACGCGCTGTACCCCGTCGACGTGATGCCGGCCTGGCTGCATGTGCTCAGCAAGGTCAACCCGCTGAGCTACGAAGTCGACGCTTTACGAGCGCTGCTTATCGACACTCCGTTCAACCCGTTGGACATCGTCGTCCTGGTGGCTGCTGCGGTACTCGGAATTGCCACCGCATCAACCTTATTGCGGCGACTGGTCTCCTAGCAGGCTCACTAACGTTCGTAATCCACGGCGCCGCTGGTGAATAAGCCGCCGATTCACAATCGTTATCTTTGAGTCCGCGCCGACGCTTAATCGTTAGCCAACCGCGACGTCCCACCCCGAGGCGACAAACCGGGGTGGGCCGCGCGCTGTGTTTGACTGCCACCGACAGCTATTCGACCGCGTATGCGGCAGATGAAAGTTGGGATGGGTAGGAGCTATGAAGATCGTTGAGAAGTTGCGCGGCGCGGCCACGCGTTTGCCGCGTCGATTGGCAATCGCAACCGCCGGGGCAGCCTTGCTGTCCGGTCTGGTCGGCGCAGTGGGCGGCTCGGCGACCGTGGGGGCGTTCTCCAAACCGGGCTTGCCGGTCGAGTATCTGCAGGTGCCATCGGCGGCGATGGGCCACAACATCAAAGTCCAATTCCAGGGCGGCGGACCGCACGCAGTGTACCTGCTCGACGGGTTGCGTGCTCAGGACGACTACAACGGTTGGGACATCAACACTCCCGCGTTCGAGGAGTACTACCAGTCGGGCTTGTCGGTGATCATGCCGGTCGGCGGCCAGTCCAGCTTCTACAGTGACTGGTATCAGCCGGCTTGCGGCAAAACCGGCTGCCAGACGTACAAGTGGGAAACCTTCATGACTAGAGAGCTCCCGGTATACCTACAGGCCAACCGGGGCATCTCCCCGAACGGCAACGCCGCGGTGGGCTTGTCCATGTCGGGTGGCTCTGCGCTGATCCTGGCCGCGTACTACCCACAGCAGTTCTCTTACGCGGGCTCGCTGTCGGGCTTCTTGAACCCGTCCGAAGGTTGGTGGCCGACACTGATCGGCTTGTCCATGGGTGATGCGGGCGGCTACAGCGCGACCAACATGTGGGGTCCGACCAGCGATCCGGCATGGAAGCGCAACGACCCGATGGTTCAGATCCCTCGACTGGTCCAGAACAACACCCGGGTCTGGGTCTACTGCGGTAACGGAACTCCGAACGACCTTGGTGGCGACAGCATGCCGGCCAAATTCCTGGAGAGCTTCACGCTGCGCACCAACGAGCAGTTCCGGGATAACTACGTGGCCGCGGGCGGCAACAACGGTGTGTTCAACTTCCCCCCCAATGGAACACACGACTGGGGCTACTGGAACCAGCAGCTGGTTGCCATGAAGCCCGACATTCAGCGGGTGCTGAGCGCCAACCAAGCCGCCACCTGACATACCCTCCGACGCATCGGCAGCAGCGCTCCCCCGGCGCTGCTGCCGATGTCTTTGTCAGCTTTGTCAGTCCTTATCAGCGGCCCTCATCCAGCAAGGCGCGGCGGTCCTGGTGGAAGTAGGTGTAGCCGGTCGTCAAGGCGCACACGACGGAAGCGGCGATCAGCATGCCCGTCCCGTTGACCACCAAGCTGATGCAGCCGCCCAATGCGGCGCCCAAGACGAAGCTGGCGAACAGCAGGAAGTAGCCGAGCCAGTCCGTCACGCTTCCGCCCGCGATATGGCGTTCGATGCCCTGCCCCATCTTGACCAGCGTGCCGGTCACATAGCTCAACGGCACCGACACCTCGCCATCCTTGACGAACGACGTATTCAAAGCGCCAATGCCGAAGACCACGAACAGAATTGGCGCGAAGTCAACGAAATTTTCTTCCCATCCCTCATCGATGACGTCGATTACTGTGGCGACCAGAAGGCTGAAGGTCGTGAGCACAGTCGGTCCGTGCGGATGCGCCACCCAGAAATGGCGCCTGCACACCGACGCAACCACTACGCCGGCGACGAAGCACATCATGAGCAGGCCAGCGCTCACCGACAGCAATACGTCGTCTCGGAAGTACCCCAGCACAGCGCGTTGTGCATTCCCAGTCATGAACGTCACGAAGTACCCGGCCGAGTGGGTAAATGCCGTCGCCCCGAGCACACCGGCCAGCGCTGCGAGCACCCACGACAACCTCGCCTCGCGATCGAATGTCTCACGCAGGGTCTCACTCACCACCATACGAATATGCTTTCAGACCGCCGCGACCTGCGCCTCCTGCCGAGCGCGATTCAAATGCCGCTCAAATCAATTAGCGGTCAACTTGGCAATCGAGCGCAGCGGAATCGGCAACCAGCCCGGCCGGTGCCGAGACTCATAACCAGCCTCATAGACCGCCTTGTCCAGCTCGTAGGTCGCCAATAGCAGCGCGGAATCACGTGGGTCGACGCCAGATGCAGCCGCATAGCCGTCGCAGAACGCTGTCCGGTTGCGCTGCACCCACTCTCGGGCGCGCGCGGCGAGTTGCTTGTCAGCGGACTGGTCGACGAGCGGTCCGTAGGCGGCGTAGTCGAACGAACGCAGCACGCCGGCGATGTCGCGCAGCGGCGAGTCCGGTGCACGCCGCTCCTCTAGCGGCTGGCCTGGCTCGCCTTCGAAATCGATCAACAACCAGGACTCCGGGGTGCGCAGCACTTGGCCGAGGTGCAAATCCCCATGTATCCGCTGCACGGTGATCGTCTGCTCCGCCAGCTTCTGGAACCGCTGCTCGACCGTCGCTGCGTGCTCCTCGAGTTCGGGCACCGCCGCGGCGGCCGCGGCCAGCCGCGCCAGCATGGTGTCCACCGGGAAGGTGGCCTCCGACGTGCCGAGCGTCTCGGCAAGAGTCGCGTGCACCGAGGCCACCGCCTCACCGAGCCGGTAGGCCTCCCCCGCGAAGTCGCCGCCGACTTCGCGGGCGTACAAGTCGCCCTCGGCGAACAGGTCACGCACGCTCGCGGTAGCCATCGCCCAGCCTTCGGCCGCGTTGGCGGCGTACTGGGTGACCATGCCCAGCGGAGTTGCCGTATCGGGTCCGTCCGATCTCAGCTCGTAGGTGCCGAGCAGTCGGGCCACGTGCGGGTTGTCGGCCCGGGCAAGCACCCGGTTCAGCTCGATATCGGGGTTGATGCCAGGGTTGACCCGCCGGAAGATTTTGAAGATGGCGTCGCCCTCGAAGATCACGCTGGTGTTGCTCTGCTCGGCCTCCGACACCCGCGGATAGGCTTCCAGCGGCAGTGTTGCCTCCGGCTCCTTGCCGAAGTGGACGTCTTCCCGGGCGGCCGCGTTATCGATCAACGACAGCAGGAATGCTGCGGCTTTCGGGTCGTACAGCGCGTCGTAGCCGACGTGATCATCGTCGCCGCCGATGGTGGCGACGGTGTTGTACTCGGCCATCGGCTCGGAATCCCAGCTGACGATGACCTGGTAGCGCTCGGCCGACCCGTCGGTGTAATCGACGTCGACCAGGACCAGGTCGATGTCGCCGCGTAGCGCGACGACATGGCTTGGCTCGGCGCTGGCGAGTTCGCGGCTGCGCCCGGCATACCAGCGTTGCTGCGGGAGCCATTCGGCCCACGGCAAGTTCATTGCGACTCCTCAGACCCGCACAACTGGAACCAGTAGAACCCATGCCCCGGCAGGGTCAGCAGATAGGACAGGTTCCCGATGCGCGGGAACTCCACCTGCCCGGTCAACTCCACCGGCGTGTATCCGTTCCAGTGCTGCAGGTTCAATTCGATGGGCTGCGGAAAACGTGACAGGTTGTTGACGCAAATCACCACATCGTCTTCGGTTTCACGGGCATAGGCGAGCACCGACGGGTTCGAGCCGCCCAACTCCTTGAATGTGCCGACAGCGAAGGCGTCGTGTCGACGGCGCACGGCGAGCATGGTGCGGGTCCAGTTCAGCAGTGACGTCGAGGTGTCGCGCTGCGCTTCCACGTTGACCGACTGGTAGCCGTAGACCGGGTCCTGGCTGGGCGGCAGGTGGAGCCGACCGGGGTTCGCAGTGGAGAAGCCGCCGTTGCGGTCGGGGGTCCACTGCATCGGGGTACGCACCCCGTCGCGGTCACCCAGCCAGATGACGTCACCCATACCGATTTCGTCCCCGTAGTACAGGCACGGCGAGCCCGGCAGCGACAGCAGCAGAGCGGTGAACAGCTGCATCTGGTTGCGGTCGTTGTCCAGCAGCGGAGCCAGCCTGCGCCGGATGCCGACGTTGGCCTTCATCCGCGGGTCTTTGGCGTATTCGGAGTACATGTAGTCACGCTCTTCGTCGCTGACCATTTCCAGCGTCAACTCGTCGTGGTTGCGCAGGAAGATCCCCCACTGCGCCATGTCGGGGATTTCTGGCGTTTGGCCCAGGATCTCCGAAATCGGGAACCGTGACTCCCGCCGGACCGCCATGAAGATGCGCGGCATCAGCGGAAAGTGGAACGCCATGTGGCACTCGTCGCCGCCGGTGCTCGGGTCACCGAAATACTCCACAACATCGGCCGGCCACTGATTGGCCTCGGCCAGCAGCACCCGCCCCGGGAATTCATCGTCGACCACCTTGCGCACCTGTTTGAGGAAAGCGTGAGTCTCGGGCAGGTTCTCGCAGTTGGTGCCGTCTCGTTCGAAGAGGTACGGCACGGCGTCCAGCCGGAAGCCGTCAATACCGAGATCGAGCCAGAAGCGGATGACGTCGATCATCGCCTCCTGCACGGCCGGGTTGTCGTAGTTCAGGTCCGGCTGGTGAGAGAAGAACCGGTGCCAATAGAACTGCCGGCGGACCGGGTCGAAGGTCCAGTTCGACTCCTCGGTGTCGATGAAGATCACCCGGGCCTCGGTGTAGCGCTCACTGGTGTCGCTCCACACGTAGAAGTCGCCGTATGGCCCGTCGGGGTCGTTTCGCGACGCCTGAAACCACGGGTGCGACTCGGAGGTGTGGTTCATCACCAGGTCGGTGATCACCCGGATGCCGCGCTGATGCGCTGCGTCGAGCAGCTTGACGAAGTCGTCGACGGTGCCGAACTCCGGCAGCACCTTGTAGAAGTCGCGGATGTCATAGCCGCCGTCGCGCAGTGGCGAGTCGTAAAACGGCGGCAGCCAGATGCAGTCGATGCCCAGCCAATGCAGGTAGTCGATTCGCTCGATCAGCCCGCGCAGGTCCCCCGCACCATCGGCGTTACCGTCGTAGAACGCCCGCACCAACACTTCGTAGAAGACCGCGCGCTTGAACCACGTCGGGTCGGGCGGCAGCTCGCGGGCATCGGCGAAATCGTCAGCGTCGGGATGCTCGATCACGCCGTCTTCGACGTGACTCCCCTCCGCGGGATCATGCTCGACGGTGTCGTGTGTGTCGCTCGTCAAGTCCACGATGCTATACGTACCCGAGGCGTGGCGTCGAAAACCTTATGCCCGCCAGACGGTTTGAGCGCAGCCGAATGAGCTGCTATGTGCAGGTCAGCCCGGCGGCCCGTCCCCCAACGTCACATTGATGGTGCGATCTTGGAGCCCCACTGTGACGTTGTCGCCGGGGTGGTGCTGATCGAGAATGTTCGTCAACGCGGTGGCCGAGTTAACCGGTTGGCCGTTGACCGAGGTGATCACCTCACCAGGGTTGAGCCCGGCTCCGGCCGCCGGACCGGCCGGGATCACCTGCCTGATCACGGCACCCGCGCCGCCAGGAGCGTCGTTGACACCGACACCGATCAGCGCCGTCGGACCGATGTGCACCGTCGGAGACGAAGCACCGGACCGGATTTGCCCGGCAATAGCCATGGCCTCGTTGATCGGGATCGCGAAACCCTGCCCGCGGCCGAGGTGGTAGTTCGCCGTTGCGGCGGTATTCAAACCGATCACCTGATCGGCGGTGTTGACGGTCGGCCCACCGGAGTCGCCGGGACGTATGTTCGCGTCGAGCTGGATCAACCCGTTCAGTGTCTCGGTGCTGCCAGTTAGGGCGTCAGACGCTGACACCGTCTGGTGCAGCGCGGTGACGCGCCCGGGCGCCACGCTGGGCGCTCCCCCGGCACCGCCGGCATTGCCCAGCGACACGGTCGGATCGCCGACTGCGACCGTGTCCGAGTTACCAATATTGGCCACCGACAGTCCGCCCGCGCCGCCGAGCTGCACGACGGCGATGTCATGGCTGCGGTCGTAGCCGATTACCGTGCCCGGAAAGGTCTGGCCAGTGCCAATGGATCGCACGTCGATGTTCGTGGCGCCGGCGATCACGTGGTTGTTGGTGAGCACCACACCGTTGGGATCGATCACGATGCCTGTTCCCGCGCCGACCGCGCTCTGGTAACTCATTTGCGTGTCGATGTCGACGATCTCCGGGCCCACTTGCGAGGCGGCGTCGAGCGGCAGCGGCGTCAGCGGTGACGCGTGCGCCGGCGGCGTGCCCAGGCCCAGGACCGCTGCCGCGGTCAGACTGAACAAGCACATTGCCCACCGTGGTCCACGGCGGTGCGATCCGCTCATCCCGTTACCTCCTGCATAAGGTTTAAGCTCGAATTAAGCCGGAATTGTGGCGGCCTTCGGGTGTCGAGGGCGCAACTTCGTTCCCTTCACCGTAGCTTGCGTTGCCGAACTGAGCACGCCGACGTCTCTTTTCGCCGTTTTCCTGCGGTGATCGGCGGCTTGGCGAGAGGGCAAGGAATAGCCGCGGCACCGCCGGGTGAAATGGGCGCTGATCAGGCGTAGCCGCCACCGGTATAGCTTCATAGTCTCCCGCTGGGCACCAACCCGATGGCAAAGGAGTGTTGGGCATGGGCGTGCTGGATTCATTCCGCCTCGACGACAAAGTCGTGATCGTGACCGGGGCCTCGTCGGGGCTCGGTGTCGCATTCGCCCAGGCGTTTGCCGAGGCGGGCGCCGACGTGGTGCTCGGCGCGCGCCGGGTGGACAGGTTGGCCGAGACCGCCGCGCTGGTCGAAGCCGTCGGCCGCAAAGCGCTGCCGGTGGCCACCGACGTCAGCGTGCCCGAGCAAGGCCAGGCGCTGGTGGACTCCGCTATGCAGACCTTTGGCCGGGTCGACATCCTGATCAACAACGCCGGCGTAGGCTCCGCCCACCCGGCGACCCGCGAGACACCCGAGCAGTTCCGCTCGGTGATCGACGTCAACCTCAACGGCGCTTACTGGGTGGCGCAGGCCAGCGGACGGGTCATGCAGCCCGGCAGTTCGATCATCAACGTCGCCAGCGTGCTGGGGATCACCACGGCCGATCTGCCGCAGGCGGCCTACAGCGCCAGCAAGGCCGCGATCATCGGGCTCACCCGAGATCTCGCCCAGCAGTGGGGCTCGCGAAAGGGAATCCGGGTCAACGCGCTGGCACCGGGATTCTTTCGGACCGAGATGACCGACGAATACCAGCCCGGTTACCTGGAGAGCCAGGCGCATCGCCTGATCCTGGGCCGCCTGGGCGACGCGCGGGAACTGGCCGCCACGGCGGTCTGGCTGGCCTCAGCAGCCGGCGGCTACGTCACCGGCCAGACCATCGTCGTAGACGGCGGCCTCACCATTACTTAGCTCTTGTGGGGCCTCTAGGCTCAGCTGTGGTGGTCGACTTCGATCCAAAGGCCAGTTTCGCGCGTGCACCGGTAGCCCGCCTGGGTACCGTCACGGCCGACGGCGCCCCGCATCTGGTGCCCGTGGTGTTCGCCGTACAAGATGAGGTCGTCTACACCGCCGTGGACGCCAAACCGAAGACCACCCAGCGGCTGCGCCGGCTGGCCAATATCGAGCGGAACCCACGGGTGAGCCTGCTGGTCGACCACTATGCCGAGGACTGGACCCAGCTGTGGTGGGTCCGGATCGACGGTATCGCTGCGATACATCACGACGAAACTGCAATGCGCTTAGGACGTGACCTGCTCCGGTCGAAATATGCCCAGTACCAATCGGTTCCGTTGAATGGTCCAGTGATTGCGGTCGCGGTGCAGCGTTGGAGCAGCTGGCACGCCTGAACGTTGCCGCAGCGTGATCCCTCGTTACTCCCTGTTCACTCTTGTGCTACGCGGGCGCTAGGAGAAAAGTGACATACGTCACGAGTGGGGCCAACGCGGGGCATGAGGAGACACGTCATGGCAGACAAGTCCAATACTTCTCAAAATGCAGGAGCCGCTCCTGCCGTAGACGATCCGGCCGCCGTGCGGAACGTGGTGCTGGTAGGCCCGTCCGGCGGCGGCAAGACCACTCTGGTCGAGGCTCTTTTGGTCGCCTCCGGCGTGTTGTCCAGACCCGGCTGTATCGCTGACGGGACCACGGTCTGCGACCACGACGAGGCCGAGATCCGCCAGCAGCGGTCGGTCGGTCTTGCGCTGGCGTCGCTGTTACACGACGGCGTCAAGGTCAACCTGGTCGACACTCCCGGATACGCCGACTTCGTCGGCGAGCTGCGGGCCGGGCTGCGAGCCGCGGACTGCGCCCTTTTCGTGATCGCGGCCAACGAAGACGTCGACGAGCCGACCAAGTCTCTCTGGCAGGAGTGCCGCCAGGTCGGAATGCCGCGGGCCGTGGTGATCACCAAGCTCGACCACACCAGGGCCAACTATCAGAATGCACTCGCGACAGCCCAGGATGCGTTCGGCGACAAGGTTTTACCGCTCTATCTACCGGCTGGAGACGGACTGATCGGACTGCTGTCGCAGACGCATTACGAGTACCAGGGCGGTAAGCGGACCGCGCATTCGCCGGACTCGTCGTACGCCGATCAGGTCGAAGAAGCGCGCGGCACGCTGATCGAGGGAATTATCGAGGAATCCGAAGACGAATCGCTGATGGAGCGTTATCTCGGCGGTGAAAAGATCGACGAGTCAGTGTTGATCGACGATCTGGAAAAAGCGGTCGCCCGTGGCTCCTTCTTCCCGGTTATTCCGGTCTGCAGCGGCACCGGGGTCGGCACACTGGAACTGCTGGAGGTGGCCACCCGCGGATTCCCGTCCCCTGCGGAACATCCGCTGCCGGAGGTCTTTACGCCGCAGGGCGCCGCGTTCACCGAGGTGACCTGCGGGTCCGATTCGCCGCTGCTGGCCGAGGTGGTGAAGACGACATCAGACCCCTACGTCGGCAGGCTAAGCCTGGTCCGGGTATTCTCCGGGACCATCAGGCCCGACACGACGGTTCATGTGTCGGGCCATTTCTCGTCCTTCTTCGGCTCGACTAACGGGGGCAGCTCCTCCCTCTCTGGCCACGTCGACCACGACGAGGACGAACGCATCGGCGCGCTGTCGTTTCCGCTAGGCAAACAACAGCGGCCCGCGTCGGTTGTGCTGCCAGGTGACTTGTGCGCGATCGGCCGACTCAGCCGGGCGGAAACCGGAGACACTCTCTCCGACAAGGCCGAACCCCTGGTGCTCAAACCGTGGACCATGCCGGAGTCGCTGCTTCCGGTCGCTATCCAGGCCCACGCCAAGACCGACGAGGACAAGCTGTCGGTCGGGTTAGGACGGTTGGCCGCCGAGGACCCGACGCTGCGAATCGAGCAGAATCCGGAGACGCACCAGGTTGTGCTGTGGTGCATGGGTGAGGCGCATGCCGGCGTGGTGCTCGAAGCGCTGGCGAACCGGTACGGCGTCGCCGTGGACACCATCGAGCTCCGGGTACCTCTGCGGGAAACCTTTGGCGGGAAGGCAAAAGGGCACGGCCGGCACGTCAAGCAGTCCGGCGGACATGGCCAGTACGCGGTCTGCGACATCGAGGTGGAACCGTTACCGGAGGGGTCGGGTTTCGAGTTCCACGACAAGGTGGTCGGTGGCGCGGTGCCCCGGCAGTTCATCCCGAGCGTGGAAAAAGGAGTGCGCGCCCAGATGGAAAAGGGCGTGCAGGCCGGTTACCCGGTGGTCGACATCCGCGTGACGCTGCTTGACGGCAAAGCGCACAGCGTCGACTCGTCGGACTTCGCTTTCCAGATGGCCGGTGGGCTGGCGTTGAAGGAAGCCGCGGCGGCGACCAAGGTGACGCTGCTCGAGCCGCATCGATGAAATCTCGGTATTGATACCCGATGATCTGGTCGGCGCAGTGATGGGCGATCTGTCCGGGCGCCGCGGCCGGGTGCTGGGTACCGACACCGCCGGCAACGATCGCACGTTGGTCAAAGCTGAAGTGCCGCAAGTCGAGCTGACCCGCTATGCGATCGACTTGCGTTCGCTCTCACACGGCGCGGCTTCGTTCACCCGCTCGTTCGTCCGGTATGAGCCCATGCCGGAATCCGCTGCTGCCCGGGTGAAGTCCACGGACTGAGCCGCTAGTTCGGCGCTAACCTGGACTCAGCCACGCTAGGGTCGCCGAGAGATCCCGAACGTCGACGCCTATCCCACGGCATTCCTCAATGCCTCGATCGTCAAGACCGGACAACGCATCGGATACCACCACGATTCGGAAGTCACGCTCGGAAGCCTCGTAGATAGAAGTGCGAGGACAGTTGGGGAAGTTGCAACCGGCGAATACCAGTGTGTCACTGCCGGTACCGCGAAAGTGCTGCTCGAGCTTAGTCTGGTAGAAGGCCCCCCACCGCGGTTTGTAAACCACGTGTTCGCGCGGACCGATCTGTTGGAGCTCGCCGCTGAGTAACAATTCATGGTCCAACTCAACAAGATTGGGCAACAACTCGGGTGCGATCTGCGAGCCCGCGCTGCCCGGAACGGCAATTCGGGCACCCCGTTCGATCGCCTGTTTGCGCACCAGGTCAGCGTTCGATCCGTCCGGGCGGTAGAGCCTGACGACATGCACGATCGGCAGTGCGCGGTCACGAAATTCGGTCGCCAACCGAGCCATCGCCGGGATCGCCGCACTAGTGCCTTCGATGCGCAGCGGTGCCTCGTCGCTAAAAAAGTCGCGTTGGACGTCGATCACAACAAGTGCCGCCGAACCGGGCAGTGGCTGCGTGTACGGATCGGTCATGCGTTCGGTCTAACACAGCGCCCGGCAGGCGTGACATCAGGCCGCTGCAAAGCGACCATCAGCGCTTGCCAACTCGCGGCCAGCCGGACAATTTTCAGATCGCGTCGCGGGTTTGTTTAGCAGGCCGACCAGGTCAACTCACGGATTTCCGGCTCAGCTAATCGCGACTTGCCCATTTTACGATCCGTTTGCTGAAGACCAGATAGGGTACATATTAGAGATATGGAATGTAAGCGCTTAGGCCTTACATCGTCTCGGAGGGTGGGCACCGTGCGTAGAGCGATTCGATATGTGTGGCTCACGGCAGGAATTGCCTTGCTGGCCGCAGCGGGATCAGGTGCTCCGAGCACGGCAGCGATCGCGCCGCAGAACACGACCGATGGCATAGCTTCGATCCAGCCGGCCAACGGCCAGGTGGTCGGTGTGGCGCACCCGGTGATCGTCACATTCACCGGCCCGGTCAGTGACCGCGCAGCAGCAGAACGGTCGATCAAGATCATTACGCCGAACTACATGACCGGACGGTTCAGCTGGGTGGACAACAACGTCGTGCAATGGACACCGAACGGTTACTGGCCTGCCCACAGCCACATCGGAGTTCAGGTGCACGCCTTGGGGACCGGCTTCGAAACCGGCGACGCGGTCGTCGGTGTTGCCAGCATCTCCCAGCACACCTTTACCGTCAGTGTCAACGACGAGGTGCTGCGCACGATGCCGGCGTCGATGGGTAAGCCGACTCGCCCGACACCGATCGGCAACTACACCGCGCTGTCCAAGGAGCGCACGGTCGTCATGGATTCACGAACCATCGGCATCCCGCTCAGCTCGCCAGAGGGCTACAAGATCACCGCCTCGTACGCCGTTCGCGTCACTTGGAGCGGCGTCTACGTGCATTCGGCTCCCTGGTCGGTGGACTCGCAGGGGTACGCGAACGTCAGCCACGGCTGCATCAACCTCAGTCCGGAAAATGCTGAGTGGTACTTCGACACCGTTCACGTGGGTGATCCGATCAACGTGGTGGCGTAGCCCCGCCACCTGAGCTGCGTCTGACCAAGCTCTCCGGGTCGGTATCGGCGATCGAAAAATACATCGTGGACCTGGAGCGCCGCCGGACAAAGGAGGTCAGGATGACAGCTGCACAAGCACGCGCGGTTCGTTTCGATCGCTACGGCGGGCGCGATGTTCTGTACATAGCCGATATCGATATGCCGGTGCCCGGTGATGGCGAGGTGCTCGTCGAGGTGCGCGCCGCCGGGATCAATCCCGGCGAGGCCGGTATCCGAAGTGGCGCACTGGATAAGATGTTTCCCACGACATTTCCTTGCGGCGAGGGTAGTGATCTGGCTGGCGTCGTCGTCGATGTCGGAACCGGGGTGACGGAGTTTTCAGCCGGCGACGAGGTTCTTGGCTTCAGCTTTCGGCGCTCCAGCCACGCCACCCACACGGTTGTGCCACAAGACCAGCTGATCCATAAGCCGCCCCAATTGAGTTGGGAGGCTGCGGGTTCCCTCTACGTGGTCGGCTGCACGGCGTATGCCGCCGTGCGCGCGGTGGAACCGCAGCCGGGTGAAACGGTCGCGGTGTCAGCGGCCGCTGGAGGGGTAGGCAGCTTGGTCGTGCAGTTGTTGGCTCTGCGCAAGGCGCGAGTTTTGGGTATCGCCTCGGCCGGCAACGCCGACTGGCTGCGCGCGCATGGCGTCATTCCGGTCGAGTACGGCAACGGCCTGGCCGAACGGCTGCGGGAGGCCGCGCCCAATGGAATCGACGCGTTCATCGACTTGTTCGGCCCGGACTACGTGCAGCTCGCCGTCGATCTCGGGGTGGCGCGCCAGCGGATCGACACCATCATCTCGTTCGCCAAGGCCGGCGAAGTCGGCGCCAAGACCGAGGGCAGCGCTGAAGCCTCGACGGCTGAAGTGTTGGCCGAAATGGCGGACTTGGTCGCCACCGGGGCGATCGAGCTCGACATCGCCGCGACTTATCCGCTCGATCGGGTCGCCGATGCGTTTGAGGAGCTTGAGCAGCGGCATACCCACGGCAAGATCGTTCTACTGCCTCAGGTTTCGGTCAGCTGAGACCAGTCTGGGCGATCTTGACCACCATTAAGACGCTGGCCAGCACCAGGTAACTGCACAGCGTCAACAGCCCCGCCCTACGCAGCGACGATATGACTGGCCGCTCCAGGGTCGCTACTGCGGGCGTGTTCCACCGCGCGCGGATCGCTTTGTGGAAGACTTCGAACAGCGGCGATTCTGGCTACTAGGCGGATGCCCGCCTAGCGAAGCCATGATCACCCTCGCCGTTTTTCAGCACCAACACCGGCTTCTTGCCAATCCGGCTGCGGTAATACGACCAGGGCGGACGCTGCTCTTCGGGGGTGCCCACCATCTGGTCAAGCAGGTTGGTGGCATGTAGCGCAACGGCTACCTGACGCTGGATACTCCCCAAGTCGCTGAACGCCCTGAACATGTCATCGCAGCCCGCGTCGGAAACTGTGCTTTCCGAGAGCAGTTCCAGTGCGTCGACAAGGGCGGCGCGGACGTCTCCGCAGGCCCGATGGATCTGACGCTCAGGATTGGGCCGGGCCATCAGCTGCCCCCTTTATCTGCCTGTGTACCAATAAATTCCATGATCGTTTCTCCTGTGGGGAGCCCCGACCGACTACCACAAGCCAGCTCGACCACCCAGCAGCCTCGGGCACGCCTCGTTGGCCCCGCGCACCAATTGCGCACAGGCGCAACCGAAACCAGCGTTCGAGAAGGGCTCAGACGGCAGAAAGAATGCCGCGACCGGATCGGGACGAAACGGATTTCGAATACGGATGCGGACTGTCGCTCGGACCCATCCCGTCCATCACCTCCTCGCAGCCAGGACACACGCGGGTGTCACTCAAGTACACGCACGTGAGAGGGATTCAACGCCTACCGGCGGCGCACCCCTCTCGTCGGAGCTTCGGCACTGCACGGCGTATCCGGTTCTCTCCAGAAGCCACTTGGGCTCAACCCTTAGTCCGGGAGGAGCTGTCCTGACCCGGGGCGTCTCTCGACGTTCGGGGTCAGTGGCCTATATCCGTGCAGACGCCTCACCTACCGAGGTGCTTGCGTTAACCATCCTGGCACCGGCAGCCAAGTGCGTCAAACAATATCGGGAAAAACTTTCACGTCAGCCCAGGCAGCGGGCCGGGTCCGCGCGCGCCGACCACGGTGTGGTCGGGGTGGGAGGCCCCCGTAGTTGCGGTCGAACGGCCTAGGCTCAACGGTATGCCCAATACATTGCAGGACCGCCGAGTTGCGGCAGCTCTCGACCGGATGTACTCGGCGAGCCGCGAGCAAATGCCGCAGTTGCGCGATAGGCGAGGTCAGATGAATCCGGAGCGGAGCGCACAGGAACGCGCCGACGCGATGAGCACCTTCTACATACCGGTAACGCCGCAGGCCGGTCGACTGCTGTATTCGCTGGTACGGGCAACTCGTCCCGCCACCATTGTGGAATTTGGTATGTCTTTTGGCATTTCGGCCATTCACCTGGCATCAGCGGTGCGCGACAACGGCACTGGCCAGGTGGTGACGACCGAGCTCAGCGCGGACAAGATCGCCGCTGCGAAAAAGACGTTCGCCGAGACCGGCTTGGACGACCTGATCACCATCCGCGAAGGCGACGCGCTTTCGACCCTTGCCGACCTAGACGGACCGGTGGACTTCGTGCTGCTCGATGGCTGGAAGGAGCTGTATCTCCCGGTCATCGAGCTGCTCGAACCGCGTCTGTCACCGGGAACACTCGTCGTCGCCGACAACACCGAGATGGCGGACGCGCAGCCCTACCTCGACTACGTGCGCGGCGCCGAGAACGGCTATGTCAGCGTGAACTTCCTGGCCAGGGAGAGCGACAGCATGGAGATCAGCTGCCGGGTCGGGGATTAGCCGCCGCTACGAAGCGATTTCTCGAGCCACGGGGTCAGCCACTGCACGCCTTCATCGGTCAAGTGAACACCGTCGCTACGCACCTGGATGTCACCGACGTTGGCGGTGTACACACCCTGCGGGCACAGCTTCTTCTTCAGGTCCAGTATCCGTATGGCTGGGCGATGTCCAACCGTCCTGGCTAGCAATGTGTTCCACTGGTTCACCCGCCCGGGTTGATCCTCTGGAAATAGGCTCCCGTCCGGCTGTTCACCCCGCCGGCTGTACGGCAGGTTGGTAACGGTCACCGGTGCTTTGCTCGAGCCGAGGATGTCTAGCGCGCGCCCCAGCTCACCGGACAGATAGCCGTCGAATCCCGCATCCCCGATGTGGGTCCACCGTCCTTCGTTGACTCGGTCCACGGTTTCCCAGCGGCCGACGACCAGCAGTATGGCGTCGGGCTGGTCGATGGCGATCTGGGTTCGCCATCGGCTTGGCCACGATTCGCATTCACCCTTCTGGTCCAGGGTCTGGCCGAGATAGCGGTATGGGCCGCCGCGCACCAAGCTGCAGCCGATCACGGTGTGGTCGATGAACTGGAAGCCCGGCGTGGGCGGCAGAAAATGCATCAGCGTCCAGCCGATCGAGTCGCCGAAGACCGACACCGTGAATGGCCGACGCGGGTCGCGCAGTGCGACAGGGCGCGCAGGTCTGGGTCCCTCCGGTGGTGACGGAGAGACGACCGCGACCTGCGACACCCCAGGAGGCAAACTGGCCGCAACTGGTCCACTGCCCATCCTCGGGCCGACCGGAACGACCACCATCGTCACCGCGGCGGCGGTCGCGGCGGTGGCTCCGGCCAGTGGTAACAGCGGCACCCGTATCGGTCGCCACCTGCGGATGGGCCGTTCGATCAGCCAGTACGACGCGACGGACACCGCCAGGGTGACCGCACACCTGATCCCGAACAGCGAGAGTCCGGTCCATCCGGTCCGCTGGCCGTTGAGCACCAGAAAGATCGGCCAATGCCAGAGATAGACGCCGTAGGAGATGGCGCCCAGCCAGGCCAGTGGACGCCACGCCAGCACGACGGCGACGGGCCCGCGCTGGTCCAGTGCCACTGGGACGATGACCAGCGCGGCCGCAACCGCGACCGCAATCAGCAAACCGTCGCGGAACTCGCGGGCGGTGCCGGTGGCGTAGTGTGCGGCCGCCGCCAACAGCGCCAGGCCGATCACCGGTAGCAGCCGGGCGGTCCATTTCGCCCACCTGGACCGGATCAGCGACCAGCCGCGGTTCAGCGCCGGCCAATCCCGCACTAGCAACGCTGACGCCGCCGCGCCCACCAACAGCGCCTGCGCTCGGGTATCGGTGCCGAAGTAGACCCGGTCGCGGGTGGCGTTGGTCGCGAGCAGGATGGCGGCCGCGGCAGACCCCAGTGCGCCCAGCGTGGCCACGCAGGAACACCGCCAAGCGAACCCCACCCACCGTGGCCCGGGTGTGCCGACGGCGTGCCCGCGCTGCCAGCAGCACGGCCACCGCGACCAGCAGGATGGGCCAGACGATGTAGTACTGCTCCTCCACGCCCAGCGACCACGCGTGCTGCAACGGCGAGGGCGGAGCGCCTTGGGTGAAGTAGTCGGTCTTGTCGGCGACGAACATCCAGTTGGCCGCCCAGAAGAAGGCGGCGACGGCGTCGTCGCGCAACCCGGCAATAGCCTCGGGCGAGAAGAATTGCCGCCCCACCGCCACGGTCAGCACCATCAGCATCAACGCCGGGCAGTAGCCGCCGGGCGCGTCGAATCCAGAAGTCGGCGAGGTCAATACGGCCGCTCCGGCCTAGCTCGTCAAGGAGCAGCGATGTGATCAGGAAACCGCTGAGCACAAAAAATACGTCGACACCAAGGAATCCGCCCGCCATACCGGGAATGCCGCCGTGGTCGGCGAGTACCAGCGCGACTGCCAGCGCACGCACGCCATCCAATGCGGGAATACCGGGCCGCCGCGAGTCGCCACCGTCGCTACCCCTGATGCTGGTCAGGCGGCCCACGTTTGGCGGAGCTACCCATCGGGGTCGCCGAGCACAGCGAACCGGCGCGGGGTAGACCCCGGCCGGTCCCATGCTCACCGTTGCAGCGCTCCGGCCGCTCGCCTGGCCGGTGCCGTTGTTGCCGCCGATACGTCAATGCCCTCCCTGCCGGTTCAGCCGTCAGTTTAGGTGCGGCCAGACCGCATCAGCGGGAAGACACGACGCTGCAGCAGCCGAAATATGCTGCTACGCCGAGCCGTGGGCGCTTCGGCGTCGACGTCCAGTCGTAGGTTCCCAACTGCCTGGCGGGAGCGATCCGGTACTGAACATCGAGATGTTGGCCGGTATCCGGCGTCACTTCGAATTCGCCTGATGCCTTTTTCGGCTTTAGAGGCCGGCGAAATCGATGATTCCGCGAATATTGCGACCTTCGCGCAGGTCGGCGAACGCCTCGTTGATCTGATCGAGCTGGTAGTGCCGGGTGACCAGCTCATCTAGTTTCAATGCGCCTGCCTGATACAACGACAACAACATCGGCACGCTCGTGCGCGGATTCATCCCGCCGTAGAGCGCTCCCCTGAGTTGTTTGGCCGACAGAACCATCTCTTGCAGGACCAACGGAACCGGGGGCTCAGTGAAAGGGGTGATGCCGGTGAGCACGCACACCCCGCCTTTGCGAAGCAGGG
>CAVUOR010000009.1:0-214648 GCA_963743145.1 uncultured Actinomycetota bacterium | reverse complement strand
TTGGCTGCCGATACCGGAGCCGATCTGGGCAAGACCAACGTCAACGGCGGTGCCATCGCGATCGGCCACCCGCTGGGTGCCAGCGGTGCCCGCATCATGACCACGCTGGTCAACGCCCGCGAACGACGCGGGGGTCGGTACGGCTACAGACAATGTGCGCGGGCGGCGGCATGGCCAACGCCACCATCACCGAGCGCTTGGGCTGAGCAGCTTCGCGATCAATGGCGACCTGATCAGAACTCTTCTGCGATGCGTCTCGCCCCCTATGCTGTTGAAACCGGGAACCTGGGAGCCGGCGGAGGGTCGGATGGCTGCAGCGACCGCGTGCCGCACGTGTGGCACTGAACCGCGGACCGGCGCTCGCTTCTGCGAGGGCTGTGGTGCACCGGTCACGTCGCAGGACACCCGCGCAGAGTACAAGCAAGTAACTGTTCTGTTCGCCGATGTGGTTCATTCCATGGACATCGCTGCGGCGGTGGGTCCCGAGCGCCTCCGCGAAATCATGGCCGAACTCGCCGACCGGTGCGCGGCAGCGGTACAGCGTTACGGCGGCACGGTGGACAAGTTCACCGGTGACGGCATCATGGCGGTGTTCGGTGCGCCGGTGGCGTTGGAGGATCACGCCGTTCGTGCCTGTCTGGCGGCGTTGGGCGTTCAGGAGGAGGCGAAGCGGCTCGCCGTCGACGTCCGAGAGCGCGACGGTGTGGATCTGCAGTTGCGCGTGGGTCTCAACTCCGGTGAGGTGATCGCCGGTGAAATCGGTTCGGGGCCTTTCGGTTACACCGCCGTCGGTGAGCAAGTCGGCGTGGCGCAGCGGATGGAATCGGTGGCACCCCTGGGTGGGGTGATGCTCAGTGCATCGACCGCGCGACTTGTTGAGGGCGCTGCGACTCTCGGCGACGCCGAGTTGGTCCAGATCAAGGGTGTCGACGAGCCAGTGCCCGCCCGTCGGCTTTTAGGCATGGGCGATCATGGCTCTGTCGGACGTGCTGAGTCGAATCTGGTCGGTCGGCGCTGGGAACTGTCCGCCATTGAGAGCTTGTTGGATCGTGCGGTCGATGGCCATGGCACGGTGGTCACCGTGGTGGGATCACCGGGTATCGGTAAGAGCCGTCTGGTGCGTGAGGTGGCGGCGATCGCTGCTGGGCGCGGAGTGGAGGTGTTCAGCGCCTACTGCGAATCGCACGCCACCGACATTGCCTTTCATGTCGTGGCGCGGCTGCTGCGGGCAGCCATCGGCGTGGGCGATCTGGACGGCCCGGCCGCCCGTGAGCGAGTGCGCTCCCGGGTGCCGGATGCAGACCCCGAGGATTTGCTGCTATTCGATGATTTGTTGGGCATCGCCGATCCCGAGGTGGAGCTGCCCAAGATCGATCCCGATGCGCGGCGGCGGCGGTTGACAGCGCTGGTCAATGCCGCCTCGTTGGCCCGCCAAGTCCCAGCGGTCTATGTCATTGAGGATGCGCACTGGATCGATGAGGTCAGCGAGTCGATGCTGGCCGAGTTTTTCACGGTGATCCCGCAGACGCCCTCGCTGGTGCTGGTCACCTACCGCCCGGAATATCGCGGTGCGTTGAGCCGGGTGGCCGGTGCTCAGAGCATCGCCCTTGCGCCGCTGAGTGATTCGGAAGCTGCGGCACTGGTTTCAGAGCTGCTGGGGTCGGACCCGTCGGTCGCCGGGGTGGTCACCATGATCACCGAGAAGGCCGCCGGGAACCCGTTTTTCGCCGAGGAGATGGTGCGGGATCTGGCCGAGCGCGGCGTGCTACGGGGCAACCGCAGCGCCTACGAATCGACCGCCGATGTTGGCGAGGTCAGTGTGCCAGCCACCTTGCAGGCGACCATCGCCGCCCGCATCGACCGGCTTGCTCCGGCGGCCAAGCGCACATTGAGTGCGGCGGCTGTCATCGGCTCGCGGTTCAGCCGGGAACTATTGGAAACGCTGGGCATTGATCCTGTCCTGGAGGACTTGCTGAGTGGCGAGTTCATCGATCAGATCACATTTACTCGACAACCCGAGTATGTGTTCCACCATCCACTGGTCCGCACGGTGGCCTACGAATCGCAGCTGAAATCGGATCGCGCCGAGCTGCACCGGCGCGTCGCGGGCGCAATCCAGTCGCGCGACCCGGCGGCGGCCGAGGAGAACGCGGCGCTGATCGCCGAACATCTGGAGGCCGCCGGTGATCTGCACGCTGCCTACGGCTGGCATATGCGTGCCGCAACCTGGGCAACCAACCGCGACATCGCCGCCGCCCGCCTGTCCTGGGAACGTGCCGAAAAGATCGCCGACGCCCTGCCCGCCGAGGACCCCAACCGGACACCGATGCGCATCGCCCCGCGCACCATGTTGTGCGGGATCGCCTGGCGAGTCCATATGACTGTCGCCGATGACCGCTTCGAGGAACTGCGGCAGTTGTGCACCTCGGCCGGGGATAAGGCGTCACTGGCCATCGCCATGGCGGGGCTGGTGATGGATCACGTGTATCAGGACCGGATACGTGAGGCGTCGCAAATGGCATCCGATGCCTGGAACCTCGCCGAGTCGGTCGGCGATCTCACCTTGACGGTGGGGCTGTCCATGCCGGTGATCTACGCCAGGGCTGAAAGTGGCGAGTTGTCTGACGTGCTCCGCTGGTCACAAAGAATTATCGACCTGGCCGACGGTGACCCGTCTAAAGGCAGCTTCATTTTCGGGTCTCCGTTAGCGACCGCCTTCACGACGCGGGGTATTGCCCGGTGGTACCTGGGTCGTCCTGGATGGCGCGACGACCTGCGGCGCGGCCTGGCCATGGCCCGCAGCGCCGACCCCATGTCCTACGCCACGGTCGTCACCTTCGCCTACATGGCGGGAATACCGGTGGGCGTGCTGAGGCCCGACGATCGCGCGGTGGACGAGATCGAGGATGCCCTACGGATTGCCGAACGATCCGGTGATGACCTTGCGTTGGCCCTCGCCCGGATGACGCTGGGCGTTGCGCTGGTGCACCGGCAAACGGACGCCGATCGTGACCGGGGGCACAAGCTCCTGGTCGAGGTCAGCGACGTATTCGTGCGCCGGGGATACCTCCTGCAAGCGTTACCAATCGTCAACGTGTACCTGGCACGTGAGAGGGCTCGGCATGGAGATCGCGATGAGGCGGTACAACTCATGCGAGCCGCCGTGGACCATCTGTTCCGCGAGGGACGGCTGATGTCGTGGGGTATTCCTGCGACCGGTGTTCTGGCGGAGACACTGCTGGATCGCGGGGCCGACGCTGACGTGACCGAAGCCGAGGCCGCGATCGAGCGATTCCTGGCCGCGCCGGCCGACGACGGGTTGGTTATACGCGACGTGTGGCTGCTGCGGCTGCGCGCTTTGTTGGCACGAGCCCATGGCGACGACACCGCCTATCGCGACTATCGGGACCGCTACCGCGACATGGCGAAATCCCTTGGCTTCGAAGGCCATATCGACTGGGCCGAGGCAATGCCATGATTATGCCCCCCAACCCGACACTGGCCTTGGCAAGCATGTCCCCTCGCCTGACGCAGAGGGTCTTTGCCTGTTTACGACGTCTAAGAGGCGCGCCCTATTGGTTGCAAACGGTCACGATGATAGGGCTGCCGTCGCCGCCGCCGCGCCTGCCGCTGTCGGTGCCGGGAATGGTCGCGGTGCTTCCTGGCGCGGCGGGCACGGTGCCGGAGGTGTTGGTGTGCGTGAGGTTGAACTCGCCGCCATCGACGGTTCTGTGCCAGTTGACCGCACCATCCTGGTACCAGTACGTCACGTTGCTGTCGTAGGTGATGCCGAGATAGTTGGTGTCTTCATGGCTGTTGGCGGTGAGTTGTGTTCCGTTGAGGGGCAAACAACCCGAGACGTTGGCGACCGCGACGGGGGCAACAATCGTCGCAGGCACGGCGATCAACACCGCTGCCAACGCCGCCGCCGCGATACTGGAGACCTTCGTCCAGTCCATTAGTAGTTTCCCCCTTCCAGAACCACCAGGGCGTCGCTGATCCATCGACCATGAGACCCGCGGCGTTACATCAGCCCCTGCGACAGGCGATATCGGCTCCACGCCAGGGGTCCTCGTTACCTAAGCTTCATTGATGCCCGCGCCGTCTCAGCAAGTTCCAAGCAGCGCGGCACGACATTCACCGTGGGCAGCCGGGCCGCTAGGCGTCTACAGGCTGAATAGATCACCGAACAACGTCGCTGCGTTGGCCCAATCACCGGTATCACCGTTGACTACTGCGTCGAAGATGTCGTTGAACAATGCGCCGTCTTGCGGTGAGGCCAGCGCGACGCCGCCCACGTCGACTGGGCCGGTGGCGTCCGGATTGACGAACGCCACGGAGGGGTCGTATGCCACGGCGAGTGACGGTGAGTTGGGTTGCACGTTTAGCAGATCGACAACTTCGTTGCCGCCAAGATTGGTCGTCAGGAAACCCTCGGTCACATTGCCGGTGGTGCCGTCGTTGGCCTGGATCGTTGACTCCAACAACGACGGGGACAGCCATTCGTCCCGGATGCCAAGGAATGGCGGGGTATCGGTATCGAATGTCGATGAATCGAATATCTGCACGGACTCCGAGTCGTCGAGGGAATAGGGGACGCTGTCCAAGCTGCCTGCGACCTGGGTGCCGTTGCCCAGCGAATCGCTGGGGTCGATCAGCGTCGCAGGTGACACGTCTGAGCCGTCCGTCTGCACCGTCCAGCCGTTGACATCCACTGTGGTGTCGTCGGCATGGGCGCTCGCCGCCATTGCCAGCCCGATCATCCCGGCAGTGACGGCGGCTCCACTAGCCAATCCCACGCGGGCATTCCATTGCCGGACTCGATGGGCGGTACGGCAGTTGCTGATCATTGGACCCCTTGTGACTTGGTTTGCGCGCTGAACCTTAACAGAGCCTGAGGGTTACTGAGGCTACCGAAGGTAAACGGCGCCCAACGGTCGCCCCAGCAAGATCCAAGCAACGCGGCACGACATTTACAGGCAGCGACCCATAACGCCGAGCGTTTCACGATCGATCAGGTCATTGAAAGGGCCAGCCCCGCTGGTTTCACTGAGAGGAGTGATGGATGCGTTGGACAAAGCCATCCGTGACGGTGGCGGTGGTATCCGCTCTGCTGGCCGTGCCCGGAGCAATCATGGTCTCCTCGGCATCAGCAGCGTCCGTTTCGGAATCAACAGCTTTCGCTCCGAGTGACGACCCGGCACCCGATTGTGCAACTGATCCCGGCAACCCCGCCTGCCCGCCGGGGGACCCGAACCCACCGCGTCACCACCACGGTGGATCGCCTGTCATCGTCGGGCCGCCGCTAGCGCCGTTCAACATGCCACCATCGATCGGACGCTGATCTGGGCCACCGGTCACCCTCGGTCCCGTAAGAGCTATGTCACCCCTATAACAACGTTCGCCTTGGCAAGCATGACCGGGTTGTGCAGCTGGGGCACGATCACCGTCGTCACAGCCGCACCCGATCGGTCCATGCAGCCAGCGCACCCATCAGCGTCAGGGTTTCCGGGTTGTCGAAGGCCATCCGCTCGCCCCAGCACAACGAGGAGAACGGGCCGTCGTCGATCGCGCAGGCCCAGTCCCGCAGCAGGGCTGCATCCAGGTCCGGCTCCATCACCGGCATGGTCATCGCTACCTGCACGACGGCGATTCTGGCATGCGGACCGCTCGATGCCCGCGCGTCGCCGCGTGGCAGCATGTCAGGGATGGGAATCACCGCCAATTCCATCGCGCACGTGCGGCTCACCGTCACCGATATCGAGCGGTCCCGACAGTTCTACGAGAGTGTCTTCGGTTGGCCGGTTCTGATTGAGATCCCGGAGAACGCCGACGAAGCGACCCGCGATCAGCTGGGGTTCCTGTTCGGTGGTGTCATCTACGACATGGGCGGCGCGCTGATCGCGTTGCGGCCGGTAGCCACCGACCGCTTCCACGAGGACCGCTGCGGGCTGGACCACATCGCGTTCAGGCTCGCCAGTAAGGCCGAATTGGACGCTGCGGCATTGCATCTCGACGATCTGGGCATCGAGCACGAGCCCGTCAAGGACATCGGGCCGTCGTACATCCTCGAGTTCCGCGACCCGGACAACATCGCCTTGGAGCTGACCGCGCCGAAGTAGCCGTTCCAACGTTGTCGCGGGTCGCCCAGAGTGGTTGACTGGCGAGAACGATGCCTATCGCTTTCAACCACACTATTGTCGCCGCCCGCGATAAGCGGGAGTCCGCCGAGTTTCTCGCCGAGTTGTTCGGATTGCCGAGTCCGGCGCCGTTCGGCCACTTCTTGACGGTCACGCTGGAGCACGGCGCAAGCTTGGACTATGCGGACGTGTCCGAGGGTGAGGCGATCCGTCCGCAGCATTACGCATTCTTAGTCACTGAAGACGACTTCGACGCGATCTACGGCAAAATCCAATCGCGCGGCCTGGAGCACTGGGCCGACCCGGGCGCTCATCGACCCGGCGAGATCAACACTCGGGACGGCGGTCGCGCCGTCTACTTCCGCGACCCCGGCGGACACTTTCTAGAGATCCTCACCCGGCCCTACGGCTCAGGCAGCTGACACCTATCCGACACTGCGCGGGCCGTGCCGCCTGCTCTCCTGGTCGCGATAGTCGTCGGCCATCGAGGCGACGTGGTCCGGCAAAGCGCCGGCCGCGACGTCGGCCAGAGTCGTCTCCTCCAGCACCGATCGCATGCTGGCCCGCAGCGCCCGCCAGAGGTCGGTCAACGCCGCGGTCGGACCGGAATACGGCAGATCGCCCAAACCGATGTCACGGACGCTGGCCAGCGGCCCGTCGATGCAGCGCAACACGTCGGCGATGCTGATCTCGCTACCCGGACGAGCCAACGTATAGCCGCCCTCGCGACCGCGGTGACTGCGCACCAAACGATCGGTGCGCAGGTCGGACAAGATGTCGACGAGGAACTGCGGCGGGATACCTTGGGCGTGCGCCAGGTCGTCAGTCTTGACCCGCACGTCGTCGCCAACAGTGGCCAGTTGGACCATCGCACGCACCGCGTACTCCGCCTTGGCCGACATCCGCATGGTCTGGATTCTCCCACCGTAGGGTTAAGGGCTGGAGCTACTCAGCCGGTCACTGCCAGTACCGCGTCGGCGTATTCGGGACGGCACACGACGATGTCCGGCAATAGCGGATCGGGCCGGTTGTACTCCAGCGGCGAACCATCCAGACGGGAGGTGTGCAAACCAGCCGAGCGGGCCACCACCACCGGCGCCGCCGAATCCCATTCGTACTGCCCGCCGCCGTGCACGTACACATCGGCCAAACCCTGAATCACCGCGGCGACCTTGGCTCCGGCCGATCCCATCTCGACCAGCGTGCCGTTCAGCTGATCGCGGACCGCAAGCGCGATCGCCGGCGGACGGGTCCGCGAGACCACGATTCGCGGCGATCCCGGGTATGCCGGCGGCGGCGCGGAATTCGGCGTGGCCAACGTGATGCCCTGGGCCGGCAGCGCCACCGCCCCCGCGACGAGGTCACCGGATTGCCATAGCGCTACGTGGACGGCCCAGTCGTCACGGCCGAGCTCGGAGAACTCCCGGGTGCCGTCCAGAGGGTCGACGATCCACACCCGCTCGGCGCGCAACCGCATCGGGTTGTCGGCGCCCTCTTCGGAGAGCACCGCGTCACCCGGGCGTTCGCGGGTCAGCGCATCCATCAAGTAATCATGGGAGCGCTTGTCCCCCGCGGCCTTGCGCTCGGCTTCGGTTGCGTCGGCCAGCTCGTCGCGTACCGCGAGCAGCAGCCGGCCAGCTTCAGTGGCCAGCCGCGCGGCCACTTCGTGATCGCTCAACCTCGCGACTCGATCAGGTCGATGACTTGCTGCGCCATCTCGTCGAGGCTGCGATCCGGGGTGAGACGCAGATCGGGATTCTTCGGCCGCTGGTAGGGGCTGTCGATACCGGTGAAGTGCGTGATCTCCCCCGCACGAGCCTTGGCGTAGAGGCCCTTGGGATCCCGCCGCTCACAATCCTCGAGCGGGGTGTCGCAGAACACCTCGGCGAACTCGAGCCCCGCGTCGGCATGCACCTGGCGGGCCAGTTCGCGGTGCTCGAAGAGCGGACTGATCGCCGGCACCAGCACGGTGTGTCCGGAATCGGCGATCAGTGCCGCCACGTGTGCCAGTCGACGGAGGTTCTCCGCCCGGTCGGCCATGCTGAACCCGAGGTCGGCGTTCAAGCCGTGCCGCAAGTTGTCGCCGTCGAGAACATAAGCGGGAATGCCCTTTTCGAGTAGCTTTTGCTCGACCAGCATCGCCACCGACGACTTCCCAGAAGCCGACAACCCGGTGAACCACAGGGTGCGGCCGCGCGTGATCCGGTCCTCGGCGGTCACCAACGACTTGTGCAGCACCGTGTTGGGGCTCGATGAACTTGCCGCGACCTCGCGCAACACCATGCCGGCGGCCACGGTCCCGTTGGTGTCGGGGTCGATCAAGATGAACGACCCGGTGCTGGAATTGCGGGTGTACTCGTCGAGCAGCAGCGGCACCTGGGTGCGCAGCGTGACGCGGCCAAGTTCGTTGAGCCTCAACGCCTCCGCGGACTTGTCCCGGTGCAGCGTGTTGACGTCGAGGCGGTAGTCCAGCGCGGTGACCCTCACCCGTGTGGTCCGGGTGGTGTGCTTGATCAGATAGTCGCGGCCGGACTCCAGCGTCGAAGCATCGGCCATCCAGCACACGGTCGCGTCGAACTCTTGGGCGATCCTAGGCTGATTGGTGGGCCGGGCGATCATGTCGCCGCGCGAGATGTCGATGTCGTCGGCGAGGCTCACCGACACGGCCATCGGCGGAAACGCTTCTGACACCGGCCCGGTGGGCCCGTCGATCGCGGTGATCCGGCTGGGCTTACCGGTCGGCAGCACGATCACATCGTCGCCCGGACGCATGACACCGCTGGCAACCGTGCCGGCGTAGCTGCGGTGGTCCTGGTGATCGCGGGTCTGCGGCCGGATGACGTACTGGACCGGAAACCGGACGTCGACAAGATTCCGGTCAGCGCCGATGTAGACCTCTTCGAGGTGCGACAGCAGCGCCGGTCCGTCGTACCACGGGGTGTTGTCGGACTTAGTCACCACGTTGTCGCCGTGCAGCGCCGACACCGGGATGGTGAGGACGTCTTGGACATCAAGGCGGGTGGCGAAGGCGTGGAACTCGTCCCGAATCGCCTCGAAAGCTTCCTTGTTCCAATCGATCAGGTCCATCTTGTTGACGGCCAGCACAATGTGCTCGATGCCCAGCAGCGACGCCAGGAATGTGTGCCGGCGGGATTGCTCCAGCAGACCGTGGCGGGCGTCGACGAGCACGATGGCCAAGTGCGCGGTCGATGCCCCGGTCACCATGTTGCGGGTGTACTGGATGTGGCCGGGGGTGTCTGCAATGATGAATTTCCGCTTGGGAGTTGCGAAGTAGCGGTAAGCGACATCGATTGTGATGCCTTGCTCACGTTCAGCGCGCAGCCCGTCGGTCACCAGTGCCAGGTCGGTGTAGTCGTGGCCGCGTTCCTTGGAGGTGGCTTGCACCGAGGCCCACTGGTCTTCCATGACCGCCTTGGAGTCATACAGCAGCCGCCCGATGAGCGTGGACTTGCCGTCGTCGACCGAGCCGGCCGTTGCGAGACGCAGCAGTGTTGCCATCAGAAGTACCCCTGCCTCTTGCGGTCTTCCATGCCGGCCTCGGAGATCCGGTCGTCTGCCCTGGTGGCCCCCCGTTCGGTCAGCCGTGACACCGCTGTCTCGGCAACGACCTCTGCGACGGTGGCCGCGGACGATTCCACGCAACCGGTACAGGTGACGTCGCCAACGGTGCGGAATCGCACGGTCGCCTCGAACACCTTCTCGTCAGCGCGGGGCTGCATGTGGCGGTCGACCGCTAGCAGCATCCCGTCGCGCTCGAAGACTTTGCGCCGGTGGGCGTAGTAAATCGGCGGCAGCTTGATCTTCTCGGCGCCGATGTAGGACCAAATGTCGAACTCGGTCCAGTTGGACAGCGGGAACACCCGGATGTGCTCACCCTTGTGGTGCCGGCCGTTGTAGATGTTCCACAGCTCCGGCCGCTGGACCTTGGGGTCCCATTGACCGAACTCGTCGCGGAAGCTGAACACCCGCTCCTTGGCGCGCGCCTTCTCCTCGTCCCGCCGGGCGCCCCCGAACGCGGCGTCGAACTTGTTTTCCCGGATCGCGCGCAGCAGCGTCACCGTCTGAATGGGGTTGCGCGATGGGATGGTCTCGACAACCCGGCCCGCGTCGATGTCGTCCTGCACGTTGGCGACCACCAGGCGCACGCCGGTCTCGGCGACCAGCTCGTCGCGAGTGGCGATCACTTCGTCGAAGTTGTGACCGGTGTCGACGTGCATCACCGGGAATGGCAGCCGGCCCGGGCGGAACGCCTTAAGCGCCAGATGCAGCATCACGATCGAGTCCTTGCCGCCGGAGAACAGCAGAACCGGGCGCTCAAACTCGGCGGCCACCTCACGGATGATGTGGATGGCCTCGGCCTCCAGCGAGCGCAGATGGCTCAATTCGTACTGCCCCGCCGCTGGGCCGGCCGTTGTCACCTGACTGGTCATCAAACCCCCTAATCCAGGTAAAGTTGGTAGTATTGACCATGTTTATGAGCAATACCACGTATGAAACCAGCCTGGCTTGCCGCTGTCAATGAGTTCGCGCGAAAAGACGCAGAAGCCGCCGACACGCCGGGCGGTCGTGGGGCTTTACGTTTGCTTGAGTTAGAGGGTGACTTCCTCGAGCTTGCCGGTTGCGACGTCGAAGATAAAGCCGCGCAGCGACGTGTGCTTGGTTACGAACGGACTGTTTTCGATGCGGTGCAACGACTGCCGAACGTCCTCGGCAAGATCGGGGAAGGCCTCGGCCGCCCACGGCGGTTTGACCCCGGTCTCCTCCTGAATAGCGCGCTTGAAGTCGTCGTCACTGAAGGTCAGCATCCCGCAGTCGGTGTGGTGAATGAGGATGATCTCCTGAGTTCCCAGCAGTCGCTGACTGATGGCAAGCGAGCGGATCGCATCGTCGGTGACCACCCCGCCGGCATTTCGGATGACGTGCGCTTCGCCCTCTTTGATTCCTAATAGCCGGTAGACGTCCAGCCGGGCATCCATGCACGCCACGATCGCCACATGTTTGCTCGGCGGCAGCGGCAACGGCCCCTTGAAAGAGCCTGCATACTCGGCGTTATGGGCTAAGTAGTCATCGGTGACCGTCACGCCAATCTCCTTGTGTCGCAGTATCGTTTGCTGCACAGCCGACCCAAGTGCTCGATCCTAACAATCGCCCGGGAGATTTTCACCGGTCCGGATCAGCCCGATCACAACGGCTCGGCAGGTGCCGAAGGGTGGTCGCCGTCAGCCGCGGCACTGGTGACAGGCCGTGCGCGCGACGTGTCGGGTCAGATCTTTTACCCTGTGCCCATGCGACACGGGGAGGGCCGACAGCGATGATCCGCTACCTGACGCGTCGCTTGCTCAATTACGTGGTGCTGTTGGTGCTGGCCTCGTTTTTGGCCTTCTACCTGGCCTCCCTGACGTTTCATCCGCTGGACACTTTCATCGAGCGTCACCCACAACCGCCGGCCGAGGCTATTCAGGCCAAACGCGTTGAGCTCGGCTTGGACAAACCCATACCCATTCGTTACGCGGAATGGGCGTCCGGCGTGGTCCGTGGCGATTTCGGCGAGACGGTGACCGGTCACCCCGTCTCCCAGGAGTTGTGGCCCCGAGTCGCGGTCAGTGTGCGGCTGGTGGTGATCGGTTCGCTGGTGGGCACGGTGATCGGCGTGGTCCTGGGAGCCTGGGGAGCGGTCCGTCAGTATCGGCTGAGCGACCGTGTGATCACGGTGTTGTCGCTGATCGTGCTGAGCATCCCGTCGTTCGTGCTGGCCGGCCTGCTGATTCTGGCCGCGCTGCGGGTGAACAACCTCACCGGTGTGCGGATCTTTTCCTATACCGGGGAGACCTCGCCCATTCCGCCCAATGGAATCTGGGACCAGTTCGTCGACCGCATTCGACACATCGTCTTACCGACGCTCACGCTGGCCCTCGGCGCGGCTGCGAGCTTCAGCCGCTACCAGCGCAACGCGATGCTGGATGTGCTGGGCGAGGATTTCATCCGGACCGCTCGCGCCAAAGGCCTGACCCGCCGACGTGCGCTGTTCAAGCACGGCTTGCGCACTGCACTGATCCCGCTTGCCACGTTGTTTGCCTACGGGGTCAGCGGTCTGGTTGTCGGCGCAGTGTTCGTCGAAAAGATCTTCGGCTGGCATGGCATGGGCGAGTGGGTGGTGCAGGCCATCATGAGTCAGGACACCCATGTCGTGGCGACAATCACGTTGTTCACCGGCGCAGCGTTGCTGTTCGCCGGCCTGTTGTCCGATGTCTTCTACGCGGCACTGGATCCAAGGGTGCGGGTGTCATGACACGCCCCGCCGACGACGTGATGACGCACGAGCCGAGCACGGACACCACCCCGCTGCGGGTGGGCATCAAGCCGGCCACCTTCACGTCGCGACGAAGCCTGGTGACGCGTCGCTTCATGCGCAACAGACCTGCCGTCGTCGCGTTGATCCTGCTGGTGCTGCTGTTCGTCGGCTGCTACGGCCTGCCGCCGCTACTCCCCTACGACTACAACGCTCTCGACTACCACGCGTTGCTGCAGTCACCATCAGTCAAGCATTGGTTCGGCACCAACGCGCTCGGCCAGGACCTGTTGGCGCGGACTCTGCGCGGCATGCAGAAGTCAATGCTGATCGGTTTTTGTGTGGCGCTGATCTCAACCAGTATCGCCGCCACCGTCGGATCGGTTGCCGGTTACTTCGGCGGCTGGCGGGACCGGGCGCTGATGTGGCTGGTCGACCTGCTGATGGTGGTGCCTGGCTTCCTGATCATCGCCATCATCACCCCGCGGATCAAAAACTCGAGCAGCATGCTGTGGCTCATCGTGTTGCTCGCTATCTTTGGCTGGATGGTCAGTTCACGGATGGTGCGCGGCTTGACGATGAGCCTGCGAGAACGCGAATTCGTCCGTGCGGCAAGGTTTATGGGCGTACCGGGCCGCCGCGTGATTTCGCATCATATCCTGCCGAACGTCGCCTCGATCCTCATTATCGACGCCACCCTCAACGTCGGATTTGCAGTCCTGGCCGAAACCGGGCTGAGCTTTCTGGGATTCGGCATTCAACCACCCGACGTATCGCTGGGCACGCTGATCGCCGACGGCACCCCGTCGACCACTACGTTTCCGTGGGTATTCCTGTTCCCGGCCGGGGCGCTGGTGCTGATCGTGTTGTGCGCCAACCTCACCGGAGACGGCCTGCGAGATGCGTTGGATCCGGGCAGCCGATCATCACGAAGCAAGAGGCGGCGCCCTAAGTGACAACTCTGCTCGAGGTGGCGGATCTCAACGTCACCTTCGAAACCGGTGACGCGCGCGTGACCGCGGTACGCGGCACGAGCTACCACATCAATCCCGGCGAAGTTGTCGCCATCGTCGGCGAATCCGGTTCGGGCAAAACCACTGCCGCGATGGCCGTCGTCGGATTGCTGCCCGAATACACTGACGTATCGGGATCGGTGCGATTACACGGCGAAGAGCTACTTGGTCGCTCCGACCAAGCGATGTCGCGGATTCGCGGCAAGTCGATCGGCACCGTGTTTCAAGACCCGATGTCCGCGCTGACGCCCGTCTACACGATCGGCGACCAGATAGCCGAAGCCATCAAGGTCCACAACGGCCGAATCAGCCGAGCGGACGCCCGTAAGCGTGCCGTAGAGCTACTCGAGCTGGTCGGCATCGTCCAGCCGCAAACCCGGGCCAGGGCTTTCCCCCACGAATTGTCCGGCGGCGAGCGGCAGCGGGTGGTGATCGCGATCGCGATCGCCAATGATCCGGACCTGCTGATCTGCGACGAGCCGACCACTGCGTTGGACGTCACCGTGCAGGCGCAAATCCTCGACGTGCTGCGAACCGCGCGCGATGTCACCGGCGCCGGCGTGCTGATCATCACCCACGACCTGGGTGTGGTGTCGGAGTTCGCCGACCGTGCGCTGGTCATGTACGCCGGACGCCCGGTCGAGATCGCAGGAGTCGAAGAGCTTTACCGTGATCGGCGGATGCCCTATACGGCCGGGTTGCTGGGCTCGGTGCCACGACTGGACGCCGCGCAGGGAACCCGGCTGGTCCCGATCCCGGGCTCGCCGCCGACGATGACGTCGCTGTCGCCCGACGCTTGTCAGTTCGCTCCGCGCTGTCCGCTGGCAATCAGCGAATGTCGTTCGGCAGAACCCGATCTCGTCACCATCCGGGACGGTCATTCGGCGGCCTGCATCCGCACCGGCGACGTCGCCGGGCGCAGCGCCGCCGAAATCTATGGCGTGTCAACGCAGCCGGTGTCAGTCGATACTGCCATCGGTGAACCGGCGGTGGTATTGGAAGTCACCGACCTTGCCAAGACCTACCCGCTGACCAAGGGTGTGATTTTGCGCAGGCGGGTGGGTGAGGTACTTGCGGTCGACGGCGTCAGCTTCACCCTGGAACAGGGCCGTACGCTGGGGATCGTCGGCGAATCGGGTTCGGGTAAATCGACGACTTTGAGCCAGATTCTCGAACTCGCCACTCCCGAGTCCGGTGTCATCGAGATTCTCGGCGCAGACGTCGCAGCCCTCGACGCAGCAGCCCGTCGTAAGCTACGGACTGAACTGCAGGTGGTGTTCCAGGACCCAGTGGCGTCGCTGGACCCTCGGCTTCCAGTGTTCGACGTGATCGCTGAACCGTTGGTCACCAACGGATTCGACAGGCGTCGCTGCGAGGAACGGGTCGCCGAGTTGCTGAAAATCGTCGGGCTGAACAACGCCGACGCCAGCCGCTATCCGGCCGAGTTCTCCGGTGGGCAGAAACAGCGGATTGGCATCGCGCGGGCGCTGGCACTACAGCCGAAAATCCTCGCCCTCGACGAGCCGGTATCGGCGCTCGACGTCTCGATTCAGGCGGGCATCATCAACCTGCTACTCGACCTGCAGCAACGATTCGGATTGTCCTATCTCTTTGTTTCGCATGATCTTTCGGTGGTCAAACACCTAGCCCACCGGGTGGCGGTGATGTATCGCGGGAAGATCGTCGAGCAGGGCGACGGCGAGCAAGTGTTCACCAACCCGCAGCACGAGTACACCAAGCGGCTGTTGGCCGCAGTCCCGCGAGCCCACCCCGATGTCGCCGGTGGCTAGCATCGGTCAGGTGACCCACCCGCGGAAGTTTCGCAGGCTTGCAGTGCTCGTGACTGTGGTGGTTTGTTTGATCATCACGGGCTGCTCGGACGGCTACAAGGACGTCGTGGGGCGGCGAGCGGTGCGAGTCGGCACTACCAGCGACATCAACGCCAAGGACCCGACGACTTTGCGCGACGGCGGTAACCTGCGACTCGCGATCACCTCGTTTCCGCCGAACTTCAACGTGATGAACATCGATGGCAATACGTCTGACGTCGCTTCGGTCGTGAACCCGACGCTGCCGGGGGCGTTCATCACCCAGGCCGACGGGTCGTTGAAACTCAACACCGACTACTTCACCGCCGTCGAGTTGACCAATGCCAGCCCGCAGGTCGTTAAGTTCACGATCAATCCGAAAGCGGTATGGAGCGACGGCACCCCGCTCACCTGGGAAGACCTCAAAGCGGAGGTCAACGCGTGCAGCGGCCGCGACAAGCGGTTCTTGATCGCCAGTAGAGCCGGGTTCGAACGGGTGAAGTCGGTAACCAGGGGTGACGACGACCGCCAGGCGGTGATCACCTTCGCTCAGCCGTATTCGGAGTGGCGCGGCATGTTCGCCGGAGGAATGCAACCCCGCAGCATGACGGCCAACCCCGATGTCTTCAACAAGGGCCAACTCAACGCGCCCGGCCCGTCGGCCGGACCGTTCATCGTGTCGAGAATCGACCACAGCGCACAGCGCATTGTGCTGACCCGCAATCCCCGATGGTGGGGCGCCAAACCGCGACTGAACTCGATTACCTTTCTGGTACTCGACGCCACTGCTGTAATCCCTGCCCTGCAGAACAACGCAGTTGATGCCGCCGGCGTGGGCACGCTCGACGATATGGTTACCGCCGAGCGCACGCCGGGAGTCGTGATCCGCAGTGCGCCGGCGCCAACCTGGTATCACTTCACCTTCAACGGCGCAGCGGGATCCATCCTCGCCGACGAGAAGCTGCGGCTGGCAATCTGCAGAGGCATTGACCGCCAGGCGATCGTCAATGTCGTCCAGCACGGCCTGACCGATCATCCGGCGCCGCTGGAAAATCACATTTACGTGGTCGGCCAGAAGGGCTACCAAAACAACAGTGCACCAGTCGCCTACAACCCCGACCAGGCCCGCAAAGACTTGGATGCACTGGGCTGGAAGCTCAACGGATCGGTGCGGGCAAAGGACGGTAAACAGCTGGTCGTCCGCGACGTGCTTTACGACTCGCCCGCCGCCCGACAGATCGCACTGGTCGCCCAGCAGAATCTGGCACAGATCGGTGTCAAGTTGGTGCTCGACGTCAAAGCAGGCACTGGATTTTTCAACCAGTACGTGAGCGTCGGGGACTTCGACATGGTGCAATTCGGTTGGGTAGGTGATGCTTTCCCGTTGTCTGCGCTGCCTCAGATATACACCTCGGACGGTGACGGGAACTTCGGCAGGATCGGCAATGCCAGCATCGATGCCAAGATCGATCAGACGCTCTCCGAGTTGGACCAGGACGCCGCACGTGCACTCGCTAACCTGGTCGACACTATGCTCTGGCAGGAAGGCTTCAACCTGCCGCTGTTCCAGTCGCCCGGCGACATCGCGGTGCGCAAGGATCTGGCCAACTATGGCGCGTTTGGACTGGCCAGCGCGGTCTACACAGCAATCGGATTCACCCGGGACTAAATTATTTCGCGTCGGGATCGCTAGGCGCACAGCTCGATACGTCGTGCATCCTTGACGCCGTCGTATCGAGCAGGCGTGCAGGTCAATACGATCACTTGTCCGCGGGCGCCGAGGGTGTCAAACACCTTGGCCATCTTCGCCAACCGCTCCGGATCGGTGAAGCCGAGTGCGTCATCGATGAGAATCGGGACGGCGTCTTCTTTGGCGACCAGTGCCGTCCCCGCCAGCCGCGCGAGGATGCCGAGTTGCTCCTTGGCTCCGCCGGACAGTGATTCATACGGCACGGTGCACCGTCCAGAGTGCGGTTGCGGATGCAGAGGTCGCTGTCGACCTCGACCTCGAAAGTGGGCCCGAACACCGGACGCCCGAGTCGCTGCAGTTCGGCGCGGAACGGCTCGACGTAACGCAGCCGGGTGGTGTCTCGGTGGCGTACCATCACCGACCGCAGCAACTGGACGGCGCGAGCTCGGCGACCAACTCGGGCATGCTCGCTTCGGGCGTGCTCACATCTGGTCTCGGCAGCGTCGAGCTTGCCCTTGCGGCCCTCGGTGCCGAATACCGTGAGCTCCACGCTAATCTCGTGCAGCGTGCGTGCGACCTCGTCGTGACGAGCGCGCAACGCCGCAGCGGCCGCGCTGGCATCCACGAGTTCGGCAGCAACCGCGTCAGGTGCTGCGGCGGCGAGTTGTTCGGACAGCTCCGCGACTCGTCTGTCAGCCGTCTGCGCCGCCACCCGGTCGGCGTCAGCGGTGGCCTCTAGCTTCTCGTCGGAGGCCTCTGCGCGCTGCTGGGTCAGCCGGTCGGCTGCCGCAGCGAGCTCCGCGCGTTGGTTGGCCACCTTGTCTTGCAAAAGTGTTGCCTGCGTAGACTTCTCAGTGAGCCGAGTGGCGGCCAGCGCGGCGACCCGGCGTTGCGTTTCGTAGTCTGCGGCTGCTGTAACACGGGCCGCTTCGGATTCATCGAGGTTGGCACCGGCCGCGGTGGCATCCATAACGACATCGCCGGCGTCCGCCGGCAGGACGACACGCAGCTCTGCCAGCCTCGAGCGCAGCTGCTCGACCTCGTCGTCGCCGCACAACCCGACCAAGGTCGCGGTCAACTGGTCGCAACTGTTCTGCAACTCGCGGCGTCGTTGAGCGGTGTGCCGCGCCGCGGCTGGGTCAGCGACCTGCGCTGCCGCCAGCGCGACCGCCAAATCACTCTGGGCCGCAGCGTATTGCGCCTGAATGTCGAGTGCGGTCGTGCCCGGTGTGAACCGCGCGGTCAAGATGCCGGGAACCTCGACCTCGGTTGCGCCACCCGCGGCCGTCGACCAGCTCTGACCGGCCAGCAGCGACACCCGTTGGCCACCAACGACGAGCTCGATATCCGTGGCCGCAACGAATTCCACCGTCGCCGATGCCGAGCGCGAGTTGGCCCTCGGCCCGCTCGATAGCTGCAGCGGCACGCTCGATCCGATGAAACAGATCGTCGGTCATGGCAATTGCGGATAGCTCCTCGCAGATGCCGTCACGGTCGCGCAGCGCAGCGTCGACCTTGGTGAGCCGAGCGCTTAGCCGCTCGGCCTCGTCGCGGCGGGCCAGTGCGTCGACGACGCGGCGGGCTGTCTTCGCTCGTTCCTCGGCGGCGGCGAAAAGCTGGCCGGCCTCCTCGACGGCAGCGTCAGCGGCCACGGTGACTTCGTACGCCGTCGCCTGCTCGTCGGCGGCCAACTGGGCTTCGGCTTCCAGGGACGCGACCGTCGCGGCGCGGGTGTCGGTTTCGGCGCGCAGGCGCTGCCGCTCGGTGTGTGCGGCTGTCGAGGAGATGCTGGTCGCGGTTGCGGCGGCAGCGATCAGCCCGGCTTCCCGCTTTTGTTCGGTGAGCTGCGCGACTATGTTGGCGGCCGCTTGCGCGGCGGTCTGGCGAACTCCGGCGGCCTGCTGCTGTTTTGATAGCTCAGCCAGTTCGACAGTCGACGCAGCGTGCCGGTTTACCCGGTCGTCGACCTCGGCGACGGCGGCGACGCATCGCTGTACCTCGTCCTCCGCGTCGCGCAGCGCAGCGATGGCCACCGCCCACTCCGCGGTGGCACGACCGGTCGGGGTGAAGTACCGGGCGTACTCGGCGTCGATCCGCTCGATCAGCAATGGCTCGTTGCCGGACAGCGCTGCAGCGTCCCCAGCCGCGACATCAAGTGCCCGGGTCAGCGCGTCGCAGCCGGACAGATTAACCGCCGCGGTCGATGCTGCCTGTATTACCCGTTGGGCATGCCACAGTTCGGTGTCCACGGTCTCGGCCAGCATGGCCTGCACGCGGTCATGCGCCTCGTCGCCGCTGAGCTGTTCGCGCCGTGGTTCCAGGACCGTCAGCTGCGTCTCGCATTTCTTATGAAAGCGCTTGTGATAGACGAAACGATAAGGGCCGGCAGTGATCTCGGCGGTAACCTCGGACCCGACGTCAGCGTTTGTTGGCTTGACCTCTTTGACTTCCTTTTTCGTCGAGCGGTCCTTGGATTCCAGCAGCAGGTCCAGCGCCTCGATCATCGACGACTTGCCGATTTCGTTGGCGCCGGACACCACCACTACGCCGTGGTCAGGGAAATCAATCTCGCGGTGGTCGATGCCGCGGTAATTCGTCAGGACCAGCCGGTGCAACTTCATGCCGCACCTCGGGCCTGGTGGCCTTTGTCGCTCAGCCGTAGCAATAACGCCAGCGCTGCTTGCGCATCGTCGGCAGTCTCGGCATCTCCGGTGCGTGCCGTCTCAACCAACTCATCGACCGCCGCTGCAGCGAACCCGCCGATGCCGAGCTCGCTGAACTCGCTGTCGGCCGGTATCACCGCCAAATCGCTGTGACTGTCCCACACTCGCAGCGACGCGAACACCCGCGTATATTTGTCCAAGCAGGCGTCCAGGGCAGCGCGGTCGGTGATCGTCAACGACCCAATCAAGGCTAGCCGCAACACCGTTCGGTCCTTGTCGACCATCAGATCCAGATTCACGTCCAAGTCGGCGACATCGCGGCTGTTGTCCACCTGACGACGCAGGGTGACGAACCGCCAGCGACCCACCCGTCGCGCCTCGACGGAGATCGGGCGCTGGGGGTCGGTCTCGTCGAGATCGACGACCAGAACGTGGCCAGGATCGGGTTCAACATCGTCGAAGTTGGTGACTTCCGGCGAGCCCGAGTACCACACCCGACCGCTGCTGCCGACCTCAGTCACCGAATGCTTATCGCCCAGCGCCACATAGTGCACCGCGCCACGGGCCAACGCGTCCTCCAGGCCGGCCAGCCGGATCAGCGAGGGCTTCGTGGCATCCGGGTCGAGCACATCGACGCCGCCGTGAGCGACGAGCACCCGGGTGACCTCTTCGACCGGCAAACCGTCGAGCACGTCGGCGGCCAGATCGGTCGTCGGCGCCTTGGACCGCCATGGCGCCGCGATGATCTGCAGGCCGGGCCGAACCTGGTGAACCCCGGCCTGATCGAGCACTCGCACGTTGGCCGGGCATTCGGAGGTGAACAGCGCGCTGGTGTAAACCGATGATGCGTCCAGCGGGTCATGATTGCCGGGCAACAAGTAGACCGGAATTCCGATGGCGCGCATGGCTTCCAGTGATTGGCTGATCACCTGCGGCGCGAGTTGGTTGTGCTCGAAGACATCGCCGGCTACCACGACGAACTCGGCGCCCACCTCGGCTGCCAGCGCCCCCAGCCCAGCCACGGCGTCGCGACGGGCCGCCGAATAACGCGGCTGCGCTTCCCCCGCGAGGAAGTGGCGGGTCATGCCGAGTTGCCAGTCGGCGCTATGCACGAACCGCATTGCGATCCCGTCCCTTCTGCTTGGTGTCCGGGCCGGTCTGCGACCGGGCACCGCGAGTGTAGGACCGGGCGCCGACAAGTCCGGGGACCTCGATCGGCAGGTCCGAGCTTTGTCCCGTCGCCAGACGGCGCCGCTGGTCGCAGGAGTCACATCAGCCACATCAGTCTCTGGACGAGGCGGTACGCGTTGACTCACTAAAAATGCCCGGTTAGCCCTTTCGTTGCCTCATATGAAAATGCCCGCTTGCGGTGTGTCGTTGTGGCCCGGAAGGCGCGTGCTGAGCTACCGCCGGATGATGGAGTTGACGTTGGCGCAGCGCACTGCCGTGACGAGGGTGATTGCGGTCCGCTACCGGCGGGCGGGCAACGCCGAGAAGGCGAAAATTCTTGACGAGCTGTGCGCTACCACGGGGTGGCATCGTGATCATGCGCGCAAGGCGTTGCGCCTCGCGCGGCGCCCACAGCTGGTGAGTAGTCGGCGGCCGCGGCCACCGAAGTATGGGCCCAAAGCGGTTGCCGCGCTGGTGTTGTGCTGGTCGGTGTTGGGGATGCCGGCCGGTAAGAGGCTGGCGCCGATTTTGGGTGAGTTGGTGTCGGTGCTGTGCCGCTACGGCGAGTTGGACATCGACGAGGACACCGCAAAGCTGCTGGCCGATATGTCGGCGGCCACCATCGATCGTCGGTTGGCCCCGGAGCGCAAGAAGTACCTGGCCAGGGGACGCTCACGCACCAAGCCCGGCAGTCTGCTCAAGAGTCAGATCCCGGTGCGGACGTGGGCCGATTGGGACGACGCGGTCCCAGGTTTCGTCGAGATCGACCTGGTCAGCCATGACGGCGGCCACGCCGCCGGCGAGCATGTCTGGACGCTGACGGTCACCGACATCGCCACGGGTTGGACCGAGAACCGCAGCGTGCCCACCAAGGCCCGCAAATGGGTGATGGCCGCACTCGATGACATCACCGCGGTGATGCCCTTCCCGATCCGCGGCATCGATTCTGACAACGGCTCGGAGTTCATCAACTTCCACCTGCTGGACTGGTGCGACAAGCACCAGATCACCTTCACCCGCTCGCGGGTCGGCAACAAGAACGACGGCTGCCACGTCGAGCAGAAGAACTGGGCCGCCGTGCGCACCCTCGTCGGCTACCACCGCTATGACACTCCCGCGGAATTGGTCCTACTCAACAAGATCTGGACGCTGCAAGCCTTGTTGAGCAACTTCTTCTACCCCCAGCAGAAACTCGTTTACAAAGCCCGTGACGGCGCGAAGATCGTTAAGAAACACGACACCGCAGCCACCCCGCACCGCCGGGCACAAGCACACCCGAACTTGCCGACCACAGCCAAAGCGGACCTCACCCGCGCCTACCTCGACATCAATCCTGCTGCCCTGCAACGACACATTCAGGCACTCGTCAATGAGCTACTCACCTTGACCATCACCAAGGCCGGACCTAAGCGCAAAGCCCCACCCAAGAAGGCGCCAGCAAACGATGCGACGAACCAGCTCACCCGGGCATCCGGCATTTGAGGCAACGAATACCGTCGCGGGCATATTGACATGAGGCAACAGGCGGTACCCGCTGTGCCCGACTATTAGCGACTGTGGACGGCCGTTAGGGGCGATCTGGGCGCCAAAATCGCCGCGTATCGCTGCTGGGCAACGAAACCGAAGGTGGCTCAGCGTCTTTCAATCCATTGCCGTAACCTGGCGGTGTGAGCGAGGAAAACCGCACTCTGGTGCTACTACGCCACGCTAAGTCGGCATATCCCGACGGGGTGGCAGATCATGAGCGGCCACTCGCGGCCCGCGGGCGTCGGGAAGCCAGGCTGGCCGGGGACTGGCTACGGACAAACCTGCCGGCGATCGACGCGGTGCTGTGCTCGACGGCGACCCGCGCTCGCGAAACCTTGGCGGACACCGGCATCGGCGCCCCGGTCCGCTACATCGATCGGCTATACGACGCCACCCCGGGAACCGTGATCGACGAGATCACCCGCGTCGGCGACGACGTCGCAGCGCTACTCCTCATCGCGCATGAGCCGACGATGTCCCAGGTGGCCCTCGGGCTGGCCGGGGGCGCTAGCGCCAACACTCCTGCCGCCGAACGCATTTCGATAAAGTTTCCGACTTCAGCGATGGCGGTGCTGCACTTCGGGCGCAGTTGGAAAGATCTCGAACTCGGTTCAGCCGAGTTGGTCGATTTCCACGTGCCGCGCTAAGAGGCTGGTCGGGCAGTGATCACTTGCATTGCTCGGCCGTCGCCTTGATCTGCGCATCGAGATTTTGCCGCAACGAATCTTGAGTGAACTCTGGTGCACTGGCAAGGTAGCCCATGCCGAGTTCCTGGAGGGTGGTGGAAACAGCATTCGCCGCTTTCGCCAGGTTGGCTGGGGCCGCGGGTTCTAGGTTCACGCGGTCTCGCAGGTACGCACCGCCACCATAGAGGGCCAGACGCGCACTCGTTGCCACCGAAAGCGCTCCGATCGGTCCGGCCTCGGGGGGGTTCTTGAGGTGGGTATTCCTGACTACCGCTCGATCGACGACCATGAACGCGGCGCAAACGTGTGTCTTGGCGTCTTTGGTTTGTTGGTCGCTGTAGGTGGGCGTGGACGACGTAGATGCGCTCTTGTGCGGGTAAAACCACCCCACGATCGCAAGCGTTGCGGCGATGGCGGCAATCACCAAGGCCGCTAACGAGGTCCAGCCTGGCGGCGTCGAGAACCGGGAGGTCGGAGCCGAATGCTGGGAGACCGGCGTTGCGGCAGCAGACTCTGGCGAAGGTTCAGCGGAAGGTTCAGTAATTTCCGCTGCGGAAGAAGACTCAGTGGACGACGTGTCAGACATTGGTCGATGGTATAGCCCTTACCTCGGGGCTTGTGGCGGTTTCGGTGTCAAAAAATCGCTCTCTCAATCGCTTTGGCCGAGAGCTCCGCACCGGGTATAAGGCCTTTCGCGTGCCGGTGTTTCGGGCCGTCACATTCGGCGATTGAGCGTCGGCGCGTCGCTGTGGTAAAGGCGTTAACAGCACAAACCTACGCAGTGCGCTGGACTTTCAGCAGCGCGGCGGGATCCTCCGCAAAAGATCCGGATAGCGGCCCAAATCAATGGCTTTGGCGTCCTTACCCAGTGGTCGATGGTGTCACGTAAGGACAAGGACGATTGCCTACGGTACGGCACTGTTCACGGGCATATGCAGCAGCCTCCGCGACAGTCAACAGCCATCAACAAAGCGGGCGGCCGATAGCACTGACCGCATGACCCATCACGTGTCCGGGCCCGACCTCCCCCGGCAAAACTCACTTTCGGTGCAGCCGCCTCGTCCGCCTACTCGCTGCTCCAGTGTCAGCCGGCCTGCCCTGGAGCACCGGTTTGGCCGGTCGCCGCTTCAGGTGGTTAAGTCCCTGGCCACTCGCACCGCCAGCACCACCGTCGCCGCCGTGTGCACTGTCACCGCCCGCTGCCAGCAACCCCCTGAGCAGCACCTTTTACCTGATCACGATGCTGTCGATCGCCTGCCAGAAAACTGTCGCTAGGAGTTCGTCGAGAGTGTCAGCTCCATTAGCTTGATGGCCTGGCCGCAGGCGTCGATACCAGGCGCCTGCGGATTGACCCACCAGCCGACCACGCCCGCCGCGTCACTGGCGACACCGCACGACCCATTGGGGTCGTTCGGCCGCATCACGATCGACTGCACACCTGCGATCGCTCGGCTTTCGATCTGATATTTCAGTTGCTCAGCGACCTTGCGCTCGTTGTCCAGGCTGCCCTGCTCGAACCAGAACCGGGTGATGTCGATGAGGCCGTTGGGGTTGGCCGCCTGCCAGCGGCAGATCGCGCCGACGAACGTGCTCTGAATGTCTTGGGGATCGGCGCCCACCGTCTTGGCCAGGACATCGGTAGTAAGCACCTCACATTCCTTTTGCAGGTTTGGATACTGCTGCTCGGAATTGTTGTTGCGCGGAACGTCGCCCGCGCCCGCTCTGACCGGGGTGCCGGCGACCGACCTCGTGCACCCGGTCAATATGGACAGTCCGGTGGCCAGGACGGCAACACCGACCAGCGCCCGACGACGCAAGGTGGTGGTCATTTCGAGTTCGCAATCGACTGCCGCGTCAGTTCTTTGGCCACGTTGCACGGATCGGGAAACGGCTTCTGATTGAAGCTCACCGACCATTCGATGAAGTCGTCGGAGAACTGGATTCCAACCTCGCACAGCGAGTCACCCAGGTTCGGCTCGTTACCGATGGCGATGAAGCCGTCGTGGCCGCTGATATTGATGGGCTCCACACTCGATCGCGACAGCTCCTCGGTCTTGCGTTCCCGGCCGATCGGGCTGCCGCGGTACCAGGAGAAGGAGAAATGCGGGCCGAGTATTCCGCCGCCCGCCAGCCACTGGCAGCCCACAGAGTTTCGCGCGGTGTTGACCAGCCCACTTGCATGCGTCAGGTTCGTCACGGTCTCGTCGTTGATGCCGCCGCACTGCGGGAAGAACGGACCGTGCTTCCCCTCCCCCGACGCCGGCGCGGACGACTCAGGCGAGTTCGATTGGTCAGAGTCGGAATGCGAACACGCGCCCACCGTCGGAATTAGGGTCGCCGCCGCTAGGGCCAGCGCCGCCACGTTGCGCCGCACCGCTACGCGCACCTACTGCTGATCACAGGATGCACTGTAGCTGCAGCACCTTGGAGCAACCATTTCACACGCGGTGACCTGTACTTTCTTATCCACTAGCGGGCTATCGCGCTCACGCGAACCGCGCGCTGATCGCCCCGACTCGGCGTCTGGCGGTGTGCGACAGTTACCAAATGCTCCTGGCTCTAGTCCGCCAGTATGTACAGCCCTATCGGCGGCTGGTTGCGGCGGTGATGACGCTGCAGCTGGTGAGCACCCTGGCTTCGCTGTACCTGCCGACGGTGAATGCCACGATCATCGACGATGGGATCGCCAAGGGAGACAGCGCCACCATCGTTCGGCTCGGCGGGGTAATGCTGGCGGTCACCGCGCTGCAGGCGGTGTGCGCGGTCGGCGCGGTCTACTTCGGCTCCCGGACCGGGATGGGGTTCGGCCGCGATCTGCGCTCGGCGATGTTCCGTCACGTCGTCACGTTGTCCGAACACGAGACCGCCCTGTTTGGCGCGCCGTCGCTACTGACGCGTACCACCAACGACGTCCGGCAGATCCAATTCCTGGTCCAGATGACGTGCACGGTGCTGGTCACGGCTCCGATCATGTGCGTCGGTGGAATCGTCATGGCCATCCACCAAGACGCCGGGTTGTCCTGGTTGCTGGTGGTCAGCGTCCCGATATTGGTCGCGGCCAATTACTGGATCCTCTCCCATACCCTGCCGATCTTCCGCAGCATGCAGAGGCTGATCGACAACATCAACCGGGTTATGCGTGAGCAGCTGTCCGGCGTGCGGGTGGTCCGGGCATTCGCGCGCGAACCGTTCGAACGTCAACGGTTTGCCGAGGCAAACCGCTCACTATCCAACACCGCTCTGAGAATCGGTAATTGGCAGGCGTTGATGCTGCCGATAACCACCTTGACCGTCAACTGCTCCAGCGTCGCGCTGATCTGGTTCGGCGGCCTGCGCATCGACAGCGGTCGGATGCAGGTGGGATCGCTGATCGCGTTTCTCGTCTACTTCACCCAGATCCTGATGGCGGTGTTGTTGGCGACGATGACCCTGATGGTGTTGCCGCGGGCGTCGGTATGTGCGGAACGCATCAGCGAGGTGTTGTCGGTAACGTCGGCAATTAGCAATCCGGCGGATCCGGCACGGCCACCCTCGGGGATGCGGGGTGTGATTCGACTCGACGGCGCGACGTTCTCTTATCCCGGCGCAGATCGCGCAGTGCTGCAGGGTGTTTCGCTGACCGCACAGCCCGGCACCACCACCGCCATCGTCGGCAGCACCGGGTCAGGGAAATCAACGTTGGTCTCGCTGATCTGCCGGCTGTACGACGTGACTGACGGCGCCGTCCTGGTAGACGGCGTCGACGTGCGCGACCACGACATCGAAGAGCTGTGGTCGGGCATCGGGCTGGTGCCTCAACGCGGCTACCTGTTCTCCGGCACCGTCGCCGCCAATCTGGGCTACGGCGCGGCCCCAGGACAGCAAGTAACCGAGGAAGAGATGTGGGAGGCGCTACGGGTTGCCGCTGCCGACGGATTCGTACGAGCCCATGATGACGGGTTGCAGATGCGTGTCGCTCAGGGTGGCATCAACTTCTCCGGCGGGCAGCGACAGCGGTTGGCGATCGCGCGGGCGGTGATCCGCCGTCCGGCGATTTACTTGTTCGACGACGCTTTTTCTGCCCTCGACGTACAAACCGATGCGCAGGTCCGCGCCTCGTTGGCTGAGATCGCCGCCGATGCGACGGTTATCACTGTTGCGCAACGTATCTCGACCGTCACCCAAGCCGACCAAGTGATCGTCGTCGACGACGGCCGTGTGGTCGGTGCCGGCACCCACGAATCGCTGCTCGTCGATTGCCCCACCTACCGGGAATTCGCCGAATCGCAGTCGCTGGACTCCTCCGTCGGAGGCCCGCGGTGACAGCGGTGACGGGCACAACGCCGCGCGGTGCCCAGCACCCCAACCAGCGGTCCCGCGACTTCCGCGGGTCGGCGGTTCGCCTAGTGAAACGCCTGGCGCCGCAACGGCGGACAGCCATCGCGGTAATCATCATGGGCATCGCCGGCACCGTTATCGGCGTCGTGGTTCCGCGCATCCTGGGCCATGCCACCGATCTGCTGTTCAATGGCGTGATCGGCCGCCAACTGTCCGCGGGTATCACCAAGGCACAGGCCATCGCGGTTGCACGGGCCCACGGTAACAACACCTTTGCTGACCTGCTGTCGGGGATGAATGTCGTTCCGGGTCGCGGTGTCGACTTCGCCGCGGTCGTTCGAACCCTATCGCTGGCTCTTTTCATGTATGTGGTTGCAGCGCTACTGGTTTGGGTGCAAGTCCGGCTGCTGAATGTCACCGTGCAGCGCACGCTGCTGGCGCTGCGATCCGATGTCGAGGAGAAGGTGAACCGGCTGCCGCTGGCCTACTTCGACACACGGCAGCGCGGTGAAGTGCTCAGTCGGGTCACCAACGACATCGACAACCTCCAGACGTCGCTGTCCATGACGATCAGCCAACTGCTGACCGCGATCCTGACAGTTGTGACCGTGCTGGTGATGATGCTGACCATCTCGCCGCTGCTGACCGGGATCACGCTGTTGACCGTGCCGCTGTCGCTGGTGGCGACCCGAGCGATTGCGCGCCGCTCGCAGCAGCTGTTCGTCGCACAATGGACCACCACCGGTCGGCTCAACGCCCATGTCGAAGAGACCTACACCGGTTTCACCCTGGTCAAGACTTTTGGGCAGCGCGCTGCCACCGAAGACGAATTCCACCGGCTGAACGACGAGCTGTACCAGGCCAGTTTCGGTGCGCAATTCATCTCTGGGCTGGTATCGCCGGCGACCGGGTTCATCGGCAATCTCAGCTATGTCGCGGTGGCGGTGATGGGCGGATTGCAGGTGGCCACCGGACAGATCACGGTGGGCAGCATCCAGGCGTTCATCCAGTACATCCGTCAGTTCAACGCACCGGTGAACCAGGTGGCCTCGATGTACAACACACTGCAGTCCGGGGTGGCCAGCGCCGAACGGGTTTTCGACCTGCTCGATGAAGCCGAAGAATCTCCGGATCGCGAGCGACTACTCCCCTCACCCAACGGTGAGGGGCCAACGGGGCGGGTGGAATTCGACCACGTCAGCTTCAGCTATCACCGCGGCACCCCGGTGATCGACGACCTGTCCTTTACCGCCGAACCAGGCAGCAACGTAGCGATCGTCGGGCCGACCGGCGTGGGCAAGACCACCCTGGTGAACCTGTTGATGCGCTTCTACGATGTCGACTCCGGCCACATCCTGGTCGACGGTGTCGACATCGCCACGGTGAGCCGGCATTCGCTGCGATCTCGCATCGGCATGGTGCTTCAAGACACCTGGCTCTTCGGCGGGACGATCGCGGAGAACATCGCCTACGGACGACCCGACGCCAGCGATGACGAGGTGATCGAAGCGGCCAAGGCGGCCTATGTCGACCGGTTCGTGCACACGCTGCCCGACGGATACCAGACGCGGGTGAACGATGCGGGCAGCAATCTCAGCGCCGGCGAGAAGCAGCTGATCACTATCGCCCGGGCATTTCTCGCCCGGCCGCAACTGTTGATCCTCGACGAGGCGACCAGCTCGGTGGACACCCGCACCGAGCTGCTGATCGCGAAAGCCACCCATGAGCTGCGTCGTGACCGGACGAGTTTCATTATCGCCCATCGTCTTTCGACGATCCAGGATGCCGACGTCATCCTGGTGATGCAGGACGGCCGGATCGTCGAGCAGGGCAGCCACGCCGAGCTGCTGGCCCGCCGGGGCGCGTACTGGGAAATGGCCCGACATTAAGGTCGCCACGTCGCTACCCTGGGCGTCGCCTTCGCAAGCCGCAGAGTAGGTACTGGAACCGCATGCGTGGTGCTGTCCACGGGTGGGTAATGCCGCCTAAAGCCGACCGCCGAGGCAATATGACCATATTCTTCGGTCGGCGATGAAACGATACTGATGTGAACGACAGTCGGGACGGTCGCGGCGAAGTGACCGTCGCGGAACTCTCTTGTGGGGCCTGCGGTGCTCAGTTGAGCGCAACAGCCAAGTTTTGCAGCGAGTGCGGTGCGCCGGCGACATCGCCCCCAAAATCTGCCGAGTACAAACAGGTGACGGTGCTCTTCGCAGACGTCGTTCGTTCGATGAGCATCGCCGCGACCGTCGGGGCTGAGCGGCTCCGCGAGATCATGACCGACGTTGCCGGCCGGTGCGCGGCAGTTGTGCAGCGGTACGGCGGCACAGTCGACAAGTTCACCGGTGACGGCATCATGGCGGTGTTCGGGGCACCGGTCGCCTTGGAAGATCACGCCGTTCGTGCTTGTCTGGCGGCCTTGGGGCTTCAGGAGGAGGCGAAGCAGCTTGCCCTCGACGTCCGAGAGCGCGACGGTGTGATCCTCCAGCTACGCGTGGGACTTAACTCTGGTCAGGTGATAGCCGGCGAAATCGGTTCAGGGCCTTTTGGCTACACCACGATCGGTGAGCAAGTCGGCCTGGCGCAACGGATGGAGGCGGCGGCTCCGCCGGGTGGAGTGATGCTCAGCGCGTCGACAGCACGGCTTGTTGATGGCACCGCGACTCTCGGCGAATCTGAGCTGGTTCACATCAAAGGTGCCGACGCGCCGATAGCCGCCCGTCGGTTGCTGGGCATGGCGGAGGGGCGTCATGCCGCCCGGCTTGCTGAGTCGAATCTGGTCGGTCGGCGCTGGCAGATGTCTGCGGTCGAGGCTTTGTTGGACCGCGCAATCGAGGGCTACGGCGCTGTGGTGAGCGTAGTGGGGTCACCAGGCATTGGTAAGAGCCGTCTGGTGCGCGAATTGGCGGCGATGGCACGTCACCGCGAGGTGGAAGTCTTCAGCACCTTTTGTGAGTCGCACACCAGCGAGATTTCCTTTCATGTCGTCGCTCAGCTAGGACGGTCAGCCACCGGCGTCGGCGATCTTGACGGGGAGGCTGCCCGCGACGAGGTGCGCGGACGGGTTCCTGAGGCAGACCCCGAGGATTTGCTGCTAATTGACGACCTGCTGGGCATCGCCGATCCCGATGTTGCTCTCCCGACAATCGATCCGGATGCCCGGCGGCGGCGGCTCACCGCGCTCGTGAGCGCCGCCTTGTTGGCCCGCGAAACCCCCGTGCTCTACATCATCGAGGACGCCCATTGGATCGATGGGGTCAGCGAGTCGATGCTGGCCGAGTTCCTCACGGTGATCCCGCAGACGCCCGCGCTAACGCTGGTCACCTACCGCCCGGAATACAAGGGCGCGTTGAGCCGGCTTGCCGGTGCTCAGGCCATAGCCCTTGCGCCGCTGAGTGATTCGGAGACCGCGGCCCTGGTCTCGGAGCTGCTTGGCCCCGACCCCTCGGTTGGTGCCCTGGGCCAGACAATTGCCGAGAGGTCCGCCGGTAATCCGTTCTTTGCCCAGGAGATAGTGCGGGACCTGGCCGAGCGCGGTGTGCTGCGCGGTAACCGCGGCGCATATGTGTCGACGGCCGTTGCGGTCGAGGTCAGCGTGCCGGCTACCTTGCAGGCGACCATCTCCGCGCGCATCGACCGCCTCGACCCGCGCGCCAAGCGCACATTGAGCGCGGCGGCGGTCATCGGCTCGCGGTTCAGCCATGGTCTACTCGAAACGCTGGGAATTGATCCCGCCCTTGAGGACCTGGTCAGGGGCGAGTTCATCGATCAGATCAAATTCACCCGACAAGCCGAGTATGCGTTCCATCATGCGCTGATTCGGGCGGTGGCCTACGAATCCCTGCTTAAATCGGACCGCGCCGAGCTGCACCGGCGCGTCGCGAATGCAATCGAATCACGTGACCCGGCAGCGGCTGACCAGAATGCCGCACTGATTGCCGAACACGTAGAGGCCGCCGGTGATTTGCACGCAGCTTATGGCTGGCACATGCGCGCCGCAACGTGGGCGACCAACCGCGACATCGCCGCGGCGCAACTGAGCTGGGAGCGCGCTCGACAGATCGCCGACGCTTTGCCCACCGATGACACCAACCGGGCAGGCATGCGCATCGCCCCCCGTACAATGCTGTGTGGGATCGCCTGGCGGGTCCATGCACACGTGGCGGGGGCAGTCTTTGACGAATTGCGGGAGTTGTGCGCCGCCGCCGGGGACAAGGCGTCACTGGCCATCGCCATGGCGGGCGCGGTGGTGGATCACACGTATCAGGGCCGGATCCGCGAGGCGTCGCAGCTGGCGTCCGAGGCCATGGCGCTCATCGAGTCACTCGGCAATCCGACCTTGACGCTGGGGCTGTCCTTTGCGCCCATCTACGCGAAGTTGCAAAGCGCCGAGTACCCCGACGTGCTGCGATGGTCAGAAAGGGTCATCGACCTGGCCGGCGGCGACCCCTCCAAAGGCAACTTCCTTCTCGGCTCTCCGTTGGCAGTCGCCCTGGCGCACCGGGCTGTTGCCCGTTATTGCCTCAGTCGCCCGGGATGGCGCGAGGACATGCAGCAAGGCCTGGCCCTGGCCCGCAATGCCGACCCTTTGTCGTACGCCACGGTCGTCAGTTTCGTCTACTTCCCCGGGATAAGTTTCGGCGTGGTGACGCCCGACGATTCGGCGGTGCGCGAGATCGAGAATGCCCGACAGATTGCCGAGCGAGCCGGTGATGATCTCGCATTGGCTGCCATCGAGGTGACGCTGGGTGCTGCGCTGATGTACCGCCAATCGGCTTCGGATCGTGAGCGTGGACAGCAGCTGCTGGTCGAGGTCAGAGAGGCGTTCGAGCGCGGGGGATACGGCCTGGGCGATTTACCGATCGTTGATGTGTACTTGGCACGTGAGAGGGCCGGGCGTGGAGAACGCGACGAAGCGATACCGGTGATACGCGCCGCCGTCGACCATCTGGTCCGCGAAAGACAGCTGCTGGGCTGGGGCGTTCCTGCGACGGGTGCTCTGGTCGAGACACTGCTCGATCGCGGTGCCGACGGTGATGTGACCGAAGCCGAGGCTGTGATCGACCGCCTGGCACGGCTACCCGCCGACGGCGTCATTGAGCACGACATCTGGCTGCTACGGCTACAAGCACTTCTAGCGCGGGCTCACGGCGATGTCGCTGCTTATGCGCAGTTCCGGGATCGCTACCGTGACATGGCGAGAACGCTTGGCTTCCAGGGACATATCGTGTGGTCCGAGGCGATGCCATGACTGCGGTCATTCGGTAGCCCCGTTTCGCGCCGGGAGCTCCCAGCCGCGGGCGAGGTGATCGGGTATGTTGAACGGCGCCCGCTCGCCACCCCGCTTCAGCTCGAACAGTCCGCGCACCACGTGGCGCCCGACCGGGTGGGCTATGCGCGAAATCAGTTGGTGGCGCGGTGAGTCGCGCTCGATCGGACCCAAAAGGTGGGCGACGAACCAGCTCGCGCTCCGCTCCGGCCATCCGAGGTGGTCGAGCGAGATCCGACGGCGGTACGCCCAGGAGGTCGGCGGTCTCGTCGCCGATCAGGTGACGGATCAGCGGCGGAATCGTGTCGTCGAACCGGTGGAAGGGCGTCAGCTCGTCGAGGAGCTCGAGCAGCGATCGGGTCAGTTCCTGCCCTTCCGGTGATGCTCGGAAATGTCGACGCCGGATAGCTTCGAAGAGCGCGGCGGCATCGTCAGCGTCGCGTACGAGCAGCTCGTCGCGCACCCCGAGTAGGTGGCCGATGACGTTCCAGACATGCAGGTAGGCGTCGATGTCCGCGTCGGACAACTGCACACCGAGGCGAACCATCGGATCCACGACGACGCCGGAGAAAGCAATCAGGGTCCCGGCCAGGTCCTCCTGGTTGATCGGCATCCCCCACTCGGGATCCCACAAGCCAGGCTGCTGCTCGTTGCGGGCCGTGATCAGGTGGCGCACAGCGGCGTGCATCAACCGAATGTGCTGGATCGTTCGTCGGCCCTTGCCGTGTACGCCGAGGCCGCCGAGGGTGAGCGCGTCCATCAGAAACTGGCCGGTCTCCATCGCGCGCCGGCGCGTGTCGGTATCAAAGCGTGCGGTCAGGTGCAGTACCTTGACGCCCTTCGCCGCGGCGTACGACGACGGGAGCGACGCGCAGAACAGGCAGAGCACGATAAGGACGCCCCATGTCTCGAATATTTGCTGCGCCCGGTTGATCCTGCGCAGATCGGCCCACTCGGGCAGAGGTCGCGTCTCGTCCAGGTAGTCCTTGAGCTCGCCCGGCAACTCCTCCGGCACCGGCTGCTCGAGGCGCACCAGCGTGCACATGATCGCGTTGACCGCCTCGACGCCGCCCCGCTCCAGTACGGCGGCGACCCGCGTGTCGGCCACCGGATCGCCCAACTGCCGCATGCGATCCAGCAGCTCATCCGTCCACCGGGAGCTTCCGGTTGCGCCCACCATGCGCATAGCGTGTCACATATTGCGGCAGCGGGTTTGGGGATCAAGTTTCGGCTGGGCGGGCTGAAAGCTCAATGAAGGCAACGACCCCGAGCGGCAATTGGCACGGGGGCATTATGCGCCGGCAATCTCCAGGCGCCCGAGCTGCTCCATTTTCCGCGCGGGCGGGCACAGCGTATTGCCATAGCCCGTCGCGGTTGATGAAAGCGCCATCCGCGTGTCAGTTGAGACTTAGCATTGGCCCAACCAATCCGGCACATGGCGACGGACCGCAAATCGGATCCCTTTGTGTCAGTGGCCAAGTCGGCTATACCTGATCACCCATACCGCAGTGACGTAGGATTCATGGGTCGCTGGTCAAATGGCTTGGCTGCATACAATCAGCAGGGCATACCGATGCGCAGTGCCGCACCATTACGGGGCAGTGAGCCGCCCGGTGCGCGGCTGAGCCGCGACGACTTCTACGCGGTCGTGGGCAACATCCAGGCGTTCATCCAGTACCGTCAGTTCAACTCGCCGCTGAACCAGGCGGCCTCGATGTACAACACACCGCAGTCCGGGGTTGCCAGCGCCGAGCGGGTCTTCGACCTGCTGGAGATCCGCTCGACCGCCTGCGACATGATCTTGCCCACCGGCGAGCCTTGTCGATCTGCAGCCCCGCCGCTCAGCGAACGATATCGTCTTCGACACAAACGGGGGCCAATCGAGCACTGGTTCGGTTGCCGTAGCGAAAAGGCGAGAAGGAAGGAAAAAGTCCGATGTCCTTTGTGACGACACAGCCGGAACCGATGATGGCGGCGGCGAGCGACTTACTGGCGATTGGCTCGGCGGTGAGCGCTGGCAATGCGGCTGCGGCGGGCCCCACGACCGGGGTCATGCCCGCGGCCGCCGATGAGGTGTCGACGCTAGCCGCGACGCAATTCGCAGCGCACGCCCAGACGTATCAGGCGGTCAGCGCCCAGGCGGCCGCGATTCACGAGATGTTTGTTACCACCCTGGGGACCAGCGCCGGGTCATATGCGGCCACCGAAGCCGCCAACGCGGTCGCTAGCTGGCTAAGGCGGGTGCATGGCAATGGATTTCGCGATGTTACCACCGGAAATCAATTCCGGACGTATGTATGGCGGTCCGGGCTCGGGACCGATGCTGGCTGCCGCGGCCGCCTGGAACGGGTTGGCCACCCAGTTGGAGTCGGCAGCCAGCTCGTATCGGTCGGTGATCTCGGGGCTGACGGGCGGATCGTGGTTGGGGCCGGCGTCGGTGTCGATGGCGGCCGCGGCCGCCCCCTATGTGGGGTGGATGAGCACTACTGCGGCGCAGGCTGCGCAGACCGCCACCCAGGCCCAGGCCACGGCGGCGGCCTACGAGGTGGCGTTCGCGGCGACGGTGCCCCCGCCGGTGATCGCCTCCAATCGGGCCCTGTTGACGGCACTGGTGGCCACGAATTTATTCGGCCAGAACACCGCGGCGATCGCGGCCACCGAGACTCAGTATGCCGAGATGTGGGCCCAGGACGCCGCCGCGATGTACGGCTACGCCGGCTCCACTGCGACGGTCACCTCGGCGTTTGCCCACCTTTGGTCCCGGCACCGCAGACCACCAGTGGCGGCGCCGCCGCGACGAGCACGCAGACTGCGGTGTCCGCGCTGGCCTCCACGGCGCTGCAGGGGCTCGCATCGACGGGGTCGGCGGACCCTGCTGTAGCAACCGACCCTCTCACGACGCTGGCGAGCTTAGCGGGCGTCATAGGATTCCTTCCGGGTCTTGGTGCAGCCGGGGTGGCCGGGCTTGAGCCTGTCGACTTCGCCACTGACTTTGCTGACATCAACGTCGATAACCAGGACATCGTCATCGATGAAGAGATGGACCCCACCGGTGTCCCCCTCGAGCCCGAAGTCGCCGCCCAGGGCGCCGCCCAGAGCGCGATGACCGGGCCGGCGACGGCGTTGGGCTCGGCTGACGTCCCGGCGGTGACGGCGGGTCTGGGTCGGGCGGCTTCGGTCGGGGGGTTGGCGGTGCCGCCGACCTGGGCCGTGGCGGCCCCGGCGATACGTTCTGTCGCGATGGCGTTGCCGGCCACTGCTCTGGGCGCCGCCCCAGAAGTCTTTGCGGGTAGCTCTGGAAGCCTGTTCAGTGAGATGGTCTTGGCGGGTATGGCCAGCCGCGCCATCGGCGGAACAGCTTCCATGGGTGGTCGGGCAGTCTCCGAGAAGCTCGGCGACACAACCGATTACCGCGCGCGTATAGCCGCGACGTTCGGAGGCGCAGGTATACACTTCGCCGGGCCGGACAAGGGCTACGGGTTTCCCAATTCCGCTGACGCAAATCCCGGCGACGAACCGCTCCTTGAGCAAGTCGCCCTTCGTTATCCGGCCGTCTTTGCGCTGCTCGGTACCCTTTGCGGTACGAACGAGCGCTCCACCGAAGCCAGCCTCGACAAGTTGGAACGCGAGATTCGCGCCCTGGCGAGCCGTTTCACCGCCGGGCAATGACCTTTTTGTATTGACTTCTACGGACTTCTACGCGATTGCTAGAGCTCGGGGCCCTCGGCTCGCAGGTCGTCGACGGCGGACATGGCGTCGCGCAGCCTGGCCAGCCATTCTTCGGTGTGCTCGCCGACCAGCTTGACCGACCAGGCCAGCGCATCTGAGCGGGACCGGGCCACACCGGCGTCGACGAGGGTATCGAGCACCTGCCGCTCCGGCTGCTTCAAGCGGGTCATGACCGGAACCGCGATGTGGGTGAACAGGATCCGCTCGCCGCCGACGTCAACGCCCCAGGAAACCTTACGGCCGAAGCGGTCCTGCGCCTCGTCGGCGATGTTCATCCGCTCCGAACGCGTCTCCTCGCGAAAGCGTGAAACGCGGCCGGACGCGCGGGCTTCGCTTTCTTCCTTCGCTGTTTCCCCTGTGCTTTCGGGATCGGGCAACGTGCCGATGACCGTGATCTCCTCGCGGTCGACGACGACGGTCGGGTCGCCATCGAACCAGGTGTCCGGCAAGCGTCCGGCGAACCAGTCTGCAGCGTCGCTGGCATCGGGTTGGCCAGCTTGCTGCCAGCCGCCGGGGCGGCCGTACCGCCGCCCATGTCCATGATGGTGTCTCATACTTACATAATTACATCATTACACCGATTGCGGTAACGGTTTCACCGGCAGCGAACGCCACGGGTCGCCGAACGTGGGCTTAGCGCACATTTTTGGCCGCAACCCGTGACACAACTCGACATTGGGCAGCGGAGAAAACCGTTGATATGACGCGTGCAGAGTTGTAGCTTTAGGAACGAAGCAGGCCCGGAAGTGACAAGTTCCAAAGAGCCGGTCTACGGAGTGAAAACCGGTCGCGCAGGAAAGATAAGACGCCTCCCAATGTCCACCGGGCCTGCCCTAATGGGATCACTCGTCGGCGCTGTCGCCTCGTCGGGCGCGGAAAAGCTTCACCTCACCTTTGATGCCCTTGAAACGACGCGCACCGGCGAACGACCAGCTGAAGCCCGCGCCGTCACCGAGTTCGTCCTGCGTCGATTCGGCGGTCAGCACTGTGCCGGGCCGAGCCACCGCCGTCACCCGGCTGGCCAGGTTCACCGGGCTGCCGAACCAGTCGCCGGCCCGACTCACCGCAGAGCCGGACGCAATGCCCGCCCGCAGCCGGGGGAACTCGTTGTCGCTGTCGGTGATCTCGACAAGCTTGAGCACCGCATCCAGCAGCGGCGCGGGGTCCGGGCAGACGAACATCACCGCGTCGCCAATCGTCTTGATAAAGCGCACCGGCGGGGCCGCCACATCGCGGGCGAGGTCGGTCAGCCGGTTGGCCAATTGTCCCAGCTCCTCGGGCGGCACCTCCTCACCCAAGCGAGTGAAGCCGACCAGATCGGCGAACGCGACGGTGATGTGGCGCGCCCCGGGCAGCGGAGCGCCCGCGGCCCGCTCGCCGGCGTTGACGGCTTCGGTCTCCATCATGTGCCGCAGCTGCATGAGCAGCATGTCTTCGATCATCGGCCCGAGCAGCGGCGTGACCTGGCTGGTCAACGCGAGCGATCTCTTCGCGGTCTGCAGTTCGGTGGCGCCGGGCTCGAGAATGGTCGACAGCGCGGAGTAGCGCATCACCTCGGCGGCGTGCGAGAGTCCTTCGGCGAGAGTGCTGACGATCTGCACGAGCTGGTCGGGAGCGATGCCAAGCTCGATGAACTCCTTCGCATGTGCGGCCGCCGCCCCGTCGGCCCGCAGGTGCACAGCCGCGTCCGGATTGTCTACCCGCGCTAGCCCAATGGCGCGTTGTACGCGTTGCAGCAGATCCAGCTCGATTCCGGCCGTCTCGCTGATCTCCCGGGTCGAGACAAAGGTGCCGTCGTCGCCCATCAGCCGACGCGACGCCAGCAGTATCGGCATCGGCGCGCCCCGAATCTCGTCGGCGCTGATGCCCTGCTCGAGCAGCCACTCGATCAGCTCGGCGCGTTCGGCACGCGCGCTGCCTTCGAGATCGCCGAGCAGCTCATCGATGTTCGGGTCGACCGTGTCGTCCACGTCGCCAACGTATAACGCGGCGGGGCATCATGTGAATTGATGACCACCCCGCTTCTGGAAGGGTTCCCGCCCGTCGTCGACGACGGCGCCCGGATCCTGATCCTGGGCTCATTTCCCAGCGTGCAGTCGCTGGCAACCCGCCAGTACTACGGCAACCCGCGAAACGCGTTCTGGCCGATCACCAGTGCGCTCTTCGGCTTCGATGTGCGCGCATCCTATGAAACCCGGCTGGCCGCTTTGCAATCGCACCGCGTGGCGCTGTGGGATGTGCTGCACAAATGCCGTCGCGCCGGCAGCTCGGACGCAAAGATAGACCCGAAAAGCCTAGTGGCCAACGACTTTGATCGACTGTTCGCCACCTACCGCTACATCGCGCGGGTGTACTTCAACGGCCGCGCCGCAGACACATTGTTCCGCCGACTTGTCCAGGTCGACGCGCCAGTGAGCTACTGCGTGCTGCCGTCCACCAGCCCGGCGCGGGCCATGCCGCCGGGCCAGAAGCTGGACGCCTGGCGGGTGATCACGTCGTCATGACACCGGCGGTCGCCGGTGCGCCCACGGCCTGGCCGCCTCGATCTGCGCACCGAGCGACAGCAGTGTCGCCTCGTCGCACGGACGGCCGACGAGCTGAATTGACAGCGGAACGCCGTGGCGGTCAAGCCCCCACGGCACCGCGGCGGCGGGCTGGCCGGTGAGATTCCAGATCTCGAAGAAGGGCACCCGCTGCGATACCAACAGCAGGCTCGAAATGCCGCCACGGCGTTGGTAGGCGCCGACGCGCGACGGCCCGGTGGCGTTGCCGGGCGTGATGACGACGTCGACGTCCTCGAAGATCGATTGGATCCGCTCGGCCACCGCCGACTCCCCCGCCCGCACCGTCGCCATCCGCCGCTCGGAAAGCAGCGACCCGATGCGCGCCATGTTGCGGGTCCGCTTCTCCAGCCGGTCCTGATGCGGCAGCTTACGGACGTCGTCGTAGATCCCCCGGAAAAACCGGGGCAGGAAATTGGCGTAGACGGCCGCCGGCGGATAGTCCGGGTCGCGCACGACGACGTCGTGGCCGAGGTCGCGCAGCAATGCGCCGGCCTCGTCGACCGCCGCACGTTGCTCCTTGCCGACCTTGGCGATCAGCGGCGGTGGAACCTTGGTGCTCAACGCAATTCGTAGTCGACCAGGATCCTTGCGGGCGGCGCCGACGAAACCGCCGGCGGGCCCGGGCATCGTGGTCGTCACATCCAGAAACAACGCCGCGTCTTCGACTGAGCGTGCAATCGGGCCGTTGACGGACAGCCCGCACCACGCGTCGTCGTGGGGTGCCAGCGGGACGCGATCGCGTTGCGGCTTCAGCCCGAACAGGCCGCACCAGCCCGAGGGGATGCGGATCGAGCCGCCACCATCGGATCCCAGTGCCAGCGGCGCCAGGCCGGCTGCCACCGCGACAACGCTTCCACCGCTGCTGCCGCCCGGCGTAAGCGCGGTGTTCCATGGGTTGCGGGTCGCGCCGAACGTCAGCGATTCGGTGAACGGGAAGATCATCAGTTCCGGCACATTGGTTTTGCCGATGATCACCGCGCCGGCGGCGCGCAATCGGCTGACCACCTCCGCGTCGCGGACTGCGGCAGTCGACACCGCGCCGGTGCCGCACGCTGTCACTTCGCCGTCGACATCGACGTCGTCTTTGATCGCAACCGGCACGCCCAGCAGCGGCAGCTGCTCGCCGGCGTCAATACGGTGCTGCGCGGTCGCGGCCTCTTGGCGCGCGGTCTCAGCCAGCACTGCGCGGTAGCTGCGCAGCTGGGGATCCAGGCGCGCGATGCGTTCCAAGTAAAGATCGAGCAGCGCCGGCGCGGTGATCGTACCTGCGGCCAACATCCGCACCTGTTCGGCAGCTCCCGCAAAGGCCAGATCTCTCGCGTCCACGTCGAGGCACACTACTGGTATGGACGGCACGGCGTTTGATCAATTGACTCCAGCGCAACTCCGCCAACGCAAGACGATCAAGTGGAACCTCTTCGGGCCCGACGTGTTGCCGCTGTGGATCGCCGAGATGGACTTCCCCACCGCACCGGCGGTACTCGACGGCATCCGATCGTGCGTCGCCAACGAGGAGTTCGGCTACCCGCCACTGGGCGAAGATGACTTGCCGCGGGCGACCGCCGACTGGTGCCGACGGCGCTATGGCTGGCGCATTTCGCCCGATCGGGTCCGCGTGGTGCCCGATGTCCTCAAGGGACTGGAAGTCGTCATCAACTTCCTTACCAGACCCGAGAGTCCGGTCGTGCTACCCGTTCCCGCATACATGCCATTCTTCGACGTCCTGCAGGTGACCGGACGCCAGCGCGTGGAAATCCCGATGCTGCAACAGGATTCCGGTCGATACGTGATGGACCTGGAGGCACTTGACGACGCATTCGCCGGCGGGGCCGGATCGCTGATCCTGTGCAACCCGAACAACCCGCTAGGCACCGCGTTTCGCGGGAACGAGCTACGCGCCATCGTGGACATCGCCGCCGGCCACGGCGCCCGGGTCATCGCCGACGAGATCCATGGGCCGCTGGTCTACGGGCGACCGCACGTCGCCGCCGCCTCGGTGTCCGAGACCGCCGCTGACACCGTCGTCACGGTGATGTCGGCCTCCAAGGGATGGAACCTCCCCGGCCTGATCTGCGCGCAGGTGATCCTGTCCAACGAGCGCGACCTCCACGATTGGGCCCGGATCAACAAGCTGCACCACCAGATGGGTATCTCCACCGTCGGTATCCGCGCCAACATCGCCGCCTACAACCACGGCGCCGGCTGGCTCGACGAGTTGCTCGTCTACCTGGAGGCAAACCGCGACCATCTGGCGGCCACCCTGCCTGAACTGAGCCCGGGCGTGAAGATCAATACTCCGGAAGCCACCTACATGTCGTGGGTCGATTTTCGGGCGCTGAACCTGCCGACCGAACCCGCCGAGCATCTCCTGTCGAAGGCCAGAGTCGCGCTCAATCCGGGCATCCCGTTCGGCGCCACCGTCGGCTCGGGTTTCGCGCGGCTGAACTTCGCCACCACCCGCGCAATCCTCGACCGCGCCATCCACGCGATCGCCGCCGCGCTACCGTGACGGCATGTCGTGTGTGTTCTGTGCCATCGTCGCCGGCGAGGCCCCGGCCATCCGCATCTATGAAGATGACGGCTACCTGGCCTTCCTCGACATCCGCCCATTTACCCGCGGCCACACGTTGGTGGTACCCAAACGGCACACGGTAGATCTCACCGACACCGCGCCGGAAACACTGGCCGACATGGTGGCGATCGGACAGCGGATCGCCAAGGCCGCCCGCGAGACGGAGTTGGCGGATGCCACCAATGTCGGTATCAACGACGGGCCGGCCGCTTTCCAGTCGGTGTTGCACATTCACCTGCACGTGCTGCCGCGGCGCAACGGCGACAAACTGTCGGTGGCTAAGGGGATGCTGCTGCGCCGCGACCCCGACCGCGAGACCACCGGTCAGATCCTGCGGGAGGCGTTGGCGCGGATCGACGCCGAGCAGTAATACTGGGCGCATGCCTCTTCCGTCCTGGCTTGAGCAAGGTGTGCTGCCGCGAGTCTTGCGGATTCACGACGCCGTCTATCAGAAAACGAACGGCTGGATCGGACACCGGACGCTGGGATTTCCCAGCCTGCTATTGCACACGGTCGGCGCCAAGACCGGCGTCGCCCGCACAGCGTCGCTGATCTATGCCCGCGACGGCGGTGACTACTTGGTCGTCGCTTCGAAAGCCGGCGACCCAAAGGCGCCGGGCTGGTATCACAACCTGAAAGCCAATCCAAACGTCGAAATCAATGTCGGGCCAAAGCGTTTCGGCGTCACAGCCAAACCGGTGCTACCCGATGACCCGGACTATGCCCGACTGTGGCAGATCGTGAACAAGAACAACAGCAACCGTTACGAGGCTTACCAGAAGAAGACGTCGCGGCCGATTCCCGTCGTGGTATTGACGCCCTAAAAGAGCTCTTTCGCCAGCAGCTCCAGCGTGGTGTCCCGACCAGGAGCGGTGGCGGGGTCGGCGCCGCGGTGCGCCGACGCGACCGGATGCACCATCACCTCGTCGACACCGAACCGCTGCGCCAACGCGCGGACTTGTTCGGCGGCCTCGGAGGGTGTGCCAAGCACCGCGCGGCGCAGTCCGCTGTCGACGATGAGCTGCTGCTCGGGCGTGAGCTCAGCGCCGTGCGCGTCTTCGACGAGCTCCAGCGGCCCTAGCGGTTGCCCGGTCCGCAGCCGCGCCATCATGTGCAGATTCGGCAGCATCAACGCGGTTGCCTCCTCGCGGGTTTCGGCCACCGCGGCATTGACGGTCAGGAATGTCACCGGCTCGGCCGCCAGCTCGCTGGGCACGAACTCCGACCGGTAGAGCGCCAGCGCCTCCTCGGTTCCCTTGCCCGAGAAATGATGGGCGAACACATAAGGCAAGCCCTTCGCCGCGGCCAGCCGAGCCGAATACAGCGACGAGCCCAGCAACCACAGCCGAGGTTCGGTGGCGGCCGCGGGGGTGGCCTTGAGGATGTAGTCCCCGTCGCGCAACTGCACGCGCGCACCGCGGGCACTCATCATCGCCTGCACATGATCGAGATAGCTCGGGAACTGGTCGATATCACGGTCGTCTCGTCCGGCCGCGCCGCGCAGCAAGAACGACGTCACCGGATCCGACCCGGGCGCCCGGCCGATGCCGAGGTCGATACGGCCCGGCGCGGCGGCTTCCAGCAGCGCGAACTGCTCGGCCACCGCCAGCGGCGCGTGATTGGGCAGCATCACACCACCGGACCCCAGCCGCAGCGCCGTGGTCTGCGCTGCGAGGTAGGCAATCACCACTGGTGGGCTGGTGGCGCCCACCGACGGCATGTTGTGGTGCTCGGCCACCCAGTAGCGGGTGAAGCCCAAACGGTCCGCGGTCTGGGCCAGCCGGACGGTCGCCGCCAGCGCATCCGACGTGGTCTGGTCGGCGCGCACCGGAACGAGATCAAGCACGGAAAGCCGCATGAGCAGGTCAACGCAGGCCGGCAGGCGAACGTTCCCCGCTAGTAATCCTTGAGCTCAATCGAGTGCACGACGCGGTGGAAGTCATCCCGCGCGAGCGGAGCGCCATCGAACCCCTCGTCGTCGTCGACCAGCCGCTGGTTGCGTTCGACGTAGCCGCGAAACACGGCGTCGTAGTTGGCGAAGCCGCGGTGGTGGTCGCCACCGGCGGCCGCCAGTTCTCCCGCCAGAATGTAGGCGCCCAGCAGTGCGAGGCTGGTGCCTTGCCCCGACATGGGCGAAGTGCAGTGCGCGGCGTCGCCGACCAGCCCCACTCTGCCCTGCGCCCAACGGTCCATGATGATCTGGGCTAACCCGTCGAAATAGAAGTCGGGTGCTGCGCGCATGTACTGCAACAGTTGCGGGCGAACCCAGCCGTCGTCGGACGTCCGGCGGTCCAACTCGGCGAACTGCTTCGCGATGTCGCGGTAGTCGATGTCTAGGCCGGAATCCGTGAACGCCAGCATCGCCCGCGCCTCGGAGTTGTCCCGGGCGCTGTAAACCCCGGCCATGCTGGTGTCGCCCTGGTGGAACATCTGCCAGTAGTCGAGGTGCAGAAAATTGGGCACCGTGAAGATCGCCAGAAAAATCCCCAGCGGTTTGATGAACTGCTCTTCGGGCCCGAAGGTCAACCTGCGCAGGTTGGAATGTAGTCCGTCGGCTCCGATCACCAGGTCGAATTTGCGGGCGTCAGCGCGCTCGAAGGTCACCGCGACCGCATCACCGCGATCGTCCAGCCCGGTGATGCTGTCGCCGTAGATGAACTCGACGTCGGCGTCCAAGGCGTCGAGCAACACGGCGACCAGGTCATCGCGAAGGATTTCGATATCGGGGTTGTTGATGACACCGCCGGTCGGCGTCGACTCGGTGTCGCGAGACAGCTCGTTGCCGTCCCGGTCGACGAAAGAAGCGCCGCGCATGCGAGTTTTCTTGTTCTCAGCGGCCCCCAGCACATTCATCCGCGCCAGGATGCTCAGCGCGGGCCCGCGCACGTCGATCGCCTGTCCACCAGGCCTGGGCCCGTCGTGGCGCTCCACCACAGTCACCGAATAGCCTTGTCGTCCAAGCCAATACGTTGTCGCCAGGCCGGCAACGCTTGCTCCGGAGACCAGAACCGTCGTCATCGAATACCTGCCATCTTCCTCGCCTCGCCAAAAACGTCGTCGAGCATCGCGGTGGTCAGCTTGCCGGTGAAGGTGTTCTGCTGGCTGGGGTGGTAACAGCCCAGCAGCACGACGTCGCCGTGGGCGGCATGCACAGTCGCGCTGGTGCCGTGGCCGAATTTCGGCTGCGGCCGGGGAATCTGGCCACCGCCCGAGCGGACCATGTCCAGCGCCGAACGCCAGCCGAAACCGCCCAGCGCCACGATGACCCGGACGTCGCCGCCGGTCAGCCTCCACTCGGCGGTCAACCATGGCGCGCAGGTCGAACGCTCGGCGGGCGTCGGCGCATTGTCCGGCGGCGCGCAGCGCACCGCCGCCACCACGCGGGTGCCATTGAGCGTCAGGCCGTCCGCAGCGTCCACGCTGATCGGCGAATTCGCCAAGCCGGCCCGATGCATGGCTGCATACAGCACATCCCCGGACCGGTCGCCGGTGAAGACCCGGCCGGTCCGGTTGGCGCCGTTGGCGGCCGGGGCCAGCCCGACGATCATCAGGCGTGGACGCTCGGCACCCCAGCCCGGCACCGGCCGGCCCCAATACGGCTGGTCGGCAAACGACCGACGTTTGGTCAGGGCGACGTGCTCACGCCACTCGACCAAGCGCGGGCAAGCCCGGCACACCGATACCTCGGCGTCGAGCCGCGCGGGGGACTCGACCGCCTGCGCCATCGCGGCCACCTGTGACTGCGCCGACGCCACCGCCGTGCGAGCGGTCGCGGGATCGCCGGGCCAGCCAGCGCCAGGCGGGACCGGAGAATCGAACAACGCCCCGGTACGCGGGTGGGCAAGGCTCACCGCTCTACTGTGCCCGAACGGCGAGAAACGGCGTTTCGTCGGACCCGCTCGGGGCAAGTCAGACGATCGGCAACCACCCGCGAACGTAGGATCGCCTTCATGGGCGCGGATGTACTGGCCGACCTGATCGCCGAGCTGCCCGAGGGGATGGTGGTCACCGACCCCGCGATAACTGAGTCCTACCGGCAGGACCGGGCCTTTGATCCCTCGGCGGGAAAGCCGCTGGCCGTGGTGCGCCCGCGGCGCACCGAGGAAGTACAAACCATCATGCGATGGGCCAGCGCCAATCAGGTGCCGGTGGTGACGCGAGGTGCGGGTACCGGCCTGTCCGGCGGCGCGACCGCTCAGGACGGCGGGATCGTACTGTCGACGGAGAAAATGCGCGACATCGTCGTCGACCCGGTCACCCGCACCGCGGTGTGCCAGCCCGGGTTGCTCAACGCCGAGGTGAAAAAGACCGTCGCCGAACACGGACTCTGGTATCCGCCCGACCCGTCGTCCTACGAGATCTGCAGCATCGGCGGCAACATCGCGACCAACGCCGGGGGGCTGTGCTGTGTGAAATACGGCGTCACGACCGACTACGTGTTGGGCGTCCAGGTCGTGTTGGCCGACGGTACCGCAGTGCGGCTGGGCGGCCCGCTGCTCAAAGACGTCGCCGGCCTGAGCCTGACCAAGCTGTTCGTCGGGAGCGAAGGCACGCTGGGCGTCATCACCGAGGTCACGCTGCGATTGGTGCCGCCACAGCAGCCGTCGAGCACGGTGGTCGCCAGTTTCGCGTCGGTGGAGGCCGCCGCCAAGGCCGTCCTGGCGGTGAGCGCACAGCTACGCCCGGCGATGCTCGAATTCATGGACTCGGTGGCCATCAACGCCGTCGAAGACAAGCTGCGGATGGGCCTGGACCGCGGCGCGGCCGCGATGCTGCTGGGCACATCCGACGAACGCGGCAAAGGCAGAAGCGAAGATGCCGAATTCATGGCCGGTGTATTCACCGAATACGGTGCGACCGAAGTATTTTCGACCGAAGATCCCGAGGAAAGCGAGGCGTTCATCGCCGCCCGGCGGTTCGCGATCCCGGCCGTAGAAGAGAAGGGGACGCTGCTCCTCGAAGATGTCGGCGTGCCGGTGTTCGCTTTGGCCGACCTGGTCGGCGGGATCGCTCGTATCGCCGCCGAACGCGACCTGATGATCTCGGTGATCGCTCACGCCGGCGACGGCAACACCCATCCGCTGATCGTGTACGACCCCGCCGACACGGCAATGACGGAGCGAGCCGAGCTGGCGTACGGAGAGATCATGGATCTCGCCTTGCGCCTCGGCGGCACGATCACCGGCGAACACGGTGTCGGTCGGCTGAAGCGCCCGTGGCTGGCCAGCTATCTCGGTCCCGAAGCGTTGGCGCTGAACCACCGAATCAAAGACGCACTGGACCCCCACGGCATCCTCAACCCCGGCGCGGGCATCTGATTACGCAGTAGTCACATCTGCCACACCAATCGCTGGTTGAGGGATCCGCGTTGACTCACTAAAAATGCCCGGTTAGCCCTTTCGTTGCGTCATATGAAAATGCCCGCTTGCGGTGTGTCGTTGTGGCCCGGAAGGCGCGTGCTGAGCTACCGCCGGATGATGGAGTTGACGTTGGCGCAGCGCACTGCCGTGACGAGGGTGATTGCGGTCCGCTACCGGCGGGCGGGCAACGCCGAGAAGGCGAAAATTCTTGACGAGCTGTGCGCTACCACGGGGTGGCATCGTGATCATGCGCGCAAGGCGTTGCGCCTCGCGCGGCGCCCACAGCTGGTGAGTAGTCGGCGGCCGCGGCCACCGAAGTATGGGCCCAAAGCGGTTGCCGCGCTGGTGTTGTGCTGGTCGGTGTTGGGGATGCCGGCCGGTAAGAGGCTGGCGCCGATTTTGGGTGAGTTGGTGTCGGTGCTGTGCCGCTACGGCGAGTTGGACATCGACGAGGACACCGCAAAGCTGCTGGCCGATATGTCGGCGGCCACCATCGATCGTCGGTTGGCCCCAGAGCGCAAGAAGTACCTGGCCAGGGGACGCTCACGCACCAAGCCCGGCACCCTGCTCAAGAGCCAGATCCCGGTGCGGACGTGGGCCGATTGGGACGACGCGGTCCCAGGTTTCGTCGAGATCGACCTGGTCAGCCATGACGGCGGCCACGCCGCCGGCGAGCATGTCTGGACGCTGACGGTCACCGACATCGCCACGGGTTGGACCGAGAACCGCAGCGTGCCCACCAAGGCCCGCAAATGGGTGATGGCCGCACTCGATGACATCACCGCGGTGATGCCCTTCCCGATCCGCGGCATCGATTCTGACAACGGCTCGGAGTTCATTAACTTCCACCTGCTCGACTGGTGCGACAAGCACCAGATCACCTTCACCCGCTCGCGGGTCGGCAACAAAAACGACGGCTGCCACGTCGAGCAGAAGAACTGGGCCGCCGTGCGCACCCTCGTCGGCTACCACCGCTATGACACTCCTGCAGAATTGGTCCTACTCAACAAGATCTGGACGCTGCAAGCCTTGTTGAGCAACTTCTTCTACCCCCAGCAGAAACTCGTTTACAAAGCCCGTGACGGCGCGAAGATCGTTAAGAAGCACGACACCGCAGCCACCCCGCACCGCCGGGCACAAGCACACCCCAACCTGCCGACCACCGCCAAAGCGGACCTCACCCGCGCCTACCTCGCCATCAATCCTGCTGCCCTGCAACGCCACATTCAGGCACTCGTCAATGAGCTACTCACCTTGACCATCACCAAGGCCGGACCTAAGCGCAAAGCCCCACCCAAGAAGGCGCCAGCAAACGATGCCACGAATCAGCTCACGCGGGCATCCGGCATTTGAGGCAACGAATACCGCCGCGGGCATATTGACATGAGGCAACAGGGATCTTCGATATGCCCGCCTCAGCGACTAATCGGGGCGCATCCCAGTTGTCGCTTTGAGGCGGGCGCACAGCGTGTCAACCTCCCGCAGAGATGTTGTAGGTTCTCAACTTCGTGACGGATCCTAGAACCGTACGGTTATCCACAACTTCGGAGACTCGGCCCGCCAGCGGTGGGGATTGTAAGAATGCGGCTCCCTGGGGCGGCCGGTTCCTATGCACCTGCAGCACGCACGTCAAGTGCGCCGACCGCACGATCGCTGGGCCGGATGACAGAAGAAATAGTCGGCCTGGGCGCTATGCGAGACTGTTCGACGAAGTGACTGGAGGGATGTATATGTCGGGCTGGACGAGGGGAAGCCTCTTCGCCGCTCTGAAGGCAGCCGGAGTGGCTTCGATATTGGGCTGGGCGCTGGTGCTGGGTACGGGTCCCGCGCTGGCGGATCCGGCGCCCGGCGATCCAGGGGTTGTCGCGGGCCCCGGTGCGGGGCAGGACCCGACACCGTTCACTGGCGCGGCGCCATTCGGGCCGCCGAGGTTGGTTCCTGCCAACGGCTCTACGGTGGGTGTGGCCCAGCCGATCATCATCAACTTCCCGGGGCTCGTCGATGACGCCGGTGCAGCCGAAAGCGCCGTCCACATCTCTTCGGCCCCGCCGGTTCCCGGCAAGTTCTACTGGATGACGCCCACGCAGCTGCGCTGGCGCCCGCTGAGCTTCTGGCCCGCGCACACCGCGGTGACCGTCGATGCGGGTGGCACAGTGTCCAGCTTCCAAACGGGAGACAGCCTGGTGGCTACGGCTGACGACGCCACGCACCAACTGACTGTCGCCCGCAATGGGGCCGTGGAGAAGACCATTCCCATGTCGATGGGGATGGCATCCGGCGGCCACCAGACCCCAAACGGCACCTACTACGTCCAAGAGAAGATGCCCTCGGTAGTCATGGATTCCTCGACCTACGGCGTTCCGGTCAACTCGACGTACGGATACAGGACAACGGTCGAGCTAGCCGTCCGGTTCGATGACAGCGGCGACTTCGTACACAGCGCTCCATGGTCGGTGGATGACCAGGGCAAGCGCGACGTCAGTCATGGCTGCATCAACATCAGCCCTACCAACGCGAAATGGTTCTTCGACAACTTCAACGCCGGTGATCCCATCGTGGTGACCAACTCCAGCGGCGGCACCTACTCCAGGCACGACGGCTCCAACGACTGGCAAAGCTAGCTCGCGGCGCTTAGAGAGGGCAGCTAACTGCCTTCTCAACTTTGTGGCGCCATCCGCCACGGATCCGCCATTTCTGTGAGAAGTCCACCACCTAAATCGAGAACCTAGCGATGTATGAGTCGGTTGTGACAGATGCGAAAGTCAGTGGTTGACATTATCCATCCTCTGTCGTACCAATAAGACATGACGACGTCATTGTCTCACGAGGCCCGATTCGAGCTGTGCAACGCCGATACCTGGGCCAACCCGTGGCCGATGTATCGCGCCCTGCGCGATCACGACCCCGTGCACCACGTCGTGCCGCGGAGCCGGCCTGAGGAGGACTACTACGTACTGACCCGCCACGCCGACATCTGGGCGGCGGCGCGCGACCACGAGACGTTTTCGTCAGCCCAAGGCCTGACGGTCAACTACAACGATCTGGAACTGATTGGGCTTCAAGACAATCCCCCGATGGTGATGCAGGATCCGCCCGTGCACACCGAGTTTCGCAAGCTGGTGGCCCGCGGGTTTACGCCGCGTCAGGTCGAGGCAGTGGAGCCCAAGGTGCGTGAGTTCGTCGTCGAGCGCATCGAGCGGCTACGGTCCGCCGGAGGCGGCGATATCGTGGCCGAGCTGTTCAAACCTCTGCCGTCCATGGTCGTCGCGCACTACCTGGGTGTGCCGGAGGAAGACCGCAACCAATTCGACGGCTGGACTCAGGCCATCGTCGCGGCCAATACCGCACAAGGCGGCGTCGCCGGTGCACTCGAAACCGTCGGCGACGCAGTCGGGTCGATGATGGCCTACTTCACTGAGCTAATCGAACGCCGTCGCACCGAGCCCGAAGACGACACCATCTCGCATCTGGTCGCCGCCGGTGTCGGCGCCGACGGCGATATCGCGGGCACGCTGTCGGTACTTGCGTTCACTTTCACGATGGTCACCGGTGGCAACGACACCACGACAGGCATGCTGGGCGGCTCGGTGCAACTGTTGCACCAGCGTCCCGACCAGCGTCGAGTGCTGGTCGAAAACCCAGAGCTGATCACCGGAGCCGTCGACGAGTTCCTGCGGCTCACCACGCCGGCGCAGGCGCTGGCCAGGACCGCCACCCGCGACGTCACCATCGGCGACACAACCGTGCCCGCCGGGCGCAGGGTGCTGCTCGTCTACGGATCGGCGAATCGCGACGAGCGCCAATACGGGCCGGACGCCGGGGAACTCGAGGTTAAGCGTTGCCCGCGAAACATCCTGACGTTCAGCCACGGCGCGCACCACTGCCTGGGCGCTGCCGCCGCTCGAATGCAGTCGCGGGTCGCGCTGACCGAATTGCTGTCCCGCTGCCCTGATTTCGAGGTCGACGAGTCAGGCATCGTCTGGGCCGGCGGAAGCTACGTGCGGCGTCCGCTGTCGGTCCCGTTCCGGATCACCGGCTGATGGCGGCCAACGATTGGCTGTCGGAGCGACGCACCGAAGTCGCCGCCGATCGAATCCTCGACGCCGCCGAGGAGCTCTTCACCCGCGATGATCCCGCGTCGGTCGGGATGAACGAGATCGCCAAGGCCGCCGGCTGTTCCCGGGCCACGCTGTATCGCTATTTCGACAACCGCGAGGCGTTACGCACCGCCTACGTCCACCGCGAGACCCGTCGGCTCTCGGAGGCGATCAAAGACCGGATCGGGGGCATCGAGGATCCACGTCAGCGGCTGGTCGCAGGTATCACGACGACGCTGCGTCTGGTTCGCGAAAGCCCCGCGCTTGCTGCGTGGTTCGCCAAAACACGGCCACCGATCGGCGGTGAACTGGCCGAACACTCCGACGTGATCGCCGCTTTGGCCGCCGCATTCGTCAACTCGCTCGGCGCCGACCACCCCGCAACCGTCGAAAGCCGGGCTCGCTGGCTGGTCCGGGTGATCACGTCACTGCTGATGTTCCCCGGCCGCGACGTGGCCGACGAGCAGGCGATGGTCGAGGAGTTCGTCGTCCCGATCGTGGTACCAGCCGAGCAGACTGCCGGTCAGGCCACTGGATGACGGTGCGCGCTCAGCTGCGCACCCGGGTGAAGCGATGCAGCAGCCAGGCTAGCGGGATGGTGAGCGCCATCGTCGCCACAAACAGTCCAAGCATCGAACCGGTGTAAACGTGATCCCGCATCACGTAGACCATCGCGATTTCCATTGTCACCAAGTGGATCAAGAAGATCTCGTAGGAGATCTCTCCGAGCCACACCATCGGCCGGGTGGCAAGGAACCGGCAGTACCAGCCCTGGTTGCCCAGCGCCAGCGGCGCCACCGCCAGCGCGGCGATCGCCGCGTAGAACACCGCTTTGTACAGCGCTTGCGACAGGCCAAGCGGCGATGTCGTCGGATCCCCGGCGATCGGCGTAGAAGCGATGAAGTAGCAGATGACGGCGAGGGGTAGCGCCATGAATGCGTAACAGCGCACCCCCATCACCTGCAGAACCGTCAGGCTCATGCCGGCGAGAAACCAGATCAGGTAAGTGGGCAGCCACAGCCGCATTCCGTTCGGCACCGAGGTCGTCAGGTGCACCAAGATCAGCCATGCCGGAGAAATCAGCGCCAGCGCCCCCAGACCCACCAACAGCAGTCTCGGCCGCCATTGCCGTTGGCACACCACCACCAACAGAAAGTAGGCCAATAGCGGAAGAACCACGTAGAAGGCGGCTTCCACCGCCAGGCTCCACATCTGGGTCAAACCCTGATGCAAATACCCCTTCAGGTAATTGCTGGTGTAGATCTGAGTCAACGTGAGATTGCGCAACAACCCGATCCAGGTGTGGCCGAAATTCGGCCCGGCCGTTCGGAAGTGATAGATGATGTACGCGATCAGCACCGTGACGATGTAGGCCGGCATGATGCGTCGGACCCGATGCCAAGCGTAGCGGCGGACCGACGGCTCCGGGCCGTCCATCGCGGCCGATTTCACCCATGGCTGGAATAACAGGTAACCAGACAGCACAAAGAAAATCGGGACCCCGATCTCCATCCGGGAGCAGACCAGCCCGAAATAGCCCTGTATGTATTTGCCGGTGGTATACGCCGCGTGGGTTCCGACCACCAGAAGGGCGGCGACGGCGCGGATACCGGTGAGCGACGCGACCCGGTCCGGCCCGGAGACCTGTTCGAGTCCGCCCTGGGCCGTGGTGTCGGCTCGGGTCATCCCGTGCGTTCCCGCCGCTTCGGGCCGCCATCACGACGCCGGGTCTTGTCTCGACCTCGATCAGGTTGCAGGTTGATCAGCACGCCGGAAATACGAGTTCGTTCAAGCGCTTTGAGCGTTTCGCGGGATAATTTGGCGGGTAACTCCACCAACGAGAAGTCAGGCCCGATGGTGATGTGGCCGAAATCGCTACGGTGCAAGCCCCCTTCGTTAGCGATGGCGCCCACGATCGCGCCCGGGCCGATCTTGTGTCGCTTGCCGACCGCGATGCGATAGGTGGCGAATCCTTTCTGGGGGCCCTCGCCCGCTTTTCGGGTGGACTTGGCGGGCCGGTCCTGACGCTCTTTGGGACGGCGGTCGGGGGGCGGCTCCGGCGACATCAGGAAGGCTTCTCCGTCGCGCGATTGCAGCGCCAGCGCGGCCGCGATATCGGCCATCGGGACGTCGTGCTCACGCTCGTAGTTCTCGACCAGGCTGCGGAACAGCTCGATACCGGATGAGCCGAGGCGGTCGGTGATGGAGTCGGCGAATTTCGCCACTCGCTGGGCGTTGACGTCGTCGACGCTGGGTAACTGCGCTTCCGTCAGATTCTGACGCGTCGCCTTCTCGATCGACTTGAGCAGATGACGCTCTCGCGGCGAGACGAAGAGCAGCGCGGCACCCGATCGCCCCGCTCTGCCGGTGCGCCCGATCCGGTGCACATATGATTCGGTGTCGTGCGGGATGTCGTAGTTGAGCACATGCGATATGCGCTCGACGTCTAACCCTCGGGCAGCGACATCGGTGGCGACCAGGATGTCTATTCCTCCTGCGCCGCCGTCACGCAGCGCGCTGATGGTCCGCTCACGCTGGCTCTGCGGGATATCGCCGTTGATGGCTGCGGCGGAAAACCCTCGGGCGCGCAGCCTTTCGGCCACCTCTTCGGTGGCCTGTTTGGTGCGAACGAAGACAATCATTGCCTCGAACGGTTCCACCTCCAGAACGCGGGTCAGCGCGTCCATCTTGCGCGGACCGGCGACCTGGATGTAGCGCTGCGAAATATTGTCGGCGGTGGCGGTTTTCGCCTCGACGCTGACCTCGGTCGGATCGTGCAGATACTTGGTGGTGAGTTTGCGGATCGCCGACGGCATCGTCGCAGAGAACAGTGCGACCTGTTTGTATTCCGGAGTCTCGGACAGGATCCGCTCGACGTCCTCGGCGAAGCCCATGGCGAGCATTTCGTCGGCCTCGTCGAGCACCAGGTAGTCCACCCGGGACAGATTCAATGTCCCGCGTTCAAGGTGGTCGATGACGCGGCCTGGGGTGCCGACCACCACCTGCGCACCGCGTTTCAGCCCGGACAGTTGCACCCCATACGACGACCCGCCGTAGATCGGTAACACGTTGATCTGCGGCAAGTGGGCGCCGTATCGGCTGAACGCCTCGGCCACCTGTAACGCCAGCTCGCGGGTCGGCGCCAGCACCAGCGCTTGGGTCGCTCTGCTGTCGGTGTCGATCTTGGACAGAATCGGCATCGCGAAAGCGGCCGTCTTACCGGTGCCGGTCTGCGCCAATCCGACTACGTCTGACCCTGCCATCAATGCCGGAATCGTCGCCGCCTGAATCGCCGACGGGGACTCATATCCGACGTCCACAACAGCCTGCAGCACCGCGGGGTGAATTTGCAGGTCGGCGAAGGTGACGGCGGCATTCTCCGGAGAGGTCATTTGCAGAGGAAGTCTAGTGGTCAACCACCGCTCGGCCATGCCTGCCGCGTCGACAGACCAGGTCAAGGTACGGTGCAGCCTTGTGTGGTCACGACACCGCGGTGTCCGGCGGTTGACGGGGCTTGCCGCTGCTGCACTGATCGCCGCGGTGCTGAGCGGTTGCGGGTCGGGTGACTCGACCGTCGCCAAGACGCCGCAGCCGACGACCCATCCGACCCTTCCAGCCGGGGCCCGCGCACCAGCCCCGCCGGCGGCGGCAGGCATCCCGACCAGCACCAGCTCCGCGCCGGCTGACCCGTGCGCGATCAATCTCGCCGCACCCGCGATCGCCAGGGCGGTATCGGAGCTGCCCCGCGACCCGCGCAGTCAGCAGCCGTGGAACCCCGAACCGTTGGCCGGCAACTACAACGAGTGCGCCCAGCTGTCCGCGGTGATCGTCAGGGCCAACACCAACGCCCAGAGCCCCAACACCCGGGCGGTGCTGTTTCATCTCGGCAAGTTGATACCGCCGCAGGGAGCGCCCGAAACATACGGATTCAACGGGATCGACACCTCCCAATGCACCGGCGACACGGTGGCATTGGTCTACTCCGGCGGCATCGGCTTGCCGAGTGTGGTGAAGTTCCGTTGGAACGGCAACGGGGTCGAGCTGATCAGCAACATCGGGGGCTGAACCCGCGCAAGTCCTTTCTGGCTGGCGGCGACGCTGCCCAATCCTGTCAGTGAGCCCGCCTACAGTTGCTGCTGTGTTCATGGCAGGCGACAGCATCATCTACAGCGCGTCGGACCTCGCGGCCGCCGCTCGCTGTGAGTACGCCCTGCTGCGGGATTTCGACGCGAGGCTTGGCTGGGGTCCGGGCATTACCGTCGAGGACGACTTGCTCGTCCGCACCGCCGCTCTGGGTGACGAGCACGAGCGCCGCCAGCTCGAGGCGCTGCGCGAGAAGTTCGGCGACGCGGTGGCGGTGATGGGCCGTCCGGCATACACGGTTGCCGGTCTCAGCGCGGCCGCCGCGGCCACCCAGCGAGCCATCGCCAACGCCGCGCCGGTGGTGTACCAGGCCACGATGTTCGACGGCCGCTTCGTCGGGTTCGCCGACTTTCTGGTCCGAGATGGCCAGCACTACCAGGTTTCCGACACCAAGCTAGCCCGCTCGGCCAAGGTCACCGCGCTGCTCCAGATCGCCGCCTACGCCGATACCCTGCGCCGCTCTGGTATCCCAGTATCCCCCGAGGCCGAATTGATATTGGGCAACGGTGTTGCGGTGCGCTACCGCGTCGACGAGCTGGTCCCGGTGTACCTGGAGCAGCGCGCGCGATTGCAGCAGCTGCTCGACGAGCACTATGCCGGCGGCATCCCGGTGCGCTGGGAAGACGAGCGGGTACGGGCATGCTTCCGATGCCCGGCCTGCGAGGAGCAGGTGCGCGCAACCGACGACCTGCTGCTCGTCGCGGGCATGCGGGTAAGCCAGCGCGGAAAACTGCTCGACGCAGGCATCGGCACACTCGCCGAGCTGGCCGAGCACACCGCACCGGTTGCCGGACTATCCGCCCGCACGCTGGACAAGCTGGTTGCACAGGCCAAACTACAAGTACGCCAGCGTGATACCGGCACACCGCAGTTCGAGGTGGCCGACCCACAGCCGCTGGCACTTTTGCCCAACCCTGACGAGGGAGACCTGTTCTTCGACTTCGAGGGCGACCCGCTGTGGACCGCCGACGGTGCCGACTGGGGCCTGGAGTATCTATTCGGCGTCTTGGAGGGTGGGCGCTTTCGCGCATTCCATCCGCTGTGGGCACATGACCGTCGCAGCGAGCGGACGGCCTTGATCGACTTCCTCGCGCTGGTCGCCAAGCGACGCAAGCGCTTCCCCGACATGCACATCTATCACTACGCCGCCTACGAGAAGACGGCGCTGCTGCGGCTCGCCGGACGCCATGGTGTCGGGGAGGACGACGTCGACGCGCTGCTGCGCAGCGGGACGCTGGTGGACTTGTATCCGATTGTGCGCAAAAGTATCCGAACCGGAAGCGAATCAGTCGGCCTCAAGGCGCTGGAGCCTCTCTACATGGGGCCGCAGCTACGCTCCGGCGATGTCACCACCGCCGCCGACTCGATCACCCAATACGCCCGATACTGCCAGCTTCACGGCAACGGTCAGCTAGACGAGGCCGCGACCGTGCTGAAGGAGATCGAGGACTACAACCACTACGACTGCCGATCCACCCGTGCGCTGCGTGACTGGCTGCTGATGCGGGCATTCGAATTCGGCATCACACCGATTGGCGCTCAACCGGTTTCAGATGGCGCGGGCATTGAGCAACACCACCCGCTGGCGACGACTCTGCAGGAGTTCGGCGGCAACGCCGCAGTCGACGCCCGCACTCCCGAGCAGACGGCGGTTGCCCTGGTCGGCGCGGCGCGCGGCTATCACCGCCGCGAAGACAAGCCCTTCTGGTGGGCGCATTTCGACCGACTGAACTACCCCATCGATGAATGGGCGGATGACACAGACGTCTTCATTGTCAGCGACGCAACACTGGCTCTCGATTGGTGCATGCCGCCGCGTGCCCGCAAGCTACAACGACGGGTGCAACTGGCTGGCGAATTAGCTCGCGGCGCGCTGAATTCCGAAGTGTTCGCGCTTTACGAGCCGCCGGCCCCCTCCGGCCTGACCGAGAACCCGGACCGCCGGGCGGCCGGCCGGGCCACGGTCGTGGAAGCCGACGATTGGACGGTGCCGACCGAGGTGATCATTGCGGAACGAACGCCGAAAGACGGTAGTAGCTTTCATCAATTCCCGTTCGCCCTGACTCCTGGCCCGCCCATTTCGACGACGCCGCTTCGGGATTCGATCGAATCGACCGCCGCCCATGTTGCCGCAGAGCTGCCGCGCCTCCCCCACTCTGCTCTGTTCGATATTCTGTTGCGCCGCCCACCTCGAAGCCGCAGCGGCGCAGGGCTACCGAACAGTGGGGATACCGTCGACGACATCGTTGCCGCCCTACTCGACTTGGATTCGTCGTACGTGGCAGTGCACGGACCACCCGGAACCGGTAAAACGTATACGGCCGCGCGGGTTATCAGGCGGCTGGTCGCCGAGCGCGGCTGGCGCATCGGTGTTGTCGCACAATCGCATGCCGTGGTGGAGAATCTGTTGAACTGCGCGATCGACGCAGGCATCGATCCGCTGCGCGTTGCAAAGAAGCGGTACGACAACCAAGATGTCCGCTGGGAACAGATCGGCGAGAATGAGTACGCCCGGTTTATCGCGCACACAGGGGGAACCGGGGGGTGCGTAATCGGCGGTACGGCGTGGGATTTCGCCAACAGCGTCCGCGTTCCGCCGGGCAGCCTGGACTTACTGGTGATTGACGAGGCCGGCCAATTCTGCCTGGCCAACACGATCGCCGTAGCACCGGCTGCCGCCAACCTGCTGTTGCTGGGCGACCCGCAACAGCTGCCCCAGGTCAGCCAGGGCACGCATCCCGAGCAGGTCGACGGGTCCGCGCTGGGCTGGCTGGTCGAAGATCAGCGCACCTTACCCGCCGGGCGCGGCTATTTCCTGGACTGCACGCATCGCATGCATCCGGCGGTTTGTGCGCCGGTGTCGGCGTTGGCTTACGAAGGCAGGTTGCAGTCGTTCACCGAAGTCACCGCCGCCCGGCACCTCGATGGACATCCGCCCGGCGTCCACGTCCTTCGGGTCGACCACGAAGGCAACTCAACCGAGAGCCCGGAGGAAGCGGAGGCCATCGTGGCCCACATCGAGCTGCTGCTCGGTTCGTCATGGACCACTGAGCACGGCACTCGGCCGTTGGCGGCCGCGGATGTGCTTGTGTTGGCGCCCTACAACGCCCAGGTGGTGCTGCTGCGGCAGCGATTGGCAGCCGCCGGGCTGGACGATGTCCGAGTCGGGACCGTCGACAAGTTCCAGGGCGCGGAGGCACCGGTGGCAGTTATCTCGATGACGGCCTCATCCGTCGAGGACATTCCACGAGGAATGCCGTTTCTGCTCAATCGAAACCGCTTGAACGTGGCAATTAGCCGCGCGCAGTATGCGGCGCTGATCGTGCGGGCGCAGGCATTGACCGAATACCTGCCTGCCGCACCCGCCGGTTTGGTGGAGCTCGGTGCATTCTTGGCGGTGACGGCTTCTGACAGTCCGGCACCCTGAGCCTGGCGATGCAAAGTCGGCATTCGCCGCGCCGAGCCGCTAACTATCGCGGAAGAAGTTTCGACCGTAGTCGGTGGTGTCGTCCGGATCGACACGGTGGTGCCTGTTGCGTCGCGCCCCGCCGTCGTCCTGGTGGTTTGCCCGCGGTGTCTCGAGCCGGTCTTCGCGCAGGCCATGCCGCGACGGCCAGCTGCCGCGATACTCCCCCGGCGGAGCGCCACCGCCGGAACGGTAGGCGCTGCCACCGCCGCCGTAGGTGTCGATGTCATCGAGGAACTCTTCGTCGACGTCGCCGCAGTTAGCCGAGTCGTAGTCCAGCGGCGAGAACTCCTCGATCGGCCGGAAGCGCTGCTCGTCATCTAACTGGAAGCCGTTGTGGGCAAACCCGATTGGTTCAGGTGAGCTGTGCCACGCCTCGGCGGGCGCCGGTCGCGCATGCTCGGCGTACATGAGCACCGGGTCGGTATCGTCCTGACTGGCATAGGCCTGAGTCGGCTCGACGTCGCGCGACGGCCGCCTTGCGACAGCAGACGCGGGCGACAACGTGTATTCAACGTAGTCGTCGTCATCATCGAAGCCATCCCGGAAGCTCTCGTCATGTCCGGCAAGAAAACCACCACCGCCGTCTTTCGAGAAGTCTTCGGAAGTGCTGGGCCTGATCCGAACCCGCCGAGTTTGCGCGTCGGAATTGTCCTCGCCAGCTGTCGCATCGTCGACACCGGTGCGCATCCGCTGGTCGCCGGCGAGTGCTGAGCCGGCAAAACGGAGCATGAATAGCGCCGCCGCGATCCCGAACAACGCGATAAACGCTGGCAGCAGCACCGACTGGGACATCGCGGCCGAGAACGGTTCGCGCATGAATTCCGGCAGCTGCAAGGTGGTGGCCCTGCCAACCTGGGGCCCGACGCCCCCGCCGGCGGGCATCGGCGGCATATGCGAGGTGATCCGCGACGTCATAAAGGACGCCATTCCCGCGCTACCCAGCACGGCGCCGACCTGTCGAGTCGCGTTGTACACACCGGAGCTGGCGCCGGCGAGGCGCGGCGGCAGGTTGCGGGTAGCGGTGGCAGCCAAGGGCGCCCAGATAAACGCCATCCCTACGCCCAACGCAGTGAATGGCAAAACCAACTGCCAGATGGGCGCGGACGGCGTCATCGCGATCGAGAGCCAGGTCAGTCCGATCGCCAGAACCGAGAAGCCGAAACCGACCACTGACCGAGGGTGGGACCGGTCAACGATCTTGCCGACGATCGGCGCCAGCAGACCGCTGGTAATCGCCATCGGCGCCGTCAGCAGAGCCGACCGCGTCGGCGACAGTCCGCACACCGCCTGTGCGTAGAACATCAGCGGCAGCACCATCGCGGTGGCCACGAACCCGATGACCATGCCCGCCAGGTTGGCAAGGCTGAAGTCGCGGTCACGGAAGATCTCCAACGGGATCAGCGGCTCGTCGGCGTTGATCGACTGCCAGTAGACGAACGCGGTCAGGAGTCCGATCCCGGCGACGATCACCGCCCAAATCCACGGCGCCCAGCCGTCGGATTGGCCCTCCTGCAGAGCGAAGACGATGAGAAACATCCCCACTGCGGACAGTCCCACCCCAATCAGGTCGAACCGGTGTTTGCGGGTGGGCAAGGCCGGCATCAGCCAGACCGCCAGCCCGATACCGATGATGCCGATCGGGACATTGACGAAGAAGATCCAGGCCCAGCCGAGCGTGTCGACCAGCACACCCCCGGCCAACGGTCCGACCAGTGTGGCGACGCCCGCGGTTGCCCCCCACACGCTCATCGCCATCCCACGACGTTCCGGCGGGAAAACGCGGGTGATCAACGACAGCGTCTGCGGAGTCAGCACCCCGGCACCGATTCCCTGCACCACGCGGGCAGCGATCAGCATCCCGATGGTCCCGGAAAGGCCGCACCACAACGAGGCCGCAGTGAATACGGCGAGGCCGACCAGGTACAGGTTGGTCGGGCCGAACCGGTCCCCGAGTCGACCGGCTACCAGCAACGGAACCGCGTAGGCGAGCAGGTAGGCGCTGGTCACCCAGATGATCGTTTCGTACCCGGTGCCGAGCTTGGTCATGATGCTGGGATTGGCGACCGCGACGATGGTCGAGTCCAGCAGGATCATGAAGAAGCCCACCATCATCGCCCAGAGCGCGCTCCAGGGATTGACGACGTTCCCGCGCTTGGTCGTCGCAGCACTAACGCGTCGCGTGCCCCCACCGGTTCGCTCGCGAGCAGTCGCCGTGGTCATATCCCCACCTCGTCTTCGCTCCGCATCTTGCTATTGCGCGCCGCCTCTCGCCACTCCCGCTGATCCGATTCCAGCGAGCTGGCAAACCCTCGCAGCCACGAGATCTCGGCTTGCATCGTTGCCAGCAAGTAGTCCAATGCCAGTTGATAGGCGGCAGGCGTGGCGGATGTCACATTGGCGCCACGAAGCGCCGCCATCTCAGCAACCCGGGCTTCCAGCGCGCCGACGCGGTCGTCGACCGCGTTCGCCGCGCCGTCCCTATCCAGGGTATCGATCTCGGCAAGTGCGACGACAAACCGCGGAAACTCACGCACCGGTGTGGCGATCAGCTCGCGTACCCGCTCACCGAGCGCCTCAGCACCGGCGTCGGTGATCTCGTAGATGACACGCTCGGGCCGCTTTCCCTCCCGACCTGTCGCCGCCCGCCGAATCAGTTTCTCCTCGGTCAGCCGGTCGACCACGTGATAGAGCGACCCGGCCCGGACTTTGACGACGCGATCCGCGTGACTCGCGACGAAGGTCTGAAACATCTGGTAGCCGTGCATTGGCTGCTCCCTGAGCAGGGACAACACTGAAATGCCCAACGACGTCAGTTGGTAGGCCATCGACCATCCGTCCAGCACGGCAGGCCTGGCCGGCTCTTCGTCGGGCGCGGCACGGCCCGCATTCGTCAGCGAGCAGACGTTCGCAGCGGATTATTCCTGCCGGAGTAATCGCGCCGACGCCCGCCCCACCTTCACGGCGCTGGCGCTAGCCTGAAGGAAGGCCACTGCTCACGCCTGGCCTGGCGACGACCTCGGAGGCACCTATGAGCGCCCGACGGAACCGGTCGACGGACGATCGGCTGCCCGCCACCGGCAACGGCAAGCCCAAGGCGTCTACGCGCGCATTGGCGAACATCATCGAACGCAGCTCGCGGATTCAGGGGCCGGCGGCGACCGCCTACGTGGAACGGCTGCGTCGAGCGAACCCGGATGCCGCGCCCGCCATCATCGTCTCCAAGCTGGAGAAGCGGTATCTGGGCGCTGTCACGGCCAGCGGCGCGGCAGTGGGTTCGGCCGCATTGCTGCCGGGGGTTGGCACATTGGCCGCGCTGTCCGCGGCCGCCGGGGAAACCGCGGTGTTCCTCGAGGCGACTGCTTTCTTCGCGCTGGCGGTCGCGTCGGTGCACGGCGTTCCGGCCGAAAATCGGGAGCTGCGCCGCGCCTTGGTATTGGCCGTGCTGGCCGGCGAGGACAGTAAGCACCCCGTCGCCGAACTGCTCGGCCCGGGCCGCACGAAGGGTGCTTGGCTGTCGGAGGGCGCGGCATCGCTGCCGATGCCGGCGTTGGCAGAGTTGAATTCGCGGTTGCTCAAGCGCGCGGTCAGGCGGTTCACGCTACGACGCAGCGCCCTGCTGTTCGGCAAAATGCTGCCGATCGGCATCGGGGCCGTCATCGGCGCCATCGGCAACCGTCTGATCGGCAAGAAGATCGTACGCAACACTCGCAATGCCTTCGGCCCGCCGCCGGCTCGGTGGCCGGTCACGCTGCACCTGCTGCCCGCAGTTCACCACGAGAGCTGAGGTCCGCCGGCGGTCCTGTCGGCCCCGTTAGCACCGCGGCGCACTCGTTACTGCGCGGGTCCGGGCTAGTTCTTGACACACGTGGCGGATTGTCGGGGAAGGGTTAGCCTTTATGGGGCGGTGTCGGGGCCGCCACAGGTGAGGCGCCGACACCGGGCACGAATTGGCAAGCGTCGCGTAACGCTTGCTGGACCGAGGAATCGAGGCGAGCAGCTGTCGTGAGCAGTACGAGTTCACCATTCGGACAGAACGAATGGCTGGTCGAGGAGATGTACCGCAAGTTTCGGGAAGACCCCTCCTCGGTCGACCCGAGTTGGCATGAATTTTTGGTCGACTACAACCCCGAACCAACAGGCGACGCTCCGACCACCGGTGACGGGCACACCGACGCCGCCCCGGAACCGCCCAAATCCGCGCCCGCGCCGACATCCACCCCGTCGGCACCGCCTGCCGCCGGCACCCCGACTGGCAACGGCGCGGTCAATACGCCTCAGGCATCGGCGACTCCGGCCAAACCAGCCGGCCCGGCACCGGCCGAAGGGGACGAAGTTCAGGTGCTTCGTGGGGCGGCCGCCGCCGTCGTCAAGAACATGTCCATGTCGTTGGATCTGCCGACGGCCACCAGCGTTCGGGCCATCCCGGCCAAGCTGATGATCGACAACCGCACTGTCATCAACAATCAGCTCAAGCGCACCCGGGGCGGCAAGATCTCCTTCACCCATCTGCTGGGTTTCGCGTTGGTGCGGGCGCTCAAGAAGTTCCCGAACATGAACCGGCACTACGCCGACGTCGATGGCAAGCCCACCTCGATCACGCCGGCTCATATCAATCTCGGCTTGGCCATCGACTTGCAGGGCAAGGACGGCAAGCGTTCGTTGGTCGTTGCGGGCATCAAGCGTTGCGAGACCCTCCGATTCGCGCAGTTCGTCACGGCGTATGAAGACATCGTCCGACGAGCCCGCGACGGTAAGTTGACCGCCGAAGACTTTGCCGGCGTGACGATTTCGCTGACCAACCCTGGCACCATTGGCACCGTGCACTCGGTGCCCCGGCTGATGGCCGGCCAAGGCGCCATCATCGGCGTGGGAGCGATGGAGTACCCGGCCGAATTCCAAGGCGCCAGCGAAGTACGCATCGCCGAACTGGGTATCGGCAAGTTGATCACCTTGACCTCGACGTACGACCACCGCATTATCCAGGGCGCGGAATCCGGTGACTTCCTGCGCACGATCCACGAAATGGTGCTGGCCGACGACTTCTGGGACGAGATCTTCCGGGAAATGGGTGTTCCGTACTTGCCGATCCGGTGGAGTACCGACAACCCCGACTCGATCGTCGACAAGAACGCCCGCGTGATGGAGTTGATCGCGGCCTACCGCAACCGCGGTCATCTGATGGCCGACATCGACCCACTTCGCTTGGACAACACCCGATTCCGCAGCCACCCCGATCTCGAGGTGCTGACCCACGGCTTGACCCTGTGGGATCTCGACCGAGTGTTCAAAGTCAACGGCTTCGCCGGCGCTGAGTACAAGAAGTTGCGCGACATTCTGGGCCTGTTGCGCGACGCCTACTGCCGGCACATCGGCGTGGAGTACACCCACATCCTCGACCCCGAACAGCTTGAGTGGCTGGAACACCGCGTCGAGACCAAGCACGTCAAACCGACTGTGGCCCAACAGAAGTATATTCTGAGCAAGCTCAACGCGGCGGAGGCATTCGAGACCTTCTTGCAGACGAAGTACGTCGGGCAGAAGCGCTTCTCGCTGGAGGGCGCCGAAAGCACCATCCCGCTGATGGACGCCGCCATCGACCAGTGCGCCGAGCACGGGCTCGACGAGGTGGCCATCGGTATGCCGCACCGGGGCCGGCTCAACGTGCTGGCCAACATCGTCGGCAAGCCATACTCCCAGATCTTCTCGGAGTTCGAAGGCAATCTGAACCCCGCACAGGCGCACGGCTCCGGCGACGTCAAATATCACCTGGGCGCCACCGGCCTATATCTACAGATGTTCGGCGACAACGACATTCAAGTGTCGCTGACCGCAAACCCGTCACACCTCGAAGCCGTGGACCCGGTGCTGGAAGGTCTGGTGCGGGCCAAGCAGGACCTGCTCGACAAGGGCGACGGCGAAGACGGCTTTTCGGTGATGCCGCTGATGCTGCACGGCGATGCAGCCTTCGCCGGCCAGGGCGTGGTCGCCGAGACGCTGAACCTGGCCACCCTGCCCGGCTACCGCGTCGGCGGCACCATCCACATCATCGTCAACAACCAGATCGGGTTCACCACCTCGCCGGAGTACTCCAAATCCAGCGAATACTGCACTGACGTCGCGAAGATGATCGGCGCGCCCATCTTCCACGTCAACGGCGACGACCCCGAGGCGTGCGTCTGGGTGGCGCGCCTGGCGGTGGACTTCCGGCAGAAGTTCAAGAAGGACGTCGTCATCGACATGCTGTGCTACCGCCGACGCGGGCACAACGAGGGCGACGACCCGTCGATGACGAATCCGGCAATGTACGACGTCGTCGACACCAAGCGTGGGGTCCGCAAGACGTATACCGAAGCGTTGATCGGCCGCGGCGACATCTCGATGAAAGAAGCCGAAGACGCGCTGCGCGATTACCAGGGCCAACTGGAGCGGGTTTTCAACGACGTCCGGGAACTGGAGAAGCACGGAGTCCAACCGAGCGCATCGGTGGAGTCCAACCAGATGCTGGCCGCAGGGCTGGACACCGCGGTGGACAAGGCATTGCTCGCTCGCGTCGGCGACGCGTTTCTGGCTCTCCCCGAGGGATTCACCGCGCATCCCCGGGTGATGCCGGTTCTGGAGAAGCGCCGGGAGATGGCCTACGAGGGCAGGATCGACTGGGCGTTCGGCGAGTTGCTGGCGTTGGGTTCGCTGGTGGCCGAAGGCAAGTTGGTGCGGCTGTCCGGGCAGGACACTCGCCGCGGCACGTTCTCCCAGCGGCATTCGGTGATCATCGACCGCCACACCGGCGAAGAGTTCACGCCGTTGCGGCTGCTGATGAACGATCGGGACGGCAACCCGACCGGCGGCAAGTTCATGGTCTACGACTCGCCGCTGTCGGAGTACGCTCCGGTCGGATTCGAGTATGGCTACACCGTCGGTAACCCGGACGCACTTGTCTTGTGGGAGGGCCAATTCGGCGACTTCGTCAACGGCGCCCAGTCGATCATCGACGAATTCATCAGCTCGGGCGAGGCGAAATGGGGGCAACTGTCCAGTGTCGTGCTGCTGCTGCCGCACGGACACGAAGGCCAGGGCCCTGACCACACTTCTGGCCGCATCGAACGCTTCCTGCAGCTATGGGCCGAGGGTTCGATGACGATCGCAGTGCCCTCGACCCCGGCCAACTACTTCCATTTGTTGCGTCGACACGCCCTCGACGGCGTGCAGCGTCCGCTCATCGTGTTCACGCCGAAGTCCATGCTGCGCAACAAAGCTGCGGTGAGCGACATCAGGGCCTTCACCGAGGCCAAGTTCCACTCCGTGCTCGAGGAACCCACCTACGAGGAGGGCGTCGGTGACCGTAGCAAGGTCACTCGGATGCTGCTGACCAGCGGCAAGGTCTACTACGAGCTGGCGGCGCGCAAGCTCAAGGACAATCGCGACGACGTCGCTATCGTGCGTATCGAACAGCTTGCCCCGCTGCCACGGAGGCGGCTCAGCGAAACGCTAGACGGCTACGCCAATGTCAGCGAGTACTTCTGGGTGCAAGAGGAGCCGGCCAACCAGGGCGCGTGGCCACGGTTCGGCTTAGAGCTACCCGAGCTCTACCCAACCAAATTAGCTGGTATCAAACGCATTTCACGACGCGCCATGTCGGCACCCTCGTCGGGCTCGTCAAAGGTGCACGCCGTCGAACAGCAGGAGATCCTCGACGAAGCATTCAGTTAGACAAAGCGCTGGGGCTTTGAGGTCGTGTTTCAGCGCCCAGCCGCAGCGGCAGTAGTGTCCCGTGGCACGGAGCCGTCGACGCCGCCGTTCGCCCGCAGGAATTGCCCGGTGCGCCGGTGACCCAGGATGTCGGTGGGCTGGGCGTTGAGAAACACCGCCTGCCCGGCGACGAATACCGCGTTGACCGTTTGATCGTTGCGGTTGACCATCCGCGACAACCCCCCGAAGTGCTCCATCTCAGCTTCGGCGTATGCGTCCAGCGACTCGTCCAGATGCTCCGGATCCAGGATTACCAGGTCTGCCCGATCGCCCAGACGGAGGTGACCCGCATTCAGGTGATACCAGTCCGCGAGCTCACCAGTGAGCCGATGCACCGCATGTTCGAGGGTCATGAACGGCGTTCCGGCCTTTTCCATATCGCGCACGTGACGCAGCAGGCGCAGTCCGTAGTTGTAGAAGGCCATGTTGCGTAGATGCGCGCCGGCGTCGGAGAAGCCCATTTGCACTCCAGCGTCGCGCGCGAATTTTTTCAGGACCTGCGGGCGATGATTGGAAATCGTCGTGCGCCAACGTATTGCGGTGCCATACTCAACCACCAAGTCGAGGAATGCGTCGACCGGGTGCAGCCCGCCGCGCTCCAGTCCGACCTGCCCGAACGACTTGCCGATTACCGACGTGTCCGGACAGGCGACGATCTCGGCGTCGAAGAAGTCACGCTGCCACGCCCCCCGTTGGTACTTGTTGTCGTAATCCTTGCGGAACTTGCGCCGGTAGCCCTCGTCTCGTAATAGTGCGTTGCGTTCGATTTCATCTCTCAGGTGCAGGGCAGCCGCACCCGACCCGAATTCTTCGAAAACCACCAGGTCGATACCGTCGGCGTACACCTCGAAAGGCACCGGGAGATGCTGCCAGCGGAAGTCGCCACCCAAACGGGTGACCGTTCGGGCAACTGGACCCATGACATGTGTCAACAGTGGGTGGGACTTGGCGTCAGCCGCCGTCAGCAGGCTGGTCTTGAGCCGTTTGCGGAAGATTCCCAGCGATTGCCAGATCTGTGACGTCACGTTGAAGGGATAGGTGATGTCCGGACCAGACTGCAGGACACGGTCGCTGCGGCGCAGCATCGCTTTGAGCCGCCGCAATTCGCGCGGCTTGGCATAGGTGGAAGGCAGCGTGCGCGATCGACATCTGTCGCCGTCGAGTTTGTCGAACAGCAGTTGCTGCGAGGACATTCCGACGAACCCGGCAGCGATGGCTTCGGCCAGCATGTGCTCCATGCGGGCCTGTTCGGCCGCGGTCGGTGTGACGTCCTTACGGGTAGACCGGTCCAGACCCATGGTGGCGGCGCGCATGTCCGAATGGCCGATGAACGCAGCCAGATTCGGACCCAGGTGCCGTGCTTCCATGGCCGCGATGTAGTCCTCGCAGGTGTTCCACGTCTTGTGCTTGTCGACCGCAGCGATAACATGCTGCCGTGGAATTGCCTCAACCCGAGCAAAGAGGTCACCTGCGTCGACGGCGTCGACGAAGACCGTCGACAGCGAGCAGGACCCCACCATAACTGTGGTTACCCCGTGCCTCAGCGACTCTGACAGTGCTGGGCTGTCGAGCACTTCGGCGTCGTAGTGGGTATGGATGTCGATCATGCCGGGCAACACCCATTTGCCGGCGGCGTCTATCACCTGTGCGCAGCCCGACTCGTCAAGCGGGTCCTGACTCAATGCGACGACGTGGCCGTCGCGGATACCGATGTGTCGAACCGCCGATGGCGCACCGGTCCCGTCGAACCAGCGGCCGCCGCGTATCACGGTGTCAAAGCCCATCACGCTCCACTCCCCTCCCCGAGCGAGGTACAACTCCTCTCCCCTGAGGGGGAGCATACCTCTGCGAAAGCACCCGCCGAGGGCGAACCATTCCGTTGCCGGTTTACGGACGGAAAAGCAGGCGACGCATGTGCTCGGCTAATTACGGATTGAGACGAAATGACGCCGCGACTCCGGTGCCGACCAAATATTGCCCTCACCTACCCGCAGGTGTCCTGGCGAGTTGTGGCACAGCAAACTACCGATGCGACATTCGGTGCAACCCTGCATAATCTGTAGCCGAACTGTGGGAACCTGCCGGGCCGTGAATACCGTTCGTAGGCGAAGTCCCGTTGGAATCGGACCCAGGCGGCGCGCCGTGACCATTCATCGCCACCTCGGCCGGTCCGGGATCGGCCGAGCCAGGTTGCCTGCCCCGAGCCGAGCGCGGGCGAAGGTTCAATGGCCACCAGAACCAACGTCCCAACAGCGCAGCAATAGACGGAGTCAAAAACGAACGCACGACCAGGGTGTCGAACAGCAGACCGAGACCAACGGTAGTACCCACTTGGCCGACCGTGCGCAGGTCGCTGACCAGCATGGAGGCCATGGTGAAAGCGAAGACCAGTCCTGCAGCCGATACGACCTTGCCGGTGCCGCCCATTGCCCTAATGATGCCAGTCTTGAATCCCGCACCTACCTCTTCTTTGAATCGTGCGACAAGCAGCAAATTGTAGTCGGATCCCACAGCTAAGAGGATGATTACGGACATAACCATGACGATCCAGTGCAGGTTAACGCCGAAAAGATATTGCCATACAAGTACGGACAACCCAAACGAAGACCCCAACGAAAGGGCGACCGTGCCCACGATTACTAGGGCGGCAATAAGGCTTCGGGTAACGATCAACATGATAATGAAGATCATGCAAAGCGATGCAATTCCCGCAATGAAGAAATCGTACTTCGACACATCTCTCAAGTCCTTGAAAATCGAAGCGGTGCCGGCAATATAGACTTTGGCGTCCTCCAGCGGCGTCCCTTTCAGAGCCTCATACGAGGCAGTCCTTATCGCGTTGACACGGGACATTTCCTCGTCGGTCGACGGAAAATCCCTATGCGAAATGATGAAGCGCGCCGCTTTTCCGTCCGGTGACACAAAAAGGCTGATGACGCGTTGGAAGTCCGGGTTGTTGAATACCTCGTGCGGCAGGTAAAACGAATCGTCGCTTTTTGCGGCGTCGAAGTCCTTACCCATCGCCGTCGCGTCGCCGCTGAGTTCCTGTACCTGATCAAACATCCCGGAAATGGTGCTATGCAGGGTCAGCAGCATGGTCCGTGCGCTTTTCATGGTAGCGATCTGCGGCGGCAACAGCGCGGCAAGTTGCGGAATAACCGTGTCGAGGCTTGTCATGTCCTTGACGACGCTGTCTAGTTTCTCGGTGAGCTTGTCGACGCCATCCATTGCGTTATACACAGACCTCATCGCCGAGCAGATCGGGATATTGTAGCAGTGCTGATCCCAGTAGAAATAACTGCGGAGCGGCCTAAAAGTGTCGTCGAAATCAGCAAGATTGTCGCGCAATTCTCCGGAGATGGCCGCGGTATCTTTCGTGGTTCCAACAAGATGATGGTTGATCCCGACCATCTGTTGCAGGAGGGCGTTCGTGCGCTCCAACGCAGTAATGGTCCCGCCGAGCTGGTCGGCTAGCGTCATCATGTCGTTTATCCGACTTTTGGCCAAAGCCAAATTCTGGAGTTGTCCCGCGGTTTGCATGCTGAGCAGAAATGGTATCGATGTGTGTTCGAGAGGAGTGCCCTGAGGCCGAGTTACGCCCTGGACGCGAGCGATTCCTTCAACTCGGAAAATAGCCTTCGCGAGCTTATCCAAGACGAGAAAGTCTGCCGAATTGCGCATATCATGATCAGATTCGATCATCAACACGGTGGGCGCCATCCGCGCCTTCGAGAAATGCCGTTCCGCGGCCGCCATTCCCACATTAGCGGGGAGGTCCTTCGGCAGGTAAGCCCCGTCGTTGTAGCTCACTTTGTATCCCGGCAGTGCCAGCAGGCCGACCAGGGTGACCGCGCACGTTGCGACGAAAATGGGCCCCGGCCAGCGCACGACCGCAGTACCCAACCGCCGCCATCCCCGAACTTGCATCTTCCGCTTGGGATCGAGGAGAGCAAAACGGCTTGCAACGGCAAGAACTGCAGGGGTCATTGTCAGCGCGACCGCGACTGCAACCAGCATGCCCACCGCGCACGGGGCGCCGAGGGTTTGGAAAATCGGAAACCGGGTGAAACTGAGGCAATACATCGTCGCGGCAATAGTCAAGCCCGAGGCCAGTACCACATGAGCGACCCCACGGTAAGTGGTGTAGAAGGCCGTTTCCCGATCTTCGCCGGCTTGGCGCGCCTCGTGATAGCGCCCGATGAAGAATATTCCGTAATCCGTCCCAGCCGCAATCGCGAGAGATACCAACATGTTGATGGCGAAAGCTGAAATCGCGATAACATTGTTGTGAGCGAGAAAAGCAACGATTCCCCGCGCCGCCGCCAATTCAATTCCCACCACGGCCAACAATAGAAGGACAGTAGTGACCGAACGATAGACAATCAGCAACATAATGGATATGACGGCGACTGTCGTCACCAACACCTTGACCAGTGCTCTGGTTCCGGCGTGATTTATATCCGCTGTGAACTGCGCCGGACCTGTTACATAGGCCTTGACGCCTTTCGGCCCAGGCGTGTGGTCGATGATGTTCCAGACCGCGTCGACGGATTCGTTCGCCAATGTCGAGCCCTGATGCCCAGCGAGATTCATTTGCGCATAGGCGGCCTTACCGTCGGGGCTTTGCACACCCGCGGCCGTGAGTGGATCTCCCCAGAAATCTTGGATGTGCTCTACGTGCGCTGTATCGGCTCTCAACCGACGAATGAGATTGTCGTAGTAACTGTGGCCATGCTCATCGAGAGGCTGGTCACCCTCCAAGATGAGCATCGCCATACTGTCCGAGTTGCCCTCCTTGAACAGTTGGCCCATGCGCGTCATGGCCTTGACCGTCGGCGCATCTTTATTGCTCATCGATACACCGTGCTCGTTGGCGACCTGTTCCAATGATGGAACGGCGATATTCACCAGGCCGGTAATCGCCAACCATCCGAGGATGATGGGTATCGACAATTTCCGGACCATTCCAGCGATGAATGGCCTCTTAGCGCTCTTGGTGGTCAAGCGAAGGTCGGTCATGCGCCTTTAACCAAACACTGTGTGTAGGAATCCACGTGGTTCGAAACTCTCTCGGCTTTCATCCGCAATGCACCAGCTCGGCGTGCGAGGCGCGCTTCTGCGAGCCGAAGGCACTGTCGGTTCGGTAACCGATCACCAACAATATAGCCAGCGGTAGCCCCAACACGCCGGACGAGCCTGACAACCCGCATCCCCTTCACCCGCCCACCACGGACCGGCGCGCCATGCGAGATGGCAGCGCGACTCAATATTGAGAAAGTAAACCACCCCATTTGCCGAAATGTATCCCCTTCTTCCTTTCGATTACCTAAGAAAGCTCTTTATCCGCACTCTGGCCGCCACCTGCGCATATGGCGTTTCTCCCGGACAATCCCGAGCCCGAGCCGGCCGGCACGCAGCCACCGAACCGCGGTCAGGCCATCGCGTAGTCGGCGAACGGGAATCGCTCCTGCTCCTTCACGGCACTGCGTACCGACGTCGGCCGGAAAAGTGGTGCTTCCCCCTTGCCAGTGTGGTTCCTGAACCAGTACGACCGCGAATTTACGCAACTGCCAAGCTCAAACGCTGAGTCTTCCAGCAGCGTGGTCATCCGTTGCAGGAACCGGGCGTTGGCTTCTTCGGTGACCTCGAAGGTGCGGGCACCTCGGCGCTGGAGTTCACCGAACAGTCGATTCATGTGGCGCATCTGGTATTCCACCGTGTTGAACCACGACAACCCCACCCATGCATACGGGCTCGCCATCGACAGAAAGTTCGGGAAGTACGGCATAGCAAGGCCTTGGTAGGCTTGGAAACGCGTTTCGCGCCACCACTTTCCAAGATTGCGGCCCTCCCGGCCGATCACCTCTATGGCCGGCAGGTTGGCCTCCCACACGTCGAATCCGGTCGCAAGTACCAGGGTGTCGATGAACCGCTTGTTGCCGTCGCGGGTCACGATTCCATCGGGCTCGATCCGGTCGATGCCATTGGTCTCCAAATGCACGTGCGGTTTGGTGAACGCACGATAATAGGAATTGGAAATCGTCGGCCGCTTGCAACCAAAGTCGAAATCCGGATTCAGCTTCCGCGACAGTTCTCGGTCGCGGACCAGCAGCAGCCGATAGAACCTGGACAGTGCCGATATGGCCTTGTTGACCAGCTTGAAGTACCGGTACTTCCACATCGTGATGACCATCGCGAATTCAAGGCTGGTGTCGGTGAACCATCGCACTGTTCGCTGAGTCAGTGGCACCTTCGCGAAAAGCCGTTGCGTCGCCGGAGAGAACCGGACATCCAGTTTGGGCAGCACCCAGATCGGGGTGCGCTGATACACAGTCAGCTCGGTGACCTCCTTGGCCAGCTCCGGGACGACCTGCGCGCCGGTGGAACCGGTTCCGATGACTGCCGCCCGCCGCCCTGCCAGCGAAAAGCCGTCATCCCAAGCGGCGGTGTGCAGAACACGTCCGCCGAAAGTCTCAATGCCAGCGATATCCGGAGTGCTTGGTTGGCACAGGAAGCCGGTCGCAGCGATCAGGAACTGCGTGCTCAGCGTCTCACCACCGGCAATCGAAACCCGCCAGAGCCGGGCCTCGTCGTCCCACCGGGCACCTTCGACGGTGGTGTTGAACCGCATAAACCGGCGCACGTTGTACTTGTCAGCGACATGGGCGGCGTAACGCTTCAATTCAGCACCGGGCGCGTACAGCCGCGACCAGTACGGGTTGGGCTCAAACCAGTAGGAAAACGTGGGCGAAGGTTGATCGACGGCAAGACCCGGATAGTGGTTGACATGCCACGTTCCGCCCAGGTCGTCCTCGCGATCGACGATCAGGATGTCGGCATAGCCCATGCGGCTGAGCTGGATCGCCGCGCCGATTCCGCCGAAACCGGCCCCGACGACGATCACATCGAACTGCTGCTCACCCATAAGCATTAGACGGTACCTTCCGTCTCACCCGCGATGAACGGCTGCCAGCCGACATCTTCTTCTGGTGTGCGCGGGCACGCCCCCCAATATGGCAGTCGACAGGAGCCCGCGGCCGGACAGCCGAATTTCTGTTCCAGAAGATTGGATCAATGCCGTCCTACGACCGGCGGTTAGGGGCATGCCCGGTCCCGTCGAACTTGGCCGGTGAAGCGCAAAACTGCAGATACATGGGCCGCTCGGCAACAAGATGGTCACGATAATGAGGCCCGCCCTTCTGTGCTAGGTCTTTAACCCTCGGCCCGGTAAAGTCTGGATCCGTCTGTGCCCAACGAAGCGCATGCGCGGTAATTAGCCCTAAGATGAAGGCGCCAGAGGGGAGAATCGGTTTGCCGATCGTAGGAGATGGTATTTGCTTGCTGCTGGGCGCCGTACTGCTGGTGAGCCTGGTGATGCTGGCTGGTATTCGCATGGTCAAGCGGTGGAAACGCAATATGGACGTCAGCGACGACGCCGAATACTGTGCGACCCTCGCGACTCTCTCCGAGGGTTCGGTACGTCGTCACTTCAACCCCTACACCGACATCGACTGGGATGCGCCCGAGTTATCTGTCACCCAAAACGATCCCCGCTGGGTCTTGTCGGTGAATGATCCGCTGGGACACCACCCGTGGTATCAGGCGCAACCACTGGAGAAGCAGATCGCGATCGGAATCTGGCGTCAGGCCAACGCCGCCAAGGTTTCTCTGCAACTAGAGAGCATCCTGATCCGCGGCCTCATGAACTACACCTTCTTTGCGCCCAACGGATCGCCCGAATACCGCTACTGCATGCACGAATCCATCGAAGAGTGCAACCACGCCGTGATGTTTCAAGAAATGGTGAACCGCCTCGGGGTGGATGTTCCGGGCATGCCGCGATGGCTGCGGTGGATCTCGCCGGCGATCCCGTTATACGCCACGCCGCTGCCGGGCACGTTCTTCTTCGGGGTCATGGCGGGTGAGCTCCCGATCCATCACACGCAGAAGAACATGTTGCGGGAAGACAAGTCGCTGCATCCGATCATGGAGAAGGTGATGGCGATCCACGTGGCTGAGGAGGCCCGGCACATCTCTTTTGCCGACCAATTCCTCACCAAACGAGTCCCGCGGATGGTGCGGCGGAGCCGATTTGTGTTGTCGCTGTACGTGCCGATCGTCATGCGGGTGCTCTGCCAGGCGATCGTCGTGCCGACGCGCGGCTTCTTCAAAGAGTTCGAGATCCCGCGCTCGGTGCGCATGGAGTTGTTCTTCAAAGCGCCTGACTCACGTCAAGCACTGCGCGACATGTACGGCGACGTGCGGATGTTATGCGACGACGCGGGGTTGATGAACCCTCTCGCGCTGTTGGTGTGGCGACTCTGCAGACTCGATGGCGAACCGTCGCGATATCGCGGCGAGCCGCAGCGTGCGCACCTGCCATCCCGAGTCGCCGCCTAGATCGCCCGCTGCGATACCGCATCAACCCAATCGTGTGATAAAACAACCGGTCACCTAGTCTTTCGCGTTGCGTGAGCCCGTAACCGTAATCGACAGGGGTTACGGTGTATCGGCCTGAGATCTTCACGAGGGGTGCATCCACATGTCGTTGGCTCGCAGGCTCCGATTCCGCGCCAGCCTGATGAAGGTCGGTGTCGACGGCCTGGCCGGGGTCGCGCGGGACAAAGCCACCTCGTACGGCTACACCTTGACCGGTCGAAAAACCGCGCCCCCCACCGACTTCGATCCGTTCTCAGCGGAGACGATGCGCGATCCGTACCCGGGCTATCGCAGCTTGCTAACCGGGCCGGACGTGCCAAACGTCTGGTACAACCGCAAACGCGGCATCTGGATCATTGCCGGCTACGACGATTTGCGAAAGGCGTTGCGCGACAACGAGGCATTGTCATCGGCTGAGAGCCAAAGTCGGTTCCGCGTCCACCTGCCGTCGATGAACGCAGCTGACCCGCCCGAGCACACTCGGCTTCGAAAGTTCGTCTCCCGTGCATTCACCCCGCGGGCGATGGCCGCCTGGCAGACCAACATCAACGAGGTCGCCGACGAACTCGTCGACGCCGTGATCGCCCGCGGCAAAACCGAAGCGGTATCCGAGCTCGCCAAACCGCTACCCACCCGGCTGATCGCCAGGATGCTGGGCATACCGCGGCAAGATCAGCCTCAATTCGTGGAATGGTCGGATGAGATGGTCGCGGGCGCCTTCGCGCCGTTGACCCCGCACGGCCTGAGGCTCTCCGCGCGCACAGGCACCGCGACCGCGGCGATGCGCCGCAGCCTCGATCCGCTCATCGCGCAGCGACGCCGAAATCCCGGTGACGACCTGATTTCGATGATGACCCCCGCCGACGCTGACGACGTGCTCACCGACGACGAGATCTTCTGGAGCGCCGCCATGCTGATCGGCGCGGGCAGCGAGACAACGACGAACTTGTTGTCGGGGCTGTTATTAACCCTCGCTCAGCAGCCCGACCTATATACCCGGCTGCGCGAGCACCCCGAGCTGATTCCCGCCGCGATCGAGGAGCAGCTGCGCTTTGTCGCCCCGGTGCAAGGTTTCTACCGCACCGCAACCCGCGACTACACCGTCGGGGCCACCACGATTCCGAGCGGCGCGCGGGTGTTGCTGCTTTTTGCCGCCGCGAACCGCGACCCGCGCCACTACGACGATCCGGACACCTTCCACCTCGACCGTAATCCGACCGACCATCTCGCTTTCGGTGGCGGCGTCCACTACTGCCTGGGCGTACCGTTGAGCCGGTTGGAAGGCGCACGCGTGTTCTCCCAACTGCTGCCCAGGGTCGAGGCGATCCGCCTCGCCGGCGACTACCGATACCTGGACAATGCGACGATGCGGGGGCTGGAGCATCTTCCGCTGGAGTTAGTGCCCGCCAGCGGGGCATGAGCCGCGAGACTTAGAGCCCGCGCTCGCCCAACCAGGTGTCGATGCGTTCGGCGACGGCAGCCCACCCGGGCTCGAGCATCATGTTGTGTCCCATGCCGGGAAAGAACTCCGCTTCCGTGCCATACGCCCGTGCGGTGGCGAGTACTTCGTTGCGGGTGTGCGCGGCATCCTCGTCGGCGCCGAGCACCAGCAGTGGCGTCGTCACGCGTTTCGGCCGGGGCAGGCGCAAGAGCAAACAGTCAATGCCGATGCGCGAGCTGTCCTCTTGCAGCCGGGCCGCATATTTGCGGACGTCGGCCTCCGGCGTGTGCGAGGAGAAGAATCGTTCCCGGGCGAGTTGCGGGGTGTTGATATACGGCAACGCCTCGCCGGTGATCGTCATTCTGGCAAAATGCGACGGGCGATGCATCATCCACCGCAGCGCGTTCCCGAGGTTTCCCCGCGGAGGAATGGAAGTCATCAAAACGCCAGCTGGAGCCTCGTGCGACTCTAAGTATTTCTGCACGATGAGACCGCCCATGGAGTGGCCGATGACCACCGGTGCCCTAGGCAGGCGAGCGGCAACCGAACTGACGTCCTCGACATAGTCAGTGACCGAGCATGCGCGCAGTGGCTTGTTAGTCGGGCTTTCTCCATGACCGCGGAAACTCAAGGCCAGCGCATGATAGCCCTTGTCAGCAAAGAAGCTGAGGAAATTTTCATCCCAGCACCATGCTGCATGCCAGGCCCCGTGCACAAAGAGCAGCGGAACAGGATGGGCCGCACTGGGACACCCCTTGTCGATGACCTCGAGCACCGCGTTAGCCTATCTGCCCGCGCAACCGGACCCGTGCCGGTGTCCGACAATCCGTACCCCATCGCGCGCAGGTCATGACACTAATTGGGTTTAGTCGCCAGGGCGCGCCGGGTGAGTAGCGGCAGCAGTGGATCGTGCGGCGCAAACCGACAAAATGCCGCGGCGAGGCGGTTCGCCCCACCCGGGACGACGCGGGCCTTGTCCGCGGCCAAACCATCGATCCCAGCCCGTGCGACGTGGTCGGCGGACTTCCACATGAAGCTGGGTAACGCCGCTGCACGTTCGCCCACGCGAAACCCGGCGACGTCGTCGAATCCGGTGGCGACCGGTCCCGGGCACAGGGCGCTTGCTACCACCCCGGTGCCGCGCAACTCGCTACGCAAGCCGTCGGTGTAAGACAACACGAAGGCTTTGGCAGCGCCGTAAGCGACTTGGCCGGGCACGGGGTAGAAGCCGGCCAACGATGACACGTTCAGCACGGCGCCGCGGCCACGCTCGACCATTCCCGGCAGGAATCTGCTGCACAAATCCACCACGGCGGCGACATTGACTTCGACGAGGTTGAGTTCTTGCTCTGGAACGGATTTCGCCACGACTGCGCGACCCGACAGGCCGGCGTTGTTGATCAGAATGTCCGGCGCCAGGCCCAGCGCCGCAACGCGGTCCGGTAGCGCGGCACGATCGGTTCGGCTGGACAGGTCGGCGGGTAGGACGTGCGCTACAGAACGTAAACTCCGGGCAAGCGTGTGCAGGCGGTCGATACGTCGAGCCACCAACACGAGCTGATGGCCGCGTCGGGCAAGTTCCAGCGCAATGGCCTCACCGATACCTGACGACGCACCGGTGACGACGGCCGCTCGGTCGTCTGCCGGCGCTGGAAGAGCCACGTACTGACCCTACCCGGCTTGCCGATGATGGAAACGTGAGCGCCCACCGCAAAGACCTCCGGAAAGAGCCAGAGGTAGTAATTTGTACGCTGAGCGTGGTCGTTGACGTGAGGGGGGTTCGATGCCAAACTCCACGGTTCGTTGGCTGGGTGTTGGTCTGTTGGCAAGCGCCTGTGCCGTTCTCGTGGAAGTGACCACTGCGCTGAACCCGGCCTCCGCTCGTGGGGACGACAGCGCGCTGATCATGGGCGACGCTTTGCTGGCCACCCCCGATGACACGTATATAACGCAGGTCATGGACACCTACATCGATCCGACGACTCCATACTTTCCGGGGCAGACGGTGTATCCCGGAGCCACTGCGGTTGGCGTGTACACGCCTGAAACCAATTACACCGACGGGCTCACCGCGGGTGTCGCTGACCTGGACAAGGCGATCTCGCAGTACCTCGGAGATGGCAACGCCGTTGTCTTCGGCTACTCGGAGAGCACCTCGGTCGCCACCCAGGAGATGATCAACCTCGACGCAGCGGGCGCACCCAATTCGAATGATCTGAGCTTCGTCTTGCTCGAAGATCTCAACAACCCCGACGGCGGGTTCTTCACCCGCTTCCCGTCATTGGGCCTGCCCGCGACCCCGGCGGACACTCCATACTTAACCGACATCTACAGCATCGAATACAGCGCGGCTTCCGACTTTCCTCAGTACGACAGCGATCTGCTGGCGGATATCAACGCCGAAGCCGGCTATGTCGAGCTACATCCCTATCTACTTGCCGACTACCCATCGACCTACACCGGGTCCGAGCTCTCCGGCGCGGTGCTGGATCCAAACGTATCCGCGGCTGACGTCAACACCGACTACTACCTCATTCCCACTCAGGATCTGCCGCTATTGACGGGCCTCCAAGATCTTTCTCCGGCACTTGCCGACTTGATTCAACCCGACATGCGGGTGCTCGTCGACCTGGGTTACGACTGGACCGGGAATGCAGATGTCGACACGGTCGCCACCTCAACTGCTCCGTCCATCGACACGACCGCGGTCGACGCCGATCTCGCCGCCGGGGCTGACCAGGGAATGATTGCCGCCTTGGTCGACCTCGGGGTCTTGCCACAGTCCGACCTGTCGGACCTTTACCCGTACGTGCCGGATGTGACTGGCCTAGAGTCAGATCTGTCCCCCCTCACGTCGGACGCCACGGCAGCGACAGACGCGGCTGAGTCGCTCAGCGCGCTGACCAGTGATCTGAGCACCAGCAACTTGGCGGACGTCAGCTCCTCCCTCATCACCGCGGCAACCGATCTCGCCGACATGTTCACGAATTCGCTTGGCTCCCTTTATTTCTGATAGCTGATCCAATCTATTGAAACCCAAGCTGATTGCCTTAGTCACGGGCGCGACGAGTGGCATCGGCGAGGCCACCGCCTACCGTCTGCATGACAAGGGCTATTCGGTGTTCGCCGCGGGCCGCAATCCAGAAGCCCTGAATACCTTGCGGTCTCGAGGATTAGAGGCACTGGCGCTCGATGTCACCGATGAGGCCGCCGTGGCCCGGCTCGTCGGAGAGATCAACGCCGAGCACGGCGGCGTGGACGTCTTGGTCAACAGCGCCGGATACCCGTTTCCCTGCCCGCTGGAGCAGGTGACATTGGCCGACCTGCGGCGCCTCTTAGAGACTAATGTGGTTGCCACACTTCACCTTTCACAGCTGGTATTGCCAAGCATGCGTGCCCGCAAGGCCGGCAGGATCATTACCATCGGCAGCACCGGTGGAAGGTTCACCAGCCCGGGCGCAGGCGCTTACCACGTCGTCAAGTACGGCGTGGAGGCATTGTCGCTGTCGCTGGGCGCCGAGGTGGCGCAATTCGGCGTTCGGGTCGTGTTGATCGACCCCACCGGGGTGCGGACACCGTTCGTCACATCCCAATTCGAAACAGTCCGCTCTTACCCCGACGACGACCCGTACGGCGAATTCAAGCGCCGCTACACCGCAACCACCCGCAAATTGACCAAGACGCCGGGGACGATGATCGACGCCGACACCGTGGCCCGCGCGGTTCTACGGGCGGTGCAAGCCAAAAACCCCAAACCACGCTATGTCGTCGGCGCGTCCGGAAAGGCTTCCGTGTTGGCCCGGCAGCTGCTAACCGACCGGATGTGGGACCGCGTCATGGGCAAGGGTCTCAAGGCCTGAATACCGCTGCGCCCGCCCAGCTCTGACGGGTCGCGGCCGCGGTTCAGGGTTTAGAACGCGCTCAGCAGGGCCGTCGGCAATATTGAGGCCAGCTCCGCTGACAACGTCGGGCCAAGCTCCGCTGTCACCGCTGCGGTGAGGTCCGACGACACTGTCGACAGCAACGCACTGAGATCTGTTGAGATTGTCGATGCCCCGCTGAGGCCCAGCAGCGCGCTGAGGTTGGCGAGATCGGTTGCCGTTGAGCCGTTATCCGAGCCGCCCAGCAGTGCGCTCAGTTCCGACGGCAGTGCGGTGGCATCCGGGCTGGCTGTGCTCGAGGCCGAGGATGCCGAAGCTGCCGCGGCGGGATCGAGCAGGAACCCCGCATCGGCGGCCAGCGCATTGAAGTTCCACTCGTTGTTGGTCAACAGCGTCTGGAGGTCCTGCAGCTCTAACGACGGGTTGTAGCCGCCGTAGACGGACCCAAAGGTGGTGGATGCCCCATCGGTGTATGCCAAATATCCGGGATCGGTGTATACCCCGGCGTTGGTGAGCAGGAACGGCAGTTCAGGGTTGATGTTGGCCAGATCCGTGTCGACCGTTGCCAGTTCGGTGGGGGTCAGGTTGTAGTCGCCCACCTGGTATTCCGCGATTGAAGTGTCGATTTGGACGGGGGTCGGCTCGTTGGCCGTGCCGTTCGCGTAGTCGGTCAGCCAGGTCTGAATCGTCGTATTGCCCGGGTAAAAGCTGTTGATGTCTTGCACCAGCGAAGGCAGGGTCAACGACGAAGGCAAGTCGCACGTGGCCGGGCATTCGGGGCTGCCCTCGATAAATGGATCGAAGTCGACAAGGAACCCCGCCGCGTTGGATTGCAAGGCCCAGATGATGTCCTGGAAGGACGGGAGGTCGATGCCGGTGCCGTCGATGCCGGAGGTGGACGGGGTGGCCAACAGACTTTCGTAGAAGTTCTCGAAGGGCTGGGTCAGGCTCAGCGTGTATGTCGTGCCGTCCCAAGGCATTGCGTTGTCAGCGCCGGTCGTACCGCCGATGTAGGGATCGCTGCTGTTGTTGAAGAAGCCGAAGCCCGGAGAAGGCGGGGCCGCTGGGGTCGGTGGCACCGGCATCGAGGGGGTCGGAAGTGCCAAAGGTGTACCCGGACTCTAGTTCTGAAAACGGTACCTGAAACCAGCCCTCGAAAAGCCCCAATTGCGGGTTGCCGGTAAGTGTCTCAAAGAGGTTGATGTCGCGGTCAATATTCGTGTCTCCGGTGATGACATCCGGCGGGAGGATCGGCGCGCAGGTTGCGGCATCGCAGGAGGCATTCACCGGGAGTTCGGCCGCCAAAAAACCGCTGAGTTGGTCCACCATGCCGCCGTTGCCGTCGTCCAGCCCCGTGAACGGCAGAGCCAGATTAGTCAGCGCATCGACACGCGAGGTGTCTCCGGGGTCGATGCCCCAAAGATTCGTAGCGCTCGGGATGAACCAGGTCCCGGTGAAAAAGTCCGAATCCGCAAACTCACTCAGGGCCTGGACCTCGTTGTACGGGATGTTCAGGATGTCGTCGAACAGGTTCACCGGAATATCGGAGACGTCGACAAGGCGGGTCTGCATGCTGACTACGGGGATATGCAGTGGGGGCGCACCGAGCGGCGTCGCAACGACCAAGCTGGTCGCCAAGAGTGCAGCGCTTGCCAGGACGTACGGACGAGCTGCAGCCCGCATGGCGCCCCCCTTCCCGGTCGAGTGGCCTCGGTGGTGACTGAACCTACACTAAGAGAATCTAAGTTCGGAACAGAACCCGCGAAAATTTACCCCAAGTATTTAAGTGTCCAAGCTCACAATTTGCGTGGTGTAGGCAGAAAATTGACGCGATTGTCCAATATATCGGACACAGGCGTATTCATAGTCACCTTTCAGGTACCAACCAGGCGCGGTTGCCATAGCCGTCGAGATGGGTCACCTGCGCGACGGGTCTGCGGGTTGTCGGTCCGTAACGTCCGCGCGGCCAGCCGAGGGCAACTACGCAGCACGGCGTTATCGAGCGTGGTAGACCGAGGATTTTCCGTGCCAGCGTCACCCTCCACAGCGGCAGGGTAATCAGCGATGCGCCCAACCCCATCGCGCGCGCGGCGAGCAGCAGATTCTGGACGCTCGGATAAATAGAACCCCAATACCCCGACAGCGCGGCATGCGGCATCAGTGAATACGGCACGCGGCCTTCGCGGACGGTGAGTCGCAAGCAAGCCACCACCAGGACCGGGATCTCGGTGAAGTGGTCAACCTGCCACTCCGCCGCCCGGATGACCTTCGCTAACGACTCGTCACGCTCACCGGCACCTCGAAGCAGCCCGCCGTACGAGAACTTCCAACCCTGGCGGTAGCGTCGGGCGAGCTTTTTAATGACGCCGCGGTCCTTGACGACAATGAACTCCCAATTTTGCCCGTTGGCGCCGGTCGGTGCGCGCAGCGCCAACTCGATGCACTTCAACACCACCGCGTCATCGACCGGGTCGGGGTGAACGCGGCGTACAGCCCGCTGCGTCATCATCGCGTCCAGCAGCGGCATGCTCAGGCCGGCGAGCGCCTTGGCCGTGGTTGGCGCCACCCGGAATGCATCGGCGTAGGGAGAAACGGAGTTCGGCGGGTCAGTCACGTGTCGTTTCCTCTTCTCAACCCCGTCGGACCGCCTTCACGTGTGCTCGGCCACCCACTTCGCGGTGAAGACCGGGATATTTGGTATCGCTTCCCCGAACTCCCGCGCGATAAAACTCTCGATCGTGCCGCCAACCAGCGGGACTTTGAATTCCACCGTCCCGGTGAATGTCAAGTTTGACCCGCTCCCAGTGGGCGCGATCAACGCGGCACCCGAACCCGATCCCGGCGCCCCGGACACCGCGACGCTGACGTCCCCATGCAGCTGGTCGCTCGACTGGTCGCCACGTCTCGGTGTGCCGGACTTTCAGGTCGCGGCGATAGAATTTGGCGACTATTCCGGGCAGGATGTCGCGGCCCAAATCCTGGGTGATGGCTACTCGCACCGTTCGGTCGTCGTCGACAATCAGCGACTCCAGCGTGGTGCTGCCGGCCTGGGTGGCGAGCCGGGCCAGCCAGTACTCCTCACGGCTTAGGGCCGAATGAAACTGCTCGACACTGACGGGCGAGTCAGCCGACGCACCGAACGAACGAGCCATGGCAAACCAGTTCCTTCTGACGTGACGCTCGTTGCGCCTAAACCGTTTCCTGACCGGGTACTGCCGAGCGCTTAGCGAGCAACCGATCCGCCAGGCCCGCCGCGAAAGTCCGCGTCTGCTCAAGCTGCTCGGGTTGGACGTTCGTCGGCGGGATGCGAAGACCCAGGTACTTCTCGCGGTACTCCCCCGAACCCAGGTAGCTGGTCAGCGACAGCATGGAGCGAAGCGGGTCGCCCGGATAGGTGAAATGAATCTCGTCGACATACCGCCCGCCCTGCTGCTCACCGAGCTCACGCACCGCTTCGTAGTTTTTCCGCCAATACTGGCGGCACACAACGAAGACCACGAACGGCTTGCCGGACAACAACTTACGCGCCTCGTCCGACTTCAGGAAGGAGCGCATCGGCATGCTGACGGTCTGCCACCAGGTTGGTGAGCCGATACAGACCAGGTCGTAGTCGTTGTTGCGCACGGTATCGGGGGTGCGAATCTGCCCCGTTTCGCCCCGTTTCTGCGCCCCCAGGACGCTCATCATGTCGGGCCACACCCGTCGCATCGGGAACCGCAAGAATTTCTCGGCGTACCGCTGATCGGTGAACTCGATCTCGGCCTTGTGCACCTCGAACCCTCGGTCGCGGAAGACCTCCCCCGCAGCCTCGAGCACCTTGAGCGACTGCCCCGTGTACGAGTAGTACAGCAGCAGGACCCGCGGCGGCCTTGCGCCGCTTTCAGCACTGTTCGTGTCCGTCATGGCACCTCCATCGTTGGATTTCGCACGTTAGCTCTCTCGTGGTGACCCGCCGCGCCCGGCTCCGCCGCGCTTGCGATCACCACTACGCTTGGGCGTCGTGACCGACAAAGTTTCCGTCGACCTCAGCGGTCCCGCCCAGACTATGCTGACCACTCTGTACTGCAAGGCGCTCGACGCCGATTGGGACCAGCCCATCTTGGGCGATCGATTCGCCAAGGAGGCCGTGGCCCGAATCGACTATGACTGGAGTGAACTCAAGGTCACCGACCGTTGGACCCCGCTGGTGACAGTCCGAACCGCACAGTTCGACATTTGGGTCGCCCAATTCTTGGCGGTCAACCAGGATGCCACCGTGATTCACCTGGGTTGCGGTCTGGACAGCCGGGTGTTCCGGCTGGATCCCGGCCCAGGGGTGGAATGGTACGACGTCGACTATCCAGCCGTAATCGCGCTGCGCCAGAAACTTTTTCCAACTCGACCGCAATACCAGCTGGTTGCGACTGCGGCGACCGATCCATCCTGGCTTGACGCAATCCCGGCGGACCGTCCAACGTTGCTGTTGGCCGAAGGCATCAGCATGTACCTGACAGAGCATGACGGCATTGCGTTGCTCCAACACGTCGTCGACCGGTTCGGTTCCGGCGAACTGCAGATCGACTTCTACAGTTCGCTCGTGGTGCGTACGCAGAAGACGCACCGACTGCAGCGGCAGTCCGGTTCGACGCTGCACTGGGCCGTCAACAGTCCAGCCGACGTCACGACACGAGTTTCTGGCGTCCGCTTGCTCACAGCCGTGACGTTGTTCGACGCAAGCACTTTCGCCCGGGCATCGACCGTCTTGCGGTTGGCACGGCAGCTGGTTCGTGCGGTACCGCCGCTGCGGCGCGCACTGCAATACCACCGCTACGCCTTCGGGCCGGTTAACTGACACCGCTTGCGGCGTGCTGCTCGGCCACGCTGCAGAGCAGCGAATGTATTGCCTCAATCGTCTTTTCCGGCGTAGGCCCATGGGAGTGGTACTCGACGTTGAGCTGTTCGGCGTATATCTGGGTGAAGTAGATCTCGATTCCCGCACTAACCGCGAAGTATAATTCGCCGTGCGTGGCAAGCACTTCTACATCCGGAGGTGTGCGCACCGGAGGCACCAGGCCGTTGTCGGAAAGCAAGACCACATCGGGCAAACCCGGCGCATTCCCGACATATTGCGGGCTGAAATGCAGCCGAGATTGCTGGATCACACCGTCGGACAGGTCAGTCCGAAATGTCTCCGCGATGTCGCGGGCAAGGTCAATCACAGTGGTCTTGCGGTCGATCTCGGCGAGATAGGTCCCTAACCCGATGGGGTTCGTGCACCCGGTCGCCGACACCGGCGGTGAGAGAAAATAGCGCAGGTCGACGGTGTAGATGAAGGGCACCGGGATGTTCAGCTTGCCCCGAACTTGCCACTCCGCCATCAGGATAACGGCAGACAGCACGGCGTGCAGCCCGATGTTGTGTGAACGACACAGCTCAACGATGTCGTGCGTCTGGCTCTCACTCAGCCGGCACGACACCATCGGAACACGCACCGGCGACGCCGGTTTGGCGCCGGTGTCAGCCCGGCGGGACGGGGGAAGATCGTAGGCGAACAGCGCCGGCATGAACCGCTCGATGCCCGAGCGCTGCTGCTTCTGGATGCCCCGATCGGCAAGCACCGCCTCGATCGATTGCGGCGCCGGCTGGACGGTGACCGCTCCGATGGTTCCGGTGCAGACCAGGTCGGTGTAAAAGGTAAGCAGTTCCTCGATGAGGAAGAACATGTGATGACCGTCGGCGAGGCTGTGATGAACGTAAAGGGTCGGATGCCCTTGTCCGTCGCGGATGGTCAGTCGGAGGTGAACCAGCGACTCGCTCTGGTCGAAGTGCGGCGGGGGGCCTTCGTCCGCTGGGTCATCAAGCTCGATAACCTCGAGTCCCGCAGGGAGAAGGTCATCGGCAACCAGCTGATGCCGCCCGTCCGAATCCCGCTCGAGGTGAGCGCAAAGGATCGGGTACGCCTCGAGCAGCGTCTCGAAGGCAGCCGACAGGGCATTGATATCGATCGGACCCTTGAGATGTGCGCCAAGACCGACGAAATGCTCTGTCTCGGCTAGCATTTCCTCGCTGTTCGCCAGCTTCCGAATGACCGACGATGGAAACAATTTTCATACTCCTGGCCGTTTGCGGTGACGAGATTATGAGGGGGGTGTGTCAGTCGATGATAGGTCGACGAGGGTGAGTTCGTTGTTCCACCGCCACCGCCACCGGCTCCGCAGCGGCGATCCGCAAAGCCCTGTCAAACTGCTGCGTCCGCGTCCCGCCTGTCGGCGGGCATCGCCGAAACCCTGTCGAAAATCGTTCCCATCAAAAAATACTGCTCTCACTGCCCGCCGAAGCCGACTCCACATGATCGAACAACTCATCCAACACACCGCTCCCCGAGTCGAGCGTCGGACCAGCGGCATCCTCCTGCGGCACTTCTCGAGGCGCAACTAGTTCCACCAAATACGCCGCCAACGATGAGATGGTCGGGTGATCCCACAACATCGTCGCCGACACTTCGAAGCCAAATACCCGCTGGGCCTCTCGTAGGACCGCCATCACCATCGTCGAATCCAGCCCCAACTCGGGGAACGCCCGATCCACGTCCACCGCGGATGCCGACATCCCGAGCTCATGCGCGATGATCGCTTGCAGCCTGCTCTCGAGTTCGCTGAATATGTTCTCGGCAGAAATCTGCGACCATGCAACGGTTGCCGATTCGTCCCCTGAGTCCGTTGCTGCGTATCGAAGTGAGCGGATGTCGACGCACGTACTGCCGTCGGGCGCCGTCACGACAATGTCGACGACGAGCTCGTCGTCGTTGCCGCCGCGTCGACGTACCGCGATGGCACACTGGGAATCGGCGAGTCCGGTGTGCCACCGGACGCTTTCGGCGGCGACCGGCAGCATCAACCGCGGATCAGATCCGTTGATAAGGCGCGCGACGTGAACGGCGGCGTCCAACAGCGCGACCGTCGACGCTTCCGGCAAATCGACATCGGCGTGAACCGCATCCGGCGTCGTCCGGCAGGAGCCGATCGACCATGCAAAAGGCTGGCCCTCGGTACCCCAAGCCGGCTGCGGTTCGGCACCCGATGACACGTCGCGGCCGGGCATTTCCTGATCCCAGCTGTTGGCCGTGTCGTCCGGTTGGTCTTGCAGTATGCGCGAGATACGGGCGCTGGCGTGCTCGATCCAGCGGTCCGCGGGGGTACCCGCCGCTGAACCTGATGACACCGTGACAGATTCGCCGTCAGCGACCACCTGGATTACCCGCGGCTGATCGACGACGATCGGGTGCTCGAATCGAATGTCAGACAGTGCCGGTGCTTCGCATTCGGACGCCGCGATCGAAAGTGTCTGTAACAGAACAGATACCGGGACCACTTCCACACCCTGAACGCAATAAGAGCCTGGGTATGGCTTGGCTTCTGCGCTTAGCCATGCCTGCCAGAGATGTACCGGCGGTGTGGTGGCGATTGTGACGCGCTTGCCAAGCAGGGTACCGGATCGGGGCGCAGATACCGCAGCCTCCAACCGTTCCTTGATGGTGGTCCAGTGTGGTGCAGCGAGCCAAGCGGAGATGTCGGTGTCGTCGGGTTGCAGATCCTTTGTGCGCAAAGGTGTTTCCGGCGAGCTTATCCAGTGGTGGGTGTGGTGCCAGGGCGTGGTCGGTATGAGCGGATGCGGCTCGGGGGGGTGATCGGTCTTGGGCGGCTGGACGGTGTGAGTGGCGTTGAGGTTGGTGTGGAAGGTGAGTGTGTCGTGGGTGTCGCGCTGCAGGGTCCCGATGCTGTGGTGATGGACCTCACCCAGCGTGTCGCTGATCGCGTAGGTCAGCACCGGATGGGGACTGACTTCCACGAAGGTGCCGTAGTCGGCGCCCGCGGTGGCGATGGCATGACTGAATCGCACCGGGTTCCGCAAATTGGCCGCCCAATGGTCGACGTCGAAAACCATTGCCCCGCTCGCGCCATGATCATAGGTGGTGGTGATGATCGGAATGGTCGGGCGGCGCGGCGTCAAATCAGCTTAGCGCCGTGCGCAATTCGGGCAGCACCGGATCAATGATCGGGTGGTGCGACGCTACGTCCACCTCGATGCGCCGCGCCAACAGGCCTTGCCCATCCACCACCGCGATCACCGCGTCGACCTGCTCGGGCGCCCCGGCGATCACCGACTGACGCGGTGAGGCATACACCGCCAACGTGATCCCCGGGTGGTCAACGATCAACGCCTCGGCGCTATCCGGATCCAGTTCCAGTAGCGCCATCGCGCCCTGCCCGGACAACCGCGACATCAACCGTGAGCGGGTGGCGATGATCCGCAACCCGTCGCGGGGGCGTCAACGCTTTGGCCACCACCGCCGCGGTCACCTCGCCCATCGAATGGCCGATCACCGCATCGGGTTGCCACCCCGTAGGAGCGCCAGAGTTTGGTCAGCGCCAACTGCATCGCCACCAGCACCGGCTGGATGCGCTCAATGCCGACCACCGGCTCGCCGGCGGCCAGCACCTGCTGCAGCGAAAACCCGACCTGCTCAACAAAAACCGGCTCCAACTCGGCCACCGCCGCCGCGAAGACCGGCTCATCGGCCAACAACTGCCGACCCATACCCGCCCACTGCGAACCCTGCCCCGAATACACAAACACCGTCCCCGCCCGGCACTGCCCCCGGTGCGGGGCCACCACCCCGTCAGCCGACCCGCCCGCCGCCAACGCCCGTAACCCGGCCACCGCCTGCTCACGATCCAGCGCCGCCACCGTGGCGAACTTCGCGTGCCGGGCCCGGTGATGATTGACCGTATGCGCCACCTCGGCCAGCGCCACACCGGCCCCCGCACCATCCATCCACGCCGCCAGCATCCCCGCCGTCGACGCCACCCGCTCGGCCGTCTTGCCCGCGACCACCAGCGTCGTCACCGCCGAGGCCGACTCCGGCCCTCCCGCCACCGCAGGCACTGGATCCGGCCTTTGCTCCACCACCACATGGGCATTGGTGCCACCGAAACCAAACGACGACACCCCCGCCCGCCGCGGCTGACCTGTCACCGGCCAATCAATAGGCTCATCAACGACCTTCAAACCCAGATCCGCAAACGGAATATGCGGATTAGGAGTCCGGAAGTCCAAGTTAGCCGGGACATGGCCGCGCTGCACCGCCAGCACCGCCTTGATGAAACCCGCGATCCCGGCCGCGGCGTCCAGATGTCCGAGACTGGGCTTGACGGAGCCGATCAGCAGCGGAGCGCTTTCCGGGCGTCCGCGGCCCAGCACCCGTCCGAGGGCGCGGGCTTCAATGGGATCACCGAGCAACGTGCCGGTCGCATTGGCCTCCACATAGTCGACCTGACGCGGCTCGATGCCGGCGTTGGCGTAGGCGGCGCGCAGCACGTCCATCTGCGCTGCCGGATTGGGTGCCATCAACCCATTGGACCGGCCATCCTGATTGACCGCCGAACCGCGCACCACCGCCAACACCGGATCACCGTCGGCCACGGCGTCGGTGAGCCGCTTGAGCACCACCACCCCACAGCCCTCACCACGAACGAAACCATCGGCGCTGGCGTCAAAAGCGTGACACCGACCCGTCGGCGACATCGCCTCCGCCACATCAAAACTGCGGGTAATAGCAGGTGACAGCAGCAGGTTAACCCCACCCGCAACGGCCAGGTTGGACTCACCGGTCCGCAGACTCTGGCAGGCCAGATGCACCGCGACCAACGATGACGAACACGCCGTATCCACCGTCACCGACGGCCCCCGCAGGTCAAGGAAATACGAAAGCCGGTTGGCGATGATGCTCAGCGCACCGCCAGTACCCGACCACGCATCCACTTGGCTCAGATCCGCCGACGCCAAATACCCGTACTCCCCGGCACAGGCCCCCACGAAAACCCCGGTCTGGGTTTGACGTAATGAATCAGCCCGAAGACCGGCATGCTCCAGCGCCTCGTAGGCCACCTCCAGCAACAGGCGCTGCTGAGGATCCATCTTGGCCGCTTCCCTCGGCGAAATCTCGAAGAACTCCGCATCGAACGCGTCGATGTCGGTCAAAAACGAACCCCAACGCGTCGTGCCCGACAACGCGGCGGCCACCTCCGGCGAGCCGTCATCAAAACCCGCCCACCGATCCGGCGGCACCTCCCCCACCGCGCACCGACCATCACCCAAGAACCGCCAAAAATCCTCGAGCCCAAAGATATTGCCCGGGAAACGACATCCCACACCGATCACGGCCACCGGGTCGTCAGCCCAGCTCCGACCTGCCGAATCCGCCGTGCCAGCCTGGATCTCCGATTCAGGCGTTGTGAGATATTCGATCAGAGCGTTGATCGTCGGGTGCTGCCAGAATTCCACCGGCGACACTGGGCGGCCCACCAATTCCGCTAGTTCGCCGGACAGCACCACCGAATCACGCGACCCGATCCCCAGATCCGCGAACGAGGCATCCGGGTCGACCTCTCCTGGGTCGCAGCCGACGGTCGTGATGAGATAATCGGCCAGCCAGGTTCGCAGCTCAGCGTCCGAAGGAGTCGCCGTCATTGCGCCGATTCCACGTGAGCGAACAACTCGTCGAGCACGCGGCTCGATGAAGCCGACTGCACATTTGCATCATCTACCGAATCTTGGTGATGCGACAGCCTTTTGACGAGGTGCTCCGTCAACGAGGCGATCGTCGGGTGATTCCAGAGCATCGTCACTGATAACTCGATACCCGTCAGTTGCTCAACCTCTCGTCGGATCGACATCGCCATCACCGAGTTGAGGCCCAATTCCGCGAACGGCCGGTCCGACTCCAGTTCTGACTCCACCAGCCGAAGTTCCCGGGCCAGCACTTTTCGCAGCTCGGTCTCGAGTTCGCGCAGCAGGTCTTCGGCGGAGAGCCTCAGACCACGCTCGCACCGACGTCGATTCGGGGAACGCGGAGGAGTCAGCCGCCGACATCGGAGCCATCACCGCTTGCGCGACGTCGTAACAGTCCACATACTGCCATGCGGCGAAAGCCTCTTCCGCGCTTATCGTTCGCGAACCGTGCCGCTCGAGCTCTTGGACCGTGACCGTAGCATCGGCGCCGAAGCCGCGTCCCTGCCAGGCTACCCAGTCCAGGCTGACGGTATGGCAGCCTTGCCGGTGACGCGTTCGCGCCAAGCAGTCGAGATACGCATTGGCCGCCGCGTATCCAGCCTGCCCCGGTACGCCAAACACCGTTCCCGCCGAGGCGGTCAGGAAAAAGAAGTCGAGATGGTGCGGCGGGAAAGTGATATGCAACGACTGCGAACCGGCGATCTTCGGCCACATGACCCGCTGGAACGTGGCGTGTGTCGTCTCGGTCAGAAGTGCGCTTTCGGTGACGCCGGCTGCATGGATGACACCGCGGATCGGCGGTGACCCGTCGCGGTCGCGCTTGGCTAGCAGTACTCGAAGCGCCTCTGAAGAACCGATATCGAGGGCCACGGCATCGACCGCGACACCGCGGTACTCCAGCGCTCGGATCGCGGCGATCTTGTCTTGTACATCCGGGTCAGTGGTGCTTTCCCAGTCGCGCCTGGGTGGCAGCGGGGTGCGGCCCACCAAGATCAGACGGCGGGCACCGCGGTCCGCGAGCCAGCCGGCCATCAACAGACCGAGTGCACCCATGCCGCCGGTGATCATGTATGCCGCGTCCGGCCGACACCGCATAGGCTCACGCACCGGTTGACCGGAGATCGGCGCCATCGCCGAGGCGAGAAGCTCGCCGTCGCGCAGCACCAGGATGCGTTTGGCCGCCATAGGCAGAACTTTCGACAGCGCCGTGACGCAATCCCCGACGTCGTCTCCGACCGGGATGTCGACGAGGCCACCCCATAGGTTCGGGTGCTCGGCTCCGATGACGGCGGCGAGTCCCCACAAGCTGCTTTGGGGCAGCGCCGCTCGCGAGACGGCCTCGTGCACGCCGCGAGTGATAATCCAGAGTGTTACCGGTAGACGCTCGTGGCGGTCTGCCAGTTGGCGCACGAGATCGGCCACTTCCGACGACAGGCCGGCCGCGCAGTCGATGTCGTTGTCGTTATGGCTTGCCGGTCCTGGTTCGGCGAGGTACACGACATACCGGGCTTCGGCGACCCCGGCCGCGGTGTACCCAGTCTCGGTCAGCCGATCTTGCAGCTCCGCGCAGACGGCGCGCTCTCCTCCGACAACAGCGAGTGTGCCCGGCGCCGTCGGCGGGCCGTCATGGTCTTGCGACCAGGGCCGCCAGTCGATCGCATGCGCGCACGACCGGGGATCGGCGTCGCGGCCGATAGCTTGCGCGGGTTCGGACTCAATATCCGCGTATCGCAGCGATCGGATGTCCACGCAGGTAGTGCCGTCGGGTGTGTAGACGGCGATGTCGACGACAAGTTCTTCGGTGTTGCCGGACACCCGGCGGATTTCCACGGCACCCTGCCGGTCGCCGGAAGAGGTTGAGAGCCAGACGCTTTCGACTGCAGCGGGAACCATGAGACCCGCGTTGGAGCTGTCCACCAAGCGGGCGACGTGGACGGCGGCGTCGAGAAGCGCGACCGTCGATTGCTCGGCCGAACATACGTTGGCGACAAGACCGCCTGGGGTTGGCCGTAACGCTTCGACCGACCAGGCGAACGGCTGACCCTCGACGCCCCACCTCTCGAGAAGCTGGGCAGCCGAGCGCATTCCGTTCTCAGCCGTCTCATAGTGGCCATCGTCGACGACGGACCCTTCGACGCCAGCATCGCCGCAGCTGGCTGGCGGCGGCGCCATCCGGCCGCTGACGTGCTTGACCCAGTGGTCGGGGGGTGCCCCGGTTGTCAGACTGGCTGCCGGCGCCGATGACACCGTGACCGATTCGCCGTCTACGACCACCTGGATAATCCGCGGCTGGTCGACAACGATCGGGTGCTCGAATCTGACGTCTGCCACGGCTGATGCTCCGCATTCAATTACTGCGGCCGAAATAGTTTGTAGGAGTACGGATACCGGCACCACTTCAACACCGTGAATTCGATGGCAACCCGGATATGGCTTGGCCTCCGGCAGCAGCCTGGCTTGCCAAAGGCGCGCAGGAGGCGTCGTTGCTACGGCGATGTGCGCTCCGAGCAGCGTGCCGAACTTCGGTGCAGGCGTGGTTGTGTCCACGCGCTTCTTGGTGGCTGACCAGTGGCGGGTGTGGGCCCAGGGCGTGGTCGGTATGACCGGATGCGGCTCGGCGGGGTGATCGGTCGCGGGCGGTACGACGGTGTGAGTGGCGTTCAGGTTGGTGTGAAAGGTCAGTGTGTCGTGAGTGTCGCGCTGCAGGGTCCCGATGCTGTGGTGATGAATCTCGCCTAGCGTGTCGCTGATCGCGTGGGTCAGCACCGGGTGGGGACTGACTTCTACGAACGTGGCGTAGTTGACCCCGGCGGCGGCCACCGCCTGGCTGAACTGCACCGGGTTACGCAAATTGGCAGCCCAATAGTCAGCATCGAATACCGGCGTCGCGCCGGTGGTGGTCATAACGGGAATGGTCGGGCGGCGCGGCGCCAGATCGTTTAACACCGTGCGTAATTCCGGCAGCACCGGATCAATGATCGGGTGGTGCGATGCTACGTCCACCTCGATGCGCCGTGCCAACCGATCTTGCGCCGCGACCGCCGCGATCACCGCGTCAACCTCGTCGGGCGGCCCGGCGATCACCGACTGACGCGGTGAGGCATATACGGCCAACGTGGTTCCCGGGTGGTCAACGATCAATGCCTTAGCGCTTTCCGGGTCCAGTTCCAGTAGCGCCATCGCGCCCTGTCCGGATAACCGCGACATCAACCGCGAGCGGGTGGCGATGATCCGCAACCCGTCGCGGGGGGTCAACGCTTTGGCCACCACTGCCGCGGTCACCTCGCCCATGGAATGGCCGATCACCGCATCGGGTTGCACACCGTAGGAACGCCACAGCTCGGTCAGCGCCAATCCCATCGCCACCAGCACCGGCTGGATGCGCTCAATGCCGACCACCGGCTCCCCGGCGGCCAGCACCTCCTGCAACGAAAACCCCACCTGCTCAACAAAAACCGGCTCCAACTCAGCCACCGCCGCCGCGAAGACCGGCTCATCGGCCAACAACTGCCGACCCATGCCCGCCCACTGCGAACCCTGCCCCGAATACACAAACACCGTGCCCGCCCGGCACTGCCCCCGGTGCGGGGCCACCACCCCGTCAGCCGACCCGCCCGCCGCCAACGCCCGTAACCCGGCCACCGCCTGCTCACGATCCAACGCCGCCACCGTCGCAAACACCGCGTGCCGGGCCCGGTGATGATTGACCGTATGCGCCACCTCGGCCAGCGCCACACCGGCCCCCGCACCATCCATCCACGCCGCCAGCATCCCCGCCGCCGAGGCCACCCGCTCAGCCGTCTTGCCCCACACCACCAGCGTCGTCACCGCCGAGGCCGACTCCGGCCCTCCCGCCACCGCAGGCACTGGATCCGGCCTTTGCTCCACCACCACATGGGCATTGGTGCCACCGAAACCAAACGACGACACCCCCGCCCGCCGCGGCTGACCTGTCACCGGCCAATCAATAGGCTCATCAACGACCTTCAAACCCAGATCCGCAAACGGAATATGCGGATTAGGAGTCCGGAAGTCCAAGTTAGCCGGGACATGGCCGCGCTGCACCGCCAGCACTGCCTTGATAAACCCCGCGATCCCAGCCGCGGCCTCCAGGTGACCCAGATTCGACTTCAGGGCACCGATCAGCAGCGGCGCGCTTTCCGGGCGTCCGCGGCCCAGCACCCGTCCGAGGGCGCGGGCTTCAATGGGATCACCGAGCAACGTGCCGGTTCCATGCGCCTCCACATAGTCGACCTGACGCGGCTCGATGCCGGCGTTGGCGTAGGCGGCGCGCAGCACGTCCATCTGCGCTGCCGGATTGGGTGCCATCAACCCATTGGACCGGCCATCCTGATTGACCGCCGAACCGCGCACCACCGCCAACACCGGATCACCGTCGGCCACGGCGTCGGTGAGCCGCTTGAGCACCACCACCCCACAGCCCTCACCACGAACGAAACCATCGGCGCTGGCGTCAAAAGCGTGACACCGACCCGTCGGCGACATCGCCTCCGCCACATCAAAACTGCGGGTAATAGCAGGTGACAGCAGCAGGTTAACCCCACCCGCAACGGCCAGGTTGGACTCACCGGTCCGCAGGCTCTGGCAGGCCAGATGCACCGCGACCAGCGATGACGAACACGCCGTATCCACCGTCACCGACGGCCCCCGCAGGTCAAGGAAATACGAAAGCCGGTTGGCGATGATGCTCAGCGCACCGCCGGTACCCGACCACGCATCCACTTGGCTCAGATCCGCCGACGCCAAATACCCGTACTCCCCGGCACAGGCCCCCACGAAAACCCCGGTCTGGGTTTGACGTAATGAATCAGCCCGAAGACCGGCATGCTCCAGCGCCTCGTAGGCCACCTCCAGCAACAGGCGCTGCTGAGGATCCATCTTGGCCGCTTCCCTCGGCGAAATCTCGAAGAACTCCGCATCGAACGCGTCGATGTCGGTCAAAAACGAACCCCAACGCGTCGTACCCGACAACGCGGCGGCCACCTCCGGCGAGCCGTCATCAAAACCCGCCCACCGATCCGGCGGCACCTCCCCCACCGCGCACCGACCATCACCCAAGAACCGCCAAAAATCCTCGAGCCCAAAGATATTGCCCGGGAAACGACATCCCACACCGATCACGGCCACCGGGTCGTCCATCGAATGTTGGTCCTGGCGCGATATCGTCTCGGCATCGGAATCAGGTTCGCAGCTGGTAAGAAATCGCGCCAAGTCGTCGATGGTCGGGTGTTGCCATAACTCGACGGGCGACACTGGTCGGTCAAGCAATTCGGACAGCTCACCGGAGAGCACTACAGCATCGCGGGACGAGACCCCCAAGTCTTTCAGCGAGGCATGGAAGTCGATGTCATCGCGACTGCATCCGACGTTGGTGACCAAATGGTCAACAAGCCAGTGCCGAAGCGCAGCCTCATCGAGGGGGGCCGTCATACGGTGACATCCAATCGGGTGAAATGGTCGAGCCGATACTTCGAAGGTTCGATTGCTGGTATTGATACTCCCGTGCGGCTTCCGGCCCTGGCGGACCGGGCGCTCCTAATGCTGTGGGCTTACTGCAATCTTGGCCGGAAGATTTCATGCAGACGTGTCTAGTCGGGTGAATTCTTTATGGTAATAACGTTCGACGCACGCTGAGCGGCGGACCTTCCCGCTGGTAGTGATCGGGATGGAACCGGGCGGCACCAGGACCACATCTGCGACGCGCACGCCGTGCGACCCCGAAATCGCAGATGTTACTTCGTGCTTCACGCTGTGCAGCTCCTCGTCCGAACTGCCCCGGTTCTTGAACTCAACGATCACGGCCAGCTGCTCCGTGCGTTCGGTCGGGACGGAGATCGCCACCGCACGACTCCCGGTGATCCCCTGAACCGTCGCTTCAATGTCATCGGGATAGTGATTACGCCCATCCACAATCAGCAAATCTTTGATGCGGCCGACGATGAACAGCTCACCGTCGGATATCAAGCCCAAGTCGCCGGTGCGAAGCCAGGGCTCCGGCGGCGCGCCCGTGGACGGATCGACAAGCCGTCCACCGAAGGTCCGCTCCGACAGTCCCGGGTTTCGCCAATAGCCGCCGGCGACGTTGTCGCCGTGCACCCAGATCTCGCCGACCTCGTCGGCCGGTTTCTCGACGCCCGTCTGGGGGTCGACGATCCGCACGGTGCAGGCGCGTGGTGCCCCGTGGCCGACCAGCTCAGAACCACCTCCGCTGTCGCAGCGCTTTGCGTGGCCGGCCGAAAGCTTCTCGTAGTCGAAACAGACGGTCGTCGGCGGACGGCCCGGGTTCGACGATGCCACATACACCATTGCCTCGGCCAACCCGTACGAGGGCTTCAGCGCGGTGGGCGGGAGGTTGTAGCGGGAGAACCGCTCGGTGAAACGCCGGAGCGTCGCGGCGTGCACCCGTTCGGCACCGCTGAGGATGGTGTGCACGTTGCCTAAGTCCAGCCCGGCCATGTCCTCGTCGGACGTGCGCCGCGCAGCCAGCTCGAACGCGAAGTTCGGCGCTGCCGAGAACGATCGGTTGCCGGCCAGCATCTGCAGCCACCGGGCGGGTTTCTGCAGAAAAGCCATCGGGCCAGTCAGCACCGCCGGAAAACCCCGCAATATGGGGGCCAGAACGCCCAGTAGTAAGCCCATGTCGTGATAGAAGGGCAACCACGACACCATCGTGAGGCCCGGCGGAGGAACCTTTCCATTGTCCTCGAAATAGTCGGCTATCACCTGGTCCAGGTTGGCGATCACGTTCCTGTGCGTCACCATGACAGCAGCCGGCGCACGAGTCGAGCCGGAGGTGTATTGCAGCAGGGCGGTCTTGGTCTGCGATATCTCGGGAGGGCGAAAGTCCGCCGGTGTGTCGAGGTCAAGGGCGTCGACCCCGATCACCGCCGGTGCAGCGCCGGGAAGCGCGTGGGCATAGGCGACGACATCGCTTACGGCCGCCGACGTCGTCAGGATCGCGGCGGGTTCGCAGTCACTGAGCGCGGCCGCAACGCGCACGTCGTGCGCGCCGAACTGCGGAACCGACAGCGGAACCGCGATGTAGCCGGCTGCCATGGCTCCGAGAAACCCGACGATGTAGTCCAAGCCCTGCGGAGCGCAAATCGCGACGCGGTCGCCCGGCGACCCGCACGAAGCCAGTTCGGCGGCGACGGCATGCGCGCGTACCAAGACCTGAGACCAGGTCAGCGTCTCGGAATATCCGGCCGGGTCAACTCCGTAGTCGATGAACGTGTAGGCGGGCGCATCCGGATGCTGCCGGGCTTGCTCGCGCAGTACGGCGGGAATTGAAGGCTGGCCTGCACGCATCAGGACACCTCCCGTGTATCGTCTGAGCCCCCGATGGCACCCCCGAGGTGCCATCTTAAGAGGAGGTTAACAGGGCGGTCCGACTTCGCGGCGAGTATTCGGCCGCACATCTGCACTCGGAAGCAGACACTAAAGTTATTACAGCGCAAGGCTCGACATCCCTAAACCTCGACTAGACCTTGAGCCCGGTGGCTGTCATCGGTGGCAAAACTCCGGGCGTCATCGCTCTTGAACACTCAGTTTAATCTAAGGTACGTTTTGGTTTCTTCTAAGCTACTTTCAGCGAAATTCGGCGGCATAGCGACGAGGGGGAACACCATGCAGGTAGCTGCACGTCCGATTGTCATCGGGGGCTCGGCGCTCATAGCGTCCAGCCTCATCGCGGTCACCCCGGTGGCGTCGCCACCCGATCTCACTCGCGTCGTGAGCGCGGATGTGCGTCTGGTCGACGCCAGCAGCGGCCTGCTCGGCGACCTCGGCCTGGGTAGCCTTTCGGGCCTTTTCAGCGACCTGGGCAGCAGCTCTAGTGGTCTTTTTGGCGACGGCAGCATTCTCAACATTCCGTACAACATCTTCGCCGACATCGTCAACATTCCCTACATGGAGTCGTTGGCGTTGGAGGAGTATGCGTACGCCCTCGGGCCGGCTGGCTCAGTCGGCGGGGTGGCGGACTGGATTCCGCCGGGGGCAACAGTAGCGAACGGTGGGGTCGATGTCATCGGCGGCCAGGACTACTACACCCAGGGCGGGACTGGCAGTTGGTGGATGGAATCCATCGGCAACACCTGGGGCTGGGACAACGGCAACTGGCCCCAGGTGGACGGGCTGCTGCACTTCTTGCTGCCGCTCCCGTGGTCTGAATCTTTGATCGAGCAACTACAGTCTGTCGCGCAGTCGTCCTTCATTGATGGGTCCGCCGTCAACTGCGAGTTTGAATGCTCCGACTTGCTAGGTTATCTCGGCGGTTGGTTGAGCCATCTTGGTAACGTGTTTTCGTCGACATACCCGGTAACCCAAACGGACACCATCGGGGTTGATGGCGCCGCGAGCCCTACTTTTCCGGACGGCGTAGTCAATGTTGGGCCGCCCGGAACGGAGGACCTTGCAATCTGGTCCGGGCAGCCGAACCAACTGAACCTACTGGCGCCCTTGGAAGCCATCTGGCAAAACGCGGTCGAAAGTCCGAGTTCCAACCCGATCATGCTTCCGAATATCGGGGATGTCTTCGACAGCGCCGTCAAACTGGGCCAAGACTTGAGCAACGACTTCGACCCCTTCATTCAGGGCAGTTTCGCGTACTGGGGGGCCCCGACGCTATACAGCATCCCGTCCGTTATCGGTGGACTAGTCCACAGTTTCACGCTTGGCCTCATACCGAACGAATTCGCCAACACCGCCATTGGCTGGCCAGCGAACGGCGCGGAGCCCCTTTCCGGGTACACCGATGGCCCTTCGTCGCTGCTGCCGGGCCTGGCGGAGGGGTTCCAGTATCTGCTGAATGGTCTGGAAGGATACTTCAACCCCGCCACATACGGTGCCAGCGCGGCGGACGCCACGCTTGGATCGCTGGGCGATCCCACCGCACTGGCAGGCGACCTGAGCTCGCTGCTGTCCAATGCCGGAACCGACCTCTCGTCAATGCTGGGCCCCGAGCTCGGAACGAACGCCGGCTCACTGCTTTCCGAGCTGGCAACGTCGCTCATCCCCTAGGCGTTGAGAACAAACTGCCGTCAGCGCGCCCGGTAGTACGGTCCGTAGCATGACGTTGCTTGTCCGCGGGGATGTGTCGGCGCGTATGGGCAAATTGCGATTCGGCATCCTCGACGGGATCGTCAATTCGCGCGTGTCACCGACCCTGCTGCCGCGGGCGAGTTACCTGACCGCCGCCGCAACGGGCGCCGACTCGTTCTGGGTCGGTGACCATCTGAACGCGATGCTGCCACGCTCGGTCGCGACACCTGAGCATTTCGGGATCGCCGCCAAACTCGTGCCCGACATTGACGCCGTCCTTGAACCGTGGACGATGCTTGGACACTTTGCGGCCCGACACCGGGTGCGCCGGCTGCGACTCGGAGTGTGCGTCACCGACGCCGCTCGCCGCCATCCGGCGGTCACCGCGCAGGCCGTCGCGACCCTGCATCTGCTGACCCGGGGCCGCGCCATCCTCGGTATCGGTGTCGGGGAACGGGAAGGCACCGAACCTTACGGCTTGAAGCGGTCCAAACCCGTGGCCGAGTTCGAAGAAGCCATCGCCACGATCCGCACGTTGTGGGATTCGGGCGGCGAACCCGTGTCGCGAGATTCACCGTACTTCCCGTTACGCGACGCCATGTTCGCCCTTCCGCCCTACCGCGGGAGATGGCCGGAAATCTGGGTAGCGGCGCACGGACCGCGGATGCTGCGTATCACCGGACGCTATGCCGACGCCTGGGTCCCTTTCGTGCTGTCCCGGCCCACCGACTACGCCCGCGCACTCGAGGCCGTACGCGCCGCAGCGTCAAACGCCGCTCGCGACCCGATGTCGATCATCCCTGCGATAAACCGTGCCGTCGTCACCGGCCGAAATCGCGACGATGTGGACGAGGCGCTGGACTCTGTCGTTGTAAAATCGTCGGCGCTTGCCGCGCCTGCAGACACCTGGGCGCGTCACGGCGTTGAGCATCCGCTGGGAGCCGGCTTCTCCGGCATGCAAGATCTGGTGCCACAAACCATCGACGAGCAGACGATCTTGTCATACACCGCGAAAGTTCCGGGTTCGCTGATGAGAGAACTGATTTTCAATGGCACACCCGACGAGGTCATCGACCAGATAGCGGAATGGCGCGATCACGGGCTCCGATACCCGCTCATCCTGAACGCCAGCCCGCTCAATCCGCGGCTGCGAAAGACATTGGCCTCCAATGCGCCATTCGTGAAGCTCTTACGCGGACTCAGAAGGCTTTGACTATCAAGGCGCTCAGGGGTGGAGCCACGCCCGGTTGCCGTACTCATTGAGGTGGGCCACCTGCTCAACCGGTTTACGGGTGGTCGGCCCGTAGCGCCCACGCGGCCAGCCGAGTGGCACGACGCAAAAAGGCGTCACCGAGTGCGGCAGCTTGAGGGTCCTTCGTGCCGACGAAACGCTCAACAGCGGCAAGGTGATCAGGCACGCGCCCAGCCCCATGGCGCGCGCCGCCAACAACAGATTCTGCACACTCGGGTAGATCGACCCATAGTGTCCGGACTCAACCGGGTGGGGCATCGGCACGAACGGCACCCGCCCGTCGCGGGCACCCAAGCGCAAACACGCCACCACCAGCACCGGGATCTCGGTGAAGTGGTCGACCTGCCACTGCACCGCGCGGGCCGTCTTCGCCATCGACTCGTCGCGGGCAGCGACCCGCCGGATCACCGCGCGGTAATAGAGCGACCAGCCCTGTCGGTAACGTTTGGCAAGCTTCTTCTTGATGCGGTCGTCCTTGACGACGATGAACTCCCAGTTCTGCCCGTTGCTACTGGTCGGCGCTCGCAAAGCCAGCTCGATGCACTTCAACACCACCGCGTCGTCGACTGGGTCAGGGCGGACACGGCGCACCGCGCGCTGGGTCATCATCGTGTCGCGCAGCGGCATGTCGAGGCGGTCGAGCGCCTCGGCGGCGGTCGGCACGACTCCGGACGCACCGGAGGTGGCAGTAGCGGAGGTCGGCGTGTCGGTCATGTCCGGAAGGCTACCGCCCAGCGGCTGGTCGCTGCTGGCATCGCGCCCGGATCTCCCCGCTAATCAACCGGGCGCTGTATGCCCAAGGACGCGGCGCACTGCGCCGCGAACTGTGCGCGTGCCTGCGCACCGCGCGAGCGCTGCGCGTGCCGAGAGCCCGCACCCAAGTGCATGTAAAACGTTTCGTCACAACGGAGGTTAGGGTCAGCGAGCGACCAGCCGAGGCCGACGGCGGTGATCTTTCCATCTCGCGGTATTTCGGCTCTGACTCGGCACCGACGATTACCCAATCGATACCGTGAAGGTTCAGAACCAGCAATCCCACGAGCAATGCCTCTGGCTGTTCCCCCGCTCAGTCAACAATCTGGCGGTACACGCCCTCACGCCGCCTTCGCCGCAGGCAATACCATCGGCGACGAGAAATCCGCATGCATCGCCATCCCCGAAACCGCCGCCGACTAAACGAGATTCGCGTCTACTCGACCACCACCACGTCAAGCCGAACACACCCCGTCACCACGCCCACGACGGTCCCGCTCACCATGTCCAGCGGGGCCACTCTTATATCCGGATAGTCGTCAAGCCCGATGACGCCATCGTCGTCATCCTGAGCGCCGCGCAACACGCGGTGTCGTAGCTGGCCTACCCGCCGATCAGGCCTGGATCGAGTCCTTCTTCGGCCACATCAAAACCGAGTGGCCGCGCCCCGGTTACCATAACCGACGCCGCTTTGCTCGAAGCGGGATTGACCAGAGTCCGAACAGAATACGACTCCATCAGGCGGCAGGAAGTGATCGGGTACGTGACCCCCGCGACGCCGAGCACACGGCCGCGGAGACGCAACCTGGCAAGCCCGCCGCGACGGGCTCAAGCAAGCCCGCCAGCGCCGCTCCGACTACCATCGCCGAACCAGCACCAACCCCACCGGAAGACGCCCATGCATTGGGCAATTTCTCCCGTCATCTCGGCGGTTAAATCAGAAGCGCTTCAATCCTTTTCGACCAGTTTGTCGCTTCGTGCTCTCACTGGCCACGAGAAATAGTTTGTCCAGTTAGGCCCATATCGCGAAGATCGCTGATCGGGATCGTTTCTTAAGATGGCACTTTTTCATCATCGGGTTCGGGAAGCCGCAGCATTCCATCATCGGATTCGGGATGGTGGCTTTTCAGCGATTTGCTCGTCTATATAGTCGGCGGCTGCGGTGGGGGTGGGGTGGTCGAAGATCAGGGTGGGCGGCAAGGTCAGCCCGGTGGCGGTTTTGAGGCGGTTGCGTAGCTCGACAGCGGTCAGCGAGTCAAATCCCAGATCCTGGAACGCGGTATCGGGGTCGATGTCCTCGGGGGCGGGGTGGCCCAACACCGCCGCCGCCTGCAAACACACCATTCCTACCAGTAATTGACGTTGCTCCTCGGGGGCCAGCCCGTGTAGGCGTTGGGCCAGCGCCGGAATCGATTGGGCGCTATCAACATTGCCGTCGATGAGGCGCCGCCGCGGGCGGCGCGCCAGCCCGCTAAGCAACGCCGGCAAACCGCCGCTGAGGGCCTGGGCGTCCAGTGCTGCCCGGTCCAGGCGGACGGCCACCGCGACGGGGTGGTTGATCGCCAGCGCGGCGTCAAACAACTCCAGCGCCTGTCCGGGGTTCATCGCCGCCAGCCCGCTACGGCTGATCCGGGCCAGATCGCGGCCGCGCAAATGAGCGGTCATGGCGCTGGGCAGTTCCCACAACCCCCACGCCAGCGATACCCCCGCCAATCCCTCGGCCCGCCGGTGAGCAGCCAATCCGTCTAAAAACGCGTTCGCAGCCGCATAATTACCCTGCCCCGGTGCGCCCACCGTGGCGGCGATCGAGGAACACAGCACGAACACCGACAGATCCAAATCACGGGTCAACTCGTGCAGGTTCCACGCCGCGTCCACCTTGGCCCACAACACCGTATCTACCCGATCCGGTGTCAACGAGGTGATCACCGCGTCATCGAGCACCCCGGCGGCATGAATTACCCCGCGCAACGGCGGACACCGCCGCTGCACCTGCGCCAACAATTCCGCCACCGCGTTGCGATCGGCCACATCACAGGCCAGCAGCTGCACCTGGGCGCCCGCCCGTGCCAACTCGGCGGCCAGCTCAGCGGCCCCCTCGGCGCGATCCCCCCGCCGACTGGCCAACACCACATGGCGCACCCCGTAGGCGCTGACCACATGGCGGGCCAGCACTGCACCGACCATCCCAGTGGCACCGGTTATCAACACCGTGCCTTCGGCGAGCCCATTAGCCAGCGCCGACGGCATGGTCAAGACCACTTTGCCGATGTGGCGGGCCCGGCTGATGAACCGGTAGGCGTGCGCGGCGCAGCGCACATCCCAGGTGGTTACCGGCAGCCGATGCAGCACTTCGGTGTCAAGCATCTCCCTCAACTCGCCCAGCATCGCTTGGATGCGCTGCGGTCCGGCTTCGGACAGGTCAAACGCCCGATACCACACACCGGGATACTGGGTGGCGATCGCCTGCGCATCGCGGATATCGGTCTTGCCCATCTCGATAAAACGCCCGCCGCGGGCCAGCAACCGCAGCGAGGCATCCACGAACTCGCCGGCCAGCGAGTTGAGCACCACATCCACCCCTCGGCCCTCGGTGACCGACAGGAACTTCTCCTCAAACCTCAGCGTGCGGGAATCACCGATATGGTGCTCATCAAAACCCATGGCGCGCAGCGTGTCCCACTTACCGCGGCTGGCGGTGACGAAAACTTCCACCCCCCACTGACGAGCCAGCTGCACCGCCGCCATGCCCACCCCACCGGTAGCGGCATGCACCAGCACCGATTCCCCAGCATGTATTGCGGCCAAATCCGCCAACCCGTACAAGGCCGTCAAAAACACCACCGGCACACCCGCGGCCTGGGCAAACGACCATCCCTGCGGCACCTTGACCAGCAGTTGCTGGTCCACCACCGCCAGCGGACCCGCCCCACCCATCAACCCCATCACCGCATCACCGACCGCCACACCGGCCACCTCGGGACCGGTCTCGGTTACCACCCCGGCGCCTTCTGCACCCAGCACCGGGGCCTCGGCGGGATACATCCCCAACGCCGCCACCACATCCCGGAAATTGACCCCGACCGCCGCCACCGCGACCCGCACCTGCCCCACCTGCAGCGGTGCTTGTGCCTGCGGACAGGGCTGGATCACCAAATCCTCCAACGTCGCGCCACCACCGGCCGCCAACCGCCACGCCGACTCTCCCGCCGTAAGGGCCAGCAGCGGCGGGGCGGGGGCCAGTCGGGCGGTATGCACAACACCGGCGCGCACCAGCAGTTGGGGTTCGCCGGCAGCGGCCAGGGCCGCCGCATCCACCGCCGAGTCGGTGTCGATCAGCACGATCCGACCGGGGTGTTCGGCCTGCGCCGAACGCACCAAACCCCACACCGCCGCGGCGGCCAGATCGCTGACATCCTCACCGGCCAACCCCACCGCACCATGGGTCAACACCACCAACGTGCCCGCCCGATCGCCGGCCAGCCAGCACTGCAACACGTGCAGGGCGGCGTGGGTGGCGCTGTATACCGAGCCCACCACATCCTCACCGGCAGACCAGCACTCCCACACCACCACACCCCGACCACTAGCCCCCACACCATCACCGCGGGCGTCCGCGCCCAAACCACCACCATCACCAGCGCAAAAGTCCTCCCAGGACAGCACCGGGAGCTGATCTGACCGGTCAACGGTGTTGTGCGTCAGTGGTATTGGCGACCACACCACTTCCAGCGGCCCGTGATCGGAGCCACCGGCAGCGGCGGTCACCGCGGCGTGTAACTGCTCGGCGGTCATCGGGCGGGTTACCAGCGAGCGCACCGTCAACACCGGCAACCCCGCGGCATCAGCCACCTCCACCGACATCGCATCCGCGCCCTGCGCGGTGAAGCGGGCCCGCACCCGCCCAGCACCCCCGGCATGCAGCGACACCCCCCGCCAGCAAAACGGCAACAACGTCTGGGTGGTGTCGACGGCCAGCCCCGCGGCGTGCAGCACGGCATCCAACACGGCCGGATGAATCCCCATTCCGTCGACTTGCACGCCGGCCTCGGCGGGGGCGGCGACCTCAGCGAAAAGCTCCGTGCCCGCGTCGCCATATCGCCACCAACCCCTGAAACGCCGGGCCGTACTCATAGCCGCGCGCGGCCAACCGCGCATAGCCATCCGAAATATCCACGCGCATCGCATCGGCCGGCGGCCATACCGACAAATCCACCGATGCCTCGGCGGCGGCTACCCCCAGCGTGCCCTCGGCATGCAGCAACCACCCCCCATCGGAGTTATCACCGCGGGAATACACCGACACCGCCCGGCTCCCCGACTCATCAGCGGCCCCCACCACAACCTGCACCTGCACCCCGGAGCCCTGGTGCACCACCAGCGGCGCGGCCAGCACCAACTCCTCGATTACCGCGCACCCGACCTCATCACCGGCGCGGATGACCAACTCCACAAAACCCGCCCCGGGAAACAGCACCACCCCGCCCACCACGTGATCAACCAGCCACGGCTGAACCGCCAGCGACAACCGGCCGGTCAACACCACCCCACCAGAATCGGGCCGCTCGACCACCGCACCCAACAACGCATGCGCTGCCCCACCCAGACCCAAACCGGCCGCATCAGCGGGCCCAGTCGAGGCCGGCGTCGACCAAAACCGCCGCCGCTGAAACGCATACGTGGGCAACTCCACCCGTCGCCCACCCGAGCCGGCAAACACCTCCGGCCAATCCACCCGCATCCCGCTGGTGAACAAGTGACCGGCCGCGCCCATTAGTGCGGCCACCTCCGGGCGGTCTTTGCCCAACACCGACACCACCACGGCCTCAGCAGACGACAACGACTGTTCGATGGAGGCCGTCAAACCACTACCGGGACCGGCTTCGATGAAATGGGTTGCCCGATGTGTTTGCAGATGACGCACACTGTCGGCGAAACGCACCGGTCGGCGAATATGCTTCACCCAGTACTGCGCCGACCCGAAATCACAGTCTGACCCGGCCAGTTCGGCCGTCACGTTCGACACCACCGCAATCTGCGGCTCCCGCACCTTAATTCGGGCGGCGACCCGCGCGAACTCCTCGAGCATCGGCTCCATCAAAGGGGAATGAAACGCATGCGAGACTGCCAACCGATGCACCCGCCGACCCTGCGCAGCTAACCGCTGCGCGATCGCGCTCACCGCGCTCTGCACACCGGAGATCACCACCGAGCCGGGCGCGTTGATCGCCGCGATCCCTACCCCCTCACCCAGCAACGGCACCACCTCGTGTTCGCCGGCGCCCACCGCGACCATCGCCCCACCCGCCGGCAGGGCCTGCATCAACCGGCCTCGCGCAGCCACCAACATCGCCGCGTCCGCCAGCGTCAACACCCCGGCCACATACGCCGCCGCCAACTCCCCCACCGAATGACCCATCACAAAATCCGGGCCCACACCCCAGCGTCGCAACACCGTAAACAACGCCACCTCGACCGCGAACAACGCCGGCTGAGCAAACTCGGTGCTGTCGAGCAGACGCCAATCACTACCCCAAACAACCCGGCGCAGCGGCAACCGCAGATGCCGATCCAACTCATCGGCCACCGCGTCAAACGTCTCAGCAAACACGGGCAACTGGCGATACAACTCCCGACCCATCCCGATGCACTGCGAGCCCTGCCCGGGGAAGACCACCGCCGTCTTGCCCAGCGACCCGGCCCGACCCATCACCACGCCCGCGCCCGGCTCACCACTGGCGACCCCAGCCAACCCCGCCATCAGCGCCTGGCGATCGGCGCCCACTACCACCACTCGATGCTCAAACACCGACCGCCGCGCCAACGAGTAGCCCACATCGACCGGATTCAGCCGCTGGTCAGCTTGCACGTGGGACAACAGTCGACCAGCCTGCGCGGTCAACGCCTCAGCCGATCTACCCGAAATCACCCACGGCAGCACCGACAACCCCACACTCGAGCTCGCCCCGTCGCCAGACTTCCGCCCGAACTCACCTGCGCCGCTGTCACTTTCGGTCACCTCGACCGGGGCCTGCTCCAAGATCACATGCGCGTTGGTGCCGCTGATCCCAAACGAGGACACCCCCGCCCGGCGCGGACGCCCGTCGGCCGGCCAATCGCGAGCTTCGGTCAACACCGACACCGCCCCGCTCGCCCAATCCACCCGAGGGGAAGGCACATCGACGTGCAACGTCGCCGGCATCACCCCGTGACGCATCGCCTGCACCATCTTGATCACCCCAGCCATCCCGGCCGCGGCTTGGGTATGACCCATATTCGATTTGATCGAGCCCAACCACAGCGGCCGCTCTGGCGGGCGGTCTTGCCCGTAGGCGGCCAAAAGCGCCTGCACCTCAATGGGATCACCCAACGTGGTGGCCGTCCCGTGACCCTCCACCACGTCCACATCGGCGGCGGTTAACCTCGCGCTGGCCAACGCCGCCCGAATCACCCGCTGCTGAGCGGGGCCATGGGGTGCGGTCAACCCGTTAGAGGCGCCATCCTGATTGACTGCACTACCACGCACTACCGCCAACACTGAATGCCTCAACCGCCGCGCATCCGACAACCTTTCCAGCACCAGCACCCCGGCACCCTCACCCCACCCCGTTCCGTCGGCGGTCCCCGCAAACGCCTTACAGCGCCCATCAGCGGCCAACCCCCGCTGCCGACTGAACCCCACAAAAATCGCCGGCGACGTCATCACCGTCACGCCACCGGCCAACGCCAAATCACACTCCCCCGACCGCAACGACTGCACCGCCCAATGCAGCGCCACCAACGACGACGAACACGCCGTATCCACCGACACCGCCGGGCCCTCCAACCCGAGCACGTACGCCACCCGCCCCGAGGCCACACTCGACGCCGATCCGGTCAGCCCATACCCCTCCAACCCCTCGGTTCCGCCGCTGCCATAGCTTTGGGCAAAGATCCCGGTGAACACCCCTGTCTCTGACCCCCGCAACGACATCGGGTCAATCCCGGCGTGCTCCAACGCCTCCCACGTACACTCCAACATCAACCGCTGCTGAGGATCCATCGCCAACGCCTCGCCGGGAGCGATCCCGAAAAACCCGGCATCAAACCCCGGCGCATCCTCCAAAAACCCACCCCACCGCGTATAGGTCTTACCCACCGCATCCGGATCCGGATCAAACAACCCCTCCGCATCCCAACCCCGATCCGTCGGAAACTCCGACACCACATCCCGGCTCTCGGCGACGACATCCCACAACCCCTGCGGACACACAATCCCGCCCGGAAACCGACATCCCATCCCCACCACGACCACCGGCTCATCGATTTCCGCTGGAGAGGGCGGCGCCACCCATCTGTCCGATCCGGACAGTTCAGCCTCCAGATACTGAGCTAATCGTGATACCGAGCCGTGATCCCAACCCACCGTCTCAGGCAGCCGCAGGCCGGTGACTGCTGCGAGCCGGTTACGGAGTTCGACTGTCATCTGCGAGTCAAAACCCAGCTCCGAGAAGGCGAGATCCCGATTTACGGATTGCGGATCGGGCTGACCCAACATTTTCGCGGTCTCTGCACAGACCGCCTCCACCACCAGTCGGTGACGGTCCCGCTGCAAGAGGGCCAGCCGCTCGTTGAGTGTCACCTCACCGGCGCTTCCGGCACCGATCTTGTTGTTCGATGCCGGTCGGTTTTCATGCTGCGGCTCCACCTCCGCCTGAGGCTCAATGGACGGGATTTCCCAAATTGGTGTCGTCGGACTCTTCGCGCGAAGCGCACCGCGCAATAATTTCCCGGTCGCGGTTCGAGGGAGTCGCTCAACGACGGCAAACCTATGCGGTACCTCGAATGCGGACAGTCGGGTAAGCAATCGCCGGTGGATGTCTCGAATAATCGATTCATCGATGACTGCGTCTTTCGCGGGAACCAGAGACGCCTGCAGCGTCGACGCGCCTGTGGACTCCCTTACTCCAACAACCGCGGCCTCAGCGACACATTCGTCCTCAATAATGAGTCGCTCAACCTCCCGCGGATTAATGTTGACGCCGCCGACAATTTCTGTGTCATCCGCGCGGCAACGGTAAGTAACCCATCCGTCGGCGTCGATAACTACCCTGTCCCGCGTGCCGAGCCAACCGCCATTCTTCGAGGGAGAATCGGGCCAGTGCCGGTAGTCCGGTGCGATCGATGGCCCTCGGACCCATAGGTCCCCCTCAACCCCAGGTCCGGCGGTCGTGCCATCCGGCGCGACAACGCGAATCTCATAAGGCTGAAGAACCTTTCCCAGAGTCCCCAAACGCCACTCATCGATGCTATTCGATACGAATGTCTGCCCGACCTCCGAAGATCCAATTCCGTCAAGGATGGGGATGCCGCCAAAGAATTTCATGAGTCGCTCGGCGAGACCGATTTCAAGAGCCTCTCCAGCGGATACCACACATCGGAGTGAACGGAATGAATCAGGAGAGCACGTGTCGACAACTCTTGCAAAGAAAGTCGGCACACCGTAAAGCACCGATGGCTCAAACCTCGCACTTAGCTCTGCTGCCATTTCCGCACTCACCGGCAACAGATTGACGACCGCGGAACCACCTGTCGCAAGTGGGAACCAGACCGAATTACCCAGGCCGTATGCGAAATACATGCGTGCGGCGCTGAGTCCGGTGTCTTGGGAAGTGAGCCGCAACGCTTTGCGACACATAGCGTCGACAAAAGTCGACACGTCGGCGTGCCGATGGATCGCCGCTTTCGGCCGACCCGTAGTACCTGACGTGTAAGTAGCGTACGCAAGGGCGTCGCTCCTCACCGGCTCGTAGTCTCCCGGCTCGACTCGGGTCACATCGGACAAGAGCTCTCCGGCTTCCACAACGCACGACCGCGCGAACCGATCAAGCAAAGCGCCAGATGTGACTACAAGCGCCGGCTGCGTTTCGCGCTCCAGATATGCGTGATCTTCGCGATGGAGCTCCGGATTCACCAGGTACGCAAGAGACCCACGAGCCAGACACGCCAGCAATAGCTGCACGAGGTCCGGCGAATCCGGGAGGCACAGCAGGACGCGATCCCCTATCGAAAGACCACGATTCCGAAGCACTTCCCCAAGACATGCGCCACCGTCGTGGATTTGGCCATGAGTCACGAGGTTCGGCGCATAATAGGCGGGCTTGTCATACCACCCTGCTTCTGATGCCCGCTTAGCCAGTAATCTTGCTAGGTTTCCATTCCGCATTATTGTGGCCGCCCTACCATGACCGTGCTCCGGCGACGCCTCGCATGCATCGCAGGGAGACAGTGGAGCCGCACGTATCGATGTCGTTCGAATTCGTTAACGATCGGCTTCATCTCACGGAGCATCTTAAAATACATTTCGAAGAAAATATTCGGTGATAATAATGACCGGTCGCCCTCCCGTAATGATGCGATACCGCCGGGCGACGGTTCTCGGTCGCGAATTCTGATGTCCCGCAAGTGCGAGCCAACTGGGCAACTCTCCTATCCAGACTTTAGCCGCCTCCTTGAAGGTCTCAAGGCAACTTCTTGCAATAACTTCACCAATAGGACTTTCCGTCTTTGTCAAGCTTGCTGTGATTGCGGGGGGCAACAGATCAATGGCAATCAGCGACTCCGCGGCGACGAATGGGTTCCCCGAACTCCGACCCTTAAGTAAGGTATGACGTTGAAGAACCCGACCGCTCGGTAATTGCTCCAACTCGGGTATCTTCGGCGCGAAGTGATGAATCTGCTGCTTGATGATCTGTAGGACGATCTCATCGTCAGCGACAGCGTTGAGTATCCGGGTGAGGGTGCCATCGGTTGCTATAAGTATCCGAAGATCGCGATTGAGCTTCCGGATTTCTTCATCAGATAGCAAGCACTCGGTCATATCTCGTTCTCGCGTAAGGACACCAACCCAGTGGCGGCGCTAGGCCGGCGGGGTGCCGCCTTTGTCGGGCAAGCCAAGATCGCAATGACCGCGTTGACTTATTAAAAATACGCGCGTATCCGCTTCGTCCACTTGATCGTTGGACGCCGGGCAAATTTCGAAGAACTCGGGCATCGAAGGCGTTGGCTTCACTCAAGAAGGAGCACCACGACTTATCCGGCCCAATGCAGCCGCTACCTTCGGCGAGCCGTCATCGAACGGCTGCCATTGTCGAAGTTCGGCTTCCTGGCGGATGTCTGACGTCAAGACGAAACATCCAAGCGTGTGAATTCGTTGTGTAAGTAACGCTCGACGCAGGCTGAACGTCGGACCTTACCGCTGGTGGTGATCGCAATCGAGCCCTGCGGCACCAGAACGAGATCCGCGACCTGCAGACCGTGTATCCGCGATATCGCGGCGGTAACGTCAAGCTTGATGGTGCGGAGCCTACCCATTGCCTCGCCGTCTGAGTCATCCCGCTTCTTTAGTTCGATGATGGCGACAAGTTGCTCAGTGCGGTCGTCGGGAACAGAGATCGCCGCGACCCGGCCGCCGGTGATTTCCTGGATCGTCGCCTCGATGTCGTCCGGATAGTGATTGCTCCCATCGACAATCAAGAGATCCTTGACGCGGCCCACGATGAACAGTTCGCCGTCGAAGATGACGCCCAGGTCTCCGGTCCTGAGCCACGGACCTTCTGGTGTGCCGGGCGAGGAGCTGACAAGCTCTGCACCGAACGTGCGCTCGGTTTGTTGTGGGTTTCGCCAGTAGCCCATGGCGACGTTGTCCCCATGCACCCAGAGTTCACCGATCGCTCCGGCCGGATTCTCCATCCTGGTGTCAGGGTCGACGATCCGCACCGCTGCTGCCCGAGGCACGCCGTAACTGACGAGCTTGGCACCTTCGCGCTCTTGACTCCCACACCGCTTCGCCTGACCGGCTGATAAGCGTTCGTAGCCAAAACAGACAGTCTTCGGTGGGCGTCCTGGCCGGGCGGCGGCCACGTACAACGTCGCCTCCGCGAGCCCGTATGACGGTCGGATTACCGTCTCACTAAGGTTAAAGCGGGCGAACCGCTCAGTGAAACGCTTGAGCGTCGCGACGTTTACGCGTTCGCCACCGCTGATGATCGCCCGCACGTCCCCGAGATCAAGTCCGGCCATATCGTCATCCGATGTTCTCCGAACTGCCAATTCGAAACCGAAATTCGGTGCGCTAGAGCCCGGTCCACTATGTTTGGCCATCAATTGCATCCAGCGCGCCGGCCGTTGCAGAAATGACACCGGACTCAGTAGCACTGCGCTGTCTTGATTGATCATCGGCATGAGGAGACCTGCCATCAACCCCATGTCGTGATAGAACGGCAGCCACGACACCGAAGTTGACGGAAGCTTTTCTGGATCCTCGAAGTAATCGGACCACATCTGCGCGCAGTTGGTGATGACGTTCTTGTGCGAGACAACAACTCCAGCCGGCTCGCGGGTCGCCCCCGACGTGTACTGAAGATATGCCGCCTCCGGATGCGGATATCGAGTCACATCGAACTCTCGCGGGGAGTCCAGGTCCAGCGAGTCCACGGCCACGACGACCGGTGCAGGTAGACCGGGCGTAGCGCGCGCGTGTGGCGCATATTTTGTGACCTCGTCAATCACTGACGAGGTCGTAAGAATGATGGCCGGCAAGGAATCCTGCAATGCTGAAGAAACTCGTTCGTCGTGAACGCCGAATTGAGGCACTGGAAGAGGAACTGCGATGAAACCGGCCTGTAGTACGCCCAGAAACGCAACGATGTAGTCAAGCCCCTGAGGGGCTAGTATCGCCACCCGATCGCCGCTCGACCCGCAAATCCTGAGCTCCTCTGCCACTATCAGCGCTCGCCGGTGGACTTGCGACCAGTTGAGACTTTCAGCGAAGCCCGTCGGATCTACCTCATAGTCGATGAACGTGTACGCCGTGGCATGAGGCTGCTGGCTGGCTACCTTCTGCAGCAGAGCGGGAAGGGATGACCCTGTCATCGCGAATTGCGTTGCGATCCCGTCCAGCGGTTGTGCACCTTCCCGCCCCGTTCCCGGTGCCGGTTGTGTCGCTGCCTGGACATCAGGGTGAAATGCCCGAGCGCTCGCGTTCATCAACCATCCGTCCCTCCCGCGGTCATTGGTAAGGAGACTAGCGGCGGATTACGGCGAGTGTCAGCGAAATCGGCGCCTAGGCGGACCGCACCTTGACCGGGCAACGACATCAGGTGGCCTATTACCGGCTAAGAGGTAGCTGGCACAAGATCAAACCCGGCTATCGTGGTGGGCCGGGTTCACGTCCTACCGGCCGCTCAGGCTGTACACCGCCCCGATGTAAGCAGCGCTGATTGTCACTAGACTTGGCCGAATAGCTGATCGCGTCCTTAAAGGCGGCGCCATATGGGACATCGATAACGTCCCGTCCGAAGACCCGTGGTCAGCCGCCAGGGTGCGCTGACATGTTGGCCTCTAAGGATTTTGGCTACCTAAACATCCCCAAGGCCACCATCGCGATCAGCGCCTCGACCTGTTCCGGGGAGCCGATGACGGTTGAGAAGGACCGCCAGACACCTAGAGCCTATGAGTGCCAAGCCAGGTATGAATTCGTTCAGCCACAACAGCCCATCCAGGCTCAAGCATCATCGCGTGACCCATGTTGGGGAAAAACTCTGCGTCGGTGTGATATGCCCGTGCAGTTGCGCGTACTTCTTTCGCAGTGTGCGCGCCGTCATTCTGCGCTCCTAGCACCAGCAGCGGCGTGGTCACCCGTTTAGGCCGGGGCAGGTTGAGGAAAAGGCAGTCCAAGGCTTGTCGTGTGCTCTCTTCTTGGAGCCGCGTCGCGTAGTGCAAGATTTGGGAGTCCGACATCTGCGCGGAGAAGAATCGCTCCCGTGCGAGCTGGGGGGTGTTGACGTAAGCCAATGACTTGCCCGTGACGGCGATTTTCGTGAAATGCCACGGGTGCCGTTTCAGCCAGCGCAGGCCGGACCCGAGATTTCCCCGCGGCGGCATGGACGCCATCAAAACGCCGGCGGGAGCGTCGTGCGACTCCAGATACTTCTGCACGACAAAGCCGCCCAGGGAGTGGCCGATTACCACCGGTTTTTTGGGCAAACTGTCGGCAACGACGCTGACATCCTCGACATAATCGGCCACCGAACAGGTACGCAGCTTGGGAGTCGGGCTGCTTCCATGGCCGCGAAGGCTTAACGCCAGCGCGCGATAACCCCCGTCGGCGAAGAAACTCAGGAAATGTTCGTCCCAACACCACGCTGCGTGCCAGGCCCCGTGGACGAAAAGCAGCGGGACGGGGTGGGATTCGCTGATACACCCCTTATCGATCACCTCAAGCATGGCGTGCACGGCTGAGGGCGGCTGTGGCGCAGGCGCACGGGATGCCGGGGCCGACCATCGCCGCTCCGGCAACTCCGGTTGCGCTAACTGGGGGCACAAACATCAGCCCATCAGCGGCCAGCGCGGCGCGACCCGCTTTTGCGTGTACACCGGGCCGGCAAAATGCGGGTGCGCACAGATACCTTCGGCGCCAAGGATGTTCGATTCATTGAAGCTCGTTACGCCTTGCGCGCGACCGCCAGGATGTAGTCAATGTGTGTTTCGTGTATCCAAAAGTTGTCCGGCCTAACAGTTATCCGCAGAAGCGGATTCACATATTTCATGTCAGGCTCGAACGCTCTCTTCCACAGGAACCTGGCCAGCGGCCGGAAAACGTCACGCGCGATAGATTGCGTTTCAGCCTGGGCAAATCCGATGTCGAGCAGCAGGTCTCGATAGGCGTAGACGTTGACCGACCTGCGAACAGCTTTCGGCGATGCAGCTCGCCAGCCGACCCGCTCCACCTGCTTGCGATACCGCGCATTGAGAAAAGTCCGTTTGGGAACGATATCGGCCGTCACCAAGCGGCCGCCCGGTTTCAGCACCCGCAGCGCTTCGGAAAAGAAGTCGACGCGCGAAGGAAAGTGAAATGCGGATTCGAGCGCGACAACCTTGGTGCAGGATTCATCTTCAAGTGGTAGATCGGTGGCAGACGCTTTGACGTAGTCGATTCTGTCGGTCAGCCCAACTTCTTCTGCACGGCGGCTGGAGATCGCGATTTGTTCGGCGGCAATATTTACACCCGTAATGTGTTTCACCCCGAACTCGTTGACCCACAATATGTCTTGGTCGCCGTAGCCGGTACCGCAGTCGACCACAATGTCCGACGCGTTGAAGTCCGCGCTGCGAGCAACAAGACGGGCCAAGTCTCGGCTCGCCTCATCCATGGTTGTGGGATTGTTCTTCCAGTACCCGAAGTTGATGAACAACGACTCTTCGCCGTACAGGTTTTGGGTGCCGATGATGTCGTATATCTGACCAGTCTTCAAGCCGTCGGAGCGCGACGCCAACACGCGCGCCACCTGGCGGCACTCGTCCGCCCAGCGACGCAGCCGAGCACTGGTGGTTTCATCTTCCATGCGGCGCGGAACCGTGACCACAACGCTCCCCTGTTCTACTCATTGACTATTGGCGGTGACGCGGCCTGGGCACTCGCTACTGTAACCATTTGATGCTAGGACTGTCAGCGCGAACCTCAACTCGAGCGGCGGCTTAGGCATGCTCGGCAATCCACGCCGTGGTGAAACGCTGAATCGCAGCGATGTTCTCAGCCAGATCGGCTCCGATGGAGTTCTCCAGTTTGGCGCCCACCACCGGGATTCTGACTTCCACTGTCGTGGCAAACTGCAGTCTTGAGCCGTTACCCGCGGGCGCCAGCCACACTTCCGCACGGCCTGATCCCAACCCGCCGGGCGCCGAGACGCTGACTTGCCCGCGTACCCGGCGGTCAACAACCGGTCCCCACGTCTCGTTGTGCTGAATTTTCAGATCGCTCGGAATGAGTTTGGCGACCACTCCCGGTAGCAGCCGGCGACCCAGGTGCTGGGTGGCGCGTACCGTCACCGTACCGGCGGCGTCGATGATCAGCGAATCGAGCGTGCTCGTGGCGTCGAAGCTCGCGTGCCGGGCCAGCCAATAGTCCTCGCGGCTCAACGCTGCATGAACTTGTTCGACAGTGGCGGGCGATTCGGTCAAGATGTCGAATGATCGCGACATAGCAAACCCTTCCATACAAGGTGACGCTTATCGCGGCTACGGCCTTAATGCACTCCATCAACGTACCGGTCGTCCTGCTTCTCCCCAGCTTGGGCACGGCCGCCAGGCTCTGCTCCCAATAGCGGCGGCATACGACAACGCGGCGAAAGTTTGCTAGTCCTCAGTTTTTCTGTCTCGTCCGACTTGACGGACGAAAGACGGTTCGCCAAACCGCCGGTCAGTCGGCCTAACCTAAGTCAGCGGGCGCAGCACGATCGGCATGCCGTCTACCGGGATCGGTATCCCCCCGTAATCCCAGCGCGCCTGATAGCCCGGGCGGGCCAGCTCCAACCGATACTGGCGCAGCAGCCGGTGCACAACGGTCTTGATTTCCAACTGCCCGAACACCATGCCGATGCACTTGTGCGCGCCACCGCCGAACGGCGCGTAGGCGTAACGGTGGCGCTTGTGTTCGGCGCGGGGTTCGGCGAAGCGTTCCGGATCGAACTTGTCAGGCTCGGTCCAGAGCTCGGGCAGCCGGTGGTTCATCCCCGGCCAAAGCATCATGGGCGTGCCGGCCGGGAGAAAGTAGCCCAGCAGCTCGGTGTCACGCACGGTCTGGCGCATGACGAACGGCAGCGGGGGCACCATCCGCAGCGACTCGTTCATCACCAGATCCAGCGTCTCCAGCTTCTCCAGCGACTCGAGGTCCAGCGGCTCGTCGCCCAGCCGGGCCGACTCCTCGCGGCAACGTTCCTGCCACTTCGGATGAGCGGCCAGGTGGTAGGCCATCGTGGTGAGCGCCGAGGTGGACGTGTCGTGGGCGGCCATCAGCAAAAGGATCATGTGGTTGACGATGTCCTGGTCGGTGAAGCGGTTGCCGTCCTCGTCATCGGTGTGGCACAGCACCGTCAGCATGTCGGTGCCCTCCGCGTCGCGGCGCTCCTTGACCCGCTCGGCCAAGCAATCCTCAAGGAATTTGCGGCCGCGCCGGCCGCGCCACCACTTGAACGGCGGCACGGGGTAGCGGATGAACGCGCCGCCTGCGCGAGTTGTTCTCGTGAAGGCCTGATTGATCTTGGTGACCAGATCATCGTCGGCGCCGGGCTCGTGGCCCATGAACACCATCGACGCGACATCGAGGGTGAGTTGCTTTACGGCGGGGTAAAACAGGAACCGCGCGTCGTTGGTCGGCCAGTCGGCCACGCCGGCCGTCACCACCCGGTCGATAGACTCGACGTAACCGGTCAACCGGGTGCGGGTGAACGCCTCATTCATGATGCGCCGGTGATACAGATGCTCGTCGAAATCCAGCAGCATCAGGCCCCGGTTGAAGAACGGACCGATCACGTCGTTCCAGAACTCTTGGGAGAAGTCCTTGTTCTTGTTTGTGAACACCGCCTGGATGGCGTCGGGCCCCGAGACGACGACCGAGCGCAGGATCGGCGGGTCGGAAAAGAACAGCGGGCCGTGCTTTCGATACATATCCAGCGCGAAGTCGGGTCCTTCGCGGAAAAACTCGATGGTGTGACCGAGGATCGGCAGTCCAGAATCGCCGAGGACAGGTTTGAGATCGCTGCCTACGGGTGGCTTGGCCAGTACCTTTGTCTTCCACTGATGATTTTGGACCCACTTCTCGACGGCACCCATACCGGGAATGTTGTTCAGGGTCGGCACGAATCGGCGACGTGCTTGGTCGAGCATGCGGTGCGGAGTGCTGGTTGAGGCCATAGCCGCTTCAGCCTACGACGTCTCTGGTGGACCGCGACAGCGAATGGGTGACCCGCCGGCGGGAAAACCCCGATCCGGCTTATAGCCTCGGGTGCGTGACCGAGAAGGTTCCCGTCGATCTCAGCGGCGCTGCGCAGACCATGCTGGCGACGCTGTACCTCAAGGCGCTGGACGCCGATTTCGCCCGCCCAGTCCTCGGCGATCGGTACGCGAAGGAAGCGGTCAGCCGCCTCGATTACGACTTCCGCGAAATTGGCATCACCGCCAAATGGGCGCCGCTGATCACCGTGCGGACAGCCCAGTACGACATCTGGGCGCGTCAGTTCCTGGCCGTCCACCAACAGTGCACCGTCATGCATCTCGGGTGCGGTTTGGACACCCGGGTCTTCCGGCTAGACCCCGGGCCAGACGTGCGGTGGTATGACATCGACTATCCGGCCGTCATCGCATTGCGCGAGAAGATCTACCCCACGCGCCCGCGATATCACCTCGTTGCCAGTTCCGCGACGGATCAATCCTGGCTGGACCAGATTCCTGCGGACCGCCCCGTGCTGCTCTTGGCCGAGGGCATCAGCATGTATCTGGCGGAACACGAGGGCCTCGCGCTGCTGTGCCGCGTCGTCGACCACTTCCGCTCCGGTGAACTGCAGATCGACTTCTACAATAGGCTGGCAATCAAGTCGCAGAAGATGCACACGTTGGTGCGGCGAACCGGGTCGACGCTGCACTGGGCGGTCGATAGCCCGCAGGACATCCTGAGCCGAGTCCCCGGGGTCCGATTGCTGATCGCCGTTACGTTCTTCGAAGCCAGCACGTTTCGTCGCGCATCCCCCGGGTTCCGGTTGATGAGGGGGCTGGTTGGCGTAGTCCCGCCCGTGCGCACGGCACTGCAATACCATCGCTATGCGTTCGGATCCGTGACGTCCTCCCCGTCGTGACGAGCGGGATTCCACCTGCCTGTGCGGGTGTCTCCTTCCTCACCTGGGCCTCCTGCAGCGTGCCAACGATATCGACCAACTCGCCACCGAAACCGGGCAGGCCCGCGTCACCAGAGAATCCGGAACGACTCGCGTAGTCAGCCTTCGCACAAAGCAATAAACGCGCCCGCCAAGCCGTCACGTTGCTCGTCAGGGCCAGCCTGTGCAGGCGTTGGGCCAGCGCCGACATTGATTGGGCGGCATCAACGGTGTCGTCAATCAGGCGCCGCCTCGGGCGGCGCGCCAGCCCACTAAACAACGCTGGCAAGCCACCGCTGAGGGTCCGAGCGTCCAGTGCTGCCCGGTCCAGGCGGTAGCCACCGCGACGGGGTGATTAACAAGTATCCTCCGCGCCACCTCGACCCGGAATATGGCTCGAACCACTCGCCTGCGTCGGCTACACCCACGACGGCCAGCCCGCCGACCCGCCCACCAACCTGTGGCTCCTGACGAGCGACGGTGCAGCAAGACGTGAAGTCCGTGCCCACGCGGAGCCGCGCAGGCTGCAGAAGGCTGCATGGCGGCTCGGCGGTAGCCGTCGTGGCCGCGTTGTTAGCGCCAAACGTCCTCCCGACGGGACGACATCCGATACTTTCGAGTACCGGCACAACGAGGGAAAGAAACGCGGGCAGGACGTTGATAACGCAGACAACCGAGGCGGTACGGCTACCGCCAGGACCACGGATACCGAAGACCGTTCAGGGCATCGCGTTCTTGACTACAACGCATGGGTTGTTTGCCGCACTGGGCCGACGGTACGGCCGTGTGTTTACCGTCAATTTGTCGCTCTTCGGCCAGGCGGTGGTGATCAGCGACCCAGTGTTGATCAAGGATGTCTTCACCGCCAGCATCGATCTGATCGAACGCCCCACAGGGGCAGGGCATCTCGGGGAGGCATTCGGCCCGGGGTCGACGTTCAGCCTTGGCGGCGATGAGCTTTTGGCGCGCCGCAAATTGGTGGTCCCGCCGTTTCAGGGGAAGCGGGTGAGAAGCTACGAGCACATCGTAGAAGACGAGGTGATGCGCGAGATCGCAAACTGGCCGCAGGGCCGCGAGTTCAAAACGCTGCAGCCGATGATGCGCATGACCCTCAACGTGATCCTGCGTGCCGTGTTCGGCGCTCAGGGACCGGCGCTGGACGAACTTCGCGGCCTGCTGCCGCCCCTGGTCACGATGGTCGGCGCCATCGCCGTGCTGTCGCCGAAACTGCGTACTGATCTGGGTCCGTGGAGTCCGGGGGGGCGGTTTCTGCGGTACCGGCGCCGGTTCGACACTGTGGTTGACTCGCTCATCGCCGATGCGCGGGCCGACCCGGCCCTCGAAGAGCGCAGCGACGTGCTCGCGCTGCTGGTCCAGGCCCGGTACGACAACGGTGAGCCGATCCCGGATCAGCACATCGCCGACGAGTTGCTGACATTGGTGGCCTCCGGTCACGAGACAACGAGCGCAGGATTGGCCTGGAGTGTGGAGCGGTTGCGCCGGCATCCGGCGCTGGTGGCGCGGCTGACTGAGGAAGTCGACGCCGGCGGATCTGAGCTGCGGCAGGCCACGATCTGGGAAGTGCTGCGCACCCGGTCGGTTCTCGAAGGCACTACGCGGCGCACCAAGAAGCGAATCCGGTTGGGGGACTGGGTACTTCCGGAGAACACCGCAGTGATATTGAGTATCCGAATGGCGCATGCCTCAGAAGAGAGCTTTTCGGACGCGGCGTCGTTCAACCCGGACCGATTCATCGGCGTCGGCGCCCCGAAGCCCTTCGCGTGGATTCCGTTCGGCGGCGGCGTAAACCGCTGTATCGGCTCAGCGCTATCCAACATGGAAATGGACGTCACGCTGCGCACACTGCTGCGCGAATTGCGGTTTGCGCCGACCGATGCGCCGGGCGAACGGCGTCACTGGCGCGGTGTGGCGACGGCGCCAGCCCGGGGCGCCCGGGCCGTGGTTTACCGGCGGAGCGCCTAAGTTGTCGGGCGAAACTGGCTCTGCATCGGTGGCTGACCACGCCAGCTAAGCTCTGCGGACGACGGAAGCGGCCTTGCTTAGCCAATACCGCCGCCGACCGTCACCCGGGAGGTCCTGGATCTTCCGGCCACGCCACCCACTCGGCGCCTACCCGCCGGACGCCCTGCAGTTTGCGAAGACCCGCGCCGCGATCTTCTGCGTGGCATACTCGCCGGGCATGGCCGTAACTCGTATGCCCCACCCATCAAAGTCCATCGGTAACGCCTCGTGGTTCAAAAAGGTCATGGTCAAGTACTGGTATCCCTTCTTGACCCGCCGGTGGGATGCAGAGGACGTCCTTCTTCTCAACTACGGCTATGAGGAGGATCCGCCGATGGGGCTGCCGCTGGCAGCGTCCGATGAGCGCAGCCGGTACGGCATCCAGCTCTACGACCGCACGGCAACACAGGCGGATCTCAGCGGCAAACAGGTGCTGGAGGTCAGCTGCGGCCACGGCGGTGGAGCCTCCTACGTTGTGCGCACGTTGCGTCCGGCGTCCTACACGGGGCTGGACTTAAACGCAGACGCCATCGCCTTTTGTCGGAAAAGGTACGATCTCCCCGGGCTGGACTTCGTGCACGGCGATGCCCAGAGCCTGCCCTTTGCCGATGAACACTTCGACGTGGTGATCAACGTCGAAGCCTCGCACGGCTACCCAGACTTTCCCCGTTTCCTCGCCGAAGTGGCGCGCGTGCTGCGCCCGGGAGGACGTTTCCTGTACGCCGATTTCCGCAGCTACCTGGACTTCTCCGAGTGGGAGGCGGCGATGGCCGACGCCCCGCTGCGGCTGCTCTCGGAGCGGGTCATCAATGCGGAGGTCCTACGCGGGCTGGACGGACTTGCGCCGCGGTACCAGGAGCTAGTCGGTCACCATCTGCCCGCGTTCCTACGCCCCTTCGGGCGCCTATTTGTCGGTTCGCCAGGCTCGCTGATGTACCGCGAACTGCAGCGCGGGCGGCTTTCGTACCGGATGTACTGCTTCGCCAAGGATTGAGGCGGCGTCTGTCGCGCGCAGGCGCGTCAGCCCTCGGCGAGTCCCGCGACGACTGTCGATCAGGTGCGCTATGTGAAATCAGGATCAATTTGCTGGCTCGTAAATTCCTGCTGGGCGCCTGCGCCCAAGAAGTTCCGGTCAATTGACGCCGGTTGAGGCCTGCTGCGCGGCGATGGTACGAAGCAGCGAATGTATTTCCTCGATTGATTTCTCGGGTGCCGGCGCGTGCGTGTGGTACTCGACCACCAATTGCCCCGCGAAGACGTTGCTGAGGTACATGTCGATTCCAGCGTTGACGGCGAAGAACAGCTCGTCATGGGTGGCGATCACTTCCAAACCGGGTGGCATTCGAATCGGAGGAACCATACCGCCGTCGGTCAACATGACGATATCGGGCAAGCCGGGCAGGTTTCCTACGTATTGCGGGCTGTAGTGCAGCAGCGACTGCTGCACCACGCCCTCGGCCACGTCCGCCCGAAATGTCTCGACGATGTCCCGAGCCAGGCTTACCACATCGGTGTTGTGGTCGATCTCGGCGAGATAGGTGGCCACTCCCAACGGGTTTGTGCATGCGGTAGCAGACAGCGGCGGGGAGAGGACGTAGCGCAAATCGACCGGATAGACATAGGGCACCGGAATATTCGTCCTGCCACGCAGTCGCCACTCCGCCAGGAGAAGAACTCCGGACAGCAACCCGTTCAGCCCAACCCGGTGGGCACGACCAAACGCGATCAGATCCTGTGTTTCGCGCTCGCTCAGCTGACACGCCGCCATCGGAACACGCACCGGCGAAGCAGGTTTGACGTCGGAGGCGGCACGCCGCGATGGCGGCAGGTCGTAAGCGAACACCGCGGGCATGAACCGCTCGAGCCCGGACCGCTGCTGCTTCTGTATACCCCGTTGAGCAAGAACCGCTTCCAGCGGTTCAGGCGCAGGCTGGACGGTAACCGGCCCGATTCTTCCGTTGCATACCAGATCGGTGTAATAGGAGAACATCTCCTCGACGAGCCTGAACTCGTGGTGACCGTCGGCAAGTCCGTGATGGACATAGAGAGTCGGCTGCGCGTCTCCCCCGCGCATGGTCAAGCGCAGATGAACCAGCGACTCGTTTTGGTCGAGGCGGACTGGGGGGCTTTCGGCGGCCGGGTCGTCGATCTCTACCACCTCGATTCCCGGGTGGAGTAGATCGTCAACGGCGATCTGATGCCGCCCGTCGGCGCTCTGCTCGAGATGACCAGCAAGTACCGGGTGCGCCTCCAGCAGCGCATCGAAGGCAGCCGACAGAGCCTCGGCGTCGATCGGCCCCCGCAGATGCGCGCCGACGCCCACGAAACATTCTGTCTCAGCGAATATTTCTTCACTACGCGACAGGTTCCGAATCACCGACGATGAAAACAACCTAAGACCTCCTGGCGGTCCACGATTCATCCACGCGTGCTGGCCTTTCGGTATCCGATAGCCATCGGTATCGCGCACGCAGCGGCGATGCCCGCCGACCACAGCAACATTTTGACCATCGGCGCCAGCACCGGACCACCGAGCGACAGCGCGCGCATCACGTCGACGGCATAGCTTATCGGCTGATGTTGAACGATCGGCTGAAGCCAGCCTGGGTACTGGTCGACCGGCACAAAGCCGGTGGAAAAGAACATCAGCACTCCCCAAACGATCTCGGTGGCCTCCACCACGATCGTGTTCGCCGTGTACAAGGCGAGGGTGATGACGGCCATCGTGAACGCCACCCCGAATACCGTCGGCACGAACAGCCACGCCACCGAGGCCAGGATTCCTTGCCGGAACCGGAAACCCAGCACAAAGCCGGTGCACACGATGACCGCAGTGGTCACCACGATCCGAAGGACATCGGCCGTCAGCCTGGACAGCAGGCCCGATGCCCGGTGCACGGGCACGACCCACAGTCGGGAAAGCAAGCCTTCGCCGCGTTCACGCATGAGGTTGATTCCGCCGACCATCGAGCCCGACATGGCTCCGACCATCGCGATCAGCGGGACGCTGCCATACAGAGCGCTGTGCCCGGTGAGCTGCGAAACCCCGTTGCCCAAAACGATGTTCACTGTCACTAACAGCGCGACAGGCATGATCAACGACTCGAGCACGGTCGCAGGATCGCGACGCCACCGAACGAGTAACCGCACGGTAAGCACCCATGTGTGCGCGACGAGCCGCCGAGGTGAGTTTTCGCTATCGTGACGACTGCCCGCGGGGCGGACATCGCCAAATGCCCAGAAGGCGTCGGTCCTCTTGTCCTCCGCTGCGACCGACATCATCGCCGACTCGAGGAAACGAGAAGGTGCAGCGGAACCAGAATCACTATGAAGCCCGCCAACCAAATCAGCGTCGGAATCATCACAGGCCAGGTCACCACACCGGCCGCCGGGGTGCTGTCGCCTGCTAACGCACGCAGCGCATCGATGAACTGCGATACCCATTGATCGCGGACGAAGCCTCGAACCCAGGCGGGGAACCGTTCGACCGGTTGCAATCCGACCGACAACAGACCCAGGACGAACAAAGGCGGCAACAGTAAGGGCGTGGTGGCCTCCGGATTTTTGTTCGCGACCCCGATCACGTCTCCGAGCAACGCCAGGACTGCGCCGACCACCATCACCAATACACAGAAGCCCACGGTGTGCGCCACACCGCCATAGAACCGGAACCCGATGACATGGCCGCACACCAGCGAGACCACCAGCGCGATGCAGCAGCGGTACATGCTGGCCGACATGCGGGCGGCCAGCGGTGTCAGCGCGGCGATCGGCATGGCTTTGAATCGCCGGTCGATGCCCTGCACCGAGTCGGTCGCTGACCGGAACGCCGCCGATATGCCGGCGCACGCGACGGCTACCAGCGCGATGAGCGGCATCAGGTACTGCCCATAGCTACTCAAGCCCTGGGCGAAGGCACCCATGATCCCTTTGAGCGGAAGGTAAAAGTTGACCGTGAACATGACCGGCGCGGCGACCTGAGTGCCCAATTCCCCGTTGCGCAGCGTGGGCCGGATTACGCGTGCGGTCAGCACCCAGCACTGCTGAATAGTCGACACCGTCGGCCGGGCAGCCGCGATATCGGTCACCGCAATATATTCGTGTCGATGTGCTTGGCGCAGGTGTTGCCCGCGTTCTCCAAACGATGGCGACCGGAGGTGGGTCTGGGTTCGCCGACTTCGCGAGCCGCGGTTCTGTCGCCGGTGTTTTCGGTTGTCAGCGTTAGAAACACCTCGTCAAGTGACGGGCGACGCAAAGCGATGTCGAGCAGCTCGATGTTGGCCTCGCTTAACCGTTTTAGGGCCTGCGCGAGGGTGTTGGGCCCGTCGGCGGCAGGCATCGCGATGCGGTCGGATGCGGTCGTCAACGCCGCCCTGTTCCTTCCCGGTAACAGCGAGCCGAGCGCTTCGGCTGCGGCGGGTAGATCCTTTGGGTGGCGGGGCACGATTTCGCAGTAGGTGTCTCCGGTTCGCTGCTTGAGTTCGTCGGCCGTTCCCTCGGCGATGATCGCCCCGTGATCGATCACGATGATGCGATCGCTCAGAACGTCGGCCTCCTCGAGGTACTGGGTCGTCAACAACGTGGCGATGCCGGCCTGCTTGAACTCGGAAACCAGTTCCCAGATGCTCTGCCGACTGCGCGGGTCCAGTCCGGTCGTGGGTTCGTCCAAAAACACCACTTCCGGGCGCACCACTAATCCACAGGCGATGTCGATACGTCGGCGCATCCCGCCCGAATACGTACTGACACTTCGGTTTGCGGCGTCAACCAAGTCGAATTGGTCGAGAAGCTCGTCGGCCCGCCGCCGCGCCTGCGACTTCCTCAGCCCCTGCAGACGACCGAACATCACCAGGTTTTCCCGGCCGCTCAGCATGTCATCCAGGGCCACATGCTGGCCGGTGAGCATGATCGACCGCCGCACCCCGGCCGGGTCGGACAAAACGTCATGCCCGGCGACCTCCGCGTGGCCGCGATCCGGCCGCGTCAGCGTCGACAGGATGTCCACCATCGTCGTCTTGCCGGCCCCATTTGGCCCCAGTAAGCCCAGCACTTCGCCGCGCCCAACCTTGAAGCTGATATCGGCCAGTGCGACAACGGAACCAAACGCTTTTATGACCCCGTTGACGACCACCGCATCATCGGTGCTAAGCACCCGCTTCTCCTGCGTCGATGTCGCTGGTCGATAGGTCGACCAGGGTGAGTTCGTCGTCGGCGGGGTCCATTTCGTCCTCCGCGAGCGCCTCCCGGGTGAATTCCATCAACGCTTTCGAGAACCCGTCGGCAAGCGATTGCGCCGTGGCCGACTCGACCCTACGGACGTCATACCACCAATCCAGGTTCAGCATGCCGGCGCAGCGATACACCCGAAACTCGACGGCGTGACCGAGGCCGGGAATCGCGTCCCGGACCGGCGTAGCGGTGTCGGCGTCGAACTGGACGGGCACGGCGTCGGATGGCAACGATGGCAGGTCAGGAATCGTGCCGACATAGGAGAAGAAGATGTCGGCGGGGCGGGCGGCACCGAGCAGCCGCGCGGTCGGTGCGTACAGATAACGCAGCAGCCCATAGCCGATTCCGTAGTGCGGGACGGCATTCAATGTGCCGTGCACATTTTCGAGCAATTGCTTTGCGCTGGCGCCCTCGCCCTTGGCGCAGTTGAGAGCGACCGGATAGACGGTGGTGAACCAGCCAACCGTCCGGCGCAGGTCGACATCGGGTTTGAGCACTGACCGGCCAGGCCCGCCGAGGTCAACGGAGACTGATCCCTTGCCGACCGCAGTCGCGATCGTCCGGCTCAGCGCGGCGAGCAGCAATTCCTCTATTGGCACCCGAAGTCGGCGGCGCGCGTCGTCGATCTCGGTTGTCTCCGAGACGGTCAGTGCCGAGGCCAATCTCACCAGATCGGCTACGCCCGGTGCTTCGGTGGTTTCCTGACGGGCCACCCGCAGGTTCGCTGCCGTCGCAGTCTCCAGCCAGAAATCGCGGCTTTCGACGACTGCCGGATGGATGGCCAGCGCGGCGCAGCGCTGGGACCACTCGGTCCACGGTGTGGTGATCGGTTCGAGCGCAATCTCCTCACCTGCCAACCGCTGCCCGAACGCGGTGAAGATGTCGGCAAGCAGGATTTCGCGCGACGCAATGTCGGCCGCGGCCGCGTGGACGCTGATTGCGAGGTAGCACGAACCGCCCGGCACGCCACGGACATAGGTGGCGGCCAACGGCGGGCTCGACAGGTCCTGTTCGCGGATCTGCTCGTTGAGTATTTCGAGCAACGCTCCCCGCTCCTGCGGACTTCCCGGCGAGACATCGTCGGGAAGCGACCGGATGGCCAGTTCGGCGGACTCCTGCGGTTCGCCGACGATCTGCTCCCAAGTGCCCGCGCGTTCCACGAGTCGCAGACGCAGCGCATCGTGGTGGTTGGTCACGGCGGTGAGCACCGAACGGATGTCCTCGACTTGTACATCGGGCCGAAGCTGCAGGATCAACGGAACACGCCACTGCCCGCGTTCTCGGACTCCATGCTCGAGGAAGTAAGCGAGGTTCGGCGGAACAGGAGGATGCGCGACGTCAGTGGATGACTGGCGCGCCAGCCCGCCGACCGCGTATCGGGCAATCAGCGCTTTGGCGAGTGCGGCTACGCTTTGATTGTCGTACAGGTCTTGGGGTGTGAGGTCCAGCCCTTCTTTGGCGGCGGTCATCGCGACGCTGATCGCGACAAGTGAGTCGCCGCCGAGTTCGAAGAAGTTGGCGTTGCGGTCGACCGAACCGACACCGAGGCACTGGGCCCAGATGCGCTGCAACGTCGCTTCCATCGGCGACTTGCCGTTTGTGGCCGCATGGGTAGCGTCGGCGGTCGCAGTCGACGGCGGCGTCGCGGTCCCATTAGTGGAGGCGGCGTCCGCCACCCAACCGTTATGTGGCCTGTGGTCCACCCAATGCCGTTGGCGCTCAAACGGATAGCCGGGAAGCGACACGAGTTGTGGCCGTTGCGCCGGCCGCAGCGGCGTCCAGTCAATGTCGACCCCCGCGGACCAAAGTTGCCCGAGAGCGAGCAGGAAGGTATCCCGGTCGTCGCGGTTCTGGGCGTGGTGGCGCATGAACCGAACGGCGCGGTGACCGCTTGACCACTTTGGGTGCCGCATCGCCGACGCGGTCAAGGTGCCGCCCGGGCCGACCTCAACCACGATGCGATGGGGATCGGCAAGTAACACGTCGACTTCGTCGGAGAACCGGACCGTCGACCGAACCTGGCGGGCCCACGTCGCGGCATTGGTGGCCTCGCTGTCGGCCAACCAAGTTCCGGTGACGTTGGACAGCACCGGAATGCGGGGCTGGTGCAGCGTTTGTCGGGAGAGGAAGCCAGTGAATTCCGGAATCATCGAATCCATCAAACGTGAATGGAACGCATGCGACGTGCGGACCCGACGCGCGACGATCCCGTGTTCGGCGAGGTGATCGCTGAACTTGCGAATGTTCTCCTCGGACCCGGCAACGACGCAGCCGCCCGGTTCGTTGACCGCGGCGACGTCGACATCGGCCGACAGGTGCTCGGCGAGCGCATCGGGACTCAGCGCCACCGCGACCATGACTCCACGGGGTGCGGTATGCATCAGGCGAGCACGCATCGATACCACCTTGATGGCCGTCGCGATGTCGAAGACGCCTGCGATGGTGGCCGCGGCATACTCGCCGATGCTGTGGCCCGCCAGTGCTGCCGGGCGAACCCCGAAGGTCTCGATCAACTTCGCCAGCGCGTATTCCACGGTGAACAACGCGGGTTGGGTCCGGTCGGTGCGCTCCAGATTGCGTGCGGTGCCGTCGAAAATCTCCGCGCGCAGGTCGATGCCCAACTCGTCGCCAAACCCCGCGGCGCACTCGTCGAAGTGCTCGGCGAACACCGGCTCGGACTCATACAGGCCGCGCGCCATCCCGATGTGCTGAGCGCCCTGTCCCGGAAACAGGAAGACGACTCGCTTCGCGTTGTCGGAGGCACTCTGCACCGATTCGCCGATGAACACGTTGTCGTGCTCGTCCGCGGCCAGCACCGTCGCTGCATCCTGCTGGTCTTTGACGACCGCCGCCAGCCGGATGTTGTCCTTTCTGCGACGCCCAAGGGTGTAGGCGACGTCAGGAAGGCTAACCTGTTCTGCACCAGACAATTCGGCGGAGACGTCCGAGCGTGACTGCTGTAACGCTTGGGCGCTGCGAGCCGACAGCAACAGCACCTGCGGACCGGGGTGGGGCGTCGACGCCGCAACCGTCGGCGCCTCTTCGAGCACCACATGGGCGTTGGTGCCACCGACACCGAACGAACTGACCCCGGCCCGCCGGACGCCATCCCACTCCCATGGGCCGTACTCGCTGCGCACGACGAAGGGTCCCTGGTCGAGATGCAGTTCCGGATTGGGGCTGGTGTAGTGGAGCGTCGCCGGAATCGCTTTGTGCTTGAGGCACAGAATCGCCTTGATCAAGCTCGCGATGCCGGCCGCGGACTCCAGGTGACCGATGTTGGACTTGACCGAACCGATGAAGCACGGACCCTGCCGGGTCTCTTCAGAAACAGCGAATGCTTTTCGCAAACCCTCGATTTCGACGGGGTCACCCAACGGCGTACCGGTTCCATGCGTCTCGATGTAGCTCACCGTCGATGCGTCGACCTCGGCGATTGCCTGCGCCTCGGCGATGACGTCGGCCTGTCCGGCCGCGTTGGGGGCGGCGTAGGTCATCTTCGTCGAGCCGTCGTTGTTCAGCGCCGAGCCCCGGATGACGGCGTGAATACGGTCCCCGTCATCGACGGCGTCCTGCAACGATTTCAGCACCACCACACCGACGCCGCTGCCGAAGATGGTGCCATCGGAACGTACGTCGAAGGGACGGCAGTGGCCGGTTGCCGACACCATCGAACCGGGTTCGTGCCAGTACCCGACGTGGTGCGGGATCCGCAGCGACGCGCCACCGGCCAGAGCCATCTCGCATTCGCCGTTCAAAATGCTCTGGCAGGCCAAATGCACGGCGACCAACGCCGACGAGCAGGCGGTCTGAACCGACAACGCGGGGCCGCGCAGATTGAACTGGTGCGCCACCTTCGTCGCCAGGTAATCCTTGTCGTTCTGCAACGACAGGTTGACCATCTCGAACGTCACGCCCTGCCCGATGATCACGTTCGGGTCGTGATTGGACATGATGTTGTGCAGGAGGTACCCGCTGGTCGTGCTGGTCGCGTACACGCCGACCGAACCCTCGATCTGGGCGGGGTCGTAGCCGGCGTCCTCGATTGCATGCCACGCCGCCTGCAGAAACAGCCGATGTTGTGGATCGGTCATACGCGCCGTTTGTGGCGTGAAACCGAAGAAGTCTGCGTCGAATTCGGCTATCCCGTCCAGTAATGCAGCTCGCCGCACATACGCGTGATTCGCCAGCGCCTTCTCGCTGATTCCCTCGGCCAGCAGGTCGTCCTCCGACAGCGTGACGATCGATTCCTCGCCGCGGCGCAGATTGTCCCAGAACGCCGAAACCGTCTTGGCGCCCGGTAATCTGGCGGCCATCCCGACCACCGCGATCGCGTTGGGCGGCAGTTCGCTGTTGCTGGTCACACTCGGTCTCCTACTCTTCGCCGCGCCGCAGCCCGTTGCCGCGCTGCGGCGCGCTGCTTGGCTCGATCCCGAACTCCGCTGGCGCTCTCGGGCGCGTCCTGCCCGCCCAGGCCCAGTTGACGGATGAGATCGGTAGTCAGCTCGGTCAGCGACGCACCCTGCAACAACAGGGCCACCGGGGGTTCCACACCGAAGTCACCGCGAACAGTGTTCCGGATCCGCACGGCCATCAACGAATCCATTCCCAATTCGGTCAACGGCTGATCGATGTCGATTGTGCTGTGTTTCGGATAGCCCATGATGGCCAAGATGCGTCCACCCAACCGTGCGATGACGACCCGGTTGGCTTCGTCGGCGTCCATCTGGCGGAGTGCATCGGGGCCGGCCCAGTCGTCGTCGTCACTGTCGATGTCCAATTCCTCGGCCAGCGTGGCGAAGTACCCGAGCTGCTGGATTTCGGGGAAGGCGGCCGCGGCGCGATCCAGCCGCAGCCGTGCGACACCCACCCGTGCGAGGTCGCCGGCGAGTATCGACTCCAGGGCCTCGATGCCTTCGGCCGGGGCTATGGGATCCAGCGCGCTGAACGTCAACGAGCGCGCGACACCGATGTCCGACCACTGGCCCCAGTTGATGGTGATGGCAGGCAGACCCGATGCGCGTCGCCAGGCGACCAGCCCGTCGAGCCACGCACTGGCCGCGGCGTAGGCGCCCTGCCCGGGCGACCCCAGCAGCGACGACGTCGAGGAGAACCCGACCCACCAGTCGAGCTCCCGGTCGGCCGTGGCGGCGTGCAGCCGCAAGGCGCCTGCCGCTTTGGGCGCCCATACCCGTTCCAGACTCTCCCTGCTGAGCGCAGCAACGATCTGATCATCGAGCACGACGGCGCTGTGCACGACTCCCCGCAACCCCAGCCCGGTCTCTTCGGCGGCGCTCACGAGCCGCTCGGCGACTCCGGGTGCGGAGATATCGCCCGGTACCACAACGATTTGCGCGCGCTGTTCGAGTTCAGCAAGCACCGCCCGCGCCTCGTCGGATGGCTCGGATCGTCCGTTGAGGATGACGCGCGCGGCGCCGTTGTCGACAAGCCAACGGGTCACCGCCAGACCGATGCCGCCCAGACCGCCGGTGAGAATGTAGGCACCGTCGCGTCGAACGACCGGGTCGAGCTTCGCTTTGCCGAGTGTCGCGCGGGAAAGACGTTCGACGTACCGGTGCTCGCCGCGCCAGGCGATAATGTCATCGCTACTGGCCAACCCCAGCTCGGTGATCAACGGTGTCAGGGTGTCGTCGGGCAAGTCCACCAACGTGGTGCGCAGGTCCGGGTGTTCGTAGGCAAGAACCCGGACCAGTCCCTTCAGCGCGCCGATCGTTGGGTCGCCCGGCTCGTCGGCGTTGACAGCCAGACCGTTACGGGACACCACCCACAGCCGCGGGGCTTTTCCGTGCCAACCGCCGATGACCGCACGCACCGTCGCCGAGACGGCCCAGGCCAGATCGCGGCCGCGCGCCGGCGCATCGCCGGAGTCGGTGCCATCGAATGTGCGCTGTCCGGAGAAGACGATCACCCCGACCGGCGGAAGCTCAGGGTCTGCTGCGGTCTTCGCGAAGGCCTCCAGCACCGCGGCCTCTTGAGAAAGGTCGGCGCTGACCACCCGTCGGGTGGGTGAGCCGAATTGAGTGAGGAATTCGTTTGCGATCGCCTCGGTCTCGGCGCCGTCGGTCAACACCAGCCAGCTACCATCGGAAGGGGGCGGCGCCGGGGTGGTTGGGGTTTGAATCCAACTGGTGTCAAAGATCTTTTGTGTCAGCGGCATTGGCACTGTGCGGCGCTGCACACGTTGCAAATAGATGCCGGTGATCTCGGCGGTCGGAGTCCCGGTGTCGTCCATCAGGACAACGCGGCCCAGTATGCCGGCGCCGTCGCCGTCGGGTTTGACCAGCTCGGCGCGGCATCGAGCGCGCCGGCCGACGTCGCCGAATACCCGAATCCTCTCGAACGACACCGGCAAATAGGTGGCCTCGCTGGAATCGGTGAGTGATTCGACAGACATCGCAGCAGCCAGGCCCTGCAGCGCGGCATCGAGCAGCACCGGATGGATTCGATAACTGCGATGCCCAGTGGCCTCGTCCGGCAGGGCGATCTCGGTTTCCGAAGAACCGTTGGGCTTGCGAACGATCCGGGTGAGCGCGGCAAACGCCTGCCCGTGGTGCAAACCCGTGTTGCGCAAGGCGGAGTACAGGTCTGCGGGTGACACGACGGTGCCGGCCTCGCCAGAGCCCGTCTGCTTATGTGGCGCCTCGGGTTGCGCTGCCTCGACTCGGGCGACCGCGTGGCGAGTCCAATTGCCGCTGGCCGAGCGTGAATGGATCTCGACACGAATGTCGTCGACGGAATCTTGTGTGCCCTGGGTCAGCTGCGTCGTTATCTGGGTTTGGTCACCCAGCGGCAGCATCTGTTCAACTTCGAGCCGGTTCACGGCCACTGACTGCACCGGCAACCCAAGGGCTTCGCTGGCAGCCGCCAGCGCTATTTCGGCGAAACCTGTCGCCGGCATGACCGGCTGCCCGTGCACCTGGTGGTCCGCCAGCCAGGGAACGAGTTCGGTCCCGACATCGGCCTGCCATACATGATCGCGACCCGAAGGCATCTCGACGTGCATGCCCAACAGTGGATGAGTGCTGGCAGATTGCCGGCTCGCCGAAGAACGTGCGACCCAGTATCTGGAGTGCAACCACGGCGTCGGCGGGAGATCCGCGAGTCTTTTTGTGCCGTTGGCGGTTTGCGCCGCTGACGGGGGCCGAACCGTCGCCAGGTGCGTGTGGAACGTCAGCGTTTCGGGATTGTCCCGGTTCAACGTTGCCGCCACCTGGGCGCCGCCGCGCGGCCTGGCCGCCTCCAGATTGCCGGCGATCGCGTGGGTGAGCAGCGGGTGGGCACTGACTTCGACGAAGGTGGCATGGTGTTCCGCAGCGGCCGCCACAGCCTGGCTGAACCGCACCGGATTACGCAAATTGACCACCCAATAGTCGGCATCAAACACCGGCGCCCCGCCGTTGGCCTGGCCGACCGTGCTGATCAACGGGATCTTCGGCGCAACCGGCGCCAGATCCGGCGAGCGCACTCCGTAACTCGGGCAGGATCGGATCGACCGTGGGATGGTGCGAGGCCACGTCCACCTCGATGCGCCGCGCCAACCGGCCCTGCGCATCCACCACCGCGATCACCGCGTCGACCTGCTCGGGCGGCCCCGCAATCACCGTCTGCTGCGGCGAGGCATACACCGCCACCGTGATATCCGAGTAGTCGGCGACTAACTTCTCGGCATCCTCGGCGCCCAGTTCCAGCAACGCCATCGCGCCCTGCCCAGACAACCGCGACATCAACCGCGACCGCGTCGCGATCACCTTCAAACCATCGGCCGGGCTCAACGCCCCGGCCACCACCGCCGCGGTCACCTCCCCCATCGAATGCCCAATCACCGCATCGGGTTCCACACCATAGGCACGCCACAACGCCGTCAACGCCAACTGCATACCCACCAACACCGGCTGGATACGCTCAATACCCACCACCGGCTCCCCGGCTTCCAATACACCCCGCAGCGAAAACCCCACCTGCTCAACGAAGTCCGGCTCCAACTCGGCCACCGCCGACGCAAACGCCGGCTCATCGGCCAGCAACTGGCGACCCATGCCCGCCCACTGCGAACCCTGACCCGAATACAAAAACACCGTGCCCGATCCACGCGGCGCCTCACGCGGGCCGACCACTCCCGGCGTCGGCTGCCCGGACGCTACCGCCCGAAGCCCCGCCACCGCCTGGCCGCGGTCACGCGCGCACACCGTGGCGAATTTTTTATGGCGGCTGCGGTAGTGGTTGACGGTGTGAGCGATGTCTGCCAGCGGCACGCCGGCGCCGTCTCCGTCCATCCAGTCGGCCAACGCCGCCGCCCATGCCGCTATCCGTTGATCGGTCTTGCCCGAGACCATCAACGTCGTGACCGGCGAACTTGAATCCGGATCCGACACCGGCGCCGGATCCCCCTGCTCGATCACCACATGTGCGTTCGTACCGCCCAGGCCGAATGACGACACCGCGGCTCGCCGCGGACCTTCGTCAGCGGGCCAGGGGCTGAGTTCGGTGGGAACGAACAGCCGTGTTGGTGACGGGTCGATCGCCGGATTCCATTGCGAGAAATGGAGGTTCGGCGGAATCTGGCCGCGCTGCACAGACAGTGCGGCCTTGATGAATCCGGCAATCCCGGCGGCCGCCTCCAGATGGCCGATGTTTGTTTTCACCGCCCCCAGCGCGCAGGGACCGTCGCCGCGCCCATAGACATCGGCCAACGCCTCGAACTCGATCGGGTCGCCCAAAGCGGTTCCGGTGCCGTGCGCCTCAATGAAGTTCACCGAGCTCGCCGTCACGTCAGCGCTGCGCAATGCCCGGGTGATGACGTCGCTTTGCGCGATGGTGTTGGGCGCGGTCAGTCCGTTGGAGCGGCCATCCTGATTGATCGCTGAGCCCCGCACCACCGCTATTACCCGGTCGCCGTCGCGTACGGCGTCGGTGAGCCGCTTGAGCACCACGATGCCGGCGCCCTCTCCCCGGACAAACCCGTCGGCGTGCGCGTCAAAGCTGTAGCACCGGCCTCGCGGAGACAACATTCCCCATTTGGACATCGCGATCTGGGTTTCCGGGCGCAGGATGAGGCTGACGCCGCCGGCCAGGGCCAGGTCGCTTTCCCGCAGCCGTAGGCTCTGGCAGGCCAGGTGGATCGTCACCAACGAGGACGAACACGCGGAATCAATGGCCACCGCCGGACCACGCAACCCCAACAGGTACGCGATCCGTCCGACTGCGACCGCGTGGGCATTACCGGTTGCCGAGTAGGCGTCGATGGTGTCTGGGTTGGCAGCGGAAATTGTTTGATACTCGGTGTAATACACGCCCATCATCACTGCGGCACGGATTCCGGAGAGCTCGTCGGGCGCGATCCCGGCATGCTCCAGTGCTTCCCAGGCGACCTCCAGCATCAGTCGCTGCTGGGGGTCCATCGCTTCGGCCTCACGCGGGGAAATCCCGAAGAAATCAGCGTCGAAGCCGGCTACGTCGGGAAGAAAACCACCCCACTTCGACGACATCCGGCCGGGCGCGAACTGATCCGGGTCGTAGAACTCATCAGCGTTCCAACGATCCGGCGGAATTTCGCTGATGGCGTCTCCAGCGCCGGCCAAGAAGTTCCAGTAGCCATCCGGCCCCGACGCACTACCGGGGAAACGGCAGCCGATCCCGACGACCGCGACCGGTTCGGCGGATGCGATGCGCGAGGCCTTGTCGAACTGCTCAGTCAGCGCAGTCCGCTTGTCGGCGGGCATCGCCGAAACTCTGTCGAAGATCGTTCCCATCAAAGAATACCGCTCTCACTGCCGGCCGAGGCCGACTCCACCTGATCGAACAACTCATCCAACACACTGCTGCCCGTCGAATCGAGCGTCACATCGGCGGTGTCGTCCTGCGGCACTTCCTGGGGTGCCAGCAGGTCCGCCAAGTACGCCGCCAACGATGAGATGGTCGGGTGGTTGAACAGCCTATTCGCCGACAAGTCGACTCCCACCAGCTTCTGCGTCTCTCGCAGCACCGCCATCGCCATCATCGAGTCGAGCCCCAGTTCAGGGAACGGCTGGTCCACGTTGATCGCTGCTGCCGACATCCGCAGTTGGCGAGCCAACAGGGTTCGCAGCCTAATCTGAAGCTCGCTCAACCTGTCCTCAGCCGATAGCTGTGACCAGTCCGGGACCGACACCGCCGAGCGGTCCACGTCGTCAACGCTGGCCGGATAGTCGACGCTGGATATGTCGGACGCGCTGTCGAATTCTGCGACCACCGTCTCGAAATAGCCGAGCTCGCGGAACTCGGGGGTCGCGGCCACCGCGCGATCAAGGCGCAGTCGTCCGACACCAACCCGGTTGAGCGGGCCACCCACCAGGGCCTGCAGCGCCTCAATACCTTCATCTGGAGTTATCGGATCCAGAACGCTGTACGTCAGCGCGCGGCTCATCCCGACGTCCGACCACTGGCCCCAGTTGATTGCGGTTGCGGGCAGCCCTGATGCGCGTCGCCACGCCACCAGTCCATCAAGCCAGGCGTTGCCTGTCGCATAGGCCAGCTGGCCCGGCAGACCCAGAAGCGTCGCCATGGACGAGAAGCCAACCCACCAGTCGAGTTCTCGAGTGGCGGTCGCCGCGTGCAGCCGAAATGCACCGGCCACCTTGGGCCCCCACACCCGTTCCATGCCCTCGCGGGTAAGAGCTGTCACCAGGCCATCACCGGTCACGCCTGCCGCATGCAGGACTCCTCGCAATGGCCGTCCAGTCTCTTCGGCGGCCGCCACCAGCCGATCCGCGACCCCTGGCGAGGCGATATCGCCTGCCACAAAGACGATTTCGGTCCCGGTTGCCAGCTCGGCAAGGGCCTTCTGCTGAGCATCGGAGGGATTGGTTCGGCCGTTGAGCACAAGCCGCCCGGCGCCGCGTTCTACCAGCCATCGCGTGACGACTGTGCCCAAGCCGCCCAGGCCACCAGTGACAATGTAGGAGCCGTCCGCGCGGACGACGGCATCCGAGTGGCTTGCGGCAAGCGTCGCGCGGGTGAGCCGTTCAACATATCGGCTGCGCTCACGCCAAGCGATCACATCGTCGCCCGCCGGTGATCTCAGTTCACTGACCAACGACGTGACGAGATTCTCCAAGTCGTCCGATTCGCCCAGATCGACGAGAGTGGCCCACAGATCAGGTTCGCCGGCAAGGACGCGAGCCGCTTCGCCGGGGAACCGCCAGTTACGAATGAGGCCTTGAAGGGCGACGATCGCCGGGTCGCCACGCTCATCATCGTGAACCGGAAGACCGTTACGGGTCACCAACCACAGCCGCGGCAACTTGCCGTGCCAGCTGTCGACGACCGCCCGCCCGGTAGCCGAGATCGCCCGGATCAGCTCATGCGCGCGCCACAGCGCACCGTCGAAATCGGTGTCATCAAACGAAGGCCCTCCGAGGAAGACGATCACGCCCGCGGGCGGAAGCTCAGGAGCGGCGGCGATTTTCGCGATAGCCTCCAGTACAGCCGACTCGTCCGACAATTCTGCGCTGATCACTAGGCGGGTTGGTGAGCTGAGCCGGGTGGCGAATTCCGCGGGGAGTGCCGTTGTCTCAATGCCGGAGTCGGTCAGCAGTAGCCAGCTTCCTGGGGGCGCAGAGTCGCTCGTCGAATTGATTTCCGGAATCGAACTCTGCACCCAGTCGGTGTCGAAGATCTTCTGCTCCAACGGCAACGGCACCGCCGCGGGATCTATCGGGCGCAACTCGACGCCGGTGAGTTCCGCGGTCGGAGTCCCGGCGTCGTCGGTCAGGACAATTCGGCCCTGGTAGCCGCGCGGCCCTTGTTCGACCAGGTAGGCGTGGCACCGTGCCCGGCGCCCGCTCGGACCGAACACCCGGGCGGTCGCCACCGACCCCGGCAGATACGGCGTGTCGGTGTAGGCGTCCTGCGACTGCACCGGGATAACGGCAGCCAGTTGCTGCAGCGCTGCGTCGAGCAGTAGTGGGTGGATGCAGTATTCGGGATGGTCGGCGGTCTCGGCGGCCAGCTCGATCGCGGTGCCCGGCTCGGCACCATGGTCTTCGGCCGGCGCATTTTGCTGGTTCACCTCGATACTTGCTACCGCATACCGAGACCAACTCCCGCCGGCGGAACTGGCATGAATCTCAATGCGATTTTCGTCGCGTTCTTGAGCAAGCTGTGTCGTGACCCGAGTCTGGTCATCCAGCCGAAGTGGCTGCTCAATCTTGAGTGCGACGACCTGAACTGCTTCTCCGGCCCCGCCAAGAGCTTGGCGCCCGGCGGCCAACGCTATCTCGACGAAACCCGCCGTGGACATAATGGCCTGGCCATGCACCTTGTGATCGGCCAGCCAGGGCATCGTCTTGGTTCCGATCTCCGCCTGCCACACATGGTCGCGTCCAGAGGGCATTTCAACGTGCACCCCAAGTAACGGGTGGACATCGGGCAATCGCTGGCCGACAGGTTTTTGCTCGATCCAGTACTTCGCATGCAGCCACGGCGACGGTGGAATATCCGCAAGCCGACGCCTAGTGGCCTGGGGAGCCGTCGCCCCCAGGGTGGCGAGTTGCGTGTGGACGGAGAGGGTTTCATCGTCACCGCGCTTCATCGCCGGGGTGACAAAGAACTGGTCGCTGGACGACGCCGATGCGAGAGTTTCGCTGATGGCGTGAGTCAGCAGCGGATGCGGGCTGACTTCGACGAAGTTGTGGCTTCCGTGCTCGTCTATAGCAGCCGTGACAGCCTGGCTGAACCGAACCGGATTACGCAGATTCACCACCCAATAGTCGGCGTCGAAGGCGGGCTCACTGCCGTTGGTTTGACCGACCGTGCTGATCAACGGAATCCTCGGCACACCAGGCGCCAAACCGGCCAGCGCACTGCGTAACTCCGGGAGTATCGGATCGACCGTGGGATGGTGCGAGGCCACGTCCACCTCGACGCGACGCGCCAACAGGCCCTGTGAATCCACGACCGCAATCACCGCGTCGACCTGCTCAGGCGGCCCGGCGATCACCGTCTGCTGCGGCGAGGCATACACCGCCACCGTGATATCCGAGTAGTCGGCGACTAACTTCTCGGCATCCTCGGCGCCCAGTTCCAGCAGTGCCATCGCGCCCTGCCCAGACAACCGCGACATCAACCGCGAGCGCGTCGCGATCACCTTCAAGCCATCGGCCGGGCTCAGCGCCCCGGCCACCACCGCCGCGGTCACCTCCCCCATCGAATGCCCAATCACCGCATCGGGTTCCACACCATAGCCGCGCCACAACGCCGTCAACGCCAACTGCATACCCACCAACACCGGCTGGATACGCTCGATACCCACCACCGGCTCCCCGGCTTCCAATACACCCCGCAGCGAAAACCCCACCTGCTCAACGAAGTCCGGCTCCAACTCGGCCACCGCCGACGCAAACGCCGGCTCATCGGCCAGCAACTGGCGACCCATGCCCGCCCACTGCGAACCCTGACCCGAATACAAAAACACCGTGCCCGGCCCGTGCGGTTTTTCGCAGGGCTCCACAACGCCTTCCGCGGGTTCGTCGGCCGCCAATGCTCGCAGCCCGGCTATCGCGTGCGCCCGATCACGCGCGCACACCGCAGCAAAGGTCTTATAACGCGTGCGGCGACTGACGGTGTTCGCGACATCAGCCAACGGAACGTCGACGCCATCGGTGGCCATCCACTCAGCTAACATCGCCGCGGTCGACTTGATCCGCACCGCGGTCTTCCCCGAAATCACCAGCGTGCTCAGCACCGGCTCCGGATCCCGCTCAACCTGACCAGTAGCGGGTGCCTGCTCGAGCACAACGTGGGCGTTGGTGCCACCGAACCCGAACGAGGACACCCCGGCCCGTCGCGGCCGCCCTGTCGGTGGCCAATCCTGTTGCTCAGCAACCACTTTCATCCGCAAATTGTCAAACGGGATGTGCGGATTCGGGGTGCCGAAGTTTAGGTTCGCTGGAATCTGCGCCCGCTGCACCGCCAATACTGCTTTGATCAAACCCGCGATCCCGGCCGCCGCTTCCAGGTGGCCCAGATTCGATTTGACCGCACCGATGAGCAGCGGAGCGTTGTCCGGTCGTGCGCGACCCAGCACCGTTCCCAGCGCACGGGCTTCGATGGGATCGCCTAGCAACGTGCCGGTCCCATGCGCCTCCACATAATCGACCTCATGTGTCGACACGCCGGCATTAGCGTATGCGGCCCGCAACACGGCAATTTGGGCGGCCGGATTGGGGGCCATCAGCCCGTTGGACCGGCCATCCTGGTTGACCGCCGAACCCCGGACCACCGCCAGCACCGAATCCCCGTCGCGCAGCGCATCGCTGAGCCGCTTGAGCACGACCGCCCCGCAACCCTCACCACGAACGAACCCATCAGCATCTGCGCCGAACGCATGACACTGGCCGGTCGGCGACATCGCCTCGGCCTGATCGAAGCTGCGGGTAACTGCCGGTGACAGCAGCAGATTGACCCCAGCGGCGATCGCCAGATTCGACTCACCGGTCCGCAAGCTCTGGCAAGCTAGATGCACCGCAACCAGCGACGACGAACACGCCGTATCCACCGTCACTGACGGCCCTCGCAGATCAAAAAAGTACGAGACGCGATTGGCAATAATGCTCAGCGCTCCGCCGGTACCCGTCCAGGCATCCACTTGACTCAGATCGGTCGACGCCAGATAGCCGTACTCACCCAGGCACGCACCGACGAAAACCCCCGTCTGCGTATGCCGCACCGAATCAGCCGGAATCCCGGCATGCTCGAAGGCCTCGTGTGCCACTTCCAGCAACAGACGCTGCTGCGGGTCCATCTTGGCCGCTTCCCTCGGCGAGATCTCGAAGAATTCCGCGTCGAATGCGTCGATTTCGGTCAAGAATGAACCCCAACGAGTGGTGCCCGACAGCGCTGCACTCACCACAGGAGAGCCGTCATCGAACGGTTCCCACCGATCCGGCGGAACCTCTCCCACCGCCGACCGGCCCTCGTGCAAGAACTGCCACAACGCTTCTGATCCGGCGATCTCACCGGGGAAACGGCATCCCAGACCGATCACCGCGATCGGCTCGTCCATACCACTTCGATCTGGACCCAGCACCGGCTCGGCGCCGGCGTCGGGTTCGGACCCGCTGAGGAACCGCGCCAGGTCACCGATTGTCGGGTGCTGCCAGAACTCGACGGGCGATATTGGCCGGCCAAGCAACTCACTCAGCTCACCTAAGAGCACCACCGCGTCGCGCGAGCCCACCCCAAGATCGGACATCGACGCGTCGAAGTCAATGTCGTCGGGGTTGCACCCGATATTCGTTACCAGGTATTCGGCCAGCCAGCCCCGAAGAGCGGCCTCGTCCAAGTCCGTCGTCACGAGGCGACATCCAAACGGCCGAATTCACCCTGCCGGTAGCGCTCCATTAGATACCGCCTCATCCCAGCCTCTGGGAAAGCTCGTCAAGCAGTTCGTCATCGGTGAGGTCCTGGTAAGCATCGACGCTTTCCTGATCGGTAACCTCCACCAGCTCGGGCAGAATTGTAGCCAAGTAGTCGGCGAGCGCTTCGACGGTCGGGTAGTCGAACACCACAGAGGCCGGCAGCACTACGCCCAGGCTGTCGGAGAGGGCGCGCTGGAGTGTCACGCTCATCAGCGAGTCCATCCCGGATTGGAAGAAGCCGACCGACGGATCCAACAACTGCGCCGACGCCAACCCCATCGCAGCAACGACCTGCGCGGTGACGTGATGCACCAGAAGGTCGCGACGCCGCGTCGGTTCACAATCGCGCAACGATTCCCGCAACTCGGTTGTTGCCGTTGATGAACGGTCGCCGTCGGCCTCGGTGGGCAAGAGATCGTCCACGATGTGCAGTGCTGCACGGGTCCGATAGGCGGTAGCGAGCCGGACCCAGTCGGCGGCGACGATCGTGGAGCGCACCGGGGTGCCGGCACCAATCACCCACGGCAAGGCCTGGATTGCCACCTCGTCGGTCATGGGCTCAAGGCCAGAGTCCAGAGTGACCCTGCGCTCGTCGGCGGATTGACCGTCGGACAACGACTTCCAGAGCCCCCAGTTAATCGCGGTGGCTGGAAGTCCGGCCGCCCGGCGAGCGTATGCAAAGGTGTCAAGGAACGTGGTTGTTGCCGTGTAGTGCGCCAGCCAGCGTGAGCCCGTCAATCCGGACACTGACGAGAACAGCACAAACTGGCGCAGGGCCGGCTCACGAAGAGAAAGCCGGTGCAACAGCGCCACCACATCAAGCTTCGGCCGGAACATCGCGGTGACGTCGTCGTCGGTCATGTCGCTCAGCATCGTCGGCCCGCCCCCGAAGGCCGCCACATAGATGCCGCCGAGTGGGGGAAGATCTGTGCCGAAGCGGTCGAAGAGCGCGCTCATTGCGATCTCATCGGACGCATCGGCGGCAACCGTCACCAAGGTCGTTCCGGTACCCGACAGACCGGCAGCGACCCCATCGAGGCGCGAACCCGGATTGCGCGACACCGCGACGACGGTGCCGGCGCCCATGTCAGCGAGCTGCCGGATCAGATGCGGTCCGATGTTGCCGGTCGCACCGATGACCAGATAGCTACTGTCGCTACCCAGCTCAACCGGGACTGGCGACGAAGGATAATCCGGTTGCAGGCGCGGAACACGGCGCTTACCTGCCCGGTAAACGACCTGATCCTCTCCGTCGCCGCGGAGAGCCTCGTCCACCACATATCGTGCGGCCAATCCGGCAGGTACCGACTCATCGACATCGAGGACGCCGCCCCAGATTTCCGGATGCTCCAGTGCCAGCGTGCGACCCAAACCCCACAAGACCGCGTGGCCAGGATTGGCCCGGTCGCCGTCAGCCACCGGCGCAGCATTTCGGGTAAGCAAAAACAGCCGCGGCGCCACTCCCATTTCGGTCAATGCAGCGGTGAGTTTCCGCGCAGCATTGAAGAAACCGTATCCCGGTTCGGCATCGAAATGCCCAGATACCAGCCCCGGTGCGTAAAGCACATGGGTGACTCCGGCAAGGGCGTCGACGAGTGCCTCATCCTGAGCAGCCTCGCTGTCGGAGGTCAACAGCGACGGCGAGAGCACAGTCACGTCGGAGTCCTGGCCGAGAACGCCGAGAACATGGCCAACCTCTGCGCCGAGCTCGGAGTCGGCGATCACCAGCCACGAACTATCTCCGTCTGGATGCCCGCCAGGCAACTCCTGGGCCGGCCAAGCCAGCTGGCAATACCACTCCTGCGGAATCGGTCCATCGACATGCACAGGCGAATGGGCAATCGGCGCAACGTGGTTGACAGCAACCGATGGTCTGGCAGGGACCCAGTGGCTCTGGTGCTGCCACGGCGTAGTGGGCAGCAGAGGATGCGGTTCTGCCGGATGGCGGGTCTGCGGCGGTTGGGTGGTGTGGATGTTGTTGAGATTGGTGTGGAAGCTCAGCGTGTCATCAGCGTCCCGCCAGAGCGTCCCGACGCTGTGGTGATGGCTCACCGAACTTAGCGTGTCGCTGACGGCATGCGTCAGGATCGGATGGGCGCTGATCTCGACGAAGGTGCCGTGCTCCTGGCCGGCTGCGGTGACGGCCTGACTGAGCCGCGCCGGGTGACGCACATTGGCTACCCAGTACTCGGCATCCAGCAGTGGCACGGCGGTACCTTCGGTGACCGTGGAGAAGAACGGGATTGTCGGCATTTCGGGTTTCAAATCCGTTAATGTCAAGCGCAATTCGCGCAAGATCGGATCCATCAACGCGGTGTGTGAGGCGACCTCCATGTTGACCCGCCGCGCGAAACGATTCTGCGCGCTCACCGCTGCGATCACCGCATCGACCGGCGTCACGAGACCCGCGATCACAGTCTCGCGTGGCGAGATGTATCCCGCCACGCTCACGCCTGCGAAGTCAGCGATCAACGCCTCCGTGGCCTCGGCGTCCAGTTTGAGCAGTCCCACCGCGCCTTGCCCCGCCAGCCGAGACATCAGCCGGGAGCGGGCAGCGATCACCCGCAGTCCGTCGGCAACGGACAGCGCCCCGGCTACCACCGCGGCGGACACCTCGCCCATCGAATGACCGACCACCGCGTCCGGGTGCACGCCGTAGGAGCGCCACAACTCGGTCAGCGCCAGTTGCAATCCCATCAGCACCGGCTGGACGTGCGCATCGCCGCTCACCGGCTCACCGTCGACAATCACCTGCTGCAGCGAAAACCCGACGTGCTCCTCAAAGTCCGGGTCCAAGTCGGCGATAGCGTCGGCGAATATCGGCTCGTCCTCGAGCAATTGCTGGCCCATGCCCGCCCAATGCGAGCCCTGCCCCGAGTACACGAATACCGTGCCGGTCCTGCACGGCCCGTCATGTGGGCCCACGACACCTTCCGCGGGTCGGCCGGCCGCCAGCGATTGCAGTCGCGTTACCGCCTGGGCGCGGTCACGAGCGCAAACGGTGGCAAACTGACCGTGGCGTTCTCGGTGGTGGTTGAGCGTGTGCGCCACATCGGCCAGCCGTACCGTGTTGCCCGCATCTGCCAACCATTCGGCGAGGGTCCCGGCCGTCGATGCGATCCGCTCCGGTGTCTTGCCTGACAACACCAAGGTGGCAACAGCGGGATCGGCCTCACGAATGAATGGGACCGAAGCAGGAGCCTGCTCGATCACCGCATGGGCATTGGTGCCGCCGAACCCGAACGATGACACACCCGCCCGCCGCGGATGCGGCATGTGCGGCCAGTCCTGTTGTTCAGTAACCACTTTCAGTCGCAGCTGGTCGAACGGGATGTGCGGGTTGGGGGTGTGGAAGTGCAGATTTCCGGGGATGCTTCCCCGCCGCACGGCGAGCACCGCTTTGATCAAACCGGCCGCTCCGGCCGCGGCCTCGAGATGACCCAGGTTCGTTTTGACTGTTCCGATCAACAACGGCGACTCCTCGGGGCGACCGCGCCCCAAAACCGTACCGAGCGCACGTGCCTCGATGGGATCGCCCAACAGAGTTCCGGTCCCATGCGCCTCGACGTAATCCACTTCGTGCGGCGATAATCCCGCGTTGGCGTACGCCGATCGCAGCACCGCCATTTGAGCGGCGGGGTTGGGGGCGAGCATGCCGTTGGACCGACCATCCTGGTTCACCGCAGAGCCCCGCACCACTGCCAGCAGCCGATCTCCATCGCGCACGGCATCACTCAGTCGCTTGAGCACCACGACTCCGCAGCCTTCGCCGCGGACGAATCCGTCGGCTTGCTCGTCGAACGCATGGCAAGCTCCGGTCGGCGACAACGCGCCGGTTTGTTCGAAAGCGCGAAAGATCGCTGGCGCCAGCAGCAGATTCACGCCACCCGCCAGTGCCACATCCGAGTCACCGATGCGCAAGCTCTGGCACGCCAGATGCAGAGCGACTATCGACGACGAGCAGGCGGTGTCAACCGTGACCGAAGGGCCACGCAGATCCAGAAAATATGACAACCGATTGGCGATGATGCTTAGCGCACCACCGGGATTGCTCCACGCGTCAACATTGGTTAGATCCATCGACGCCAGATATCCGTAATCGGTGTAGCACGCGCCGACGAAGACGCCGGTTTGCGAACGGCGCAGCGAACTCGGTGGAATCCCAGCGTATTCCAACGCTTCCCAAGCGACCTCGAGCAACAGGCGCTGCTGCGGGTCCATCTTGGAAGCTTCGCGGGTTGAGATGTCGAAGAATTCCGCGTCGAAGGCGTCGATGTCGTCGATAAACGCTCCGAAGCGGTTGGTACGGGCAAGAATCGCCGCGACCTCAGGGGAGCCGTCGTCGAATGGCGCCCAGCGCTCCGGCGGTACCTCCCCCACTGCGGATCGGCCCTCACACAAGAACTGCCACAACGCTTCCGGGCCCGAGATCCCACCGGCGAACCGGCAACCCAGACCGATGATCGCGATCGGCTCGCTCCATGCTGGCTCGGTCGGGCTCGACCACCACCTGCTCGGCGTCGGATTCGGATCCGCTGAGAAACCGCGCCAGGTCAGCAATCGACGGATGCTGCCAAAATTCCACGGGTGATACGCGCCTGCCGAGCAACTCGGAAAGCTCACCGGAGAGCACTACCGCATCGCGCGAGCCCAGACCGAGATCGCTCATCGTCGCGTCGAAGTCGATGTCGTAGGGACTGCAGCCGACATTTGTAACGAGATAATCGGCCAGCCAGTGCCGAAGTGCCCCTTCATCGAACGACGACGTCATCGCATGACCTCCGGATGGCTGGATGAACCTTCCTGGTAGCGGCCCATCAGATACCCCTCTCACTACCAGCCGGAGCCGATTCCACGTGGGCGAACAGCTCGCTCAGCACACCGCCGTCCGAGTCGCCCAATACATCAACGTCGCTGTCCGATTCCACCTGCGGTAGAAGCTTTTTGGCGAGGTAATCGGCTAATGACACGATCGTCGGATAGTTGAAAAGCATTGTTGCAGACAACTCGATACCGACGAACTGCTCGGTATCCCGCCGCACCGACATCGCCATCACCGAGTTGAGACCCAGCTCCGCGAACGGCCGGTCCAGCTCGAGTTCGTCTTCTGGCATTTGGAGTTCGCCGGCAAGAATGACTCGCAGCCCGGCCTCGAGTTCGCGGCGCACGTCCTCGGCAGACATCTCCGACCATGCCGGTGAAGTGTCCTGCGCCTCGGATACCGCGGGCGTATCCGACGATGGCAGCGGAGCCATCAGCGCTTGCGCGACGTCGTAGCGGTCCACGTGCTCCCAGGCCTTGAAGGCTTCATCCGGGGTGACCGGCCGCGAGCCCAACCGCTCGAGTTCTTGCAGCGCGATTTGCGCGTCAGTGGCGAACCCGAGTCCCCGCCAAACAACCCAGTCCAGGCTGGCGGTGTGACAGCCCTGCCGATGACGCGACCGGGCTAGCCCATCGAGATAGGCGTTGGCCGCCGCGTAGGCGCCCTGCCCGGGGACGCCGAAGACCGCTCCGGCCGCGGCGGTGAAGAACAAGAAGTCCAGGCTGCCCGGCGGGAAGATCTCGTGCAACGCTTGCGCGCCCGCGATTTTCGGCCACATGGTGCGCCGAAGACGGCTCTGCTCGATCTCGGTCAACAGTTGCGCTTCGGTAATTCCGGCGGCGTGGATGACGCCTCGTATTGATGCGGCTCCTTGCTCGTCGCGCTTGGTGAGCAGGGCCTGCACTGCATCGCGCGAACCGATGTCGAGGGCCACGGCATCGACAGAGACGCCACGCGCTTCCAGCGCCTTGATCGCGGCGATCTTGTGCCTGGTTTCGGCGTCGATCGCGTTGCTGTCCCAGTCGCGACGGGGCGGCAGCGGACTGCGGCCGGCCAATATCAGCCGACGTGCGCCGCGCTCCGCCAGCCAACCGGCAATCAGCAGACCAAGCGCACCCATGCCACCGGTGACCAGGTATGCCGCGTCGGGGCGGCACCGTAGCGGCTCGCGGACCGGTTCACCAGCGACCGGTGCAAAGGTCTGCGTGAGCAATTCACCGTCACGCAGCGCCAGGATGGTCTTGGCCGGTGTCCGTACCGTCGACAGCGCCGATACGCACTCACCGATATCGTCGCCGTCCGAGATGTCGAGCAGGCCACCCCACAACTGAGGCTGCTCGGCGCGGACCACGCCGGCGGTTCCCCACAAAATGCTCTGCCGCACAGCCTCATCGGAGCTGCCTTCGCGAACGCCGCGAGTGATGATCCACAGCGTGACCGGGTCGTCGTCGTCCCGCTCGGTCAGCCCGCGGACCAGATCAGCGACTTCCGTTGACAGGCGCACCGCGCAGTCGATGTCGGTCTCGTCCGGCCGTGATTCGGGCACGTAGAAGACGTGTCGCGCATTGGCGACTTCGGCGGACGGGTAACCGGCATCATCGAGCCGATTGCGCAGCGTGCGGACGACAGCGTCTTCGGCCAACACTGCGACCGGGCTCAAGTCGTGCCGCTGGTGCGAGTCAGCATGACCCTCAACGGGTTCGAAAGGTTGCCAGTCGATCGCGTGCACCATCGCACTGGGGTCGTCATTGCACGAAGCGGGCGAACTCGAGTCCACCGCGGCAAAGCGAAGTGCACGGACATCGACGCATACCGTCCCATCGGGTGCCGTTATCGTGATGTCAACGACGAGCTCTTCATCGTTGCCACCGCGGCGATGCACCTCGACTGAACCGCATTGGTGGGAAAGTTCGGCGTCGAACCTGACGCCAGCGACCGCAGCCGGAACCATCAGCCGAGGGTTGGAATGGTCCAGCAGGCGGGCGATGTGGATCGCGGCGTCGAGCAGCGCGACCGCCGACGAGTTAGACAGCTCAACCGTGGCGTGCAAATGGCCACCCGCCGAGTTGCACGACGCGACCGACCACCCGAACGGACGTCCTTCACTGCCCCACGCCCGCCACAGCGAGGTAATCGACTCGTCAACGAACTCAGTGTTTTCAGCGTCCCCGCCATCCAGGGGCAGCTCTGCCGAGGCTTCAGATAAGCCTTCTGATAAGGCCTTTGGTTCCTGGTGGCGCGGCGGGTGAGCGATCCGGGCGCTGACGTGCCTGACCCACCGAGGTGCGGGGCCGTCGGCCGCGGGGCTCGAGGAGATGCTGATCGATCCACCGTCGGCGACCACCTGGATTAACCGCGGCTCGTCGACGACGATTGGATAGTCGAATCGAATATCGGACAGCACCGATGCGTCGAATTTGGCGGCAGCGTCCGAAAGTGTCTGTAAGACAACCGATATCGGAATTATTTCTACGCCGCTGTTCTGATGCGCCCCCGGATAGGGCTTGGTGGCAGACGCAAGCCTCGCCTGCCATAGTTGGGTGGGCGGCGTGGTGCTGACTGCAATGTGCTCGCCGAGCAGCGTGCCTGGCTTGGGCGCAGACGCCGCTGCCTTCGTTCGATTCTGCAGGCTGATCCAGTGTTGCGTGCGATGCCACGGCGTGGTGGGCAGCACCGGATGCGGCTCGGGTGGGTGCGGCACCTGCGGGGGGTGGACGACGTAAGTGCTGTTGAGATTGGTATGGAAACTGACCGTGTCATCACCCTTGCGTGACAACGTCCCAATGCTGTGATGGTGAGTCGATTCCAGCGTTTCGTTGACGGCATGTGTCAGCACAGGATGCGGGCTGATTTCGATGAACGTGCCGTAATGCTCTGCGGCGGTGGTAATCGCGTGGCTTAGCCGCACCGGCTGGCGCACATTGGCGACCCAATAAGCAGCGTCCAGCCTCGGCGTGACCACCGGCGTCGGCGACGGTAGAGATAAATGGAATCTTCGGTGCCGTGGGCGCAAGGTCAGTCAGCGCCGAACGCAATTCGGTCAAGATCGGATCCATCAGGGCGGTGTGCGAGGCGACCTCCATATTCACCCGCCGCGCGAACCGCTCCTGCGCACTCACCGCGACGATCAGCGCGTCGACCTGCGCCACCGACCCGGCGACCACGGTCTGGCGCGGTGAAAGACGCCCCGCCAAACTCACCTCGGGAAAGTCGGCGATCGTCTTCTCGGCGGCCTCGGCGTCCATCTCCAGCAGGGCCACTGCGCCCTGGCCGGCCAGCCGCGACATCAGCCGTGACCGGGTCGCGATTACCCGCAAGCCTTCGTCCTTGGTCAGCGCCCCGGCCACCACCGCCGCGGTCACTTCCCCCATCGAATGCCCGATCACTGCGTCAGGTTCCACGCCGTAGGAGCGCCATAACTCGGTCAAGGCCAATTGCAACCCCATCAGCACCGGCTGGACCCGCGCATCCCCGGCCACCCGCTGGCCCTCGGCCAGCACTTGCTGCAGGGAAAATCTCATGTGCTCGACGAATAGCGGCTCCAACTCGTCGACCGCTGCGGCGAACGCCGGCTCATCGGCCAGCAACCGCCGACCCATGCCGGCCCACTGTGAGCCCTGGCCGGAATACACGAAGACCGTGCCCGGCTTGCACAACCCCTCGTGCGCGCCGACTAGGCCGATCGCCGATTGCCCGGCCGCTAATGCCTGCAGCCCGGCCACCGCGTGGGCCCGGTCCCGCGCACACACGGTGGCGAAGGCCTTGTGGTGGGAGCGGTGATGGTTGACGGTGTGGGCGACATCAGCCAATGCGACGGCAGCGCCGTCCGTGGTCATCCACTCGGCCAGCATGGCGGCCGTGGACGCGATGCGCGCTGGGGTCTTCCCCGAGATCACCAGGGTATTGACCACCGATTCCGATTGCGGGACAGAAGATTTCGCAGGTTGGGCGGTCGGCGTTTGCTCGACCACCAGATGGGCGTTAGTGCCGCTGACCCCGAACGAGGACACTCCGGCCCGCCGGGCGCGTCCCACCGTCGGCCACTGCATGCCCTGGTCGGCAATCGTGAACCGCGAAGCACCCTCAACAGCGTTCGGCGTCAGCTCTTGGAAATGCAGGTGCGCGGGAATGTAGCCGTGCTGCACGCTGAGCACAGTCTTGATGAAACCGGCGATCCCGGCCGCCGATTCCAAATGACCCACGTTGGTCTTCACCGACCCCAGCACCAGCGGCGCCGAACCGTTGCGCTCCCCAAAGACCTGGCTCAACGCCCCCAGCTCGATCGGATCCCCCAACGCGGTACCGGTGCCGTGCGCCTCGACGTAGTCAATCTCTGAGGGCTCCAGCCGTGCCGCGGCCAACGCCGCACGCAGCACCGCCTGCTGGGCCGGCCCGCTGGGCACCGTCTGACCGCTGCTGGGACCATCCTGGTTGACCGCCGAGCCGCGCACAACTGCCAGCACCGAATCGCCGTCGCGCTGCGCGTCACCGAGCCGCTTGAGCACCACCACGCCAGCGCCCTCGCCACGCACGTAGCCGTCCGCGTCCGCATCAAAGGTTTTGCAACGTCCGTCGGGGGCCAGCATCCCCCACCGCGAGGTGGCAATGCTGTTTTCCGGGCTGAGCATCAGGTTGACACCGGCGGCCAACGCCTGATCGCTTTCCCGTCGACGCAAGCTCTGGCACGCCAAATGCACAGCAACCAGCGAGGACGAGCACGCGGTGTCGATCACCACCGCCGGACCGTGCACGCCCAGGAAATATGACAACCGTCCAGCGGCGAAATTCGGCGCATTCCCGAATGGGACGAGGGGGTCGACGTCTTCTGCCGACAAGTTCCGAGCAAGGATCAACGAATAGTCGTAGGTGGTCAGGCCGACGAAAACTGCGGTTTGTGTGCCGCGAATCGTCGACGCGGTAATGCCCGCGTTTTCGAGTGCCTCCCAGGCGACTTCGTGCAGCAACCGCTGCTGGGGATCCATCGACGCCGCCTCGCGCGGCGAGATCCCGAAGAATTCGGCATCAAATTCATCAGGCTGCCAGGAGGTCAGAAAGCCACCCTCCCGGCTACAGATCGTACCCGGCCGGCTGTGGTCTTCGGCGTAGTAGGAGTCGGCGTCCCAGCGGTTCGGGGGCACCGGCACGATGGCACTGGCGCCATCTTGCAATAACCGCCAGTATCGCGCGGGGGTGTCCGCGCCCCCCGGCAACCGACACCCCACCCCCACCACGGCGATCGGTTCCGTGTCGCCCTTCTCAGCCACCTCTAACCGCGCAGTCAGATCATCGATCTTGCGCAATGCCTCGGTGATGATCGCCCGACGGTCCGGCGGTGCAGCGGTCATCGCGCTCCCCCCAACCATTCGGATTGCTGTCCCAGTACTGCATCGTTTGGGAGATACCTAGCCCTGCCCAAAGGCCTCTTCCAGGCGTGTCCAGCCGGCCCACTTCGTCTCGCCATCACCGATCAGCGTAGGTGAAGCGGCCGATATTCCCCCAAACCGGCTGCCGCCGGACACGCTCCCACGATACAGCGGGTATGCAAGTTTCTATTAATGACATTGGCTTTACTCCCACTGCGGTGTTAAGCCGTGTAGACGCCGCTATTCGGACCGTTCGGCATTGCCGAAAGGCGTCAAGCGGTGGAGTCCAAACGGCTGAACTCATCCTGCCGGTACACCTCGATGCACGAGGAACGGCGAATCTTACCGCTGGTGGTGATCGGGATCGAGCCGGGGGGCACCAGGACGAGATCGGCCACCCGCAACCCGTGCGACTTTGAAATCGCAGAGGTCACTTGCTGTCTCACGGTACGAAGTTTGTGCCGCATCTCCTCTTCAGAGTTGCCGCGGTCCTTCATCTCCACGATCAGGACTAGCCGCTCGGTGCGATCATCTGGAATTGAAATCGCCGCGACCCGACCCCCGCTGATCTCCTGCGTCGTTGCCTCGATGTCGTCGGGGTAGTGGTTACGTCCATCGACGATCAGCAAATCTTTGATGCGGCCGATGATGAAGAGCTGTCTGTCGTACATGACGCCCAAATCTCCGGTCCGAAGCCACGGCCCCTGCGGCGTGCCAGGCGATGGATCGATGAGCTGTCCACCAAAGGTTCGCTGCGACTGTTGCGGTTTTCGCCAGTAGCCGTTCGCGATATTGTTGCCATGCAGCCAGATCTCGCCGACCTTGCCGGCTGGGTTCTCGACGCGGGTGTCCGGGTCGACGATCCTGATCGTGCTGGCACGCGGAACACCGACGCTCACCAGCTCGACACCGACTTGCGCTTCAGACGCCTCGGCGTGGCCAGCCGACAGCTTCTCGTAGTCGAAGTTGACGACGTTCGGAGCATGCCCCGGACCCGACGACGCCACATAAACCATCGCCTCAGCCAGCCCGTATGACGGCTTGAGCGCGGCGGCTGGAAAGTTGAAGGCCGAGAACCGGTCGATGAAACGCCGGATCGTCGCAGCGTGGACCCGTTCGCTACCGCTGAGGACGGTATGCACGTGTCCCAAATCGAGACCGGCCATGTCCGCGTCGGTGGTCCGCCGCGCGGCCAGTTCGAAAGCGAAGTTTGGCACCGCTGTGAAGGTGCTGGTGTTTTTCGCCATCTGCTGCACCCAGCGAGCAGGCCTCTGCAGAAACGCCATCGGGCTCATCAGCACGGAGTGCAGCCCGAACGTCAACCCGCCGGTGACTCCGAGTAGCAGACCCATGTCGTGGTAGAGGGGCAGCCACGACAGCTGCGTGAGGTCGTCCGGTGGAAGCTTCCCATCGGCCTCGAAATAGTCGTTACATACCATCCCGATGTTCGCGAGGATGTTTTTGTGCGTCACCACTACCGCAGCCGGAGAACGGGTCGAGCCCGAAGTATACTGCAGCACAGCAGTTTTGGTGTGCGCCCGGGGGGCAGGCTGGAGGGCAGGCGGCGCATCGAGGTCAAGCGCGTCGATCTCGATCACTGCCGGGGGTATGCCGGGGAGCGCGCGAGCACATGAGACGACGTCGTCGACAACCGCGGTTGTGGTCAGCAGTGCCGCCGGGGCGCTGTCTTGCAGTGCCCCCGAAGCGCGTTCGTCATGTGCGCCGAACTGCGGCACGGGTAGCGGCACGGCGATGCAACCTGCCATCAGCGCCGCGTGAAAGCCGACGATGTATTCCAGGCCCTGGGGCGCCAAGATGGCCACACGGTCCCCGGGCGCCGTCCATGACGCGATTTCTGCAGCAACTACCTGGGCGCGCCGGTAGAGCTGAGACCAGGTCAAGGTTTGCGAGTAGCCATCAGGATCGAGCTCGTAGTCGATGAACGTGGCCGCAGGCCGATCCGGCCGTTGCTGGGCCCACTCCCGCACCACCGCTGGGAGGGAAGCTTCGGTTTCCGTCATCGGGACACCACCCCTTTAGATCCGGGCCCCCGAACACGAACAACTTAGGGCGCTTGCAATGGAGGAGATTAACAGGGGCGTCGCACTTCTCGGACCAAAAACCCAAGAATGTAATACAGGCGACAAACGGTGCCTACGCACCACCTGCGCCGTTGACCGTAGCATAGGTTTGCTATGGGTATCGGACCCGGTTAGTTTGGTTGCCGTTCGAGCGACGCCCCGGTGACTGTACTACCCCCAATTCCGCTGGCTTGGATTACCCCGGCCATGCTGCACCGATAGGCGATCAGGGCTGGAATCGCGTCAGGACTCCGGTTTGCTAGGTGCGGTTGCACGGGTCGGGCGTGTCGCGTTTGCAGCCACCGTCCGGACCTGCCCCGCTGAGGCGTGTCGGCGGGTTAACTCGCGCACGCCTTCGCCATGTCGGCTGCGCTACGTCCAACTAATTGGTCACGGCGTCCAATTCATCGGCCGCACAAAGGCTTCTGGCCACAATCGGCCACAATCGGTACCTTGCCTCCGGCGGTTAGCTGTTGGGTCTGCAACGTTCTGACGGCCGTCAGACGTTGCCCAGAAGCGCCGCCTCAGGTCCGTGCCGCGGTTAGCCCCGGCAGCGTGCCAAGATTTTGCCCTCGATCTCGCTGACCAGCTCAGGTATGTGGTCGGTGAGATAGAAGTGATGACCGGGAAAGACCTGCACGCTGAACTCCGATGTCGTGCGCTCCGACCAGGGCAGCATCTTGTCGTACGTGGCGACTTCGTCGTCATCACCCAAGAACGCGGAGATAGGACACGACACCTTTGCATCAGGTGGGCAGTCGTACTTCGATATGGCCTTGAGCCCCCGCAGTGTCGGCAGAATTTTCGCTGCGAATTCCTCATTTTCCAGGAAATCTGGATTCACGCCGGTCATCTCACTCACCGCGTCGAGCAGACCACGATCGGATTCGGGAATGTTTTCGTAGCCGATTCGGCCGGGGGCCCCGCAGGCGGAAAGGAACAGAGCGGCGATGGGGCTTCTGGCCACCTCAAACCGACGGGCAACCTCGAACGCCAGCAGCCCGCCCATGCTGTGACCGAAGAACGCCACTTTGTCGTCCGACTGGTCCGGCGGCGGGAGCATCCGGCAAACCTTGTCGGCGAGATCGGGGATGCTGGTGAAGGATGCGAGGTCGTGGTTACCGCCTCGTCCTGGGTATCTGACCGCGATCCGTTTGATGTCACTGGTGAACGCTTTGGCGAAGGGGACGTAAAACTCCGCCGATCCACCGGCGTGCGGAAAAATGTAGAGCGTTGGCGGTCGCCCGGGCACGCGGCAACGATACCCGTCGCAGCCGGCGCCACTCGGCCGGGACGCCGTGATACGCCCGAGCGGACCGATCCCCGGAAAAAGTTACTGCGAGCCCTCGGTTCAGGCTGCTTTACCGGCCTGGCCGGAACGTTCAACCCGCGTCAAACAAGGGTCGGCGTTAACTGGTCATGTCCAGCGGACATCGTTTCGTCGATTCGTATACCGCGAGCGGCAAAAACGGCATACGCTTTCTGCGCCATGATGCGTGGCGATAGCTCTCGGGGAAGGTCAATCCAAACGCACGACCTGAGGTAACTTTAGTGTCGGCGGGGGTCTTGAGGAGGTCGAAAGTGTCGTTTGTGACTACGCACCCGGATGTGTTGACGGGGGCTGCGGGAAATCTGGCCGGAATCGGTGATTCGATGGCGGCCCGTAATGCGGCCGCGGCGGCGCCGACCACGTCGTTGGCTCCGGCGGCCTCTGACGTCGTCTCGGCGATGACGGCGGCCCAGTTCGGCCAGCACGGAGTGCTGTATCAGCAGCTCGCCGCGCAGGCCGCCGAAGTGCACCAATCGTTGGTGGCCACGTTGCGCTCCGGGGCGGGAGCCTATGCCCTGGCAGAGGCGGCAAATGTGGCACACGCCGGTTAAGCGGGGCGGGTTGCGATGAGCTTTGTACTGTTTCCGCCGGAGCTCAATTCGGCCTTGATGTATTCAGGGGCCGGGTCGGCACCGCTATTGGAGGCCGCCACGGCCTGGGATACGTTGGCCGCCGATTTGGAGTCCACCGCCACCTCGTATCAGACGGTCATCTCGAATCTGACCACCGGGCCGTGGTTGGGGCCGGCGTCAACGTCGATGGCCACCGCGGCGCAACCGTATGTGGCCTGGTTGGAGTCCACCGCAGCCCAGGCCGCCCAGACCGGCCTCCAAGCCAAATCCGCGGCTGCGGCCTACCAGAGCGCGTATACCTCGATCGTGCCCCCGGCGCTGATTACGGCCAACCGGTCGATGTACAACGAGCTGGTGGCCAACAACATTTTGGGCCAAAACACCCCGTTGATCGCGGCCACTGAGACCCAGTACATGGACATGTGGTTCCAAGACGGCTTGACCATGGACACCTACTCGGCGGCCTCCCAGCAGGCCACCGCCGCCCTGTCCCAGGTCAGCGCGGCACCGCAAGTCTCCGACGGCGGCGTGGCGGCCGACACGGCCGCCGCCGCCCAATCCACCGCCTCGGCGACGTCCGCGGACTCCACCTCGTTGTTGACCGCCCTGCAGGCGCTGTTCAATGACTTGTTGAGCGGGTCGAGTTATACGGGCGACGTGGGCACCGTGCTGAGCCAACTTGGCGTACCGACGAGCTTGGTGACCGACATCACCACCTCGCTGGCTTCAGCTGTCGCCGACCCGTCGGCGGCGCTGCTGCCGATTCAGGAGGCCTACTACGCGGGCATGATGGCCAGCATGCCCGCCCGTATGTTCATGAGCTCGGGCGGCTCATCGGGGGCCAGCGCGGCGTCGGGGTTGCTGGTCAACAGCCCCGAGGGGCTGTTGGACAAAGTCGCCACGTTGGTCGACACCAAGATGCAGGGCGTGGCGGGCGGTGTTGCGCGACAGCTGGGGTCATGGGGCTCCGCGATGGCCCACATGGCCGGCGCGCATCAGGTCGGCGGGTTGTCGGTGCCGCACGGCTGGCAAACCGGACCCGGGATGACTCGTGCTGCCCCGATATTGCCCGGCACCACCGTGGCCGCCCCCACGTTGTCGTCGCCGGGGCTGGCCAGCAGCCCGTTCACCCAGGCGTTGATCGGCGCGATGGGCGCCCGCGGCATCGGCAGCATGGCCTCGAAGATCCCCGCCCCCAAGGTGGTGCCCCGCTCACCGGCCGGCGGGTAGAGGCGGGGATGCCCTTGCCGTACTCCCATGCCCTCACAGCAATGAGAATCATTTCTGACTAAGGAGAGAAAATATGCCTACGCGTTTTATGACTGACCCGCACGAGATGCGGTCGATGGCGGGCCGTTTCGATGTGCACGCCCAGACGGTGGAAGACGAGGCCCGCAAGATGTGGGCGTCAAGCCAAAACATCGCCGGTGCCGGTTGGAGTGGGACGGCCCAGATGACGTCCTACGACACCATGGGCCAGATGAATCAGGCCTTCCGCAACATCGTCAACATGCTGCACGGAGTGCGCGACGGGCTGATCCGCGACGCCAACAACTACGAGCAGCAAGAGCAGGCCTCCCAGCAGATCCTGTCCAGCTAGCCCAGCACCGAAAACTTTTAGGAGAACAGCAATGTCGATTAGTTACCAGTTCGGCGACGTGGATGCCCACGGCGCGATGATTCGCGCTCAGGCCGCGTCTTTGGAGGCCGAGCACCAGTCCATCGTGCGCGATGTGCTGGCTGCCGGTGACTTCTGGGGTGGCTCGGGTTCGGTGGCCTGCCAGGAGTTCATCACCCAATTGGGCCGCAACTTCCAGACGATCTACCAGCAGGCCAACTCCCACGGCCAGAAGGTGCAAACCGCCGGCAACAACATGAACTCCACCGACAGCGCCGTCGGCTCCAGCTGGGCCTAGTAAGCCCAAAATAACGCTAAAAGCGTTGGCGTTATTGCTCATTCATAGCGCCGAAGGCTGACCGTCATGATCGCCTGCCCGCTGGGCGCGCCGATCTGGCCAGGTCAGCAACCGGTGCGTCCAACGCTGGTCGTCGCTGCCGCATTGCCCCACATTCGCGATCCGCTGGTACCGGCTAGCCTTGGCGGCAACCCAACTAGCAGGGAGCGTGTTCATGGAGGGGTTTGCCGGGAAGGTAGCCGCGGTCACTGGCGCCGGTTCGGGTATCGGCCAGGCGCTGGCCCTTGAGCTGGCCCGCTCCGGTGCAACCCTGGCGATCAGCGATGTCGACACCGAGGGGCTCGCGCACACCGAAGAACAGCTGCGGGCCATCGGCGCGCCGGTCAAGGCCGACCGACTAGACGTCACCGAACGCGAGGCCTTCCAGATCTACGCCGACCAGATCAACGAGCATTTCGGCAAGGTGAACCAGATCTACAACAATGCGGGGATCGCGTTCACCGGCGACGTGGAGATCAGCCAGTTCAAGGACATTGAACGGGTGATGGACGTCGACTTCTGGGGTGTTGTGAACGGCACCAAGGCGTTCCTGCCGCATCTGATCGCCTCCGGCGACGGCCACATCATCAATGTCTCCAGCCTTTTCGGACTCATGTCGATGCCCGGACAGGCCGCCTACAACTCGGCCAAATTCGCTGTCCGCGGCTTCACCGAAGCCTTGCGTCAGGAGATGATGCTCAACGGCCATCCGGTCAAGGTGACCGCCGTACATCCCGGTGGTGTCAAGACCGCGATCGCTCGCAACGGCACCGCGGCGGATGGGGTCGACGTCGAACGGCAGGCTAAGTTCTTCGACAAACGCCTGGCCAGCACCACCCCCCAGCGAGCGGCCCAGATCATCTTGGACGCGGTCCGCAAAAACAAGGCGCGCGTGCTGGTTGGTCCGGACGCCAAGGTATTGGATGTGGTCGTGCGGCTGACGGGCTCAGGCTACCAGCGGCTGCTCTCCCCGGTGGTGGCCCGGATCAAGCCGGCGTCGCGCTAGTCGCCCCAGCCGTCAGAGGCGTCTATCGACCTAGCGGGTGTTCGCCCAGCCACCCGTCGGCCACCGCTTGCGGATCGGCGCCGGCTATCACCTGCCGACGCATGTCGACTAACGCGGCGGTGTCCAGCACGCCGGCCACCTCGTTGACTGCCAGCAGTTGGCGGTCGGTCAGCTCGTTACGGCGGTACAGCGGCACCACGTTTTCGGCTTGCACCAAGGCCGGCTTGGCGTCGTTGAGCACTATCAGGCCAAGGGGTACGTCAGGGTCGGCGGTGGTGGTCCACGCCGCGGTAACGTCTCCTGCCTGCAGAGCGGTGAAAAGGCTTGCATCGTCGTGAAATTCGTGAGCAGCAGGTAACCGGCAGCCGCCCAGGACCGAGGGCGTCGACCTACCAGCGATCGACCCGATGACGATGCCGTCGCAGTGCCGGGGCAATGCGCTCAGGTCGTTACTGCCCCAGCTTTTGGCTGTCGACTTGGTCACCGCCAGCGCGGGTTTATCGTCGGCGGCGGTCGTGTAATCGCCAGCGGCGATCCCCTCGGGCAATGCGCCGACCATCGCCTTATAAACCTGAGCGTCGGACCGCGCGCTGGCGCCGGGCTGAAAAACCTGCAGCATCCGGCCGGTGAAACCGGGAACGACGACAAAAGCCCCGGAGTCCAGCTTCGTCAACGGATCGGGTGCCTGCTCGGTGCGGGTCGGGAAGCCGTAGGAGCGCAGCGCGCCGGTGTAAATGTCAGACAACAGCACCGCCTCAGCGCCGGGACGAGACCCGACCACCAGCTCGTTCGCCCGGTGTTCGGTCGTGCTGCAGCCGGCCGTCACCAGCGCCGCAGCGAGCGCCAGCGCGGCCACCCCGCGTGCGGTCACTCCGCGGGATCTGCCGCGGCAGCCACGGCGGCGGCTACCGCCCGCGCAACCCGCGGGTCCAGCGGGCTCGGGACGATCCGGTCTGGCGCGAGGTCATCGGCGACGACCGAAACGATCGCCTCGGCGGCGGCCATCTTCATCTTCTCGGTGATCTTGCGGGCGCCAGCGTCCAGCGCACCGCGAAACACGCCGGGGAATGCCAGCACGTTGTTGATCTGGTTGGGAAAGTCACTTCGCCCGGTAGCGACCACCGCGGCGTGTCTGGCCGCGGCGTCGGGACGGATCTCCGGGTCGGGATTGGACAGCGCGAACACGATGCTCTCGGGTGCCATCGTCGCGATCAGTTCCTCGGGAACCACCCCGCCGGACACACCGAGGAACACGTCGGCTCCCTCCAGAGCCTCCACGATGCCGCCGGAAAGCTCGCGCGGGTTGGTGCGTTGCGCCAGCTGCGCTTTGACGCTGTTCATGTCGTCACGCCCGGTGTACAGGATGCCGCGTGAGTCGAGCACCGTGACGTCGGAAAGCCCGTTCGCTTGAAGCAGATCGGCGCACGCGATGCCCGCTGCCCCGGCGCCGGAGATGACCACGCGCAGCGCCGCCATGTCCCGCCCGAGCAGCTGCGTTGCGCCCAGCAGCGCGGCCAGCACAACGATCGCCGTGCCGTGCTGGTCGTCGTGCATCACCGGACAGTCCAGCGCCTCGATGAGGCGGTGTTCGATCTCGAAGCAGCGCGGCGCGGAGATGTCCTCCAGGTTCACCGCACCGAAGGTCGGCCGCAGCCGCACCAGAGTTTCGATGATCTCGTCGGGATCCTTGGTGTCCAGCACGATCGGGATGGCATCCAGGCCCGCGAACTCCTTGAACAGCCCGCATTTGCCTTCCATCACCGGCAACGACGCTGCCGGTCCGATATCACCGAGGCCCAGGACTGCGCTGCCGTCGCTGACCACCGCGACCAAACGTCCCGCCCAGGTGTAGCGCGAGGCCAGGGTGTGGTCGCCGGCGATCGCGCGGCTGACTTGGGCGACCCCAGGCGTGTAAGCGATCGACAGGGAGCGCTGGTTATCCAGCGGAATTGTCGGGTGCATCGAAAGCTTGCCGCCCAGATGTGCCTCGAAGATCTCCGCGTCGGTGATGGCGCCCCGCTTGTCGGGAGTCTGAATCGTTTCAAGTAATTCGGACACCGGCTCAGCGTACTGACTACTCATTAGTAGCCCTAATCGACGAGGCGTGATGGTGGCGACCCACTGCGCCCGGCTTCGCCGCGCTTGCGATCGCCACGGCCGCTCAGATGAGGCCCAGGTCGGTGACCGCGCTGCGCTCGTCGGCGAGCTCGGCGGTGGACTTGTCGATCCTGCCGCGGGAGAACTCATCGATCTCCAAGCCACTCACGATGCTCCAATTACCGCTCTTGGTGATCACCGGGAAAGACGAGATCAGACCCTCGGGCACACCGTAGGAGCCGTCGGAGACCACGGCCATCGACACCCAGCTGTCCTTTGGGCTGCCCAGCAGCCAGTCCCGGGCGGCGTCGACGGTTGCCGACGCAGCCGAGGCGGCCGACGATGCGCCACGCGCGTCGATGATCGCCGCGCCTCGCTTAGCGACCGTCGGGATGAAGTCGTTCTCGATCCAGGACTGGTCGTTGACCACCTCGGCGGCGTTCTTGCCCTTGATCTCGGCGTGGAAGATGTCGGGGTACTGCGTGGCCGAGTGGTTGCCCCAGATTGTGATCTTCTTGATATCGCTGACGTCGGCGCCGGTCTTATGGGCCAGCTGCGAGATGGCCCGGTTGTGGTCAAGGCGGGTCAACGCCGAGAACCGCTCGCGGGGGATGTCGGGCGCGTTGCTCATCGCGATCAGTGCGTTGGTGTTGGCCGGGTTGCCGGTGACGCCGACGCGGACATCGTCCGCGGCGACGGAGTTGAGCGCCTTGCCCTGCGCGGTGAAAATCGCGCCGTTGGCCTCCAGCAGGTCGCCGCGCTCCATACCCGGGCCGCGAGGCCTTGCGCCGACCAGCAGCGCCAAGTTCGCGCCGTCGAAGATCTTGTTCGGGTCTGCGCCGATCGCAACCCCGGACAGCAGCGGAAACGCGCAGTCGTCGAGCTCCATCACGACGCCCTCAAGCGCCTTCAGGGCCGGCTCGATTTCCAGCAGACGCAGCTCGATCGGGCGGTCAGGCCCCAACAGCGAGCCGCTGGCCAGGCGGAATAACAGGCTATAGCCGATTTGGCCGGCTGCGCCGGTGACGGCGACCTTCAGGGGAGTTGTGCTCACGTTAATTTGCTCCTTGTGGAGATCGACTCAGCACGCAATCGCGTCGGGTCGAAACTAGCGCACCCACACCGGCCGCATACCCCGGGTCCGAACCGGAGACACCTATCACCTCACGCCGACATCAATCATCCCAGTTCAGCCAGCAAGCTAACGCGCGTAGCATGACCGAGGCCTAACAGTGCTGCACTGCGACGGGAGGTTGATCGGATGCCATCGTTCCGCTCCCTGCCCCAATCACTGCGACCGGCGACCCGAGCCAAGATCCCCGATCCCCCGCCGGCACCAGCCAACCACCGGCCGGTGGCGGGTGTGCAGATCGACTGCGGCGTCTATGTGGACGGCACGCGGCTGCCTGGCGTGTATTCCCACGCCGAAGCACGCGCCAAGGTACGGGAGCTGGAGGAGGCCGGCCAGGAGGCCTTTGTCTGGATCGGTCTGCACGAGCCTGACGAGAACCAAATGAAGGACTTGGCCGATGTTTTCGGATTACATCCACTGGCCGTCGAGGACGCCGTGCTGGCCCACCAACGGCCCAAGCTAGAGCGTTACGACGAATCTCTCTTCCTGGTTCTCAAAACGGTCAACTACGTGCCACACGAGTCGATCGTGCTGGCCCGGGAGGTCGTCGAGTCGGGCGAGATCTCAATCTTCGTGGGCAGCTCGTTCGTCATCACGGTCCGCCATGGTGACCATGGCGGCCTCGCGCAGGTACGCAAGCGAATGGAGTCCAACCCCGAGCAGATGCGGCTGGGTCCGTACGCGGTGATGCACGCGATCGCCGATTACGTGGTGGACAACTACCTCGAGGTCACCCTGCTGATGGAGAACGATATCGACGCCATCGAGGAAGTGGCGTTCGCGCCGGATCACCGAACGGAGATTGAACCGATCTACCACCTCAAACGCGAGGTGGTGGAGCTGCGTCGGTGCGTCAACCCGTTGTCATTGCCCTTTCAGCGGATGCAGTCGGACCACCGGGACCTGATCTCCAAGGAGGTGCGACGCTACCTGCGCGATGTCGCCGACCACCAGGTACACGCGGCCGAGCAGATCGCCAGTTACGACGAAAATCTCAGCGCGTTGGTGCAGGCCGCGCTGGCCCGCGTCGAGATGCAGCAGAACGTCGACATGCGCAAAATATCGGCGTACGCGGCCCTTCTGGCGGTACCCACACTGATCGCCGGTATTTACGGCATGAACTTCGACTACATGCCCATATTGAATTGGAAATGGGGCTACCCGGTGGTGCTCGGCTTCATGGCGTTGATATGTCTGCAGCTGTATCGCAACTTCCGGCGCCGAGACTGGCTCTGACCCTCCCCTGACGCCCTCGCCGCAACTAGTCAGTTAGCTTGTGCAGCAGGTCGATTCGGGTCCAAGACGTCGACGCCGTCGCTTTGCCATGCCGCACGCAAAGCGTCGGCGCCCTTTAGTCGTACCCAGGCCGCCTCGGTCGCGGTGATCGGCGTTACGGACAGAAAGCGCACCGGCTCGCAGAGCGGATCCAGTGGCTCCAGCCGGAGGTCCGGAATGTCGCTGAGGCCCAGAAGTGTCGCGGTAAAAGGCGCCGGCCCGAATCGAGTCTCCCACAGCGGCGAACCGAGATCGATGAGCGCGTCTTCGGTTAGCACGACGCCGTCCACAGCGGGCGTTGCCGCAAGAATCGCCAGGCTGCGCGCCAGCCCGACAGCCGGCCCTGGATCACGAAGTCGCAAAACGACTTCGGCACGCGGGCCGTGCAACGTATCAGCAACAGAAGGCGTCAGAGACGTCGGATCGACCATCGGATGTCGCGAGCAGCCCACCGACGCGTAATGCACCAGTCCGGAGGTAGTGGGACCGAATCGCAGCACCTCGATAGGCTCGGCACCCAGAAACGTCACTCCCGCTGTTGCCGGTTCAGCGTCGACACCTGCCTCGGTGAAAAAACTGCGCAAGTGCCTGCGTACCTTGGCCAGCGTATCGGTCATTCAGCTTCGGCTGGCGGGACAGTCAAGTTGACACCGGAGTCGGCGTCGAAGACGGCGACTTTCAAGGTGTCGAAGGCCAATTCGAGCGACTTTCCCTTTGCCGCATTCGACCCGGCGGGAACCCTGGCCACGAATTCGTGCTCCTCGCTACCGGACTCGGAATCAATCTCTTCCAAGAGGTCCGAGTGCACTGCCCAGCCCCCGCTAGTGAAGTAGACATATTTGTCCGCACCTAGCGATTCGACCATGTCGACCTTCACCTCGAACTTCAGCGAGGACAGGCGTTGGTAGGCGTCGATCAAAGCGGCATCGTGGAGATGCTCTGGACGTACCCCGACGATGACGTTGTTCGGCGCGGGATGTAGCGCGAGCACATCGTGAACAGGCTGCGTCAGCGTCACTTCACCAAATGGCAACCTCAAGCCGGTCGGAGTCAGCGTAGCCGGAAAGAAGTTCATTGCCGGCGAGCCGATGAAACCCGCGACAAACAGATTGGCGGGTCGCTCGTAGAGTTCGTCGGGCGTACCGATCTGCTGAACAACACCCTGGCGCATCACGACCACCCGGTCGCCGAGTGTCATAGCCTCGGTTTGGTCGTGGGTGACATAGACGGTGGTGGTGCCCAGCCGCCGCTGCAGCCGGGCGATCTCGCCACGCATATGTACCCGCAGTTTGGCATCGAGGTTGGACAACGGCTCGTCCATCAGGAATGCCTTGGGGTGGCGCACAATCGCCCTGCCCATCGCCACTCGCTGCCGCTGCCCACCGGACAGTTGCGACGGCTTGCGGTCGAGGACCTCGGTCAAGTCAAGGATCTTCGCAGTCTCCTCCACCTTCTCCGCGATCTCCGCTTTTTTCATCTTCGCCAGCGTGAGCGGGAATGCGATGTTCTGTCGTACCGTCATGTGCGGGTAGAGCGCATACGACTGAAACACCATTGCGATATCGCGATCTTTGGGCGCCTTCTCATTCACCCGCACCCCGCCAATGCGCAGCTCTCCGGAGGAGATATCTTCCAGGCCGGCAATCATATTCAGCGTTGTCGACTTTCCACAGCCGGAAGGGCCTACCAGGATGATGAATTCACCTTCGGCGATGGTAATGCTGAGTTCCTGCACGGCCATCGCGCCGTCGGGGTAACTCTTGGTCACCCTGTCCAACACAATCTCGGCCATCGAGCTATCCCTTCACTGCACCAGAGGTCAACCCGCCGACAATCCGTCGTTGGAAGACTAGAACAAAAATGATGATCGGGACTGTGATCACCATCGCACCGGCCGCGATCGATCCGGTTGGGTCCTCAAATTGCGTAGTGCCGGTGAAGTTGGCGATGGCCACCGGGCGCGGTGATCGCAGCGTTGGTGGCGGTCAACGACAAGGCGAGCAACAGATCGTTCCAGGCGAGGATGAACACCAAGATTGCGGCGGTCACGATTCCGGGTGCTGCCAGCGGGGCGATTACCTTGCGGAATGCCTGTCCCGGGGTGGCGCCGTCCATTTTGGCCGCCTTCTCCAGATCCCACGGGATCTCCCGGAAGAACGCCGACAGCGTATATATCGCCAGCGGCAATCCGAACGTGATGTAGGGCAAGATCAACCCTGGCCAGGTATTGAACAGCCCAATCCGCCGTTCGATGTTGAACAGTGGCGTAACCAACGAGATGGCCGGGAACATTGAAATCAACAGCACTGCAGCGATTAACAGCCGCTTGCCCGGAAAGTCCAAACGCGCTACCGCATAGGCCGCCATCGCGCCGACCACCACCGCGATCACCGTGGTGAGAACACCGATTCCGACGGAGTTAATGAGAGCCGAGCTGAAGAAATCGCCCTGAAAGATTCCACGGTAGTTGTCGAGCGTCACCCTGGACGGAATCAACTTGCCGTCTGCGATGTTTGACGTTGGCTTGAGCGACAGGCTAAAGATCCACAACACCGGGAACAGGGCATAAATCAGCACCAGGATATCGATGATCACCCAAGTGGTGGCGCGCCGAGCGGTCATTGCTTAACGTCCGTCGCTGTCGACGCCGGGCGCCGCTGCGCCGAACACCTTGATAAAGATGAACGCGATGATGCCGACACAGCCGAAAATCAGCACGGAAATGGCCGAGCCGAGACCCACGTTGAATCCCTTGAACAGGTTGTCGTAGCCGAGAATTGACACCGAATCGGTGTTGCCGGAGCCGCCAGTAAGCACGTAGATGTTGTCGAAAATTCGGAAAGCGTCCAGCGTGCGAAACAGCAGCGCCACCAGGATCGCCGGCTTGATCAGCGGCAAAGTGATCTTGATCAGCCGTCGCCAGGCACCGGCGCCGTCAACCTGAGCAGCCTTCAGCAGGTCGTCGGGCACCAGTGCCAACCCGGCCAGTAGTAGCAATGCCATGAACGGCGTCGTCTTCCACACCTCGGCGATGATCACAATGCCCAGCGACGGAATCTGCTGAGTCAACGGCGCACTGCCCTGCGGCAGCAGGTTAGCCAGGTAACCAGTACCGGGCGTCCAGGCGTAGTACCAGCTATATGACGCGACCACCGTGACGATGCCGTAGGGGATGAGTACCGCGGTGCGCACCAGGCCCTTGCCGATCAGCGTCCGGTGCATCACCAACGCCAGCGCCAAGCCCAGCACGAACTCGATCGACACCGAGACAACCGTAATCGCCAGGGTCACCGCAAATGCCGTCCACCAATACCGGTCGGCCAAGATCGTTTGGTAGTTGCCGAGGCCAATGAAGCGAGTGTCGTTCGGGGTAGCCAAGTTACTACGCAGCAGGCTGAGCCAAATTGCGTAGCCGATCGGGTAAGCCGTCACCGCCAGCATCAGAATCGCCGCCGGTGCAACCAGTATGAACGCCAGTCGCCGCTCCGACCTCCGGTTCTCGGCGTACGACGAATGACGCAACTTCTCCGAGACGGGCTGCGGCTCGGTGCTCAGCACGGTCATGGCAGGAGCCCTTTGCCGTCGATGGCCTTCTGCACCTGTGCGGTCAGATAGTCGGCCGTCCTTTGCGGGTCGATCTCATTAATCGGGTCCAGCGCAGCTGACAGCCGGGTAGACACCGCCTGGTAGAGCGGAGTGGATGGCCGTACCGCGGCGTTGATGAGTTGTTGGCGAATGATGTCGTACATCGGGTACTTCGCTTGGAATTGCGGGTCGGAATACAGCGAGGTTCGCACCGTGGGCACGCCTCCTTGGAGCGAGATGTACTTCTCGCTTTGCCGGCTGCGCACGCATCTGATCGCTTCGAACGCCTCCGCCTGATGGCGGGTCGTCTTGGCCACCGCCAGATTCAAACCGCCGATCGTCACCTTGGCCGGCCGACCCGGCTGCATACCGGGGTAGGCGGCAAAACCGAAGACTTTCTTGCTGGCGTCATAGGCTTCGCGGAACTGCTGGTCGGTGGGCACAAACGACCCGACGTTGTTAATGCTGCCGGCCATCCCGGGAAGTCGGTTGAGCGGCAAAAATGGCACACTGCCCTGCACTGCGTCCCCGAGCATAGATGCCAGCGCGTAGGGCCAGTTGACCTCCAACGCGGCCCGCCCCTGCTCGACCGCCAACCGCGCGGTGCCCTCGTCAGTGCGGGTGATCGACGGGTCGGCGCCGGGCGCGGTGGCCACCGATTTGAGGACCTGCAGAGCGCTGACGGTGGCCGCCCGGTGCGCCGGAGTATCGGTCAGGGTGACCTGCTGGCCGTCGTCGGAGAGCACCTGGCCACCCGCGCTTTGCAGCAGCGTGTTGAACCACACCACCAATCCCTCGTCCTGGGCGGCCTGCACGCCGATCCAGCCGGGGCCGCCGGCGGCATGTAACCGAGTTGCCTCATCCACCATGGCATTCCACGTCGCCGGCGGCTTGTCCATCAAATCGGCTCGGTACCAAAGTAGTTGGGTATTGGTGGTGACGGGGGCGGCATAGAGCTTGTGCTGCCAGCTCGCCGTGGCGAGCGGCCCCGGCAGCGTGTCGGCGGTGGCGTCGGCCTCCGCACGGCCGGCCGGGTCGTCCGACAGCGGCAACGCCCAGCCTGCGTCGGCAAACTCGGCTGTCTGGATCACGTCCAGCCCCATCACGTCCAAGGTGCGGTCATTACCGGTCAGCCGGCGGGCTAGTTGCAGCCGCATGTCGTCAGGGGAGCCAGACAAGCTGATCTGCTGGATGGTGAACCGCCCGGCGGACTGATCGCTGCACCGCTTGGCTATCACAGAGAACGTGGCGCGCTCGATGGCCGGGGTGTAGAGGGTAACCACCCGCCCGTTGGGGGCTGACCCGCAGGCCGACACCACCGACGCAGCTAACAGGGCCGCCAGCGCGACCACGGTCAGCCGACGTGCGGACGCGCGACGACCCGGCACCACACCGCCCTTTCTTCCCTGTCGTGGACTGTCCCGCGCCAGACGCTAGAGCCAGCCGCGCGTGAGATGCAACACGTCGGGGCGACGCCAGTCAGCCGGCCGTCGACGAGAACTCCGATCTGCCGCCTGCCCCTATGTGCCGTATCAAGTCAGATTGCCAAGCGGGCAAGCAAATCCCTGGCCTTCTCCGCGTTTTGCGGGTCGCAGAGCACGTCGTATCGGCCGGCGACGAGTTGCAGCGTCGAACTGAAGTCCCGCGTCCCGCGTGCCATCGCGTACGGCACCGCGGAGGTGATCAACCCGAAGAACACGCCGGCGATCAGCCCGATAATCAACGCCGCCCCTTGGTTGGGGTTGAACAGCTCCAACACCAGACCGATGAAAAGACCCAGCCAGGCACCGCTGATCACGCCGCCGCCCAGTACCTTCGGCCAGGTCAACCGCCCGGTCACTCGTTCGACTTGCATCAGGTCAACGCCGACGATCGTCACCTGCTGCACGGGGAACTCTTGCTCAGAGAGGTAGTCGACCGCTCGCTGCGCTTCCGCGTAGGTGGTATATGAGCCGACCGGCCAGCCTTTCGGCGGCGTCGGCAATCCGGGAGCGCGCCGGCGGGTAGCCGGGGTGCCTGGCGTGGCACCGGGAACCTGTCCGGGCTGGAAGGGGCTGGTCATCTTCTTATTGTCCTCTGCCGTTCGGACTGACCACCAGCTTGGTGTCGCCCGCGCGCGACCGCGCCCACCACCAGCACAAACGGCCGTTATGGTGGCGCTGCTGGCACGCGATCCGGCGGGTTGGTGCTGCCGTCGCGCTAGGTTGAATAGCATGACAGTCCAGGGGGGCGACTCCGGCGGGAAAGCCCACGGCCACGCAGAACAGCCTGCACGGTCACCGGAGATACCCTCGTCTGAGCAGGCTTCGCCGCCATCGGGCTATCCGCCGTCAGGTCCACCGCCCGGCGACTACGGTCGGCCCGGATACCGGGGCGGGCCGGTGTACGGCAGTCCGTCGTATCCGCGGGGCGGCGGGTACCCGCCGTCGGGTAATGGAGGCGGCTACGTCCAGCAATCCGAGACGAACGCGAGGGCGATCGGCTCGTTGGTCGCCTCGGTCATCGGATTGCTTATTCCCTTCGCTTCCATGTTGGGCATCGTGTTGGGCGCGGTTGCAATCAACCAGATCAAGAAAACTCGCCAAGCCGGCTACGGCATGGCCGTGGCCGCCATCCTCATCGGCATCGTCACCCTGGTGACCTACGTGGTTTTCGCAATCCACTTCCACGGCCACTTCCCGTCATGAGCTACCCCGATCCGCCGTTTCATGACGGCGGGCAAAGTCCCTGGCGGGATGACCTGCCCACCCCAGTCGAGCCGCAGGCACCGGTGAACTATCCCGAATATCCGCCGCCGTATTCGCCGCAAGCGTCTCCGGTGCCGCCATACGGTTACCCGCCCGCGCATTACGGTGGTCCGCCGGGTTACGGCGCCCAGCCAGGTTACGGCGGCCCGCCGGGGTACGGCGCCCCGCCCGGGTATCCCGGCCCCCCGCCGGGGTACGGCGCCCGGCCCGGGTATCCCGGCCCTTACGACCCTTATCAGCCGTACCAGGATCGCTCGCGCGAGACGAATGGGCTGGCCATCGGGTCCCTGGCCACCTCGATCGCCGGTATTCCGTTGACGATCATCTGTTGGATCGGCGTGCTGCTCTCCGTCGTCGGTGTCGTGCTCGGGGCGGTGGCGCTGGGTCAGATCAAGCGAACCAATCAGCAGGGCCGCGGTCTTGCCATCGCCGGAATTGTGGTCGGCGCGGTGACGACCGTGCTGCTGGTGGTAATCACGATCGCAGTGATGACCGTCTTTATCGGCAGTTCATCATTCGATTAATTGCGCGCGTCAGTCGACGTCGGTAGGTGGTGCGAAGGGACCCGACTGACGCTGCATGCCGGCCGCACGCCCTTTAGCAACGACCACCAAGGCCATCTTGCGGCTGGCTTCGTCGATCATCTCGTCGCCGAGCATCACCGCTCCGCGGGCACCACCCGCGGCCGACGTGTGCCATTCGTAAGCCTCCAGGATCAGCTCCGCGTGGTCGTATTCCTCTTGGCGGGGACGGAAAATCTCGTTGCCGGCAGCGATCTGGTCGGGATGTAATACCCACTTGCCGTCATAGCCGAGTGCCGCCGACCGGCCCGCCACCCGCCGAAAAGCCTCCACGTCACGCACTTTGAGGTAGGGGCCGTCGACAGCGGCGATGCCATGCGCACGCGCAGCCACCAGGATGGTCATCAGCGCGTGGTGGTAAGCGTCGCCGACGTCGTAGCCCTCGGGCTGCTCGCCGACAACCAGCGTGCGCGTATTGAGGCTGGCCATCAGGTCGGCGGGACCGAGTACAAGGGCCTGCACCCGCGGCACGGCGGCGATCGCATCAATATTCATCAGGCCGCGCGCGTCTTCGATCTGCGCGTCGATCCCGATCTCTCCCGCCGGGAGCCCGTGCACCGTCTCCAACTGAGTCAGCAGCAGGTCGAGGGCCTGAACGTGGGAGACGTCAGAAACCTTGGGCAGCACCACCACGTCGAGCTTGGCGTCGGGGGCGGCGCCCACGGCGGAAACCACCTCGATGATGTCGGCGTGGGTCCAAGGTGTGGTCCAGCCGTTGACCCGAACGCCGCGCAACTGTCCGCCCCATCCGGGCTCGCCGAGCGCGGCGGCCACCCGGGTGCGGGCCTCGGCCTTGGCGTCCGGCGCTACGGCATCCTCCAGATCGAGGAAGATCTCATCGGCGGGAAGCCCTTTGGCCTTGTCGATCATCTTTTGGCTGCTACCCGGCACCGAAAGGCAGGTGCGACGGGGTCGATAGGCGTTAGTCACAATTCACTCCTACCCTTTGAGCCATGGCCTCGATCAACAGGGTGTACGCGGCGCGGCTGGCGCGAATGCTGGTGCTGGGCCCGCTCGGTGAGTCTCTTGGCCGGGTGCGCGACGTCGTGGTCAGCATCAGCATCGTCCGCCAGCAACCCCGGGTTCTTGGACTCGTCGTCGAAATGAGTTCACGTCGAAGGATTTTCGTACCGATGTTGCGGGTTGCTGCGATCGAGCCCGGCGCGGTGACCCTTAACACCGCCAGCGTCTCAATGAGCCGATTCGAGCAACGGCCCGGCGAAGTGCTGGTACTGGGACAGATTCTCGACACCAGGGTGCAGGTCAAAGACCCCGAACTGCCGCAGCTAGCCGACACCGACGTCGTGGTCATCGACCTGGGTTTGGAGCAGACTCGAACCCGTGACTGGATGGTCACGCGGGTCGCGGTGCGCATCCCCCGAAGGCTTGGCCGGCGCAGCAATACCTACATCGTGGGCTGGCGCAACGTCGAGGGACTGACACCTTCGGCGCTGGCGATGCCAGGCCAGGCCGTGGCGCAGCTGCTACATCAGTTCGAAAAGTGGCGGCCGATCGAGGTGGCCGATGCAGTGCGTGAGCTGCCGCCGAAGCGGCGCTACGAGGTGGCCAGCGCACTCGACAACGACCGGCTGGCCGACATTTTGCAGGAGCTGTCGGAGGAGGAGCAGGCGGAGTTGTTGATGCAGCTGGGCGACGAACGCGCGGCCGATGTGCTCGAGGAGATGGATCCCGACGACGCCGCCGACCTGCTCGGCACGATGAATCCGACCCAGGCCGAGGGGCTGCTGCGTCAGATGGACCCCGAGGAATCCGACCCGGTGCGGCGGTTGTTGAAACACTCACCCGACACCGCGGGCGGCTTGATGACCTCCAGGCCGGTGGTACTGACCCCGGACACGGCGGTCGCCGAGGCGCTGGCCCGGGTCCGCGACCCCGACCTGACCGCTGCGTTGTCGTCGTTGGTCTTGGTGGTCCGTCCTCCGACCGCCACCCCGACGGGTCAGTACCTGGGATGTGTGCACCTGCAGCGGCTGCTGCGCGAGCCACCGTCCATGCTGGTCGGCGGGATTGTCGACGCTGACCTACCCTGGCTGGATCCAGATACCACGCTGCCAGTGCTGACCCGCTACTTCGCCGCCTACAACCTGGTCTGCGGCCCGGTGGTGGACGCACAGCATCATCTGTTAGGCGCGGTGACCGTGGATGACGTGCTCGACCACCTGCTGCCGCACGACTGGCGAGCGACCAGTGCAGAGCTGGCGCTGGACGCCGCCGGAGGACGCTTGTGAGCAAGTCGGCGCCGCGGCCGCGGCTGTATACCCCGCGTCGCTCGCGACTGGTCGCGCCACGGGTGGACGCCGAGGCCGTAGGGCAGTTCACCGAATCGATCGCCCGCTTCTTCGGCACGGGCACCTACCTGCTGATTCAGAGCGTCGTGGTCGTGGTGTGGATCGTGATCAACATCGCCGCGATCAGCTTGCGGTTTGACCCCTACCCATTCATCCTGCTCAACCTGGCGTTTTCCACCCAGGCCGCCTACGCGGCGCCGCTGATCCTGCTGGCCCAGAACCGCCAGGAGAACCGCGACCGCGTCACGGTCGACGAGGATCGCCGACGAGCCGAGGAGACCAAGGCCGACACCGAATACCTGTCCCGAGAGCTGGCTGCGCTGCGGCTGGCCATTGGCGACGTAGCCAAGACGCGTGAGTACCTGCGTCGCGAACTGGAAGATTTGCGGCGTTTGCTGGAGGACCGACACCTGGACAAGACGAACCAGGTGCCGTCGGACAGCGGTGACGGTGTGGACCGGCGCGCTGCGAAGTCGCGCTGACGCGGCTTCCTGCCCGCATCTTCACAGGCAGAGACTCTGTCAATGTTGTCACCCCAGTCACTTGTGTTATGTATGGTGACGTAGTTCACGAGGCCCACGTGGTTTCGCGAGCCCGAAGAACGCTCGAATAACTAGGACGGTCGAGTGCGCGTAGGGGGACGCTTGGGTGCACGCACGGCCCTTGCAAAGGTGCAGCAGCGGCTAGTCCGCGCGCCCCGAGTCCCGAAGATCCCTGTCGCCGTGGTCAATGCCGCAGCGACTGTGCGTCATTCGGTGGTTCGCGCCGCGGAGGCCTCAAGGATTCCGGCCGCCCTGGATACCACCGTTGTCACCGTGCGGGAGTGGTCGACCCGCGCCGCGCGAACCCCAGCCTTCGGCGTGGCGATAATCGCCTGCCTGGTCTTCGCCGGAGTCGTGGGCGCCGCGGCTCCGCCATTCCCCGGGCCGAAGACAACGCTGCACGACGCCGCGATCACCCCGCTGGCGGCCGTCGCACCGGCCTCCACCGACCCGACCGGCCCGATGGTGATCGCCGTCCAACACCCGAAGGTCGGCTTCCACGTCGCGGAGGCCTCAGTGTCGGCTCCTCCGCCGACGGTTGTGGTGAACTCACCTGGCGCGCTGGGTATTCCGACGATGGCGCTGTCCGCGTATCGCAACGCCGAGCGGATGATGGCCGGAGCCGACCCCGGCTGCGGCATCAGCTGGAACCTGCTGGCCGGGATCGGGCGCATCGAATCGATGCATGCTAACGGGGGCGCCACCGACACCCACGGCACCGCGGTGCGACCCATCTACGGCCCGACCCTGGATGGCACGCTGCCCGGCAACGAGGTCATCGTGCAAAGCAGTGCCAATGGGCGCATCAGCTACGCCCGCGCGATGGGTCCGATGCAGTTCCTGCCCGGCACCTGGGCGCGTTACGCGTCCGACGGCGACGGCGACGGCGTGGCCGATCCGCAGAACCTGTACGACTCCACCCTTGCCGCCGCTCGATACCTGTGCAGTGGTGGGCTGAACTTACGCGACCAGTCACAGGTGCTGGCCGCCATCCTGCGCTACAACAACTCCATGCCCTACGCGCAGAATGTGCTGGGCTGGGCCGCGGCATATGCCACCGGCGTGGTCCCGGACGACCTGCCGCCGCTTATCGGAGCCCCGCCGCCGCTCGGCGATTTGCACCTGGAGAACCCGGAGGGGCTCGGCCCGAACCTGCCGCTGAACGTCCACGGCCTCTCGTCCGCCGACCCGCTGGCTCAGATGCCGTTGATCGATCTCAGTGGGGCCGGGACCACCAGCCAGGAATCGACGTGGCCGTGGCAGCAAACCGTTCCCCGCGCACCGGCGTGCACGGTGATCTGCATCGGCCAAGACGTTGGAACAGCACCGCAGCTCAATGCGCCGCCAACCGGGGCGGCAACGCCGGCAGCACCGGCCCTGGTGCCCGGCCTGCCACCCGCTCTGGTACCAGGCCTGCCACCGGCGCCTCCACTTGCCCCGCCGTTGCCAGCCCCGCCAGCCGCAGCACCGGCCGCGCCTTTTGCCGGGGTGCCGGGCGGACCATCGGCCGGTCCGCCGCCGGGTCCCGCTGCGCCGGGTGGACAACCGGCAGGCCCACCGCCCGGTCCCGCCGGCTGACCGGCCCGCATCGTCGCCGACTGTGCCGATAGTCCGGCTCGCCCCTCGCCGCTGCGCGGCTGGGGGACCCCACCACGGGCGTCCCGGCCCGCATCGTCGCCGAACTACACTCGGCGGTGATGTCTAAAACGCACGACGACGCCGCGGACCCGGCTGCCCGCGTTCGCGCCGCGCTGGCCAAGGTGATCGATCCTGAGCTGCGGCGTCCCATCACCGAACTCGGGATGGTCAAGAGCGTCGAGGTTGGCGCCGGCGGCGATGTGCACGTCGAGATCTACCTGACCACCGCCGCGTGCCCGAAGAAGACCGAAATCAGCGAGCGGGTCAGTCAGGCCGTCGCCGATGTTCCGGGCACCGGCGCGGTGAAGGTCACCCTGGACGTGATGAATGACGATCAGCGCACCGAGCTGCGTAAGCAGTTGCGCGGCGACGCCCGCGAGCCCGTCATCCCGTTCGCCCAGCCGGGGTCGTTGACCCGGGTCTACGCGGTCGCCTCCGGCAAGGGCGGCGTGGGTAAGTCGACGGTGACGGTCAACCTGGCCGCCGCGATGGCGGCGCGCGGGGTGTCGGTCGGGGTGCTCGACGCCGACATCCACGGCCATTCCATCCCGCGGATGATGGGTACCACCGACCGCCCTACGCAGGTCGAGTCGATGATCTTGCCGCCGATCGCGCACGAGGTGAAGGTCATCTCGATCGCACAATTCGTCGAGGGCAATACACCGGTGGTGTGGCGCGGCCCGATGCTGCACCGGGCGTTGCAACAGTTTCTGGCCGACGTGTACTGGGGTGACCTGGATGTGCTGTTGCTCGACCTGCCGCCGGGCACCGGCGACATCGCGATCTCGGTGGCCCAGTTGATTCCGAACGCGGAAATCCTGGTAGTGACCACGCCGCAGCTGGCGGCCGCCGAGGTGGCAGAACGCGCGGGCAGCATCGCCCTGCAGACCCGCCAACGCATCGTCGGGGTGGTGGAGAACATGTCCTGGCTGGTGTTGCCGGACGGCTCGCCGTTGCAGGTGTTCGGCGAGGGTGGCGGCCAGCAGGTCGCCGAGCGGCTGTCGCGCGCGGTCGGCGCCGACGTGCCGCTGCTGGGGCAGATCCCGTTGGACCCCGCGCTGGTCGCTGCGGGCGACGCCGGGGTGCCGATAGTGCTCAGCGCGCCCGACTCCGCGGTGGGCAAGGAATTGCGCAGCGTCGCCGACGGCTTATCCTCGCGCCGCCGCGGCCTGGCGGGGATGTCGTTGGGGCTGGACCCGACGCGGCACTGAGCCGTTTAGGGTCGTTTAGGTGGCGTCGGTGTCGAACGGCGCGGGGCCGGCGACCGGTGATTCCGCCAGGCTTGCCGACGGCGGCGCGGCCGGTGGAGCGGGAACACCATTCGGAAGGCCAAGCCCAGCAGACGAGGGCCGGTCGAAGTTGCCGGTGAACAGCGAGTCATCGCCGTCGAGTAGATGTTTGGTCAACGCTGCGCGCGGCGTCATACCTCGCAACTTCTGCAGCTGGCTAAGCGGCTCTCGCAGGTCGTCGAATTCGGGCCCGATGTCCTCGCGCAGCTGGGTCGTCACCCCGCTGAGGTAGTCGCGGGCCTGTCGCAGCGCCGCAGCGCTCCACCGGATCGCGCCTGGAAGCCGCTCGGGGCCCAAGACGACCAGACCGACCACCACCAGCACCAGCATCTCCCCCCAGCCGACATTGGCGAACATCTAGCTGGTGGTGTCCGGGCCCGGGGTGACAGTAAGCGTGACGTGACGGCCGTCGCGGACCACCTCGATTGGAGCCGGCTGCCCGATCGTCAACTGGCGCACGGCGACGACGAATTCGTCGGCGTCGGCCACCGACCGTTTGCCGACCTTGATCACCACGTCGTTTTCCAGCATGCCGCCTTTTTCGGCCGGGCTTCCCGCTTTGACGTTGGCGACCTGCGCACCCTGCGCGAGAGAGTTGCTGACCGACCGGGTGCTCACGCCCAACGTCGGGTGCACGATCTTGCCGTCTCGAATCAACGTCTGCGCAACCAATTTCGCCTCGTTGACTGGGATGGCGAAACCCAGCCCGCTGGCGCTGTCGGACAGCGACTTACCGGCGGTGTTGATGCCGATGACCTGGGAATCCATGTTGATCAGCGGGCCGCCGGAGTTGCCGTGGTTGATCGAGGCGTCGGTCTGCACGGCGTCGATGACTGTGTCGGTGTCTGACCCCTCCCCCGACAACGGGATCGGGCGGTGCAGGGCACTGATGATGCCGTGCGTCACGGTGCTGCGCAGACCCAACGGCGCACCGGCGGCAAGGACTTCGTCGCCGACGCGCATCTTGTCGGAGTCACCGAGCCGAGCCACCGTCAAGTTGTTGACATTGTCCACTTTGAGGACGGCCAGGTCGGTCTTGGGATCGCGTCCGACCAGGTTGGCGGGCACTTCCTTGCCGTCGTTGAACACCACGGTGGTCTTGAATTGGCTGGGGTTGTTGGCCGCTTCGGAGATGACGTGGTTGTTGGTGACGATGTAGCCGCGGCCGTCAACGACGAAACCGGAGCCCTGCATACCCTCCTGATCGCTGACCGACTGGATCGTGACCACCGAGTCGGCGGTCGCCGCGGCCACTTTGGCGAATCGGCCGGCCGGCGACTCGCCATTGCCGTTGGTGGCCAACGTCACCTTGGAGGTGGTGAAGGCTTCGACAACCTCGGCCGTCTTGCGTCCGACCACACCGCCGACCAAGCCGATCAGCAGCGCGAGGACGGCCAGCACGGCCAGCGCCGGATAGGACACCCGCCCGCCGAATAGCACATCGCGCACACCAAGCCGGTCGCGCCCTCCGCCGGCCCCGTACGGCGCCGGGACCGCTACGGCCGGCCCGCCCAGAGCAGCGGCCGCCCCAGGGTCACGCCAGGGATCGTCGGGTTCTCCCGACTGGTCCTTGTCCCGATCGCCGTCCAACGCGCCGGCATCGGTGGGGTGGCGCTGCAACGACTCGGTACCCGCGAATGGCCGACCGAAGGCCTCGGAGAGAACCGGGTCGGCAGGTTGATCGTGGGGCGTGAACTCACCCTGATTGCGATATTTCGATGGACGCACGGCCTCGGCGACGAACGAGCCTTGCACGCCGTCGGGACGACCGAAGGTCCGGGTCGACGCAGCGTCGACCGGCGGCCGGGAGATGGGTCGCGGCGCCAGCCGGTGGGCGCCGTTGTTGTCTTGGTCGGAGTCCACGTCATCCTCTTTCGAGCGCTTAAGGAAACGCCGCTATGGGCACGAGCCCGGTGCCGTGCACCGGCTTAGCCAACTTTGTACCCACCCTACCGAGGCTCGCGCCGGTCTCGCGGGGTGCCGTCAGCTAAATGATCGGACAGCTCCGTTGGTCCGACGTGTCCCGATGGGCGGGTGGAAGTACCACCTTCGTCAGGAGCGCGTCGGCTTTCCTGGGTGCGGGGCGACCCCCACGGGCCGCTCTCGCCCCGCGCGCGGGTGGTACCCCCAGCGGAGCCTGCTTCGTCGTCGGGCGGACAGTGCGGGATCTGCGACAGCAATCCCAGCAGCGTGCTGGGGATTCGGATCGGATTGGAGTCGCGCAGCGCGGCGCGGGCGCGGCGCTGCCCGTCGACTTCCGCGGCGCATTCGGGGCAAAGGGAAATGTGATGCGCTGCGCGCAGGTGTGCGCTCATCCGCAGCTCACCGTCGACGAACGCCGCGATGGCCTCGGTCGATAGGTGTTCGGTAGAACCAAACTGACGCGGCGCACCCACCGGCGCATCACTTTGCGAGGCGAATTGAGCGGGGAGCCAGGAGAAAGCACGGCGGAACACATGTCCCCGTTCGATCATCACCAGCCCCTCTCGGTATCAGCGTTCGGTCCAGTCAGAAACGTCGAGCACTACCTCGAATGTAGCGCGCCGTCGGATGCCTAACACCAACGAACAGCCGATAAGGCGGCGTGTGTCTTACTCGGCGGCGCCGGCGGGTGAGTGCTTAGCGTCCTCGGAGTGCGCCGCCAGATAGTCACGCAGCGCTTGTCGGCCCCGGTGGATGCGGCTGCGCACGGTACCGAGCTTCACGCCCAGCGTGGCCCCGATCTCCTCGTAGGACAGTCCCTCGATATCGCACAGCACCACCGCGGCGCGGAACTCAGGCGGCAGCGAATCCAGCGCCGCTTGCAAGTCGGGACCCAGCCTCGACTCGTGGTAGATCTGCTCGGGGTTGGGTTCGTCTGCGGGCACCCGGTCGTAATCGTCAGGCAACGCCTCCATCCGCACCCGACCGCGCCTGCGCACCATGTCGAGGAACAGGTTGGTGGTAATGCGGTGCAGCCAGCCCTCGAAGGTGCCCGGCTGGTAGTTCTGCACCGACCGGAAAACCCGGATGAAGGTCTCCTGGGTCAAATCCTCGGCGTCATGCTGATTGCCGGAAAGCCGATAAGCCAACCGGTAAACCCGGTCGGCGTGCTGACGGACAAGCTCGTCCCACGAAGGCATCGCCGCCTTGTCGCCGGTCGCATCGAACACCGCGGTGCCATAGGGCTCCTCCGCAGGCTCGACCCACTCGGCCTCCCGATACCGCTCGGGATGCGACATGCTCGTCGGGCTCATCAGTGTGGTGATGTTCAAGTCCTCTGGGCTCAGACTGCCGTTCACGTTAAGCAGTTCGTCACCGCGGGCAACGCGGATGTGTCCGGGATGTATTCCCGGACCAACGGTCTCCACGTTCCATGGGAGATACCGTCGCCTACCGGCGTGTGTGCGGTATGTGATCGCACTGTGCATTGACTGAGAATGGGCCTCCTAAACCCGTTGTGCTGGTCGTATTCATCAAATTGTGACCTTGGACCGCCGCAAAGCTCGGGCGTGTCGCGGTCCGCGGCTGGGCGCGCCTGACCACGCCCAGCATTGGTTGGACTTACGCTGCGGGCATGGCCACCAGCGACCGCACACCAGGCCAGCCGGCTCCAACCAGCCGCGCCGAGTCCCTCTCCGCACATGCCGAAGGATCGATCTCCGAAGACGGGGTGCTGTTGGCCGCCCGCGACCGCGCCGTCGAGACCGGCGTCGGCGCGGTGACTCCCGCGGTGGGGGCGCTGCTCAGCCTGCTGGCCAAGCTCAGCGGCGGAAAAGCCGTCGTCGAAGTGGGCACCGGAGCGGGAGTCAGCAGCCTGTGGCTGTTGTCCGGGATGCGCGACGACGGCGTGCTGACCACCATCGACATCGAGCCAGAGCATCAGCGGCTCGCCAAGCAGGCGTTCACCGATGCGGGCATCGGCCCGTCACGTACCCGGTTCATCAGCGGCCGGGCCCAAGAGGTGCTGACCCGGCTGGCCGACGCGTCATATGACCTGGTCTTCATCGACGCCGACCCGCTCGATCAGCCGAACTACGTAGTCGAGGGGGTTCGCCTGCTGCGCTCGGGCGGGGCCATCGTCGTACACGGGGCGGCGCTCGGCGGGCGAGCCGGTGATCCGGCGGCCCGCGATACAGAGGTGGCCGCGGTACGCGAAGCGGCGCGGCTGATCGCCGAAAACGAATCGCTCACCCCGGCGTTGGTGCCGCTCGGCGAGGGCCTACTGGCCGCGGTTCGCGACTGACCCAGCTTTTTACGGATTCCTGACGGGTGTCGCCTTGACCGTCAGCTGAACGACCGTTTAATGTTCTGAACATGCGTTCAACCGACGATTTGACCGCCGTGGCCCGGATCCGCGACGCGGCTATCGAGCAGTTCGGCGAACACGGCTTTGGCGTCGGGCTACGACCCATTGCCGAAGCGGCCGGAGTGAGCGCGGCGCTGGTCATCCACCATTTCGGCTCCAAGAACGGTCTGCGCAAAGCCTGCGACGACTATGTCGCCGAAGAGATCCGCAGCGGGAAGTTGGAGGCTATGCGCTCCAGCGATCCGGCAACCTGGTTCGCCGCGATGGCCGAGATCGAGGAGTACGCACCCTTGATGGCTTACCTGGTGCGCAGCATGCAATCCGGCGGTGAGCTGGCGAACACGTTGTGGCGCACGATGATCGACAATGCCGAGGATTATCTCGACGAAGGGGTGCATACCGGCATCCTGAAACCCAGCCGAGATCCGGCTGCCCGGGCGAAATATCTAGCGATCACCGGCGGCGGCGGTTTCCTGCTGTATCTGCAGATGCATGACACCCCAACGGATTTACGCGCAGTACTGCGCGACTATGCCAGCGACATGGTGCTGCCCGCCCTCGAGCTCTACACCGAAGGCCTGATGACGGACAGCACCATGTACGACGCTTTCCTCGCTGAAGCCGACGAAGGAGACACCCATGACAGTTGATAGTCACCTAGCGCCGATCGAAATCCACGATCTGACAAAGAACTTCGGCGCGGTCCGAGCCCTGGATGGCCTCGAGCTGACGGTACGCGAGGGCGAGGTCCACGGCTTCCTCGGACCCAACGGCGCCGGAAAGTCCACCACACTCCGGATACTGCTGGGCGTGGTGAAGGCCGACAGCGGCACCGCCACGCTGCTTGGCGGCGACCCCTGGACCGACGCCGTCGAACTGCACCGCCAGATCGCCTATGTCCCGGGCGATGTGACCCTGTGGCCTAACCTCACCGGCGGTGAGACCATCGACCTGCTAGCTCGCATGCGCGGAGGTATCGACGACAAGCGCCGCACGGAGCTGATCGAGCGCTTCGAGCTGGACCCGCATAAGAAGGCCCGAACCTACTCCAAGGGAAACCGCCAGAAAGTCTCTTTGATTTCGGCATTCTCGTCACGGGCGCGACTACTGCTGCTCGACGAGCCGAGCAGCGGCCTGGACCCATTGATGGAAAATATTTTTCAACAGTGCGTCGCAGAAGCACGCGACCGGGGCGCGACGGTTCTGCTGTCCAGTCACATCCTGGCCGAGACCGAAGCACTGTGCGAGCGGGTGACGATCATCCGCGCGGGTAAGACCGTCGAAAGCGGCTCGCTGGATTCGATGCGCCACCTGAGCCGCACGTCGATCAAGGCCGAATTGCTCAGTGATCCAGGCGATCTCACCAGAATCCGCGGCGTCGAGGACGTCAGTATCGAGGGAACCACGCTGCGGGCCCACGTCGACAGCGAGAGCCTCGGCGAACTCATCCGAGCGCTTGGCGACGCGGGCGTGCGCAGCCTGGTCAGCCAGCCGCCCACGCTGGAAGAACTGTTCCTACGCCATTACGGTGTCGGCACCGACGGCCAGCACGAACTCGAGCAGTCACGAGGTGCGGGCATGACTACAGCGACGCTGGATCGGGCACACCATCCGGCACACCAGGCGCCACAACGTGGTTCGGCATTCACCGGCACCCTGGGGATGCTGCGGCTTTACCTGCGGCGCGACCGGGTCGTCTTGCCGCTGTGGGTGTTCTTGCTGTCGCTGCCGCTGAGCACCGTCTATGTCGGCAGCATCGAGAAGGTCTACCCCGACCAAGCGGCCCGCGCCGCCTTTGCAGCCTCGATCATGGCCAGTCCCGCGCAGCGGGCGGTCTACGGACAGATCTACAACGACAGCCTCGGCGCAACAGGTATCTGGAAAGCCGGAATGTTTCACCTGCTGATCGCGGTCGCAGTCATCCTCACGGTCATCCGCCACACCCGCGCCGATGAAGAAACTGGCCGCACCGAACTGCTCGACTCGACCGCCGTCGGCCGGTATGCCAGCCTGACCGCGGCCCTGCTGCTGTCGTTCGGTGCATCGGTGATCACCGGCGCGATCGGGGCGGCCGGGCTGCTGACGACCAGTGTCCCGCCGGCCGGGTCGCTGGCGTTCGGCGCCGCGCTGGCGTGTTCCGGTCTGGTATTCACCGCAGTAGCCGCGGTGGCTGCCCAGCTCTCACCGAGTGCCCGGTTTTCCCGGAGCGCCGCATTCACGGCCTTGGCCGCTGCATTCACGTTGCGCGCCATCGGGGACGCCGGTTCGGGCACCATGTCGTGGCTCTCCCCGCTGGGCTGGTCGCTGCAGGTTCGTCCGTACGCGGGCGACCGGTGGTGGGTTTTGCTGCTGCATCTTGTGACGACGGTGCTGCTGACCGCGCTGGCGTACCGGCTACTTGCCGGTCGCGACGTCGGTGCAGGGTTGATTGCGGAACGTCCGGGTCCGGCCACCGCGTCACCGATGCTGCGCGGCTCGCTTGGGCTGGCGTGGCGGCTGGATCGGGGGGTGCTGCTGCTGTGGACCGTCGGGCTGTGTCTTTTTGGCCTGCTGTTCGGCAGTGTCGTGCACGGCATTGGCGACGAACTTGGCCGGCGGGACGGCGCAAGACATTGTCGAGCGCATGGGCGGCACCAGTGCATTGGAGCAGGCTTTCGTCGCGGTGGCGTTCTGCATGCTGGGCATGATGGCAGCCGCATTCGCCATTTCGCTGGCCCTGCGGCCGCACCAGGAGGAGGCCGGCCAGCGGGCCGAAACCGTGCTGGGCTGGCGCAGTAAGCCGGAGCCGTTGGCTGGCAAGTCATCTGGTGGTCGCGCTGCTGGGATCTGCCGCTGCGATGTTGATTGCCGGATCAGTGGCCGGACTGAGCTACGGCGTCGCTGCCCATGACATCGGCGGCAAGCTTGCGATGGTCATCGCTACCGCCGCGGTACAACTGCCCGCCGTGTGGCTCTCCGCCGCAGTGACCGTCGCCCTGTTCGGGCTTGCACCGCGGTTTAGCCCGGTGTCTTGGGGTGTGCTGGTCGGCTTCGTCGCGCTGTACCTGATCGGGTCGCTATCGGGCTTCCCGCAGTGGCTGCTCGACCTTGAACCGTTCGCGCACGTCCCCCGAGTGACCGGTGGCGATTTCACGATAGTTCCACTGCTGTGGCTGTTGGTGATCGACGTCGCACTGATCGGCCTGGGAATCACGGCCTTTCGCCGCCGCGACGTGCAGACGTGACAGGTTGTCATGAAAACGCTTGGCAAAGGCTTAGTTTCAGCCGCTTTGGGCCTAATCGCTTTCGGACTACTGCTGTTTGTGCCGGCGGGAACCGTCCATTACTGGCAGGCATGGGTCTTCCTCGCGGTATTCGCGCTGTCCACGTGGATCCCCAGCGTTTACTTGATTCGCGCGAACCCAGCCGCGCTGGAGCGGCGCATGCGTGCCGGGCCGTTGGCGGAGGCTCGAACACTGCAGCGGATCGTCATCACCGTCTTGTTCATCTGCTTTCCGGCCATGTTCGTGCTCAGTGCTTTGGACCATCGATTCGGCTGGTCGCCGGTGCCAATGCCGCTCACCGTCGTCGGCGACATCCTGGTCGCCGTCGGACTGGGCGTTGCCATGCTGGTGATCATCCAGAACGGTTATGCGGCAGCCAACATCAACGTCGAGGCGGAGCAGAAGATCGTCACGACAGGCCTATACGGGCTGGTGCGTCACCCGATGTACGCCGGCAACGTCATCATGATGCTCGGCGTCCCGCTTGCGCTCGGGTCGTACTGGGGACTCGTCTTCGTCATCCCCGGGCTGGTGGTGCTGGCGCTGCGCATCCGCGACGAAGAAATGCTGCTCGAGCAAGAGTTACGCGGATACAGCGCATACGAGCAGCAGGTGCATTACCGCTTAGTGCCCTACGTGTGGTGAGCGACCGAACGCGACCGCCAGATAGCAGCCACGGCTGCGAATGAGCACCAGAAGCAGCCGTGGCATCTGTTTCGCGGCAGCGAGAGCCGCGCTAGATCCAGACGCCCTTGCCCACCGCGACCACGCCGCCAGCGCTGATCGCGAAGCGTTCGCGGTCCTTCTCCAGGTCCACCCCCACCATCTCACCCGGTCCGACGACCACGTTCTTGTCCAGGATCGCGTGCCGCACCACCGCCCCGCGGCCGACCCGGGTGCCCGGCATGATCACGCTGCCCTCCACGATCGCGCCGTCGTCCACGACGACGTTTGACGACAACACGGAGTTGCGCACCGAGGCAGCCGAGATGATGCTGCCAGCGCCCACCACCGACTCCTGGGCCGAGCCGCCGTTGACGAACTTCGCCGGCGCCAAGTTCTCCGACTCTCCGCGGATCGGCCAGCGCTTGTTGTACAGGTTGAACACCGGATGCACCGACACCAGATCCATGTGGGCGTCGTAAAAGGCGTCCAAGGTACCGACGTCGCGCCAGTAGGCCCGGTCACGATCGGTGGCGCCAGGCACCTCGTTGTTGGAAAAGTCGTAGACCGCCGCCATCCCGTCGGAGACCAGCCGCGGAATGATGTCACCGCCCATGTCGTGGTCAGAAGAATCGTCGTCGGCGTCGGCGCGGATCGCATCGATGAGCACCTTGGTGGTGAAGATGTAGTTGCCCATCGACACGTACGTCGAGTCCGGGTCGTCGGGGGTTCCGGGCGGCTGAGCTGGCTTCTCCAGAAAGCTGCGAATGCGGCCGGACTCGTCGGTGTCGATGCAGCCGAAGGCGGACGCCTCGGCACGGGGCACCCGGATACCGGCCACTGTCGCCCCGGCGCCGCTGTCGATGTGGAACCGAACCATCTGCTCGGGGTCCATCCGATAGACGTGGTCGGCGCCGAAAACCACGATGTAGTCCGGATCCTCGTCGTAGATCAGGTTCAGCGACTGATAGATCGCGTCGGCCGAGCCGGTGTACCAGCGCGGGCCGAGTCGCTGCTGGGCTGGGACCGGGGTGATGTACTCACCGGCCAAACCCGACAATCGCCAGTTCTGCGAGATATGCCGGTCCAGCGAATGCGACTTGTATTGGGTGAGAACGCAGATCCTCAGGTACCGGGCGTTGACGAGATTGGAAAGCACGAAGTCGATTAGCCGGTAGGCGCCGCCGAAGGGAACCGCGGGCTTAGCCCGGTCGGCGGTCAGCGGATACAACCGCTTGCCCTCCCCACCGGCCAGGACAATGCCCAGCACGTGTGGCGCTTCCCTCATGATCCAAACCTATCGGCCGCCGTCAACCGCTGCCAGCTCATTCTCCTGAGTACCCATGCTGACGGACTGTCCATCAACCCTTTTCGCGGGTGGCCCTCAAGCGCCATCCCAGCCAGACCACTACGGTGCCGAGTATGCGGATAGCGATGATGACTCGGGAGTATCCGCCGGAGGTCTACGGGGGCGCGGGGGTGCACGTCACCGAGCTCGTCGCGCAACTACGCAAGCTGTGCCAGGTTGACGTGCACTGCATGGGCGCGCCCCGGGCGGGCGCGTTCACCTATCAGCCCGATCCGCAGCTAAAGGGCGCCAACCCGGCGCTCTCGACGTTGTCGTCGGATCTGGTGATGGCCAACGCCGCTGCGGAGGCCAGCGTGGTCCACAGCCACACCTGGTACACCGGCTTGGCCGGGCATCTGGCCGCATTGCTCTACGACGTCCCGCACGTGTTGACCGCGCATTCGCTGGAGCCGTTGCGGCCGTGGAAGGCCGAGCAACTCGGCGGCGGCTACCGGGTCTCGTCCTGGGTAGAACAGACCGCGGTGACCGCCGCGGACGCCGTCATTGCTGTCAGCTCGGGCATGCGCGAGGACGTGCTTCGGGTCTACCCGGTAATGGATCCCGGACGGGTGCATGTCGTGCGCAATGGGATCGACACCGAGGTGTGGTACCCGGCCAAGCCGATTGAGTCCGCGCCCGGGGATTCGGTGCTGGCCGACCTCGGAGTCGACCGCGGCCGGCCCACGGTGGCATTCGTCGGGCGGATCACCCGGCAAAAAGGCGTCTCCCACCTGCTAGGGGCCGCACACCGGTTCAGCCCCGACGTGCAATTGGTGCTGTGCGCCGGGGCGCCCGACACGCCGGAAATCGCCGCCGAAGTGGCCGCTGCGGTAGCCGAGCTGGCCCGCAGCCGCACCGGAGTGTTCTGGGTCAGAGAAATGCTGCCGATCGGAAAGATACGCGAAATACTCTCGGCTGCAACAGTTTTCGTATGCCCATCGGTGTATGAGCCGTTAGGCATCGTCAACCTCGAGGCGATGGCCTGCGGCACGGCGGTGGTGGCCTCCGACGTCGGAGGTATACCCGAGGTGGTCGCCGACGGGGTCACCGGCTCGCTGGTGCACTACGAACCCGACGATCCCGTCGGTTACCAGGCCGGCCTCGCCAAGGCAGTCAACGCACTGGTAGCCGATCCTGAAAGGGCGGAGCGCTACGGCAAAGCGGGACGGCAGCGCTGCATCGCGGAATTCTCCTGGGCGCGCATCGCAGAACAGACGCTGGAGATTTACCGAAAGGTGTGCACGTAGGGCTAGCTGGTGACGCCCTTGAGTTCGTCGCCCAGCGCAGCGGCTTCGTCGGGGGTCAGCTCGACGACCAATCGACCACCGCCCTCCAGCGGTACCCGCATCACGATGCCGCGCCCCTCCTTGGTCGCTTCCAGTGGACCGTCTCCGGTCCGGGGCTTCATCGCCGCCATCGAGTGCTCCCTCCAGGTTCGAGCTGGCCCGCCGTCAGGGTCCTAGCCGAGGTCGGGTACGCCCCATCCCCGGCATTGAACTGCAAATTCACGCCTCCATTGTTCCCTATCCGAACCGGCAGGGGTACATGACACCCGGGTCGGCGTTTCGGCCAGGTTCCTCACGCGGTTGACGGCACCCAGCACGTTCGCAGGTGATCGTCGACCATCCCAGTCGCCTGCATCAGCGCGTACGCGGTGGTGGGACCGACGAATCGGAACCCGCGCCGTTTCAATTCGCGTGCCATGGCCGTGGATTCGGCAGTGGCCGAGGGGACTTCGGAGGGGTCCGCGGGTCTCTGAGCGGCTGGCCGCGGCGCGGGTGCGAACGACCACAGCAACTCGGAAAGGTCTTCGATGTCGGCGGCGGCACGTGCGTTGGCGATTGTCGCCTCGATCTTGGCGCGGTTGCGGACGATTCCCTGGTCAGCCATCAGCCTGGCCACGTCGGCATCGCCATACCGGGCGACCCTTTCGATGTCGAAGCCAGCGAAGGCGCGCCGGAAGTTCTCCCGCTTGCGCAAGATGATCAGCCACGAAAGGCCGCTCTGGAACGCCTCCAGGCTCATCCGTTCGAACAGCGGCACCCGGCCGTGCAACGGCCGGCCCCATTCCTTGTCGTGATAGTCGCGGTAGAGCAAGAAATCCGGTCCAGGGCGTCCCACTGCCCAACTGCACCGGGTCAGTCCATCGTCGGCCAGCGCGGTCACGTCGGCTGCTCGTCATCGGCAACGTTGGCGCCGCCGTCATGGTCCTCGGCCTGCACGTCGACGGCCACTAGTGCTTCAGCGGCGTGCACGGACGAGAGCTGGCCGCGCAGCAGGTCGAGCTCCTGGCCGAGCCGGTCCAGCACCCAGTCAACCTCGCTGGTCTTGTAGCCGCGCAGGGTCTGGGTGAACTTGACTGCGTCGACGTCCGCGCCCGTGACTCCGGAGGCGGGCAACACCGTCGGCGTCGTTCCCCGGGGCAGTGGCGGCAGCGGCTCACCGCGGCCGAACAGCAAACTGGCCACCCCGAACAGCACGACCGCCACCAGGACCAGCACCACTACGTATAGCAACACCAACGCCACGTCACGATATTGCCTTATCGGTCCGGGCGCGGTTGCGCCGATACGGCGCTCAGCGGGGTCGCAGCGGTCTCTGGTGGCGACCCGTCCCCCGCAAGCGGGTGGGGTCCCCGCGAAGCTGGGGAGTACCCCCAGCGCCCGGCTCCGCCGCGCTGGCGATCGCCACGGCGTTCATCGGCGGCCGGTCGCGCAGCGACACCGTCGACGTGCGCGGTGTGTAACCCTCACCATCTGGGCCGTCGACGAAGAACTGGGTCAACCCCACCCCGGAGTCGGGAATGCCGCACCGCGAGAGCAGGGTCGCGACGACCTGACGACTCATTGGGCCCAAATCGGCCAGCGGCCGGTTTCGGTGTGCCCGCACACCAAGGTTGACTTGCGCGATCGCCTCCAGACCCAATTGGTCATAGGTATCGATCAGCAGGCCGATCTCGACGCCGTAGCCGGGTGCGAACGGTAGCGACATCAGCAGTTCGCGGGTGGCCGCATATTCGCCGCCGAGCGGCTGCAGCACGCATCCCAGCTCGGGTCGCAGCGCCGCGAGCAGCGGTCGCGCCACCAACTCGGTGACCCGGCCGCCGCCGGTGGCGCCTTCGGGGCCGCTGGCATCGCTGACGTCACCCACCTTCAGCGGCCGCCGATAGAAGCTCTTGACCAAATGAATGCCGTCTTCGGTGAGTAGCGGCCCGACCAGCCGCGGCACGAACATCGGGTGGGGGTCGATCAGATCGGAGTCAACGAACACCACAATGTCGCCGCTGGTGGCCGCTAGTGAACGCCACAGCACCTCGCCCTTGCCGGGCCGCGGGGCGATGTCGGGCAGCGCTTGCTCGCGGGTGACCACGCGCGCACCGGCGGCGATCGCCCGGATCTCGGTGTCGTCCGTGGAGCCCGAATCGAGCACGATCAGTTCCTCGATCAGCCCGCCGACCAGCGGCGATATGCTGTCGATCACCGTTTCGACGGTGTCTTCTTCGTTGAGGGCAGGCAGCACCACCGAGATCGTCCGCCCGGCCTTCGCCGCCATCAACTCGTCGATCGTCCAGTCCGGGCGGGTCCAACTGCGGTCAGACAGCCAGACGTCGCCGGGCAGCGCAGCCAATGCCTGCTCGGTGGCGAGGTCGACCAGGTCCGTCATGCAAGTCCTCTCACCGTGCGCGTCGGCCGCCGGTGTCCATGAATCGACGCCACCATTTCCAGCACCCGTCGGGTGGGGCCTATTTCATGCACTCGGAACATACGCGCACCGGCCGCGGCCGCCAGCGCGGTGGCTGCCAGGGTTCCCTCTAACCGTTCAGTCAGATCCACGCCCAGAGTCTCCCCGACAAAATCCTTATTGCTCAATGCCATCAAGACCGGCCACCCGGTGTTAACAAGATCTTCCACGTGCCGCAACAGCGCCAGGCCATGGAAGGTGTTCTTGCCGAAGTCGTGGGTCGGGTCGATCAGCACGCGATCGCGGGGCACCCCGGCGGCGACGGCGCGTTCGGCCGCTGCGGTGACTTCGCTGATCACGTCATCCACCACCCCGCGAGTGCTCGTCCCATAGCTGACCCGGAATGGCCGGGTCCGCGGCGAGGCACCCCCGGTGTGCGAGCACACCAAGCCCACTCCGAATTCGGCCGCCACCTCGGGCATCGCGGGATCGAAACCGCCCCAGCTGTCGTTGATCAGGTCCGCGCCCGCCCGGCAGGCAGCGCGGGCCACCGCCGAACGCCAGGTGTCGATGCTGACCAGTTGGTCGGGGTACGCGTCGCGCAGCCACTCGATGAATGGCACCACTCGCGAGATCTCGGTCTTGGTGTCGATGCGCTCCCCCGGGCCCGCTTTGACACCGCCCACGTCGACGACGTCGGCCCCGTCGGCGATCATCCGGTGCGCGGCGGCCATTGCCGCATCGTCGGCAAAGTTCGCACCGCGGTCATAAAACGAATCCGGGGTGCGGTTGACGATCGCCATGATCAGCGGGCGCTCGCCGGTGACCGGACGACCACACAGTGTGGACTGCACCCGTCTATGGTGCCTGCCCCCGCCAGTCAGGCGGCGCTCAGGGCGGGATGGCGCACGGCTAGCTTGCGTGCAGCTAAACCTCACGAGGCTCAACCGCCTGTCCAGTCGCTTTGATATCACTGTCTCCTGCGACAGCACGTCCGTCGGACAGTGCTGGTGTGGCTAGCGATAACGAAGTGACTGGCGCTGAAAGCCCCCACAACGTCGACTAGCCTTGCGGTCGCTTACCGGCCGCGACCTCGTCGGGGTAGCCGTCGTAGAACGGCACATAACCCTCCTTTCGGCCGGCCAACACGTACAGCGGATCCTTGATGCCGGAGCCGTAGGCTTGCTCCCGCAGATCCACCTTGAGGCTCTTGAACGTGGTGGTGTGCTCCATCGATTCGACCACCCGCACGAACAGCGGCAGCGCATACGCCGGCAGCTGCTCATAGACCGTGCGCGCGAGCGCCTTCCCGTCGAACTCGAGGCCCTCGCGCAGCTTGATCGCGGCCATCCCGGCGCGACCGCCGGTCCGCGGAATTTCCACACCGAAGACGGTGCACTCCTCGACCGACTTGTCAGACCCCAGCGCCGCTTCCACCTGTGTGGTGGCGACGTTCTCGCCCTTCCAGCGGAAGGTGTCGCCGAGTCGGTCGACAAAGGCTGCATGGCCCATACCCTGCGGGCTCATCACGTCACCGGTGTTGAACCAGCAGTCGCCCTCACGAAAAGCGTTGCGCACCAACTTCTTTTCACTTGCCGCCGGATCGGTGTAACCGTCGTAGGGTTGCAGCCTGTTGACCGGGCTGATCAGCAGCCCGGGCTCACCGCCGGGCACCCGCCGCACCCGACCGTCCTCGCCGCGTAGCGGCGCGCCGGTGTCGGGGTCGTACTCGACGTAGGCCACCGGCGCCGGCGCAATGCCGGTCGACTTGGGCACATTGAAGATGTTGATGAACGCGGTGTTGCCCTCGCTGGCCGCATAGAACTCGCATACCCGCGCGATGCCGAACCGACGGGTGAACTCATCCCAGATCTCTGGCCGCAGCCCGTTGCCGGCGATCAGCCGCACCTTGTGCGCGCGGTCGGTCGGCTTGGGCGGTTGGTTCAACAGATACCGGCAGATCTCCCCGATGTAGATGAACGCTGTGGCCTCGGTGGCGATTACGTCGTCCCAGAACTTCGACGCCGAAAACGACTTGCCCAGCGCCAGCGTCGATCCCGAGTTGATCACCGATCCGACCGCGACCGTCAGCGCGTTGTTGTGGTACAGCGGCAGACAGCTGTACAACGTGTCGGAACCCTTCAGCCGCAAACCCAGCCCGCCGAACGCGGCAAGGGCAGACAGCCACCGACGATGGGTCATCACGCTGGCCTTGGGGTGTCCGGTAGTGCCCGAGGTGAAGATGTAGAACGCGGTGTCCTTGGCCAACACCGCCGACGCCGACGCCGGGTTGGTGGTGGGCGCGGTGGCCGCCAGGCGCTGGACCTCCTCGATCGTCGTCGGCGCGACGCCGGGCGCGCCGCACTCGTCTAGCGCCTCCACCAAGTCGGATTCGACGACGAGCAACTTGGCGTCCAGCAGTCCTAGGCTGTGCGCCAGCACCTCGCCGCGCTGGTGGTAGTTGAGCATCCCGGCGACCGCGCCGCATTTGACCACGGACAGCATCATCAGCACCGCACTAGGCGAGTTCCGCAGCATGATTCCCACCACGTCGCCGCGACCGACGCCGCGCGCCGCCAGCACCGCCGCATACCGGTTGACGGTGGCATTGGCCTCGCGGTAACTCAGCTGTTGGTCGCCGAACCGGAGGAACACCCGGTCGCCGTAGCGGGCGGCGCGGTCCTGGAACACCTTGCCGATCGAGGTTTTGGAGGTCGGGCGGGCCAGCAACCCGGTCAGCACCCCGCGGACCATCACCGGGACGTCGGCCAATACCTCGGGCACCCGGGTCGCGATGTCGATCAGCCCGACCGACCTGTGGGCACCGGAGTCGTGTTCGGACACTGTTAATCCCTCGTTTCGCGCAACAGCCAGATGGCGGCCAGCCTAATCTGCAGCGGCTCACCCGCTCAGCGGGGTCTGCAGGCGGCAATTGCCGCAGTCACCTCATCGACTACCACCAGCCGGTCCAGCGCCGTCTGCGACACGTACCCGCTGTCGAGGAGTCCGTAGAGCCATGCGCGCAGCCCATCGAAGTGTCCGCCGGGGTCCAGCAGCACCACGGGTTTGTCGTGCATACCCGAGGTACCCGCCGGTCCAGGCCTCAAACAGCTCCTCGAGCGTGCCGATGCCACCCGGCAGCGCGATGAAGGCGTCGGAGCGGTCCTCCATGATCTGTTTACGCTCCCGCATGGTGTCGGTCACGATCAGCTCGTCGGCATCATGGTCGGCGACTTCGCGGCGTACCAGCATTTTCGGGATGACACCAACGGTCCAGGCGCCGCGGGCGCGCGCGGCGGTGGCCAGCGCGCCCATCGCGGAGACGTTGCCGCCGCCCCAAACCAAGGTCCAGCCTCGATCGGCGATCGCCTCGCCAAGTTCGGCGGCCAACGCCAGCAACTCCGGGTGCGTGGGCCCAGACGCGCAATACACACAGACTGCCCACTGGTGCGGTGCATCGCGTTTGGAGTGCACAGTCGAAACCTAGCCCAAAAGAACCCAGACCACCCTTGCCGCCGAGCGCATTTGGGCCTATCGGCATGCCTCTGACATGGCGAGCTGGTGCGCGCCATAAAATCCGGCGGTGCCGACTGCATGGGTTGCCGCGCCGGGGGACGCCATGCTCGATCGGGTCGCAACCGCCTTAGACGCCCCGGGAAGGTCCGGCTTGGTGCTGGCCGGGCCCGACGGCGTCGGCAAGACGCTGATCGCTCGCGGTGCCGCCGAGAGGTTTGCCGCGGCCCAGCCGTCGGCGGTCATCCGCTGGGTGGTGGGCACGGCGACGGAGCGGATGGTCCCGTTCGGTGCGTTCGGCCGGCTGGTCAATATCACCGAGACGGGTAAGCCCGCGCAGCTGCTGCGCGCCGCGCTCGACTCGCTGAGCGGTGACGGCGGTGAGCTGCTGTTCGTGGTCGACGACGCACACCAGCTAGACCACCTGTCGGCTACGCTGCTCTACCAGCTGGCGCTGAATCGCTCGGCGCGGCTGATCGTCACGGTGTGTGCCGACAATGTTGACAGTGACGACAGTGAGCTGCCCGACGCCGTCGCGGCACTGTGGACCGATGAGCTGCTGACCCGAATCGAGGTCGAGCCGCTGGATAGACCGGCGACGGCGGCGCTACTGGAGTCAGCCCTGGGCGCACCACTGGATGGCGCGGCCACCGACGAGGTTTTCGGCCGCAGCCAGGGCAACCCGCTGTACCTGCGGCATCTCGTCGAAGACGGTGGTCTGGTGCAGGGCGACGGCGGCTGGCGGTGCCGCGACCAGAACCGTCTGACACTTCCGGCCCTGATCGACGGCTACCTGTCCGGCCTGCCGTCGCCGGTACACACGGTGCTGGACTACTTGGCGGTGGCAGAACCACTGAGTCGCAGCGACTTGGCGGCGCTAGCAGGTCAGGACGCCGTCGATGATGCGGAAAGCGTCGGCACGGTCGTGGCCAGTGACTCCAGTGGCTCCAATGACTCCAATGACTCCAATGACGGAGCCTTGGTGTACCCGGCCCATCCGCTCTACACCGGCCGGGCTCGGGCTGTGCTCGCGCCGGATACCGCCCGGGCGCTGCGCACATCCCTGGTGCAACGGCTGGCGGGTCGACCACCCGAGCACGTCAGCGACCACTTGCGACGGCCCGCGCTAGCCGTCGGAAGCGAGGATCCAGGTCCAGTCGCCGACGTCGTGGCCGCCGCCGAACACGCGCTGCGGCTCGGTGAGCTTGAGCTCGCCGAACAGCTTGGGCGGGCCGCGCTGGACCGATCGGGCGGACTGGCCGCACGGCTGCCGCTGGCAACCGCGCTGGCCTGGCAGGGCCGTGGACGAGAAGCCGGCACAGTGTTGGCCGAGGTGGATCCCGAGCAGCTGTCGCAGACCGAGCTGATGGCCTGGGCACTGCCACGGGCAGCCAACCAGTTCTGGATGCTCAGCGAGCCAGCGCGTGCGACGGCGTTTCTGCAAACAATGCGGGGCCGGATCTCGTCACCAACCGCGCTGTGTACGGTCGACGCGCTGGCAGCAACCTTTGCGATGAACGCCGGTACTCCGCTGCGCGCGTTGCGGATCGCGGACGAGGTGTTGGCATCGCCGCACGCCGACCAGGTAGCCGAGGGATGGGCGGCGTCGACGGCGGCGCTGAGCTCGGCGCGCACCGGCCGGTTCGACGACGTGGAAGCGATGGCCAGACGTGCCACGGCTGCTGACCATCCGGGTCTGTTGCGGTTCACCAGCGGCTTCGGCCGGATCACCGCGCTGGTGATGGCGGGCCGGCTGGCCGACGCCCGCGCGTTGGCCCAGCGCTACACCGACTTCGCCGAGCTGCAGCAGCCGGGCCGGGCGATCGGCGAGACGTTGGTGGGCTACGTGGCGATCGCTCAGGGCGATTTCGACGCCGCCGTGGCGCTGCTGAGCCGGGCCGCCGAGCCGCTGGCCCGGACGGGCTATTCCTGGGGTCCGCTGTCGCTGACGCTGCTCGCGCAGGCGCTTGGCCAGCAAGGTGAACAACTGGAGGCCGCAAAGGTTTTCAGCCGGGCAGAGTCTCGGCACGGATTGAAATCGACGCTGTTCGCCCCCGAGCTGGCGCTGGCCAAGGCTTGGTCGAAGGCGGCCCGCGGTGACGCCACGGCCGCGATCGAAGCGGCTCGCGAGGCAGTCCAGGCTGCGGAACGCGGCGGGCAGTCGGCAATCGCGCTACGCGCGCTGCAGGACGCGACGCGGCTCGGAGACACCCGCGCGGTGTATCGGGCCGAACGCCTATCGGTCGAGGTGAACTGCGTGCTCGGGCGCCTCACGCTGGCTCATGCCCGCGCGCTGGCCGACGGCGACGCCGCCGCGCTGGCCGACGTGGCCGCCGACTTGGCCGATCACGGACTGCACCCGGCTTCCGCCGACGCCGCCGCGCAGGCGCAGCGCGCTTAGCTACTCAGATAATCCCGCAGCATGGCCGCCGCGGCGGTGATCTGGTCGACGAGCACCCGCTCCTCGCGGGTGTGCGCCAGGTTGGGATCGCCCGGCCCGTAGTTGACCGCCGCAATGCCCCTGGCGGCGAACCGAGCCACGTCGGTCCACCCGTATTTCGCTCGTACCTGCCCAGCGGCGGCCTCGACCAGCGCCTTGGCGGCGGGTTTGGATAGCCCCGGTAGCGCTCCCGCGGCAAGGTCGGTCTGCTCGATCCGCACGTCGAGGCGAGAGAAAACATCCTGGACGTGACGCAGCGCGGCGTCCGGCGAACGGTCCGGCGCGAAGCGGAAGTTCACCGTCACCGACGCCGCGTCCGGGACGACGTTGCCGGCCACGCCGCCGTCGATGCGGACCGCCGACAACCCTTCGCGGTAGGTGCAGCCGTCGATCTCCACACTGCGGGCCTGATAGACCGCCAGCCGGTCGAGCACGGCACCCAGCTTGTGAATGGCGTTGTCGCCCAACCACGATCGGGCCGAATGCGCCCGAGTTCCGGTTGCGTGGATGACGACCCGCAGCGTGCCCTGACAGCCCGCCTCAATGTAGCCGCCGGTCGGCTCACCCAGGATCGCCACATCGGCCGACAGCCAGTCGGGTAACTCACGTTCAATGCGGCCCAAACCGTTTGCCGCTGACTCGATTTCCTCGCAGTCGTAAAACACCAACGTCAGGTCGTGCGCGGGTCTGGTGACCGTCGCGGCCAGATGCAGAAAGACCGCGTCACCCGACTTCATGTCGGTCGTGCCGCAGCCGTGCAGCGAATCGCCGTCTCGGCGACTGGGCAGGTTGTCGGCTACCGGGACGGTGTCGAGATGCCCGGCCAGCAGCACCCGCGTCGGGCGGCCGAGGGCCGTGCGGGCCAGCACGGCGTTGCCGTTGCGGATGATCTCAAAGCCCAAAGCCTGGGGAGTCTGCGCCCGCAGCGCGGCTTCCACCTCGTCGGCGATGCGTTCTTCGTGCCGCGACTCGCTGGGGATGTCGACCAACGCTGCCGTCAGCTCGATCGGATCGCCGCGTAGGTCCAGCACGATCCCAGCGTAGTGGGTGGGTAGCGTGGGGCACGTGACTGCAGCTTCAGGTATTGGGCTGGCGACGATTGCCGCCAACGGGTCAGTCCTCGACACCTGGTTTCCCGCACCAGAACTGATCGAATCGGGCGAGAGCGGCACGGTACGGCTGTCGGTGGCGGAGGTTCCCGACGAATTGGCGGCGCTGGCCGGACGCGACGACGACCGTGGCACCGACACCGTCGTGGTGCGCACCGTGATCGGCTCGCTGGACGACAAGGCCGCCGACGCCTACGACGCCTACCTGCGATTGCATTTGCTCTCACATCGACTCGTCGCCCCGCACGGGCTCAACGCCGACGGCTTCTTCGGCGTGTTGACCAATGTGGTGTGGACCAGTCACGGGCCGTGTGCGGTCGACGGATTCGAGACGGTTCGGGCGCGGCTGCGCCGCCGCGGCCCGGTCGCGGTATACGGGGTGGACAAGTTTCCCCGCATGGTCGACTACGTCGTGCCGCCCGGGGTTCGTATCGCCGACGCCGATCGGGTGCGGCTGGGCGCGCACCTCGCGTCGGGCACGACGGTGATGCACGAGGGCTTCGTCAACTACAACGCGGGCACACTGGGCGCATCGATGGTGGAGGGCCGCATCTCGGCCGGCGTGGTGGTCGGCGACGGCTCGGACATCGGCGGCGGCGCGTCGATCATGGGCACGCTGTCCGGCGGTGGCACCGAGGTAATCTCAATCGGCAAGCACTGCCTGCTCGGCGCCAACTCCGGGCTGGGAATACCACTGGGCGACGACTGCGTCGTCGAAGCCGGCCTGTATGTCACCGCGGGCACCAAAGTCGCGATGCCCGACGGAAATTCGGTCAAGGCCCGAGAGCTCTCCGGTGGCAGCAATATGCTGTTCCGCCGCAACTCGGTGACCGGCACGGTCGAGGTGGTATCCCGCGACGGTCGCGGCATCGCGCTCAACGAGGATCTGCACGCCAATTAGCCGCCTCAGACGAGCACTTTCGTGGGCATCACGGTTGGCTTGACGCCATACCGAGGGCCTATGCCGTAACCTCCGCGACCGGCCGAGGCATAGGCCGGCATGCCGGCCGCCACCGTGCTCATGCCGCCGCCTTCTTCGGCCGGGGCGGTCCACCCCGAGCCCGCCAACGGTGCGGCAGCAGCGGGCTCGGCGGGCGTGGCCGCGGACCATGCCGCCGGCACCGTTAACTTGCCGACCGAGGACGCTTCGCCCATTCCGGCCAACACCGGCGCTCCGCCCACGCTCGTAGCACTCACCGAGGAGCCAGGTTGCCAGCCCGCGATACCGAGACCGCCGAAAGCAAGGGGAAGGTTATGACTGAGAAGACCCGCATCGGCAGTATGCCCATACAAAACCCCGGTCACGATCCCGTTGAAGGCGTTCCAGGCCGCCATATCAAAAATCCCGTTCGGGATGTTTTGCACCAGACTGTTGCTGAAGAAATCGTCCAAGGACTGAGCGGGTGCCGCTGCCGCTGAAATCGGAGCTGAAAGAGATTGCGTCGCGGCGGGCAGGCTGGACACCAGTTGTGGCAGTCCGGCCGACGTGCCGGCGGCCTGGGCGACCGCGGCAGCTTGCCCGCCGAGTCCGTCAGGATTGGTGGTCGACGCCGGATCGCTGAACGGGGACAACGTGCCGGCGCTAGCCGACGAGCCGGCATAGCCGTACATCGCGGCGGCGTCCTGGGCCCACATCTCGCCGTAATGAGCCTCGGTAGCCGCGATCGCCGGCGTGTTCTGCCCCAGGATATTCGTGGCGACCAGGGCCGCCAGCTGAACCCGGTTAGCCACGACAACCGGCGGGGGCACCGTCATGGCGAACGCGGCCTCGTAGGCGGCGGCGGACGCCATGGCCTGGTTGGCCGCGTGTTGAGCGGCTGCGGCCGTGGTGCGCATCCACGCCACATAGGGCGTGGCCGCGGTGGCCATCGCTGCCGCGGACCGACCCCGCCACTCGTCATCAGTGAGCGTTGAGATCACCGACTGGGAGGCGGCGGCAGTGGTATTCAATTCGGCCGCCAGGTTGTTCCACGCCGCCGCGGCGGCCATCATTGGCCCGGCCCCTGCGCCGGAGTACATGCGTGTCGAATTGATCTCTGGAGGTAATGCTCCGAAATCGAAAGTCATTTCTTTTGATCCTTTTCTCGCTAACGAGCTTCGGTGGTAACGGCGTGCTAAACGACGGCCGGCTTGGGCATGACGGTGGGCTTGACGCCGTAGCGCGGCGTGCCGAAGCCGTAACCTGCGCGTCCGGCCGAGGCCACCGACGGCACGCCGGCCGGCATCGTCGTCACCGGCGGAGTATGTGGCGCGGCAGTGGTCCAGCCCGCGCCCGCCAATGTCGCGGCGGCGGAGTTGGCCGCAGGTACGCCCGCCGCGGCCCAGCTAGCTGGCACCGACAACCCGCCAAGCGAGGACGCCTGACCCACGCCCGCCATGACCGGCGACCCAACGGGAACCGCAGGGGCCGCCGGCATTGGGCCGGTCGGCATGAATGGGGCGCCCGCTGCGGCGGGCCATTCAGGCTCCCAGTCCACCGCGCCGGGAAGGAATTGGCCCTGGCCCAGCGCGATGAAGTCGGACGCGGCCGCGCCGACGTTTTGGAACCAATTGAACGGGGTGCCGATGGCCGCCCCTGTCGAGGACGACTGCGCGGGCGCCGCCGCCCCGGACAGTGCCGACGACGACGTCCCAGACCCGGTCAGCCCACCCAGCAGGCCCGACAACGACGTTGAACCAGTCGCGGTCTGGTTGGCCGCTTCGGTTGCCCCATAGGAACCGGCACTGGTGCCCAGGGTGTTCACCAGCATCTGGTGAATCGCCGTGGCTTGGGCGCTGACCTGCTGGTACCAGGTGCCGTAGGCGCTGAATTGTGCGGCCTGTAGTGCCGATACCGGGTCGGCGGCTGCAGGAACGACGCCTGTGGTGGGCGCCGCTGCGGCCGCATTCTGGCCGGTCATCGACGTGCCGAGGGTTTGTAGTGCGCTCGCCGCAGCCGTCAACGCTTCAGGCTGCGTAGTCACGAAAGACATAGATTTCTCCTGACGAATACAGGCCGACCACTGAGAGTTCGACGGCGGTGATTGTGTTGTGCGATAAGGCCCATTGACGGACCCAGAAAAGCGATTTCCCAAAATCCGCCGGAAATAGTCCGGTAACCCGGATTTAACGTGCGCAGCAATTTTTGGCGCCGATCAGTTAATCGGGGTGGAGCGGAACCCCGCGAACAACCGATGCGGAGAGATCAGCCGCTGGCTGACGCCTATGCCTCACCGTGAGTGGATTGCAGGGCTGTTCCGATGGTTTCGGGAAGCAGATAGGTGCACACCAGGCTGGCCAGGGCGAGGATGGCCAGCATGGGACCGACCGCCCAGCTGCCATAGGTTGCCTGAAGTGTTCCGGCAATCAGCGGCGGCAATGCGCCGCCGAAGACGCCGGCGGTATTCACCGCCAATGCCGATCCGCTGTAGCGGTAACGGGTGGCGAACAACTCGGGAATGAAAGCGCCGGTAGGTCCGGAGCCGATCGCGGCGATCGCGGACATGCCAACGATGGCGACCGCATACAAAGCCGGCTTACCGGTGTCCATCAGTGGAATTACCAGCAAGGCCCACGGCACACATCCCGCCCAGCCCAGCAACATCATGCGGCGACGCCCGACTCGATCGCACAGACTGGCCGATAGCGCGACGAACGCGATGCTTGCCAGCCCGCCCAGCGCCCCGACGGCCCAGATGAAGCCGCGGGTGTAGCCCAGATGAAAATGGGCGTACACGGTCAGGTAGGTGTTTCCCATGTAGGCGAAGCCGAAGCCGCCCAGGATGCTGCCCGCGGCCAACAGGATTTCCCGGCGCTGCAAGCGCAGCAACTCGGCGATCGGCGCTGTGGGAACCAGGTTCCGGGCTTTTTCCTCGGCGAACACCGGAGTCTCGTCGACCCTGAGGCGCACATAGAGGGCGATACCGATCAGGGCGGCACTGATCAGGAACGGTATGCGCCATCCCCACTGCATAAAGGCAGGGCTATCTTCACCGATGCTGAAGTTCACGCCCAAAAACGTCAGGCTGGACAACACCGCCGCGGTGCCACCGCCGAGCAGGGTGAACATGCCATACCGGCCGCGCCTGCCATCGGGCGCGTGCTCGGCGCCCAGCAACGCCGACCCTGCCCATTCGCCGCCGACAGCAAACCCCTGCAGCAGCCGCAGCGCAACCAGGATCAGTGGGGCTGCGGTACCAATGGCCGCGGTGCTAGGAACCGCGCCGACGGTCACGGTGGCGACGGCCATCACCAGCAGCGTGGCGATCAGGGTCTTTTTGCGGCCCAGCCGATCCCCGAAGTGGCCGAACGTGGCAGCGCCGATCGGCCGGGACACAAAGGCACTGGCGAATGTGCCCATCGAGGCGATCGTGGCCAATGTCGGACTGAGATGCGGAAAGAACACGGTGGGAAAAACCAGCGCTGCGGCAGTGCCGTAGATCAGGAAGTCGTAGAATTCGATCGCCGAGCCGACCAGACACGCGGCGGCAACCCTTCGCATCGGTGTGACGGCGGCAATCGTCGCAGCGGAGCCGATTAGTTGAATCCCCTCACGTACGGCCGCCCGCGATAGGTCGGCTGCCTCGGTGCATGGTTGCCACGGTAGGCGAACATTGGCCGCCCGGCGCGCTTCTGGCGGCGATGTCGCGCCTCAGCCCCGGGTTACTAGTTCCTTCTTGAGCAGCTGCCCACCGCGTTGCGCGGCAGCGCGTCCACGAGCCTGACCTCGCCGGGCCGCTTGTGCACCGAAAGTTGTTGGGCGACATAGTCAATCAACTCCTGCGACATGTTGCTCCGCTGGAAGTCGGTGCCCGGCGACGCGACTGGACGATCAGCCGCCGCCTGGCAACTCCAGCTCAGGCGACGCGACTGCGACATCAGCACGTGCAGTCGGTTGCGACGCAAACTCTGTTCCGAGGGTTTCGGGAAGCAGATAGGTGCAGACCAGGCTGACCAACGCGAGGACGGCCAGCATGAGACCGACGGCCCAACTGCCCCAGGTTGCCAATAGCATGCCTGCCAGCAGCGTCGGCACAGCTCCGCCGGCGATGCCGGCGAGGTTCACCGTCAGCGCTGCCCCGGTGTAGCGGTAGCGGGTAGCGAACAGCTCGGGGATGAACGCTGCGGCAGGTCCCCAGCCGAACGCGGCGGCGGCAAACATGCCGACGACGGCCACCGCGTACCAAATGGGTTTGCCGGTATCCATCAGTGGGATCGCCACAAACGACCAGGGTAGACACGCCAACCATCCCACCAGCAGCATGCGGCGGCGCCCGAGTCGATCGCTCAGAACGGCCCCGAGCGCAATAAACCCGACGTTCGCTAGCCCGCCCAGCACGCTGACGTCCAAGATCAGGCTGTTGGAGTACCCCAGGTGGGTGCGGGCGTAGGTGGCGAAATAGGTGCTGGCCATGTAGAAGAAGGCAGAAGCGACGAGGATGCTGCCGGTGGCCAGGGCCAGCTCACGACGCTGGAGGAGGTGCAGTACCTCCTTGAATGGCGCTTCGGGTACGAAGTTGCGGACTTTTTCCGCGGCGAACACCGGCGTTTCGTCGATGTTGAGGCGAACGTATAAGGCGATGACAATCAGCGCCGCGCTGACCAGGAACGGTAGGCGCCAGCCCCACTGGATGAACGCGGGGCTGCTTTCGCCCATGGTCTCGTTCACCGCGAGAAAGGTCAAGCTGGCCAGGGTCAGCGAGCTGCCACCACCGACCTGGGTGAAAAGGCCGTATAGACCGCGTTTGTTAGCCGGTGCGTATTCGGCGCTCAACAGCGTCGATCCCGCCCATTGGCCCCCGGCGGCAAACCCTTGCAGCAGCCGCAGCACAATCAAGATCAGTGGGGCAGCTTCACCAATCGCCGCCGTGCTGGGAACCAAGCCCACGGTCACAGTTGACACGGCCATGATCAGCAGGCTGATGACGAGGGTCTTTTTACGGCCCAGCCGGTCCCCCAGGTACCCAAAGACGGCCGCGCCGAGCGGCCGGGACAGAAACGCTGCGCCAAATGTCCCCATCGAGGCGATCGTGGCCGTCGCGGCACTCAGGTGCGGGAAGAACACGGTGGGAAACACCAGCGCTGCCGCAGTCCCGTAAATCACAAAGTCGTACCACTCGATTGCCGAGCCGACGAAACATGCGACTGCGACCCGTTTCATCGGTGCGACGCCAGGGTGGGCTGCAGTCGTCGCGGTGGAGTCGGTTGGGCGATTCAGCTCAGCCATGGTGGTCGTCCCCCGTGCATCTGGACACGATAATCACGGTCTCGGGCAGGTGCAACGCCTCGCTGGTTGACGCCGCTTTCGGTGGTCAGCCCTAGGCCAGCAGTTCCTTCTTGAGCACCTTGCCCATCGCATTGCGCGGTAGCGCATCCACGATCCTCACCTCGCGCGGGCGCTTGTGCACCGAAAGCTGTTGGGCCACATAGTCGATTAGCTCTTTCGGCTCGGCGTCACCAACAACGAACGCCACGATGCGCTGGCCCAAGTCTTCGTCGGGCAGCCCGACGACTGCCGCCTCTGCCACTCCCGGATGCCCGAGCAGCGCCGTCTCGATTTCGCCGGCGCCGACACGGTATCCACCGGACTTGATCAGGTCGACCGACTCGCGGCCCACAATGCGATGCATACCGTCGCTGTCGACGACGGCGGCATCGCCGGTGCGATACCAGCCATCGGTGTCGAACGCGTCGGCGGTAGCATCCGGCCGATTCAGATATCCGTTGAATAGCGTGGGACCGCGAACTTGTAGCCGCCCAATCGTTTCCGCGTCATGCGGTACCGGGCCACCGTCGTCGTCGACCAATCGGGTCTGGATGCCGGCTACCGGCAGGCCAACCCAGCCGGGCCGGCGCTCGCCGTCGGCGCGAGTGGACAGCGTGATCAGTGACTCAGTGGCGCCATACCGCTCGACCGGCGCGTGCCCGGTAAGGCGGACCAATTGGTCGAACACCGGCACCGGCAGCGGGGCGCTCCCGGACACCAGCAACCGCGCCGGCCGTAGCGCCTCGGCGGCTGCCGCGTCGCCCACCACCCGCGACCACACCGTCGGCACACCAAAGTACAGCGTGCCCTGTGCTGCTGCGTAGGCTTCTGGCGTCGGTTTTCCGGTGTGCACGAAGCGGTTTCCGACTCGTAGTGATCCGAGCAGACCCAACACCAGACCGTGCACATGAAAGAGCGGCAACCCGTGCACCAAGGTGTCCTCGGGTGTCCACTGCCAGGCCTGGGCCAGTGCGTCCAAGTCGGCGGCGATCGCCTGACCGCTTAGCTGCACCCCTTTGGGCGGGCCGGTGGTGCCCGAGGTGTAGATGATCAGCGCGGTGTCTTGTGGGGACGGCTCGGGATGCCGGTGCCACGAGCGAGCCTGCTGCCGCACCGGGATGTGCGGCAAGCCTTCGGGCTCGTCCGGCACCGGCCCCAGCCAAGCCTGCGCCCCGGAGTCGGTCAGAATGTGGCGCCGCTCGGCCTGCCCGACGTCGGCGGGCACGGGCACCACTGGCACACCGGCGATCAGACATCCGGCAATGGCCAACGCGGTCGCGGCGGTCGGCCTGGCCAGTACCGCGATCCGCTCCGCACCGCCAACGCGTTCGGCCACCGATGTGGCCGCACCGACCACGTCGCTGCGGCTGAGCGTGGCGTCGCCGAAGCGGACGGCGTCGCCGAGATCGCGACCACCGGTCACCGCGGCGGGATCCAGCGAGGTCAGCAGCACGTGTGCAGGGTACCCGGCGGGCAGGGACCTCTAGGTCATCGGTGTTCACCCGGCGCCAAGAGGACCAAGCAGTCGGCAGGGGCGAAGATGGTAGACGTTGCGGGCCTACCATCTGCGGCAACAGATCACCACCCGTCGAACTCTGCCGATGCCGTCCTCCAAATATCAAGCCACACTGAAATGCCCATTCATCGAGACGCCGAAATCGAGTCGATCGGCAAACTCTCGGGTAGCGACCCATATGTGGGATACTCAGTGGGACAGAGATATTCGCCGCTTGTTGACCACGACAGCGGCCTGGCGCTGCAGATGCCGTCGGACAAGCCTGAAAGGCAAGTAAAGATCGGGAGGTGGGATATGACTACCACTTTGGTAGACGCCGAAGTCGTCAAGGATGCGGTGTGGTCGGCATTGGATCATCAGCGGCACCTAGCCCGTTGAGCCGCAGCCGATTCACCACACAGCTCGGAGCGAGGCAAGCCGTTAGGGCCATCAGTCCGGTCGGGTATCGGGACCGTTGAAACAGCAGTGACTTCTCTGACAGCTAAAGCCGTCGGCTTCTTTTACGCCGCGGTTGCGGCGTGGAGGGCCAGTCCAGCCCTAAGTATGTTGCGTGCGGCGTGTTCATCTGCCGGTGCGCTGTGACCGCAGCGTTGGCAGACGAATTCCGCTCGGCTGAAGCGATTCTCGGGTGCTGCGTGACCGCAGCACTCACACCTGTTGGAGGTGTGCCGGGGGTTGACCTCGATCCAGGTGCGCCCAGCGTCTTCCGCTTTGGCGCGCAGTATCGAGACGAACTGACCCCAGCCAGCGTCACTGATTGATCGATTGAGCCCGGACTTCGCCCGGGCGCCATTCGGGAGGAACTGTCCCGGGTTGTCCGGGTCGGGCTTGGGCTTCGCTCGGCGCAGCATATTCGCGATCGTGAGATCCTCGACCACCAGCAGGTCGTAACGGGCTGCGAGTTCGCGGGCCTGTTTGTGGTGAAAGTCCTTGCGCCGGTTGGCGATCTGACGATGCCGCGCCGCCACCGTCTCCCGCCGAGCGACCCGATTCTTGGAGCCGCGTTTAGCGCGCTGTAGTCGCTGCTGCGCCGCCGCCAACCGGCCAGCCTCCTGACCTGCCCATCGCGGATTGGCGACCGCGGTACCATCAGAGAGCGTCGCATAGGTGAGCACCCCGACGTCGATACCGACCTGGCCACCGGTCGCCGGCAACGGCTTAGTCGGCACATCATCACAAGACAACACCAGCATCCAGCGCCGGCCCTGCCGTTTGACCTGGATCGTTTTGACCCTGCCCTCGACCTGGCGATGCACATGCACCTTCACCTGGCCGATGCCTTGCAGATACACCCGCCGCTGATCGGGCAGCCAGCGGGCACCGTCACCGTCTTTAGGCCACTCCACGCTGTCGAAACGGGCCCTGCCTTTGAACCGCGGACACCCCGGTGTCCGCCCAGCCTTGACGCGGCCGAAGAACCCGGCGAACGCCTTGTTCAACCGCCGTAACGTGGCCTGCTGGGAAGAAAACGACCACCGCGCCTGATCCGGTCGCAGACTACGGATCTCGGTCAGCTGCCCCGACTGGCCGCCGTAGTTGATCCGAGTCTTGCTGCGCGCCCACGCGTCCCGACGTTCCTGCAGAGCAGCGTTATACAACTCGCGGTGCCCATCCACACACGCCGCCAACGCCACATGCTGGCGCGCCGTGGGACGTAGACGGAACACATACGCGCGGCGCATCAGGCCACCGCATCCCACTGATGCTCGATGCACCGGCGCACCGTCGACTCCGACACATATCCGACCGACGCGGCGAAATACCACGGCGCCCACAACACCTTCGCGAACCGACGTAAGTACAGAAACTCAGCCCGCAACACCCGCGCGGTGCGGCCCCTGAAAGCCCGTACTACCGCCGCTGGCGCGTCGGTAGATCCGACACGGACGAACAGGTGCACGTGGTCGGGCATGACTTCCTTACCCACGATCTCCCAGCCGTGCTTGGCGGCGATCTGCTCCACCAGCTCACCGCAGCGCGCCGCCACGCGCCCGCCCAGAACCCGGCGCCGGTATTTCGGACACCACACCCAATGCAGCCCCAACGAGCACAACCCACCCGGGGAGCGGCGCAACCGACGCTCAGACATACAACGCACCTTACGAAACAACACCGACAAAACGAACGATCACACGCTGCTCACCAGGCCCGATTCCCCCGACGGCTAAAGCCGCCGGCCCCCTCGAGCCGCACTGATGGATCCACCCGCTTTCGAACGGCTGCTCGAACGGGCACAGCCTTCGCCTCGAGTCGAGTCGTCGCCGGGCCGTCGGGCATGGCTCGCTGGGCTGGCAGTCAACGCCGACCGCATGCCGCTGGCTGGTCTGGCGAACAGCTAATGCAGATATGAGACTCGCAGAATATGCCGGTTTGGGCGCGGCCGCGCGAGGGACTCACCGTCATTTGCATTTACTCCGCACGATCAGCACGGAGCACTCGGCGTGAGTAAAGATCGGTAGCCTATGCGGGCCTACCAGCTGCGGTAGCCGCTTGGCGTCCTCGGCGCCGATAACCACCAATTGAACTCCGCCGATGCGGCCTTCCAAATATCGAGCCGCACTCATGCGCGTGCGGGCGACTTCAACCTCTACGTCGGGATACTCCCGCAACCAGTGGTCAAGGCGCCGGTAGAACTGTTCATCGCCGATTTGGAACAGCGCCCACCGCCACACGCCCAGCGCGAGCACGGGAGCCCGCCGGGCTCGGGCTTCCTCCATCGCCCATTGCATGACCTCGTCGTTGCCGGGTTGTTCGTCGATGACCACCGCGATGAAACCGGCCTCCGGAAGCGGCCCGTCTTCAGTGCGTCGAATGATCGCCACTGGGCATTGCGCATTCTCGGCAAGTATTGCCGCGGTCGACCCGAACAACATGCTGGCTACTCGACCGATCCCAGTAGACCCGACGCAGATGAGGGTCGAGCTGTTCGACTCGTCGATCAGGGCAGAATCGACGTCTCCGTAGAGCACCGCTGTGTCGATTTTCACCGGCAGGCCAGAAGCCTCCACCGCCAAACGAGCCGCGCGCAAAGAGCTCTCGGCATAGTCTTCCTCGGCCGACCAAGCATCAGCTGAGCTCGTCGGCCCATCTGCGATCTGGATGACATGAACGAGCCGAAGCGGGACATCTTGATGGATCGCTTCCTTGACTGCCCATTCGGCGGCGCCGATGGCTGCGTCCGAGCCGTCGACTCCAACCACAACCGGTCCGGGCGACTCTGCACTGTTCATTGCCTGCTCCTGATCCGACACCGACATCGACATCGACATCGACATGCATGACGCTATACAGAGGCCGGCCACAACACAGGAGCCGTAGGGCCTTTCACCAGTAGACGTTGGACCCTACGAGTGGAACTGCTGAATTGTGAGGCTGGATGCAACGTCGCAATAACCCGGAGTGAGGTTGCCATGGACAGTTTCGTGATCCGGCCAGCAACATGGCCGGTCCTTCGGCTTTTCAGCTGCAATCCGCTTATCCGGGCCAGCGATCGTATCGAAACAGCAGTCGTCACGCTGGCCGTATTACTGGTTGTCATCGCCGCCGCTTGCGCGGGGATACTGGGGACGATAATTCACGACGCCGAGGCACAAACCTTTCTTCAACAAGCGCAGACGCGACATGCCGTTGTGGCTACGGCCATTGAGGACAGCAGACCAGCAACTCACTCTGAAACAACGGCATCCACGGTGTATGCACGATGGCAGCTGAACGGCATCAATCACGCCGATGTACTCGGTTGGGATTATGCCCTCAAAGCCGGCGAGCCACTGCAGATTTGGGTCGATGCTTCTGGCAACCGAGTCGATCGACCGACTCCGGTAGAGCGCGCAGCCGGAGATGCATTGACTGTGGCAGTCGTGGGGTGGTTGATCGTGGCCCTAGCCGCCGCACAAGTGACGGCCGTTGTGCGCGCCCACGTGAATCGCATGCGGGACGCCCAGTGGGAGCGAGAGATTCGGTGCCTTGTCGACGACGACGGCGGGCGCACCAACCGTTCGCAATAATTAGCTTTTTTGAGGGCGGCGGCTGGGGGCGCGTCGATCCTGTGAGGAGATGCAAATGTCCACTTCGATAAGCCATTCGGATGTCTTGGTCGGCGTCGACGGATCGCCTGCCTCCAAGTATGCCGTCGATTGGGCAGCGCGGGACGCTGCGATGCGCAATGTCCGGCTCACAATCGTGCATGCCGTCCCACCCATCGGGAAAACCCTGCCGCATTTGCCGGCGCCGACGGCCTTCGCGCGGTGGCAAGTAGAACAGGGGCAAAAGTTCCTCGACGACGCCGTCGAAATAGCACGGGAGAGCACCCCCGACGGTGCTCCGGCTCAAGTCGAAACCGAGATGCTGTTCTCGCCCGTCGTTCCGACCCTGGTCGACCTGTCCAAGGATGCCCAGATGGTGGTCGTCGGCTCCCGGGGGCGAGGACCCTTGGCCCGTAGCTTGTTGGGTTCAGTGAGCTCCAGCCTGATCCGCTACTCGCACTGCCCGGTCGCGGTTATCCATGACGAGGACCCGCTAATGCCCCATCCCGCTCAGGCACCGGTACTGGTAGGCATTGACGGTTCGCCTGTGTCGGAGCTGGCGACCGCGGTCGCCTTCGAGGAGGCATCGCGGAGAGGGGTCGAGCTCATCGCGATGCACGTATGGAGCGACGTTGAGGTCAACGATTTTCCCGCGATCGATTGGCCGGCAATGAAACCGGCCGCAGAGGAGATCCTCGCCGAGCGCCTCGCGGGTTGGCAAGAGCGCTACCCCGATGTAATAGTGCAGCGCGTGGTCGAGTGTGATCATCCGACGTATCACCTCGTCAGGCAGTCCGAACTAGCGCAGCTGGTGATTGTCGGTAGCCATGGCCGGGGCGGATTCGCTGGGATGCTGCTCGGGTCCGTCAGTGCGGCGGTCGCCCACTCGGCCCGGATGCCGGTAATCGTCGCGCGTCCCTCATAGCTCTGTCCGAGACGCTTCATTTGTGCCAGCGGACGCAGGTGCGCTTCTTGACTGCACACTGCGCCGAGGTCCGACAGCTCGCTGACTAGCTCGGATCGACCTCAAATACCCACGTGCCGATGCGGTGACCAACAATGCCGAAGGCGACGGCCCCAACCAGGGGTCGTCGCCTTTCGTGACTTTCATATGGCTGCTCAGATGACAAGTCCTCGAAGAGGTCTCAGCCGCCAGTCAGGCGGCACGCGGGAGGTCCCGGGTTGAGCTCACCGCTTGTGACTCCGGACGGATCCGTGCAGGCATCCAACCGACATATGCTAGATACAGCCCGATCAGAGCGTAAACGACGGCGGCCCCTCGCCACCAGCCCACCGCGTCAATTGCCGAATTGGCCATCGAAAAGTAGGTGAGGGGGAAGGCGACAAGAAACAGCCCCTTGAGCGCCACGAGCCAGCCTACGACCGACACGATGATCGCCGCTGCGCCCCGCCAGTACGGGTGAAGGGCGATGGCTAAGAGTCCGAGCAGCAGGATAAATGCGCCAACAACCCAGGCCCACAACGGATTCGCTTCGAATTGCGAGAGCAGTGTCCGCATATCCATGGGCCGCAGTGCAGCCGTAGCGGCGATAATGACCAGGTAAGGCCCGACTACGCGGGCGAACATGCGCGTCCTGTTCTGAGATTGTTGTGAAGAACTCATTGCAGTGCCTCCAGTATTGAGGCCATCATCGGCGAGATGACGACCGTACTGTCATGTTGGAGATCGTTTGATCTCGTATGACTATCCGATCATTTGACTGCCGACCTGCCACAGGGACCGAAGTCCCATCCGTCCGGGCCGTTCGTCACCGCATCACCCGTAAGCGGGAGTCCCGGCAGTTCCGGTGGTGCGGCGCCCCGTTGGCGAATGCCGCAATCGCCGGCGACAGAGCTCGTCGAAGTGATCTCGCTATGCGTTGGTCAGCAGGCCGCCGTAGTTTTCGGCTGAATTGAGGCTGCCGCTTAGCCGGCGGCCCATTGCTTGGCACGCTCGAGGTCGCCGAGGCCGAAAATGGCGAGTTCCCCGGGGATCATCCACGCCAGCGCATGCAGCGTGTGGGCGACCCACTCCTTGTCGGAGACTATGGCGATTCGCTGAAAGGCCGAATGATGCTGGAAGACAGCGCCGAACCCCAGCTTTAGGTCTTCGATCAACCCGCCGGCCCCGAAGCCCTCGTAATCGGACGCGATGATCTCCACGATCCTGATTTCAGCGTTTTTCAGCAGTTCCTCCATGGCCGGCTTGAACTCCCGCAGGTCCTCACCACGCAGCCGGCCCGACACGCGGATGCCGGTCACTCCCCGCGGCATGTCTGGCAGTACTTCGATCATCGAATTCTCCCTCCTTGCTGGGTTGTCCACTGCATGTGACAGCCGTTCATCGGTGGGTACAGGTGCCAGCGTAGTGGGCAGGGTTGGTAGCCCAGGGCAGAATGGCGGCGGTAGCCGAGGCGCGGTCAATGACCACTACCGGGCCCGCGAGGCCGAGGTGACCGCCTGAACTTGGATCGGCGGGGCGTGGCCCGATGGCGCCCGGATCGAGGACCAATGGCCCTGCCGCTGCCAGGCGTCTCGGAGAACTCTGGACGCAGGTAAAGATCGGGAGGTCGACAGATGCCTACCACCGTAGTGGAAACCGAAGTCATCAAGGATGCGGTGTCGTCCGCGTGTCGCGCCCCATCACTGCACAACAGCCAACCCTGGCAGTGGGTGTTCAGCGGTGGGCAACTCCGGTTATTCCTCGATCCAAGTCGAGTAACGAACACCGACCAGTCCGCGCGAGAAGCGCTCATCAGTTGCGGCGCAACCCTCGACCATCTGCGGGTAGCGACGGCCGCGGCCGGGTGGCAGGCGAAAGTCGACCGGTTTCCTGACCCCAAAAGCTCGAATCACCTGGCGTCGATCAAATTCTCCCCGATGGATTGTGTGACGGACCGAGATCGACGCCGCGCCAGCGCCATCTGGATGCGTCGCACCGACCGGCTGCCCTTCAGCCCACCAACAGAATGGCAGTCCCTCGAACCAGCGATCGGCAGCACGGTCGACCGAGCAGGCGTGCACGTGGACATCCTCCCCGACGATTTGCGTCCGCGACTCGTGGAGGCAGCGCAGATTGCCGACTCGTTGCGATTTTACAACCCGACCTACCACGACGAACTGCACTGGTGGACGGCACCATTCGAGGCATCAGAGGGCATCCCGTACAGTTCGTTGGTTTCGGCAAGCGAGGGTGATCGGGTCGGGATCGACCGCGTATTTCCTCTCACTCATCAGCCCGACCGACGCGTCGAGATCCCCGAAGACCACGCCAAAATCTTGCTGCTGTCCACCGACGACGAGAGTCGCGCCGACGCGTTGGCTTCCGGCGAAACACTCTCAGCGGTCTTGCTGGAATGCACGATGGCCGGCCTCGCCACCTGCCCGGTAACGCACCTGACCGAGGTCCGTGTCGCCCGCGAACTCATCCAGTCGCTCATGGACCGTGACGCCGTTCCCCAAGTCCTGGTCCGTGTGGGCATCGTGCCGGTCACCGAAAAAGCGCCGCCACCCACACCGCGGCGCCCGGTCTCCGAAGTTTTACGACTGGAAGGTTGACGGTAACGACAATGCGTGATTCGAACGCACCGCAACCGCCTATCGTCGTCGGAATCGATGGCTTTCAAGCCGCGATCCAGGCGGCGGAATGGGCGGTCGATGAAGCGGTCAGCCGCCAGGTGCCGCTGCGCATTGTCGAGGTGATCTCCGAGCAAGTCGAGCCGGCCCCGTTCGCCTCTGTGGGCAATGTGCGCATGGAAGTTGAATATGCGGAGACCGCGCTGAGGATAGCCAGCGCTGCGGTGGAAGCCACCGGGAAACCAGTCAAAGTGGAAACTGCAATTCGCCAGGGTGATCCTGCGCAAATCCTTATCGCGGAATCCCGCGACGCTGCGATGATCTGCGTCGGTTCGGTGGGGATCGGACGCTTTTCGCGGGCGCTACTGGGTTCCACGGCCGCAGAGCTCGCCGAGGGCGCCCATTGCCCGGTCGCGATCATCCGCACTCAGCAGAGCCGGCCGAAGCCCGCCAGCGCCTTGATCGTGGTCGCAGTCAACGATTCACCCGGCAACGACGATGTTGTCGAGCAGGCGATGGTAGAGGCTCGGCTGCGCCACGCACCGGTTCTTGCTATCGGAGTGTTGCGAGAAGACGACGGTGACATGCCCAGCAACGAGCTGGACCGACGGGTGCAATACTGGGGTCGCCGCCACCCTGGCGTAAACATCTATGCTGGGGCCACTAGAACCGACATTGCAGACTTCCTTGCGGTTATGGACAGAACGATACAGCTCGCAGTAATCGGCAGCACCGATGCTGACGAAGTCGCGCGTCTCATTGGGCCCCAGCGCCACCCCATCCTCGGACACGCCGAGTGCTCGGTGCTGATCGTCCGGTCCTAATGCGGACGAGCGGCACCCGGCCGGCTGACAATGACCGAGCACGAAGTTGTGGACCCCGAAAACCCTCGCTCTGTACTGCGTCGCGTATTTCGAGGATCTCCAGCGGGTCGGTCGCTGGGCAGTTCACCAAACCGAGAGCGGTTGCGCTCAGCGCCATCGGGCTAGCCCAATGGCGCCCGGATCGGGGACCTATGGCCCTGCTGCCGCCAGCCGTCTCGGAGAACCCTGGAGGCAGGTAAAGATCGGGAGGTCGACAGATGCCTACCACCGTAGTGGAAACCGAAGTCATCGAGGATGTGGTGCGGACAGCGTGCCGCGCGCCGTCACTACACAACAGCCAACCTTGGCAGTGGGTGTTCAACCGTGGGCAACTCCGGTTATTCCTCGATCCAAGTCGAGTAATGGACACCGACCAGTCCGCGCGAGAAGCGCTCATCAGTTGCGGCGCTGCGCTCGACCATCTGCGGGTAGCGATGGCCGCGGCCGGATGGCAGTCGCAAATCGACCGGTTTCCCAATCCCAACAGCCCGAATCATCTGGCATCGATCGAATTCACCCCGTTGGAATTTGTGACCGACCGAGATCGTAGGCGCGCCAGCGCCATTTCAGAGCGCCACACCGACCGGCTGCCGTTCAGCGCACCAACAGACTGGCAGTCCTTCGAGCCCGTGGTGGCCAGCAGCGTCAACCGGGAAGCCGTACATCTGGCGGTCATCGCCGATGATTTGCATCCGCGCCTCGAGGAGGCAGCCCAAATCGCGGAGTCGTTACGGTCCTGCGACACTCCCTACCACAACGAACTGCATTGGTGGACTGCGCCATTCGAGGCATCGCAGGGCATCCCGTACAGTGTCCTCGTCTCGGCAGCCGAGGGTGACCGCGTCGGTGTCGGACGAGTTTTTCCGGTCAGCCGTCGGCCCGAACGACGCCTCGAAATTCCCGAAGACCACGCCAAGGTCCTGCTGCTGTCCAGCGACGACGACGCTCGCACCGACGCGTTGGCTTCCGGCGAAGCGCTTTCCGCGACGTTGTTGGAATGCACGATGGCCGGCCTGGCAACCTGTCCGGTAACGCACCTCACCGAGGTCGCCGTCACTCGCGAACTCATCCAGTCGCTCATGGATCATGCCGCCGTACCGCAAGTCCTCATCCGCGTGGGCGTGGTACCAGTCACCGAAAAAGCTCCACCGCCCACACCGCGGCGACCACTTTCCGAAGTTTTACGACTCAAGGGTTGACCGGGAACGGCAATGCGCGATTCGAAAACACCGCAATTGCCTATCGTCGTCGGCATTGACGGCTCTCAAGCTGCGATCCGGGCGGCGGAATGGGCAGTCGATGAAGCGGTCAGTCGAGAGGTTCCGTTGCGCCTTGTCGAAGTGATCCCGCGACAAGCCGAGCCAGCCCCGCTCGTGTCCGTGGGCAATGTGCGCATGGAAGTTGAATATGCGGAGGCCGCGCTGCGGATAGCCGCCGCTGCGGTGGCAGCCGACGGGAAACCTGTCAAAGTTGAGACTGCGATGCTGCGAGGCGATCCCGCAACAGCTCTTATCGCCGAATCCTGCGATGCCGAAATGGTCTGCGTCGGTTCGACCGGGATTGGGCGTTTTGCGCGGGCATTACTGGGTTCCACAGTCGCAGAGCTCGCCGAAGCCGCCTCTTGCCCGGTCGCGATCATTCGCACACAGCAGAGCCGGCCGAAGCCTGGCAGCTCCTTGATTGTAGTCGCGGTGAACGATTCACCCGGCAACGACGACGTTGTCGAGCAGGCGATCAGAGAAGCCCAGCTGCGTCACGCCCCGGTGCTTGCGCTTGGGGTGTGGCGACAAG